>NZ_JBHSFI010000008.1:0-282932 GCF_042654905.1 Promicromonospora alba
GGTGGGAGAGTAGGACGCCGCCGGACAACCATTCCCAGCAAGGGGGTGGAGCAGCACGAATCCTTCGGGATCGTGCTCGCTCCACCCCCTTCCTGCATTCCCGGGCAGTGTTTCAGCCGAGATCTCACAGCGAACGCACGGCTATCCGGGCAGAGTAGAGCGCCAGCAGAGCAGAGCGCCGACCAGCACAGTTGCGGTTGGGTACTCCGGCCGACCGCGCTCTGGGCAAAATTGCCGGAGATACATCGACCGCGGCTATCGTGGCCATGTGAACGCAGACATATCCCGCACCGGCGCGGACTCGACCAGCAACCAGCCCTCGAGCACGAGTGAGTCGGCGTGGCGCAGGGGCCACTTCGTCTCGCTGCTGCGTTTCGCTGAGGCGTCGGTTCGTGAGGACGGGGCCGCCTGTTGGCTCGACGATCACGGGCGGCCTGACAGTTCACACCCTGTGGAAACGTGGATCACATCGCGCATGGCGCACGTCTTCGCGTTGGGACACCTGCTCGGGGTCAGTGGTGCTGGCGAGTACGCCGCGCGGGCCATCAGCGGTCTCCAGGACGTTCTGGGCGACGCGGAGTTCGGTGGCTGGCTTGCGGCTCGGGGTGAGGGCGACGAGGTAGTCGGCACGAAGCAGGCGTACGCGCACGCGTTCGTGGTGCTCGCCGCGTCGTCCGGCAAGATCGCCGGCATAGCGGGAGCGTCGGACCTGCTTACCAAGGCGCTTGCTGTGCTGGACGCGCGGTTCTGGGAGCCGGAGCAGGAGCTGCACCTCGACGAGCGGTCACGCGACTGGTCCGAGACCGCGGACTACCGTGGTGTGAACGCGAACATGCACGCCGTCGAGGCGCTGCTGGCAGCGCATGCCGCGACCGGAGACGGTTTGTGGCTGGACCGCGCGGCGGCCATCGGCGATCGCGTGGTGAGCTGGGCGGAGTCGAACGACTGGCGGATCCCTGAGCACTTCGACGCAGCGTGGAACCCGCTTCTCGAGTACAACGCGGACCGGCCCCAAGACCCCTTCAAGCCGTACGGTGCGACTCCCGGTCACGGACTCGAGTGGGCCCGGCTGCTGCTGCAGATCGATGCCGAGGCGGGCACGTCCGGGCGACGGACTCAGGCCGCCGTCGCGCTGTTCGAGCGAGCAGTCGCCGACGGATGGGACCCCGAGGGCGGCGGCTTCGTCTACACCACCGATTGGTCGGGCACGCCGGTGGAGGCGCGGCGTTTCCACTGGGTAGCGGCCGAGGCGGTCGCGACCGCGCAGGTGCTGGGGCGGGTCACCGGCGAGGAGCGGTATGCGGAGCTCGAGGCCGAGTGGTGGGCCTGGATCCGCGAGAACCTCGTCGACGTCGAGCACGGCTCCTGGCACCACGAGCTCGACACGGAGAACCAGCCGTCGGGCCGCACGTGGATCGGCAAGCCCGACGTCTATCACGCAGCCCAGGCCGTGATCCTGCCGGAGCTGCCGCTGACCGGCTCGTTCGCGGCCTCCGCGCAGCGGGCCGGCCAGATCCTGGCCTGATCCCACAGCCCGCGGCCGGGCGCGGGTCGTCAGGCCGGGTACAGGTCGACCTCGGTCGCCTTGACCGAGAGCCAGACCGAGTCGCCCGGCGCGAGTGCGAGGTCGGCCACCGCCTGAGGAGTGATGTCCGCGCTGAGGTTCCCGGCGCGGACCCGCACGAGATCACCGTGCGGTTCGAGGGTGGTGACCGTGACCGGCCAGGAGTTGCGGGGGGAGCCTGTCGCGCGGGCAGGGAAGACCGAGACGGCTGTCGGGCGGAACGCCGCGATCATCGGGGTCCCGGCCGTGGGCAGTACCCGGTCGGCGCCCCCGCCGTCGTCGTGCGGCAGGCCGTGGACGACGACGCCGGTCGCCGCGCGGATCCCGCCGTCCTCGTCGGACCAGGTGCCCGCCACGATGTTCAGGCCGGCGATCCGGGCGGCGAACGCGCTGCGCGGCCGGGAGAGCACCTCGCGGGTAGGCCCCTGCTCGACGACGCGGCCGCCGTCGAGCACCACCACTCGGTCGGCGAGCAGGAGTGCGTCCAGGACGTCGTGCGTGGCGATGACGACGGTCTGCTCGCTGAGAACCTCGCGCAGCAGGTGCCGCAACGCCGGCGTGACGTCGACGTCGAGGGCGGCCATGGGCTCGTCGAGCAGCAGGAGCCGGGGTTCGGTCGCAAGGGCCCGGGCTACCGCGACCCGTTGCGCCTGTCCGCCCGAGATCGCCGACGGGCGCCGCTCACCCAGATCGGCCAGGCCGATCCGGTCCAGCCAGCGGTCGGCCTCCGCGCCGGCCGACAGCTGGGAAGCGCCGCGGGCCCGGGGACCGAACGCGATGTTCTGCCGTACCGAGAGGTGCGGGAACAGCAGGGGGTCCTGTGCCAGCAGGGCCACCTGCCGTGCGTGCGGGGGCACCCAGGTGCGGGTGCGGCCGGCCTCGACGTGGGTGAGCGTGCGGGCGCCCAGCGTGACCCGGCCGTCGTGCGGGCGCAGCAGGCCGGCCGCGACCGCCAGGAGAGTGGACTTGCCGGCGCCGTTGGGACCGAGCAGGGCGACGGTCTCTCCGTCGGCGACCTCGAGGTCGAGCTGGACGTCGCGGTCCGGGAGATGTGCGGAGAGGGCAAGGCTCACAGGGCGCTCCGGCTGCGGCGGGTGAAGCCGATGACGAGCACGGCGACCGCGACGAGGACGAGGGACAGCGCGACCGCCGCGTCCGGGTCGGTCTCCCGCTGCAGGTAGATCTCCAGCGGCAGCGTCCGCGTGACGCCCTGCAGGCTGCCGGCGAACGTGATGGTCGCGCCGAACTCGCCCAGGCAGCGTGCGAAGGACAGCACAGTGCCGGACAGCAGGCCGGGCCAGACCAGCGGCAGCGTCACCCGGAACAGGACGGTGGTGGGCCGGGCGCCCAGGGTCGCGGCGACGACGTCGTACCGGGTGCCCGCCGTACGCAGGGCGCCCTCCAGACTGATCACGAGGAACGGCAGGGCCACGAAGGTCTGCGCCAGCACGACTGCCGTGGTGGAGAACGCGATCTGGATACCCGCCACCTCGAGCGACTCGCCGAGCAGTCCGCGGCGTCCGAAGGTGTACAGGAGCGCGATCCCGCCCACCACCGGCGGCAGGACGAGCGGCACCAGCACCAGCGAACGCAGCAGGTTGATTCCCGGGAAGCGGGCGCGGGCCAGCACCAGCGCCAGCGGCATCCCTACCACCAGGCACAGCAGCGTGCTCACGGCCGAGGTGCGCAGGCTCAGGAGCAGCGCCGCCACCGACGACTCGCTGCTGATCAGGGTCCAGAAGTTCGGCCAGTCCACGCGGGACGCCAGTGCCGCGAGGGGGAGCACCACCAGGAGCGCACCCACCGCCGCGACCCCGGCGACCCACCGGGGGATCATGGCGCCGCGAAGCCGGCGTCGGACAGCACCTGCTGCCCGTCGGGGCTCAGCACGGCCTCGACGAACTTCTCGGCGAGCTCCGGCTGCGCGCTGCCCTCGAGGGCGGAGACGGGGTACACGTTGACGACGTCGTCCGACTCGGGGAACTCGATGCCCTCGACCTGGTCGCCGGCGGCGCGCACGTCCGTGACGTAGACGAGGCCGGCGTCGGCCTCGCCGGTGATCACCTTGTTCAGGACGTCGGTGACGCTCTGCTCCTCGCTGACGGGAGAGAACGCGACGCCGCCCGCCTGTTCGACCCGTCCGGTCGCCGCGCCGCACGGCGCCTCCGGCGCGCAGACGACCAGGTTCAGGTCGTCGGCGGCCAGGTCCGCGAGCGACGCGACACCCGCGGGATTGCCCGGCGGTACCGCGATCATCAGGGTGTTCGCCGCGAAGTCGGCAGGTGTCCCTGCCAGCAGGTCGTCCGCGGCGAGCTTGTCCATGTTCGCGGTGTCTGCCGACGCGAACACGTCCGCCGGGGCTCCCTGCTGGATCTGGGCGACCAGGTCCGAGGAGCCGGCGAAGGACAGCTCCACGGTGACCCCGTCGTGCGCCGCCTCGAAGTCCGCGGCGATCTGCTCGAACGTGCTGGTCAGCGACGCTGCCGCGTAGACGGTGAGCGTCCGGTCGGACAGCGCGTCGTACCCGCCGTCGGCCCGGGGGGATCCGCTGCAGGCCGACAGCGTGCCCGCCGCGAGGAGCCCCATGGTCAGCGTGCCTGCCGTCAGCCGGCGCCGGGGCGTGCAGCTGCTCATCCGGAACGCCGTGCGGAACTTCATGCGGAACCCTTCCGGTCCTCGGTCTCGATCACGACGTTCGTCGACTTGATGACGGCTACCGCCGCCGAACCCGGCTCCAGCCCGAGGTCGCGCACGGCCTCGCTGCTCATCAGCGAGACGACGCGGAACGGCCCGCACTGCAGCTCGACCTGCGCCATGACGGTGTCCGCCTGGATGGCGGTGACCAGGCCGACGAAGCGGTTGCGCGCGGAGCTGCGCCGACCCGGCGGCAGGCCGGGTGGCGAGGCGTGCTCACGCGCGACCATCGCTACCTCGTAACCGTCGACGACCTTGCGCCCGGAGTCGTCCGTGCGGGCGCTGAGCAGCCCGCGGTCGATCCAGCGGCGCACGGTGTCGTCGCTGACGCCGAGGTAAGCGGCGGCCTCCCGAATCCTCATGTGCGGCATACGGCCGACGCTATCACCGAGTGTGCGGGCTTCTTCCGGAGATTTCTCCTGGTCTGCGGAATCCCGAAAGTCGGCGCACCGTGCCCAGGGGGACAGGAGAGAATGGGGTGCATGAGGATCTCCGCACGAGCCGACTATGCCGTCCGGGCAGCCGCCGAGCTGGCGGCGGCCGACCACGACGGACCCGTCCGCGCCGAGGCTCTGGCCCGGGCGCAGGACATTCCCCACCGCTTCCTGGAGGGCATCCTGAGCGACCTGCGTCGCGACGGGCTCGTCACGAGCCACCGCGGAGCCGGCGGTGGGTACCGGCTGGCGCGCTCGGCCGACTCGATCACCGTCGCCGACGTGGTGCGGGCCGTGGACGGTCCGCTGGTCTTCGTCCGCGGCACCCGGCCGTCCGACCTGGAGTTCCAGGGCCCGGCCGCACCGCTGCTCCACGTATGGGTGGCGCTGCGGGCCAACGTCCGCGCCGTGCTGGAGGCAGTATCGCTCGCCGACCTCGTGGACGGCACGCTGCCGGACGACATCCGCGCCCTCACGCAGGGCGAGTCGGCGTGGGCCAACTCCTGAGCCCTGCTGACGTCCGGTTCCTGGCCGAATTCTGACGAATCCCAGAGCTTTCACCCTGCTTCATCATGCGCACTTATCCGACCTGTGAGATGGACGTTGTTTCCGACCGGATTAGGTGGTTACTCTGGCGCGGGCCGCAGTGGTGCGGCCTCCGCCGTATTCCCCGGACCTGGAAGGTCACGACCATGAGAACCCTGATCCTGCTGGCGCTCGTCGGCCTCGGCGCGCAGCTGGTGGACGGCAGTCTGGGCATGGCCTACGGCGTGACCTCCACGACCCTGCTGCTCGCGATCGGCACCAACCCCGCCGCGGCGTCGGCCACCGTGCACCTCGCCGAGATCGGCACCACGCTCGCCTCCGGCGCCTCGCACTGGCGCTTCGGCAACGTGGACTGGAAGGTTGTCGCCCGCATCGGTATCCCGGGCGCCATCGGCGCGTTCGCCGGCGCCACCTTCCTGTCGTCGCTCTCCACCGAGATCGCCAAGCCGGTGATGTCGCTGATCCTGCTGGCGCTCGGCATCTACGTCCTGCTCCGGTTCACCGTGCAGGGGCTCCCCGCGCGCTCGAACAAGCCGCTGCGCCGGCGCTTCCTCACGCCGCTCGGCCTCGTGGCCGGCTTCATGGACGCCACCGGCGGTGGCGGCTGGGGTCCCGTCGGCACCCCCGCGATCCTCGCGAGCGGCCGCATGGAGCCCCGCAAGGTGATCGGCTCGATCGACACCAGCGAGTTCTTCGTGGCCATCGCGGCCAGCATCGGCTTCTTCGTCGGCCTCAGCGGTGAAGGGATCGACTACACCTGGGTGCTGGCCCTGCTCATCGGTGGACTGATCGCCGCGCCGATCGCCGCCTGGCTGGTGCGCCTCGTGCCCCCGCGCGTCCTCGGTTCGCTCGTCGGCGGCGTCATCATCCTCACCAACTCGCGCACGCTGCTCAACAGCGACTGGATCGCCGCGGGCCCCGCCCTGATGAACACCGTCTACGTGGTGATCTGGGTGGCCTGGGCCGCCGCCGTCGCCTGGTCGGTGCGCGCCTACCGTCGCGACAAGGCCGCCGAGACGGTCGAGGCCGCCGAGACGGCAAAGCCCCACGAGCCGGAGGCCGATAGCGTGTCGGTATGACGTCCGACCGGGTAGCGGTGATCACCGTCTCCGACCGTTGTGCACGCGGCGAGGCCGAGGACCGGTCCGGCCCGACGGCGGTGTCGCTCCTGGAGCAGGCGGGGCTCACCGACGTGCACCAGCACCTGGTGCCCGACGGCGTCGAGTCGGTCCGGGACGCGCTGCGCGCCGTGCTCGACGACGGCGCGCGGCTCGTCATCACCACCGGCGGCACGGGGATCGCCCCGCGGGACCTCACCCCCGAGGGCACGCGCGAGGTCATCGACCACGAGATCCCGGGGATCGCGGAGGCCGTCCGCCAGCAGGGCATCGCGGCGGGCGTGCCTACCGCCGCGCTCTCCAGAGGGCTGGCAGGGATCGCCGGCACCGCCGACGGGGACCGCGCGCTGGTGGTGAACCTGCCCGGGTCGTCCGGTGGAGTGCGGGACGGGCTGCAGGTGGTGCTCACGCTCTGGCCGCACGTCCGCTCGCAGCTCGTCGGCGGCGACCACTGACCCGAGCGGGGCCCGCCTGACCGGGGTCAGCCGCCCGCGAAGGGCGGCAGGACGTCTATCGTCGCGTCGTCCGGGATCTGGGCGTCGTCGGACGTCGTGCGGGCGCCCGCCACCAGCAGGGCGCACTTCGGCAGCACGTCCGTCAGGCGCGGGTGCGCTGCCGTGAGGGCAGCGCGGAGGGCGGCCACCGACGTCGGGCCGCCGAGCTGTTCGGTAGCGACGCCGGCGGCCTCCCGGGCGCCGGCGAAATAGCGGACTGTGATCATTCCGGACGCACCCAGTCGCCCGACTTGCCGCCCGTCTTGCGCTCGAGGCGCACGTCCGCGAGCGAGACGGACTTGTCCAGGCCCTTGACCATGTCGACGACGGCGAGGCCCGCGACCGCGACAGCGGTGAGCGCCTCCATCTCCACCCCCGTACGGTCGGCCGTGCGGACGGTCGCCGTGATCGTGACGCCGTCGTCGGTCACCTCGAGGTCCACCGCGGCGCCGTGCACGCCGATCACGTGCGCGAGCGGGAGCAGCTCCGGTGTCCTCTTCGCGGCCGCTATCCCGGCGATGCGGGCCACGGCCAGCACGTCCCCCTTGGGGACGGCGCCGTCGCGCAGCGCCCGCACGACGTCGGGACCGCAGCGGACGGTGCCCGTCGCGGTGGCGGAGCGGATCGTCGGCTGCTTGGCGGTGACATCGACCATGCGGGCCTGGCCGCGGTCGTCAAGGTGCGTGAAGCTCACGGGACCAGGGTGTCACGTCGAAACGGTGCACGTGCACAGCAGGATCCTCATGAGGGCCACCGCTCGGGCGGTCTCCGCGCGGTTCAGCGCCGCGACAGGTCCTCGGTGGCGGGGCCTTCGATCAGCGTGCCGTCGGGCTCGAACCGCGAGCCGTGCGCGGGGCAGTCCCAGGACTGCTCCTGCTCGTTCCAGCGCACGACGGCGCCCATGTGCGGGCAGATCCGGGACACGCACGGGGCACCGGGCCGCTGTCCGGTGGGGCGGGTGGCCGCTTGCGCCCAGCCCTTGGTCTGGACGGCGAACGTGGCGGCGGTGCTCGCCCTCGGCGTGGGCCTGCGGGACCATGGCTCGAAGGTGCGACCCCACTCGACGGGGTCGCCGAGGATGCGTCCGGCGAGCGCCAGCCCGGCCGCCGCGCCGTTCGCGAGGCCCCACTTGGCGTAGCCGGTCGCCACGAGCACGCGGTCGTCGCCGGGCACCACCGGCCCGACGAGCGGCAGGCCGGTGTCGCTGGTGTAGTCCTGGGCTGCCCACGTGTGCCGGGGCTGGTCCACGGGGAGGTGGACCCTTGTCCATTCCTCCAGCGCGGCCAGCCGCCGGGCCGGGTCCCGTTCCCTGCCGACGGGGTAGCCCTCGCCGCCCACCATGAGCAGCCCGCCGGCCGTGCGGAGCGATCGCGTGGGTGACCCGGCGGTGATCGACATGGTCTCGTCGAACCCGGGCGGCAGTGCGGCCTGGTCGGTGATCTCCCACGTGGTGAGCAGGCTGCGGCCGGCCTCCAGCCGGAGGAAGAGCCCGCCGAGCCGCCCGGGCGGTGTGCCGGTCGCCAGCACCACACGGTCGGCGAGGACGGCGCCGCGGCTGGTGCGCAGGACGACGCCGGACCGGCGCCGGCGCACCTGGTGGACCCGGACGCCGTCGTACACCGGCACGCCGCGGGCGCGCAGGCGGGCCCGCAGCGCCGAGAGCATGCGCAGCGGGTCCACCTGCGCCTGGCCCGGCAGGCGTACCGCGCCGTAGGACCGCGCGGGGTACGGCGGGTCCTCCTCCCACTGTGCGGTGAGTCCCTGGCGGGCGCAGGTCGCGAGCACCGCGTCGACGTCGGCTACCTGCTCGGGGGTGGCCGCCACGGTCAGGTCGTCCCGGTTCTCGACGGGCACGTTCAGGTCCTCGAGGGTGCGGCGCAGCCAGCCCAGGCCGGCGAAGTTGGCCGCGAGGTAGTGGCGCACCACCTCGTCGCCGTGCCGGGCGGCGATCCGGGCGAGCCGGGTGCCCTGCAGCACCGAGAGCTTGCCGGTCGAGCGGGCGGTGGTGGTCGCGCGTGCGCCGCAGGCATCGAGCACCACAACGTCTGCGCCGCCGTCTGCGAGGAGCTGGGCGGTGACGACACCGGTGAGACCGGCTCCGACTACCACGACGTCGGTGCGGAGCGGACCGGGAGCCATGACCCCCGGTGCGCCGCTGCCGGTGTCTTCCAGGTCCGTCGTCGCGTCGTAGGGGGTCTCGCTCACGGTGCACCTCCGCTGCTCGATCCGTGCTGCTCGATCAGTGCTGGTCGGTCCCTGCGCCGGCCCTCGGGCCGGCTCGTCCAGGCTGACACGGGGGCCTGGCACTCGCAGTGCCTCGCTCCTACAATCGAGTTGGCGGAGTCATGAAGCGGCTCCAGGTCCATCTCGGATCTGGGAGGTTCAAGATGCCCCCTTCTCTGCAGCCCAGGCTCAGCATCGTGGACGGCGCCGGCGGCGACACGGCTGAACCGTCACCGAGCTTCTCGGTGGGTGACCTGGCGCATGCTCTCGGTCTGGGGACCAACCTTCTCGTCGGCAGCTACCGCGTCGACATCATGTCGGGGACCTGGTGGTGGTCCGACGAGGTGTACACGATGCACGGGTGGAAACGGCACGAGGTCCAGCCAGGCCTCGAGGCGCTCCGTTCCCGCAAGCATCCCGACGATCGCGCCCGGGTGGTGCGGGCGGCCGCCGAGGCCCTGCGGACGGGCCGGCCGTTCGCGTGCGCGCACCGGATAGTGGACCGCAAGGGCCGCACACGCTCGGTGGTCGTCATCGGCCAGGGCCGGCGCAGCGGCCCCGACCGGTCGCCGGAGCTGGTCGGGTACGTCATCGACGTCACGCCGGCTCAGAAGGAGGCGCTGGCGCGCAAGTCCGAGGCGGTCGTGACCCGGGCCTTCGTCAGCCAGGCGGTGATCGAGCAGGCCAAGGGCGTCATCATGGCGGTACGTCGGGTGAGCGAGGTGACTGCGGGTCACCTGCTGCACGAAGCCGCCGGGCGGGTGGACGTCCCGCTGCGCCTGGCCGCCGACCAGGTGATGGCCAGGCTACGGGTCGACGGCGAGCGGGCCGTCGGCGAGCGGAGGGGCATCACGCAGGAAGCCCTCACGCGCGCGCTGGACGGCGTCGAGCCGGTGGGGCGGCCACGCGGGCACGACCCCCTGCTCACCCGGCGACCGCGCAAGGTGCCGGCGGGCACGTCCGGCTGAGCCTGCGATCGGCTGAGCCTGCGATCGGGTGCCCGGCCCGGGGATCCCCGGGCCGGGCATCCGGCGGTTCAGCGCGCCGCGCGGCGGGCGGCGAGGCGCAGCGCCGCCGTCGACGCGCCCTTCGCCGCCATGCGCTTCGCGAACACCGCGGTGCCTGCGGCGACCGCTGCGAACACCGTGGCCTGCACCAGGTCGAGCTCCGGGTCGTCCGCCTTGCTGGGCGCGTCGTTGCCGGTCACGCCCTTCCAGATCATGCTGACCGCCTTCTGCGCGACCCAGCCGGCTGCGAGCGTCAGGGCAAGAGTGCCGACCTTCTCGGCGAGTGTCTGTTCCGTCTCGATCTTGGCCATTTCTACACCGTAGCGTCCGACCAGCCAGTAGGCTGGCCGGACACGACAGGGGAGCGCCACACGGCGCTGAGAGTGCGGAACACCGCAGACCCTTGAACCTGATCCGGGTAAGACCGGCGGAGGAAGTCGAGGCACGATGTTGCGTCTTTCCGGTGCTCACGCGGGCACCATCCACGTTGTTCCGGCCGCCGGAGCGCTCTCCGTGGCGCTCCTGCTCGCCGGATGCGGCGGCTCCGAGTCCGGCGGGGCCGACCCGGCGGCGCCGGGCACCGTGACCCTCGTGACCCACGACTCCTGGGCGCTCGACGAGAAGGTCGTCGAGCGGTTCGAGGAGGAGTCCGGTCTGACCGTCGAGGTCAGCGCGGCGGGCGACGCCGGAACCCTGGTGAACCAGCTGGTGCTGACCAAGGACGCCCCGCTCGGCGACGCCGTCTTCGGCATCGACAACACCTTCGCGTCCCGCGCGCTCGAGGCGGGGGTCGTCGAGGAGTACACCCCGGCGGACCTGCCCGACGGCGTCGAGCAGCTGGGCGGGGCGCTCACCCCGGTCGACCAGGGCGACGTCTGCGTGAACGCGGACGAGGCCTGGTTCGAGAAGTCGGACCTCGAGGTGCCGAAGACGCTCGAGGACCTGGCCGACCCGCAGTACCGGGACCTGCTCGTGGTGAGCAACCCCGCGACGTCGTCGCCCGGGCTCGCCTTCCTGCTGGCGACCGTCGGGGCGTTCGGCGAGGACGGGTTCGAGGACTACTGGGCGTCCCTGGTCGACAACGGCGTCAAGGTCGCAGACTCGTGGGAGGACGCCTACTACGTGGACTTCTCGGGCGCGGGTGAGGGCGGCGAGCGCCCGCTCGTCCTGTCGTACGCGACGTCGCCGGCGTTCACCGTCAGCGAGGACGGCTCGGAGTCGACCACCAGCGCGCTGCTCGAGACGTGCTTCCGGCAGGTCGAGTACGCGGGAGTGCTTGCCGGGTCGGACAACCCGGAGGGCGCTCAGGCGTTCGTCGACTTCCTGCTCGGCGAGGCCGCGCAGGCCGCGCTGCCCGAGTCGATGTACATGTACCCGGCCGACCCCGCCACGAAGCTGCCCGCCGACTGGGAGAAGTTCGCGCCCCAGGCCGAGGAGCCGTTCGAGGTGGATCCCGCCGAGGTGAGCGAGCACCGCGACGAGTGGATAGAGCGGTGGACAGAGACCGTAGTCGGCTGAGCCTGCGGCCCGCGCCGCTGCTCTGGGGGACGGCGGTCGCCGTCCCCCTCGCTTTCCTCGCCGTCTTCTTCGCCTGGCCCGTGGCCGCGCTGGTGGTCCGCGGTTTCGTGCCCGACGGCGTGCTCGACCTCACCGGTTTCGCGGAGGTGCTGTCCAGCCCGCGCACGTGGCGGCTGGTGTGGCTGACGCTGACGCAGGCAGTGCTCGGCACCGCCTTCTCGGTGCTGCTCGGCCTGCCGCTCGCGTACCTGCTCTACCGCCGGTCGTTCCCGGGCCGGGTACTGGTGCGCGGGCTCGTGACGGTGCCGTTCGTGCTGCCCGCCGTCGTCGTCGGCGTCGCGTTCCGCACCCTGTTCGCGCCCGGCGGCGCGCTCGGCTTCCTCGGGCTTGAGGAGTCGCTGGCCGGGATCGTCGTCGCCCTCGTCTTCTTCAACGTGTCGGTGGTCGTGCGGACCGTCGGCGGGCTCTGGGAGCGGCTCGACCCCAGGACCGAGCAGGCCGCCGCATCGCTCGGGGCGGGGCCCGTGCGGGTCTTCCGCACCGTGACGCTGCCCTCGCTGGGACCCGCCGTCGCGTCCGCGGCCTCGGTGGTGTTCCTGTTCTGCGCCACCGCGTTCGGGGTGGTGCTGGTCCTCGGCGGCGTGCGGTACGGCACCATCGAGACCGAGATCTGGACGCGGACCACCCAGTTCCTGGACCTGCGCTCGGCGTCGGTGCTCTCGATCCTGCAGCTCGTGGTCATCTCGGGCGCCCTCGCGATGTCCGCACGGGCCCGCCGGCGTCGCGAGGCCGCGCTGCGCCTCGTGTCCGCGCACGGCTCCGCCAGGCGGCTGTCCTGGCGGTCGCCCAAGGACATGACGATGGCGCTGGTGGGCGCGACGATCGTCGGCGGGCTCATGGTGCTGCCGCTGGCCGGCCTGGTGACCCGCAGCTTCCGCGAGCCCGACGGCTCCTGGGGGCCCGGGAACTACGTGGCGCTCGGAACCACCGGTGAGCGCAACGCGCTGGTCGTGACCGTGTGGGAGGCCACCGCGACATCGCTGCGGACCGCACTGGCCGCGACGGTGATCGCCCTGGTGGTCGGCGGTCTCGTGGCGCTCGTGGTGTCCCGGCGCCCGCGGTCGGCCGGCGCACGCCGTGCCGTCGGGGCGCTCGACGGGCTGTTCATGCTCCCGCTCGGGGTGTCCGCCGTGACCGTCGGGTTCGGCTTCCTCATCACCATGGACCAGCCGGTGCTCGGCGTGGACCTGCGGACCTCCGGGCTGCTCGTCCCCGTGGCGCAGGCGGTGGTCGCCGTCCCCCTCGTCGTGCGCACGGTGCTGCCGGTGCTCCGGGCCATCGACCCCCGGCTGCGTGAGGTGGCCGCGGTGCTTGGTTCCGGGCCCGGCCGCGTCCTGCGGACGGTGGACCTGCCGATCGCCCTGCGCTCGGTCGGGCTGGCCACGGGGTTCGCCTTCGCGGTGTCGCTCGGCGAGTTCGGCGCGACGTCGTTCCTCGCGCGGCCCGACGGCTCCACCCTGCCCGTCGTGATCTACCGCCTCATCGGGCGGCCCGGCGCCGAGAACTACGGGATGGCGCTCGCGGCGTCGGTGGTGCTCGCCGTGCTCACCGCGACGGTGATGATGGTGGCCGAGCGGTTGCGCGACGAGCGCGCCGGAGGGGAGTTCTGATGGCTGGGCTGGAGATCCGGGACGTCACCGTGCGGTACGGGGTCTCGACAGGCTCGACCCGCGGTGGGGACTCGGCCGGGGTGACCGCGGTCGACGGGGTGTCGCTGACCGTCGCGCCCGGTGAGGTGGTCGCGCTGCTCGGCCCGAGCGGCTGCGGCAAGTCGTCGCTGCTGCGCGCCGTGGCCGGGCTCGAGCCCCTGGCCGGCGGCAGCGTCCGGTACGACGACGAGGACCTCGCCGGGGTGCCGGTCCACAAGCGCCGGTTCGGGCTCATGTTCCAGGAGGGCCAGCTCTTCCCGCACCGGGACGTACGGCGGAACGTCGCCTACGGGCTGGAGACCCAGGGCCTGACCCGGGCGGAACGGGACGAGCGGGTGTCCGCGCTGCTCGACCTCGTGGGGCTCGCCGGCTACGAGCAGCGGGCAGTGCCCACGCTGTCCGGCGGGGAGCAGCAGCGGGTGGCCCTCGCGCGGGCCCTGGCCCCGCGGCCCCGCCTGCTCCTGCTGGACGAGCCGCTCTCCGCGCTCGACCGGCAGCTCCGGGAACGGCTCGCGGGCGAGGTGCGCTCGGCGCTGGTCGAGACCGGTACGACGGCGGTGTTCGTGACGCACGACCACGCCGAGGCGGCCGCCGTCGCCGACCGGATCGGCGTCATGGACCGGGGCCGGCTGCTGCAGGTCGCCGCCCCGGGCGAGCTGCGGGCCGCACCGGCGTCGGACCGCGTGGCGGAGTTCCTGGGCCTGCGCGGCTGAGCCGTTTCCGCCGTCCTACCCGGGTCACCGGTGAGGCGCACCCGCCTGAGGGCCATACGACGCGGTACCACAGGCTGACGCCGCCGTGCCCGGACTTCGAGAGGGTGCGCTCAGGCACGACGGACGTGCCGAGGAGCGGAGGAATCTCATGACCGAGAACTCAGCAACCAGCAGCCCGTGGCCCGCCTGGGCGGTGCCGCTCGCCGCGGCAGTTGTCGCCGTGGCGGTGTGGCTCATCGGAGCGGCGACCGGCGTGAACCTCGAGGCGCAGCTCGGCACGGACGCGCAAGCAATCTCGGTCGTGGCGGCGGCGGTCGTCGCGCTCGCGGCGGGCTTTGCCGGCTGGGGCGTGCGCGTGCTGATCGGGCGTCTGGTGCGCGGCGGCGGTGAGGTCGTGTGGTTCGTGCTGTGCGGCGTCGTGCTGCTGGCGTCCATGGTGGGTGCGCTCGCCGGGACCACGCCAGGGGCGGTCGCGATCCTGGTGAGCATGCACGTGGCGGTGGGCGTGGTCATCGCGCTGGGCCTACGTACTGCGAGGCGAGGCGTTACGTCCGGATCAGCTCTCGCCTAAATTCGGGGCATTGCGGGTGAATATTCTCTAACCTCTCAGGTGAACCCAGGCATTTCAGACCTGGGCCCCAGGGAGGACGCCTCGATGAGACTTCGTACGAGACTCAGCAGGACTGCGCCCGCGGTCGCCGCAGCGGCCACGCTCATACTTGCCGGGAGTGTGCCCGCAGCGGTCGCAGGTCCGGCCGGGGCCGTCGCCGGCACGACGGCCGCCGCGGGCGACCCCGTCACCCACGACGAGAACGAGCGCGTGCCGGAGGGCGCGGCGTGGACCCAGGCGTACTTTCCGTCGTCGGACGGCGCCGAGCTGCATGCCGACATCCTGCGGCCCGCACACCTGGGCCCGAACGAGCGGACGCCGGTCATCCTGTCGATCGGGCCGTACTTCTCGCACGCCGGGCAGACGGGGCCGGAGGAGTGGGACGTCGTCGGCCCTTCCGCGCGGTTCCGGGACTTCATCGACGGCGCCGACCTCATGGCGAACGAGTACACCTTCGTCATGGTGGACATCCGTGGCTACGGCGGCAGCACCGGCTGCCTCGACTTCGTGGGGCCGGGCGAGCAGGCTGACATCGGCGCGGCGATCGAGTGGTCGGCGAGCCAGGAGTGGTCCACGGGCGACGTCGGCATGTACGGCAAGTCGTACGACGCCGTCACCGGGCTCGCGGGCAACAACCTGGGCCTGGAGCCGCTCAAGGCGGTGGTCGCCCAGGAGCCGCTGTGGAACATGTACAACTACCTGTGGAGCAACGAGGTCGCGCGGCCCCATGTGACCTACACGCCTGAGGCGTACAACAGCATCGCCGCGATGCCGCCCATGGACGGCGAAGACGAGCACTACGCAGCGAACGCCCGCTACGAGGACCAGCACCCGGAGTGCCTGTCGGACAACCTGGCGAACGGCAACGAGCCCGACCTCGGGTCGGAGTACTGGGACGCTCGGAACCTGGCCGACGACGCCGCCGGCACGGACACCCCGCTGTTCGTGACCCAGGGCTTCATCGAGCCCAACACCAAGCCCGAGGACATGGAGGTCTTCCTCGACAACCACAAGGGTGTCGAGCGCGGCTGGCTCGGCCCGTGGGATCACGTGCGAGGCAACGACGTCGTTTCCGGCGGGCGCCTCGCCATGGGGCGCGAGGGCTTCTTCGACGAGGTGATGCGGTTCTACGACGAGTTCCTCAAGGGCGTCGAGCCGGGCGTCGAGGACCCGGCGTACGCGATCCAGGACAGCACCGGTGCCTGGCGTGCGCAGGACACGTGGCCCGAGGCCGACAGCTCGACCCGGGTGCGGCTGCGCAAGGGCGCCTACGTGGACGACGGCGGGCCACAGCCGGCGCGGTCCGCGGGGCCGACGGCGGACCAGGCCGACGGATGGGACATGGAGAACGCGCCGTCGCTCGCACCCTCGCTCGCCCCTTCGCTCGCGCCGGAGAGCCGCGCCGCGGGTGCCGTCCCATCGTCCTACTGGACGTGGTCGGCGCCGGTCGAGTCGGCGGTACGGATCACCGGCACGCCGTCGATCACGCTGAACGCCGGTGCGGTCGGGGACGTGCTGGTGCGGCTGTGGGACGTCGCGCCCGACGGGACGGCGACCATGTTCGACGAGAACGTGGCGCTCATCGAGCGGCGCGGGCGCGTGGCGTTCGACCTGAAGTCGGCCGACTGGACTCTCGCCGAAGGGCACCAGCTCGGCGTGCAGATCGGGACGATCAGCTCCAGCTCCTGGGACTGGCTGCCCGAGCCGTCCGGCAACCGGATCTCCGTGACCGGCGCACGGCTGTCGCTCGACCTGCAGGACCCGGCCGACGACGTCGCCACCCTGGGTGAGCCCGCGCCGTACCTTGAGGAATACCTCGCCGGGAACACGACGACGCTGACCGGCGTGGGGAGGGGCAGCTTCCACCTCGGCGTCTCGCACTCCTGAGCTGATCGGCATCTCAGCCTGAAACCGCCCGGGCCGGGCGCCACCTCGTCGTGGCGCCCGGCCTGCGCCGTGCCGGCGTCAGACCTCCGAGCTCGCCTCCACCACGTCGAAGTGCTTGCGTCCCCACTCGCCGAGGGGGAGCAGGGCACCCACCAGCTCTGCCCCCGCAGGGGTCGGCGTGTAGCGGATCTGCACGGGCATCGTCGGCACGACCTCGCGTTCGATGAACCCCTGCCGCTCCAGCTCGCGCAGGCGCTGGGTCAGGAGCCGGTCGGAGATGCCGCGGACGTAGCGGCGGTACTCGACGAAGCGCCGCGCGCCCGCGACGCCCGCGTAGAGGATGGCTCCCGACCAGCGCCTGCCGGCGAGCTCGAGCGTGCGCTGGAAGACGGTGCACGCCTCCTCGTCGGCCATGTTCGGTGTGCCGGAGTCGGGCAAGGGGGCCAGAGACAGGGAGCGAGGAGCGGACGCTTCGGAAGTCACTTACTCATAGTGAGTTGCTAACCCGGTTCTTGGCAAGTCGCGGTGGGTGCCGGACGATTCGGGAGGCGTCCGGCTGGGCGCCTGCTCTCGCCGGGTACCCCGGCCGTCGTCCTCGGAGGACCCGTGTTCGTTGCGTCTGTAGTCGTCTCTGCCCTGCTCGCCCTGGCCACCGCGTTCAGCGGCTACGGCAAGCTGACGGGCAACCCGCAGGTGGTCGAGCCGCTCACCACCAAGCTCGGTGTGCCCGGGAAGCTCGTCCCGGTGCTCGGCACGCTGCTGGTCGCCGGTGCAGTCGGCACCGCCGTCGGGATCTGGTGGGCGCCGATCGGCATCGCTGCCACCGCGTGCTTCGTCCTGTACTTCCTGGGCGCGGTCATCACGCACGTCCGCGCGAAGGACTGGCCGGGAGTCGGCCCGACGGCCGGCCTGATGCTGCTCTCGGCGGCGGCTCTCGTGCTGCGCCTGCTCTCGCTCTGACCCGGGTGGCGGCTACCGTGCGGGCATGACTTCTCCCGCCCCCGCCCCCGACGCCGAAGCCCTGATCGCCGACCTCCGGACCCTGGTCGAGTGCGAGTCGCCGTCGTCGGACCCGGACGCGCTGGCCCGGTCCGCCGACCTGGTCGCCCGGCTCGGCACCGAGCGGCTGGGTGTCGAGCCTGAGCGGCTCGGCATCCACCTGCGGTGGCGGCTCGGCGGTCCGACGCGCGTGCTGGTGCTGGCGCACCACGACACGGTGTGGCCGATCGGCACCCTGCTGACGCACCCGTTCGGGATCTCCGACGGCGTGCTGCGCGGACCCGGCAGCTTCGACATGAAGACCGGCCTGGCCATGGCGCTGCACGTGCTGGGGTCCCTCGACGACCGGACCGGGGTCACCCTCCTGGTGACCGGCGACGAGGAGATCGGCTCGCCGTCGTCCCGGACGCTCATCCAGGACGAGGCCCGTGGGGCGGACGCCGCCCTCGTGCTGGAGGCCTCGGCCGACGGCGGCGCCCTCAAGCTCGAGCGCAAGGGCACCTCCATCTACCGCGTGCTGGTGAAGGGCAGGGCCGCGCACGCGGGCCTGGAGCCCGAGAAGGGCGTCAACGCGTCGGTCGAGCTGGCGCACCAGGTGCTGGCGGTCGCCGCGCTCGGCGACCCGGCGCTCGGCACCACCGTGACGCCCACGGTCGCTGCCTCCGGCACCACGGGCAACACGGTCCCGGCCGAGGCATCGTTCGCGGTGGACGTCCGCGCCCGGACGGTCGCCGAGCAGGAGCGGGTCGACTCCGCGATGCGCGCCCTGATGCCGGTGCTGCCCGACGCCGCGCTCGAGATCGAGGGCGGCATCAACCGGCCGCCGCTGGAGGGTGCGCTGTCCGCCGCGCTCTTCGCCCGCGCGTCCCGGGTCGCCGCGGAGGCCGGGCTGCCGCCGCTCACCGGCGTGGCGGTGGGCGGGGCGTCGGACGGCAACTTCACCGCCGGCGTCGGCACCCCCACGCTCGACGGCCTCGGCGCGGTGGGCGGCGGCGCCCACGCCGACGACGAGCACGTCCTGACGGACCGGATCCCCGACCGCACGGCCCTCCTGCGCGCCCTGCTGCTGGACCTGCTCCCACCCGGTGACCGTTGAGTGCTGGGTATTCGCCCTTTTTTCGGCCTTGAAGGGGCGAATATCCAGCACTCAACGAGGGGTCAGGGGCGGGTCGGGGGGCCGAAGCCTGTGGTGCCCCATGTGGGTGCTGGGGGGCGGGGTTGTCTCGCCAGGAATGCGGCTCGGGCCTGCTGCATGACCCACACCAGGTACTGCCGCTGCTGCTCCAGCCCGTGCGGGTCGAGATCCCGCTGCGCCCCGGCGCGCTGGTGCAGCAGGGCGAGCTCGGTCGCGGCCTGCTGGTAGTCGGTCATCGCGCGCTCGGCGGGGCGGCCGCCCGCGGCCCGGGCCCAGGCCCGGGCCGCCCGGCGGCCGGGCAGCGTCGAGAGCATCCGCAGGTCGTCGTGCGTGACGATGCCGACCGGGCCGTACAGCGGCAGGTAGTGGCCGATGAGCTGGACGATCCGGCGGCGGTCCCGCGCCAGGATCACGATCAGGCCGATCAGTACCGCGAAGCCGACCAGGTAGGCGAAGGCCAGGCCGCCGATCCCGAACTTCGTGGAGCCGTTCCACAGGCTGTGCAGGGCGATGGCGCCCAGCAGCCCGTACAGCGGAGCCCGCCGGCGCAGCTTCCCGGGCCCGGCCAGCGCGGCGACCGCCACGCCGATGCCGGTCATCGCGGTGCACAGCGGGTGCAGCAGCGGCGAGACGATGGCCCGCAGCACGAACACGTACCCGAGCTGGTCCACCTCGACGGCGTCGATGAAGTACTGGATGTTCTCCGTCGCCGCGAAGCCGAGGCCCACCATCGCGGCGTAGATGACGCCGTCGGTGGGCCCGTTCAGCTCCTGGCGCCGCCACCAGAGCATGCCGAACAGGACCGCGCCCTTCAGCAGCTCCTCGACCACCGGTGCGCCGAACGTCGCGACGATGTACCAGCCCTCCTCCTCGCCGGTGAGCTCGGTCTCGGTGAGCAGCGACAGCCCGAGCGTGTTCAGGATGCTCGCGAACAGCGCCGCGACCCCCGCGCCCCAGAGGAACGCGAAGATCAGGGCGTTCGGCGGCTCCGGCTCCAGCCGGTCCAGCGCGAGCACCAGCGGCAGCCAGACGGCGACGGGGAGCACCGCGAGCGACAGCCCGACGACGAACGACGCGCCGCCCGTGATCGCGTCGAACGCGAGGATGACGATGAGGCACACCGACGCGAAGACGATCCCCAGGATCACTCCGATCGGGGCACGCCCGGGGGCTCGACCCGTGAGGATCGCACTGGGATCGATAGCCATGCCAGGGACCCTACCGACTCGGCGGCAGACGTGGCGGGCGACAGACCGGCCCGGGGCCCGGCTACGCTGGCGCCGTGCCCCAACGTGTCGCTCTCGAGCTCGCTGTCCAGGATCCGGCCGGGGCGGTGATCGCTGCCGGCGTCGGCGCCCGGCGCGTCGAGCTCTGCTCCGCACTCGGCGCCACCGGCGGCATGACGCCGAGCGCCGCGCTCATCGAGGCGGTGGTCGACGCCGCGGCGGTGGTCCCGTCGTCCGACAGCTCCCCGATCCTCGAGGTGCACGTCCTGGTGCGCCCCCGCCCGGGCGGCTTCGTGTACTCGGCCGCCGAGATCGACCTGATGCTGCGGGACGTCACCCTGGCGACCGACCAGGGCGCCGACGGCGTGGTGGTGGGCGCCCTGACGCCGTCCGGCACCGTGGACGTCCGGCGGATGCGCGACCTGGTCGCCGCGGCCGAGGACGCCGAGGTGACGTTCCACCGCGCGCTCGACGTGATCGGGGACCCGATCGCCGCGCTCGACACGCTGGCCGAGCTGGGCGTCGCGCGGGTGCTGACCTCCGGCGGCGCGGCCCGCGCGGGCGAAGGGCTGGACCGGCTGGCCGCCCTGGTCGAGCACAGCGCCGAGCTGGGCATCGAGATCATGGCGGGCGGCGGCGTGACGGCGGCGGACATCCCGGCGCTGCTCCGCATCGGCGTGGACGCCGTGCACCTCTCGGCGAAGCGCACGGTGGTCGACGCCTCGGGCCCGGGCGGCGGGGACGAGGCGGGCTACGAGGTGACGGATCAGACACTCGCCGAGGCTGCGGCCGAGGCGCTCCGGACTACGGTTGTCTCATGACCTCAGAGCCGGCCCGTGGGCCTGTCGACGCCACCACCACCAACGCCTGGGGCTCGCTCACCGAGCTCTCCAAGAACCTCCGGCCGGACCTGCGCGGCTGGTTCGCCGCGGACCCGGACCGCGCCCAGCGCCTGAGCTACCAGGCCGCTGACCTGCACGTCGACCTGTCGAAGAACCTGCTGACGGACGAGGTGCTCGCCACGCTCGTCGCCCTGGCGGACGAGGTGCGGCTCACCGAACGCCGCGACGCGATGTTCGCGGGCGAGCACATCAACGTCACCGAGGACCGCGCGGTGCTGCACACGGCGCTACGCCGCCCGTCGGACGAGCCGCTGACCGTGGACGGTCAGGACATCACCGCCGACGTGGCCGACGAGCTGGCCAAGGTCTACGCGTTCGCCGAGAAGGTCCGCTCCGGCGAGTGGACCGGCGTCACGGGCGAGCCCGTCCGGACGATCGTGAACATCGGCATCGGGGGCTCCGACCTCGGCCCGGTCATGGCGTACGAGGCCCTGGAGCCCTACGTCCAGGACGGCCTGGATGTCCGGTTCGTCTCGAACATCGACCCCACCGACGTCGCGCAGAAGACCGCGGACCTCGACCCGACGACCACGCTGTTCATCGTCGCGTCCAAGACCTTCGGCACGCTGGAGACCCTCACCAACGCGCGCCTCGCGCGCGACTGGCTGTGGCGCTCGCTGGTCGCGGCCGGCGCCATCGAGGACTCCGAGGACGGCCGCTCCGACGCCGTCGCGAAGCACTTCGTGGCCGTCTCCACCGCACTGGACAAGGTCGCGGCGTTCGGGATCGACCCCGAGAACGCCTTCGGGTTCTGGGACTGGGTGGGCGGGCGCTACTCCGTCGACTCGGCGATCGGCACGTCGCTCGCCGTCGCCATCGGGCCTGACGCCTTCGCCGAGTTACTGGGCGGCTTCCACGCGATGGACGAGCACTTCCGGACCGCGCCGCTCGAGCACAACGTGCCGGTCCTGATGGGGCTGCTCAACGTCTGGTACGTCAACTTCCGCGACGCGCACACGCACGCCGTCCTGCCGTACGCGCAGCAGCTGCACCGGTTCCCGGCCTACCTGCAGCAGCTCACCATGGAGTCCAACGGCAAGTCGGTCCGCTGGGACGGCACGCCCGTCACGTCCGACACCGGCGAGGTGTTCTGGGGCGAGCCCGGCACCAACGGGCAGCACGCGTTCTACCAGCTCATCCACCAGGGCACGCGGACCATCCCGGCGGACTTCATCGCCGTCGCGAACCCCGCCTACCCCCTGCGCGACGGCGAGGCCGACGTGCACGGCCTGTTCCTCGCGAACTTCTTCGCGCAGACCAAGGCGCTCGCGTTCGGCAAGACGGCCGACGAGGTGCGCGCCGAGGGCGTCGCCGAGGACCTGGTCACTGCCAAGGTGTTCAGCGGCAACCGGCCGACGACGTCGATCCTCGCCCCCGCGCTGACCCCCGCAGTGCTGGGCCAGCTCGTCGCGCTGTACGAGCACATCACCTTCGTGCAGGGCGTCGTCTGGGGCATCGACTCGTTCGACCAGTGGGGCGTCGAGCTCGGCAAGAAGCTCGCCCTGGAGATCGCCCCGGCGGTCGCGGGCGACGAGGCGGCCCTCGCGGCACAGGACCCGTCCACGGCGGCCCTCATCGCGAAGTACCGCGAGCTCCGCGCCTGACCCGCACCGCGAAGTAGAGCGCCTGTCCGAGGTTCCCTGGCGACACCGGGGAGACCCGGACAGGCGCTCTACTTCGCGGAACGGGTGGGGTTAGAGGTTTCTAATGCCTGGTAGCGGGCTTCTGTGGGTGACGGCTGCGAGGATTGCCGGGTGAATACGCACCTCGACCTGCTGACCGGTGACGCCGCCGCGGGCCTCCTCGATGCGGCCGTGGCCACGGCCGGAGGCGAGCTCGTGGACTGGCGGGTGCGCCAGGTGGACCATCGCCCCGGCTCGACGACCACCGTCGCCTACCGGGCGACGGTGCGCTGGGACGGCGTCGAGCGGTCCGAGACGCTCGGCGCGAGCGTCGGCCGCTCCCGCGACGGCCGCCAGCCGGGCGTGGTCACGCTGTCCGACGGCGACGCGACCGTCGCCGTGTGGCGTTTCCCCGGCGACCCGGCCCTGCCCGCCCTGCCCCGTGCCTTCAACACGTCCGCCGTCGAGGAGCTTCTGGCCGGCTTCGGCGTCAGCCCGGAGGCCCGTGCGGACCCCGTGCTCAAGGTCCGGGCCTACCGCCCGACACGGCGTGCGGTGATCGAGGCGACTGCCGCGTCGTCCCGGGTGTTCCTCAAGGTGCTGCGCCCCCGCAAGGTTGCCGACCTGCACCGGCGGCACGAGCTCCTGTCGCGGGCCGGCCTGCCGGTCCCGCGCCCCCTCGGCTGGTCGGACGACGGCCTCCTCGTGCTGTCCCCGCTGCACGGCACCGAGATGCGCGCCGCCGTGCGGGACGGTGGGCGTATCCCGTCCCCGCTCGAGGTGCTGGACCTGCTCGACCGGCTGCCCGCCGAGGTGCGCGACCTGCCGCGGCGCCCCGCATGGAGCGACTCGGCCGAGCACTACGCGGGCGTCATCGGCGCGGCGCTGCCCTCGGAAGCGGGCCGGGCCGCCGACCTGGCAGGCGCCGTCCGGGCGCGCCTCGCGGAGCGTGGGACCGGCGCGGACCCGACGCACGGCGACCTCTACGAGGCCCAGATCATGCTCACGGACGGCCGGATCACCGGCCTGCTCGACGTCGACTCCGCAGGCCCTGGCCACCGCGCCGACGACCTCGCCTGCCTCGTCGCACACCTGGACGTGCTGTCCCTCGTGCACGGGAAGGATCCCGCGCAGGTCACGCACGCGGCCCGGATGCGCAAGCTCGCCGCGGACTACGCTGCCGGGTTCGTGGCGGCCCCGGGTGGCCGGGGCGCCGACCGGAGCGACCTCGCCGCGCGTGTCGCCGGGGTGCTGCTCTCGCTGGCCACGGGGCCGCACCGCGTGCAGGAGCGCGGATGGCAGGCGGCGACGTCGCGCCGCCTGGACGTCGTGGCCTCCTGGCTCGACGGGTCCAGGCTCGCGTCGTCCGGCGTGGGCCGCGCATGAGCCTGCGCCGGCCGACGGTACGGGCCAAGGTCGTGACGACGGTGGTCGCCGTGACCGCCATCGGGCTGCTCGCGACGGGCGTGCTGACCCACGCCATCCAGACCCAGCAGATCATGGAGGGCATCTCCAAGGACTTCGACCAGGAGATCGATGAGCTGAAGAACCTCGCGGAGTATGGCGCTGACCCGGAGACGGGCGAGAAGTTCCGCGGGGCGGGCCGCCTCATGAGCGTCGCCATGGAGCAGAACGTTCCGGGTAACTACGAGATTTTCGCGGCCTACCTGGACGGCAAGCACCAGCAGACCAACCCTCCGGGGATCGGAAGGGTGGTCGCGGACAACGCGGTGGTCCAGGAGGTCGTCGACGGTCTCACGCCGCAGTCGAGCACGACGGTCCAGCGCGAGATCGACACGGAGATCGGCCGGGTGTGGTTCGTCGTCGTCCCGGTGACGGTGCCTGACCGCCAGGAGGTAGGCGCGTACGTCATGGCCTCCGCGCTGGACGAGGCACTCGAGGCGGAGAACGCCGTGATGCGCACCTACGCGATCGTCTGCTGCGTGGCGCTGGTGCTGCTGGGGCTGTTCGCGTGGCTGGTGGTGAGCCGCCTGCTGCGCCCGCTGCGGCAGCTGAGCTCGACCGCCACCCGGGTCACCGAGACCGATCTCTCCCAGCGAGTTCCCGTGGCCACCGAGGACGATCTCGGCGAGCTCGCGGGCGCGTTCAACACGATGCTCGACCGGCTGTCCACGGCCATCGAGACGCAGCGCCAGTTCCTGGACGACGCCGGGCACGAGCTCCGCACCCCGCTGACCGTCCTGCGCGGCCACCTGGAGGTGCTCGACCCGGACGATCCGGCGGACGTGCGCGAGACCCGGGACCTCCTCCTCGACGAGACGTCCCGGATGGGCCAGATCGTCGAGGAGCTGGTCCTGCTCGCCAAGGCGGAGCGGGCCGACTTCGTGTCCACCGCCTCCCTGGACCTGGGCCGCTTCACCGATGACGTGCACGACAAGGCCCGCGCGCTGGGTGCGCGCCGCTGGGTGGTGGATGCCCGGGCCGACGCCGAGGTGGTCGCCGACGTGCACCGCCTCACCCAGGCCGTGCTGCAGCTCGCGGACAACGCGGTGAAGTTCAGCGGTCCGGACGACGAGGTAGGCATCGGCACGCAGGTGCTCGACGGGCCCGCGGGCCGTCAGGTACGGCTCTGGGTGCGCGACACCGGCCCCGGCGTGCCACCCGAGGAGGCGGATCGCATCTTCGACAGGTTCGCGCGGGGCAGCACGACGGGCGGGGCGTCGGGTTCGGGTCTCGGCCTCGCCATCGTGCGGGCCATCGCCCAGGGACACGGTGGGGACGTGGTGGTCGAACGGTCGGACGGAGGCGGGGCACGCTTCGTGATGACCTGGCCGGCCGACGGCGCGGCGTCGTCGGCCACGCAGGCAGGTACCAGGAGCGCGGCGACCGAGGAGGAGGCACGTTGAACCAGATCCTGATCGCGGAGGACGAGGAGCGCATCGCGCAGTTCGTGCGCAAGGGGCTCAAGGCGCACGGGTTCCAGCCCACCGTGGTGTCCGACGGCGCGTCGGCGCTGGCCCACGCGATGTTCGGCGGCTACGACCTGATGGTGCTGGACATCGGGCTGCCCGTGCTGGACGGTTTCACGGTGCTGCAGCGCCTGCGCGACGTCGGCTCCACGCTGCCGGTGGTGATCCTGACCGCGCGGGACTCGCTCTCCGACCGGGTGGCGGGCCTGGAGGGCGGGGCGGACGACTACATGTCCAAGCCGTTCGGGTTCGACGAGCTGCTCGCCCGGATCAAGCTGCGGCTGCGGCGCACGAACGGGGAGGCGGCGGCGTCGGACCGCCTCGAGCACGGCGACGTCGGACTGGACCTGCGCACGCGAACCGCCACCGTGGCGGGGCGTGAGGTGGAGCTCTCGGCACGGGAGTTCGCGCTCGCCGAGGTGTTCCTGCAGCATCCGGGCCAGGTCATGTCCCGCGAGCAGCTGCTGTCGCGGGTCTGGGGCTACGACTTCGACCCGGGGTCCAACGTGGTCGACGTCTACGTGCGCTACCTGCGCAAGAAGCTGGGTGCGGACCGCATCGAGACGGTGCGCGGGGCGGGCTACCGGTTCAAGGGCTGACGCCCGGCCACCGACCGGGGCGCCTTCCCGGACATGAGAGGCGTCTCATGCAGGTCTCCTCATCGCCTCATCCTGGCGACGCAGACTATCTATCAGGAGGCACCCGAACGGGGCGCCGCGAGACCGGAGGTCACAGAGATGAACCCCTCGACCATGAAGAAGCGCTGGGCCGTCGTCGGAGCAGCAGCCGTGCTCGGCGTCGCCGGCGCGACGACGGCAGCGGCGCTGAACGACCCGGCCCCCCGGGCCGAGTCCTCCGAGTCCGTCACCCTGGCCAGCGCACCGCAGCCCGACAGCGGCGCGGGCAGCACGACGGCCGACCCCTCCCCTGAGTCGGCGGACTCGCCGAACGAGTCGGCACGCGACACCGCGGGCTCCGCGCAGTCGGCGGACTCGCCCGGTGACGCGAACTACGACCCCTCGCCCGAGTCGGCGGACTCCCCGAACGAGTCGGCGCACGACACCGCGGGCTCCGCGCAGTCGGCGGACTCGCCGAACGACGCGAACTACGTCGACGACCAGGACGACAACACCCCGAACGACGCGGACGACGACGCGGACGACCGGGACGACAACTGACGCCAGCGCGGCGCACCCCGCGAACGGTAAGGGCCAGGTGTCGGCGGCTCAGCTGCCGACACCTGGCCTTTTGGCGTGAAATAAGCACTAAGTCGTAACGCGTCCCGCTTACACTGCGCGCGTGACCCGTACCAACCATCGGCCGCGGATCGCGATCTGCGGTATGGCCATCGAGTCCAGCACGTTCTCCCCGCACCGCTCGGGCTGGGAGGCGTTCACCCTGCTGCGTGGCAACGAGCTCGTCCGGCGGTACCCGTTCCTGCGGGACGGCGCGCCGCTGCGCCGGGAGGCGGAATGGGTGGGGGTGCTGCGGGCCGGGGCGCTCCCGGGCGGCGCGGTCCTCACCGACGTCTACGAGACCGTCCGCGCCGAGATCGGCCTGGCGCTGGAGGCGCAGGGCCCGTTCGACGGCGTGCTGCTCGACATCCACGGCGCCATGGCGGTGCTCGGGTACACGGATGCGGAGGCGGACCTCGCCCGGACGGTGCGCGCCGCCGTCGGGCCGGACTGCCTGGTCTCCGCCTCGACGGACCTGCACGGCAACGTGTCGCGGGAGCTCGCCGAGACGGTCGACATGATCGCCTGCCATCGCATGACGCCGCACGAGGACGACGACGAGGCGCGCGAGCGCGCGGCCACGAACCTGCTGCGCCGGATCGACGGGGCGGGCCGGCCGCGGAAGGCCTGGGTGCAGGTCCCGGTGCTGCTGCCGGGGGAGCGGACGAGCACCCGGGTCGAGCCGGCGCGGGGCATCTACGAGGACGTCGCACGGGTCGGCGCGCTCGAGGGTGTCCTCGACGCCTCCGTCTGGGTCGGGTACGCCTGGGCGGACGAGCCGCGCTGCCGGGCAGCCGTCGTCGTCATGGGGGACGACGACGCGCTCATCGCGCGCGAGGCGGAGCGGCTGGCCCGCAGGTACTGGGACGCCCGCGGCGAGTTCGGGCTCGTCGCGCCCGCGGGCACCTACGAGGAGTGCCTGAAGGCGGTGCTGGCGAGCGACGCGCGACCCTTCGTCCTGTCGGACTCTGGAGACAACCCCATGGCCGGCGGCGCCGGCGACGTCACCTGGACCCTCGCCCGGCTCCTCGCGGAGCCCATATTCGCGATCCCGCCGGAGGCGGGCGGCCGCAGCGCCATCTACGCGTCCCTGCCCGACCCCGAGGCCGCCCGCGCGGTGGCCGACGCCGGGGTGGGCGCCGTCGTCGAGGTGACGGCCGGCGCCCGGGTCGACGCCGGGCCGGCCGGGCCGGTGACGCTGCGCGGCGTGGTCGAGCACGTCCACGAGGGCGACCCCGTGGCGGGCACCGTCTGCGTGGTCGCGGCAGGCGGGCTCAAGGTGATCCTCACCGAGCGGCGCAGGCCCTATCACCTGGAGTCCGACTTCACGGCGATCGGCCTGGACCCGCGCGGGACCGACGTCGTCGTCGTGAAGATCGGCAACCTGGAGACCGAGCTGTACGACATGGCCGACGACTGGATGCTCATGCTCACCCCGGGCGGGGTGGACCAGGACCTGCTCCGCCTGCGGCACACGAACCTGGGCGGCCCGGTCCACCCGTTCGCCCCACCGGAGGCGTTCGGGGACGGCCCGGACCTGACCCCGAAGCTGCTGTGACTACAGCGGACCCTGGAACTCCGCGCAGCCGCCCGCCGGCACGAAGCCCAGCGCGATGTTGATCGCGAGCATGTGCGGGTTCTCCTCGTTGTTCCAGGTGTAGATGCGCTGGGCGCCGGGCCGCAGCCGCGCGTGCTCCCGCAGGTTCACGGCCTTGACGAGCATGCCGAGCCGGTGCCCACGGTGCGCGCCCAGCACCACGGTGGCCTGCTGGTCGGTGTGGTCGGGCTTCTCGTCGTTCCACTGCAGCATCGTCATCGCGACGAGCTCGCCCGTGGCCACGTGCTCAGCGGCGGTCACCACGTACTGGTCACCCTTGGCGGCGATCGCCGCCTCCTCGCCCCTGATGCGCTCCAGGTCCCAGACGTCGGACTCGAGGTCCAGGCCGCCACGGGGCTCGTCGTCGGTCAGGGCCTGCTGGAGAGCGGCGTACTGCACTATCCACTCCTCCGGCGTCGGCGCCGTCCAGGTGTGGACGCGGTACGCGTCTCCTGCGGCGGCACGGGACTCGGCCTCGAACTGCGCGACCGTCTCGGGAGCAACCGGCAGGTCGATCCGGGACCGGCGCTCCACCAGCTCCAGGCCCAGCCCGAGCTTCTGGGCCAGGCGGACGCCCGGGAGGTCGGCCGAGACCCGGCCGGAACCGGACGCGGGCGCCAGGAAGTCGCCGGAGGTCTCCTCGGGCCCGAAGTCGACGGGGGCCAGGACCGACGTCCGGCCCTCCGCACGCGCGGTGCTGCGCATCCAGTCGGCCAGGGCCGTACCGATTCCCTGCCGCCGGAACTCCGGGTGCACCACGACGAAGCCGATGGCCAGCTCCGGGTTCGACCGGACGAACAGGTTCAGGAGCGCGCTGCCCACCACCCGCGGCCCGTCGGGTGCGTCCACCACCGCGACGTGGCGCAGCCTGCGCCGGTAGTCCTGGTTGTTCATCGCCACCAGGATCCCGAGCGGTGTCTGGGCTTCGTCGGCGCTACCGAGATCCGCCGCGCCCACGGCGGCATCCAGCTCGGCGATGCTCCGGTAGGCCCATGCCTCCGGGTCCTCGATCGAGGACGGGTGGGGCGGGGTCATCAGCCGCCACGTCGACGTCGACGGGGCGGGTACCGCAGAGGTTGAGGTCATGTGCCCAGGGTGCTCCCGGCGGTGCCAGGACGCACGGCTTTTTGATCCGGGTAGCGTGACCGCATGCCGAAGAAGCCGCAGGCCCGCACCGCAGTCGCCACCGCAGCTGCACCCGCGGCGATCGTCAGGAAGCTCAGCATCGAGCAGAAGGCGCGGCTCCTGTCCGGCGCCTCGTTCTGGACCACCGCCGAGGCCCCCGGAGTCCCGCCGGCCTTCTTCGCGGACGGCCCGCACGGCGTGCGCAGGCTCGCCCCCGACGTCGGCGACATCGAGGGCGCCGTCCCCGCCACGTGCTTTCCGCCGGCGGTCGCGCTGGGCAGCACGTTCGACGTCGACCTGGTCCGGCGTGTGGGCGAGGCAGTGGCGGCAGAGGCGAAGCAGCGCGGCATCGACGTCGTGCTCGGTCCCGGCATCAACATCAAGCGCAGCCCCCTGTGCGGGCGCAACTTCGAGTACGTGTCCGAGGACCCGCTGCTCGCGGGCGAGATCGGCGCGGCCCTCGTCACCGGCATCCAGGAGGGCGGCGTCGCCACGAGCCTCAAGCACTTCGCCGCAAACAACCAGGAGACGGAGCGCATGCGCGTCTCCGCCGACATGGACGAGCGCACCCTCCGCGAGATCTACCTGCGTGGCTTCCAGCGCGTGGTCACCAAGGCCCGGCCCGCGACGCTCATGTCGTCGTACAACCGCATCAACGGCACCCACACCGGCGAGGACCGCCGCATCACCACCGACATCCTGCGCGGCGAATGGGGTTTCGAGGGCCTCGTCATGTCCGACTGGGGCGCCGTCCACGACCGCGTCGCCGGCGTCCGCGCGGGCCTGGACCTGGAGATGCCCGCCGCCGGAGAGGGCCGGGTCAGGGAGCTCGTCGCGGCGGTGAGGTCCGGCACCCTCGATCTCGCCGACGTCGACCGGTCGGCCGCCCGGGTCGTCGCGCTGGCGCTCGCGGCGCAGGCCGCGCGCGAGAAGACGGCGGACGGCGGTGCGCCGCCGCTCGCCGAGCGTGGCCACGACCCCGAGGCCTGGCACGACGCCTTTCACCACGCCCTGGCCCGGGAGGCGGCGAGCCGCGCGGTGGTGCTGCTCAAGAACGACGGCGGCCTGCTGCCGCTCGCGCCACAGACGCGCGTCGCGGTGATCGGCGAGCTCGCCCGCACACCGCGCTACCAGGGTTCGGGATCGTCGCAGATCGTCCCGACCCAGCTCGACGACGCCCTCGCGGCGATCCAGGACGCAGCGCCTGACGTCGTCTTCGCGCCGGGCTACGCGCTGACCGACCCCTCGCTGGTCAGTCGAAGTAGAGCGCGTGTCCAAGACCGCGAGGCTCGCCCCCTGTGGTCTCGGACACGCGCTCTACTTCGACAGACTGGCGGGAACGAACTCGCCGCTGACGCCGTGGCCGCGGCCCGCTCCGCGGGTGTGGTGCTGTTCTTCGCGGGCCTGCCGCAGTCGGCCGAGGCGGAGGGCCGCGACCGCGCGGACATCGAGCTGCCCGCCGTCCAGCTCGAGCTGCTCGACCGGGTGCTGGAGGTCAATCCGCGCGTGGTGGTCGTGCTGTCCAACGGTTCGGTGGTGCGGCTGTCCGGGTTTGCGGACCGCGTGCCCGCGATAGTGGAGGGCTGGCTGCTGGGGCAGGCGGGCGGCGGGGCCCTGGCCGACGTGCTGTACGGACGCGTCAACCCGTCCGGACGGCTGGCCGAGACCGTCCCGCTGCGCATCGAGGACACCCCGGCCTGGACGAGCTTTCCGGGCACGGGCCTGCGCGTCACCTACGGCGAGGGCATCTACGTGGGCTACCGCTGGTACGACGCGCGCGACCTGGACGTGCAGTTCCCGTTCGGGCACGGGCTCTCGTACACGACGTTCGGGTACTCGGGGCTGGAGGTCTCGACGGGCTCGACCAGCGGAAGGGGCTCGACCGACGACGTCGGGCTCACCGTGCGCGTGACCGTCACCAACACCGGCGGCGTCGCGGGCCGCGAGGTGGTGCAGTGCTACGTGTCCCTTCCCGGCTCGCCGGTCCCGCGTGCCCCGCGTTCGCTGGCCGCGTTCGCCGTGGTCGATCTCGCGCCGGGGGAGTCGCAGGAGGTGGAGCTCTCGGTGGCCCGGGACGACCTCGCGTACTGGGACGTCCAGGCCGACCGGTGGCGGATCGAGGGCGGAACCTACCGGGTGGAGGTGGGCGCATCGAGCCGCGATGTCCGTGCCACGGCTGACGCCAAGGTGCCGTCGGACGGCGTCGTCCCGCCGCTGACCGCCGCATCCTCGCTGGGCGAGGCGATGGCCCACCCCGTCATCGGCCCGACGGTCACGGGGATGCTCCAGGGCGCGGGCCTGTCCGACGACGTCATGATCATGACGAGCGCGATGCCCCTGGACCGGCTGCCCTATCAGCCGGGCTCGGGCGTCACGCACAAGCAGGTACGGCAGCTGCTGGACGTCGCGAACGGAACGGGCGGCATGGTCACCCGCACGGCGGGCCGCCTCCTCACCCTGGCGGGCCGCTTCCGCAGGCACCGTTGAGTGCTGGCTATCTGTGGTCTTCCGGTCTGTAGAGCCACAAATACCCAGCACTCAACGAGGGGTCAGACGCGCTTCTGGAGGGCCGCCTCCGCGCCCGAGGGGCGGAAGCCCAGGGCCACGTTGATGGCCAGCATGTGCGCGTTCTCCTCCGCGTTGAAGGTGTGCACCCGCTCGATCTGCGGGTAGCGCGCGGTCAGCTCGCGCAGGTTGACCGCCTTGACGAGCATCCCGAGCCGGTGCCCGCGGTGGGTCTTCAGCGCGATCGTCTCCTCCTGGAACACGAACGCCGGCTTGGCGTCCTGCAGGAGGAACGACGTACCCGCCACGACCTCGCCCGACGGGACGTGCTCCACGAGAGTGGTCAGCAGGCGCTGGCCGCTGGACGCGCGCTCCTCGAGGTACACGCGCACGCGTTCGGCGTCCCACGTCTCCTCGCCGAAGTCGAGCTCGCCCTGCGGCACGTCCGTCGACATCCGGGTCATGAGCTGGGCATATCCCGCGTGCCACTCCTCGGGGATGCCCTCCCACGTGTGCGTCCGGTAGTCGTCGCCCGCCTTGGCGCGCGCCTCCGCCTCGAACGTCGCCAGCTCGCCGGGATCCACCGGCAGGTCGAGCCGTGACATGCGCTCCACCTGCTCGATCGTGTACCCGCGGCCGAGCGCGAACCGCACGCCGGGGACGTCGGCGGGTATGCGCCCGACGCCGGTGGCCGGCACCACCGCTTCCTCGTCGGCGGCGGCCTCGCGCGGCGCCGCCGCCCAGACGAAGAACGTCGTCCGCCCCGCGTCGGCGGCTGCCTCCTCGACCCGTGCCGCGAGGGCCCTGCCGATGCCCTGCCGCCGGTGGTCCGGGTGGACCCCCACATGGACGTCGGCGGTGTGCGTGTTGTGCTTGAGCGTCATCGCCACGAACCCGAAGCCGACCACGTCGTCGGCGGTGGGCGCCCCGCCGTCGGGCCGGTCCAGGACCGCGACGAACCGCTGCTTGCGCGCGTACTCCTGATGCTGCATGCCGCTGATGGTCTGCCGCGCCGGGCGGGCGAGGTCGTCGTACCCGCGGCTCGCGATCTCCGCGGCCCGCTCGACCGCGGCGATCCCGTGGTACGCCCAGGCGTCGGGATGGTCGACGGACGGTACGGGCGCCACCTCGAGGACGTGCCACGGCGTCTGTGCCGGCGTGCGGCCGGTGGGGGAGGTCATTCCACCAGGGTGCCCCGGCCCGCCGCCGTCGGCGAGGTTATTTCGATGCGGGCGGGGGAGCCGTGCTCGCGCGCTCGACCAGCCGCGTGGGCAGGCGGGTGTGCTTGCCCGCGGTAGTGCCCGACTCGAGCATCGCGATGACCATGTGGAGCGCCTCGGCGCCCATCTCGTGCAGGGACTGCGCGATGGTCGTCAGCGGCGGGCTGGACGCGGCGGCCTCGGGGATGTTGTCGAAACCGATGACCGACAGGTCCTCGGGCACGCGCAGCCCCAGCTCCTGCGCCACCTGGATGACGTGGATCGCCGACAGGTCGTTGGCGGCGAAGACGGCAGTCGGCCGATCGGGGCGTTCGAGCAGGTCGTGCGTCGGGCGGTCGGACCGGTCCGGGCGGTAGCCGCCCTCGAGCACGAGGCTCGGGTCCGGCTTGAGGCCCGCGGCCTCCATCGCCTCGAAGAAGCCGAGCTCGCGCAGGCGGGCCGACTCCAGGTCGGAACGTCCGCCCAGGTAGCCGATGCGCGTGTGGCCGAGCGAGATGAGGTGCTCGGTGGCGGTGCGCGCGCCGCCCAGGTTGTCCGAGTCCACGGTGGCCGGCCCGGTGGGGCCGGTGTGCGGGTCGATGGCGACGATGGGCACGCCCTCGTGCACCGGCAGGGCCAGGGTGGGCGTGACGATCACCACGCCGTCGATCAGGGTGCCGGCCAGGCGGGACAGCGAGCGGCGCTCCCACCCCACGTGGTCCGAGTGCCCGGCGTCGCCGCAGTAGGCGAGCAGCTCGTAACCGGTCCCGTCCATCGCGGCGGAGATGCCCTTGAGGAGCTCCGTGCTGAACGGTTCGAACTCGGCCACCAGTACGCCGATGACGTTGGTCTGACGGCGGCGCAGGCTGCGCGCGACGAGGGACGACTCGTACCCGAGGTCGGCGACGACGCCGAGCACCCGCTCGGCGGTGGCCGCGGCGACACCGTACCGGCCGTTGACGACCTTGGAGACGGTGGCGACCGATACGCCGGCGACACGCGCGACGTCGGTGATGGTGGCGCGGCCGGTCGCACGCTCCTGGTTGGCGAAGGGATCCGGGGTCTCGGAACCGCTCGTCACGCTGTCACCCGGTCCGGCAGTGGACCCGGGTGAGCCTGTCCCACTGTGCACGGAAGCGAGAGTACCCCGGGCAACGAGGTGTGTCTGGTTTACCGATCCGTTTCGAAATCGATATCGAAACCGTTTGACGAAACCGTTGCCGGGCTGCCAGTCTCCTGACTGACGGACCTGTCGTCCGTCACCGGCAGGCTCCTGCCGACCGTCGATGACGACTACAAGGGGTTCCACAATGATGAGGAAGACGCGGGCTGCGGGCACTCTTGCCCTGGGCGCCACGGTTGCCCTGCTGGCCGCAGGCTGTTCCGGCGGCAGCGACGGAGGGTCGGGTGACGGTGACGTCTCGATGACCTTCTGGCACAACTCCACCACCGGGCCCGGCAAGGCCTACTGGGAAGACACGGTCGCCGCCTTCGAGGCGGCCAACCCCGGTGTGACGATCGACGTCCAGTCCATCCAGAACGAGGACATGGACGGCAAGCTGCAGACCGCCCTGAACTCCGGCGACGCGCCGGACATCTTCATGGCGCGCGGCGGCGGCAAGCTGGCCGACGTCGTCGAGGCCGGGCAGATCATGGATCTCACCGACACGATCGACGAGGCGACGACGACCAACGTCGGCGCCGGCTTCGACGCCTTCACCGTGGACGGCAAGGTCTACGGCATGCCGACGGCGGTCCTCCCGGGCGGCATCTTCTACAGCCAGGACCTCTTCGGCGAGGCCGGCATCACCGAGCCGCCCGCGACCGTCGACGAGCTGAACGACGCGGTGGCCGACCTCAAGGCCGCCGACATCGCACCGATCGCGCTCGGCGCCAAGGACGCGTGGCCCGCCGCGCACTGGTTCTACTTCTTCGCGCTGCGCGAGTGCTCGCAGGAGACCCTCGAGGCCGCCGCCGCGTCCCGCAGCTTCGACGACCCGTGCTGGCTGGCGGCCGGCGAGGACCTGCAGGCCCTCAGCGAGACCGAGCCGTTCCAGGACGGCTACCTCACCGCGACGGCGCAGCAGGGTGCCGGCTCGTCCGCCGGCCTGATCGCGAACCACAAGGCGGCGATGGAGCTCATGGGGGCGTGGAACCCGGGCGTGATCGCCGGACTCACCCCCGACGAGAAGCCGCTGAAGGACCTCGGCTGGTTCCCGTTCCCCGCCACGGAGAGCGGCGAGGGTGACCCCGCCGCGTTCATGGGCGGCGTCGACGGCTACTCCTGCTTCGTCGAGGCTCCCCCGGAGTGCGCCGACTTCCTGAACTTCTTCATGCAGAAGGAGCACCAGGAGGCCTACGCCGAGGCCTTCGTGACGCTGCCCGCCAGCAAGGAGGCGCAGGGCGTCGTGACCGACCCGGCGCTGCAGTCCGTCCTCGCGGCCTACAACGAGGCCCCGTACGTCTCGGTCTGGCTCGACACGCTCTACGGCCAGAACGTGGGCAACGCGCTCAACGCCGGCGTCGTGGAGATGCTGGCCGGCGACGGTACCCCGCAGTCCATCGTCGACGCCGTGAACGCCGCGGCCGCAATGGAGTAACGAGCCACATGACTCACTCCCTGGGCGAGAACTCAGCAACCCGGACGGCCTCGCCTGAGGGACCCACGGTGGCCGGGGGCGGCGTTCCGACGTCGTCCCCGGCCCGTAGGCCGCGGCGAGGCAGGAGGACCGACTGGCGCAAGACGCTCGAGATCACCCTGCTCTCGGGCCCTGCCATCGTCGTGTTCCTGGCGTTCGTCATCTTCCCCGTCTTCCTGGCGGCCTACTACGGGTTCTTCAGCTGGAAGGGGTACGGGCCGCCGACGGAGTTCGTCGGGCTCGACAACTACCTGATCATCTTCAAGGACTCCGCCTTCCACGAGGCGCTCCTGCACAACGGCTACATCGTCGTGCTGTCCCTGATCATGCAGGGCCCGGCCGCCGTCGCGCTCGCGCTCCTGCTGAACCAGAAGATCCGCGGGCGCTCGATCATCCGGGTCCTCATCTTCGTGCCGTACGTGATCTCCGAGGTCATCGTGGGTACGGGCTGGAGCCTGATGCTCCAGACCTCCGGTGCGGTCAACGACATGCTCGAGAAGATGGGCCTCGGCTTCCTCGCCGTCGACTGGCTGTCGGATCCCGACATCGCCATCTGGTCGCTGATGCTCATCATCAGCTGGAAGTACATCGGCTTCGCCGTGATCCTGTTCCTCGCGGGCCTGCAGAGCATCCCCGAGGAGCTCTCCGAGGCGGCCGCGATCGACGGCGCCTCGTACTGGCAGATCCAGCGGACCATCACGCTGCCGCTGCTCGGCCCGACGCTCCGCATCTGGGCGTTCCTGTCGATCATCGGCTCGCTCCAGCTGTTCGACCTCGTCTACATCATCTGGGGCCAGTACATCTCCGCGACCGCGGGCACCTCGACGATGGCGACCTACATGGTCCTGAACGGGCGCCTGGCCGGGAACTTCGGCTACGGCAACGCCGTAGCCGTCGTGCTGTTCCTGATCTCGCTCGTCATCGCGCTGGTCTACCAGCGCTACGTGCTGCGCCGGGACACCGAGGGCGCGCTCACGGAAGGGAAGAAGTGATGGCGACGCTCCTCGAAGCTCCCACGAAGGCCCCGCAGAAGCTCCGCCGGCTCCCGAAGGTCGCGTGGGGCAGCCCGATGACCTATGTCATCGCCTTCCTCTTCGTCGGCATCTGCATAGGCCCAGTGCTCTTCATCATCGTGGGCGGGTTCCGGACGAACGCGCAGATCACCGTCGACCCGTCCGGCCTGCCCAACCCGTGGGTCATCGAGAACTACATCAGCGTGCTGGTGAGCGAGGTGTTCTGGCGCCAGGTGGCCAACTCCGCGGTCGCGGGCATCCTGACAACTGTCGGCGTGGTCGCGCTCGGGCTCATGGTGAGCTTCGTGCTGGCGCGGTACGACTTCAAGCTCAACGGGGCCATGTACTCGCTGTTCGCGGCCGGGCTCATGTTCCCCATGACGGTCGCGATCACCCCGCTGTACATCCTGATCCGCGACCTGGGCCTGATGAACACCATCGGCGGCATCGTCCTGCCGCAGATCGCGTTCGCGCTCCCGACCACGATCATCATCCTGGTGCCGTTCCTGCGGGCCATCCCGAAGGAGATCGAGGAGGCAGCCTCGATCGACGGCGCGAGCCGCATCGGGTTCTTCTTCCGGATGGTCGTGCCGCTGTCGCTGCCGGGCGTCGTCACGGTCGGCATCCTGGCGTTCGTCGCGTCCTGGAACTCGTACATGCTGCCGCTGTTCATCCTGAACGACGAGCTGTCGTACACGCTGCCGCTGGGTGTCCAGGCGTTCGCGTCCCAGTACTCGGTCGACACCGCACGGGTGCTCGCGTTCACGTCGCTGTCGATGATCCCCGCGCTGATCTTCTTCTCGCTGTTCGAGCGGCGCATCGTCGGTGGCCTCACCGGAGCCGTCAAGGGCTGACCCCGGCGCGGCCGGGCCGCGTCCTACGCAGGGTCGTACAAGCAGTTCAAGAAAGGATTCTTATGACGGAGCTGCCGGTGGCGCTTCGGGCGATGCCCGAGGTGTCGGAGCGGGTGCGCGAGCTGCACGCACAGATGACACTCGAGGAGAAGCTGGCCCAGCTGGTCGGGTACTGGCTGGACCAGGGCGGCAACGTCGTGGCACCGATGCAGGGCGAGATGGCCGGCGGCCAGGGCTCCAGCTCGCTCCAGGAGACCACGAAGAACGGCCTGGGCCACTACACCCGCGTGTACGGCACGCGGCCGGTCGACCCGGTCGAGCGGGCGGCGTGGCTGTGGGGCGAGCAGCGGAGGCTCAAGCGCGAGACGCGCCTGGGCATCCCGGCGCTGGTGCACGAGGAGTGCCTCACGGGCCTGGCGGCCTGGCAGGCGGCCACCTTCCCGACGCCGCTCGCGTGGGGCGCGTCGTTCGACCCGGAGCTCGTGGCCGAGATGGGCCGGCTCATCGGGGAGTCCATGCGGGAGCTCGGCATCCACCAGGGGCTGGCGCCGGTGCTCGACGTCGTCCGCGACCCCCGGTGGGGACGGGTCGACGAGTGCATCGGCGAGGACCCCTACCTCGTGGGGACGGTCGGCACCTCGTACGTCCGCGGGCTGCAGGGCGCGGGCGTGCACGCCACGCTCAAGCACTTCGTCGCCTACTCCGGCTCCAAGGCCGGGCGCAACCACGCCCCGGTGAGCGCCGGCCCGCGCGAGATCGCCGACATCTACCTCCCGCCCTTCGAGATGGCTGTGCTCGACGGCGGGGTGCGAAGCGTGATGGCGTCGTACAACGATGTCGACGGCGTGCCCATGCACTCGTCGGGCGAGTACCTGACGGGTCTGCTCCGCGAGCGGTGGGGGTTCGACGGCGTCGTGGTCGCCGACTACTTCGGCGTCGCGTTCCTGACCGTCATGCACGCCATCGCCGCCGACCGGGGTGCGGCCGCCGCGGCCGCGCTGGAGGCGGGCGTCGACGTCGAGCTGCCGTCCGGTGACGCGTACCTCGAACCGCTCGCCGCGCTCGTCACGGACGGGACGGTGCCGGTCGAGATAGTGGACCGGGCGGTGCTGCGCGCGCTGAAGCAGAAGGAGGAGCTAGGCCTCCTCGAGCCGGACGTGTACGAGGACGCCCCGCCCGCCGCCGTCGACCTGGACTCGCCGGCGCACCGCGACGTGGCCAGGCGGCTCGCCGAGGAGTCGGTGGTGCTGCTCTCGAACGACGGCGTGCTGCCGCTCGGCTCGTGGCACGACAAGCCCGCCCGCGTGGCGGTGATCGGGCCGAACGCGGCCCGCCCCGAGGCGCTCATGGGCTGCTACTCGTTCGCGAACCACGTGCTCGCGCACTTCCCCGGCGTCCCGGCGGGGTTCGAGATCCCGTCGGTGGCCGACGCGCTGGCCGTCGAGTTCGACCGCGCGGGCCTGCCCGCGCCCGAGCTCACGTTCGCCCAGGGCTGCGAGGTCGAGGGCGACGACACGTCGGGCTTCGCGGAGGCAGTCGCCGCCGCGGAGGCCGCCGACGTCGCCGTGGTCGTCGTGGGCGACCAGGCAGGACTGTTCGGCCGGGGCACGGTGGGCGAGGGCAACGACAGCGAGTCGCTGGACCTGCCCGGCGTGCAGCGCGAGCTCGTCGAGGCGGTGCTCGCCGCGGGCAAGCCCGTCGTCATGGTCCTGATCACCGGCCGCCCGTACGCGGTGGGCTGGGCGCTCGACGGCGCTCAGGGCCCCGGCGAGGCCGGTGCCAGGAAGCCCGGGGCGGTGCTCCAGGCGTTCTTCCCCGGGGAAGAGGGCGGCAGCGCGCTCGCCGGCGTCATCTCCGGCCGCGTGAACCCGTCGGGGCGCCTGCCCGTGTCGCTCCCGCGGTCCAGCGGTGCGCAGCCCTACTCGTACCTGCACCCGATCCTCGGCGGCGCGTCCGAGGTGACGTCCACCGACTCGACACCGCCGCGCTCCTTCGGGTTCGGCCTGTCTTACACGACGTTCGCGCGTGAGCTGGTCTCCGTGGACCGGGTGGTGGCAGCGGGCGGCACGTTCAGCGCCGTCGTGACGGTCACGAACACCGGTGGGGTGGCGGGGTCCGACGTCGTGCAGCTGTACGGGCGTGACGTGCTGGGCTCCGTCGCGCGGCCGACGGCGCAGCTGCTCGGCTACCACCGCGTCACGCTCGAGCCGGGGGAGACCATCACCGTCACGTTCGACGTGCCGACGACTCGCTTCGCGTTCACCGACCGCAGCATGACGCGGGTCGTCGAACCAGGCGACGTCGAGGTGTGGGTGGGTGCGCATGCGGCCGACAGCGTTGTCAGAGTGGTGGCCGAGGGCATCGCCGACCTGGACGAGCCGAACGACCTGCCGGACGACGCCCCGACCCCGGACGGCGCCGCCACCCCGCCGACGACCCGCAAGCAGCTCACGATCACGGGCACCCTCCACGAGGTAACCCCCACGGACCCTCGCTGGGTCCGAGCCACAACCTGACCGCTTCCGTTGAGTGCTGGGTATTTGTGGGTCTCGGACCCGAAAGTGCACAAATACCCAGCACTCAACGGGTGGGGCGGTGGGAGGATGGGTCGATGCGCATCGATGTGTGGCTGTGGGCGGTGCGGCTGACCAAGAGCCGGTCGGTCGCGGCCGACCTGTGCCGTAGCGGCCGGGTCCGGATCAACGACAAGGTCGCGAAGGCGTCGGCGTCCGTCGCTGTCGGCGACCGCGTGACGTGGCGCGACCCGCTCCGGGACCGGGACGTCGAGGTCGTGGAGCTGCTGCTCAAGCGGGTGGGCGCCCCGATAGCGGCCAAGGCGTACCTGGATCACAGCCCGGCCCTGCCGACACGCGTCGAGCGGGAGGCCGTCGGGCTGCGCGACCGCGGCGCTGGGCGGCCCACCAAGCGCGAGCGGCGCGATATCGACAGGCTGCGCGGCCGGATCTGACCGGCGGAAATCACCCGGGTGAGTTCTGGGTTTTTCGCCGTTTTCGCCCGATCTCGGACGGTATCTTCACGGCACACCCCTGCCCCGCGCAGGTCCAGTTGCGCCCGGTATCCCGGCGCACCCCAGCCTGGAGAACCCATGCACCCTCGCACGCGACGTCGTACCAGGACTCTGGCTACGGCCACTGTCCTGGCACTCCTGGCAGTACCGAGCGCGGCGGTCGCCGCGCCCGAACCCAGCCCACGGCCGGTCGGCCCGGCAGGCCCCCAGACGGCGCCCCGCGCCGTCGACCCGGCCGACAAGTTCACCGCCGGGGCCAACCGGGCCTTTGCCTCTGCCTCCGACGAGACCACCGACTTCTGGCTGCGGTTCGCCGAGAAGCCCGACCTGTCGGCGGCCGAGGGCATCACGAGCTGGTCCGAGCGCGGCGACTACGTCTACAAGACGCTCCTCGCGGCCGCTGAGACGTCCCAGAAGGACGCGATAGCGGAGCTGGAGGCGGCCGGAACCAAGTACACCTCCCACTGGGCCACCAACGCGATCCTCGTCGAGGACGGCTCGCTGGACCTGGCGACCGACCTGGCGGCGGACGTGGAGGTGCTGGAGGTGCGTCCGAGGACGAGCTACGAGGCGCCGAAGCCGGTGGAGACGACGGACTCCGCGAACGAGACCGCGGCCGCAGCCGCGGCCGGACCCACGTGGGGTATCGCGGCGATCAACGCTGACGACCTGTGGCGCGAGGGCTTCACGGGCGAGGGCATAGTGGTCGCCAACATCGACACCGGAGTCGACGGCAGCCACCCCGCACTGTCCGGGCAGTACCGTGGCGCGGGCGCGGCTGATCCCGACGCCTTCAACTACTTCTCGGCCGACGGGCGACAGGGCCCCCATGACGGGAACGGCCACGGCACGCACACCATGGGCACCATGGTCGGCGGCACCGTGCGGACCGATGCGGGCATGGACCGCGCCGTCGGCGTCGCACCAGATGCCGAGTGGATCGCCGCCGGTGCCATGAGCGCCGGCGGTGGGCTGACGGATGCGGCTCTGATCGCCTCCGGCGAGTGGATCCTGGCCCCCTACGACCAGGGTGCGGCCAACCCGGTCCCGGACACGACGAAGCGTCCGCACGTGGTGAACAACTCGTGGGGTGCCGACTTCTCGACGGACCCGTTCATGGAGGACATCGTCACGGCCTGGGAGGCAGCCGGCATCTTCTCGACTTTCTCCAACGGGAACGCGGGTGGGCTCGGCTGTGCGGCGGCGGGCTCCCCGGCCTCTCGGACGGTCAACTACGCGGTGGGCGCGTACGCCCAGAGCGGGGCGATCGCCGACTTCTCCTCGCGCGGCCCCGGGCAGAGCGGCACGGTCAAGCCGGACATCGCGGCACCGGGTGTCTACGTCCTGTCGACCCTGCCGGGGAGGAGCTCGGCCTTCTGGGACGGCACGTCGATGGCCGCCCCGCACGTCGCGGGCGCTGTGGCGCTGCTGTGGGACGCCGAGCCGGAGCTGCTCGGCAACGTGCAGGCGACCCGCGCCATCCTGGACGGGACGGCGCACGACGTGAACGACACGGAGTGCGGCGGCACCACCGACGACAACAACGTCTGGGGCGAGGGCAAGCTCGACGTCCTGGCGGCCTACGAGCTGGCGCAGGAGTCGACGTTCACGACGACCGTGCCGACCATCTCGGGCGAGTACCGGGTGGGCGCGCCTCTTACCGCCTCGGTCGCTCCCTGGAGCCCTGTCGCGGCGTTCACCTACCAGTGGCGCCGGGACGGCGACATGATCGGGGGAGCGACCAAGTCGACCTACACCCCGGACGACGCCGACCTCGGTGCCGAGCTGTCGGTCACCGTCACCGGCTCGGCCGCCGGCTCCACGCCGACCTCCACGACCAGCGTCGAGACGCCCGAGATCACCATCGGCACCCTGACCGCGTCGACGCCGAAGATCGACGGCACCGTCCGCGTGGGCTCCACGCTGCGAGCGCTCGCCGGCTCGTGGACGCCGGGTACCCGGTTCACCTACCGGTGGTACGCCGACGAGGCCGTCATCAGCGGCGCGACCGGGTTCACCTTCACGCCCGCCGCCGCACAGCGCGGCAAGAGGCTCACGGTCCGGATCTTCGGTTCCCGCGCCGGGTACACCGCGGCCAGCCGGCTCAGCGGTGCCACGGCTCCCGTCGCCGTGGGGGTCATCTCCCAGGACCTGCCGGTGATCGTCGGCCCCGCCGCGCCCGGTGCCACGCTGGCCGTCTCCCGGCCCGCAGCCGTTCCCTCTGACGTCTCCGTCTCCTACCGGTGGCGGCTCGACGGGCGTTCCATCAGGGGCGCGACGCGGAGCACGCTGACCATGAGGTCCGAGTGGAGGGGCCACGACATCACGGTCAGCGCGTCCGTTGCGAAGTCCGGGTACGTCGTCAAGACCGTCACGTCCGCGGCTGCGCGGGTCGGGGGCGCCTATACGAGGTCCCCGAACCCGACGATCTCCGGCACCACGCGCGTGGGCTCCACGCTCAAGGTCGCGCGCGGCACCTGGTCGCCCACGCCGACGTCGTTCTCGTTCCAGTGGTACGCGGACGGCCGGCGGATCGCCGGGGCCACGAGCTCGTCGTACACGCTGACGGGCGCCGACTACGGCAAGAAGATCACCGTGTCCGCGCGCTCCTACCGGGCGGGCTACGGCACGGTGCTGCGGCGCAGTGCGGCGACCGGCGAGGTGCTGGCGTCGGCCGTGCGGTGGGTGGGCGACGACGACTGGGCGCTGCCGGTGGGTACGGGCGACATAGCTCCGACGACCTACATCGCGCAGGCCGGCTCGGCCGTCTGCGAGACGGCGCGCCAGTCAGCCACCGAGGTGCTCGCCTACAACCTCGGATCGGGCCAGCGCCTGTTCAGGGTGGTGGGCACCGATGACAGCGTCTTCGCGAGCGAGAGCTGCGGCACCTGGATCAAGTACTACCCCGGGATGGTCAGGACGGGCGCCTCGACGGCCGCGAACGGCGTCTACGCCCTCGGTGACCACCTCGAGCGCGGCGTGTACTCCACGACGGGGCCGACGAACGCCGGGACCTCGTGCCGCTACACCTTCTACAAGGGCTTCGAGGGCGCCGAAGGCGTCCTGAGCCGCGGTGAGGTGTCGTCGGCCCACACCATCACCATGCCGTCGTCCGCGGCCGGTTTCGGGACGGCCGGCTGCAGCTGGAAGCGCATCGGCTGACCGAACGGTCACCCAGGGTCTGGGGAGCCGCGCCGAGTCCGTCTCGGCGCGGCTCCCCTTTTCCGACCCCGGGTGTCACCGGGTGAATCTCGGGCATTCGGCGACTTCGAGCGGCTGGGAAGGCTACGTTCTGACAAGAGTCTGCGGAACGCAGGCCCAGCGCGTCTGGGCATCCTGGGCGCACCAGCCCGGGAGTAGTCATGCACCCACGCGTACGACGTCTCTCCAGAGTCCTGGCCTCTGCCGCCGCTCTGACGCTCCTTGTGACGCCCGCAGCCACCGTGGCCGCGCCAGGCACCGGCAACGCCGACGGCCGCCCGGCCACCGCGACGGGCGCGGAGACGTCCGCGGTCGCCGACCTCCCCCTGGAGGCATCGACACCGACGATCGACGGCACCCTCCGCGTGGGCTCGACGCTCCGGGCGCTCGCGGGCTCGTGGACGTCCGGCACCACCTTCACGTATCAGTGGTTCGCGGACGGCGCGGCGATCAGCGGCGCGACGGGGTCCACCTTCACGCCGACCGCGGCGCAGCTCGGCATGGGGCTCTCTGTCCGGCTCGACGGCATCCGGGAGGGCTTCATCCCGGCGAGCCGAACCAGCGCGACCACGTCCCACGTGAACGTGGGGTACATCTCCCAGGGGCTGCCGGTGATCGTCGGCAACGCGGCACCCGGCGCAACGCTGACCGTCGCCCGGCCGCCGGCCGTGCCGGCGCCCGACTCCGTCTCCTACAGGTGGCGGCTGGACGGGCGTTCCATCAGGGGCGCGAACCGGAGCGAGCTGACCATGAGGTCCGCCTGGAGCGGCCACGTCATCACGGTCAGCGCGACCGTTGACAAGGCCGGGTACGCCGTCGAGACCGTCACGTCCGTGGGTGCGCGGGTCGGGGGCGCGTACACGAGGACCCCGAGGCCGGTGATCTCCGGGGCAGTGCGCGTGGGGTCCACGCTCACGGCGACGCGCGGTACCTGGTCGCCCACGCCGTCGTCGTTCTCCTTCCAGTGGTACGCGGACGGCCGGGCGATCTCGGGAGCCACCGCGTCGAAGTACACGCTGCAGGCCACCGACTACAAGAAGGAGATCACCGTGTCCGCGCGCTCCTACCGGGCGGGCTACGGCACGGTGCTGCGGCGCAGCGCGCCGACCAGCGAGGTGCTGGCGTCGGCCGTGCGGTGGAGGGACGACGGGACGGCCTACTTGCCGGTGGGGCCGGGCGGCGTGGCACCGGCGATCTACGTCGCGCAGGCGGGCCCCACCAGCTGCTACTGGGAGCGCTACGCCTCCACCGACCTGAGCACCGACCCGGTCGCCGCCGGCGAAGGCATCGGCCAGCGTGTGGTCGAGGTGTTCGACACCGATGTCCTGGTCGGGGCGACCATGGGCTGCGGCGTCTGGATCAAGTACTACCCCGGGATGGTCAGGACCAGCGACGAGACTGCCACGGACGGCATCTATGTCCTCGGCGACCACCTCGAGCGCGGTGTGTACTCCACCCTCGGTCCGGCCGCTGCCGGCGAGGACTCGTGCTCGTACACCTTCTACAGGGGCTTCTACGGCTCCAGGGCGGAGATCGGTGGAGGCACCGTGAGGGCGGCCACGACCATCACGATGCCGGACTCCGCAGTCGGTTTCGAGACGCGCGACTGCAGCTGGAAGCGCATCGGCTGAGCCGGCGCCCGGGCGTGCGGGGGAGGCCCCGCGCCCGGCACGCCGGGTGATCTCCTCGGACTTTCGGCGACTTCGATCGACGGCGCGGTCTACGGTCTTGACAAGAGTCCTGCCAAATGCAGGGCCCAGCGCGCCTGGGCATTCTGGGCGCTCCAGCCCCGGGAGTAGCCATGCATCCGCTCGTACGACGTCTCTCCAGAGCCCTGGCCTCGGCCGCCGCTCTGACCCTCCTCGTGACACCCGCGGTCGCCGTCGCCGCGCCCGACGGGAATGCCGGCGGCGGCATCCCGACCACCGTGACCAGCGCGGAGACCGCCGACGTCCCCCTGGAGTCGTCGATACCGACGATCAGCGGCACCGCCCTCCCCCTCCGGGTGGGTTCCACCCTGCGAGCACTTGCGGGCTCGTGGACGTCGGGTACCCAGTTCACCTATCAGTGGTTCGCGGACGGCGAGGCGATCAGCGGCGCGACGGGCTTCACCTTCGTGCCGACCTGGGAGCACCGTGGGACGAGGCTCACTGTCCGGCTCGACGGCTCCCGGGAGGGCTACACCCCGGTGAGCCGGACCAGCGCGAGCTCGACCCTCATCTATCCGGGGCTCATCTCCGTGGGGCTGCCGGTGATCGTCGGCAGCGCGACGCCCGGCGCCACGCTGACCGCGGTCGGGCCCGCGTCCGTTCCCTCGACCGTCAACGTCCACTACCGGTGGCGGCTCGACGGGCGTTCCATCAGGGGCGCGAACCGGAGCGAGCTGACCATGAGGTCCGCCTGGAGGGGCCACGAGATCACGGTCAGCGCGGAGGTCGACAAGGCCGGTTACACCGTCTATAGAGTCACGTCCCCGGCTGCGCGGGTCGGGGGCGCGTACACGAGGTCCCCGAACCCGACGATCTCCGGCACCCCGCGCGTGGGCTCCACGATCAAGGCCACGCGCGGCACCTGGTCGCCCACGCCGACGTCGTTCTCGTTCCAGTGGTACGCGGACGGTCATCGGATCGCCGGGGGCACGAGTTCGTCGTACACGCCGAAGCCCAGGGACTACGGCAAGAAGCTCTCCGTGACCGTGCGCTCCTACCGGGCGGGCTACGGCACGGTGCTGCGGCGTAGCGCGGCGACCAGCGAGGTGCTGGCCCCGGCCAGGCGGTGGGTGGGCGACGACGAGCAGGCCCGGCCGGTGGGGCCGGACGGCGTGCTCGCGACGATCTACATCGCGCAGGCGCGCTCGGCCGAATGCACCTGGGAGCGCCGGTCTGCCACCGAGGTGCTCGGCTCCAGCGTCGGATCGGGCCAGCGCTTGTTCAAGGTGATCGACACCGATGACACCGCCTTCGCGAGCGAGAGCTGCGGCGTCTGGCTCAGGTACTACCCCGAGATGGTGACACCGAGCGACGAGACGGCCGATAACGGCGTCTACGCCCTCGGCGATCACCTCGAGCGCGGTGTGTACTCCACCTCCGGTCCGGCTGTCGCCGGCACGTCGTGCGCGTACACCTTCTACAAGGGCTTCTACGGCCAGGACGCGGTGATCGGCCAGGGCACCATCACGGAGGCCACGACCGTCACGATGCCGTCGGCCGCAGTCGGTTTCGAGACGGCCGGCTGCAGCTGGAAGCGGATCGGCTGAGCCGTCGCCAGAGCGCCGGGCACGCGGGGGAGACCCCGTGCGCCCGGCGCGCTGTCGTTCGCGGGGCGCGGTAGCGCCGCCCTCGTGACCACTGCAGCTGGTGTCACGCCGAACACCCCGGGTGATTCCGGGGAACTTGAGCGGCTGGGAGGGCTACTTTCTTGAGAAGAGTCCTGCCAGATGCAGGCCCAGCGCGCCTGGGCACCCTGGGCGCACCAGCCCCCGGGAGTAGTCATGCACCCACGCGTACGACGCCTCTCCAGAGTCCTGGCCTCGGCCGCCGCTCTGACACTCCTTGTGACACCTGCGGTCGCCGTCGCCGCGCCCGACGGGAATGCCGACGGCGGCGGCCCGACCACCGCGGCCACGGCGACCCGTGAGATCTCCGACGTCCCCCTGGAGTCGTCCACCCCGAGAATCAACCCGACGAACACCGACTGGGTCCGGGTGGGCGGGACGCTCAAGGCGCACGCGGGCACATGGACCTCCGGCACCACTTTCACCTACCAGTGGTACGCGGACGACGTGCCGATCAGCGGCGCGACCGGGTTCGTCTTTTCCCCGACCGCGGCGCAGGTCCGCAAGAGGCTCACCGTCCGGCTCGATGGTTCCCGGGAGGGCTATACCTCGGTGAGCCGGACCAGCGGGCCGTCGGAGCCCGTCGAATACGGGAGGTTCTCCCAAGCGCCCCCGAGGATCCTCGGCGTCGCGACGCCCGGTGCCACGCTGACCGTCTTCCGGCCGACGGCGGTGCCCGAGCCCGACTCCGTCGAGTACCGGTGGTGGCTCGACGGGGAGCGCATCCGGGGCGCGACGCGGACCACGCTGACCGTCAGGCCCGAGTGGAGAGGCCACCTCCTCTCGGTCCGGATGTACCTGACGAAGCCCGGGTTCCTGGGAAGGCTGGTCCCGCCGTCCGCGGAGGTGCGGGTCGGGGGCGCGTACTCGCGGTCTCCGAACCCGGCGATCTCCGGCACCGTGCGCGTGGGCTCCACGCTCACGGCGATCCGCGGCACCTGGTCGCCCACGCCGACGTCGTTCTCGTTCCAGTGGTACGCCGACGGACGGCCGCTCTCCGGGGCCACGACGTCGAAGTACACGCTGAAGGGCACCGACTACAAGAAGAAGATCACCGTGATCGCGCGCGCCTACCGGGCGGGCTGGGGCACCGCGGTGCGGCGCAGCGCGGCGACCGCCGAGGTGCTGGCATCGGCCGTGCGGTGGCAGGCCGACGATCTCGGCGAGCCGATCTACGTGGGGGAGGAGCCGACCGGCGTGGTCCCGACCACGTACATCGCGCAGGCAGGCCCCGCCAGCGAGTGCGCCTGGGCGCGCCTGCGACGTGACGGGACCGAGCTCGCCCAGGACGTGGGATCGGGCCAGCGCATGTTCACGGTTCTTCCCATCGACTACACCGTGTACACGAACCACCAGTGCGGCGTCTGGATCAAGTACTACCCGGGGATGGTCAGGACGAGCCACTCGACGGCCGCGCACGGCGTCTACGTCCTGGGCGACCACCTCGAGCCCGGCACGTACTCCACGACCGGTCCGGTCGTGGCCGGCGAAGCGTGCACCTACATCCTCTACGAGGGCTTCTACGGCGAACCCGCCGTGGTCGGCCGCGGCGTGGTGACGGAGCCCACGAGCATCCGCCTGAGCGGCTCCGGGCACCTGTCCGGGTTCGCCACCGCCGGCTGCAGCTGGCAGTGGATCGACTGACCCGTCGCCGGGGCGCGCGGTAGCGTCGCCCCATGACAACGGCCGAGACCACCGCCGACCGCATCGCCGCCCTCCTCGGGAAGCGCCCCGTCTGGGACGGTCACAACGACCTCCCGTGGGAGCTGCGCGAACAGTCGGCCTACGACCTCTCCGCCGTAGACATCGCGCAGCGGCTCACCACCACCCACACCGACCTGCCGCGGCTGCGCGAGGGCGGCGTCGGCGCCCAGTTCTGGTCCGTCTACGTGCCCGCCCAGCTCCAGGGCGGGGCAGCGGTCACGGCGACGCTCGAACAGATCGACTGCGTGCACCGCATGGTCGAGCGGTACCCGGACACGCTCCGGCTCGCCCTGACCGCCGCCGACGTCGAGCAGGCGTGGGCGGACGGTCGGATCGCCTCGCTCATGGGCGCGGAGGGCGGGCACTCCATCGACGAGTCCCTCGCCGTCCTGCGTATGCTCCACGCGCTGGGGGTGCGCTACATGACCCTCACGCACAACGACAACGTGCCCTGGGCCGACTCGGCCACCGACGACGAGGTGCTGGGCGGGCTCTCCCCGTTCGGCGAGGACGTCGTGCGCGAGATGAACCGCCTCGGCATGCTCGTGGACCTCTCGCACACCTCCGCCGGCACCATGCGCCACGCCCTGCGAGTCACCTCGGCCCCGGTCGTGTTCAGCCACTCCAGCGCCCGCGCCGTCTGCGACGTCCCCCGCAACGTGCCCGACGACGTCCTGGCCACCCTCGCGACCAACGGCGGCGTCTGCATGGTCACGTTCGTGCCGCAGTTCGTGTCACCCGCCGTCGCCGAGTGGCGGGCGACCGGCGCGGAGGCAGCAGCGGCCCAGGGCATCAAGAACACCGACCTCGGGGCCTTCGAGCCGTTCATCGCCGAGTGGCGGTCCCGGCACCCGCAGCCCCGCACCACGCTGGCCGACGTCGTTGCGCACGTCGAGCACGTCCGCGAGGTCGCCGGCGTGGACCACGTGGGACTCGGCGGCGACTACGACGGGACCCCCACCCTCCCCGAAGGGCTGGAGGACGTGACGGGCTACCCCCGCCTGCTCTCGGCGCTCGCGGACAACGGCTGGTCCGATGCCGACCTTGGCAAGCTGACCAGCGGTAACGCGCTCCGCCTGCTGCGGGACGCCGAGTCGGTGGCGGCGCGGACCGCGCGCTGACTCAGCTCGGCAGCTGCACGACCTTGCGCTGGAAGCCCAGAGCCACCTTCTGCAGGGACTCGAGCGGCTCCTGCTCGTTGTGGTAGCTGATCTGCCGCAGCATCGAGCCGGACGAGGCGAGCAGCGCGACGATCACGTCGCGCGCGTCCTCGCGGGTCTCGAGAGCCTCCTGCAGGAGGTCCTGGACGTGCGGTGACCTGAGACCGTCCTCCTCGGGATCGAGCAAGGCTGTCAGGAGCGCTATCGACAACGAGCTTCCGTGGATGCTTGCCATGGTGGTCTCCCCCCGTAGAGGCCCGGGGTCCCGGGCATCAGGCACCCCCGCGGGCAGGCCCGCGGGGTACGCGTCCGCTGCCCCCACCCCTGTGGCCTCGGTCGTGCACCCTTGTGTACCGCAGGTCAGGGCGTCGCGCCTGTTGACAGGGGCGAAACAGGGCCGACGACGGCGTGTCGCACCGCGTGGCAGTCAGTTCGCGTGCAGGAGCAGCTGGAAGAGGACGTGGTCCTGCCACTGCCCGGCGATCTTCAGATACCCCGGCGCGAAGCCGATCCGCTCGAAGCCGGCACGGGTCAGCACGGCCTGGGACGCCTCGTTGTGGGGGAGCGTCGCGGCCTGCAGGCGGTGCAGGCCCAGCTCGTCCCGGGCGTGCTCCACCAGCGCCTCGATGGCGCGCGTCATCAGGCCCCGGCCGGTGAACCGGGGGTCCAGCCAGTAGCCGACGTGCCCGTTCTCGAAGGCACCGCGCACGACGTCGGTGAGGTTCAGCCTGCCCACGATCTCGCCGTCCACCTCGAACACCGTGTACAGGGCCCGGCCGGTGGAGCTCTCCAGCACCAGCGCCCGGAGGTGCTCCTCGTGCCACTCCTCCGTGAAGAACGCCTCGGGGCGGGCGGGGTCCCAGGGGGCGAGGTGCTCCCGGTTGCGTCCGTAGGCGCCGGCGATCGCCGCTGCGTCGTCCTTGGTCAGTTCTCGGAGTGTGACGTCGTCGGTCAGGGCGATCTCGAAGGGCATGGCGCCACGATAATCCTGAGTCTTCTGGGGCGACGTCTGTGCAGGCCAGCGGGGTTCTGCGCACGGAGGCCCAGCACCGGGAACTTTCCGGCTCCGAACGAGGTTGAGTGAAGTGGACTCAACTTTGCGGTCGCGGGCTTGCTTCCACGCGAGCTCCGGCTTAAGTTGAGTGCAGAAGACTCAATCTGTCGGAGGAAGGCAGTCACATGGCACGCTCAGTAGGTATCGACCTCGGCACCACCAACTCGGTGGTGACCGTCCTCGAGGGTGGAGAGCCCACCGTCATCGCCAACGCGGAGGGCTCGCGGACCACCCCGTCGGTGGTCGCGTTCTCCAAGACCGGCGAGGTGCTGGTCGGTGAGGTAGCCAAGCGTCAGGCGGTCACCAACGTCGACCGCACCATCTCGTCGGTCAAGCGCCACATGGGCACCGACTGGACGGTGAGCATCGACGACAAGAAGTACACGCCGCAGGAGATCTCGGCCCGCATCCTGGGCAAGCTCAAGCGCGACGCCGAGGAGTACCTCGGCGAGCCCGTCACGGAGGCCGTGATCACGGTCCCGGCGTACTTCAACGACGCCGAGCGCCAGGCCACGAAGGACGCGGGCCAGATCGCGGGCCTCGACGTCAAGCGCATCGTCAACGAGCCCACCGCGGCCGCCCTCGCCTACGGCCTGGACAAGGGCAAGGAGGACGAGCTCATCCTCGTCTTCGACCTTGGCGGCGGCACGTTCGACGTCTCCCTGCTCGAGGTGGGCAAGGACGAGGACGACTTCTCGACCATCCAGGTGCGCGCCACCTCGGGTGACAACCGCCTCGGCGGCGACGACTGGGACCAGCGCGTCGTGGAGTACCTCATCAAGCAGGTGAAGAACTCCTCCGGCGTCGACCTGTCGAAGGACAAGATCGCGCTGCAGCGGCTCCGCGAGGCTTCTGAGCAGGCCAAGAAGGAGCTCTCGTCCTCGACGAGCACCAACATCTCGATGCAGTACCTGTCGATGAGCGAGAACGGCCCCATCCACCTGGACGAGAAGCTCACGCGCGCTCAGTTCCAGCAGATGACGCAGGACCTCATCGACCGGACCAAGGCGCCGTTCCACGCCGTGATCCGCGACGCGGGCATCTCCGTCTCGGACATCGACCACGTCGTGCTCGTGGGTGGCTCCACCCGCATGCCCGCCGTGAGCGAGGTCATCAAGGAGCTCACCGGTGGCCGCGAGCCCAACAAGGGCGTCAACCCGGACGAGGTCGTCGCCGTCGGCGCCGCCCTGCAGGCCGGCGTCATCACCGGTGACCGCAAGGACGTCCTCCTGATCGACGTCACCCCGCTGTCCCTCGGTATCGAGACCAAGGGTGGCGTGATGACCAAGCTCATCGAGCGCAACACGGCCATCCCGACCAAGCGCAGCGAGGTCTTCTCGACCGCCGACGACAACCAGCCGTCCGTGGCGATCCAGGTGTTCCAGGGCGAGCGTGAGTTCACGCGCGACAACAAGCCGCTGGGTGTCTTCGAGCTCACCGGTATCGCGCCCGCCCCGCGTGGCGTGCCGCAGATCGAGGTCACGTTCGACATCGACGCCAACGGCATCGTGCACGTGTCCGCCAAGGACCGCGGCACGGGCATGGAGCAGTCGATGAAGATCACCGGCGGTTCGGCCCTGCCCAAGGACGACATCGACCGCATGGTCAAGGACGCGGAGCTGCACGCCGAGGAGGACAAGAAGCGTCGCGAGGAGGCGGACACCCGCAACCAGGCCGAGGCCTTCGCGTACTCCATGGAGAAGCAGATCGCGGACAACCGCGACAAGCTCCCCGCAGAGGTCGTCACCGAGGTCGAGGCGGACATCGCCGCGGTCAAGTCCGCGCTCGAGGGTGAGGACGCCGAGGCCGTCAAGACGTCGTACGAGAAGCTCGGCGCCTCCTCGCAGAAGATCGGCGAGGCGCTGTACGCGTCCGAGCAGGCGGCGCCGCAGAGCGCCGACGGCGCACCGCAGGCGAACGACCGGTCCGCCGCTGACGAGGACGTCGTCGACGCCGAGATCGTGGACGACGAGGAAGAGCGCAAGTGACCGAAGAGAACCCGCAGGGAACCCCTGAGCCCGAGGGCTCGGAGGAGCACCCCTTCCACTTCACGGACAAGCGCAAGGTGAACAACTCCGGCGAGCAGAGCCGTCCGGCCGAGCCGGGCACGTCCGACGAGCAGTCGGACGAGTCCACGCCGGCGGACGTGCCCGCCTCGGCGGAGGGGTCCACCCCGGTGGGCGAGTCTGTCGACCCGCTGGAAGGACTCGACTTCGAGCCGTCCGGCGAGGCCGCCGAGGCCTCCGAGGTCCTCAAGGCGAAGGCCGAGGCCGCGGAGCACCTGGACGCGCTGCAGCGCGAGCGGGCCAGCTTCACGAACTACCGCAACCGGGCGCTGCGCGACCAGGAGGCCGCGCGGAACCGGGGCGTGCAGGACGTGCTGGCCGCCCTGCTGCCCGTGCTCGACGACGTCGAGCGCGCGAAGCAGCACGGCGAGCTGAGCGGAACCATGGCGGCGATCGCGGAGAAGCTCGACCAGAGCCTGCAGAAGTTCGGCGTCGAGCGGTTCGGCAAGGTGGGGGAGGAGTTCGACCCCAACCTGCACGAGGCGCTCATGCACTCGACCGACGCTGACGCGACGGCCTCCACGGTGAACCTCGTGGTGGAGCCCGGGTACAAGATCGGCGAGAAGGTGGTCCGGGCGGCACGCGTGGGCGTCGTCGGACCGGAGTGACTTCTCGGTGGTCGAGCTCGCCGAGACCGAGGTCTCGGCGAGCTCGACCACCCCTATCGACGCGGAAGGAGGTGCCATGACCGGTCAGGACTGGATGGAGAAGGACTTCTACGCCGTGCTGGGCGTACCCAAGGACGCCGACGACGCGGCCATCAAGAAGGCCTACCGCAAGCTGGCGCGCCAGCACCACCCCGACCAGAACCAGGGCAACGCGGCCGCAGAGACCAAGTTCAAGGAGATCGGCGAGGCCTACGCGGTCCTGTCCGACCCGGAGCAGCGCAGGCAGTACGACGCGGTGCGCGCGATGGCCGGTGGTGCGCGGTTCTCCGCCGGGCCCGGCGGTGCCGGCGCGGGCGGCTTCGAGGACATCATGGGTGCCATGTTCGGCGGTGGGCAGGGTCCCGCCGGCCGGGGTGGACCGCGGGTCCGCTATTCGCAGGGCGGTGGCGCCGCCCCGGGCTTCGAGGACATCCTCGGATCGATGTTCGGCGCCGGGGGCCGGTCCGCCTACGGTTCGGCCGGCCCGACGGGGTTCGGCGCGCCGACCAAGGGGGCCGACGTCGTCGCGCAGGTCACGCTGCCGTTCCGTGCGGCAGTGGAGGGCGCTACCGCCGAGCTGGACGTCAACGGCCGCACCATCACCACCCGGATTCCGGCAGGGATCAACGACGGCAAGAAGATCCGGCTGCGCGGCAAGGGCAAGCCGGGCGTCGCCGGTGGCCCCGCGGGCGACCTGGTGGTCACGGTGCACGTGGCGCCTCATCCTGTCTGGACGCTGGACGGGCTCGACCTGCGCATGACCGTGCCCGTCACGTTCGCCGAGGCCGCACTCGGGACCACGCTGGAGGTGCCGACCCTCGACGGCTCTACCGTGCGGCTGAAGGTGCCCGCGGGAACCCCGTCGGGACGGTCGCTGCGCCTCAAGGGACGCGGCGTGCACACGGCGGCCGCGAACGGTGACCTGCTCGTCAGTGTCCAGGTGGTCGTGCCGCAGAAACTCAGCAAGAAGGCCAAGCAGGCGATCGAGACGTTCGCCGCGGAGAGCGACGGCGAGGACGTGCGCGCCGGGTTGGCCGAGCGGGCGATGGAATGACCGCAAGCGCGGTGGGGCACGGTCCCCACCGCGCCGCGGTCGGTTAACCTGCCCGCACGCAGTTCCGAGCGAACGAGAGAGGGAGGGGCACATGCTCGACGACGACGCACCCGTGCTCACCGTCTCCAAGGCAGCGGAGCTGGCGGGTATGCACCCGCAGACGCTGCGCCAGTACGACCGGCTCGGCCTGGTGGTACCCCGGCGCACTCGCGGACGTGGCCGCCGCTACTCGCGCCGGGACGTGGCGCGTCTTCTGCAGGTACAGCGGCTCGCGCAGGTCGAGGGCATCAACCTGGCCGGGATCAAGCGCATCCTCGCCCTCGAGGAGCACGTCTCGGTCCTGGAGGAACGCCTCGGTGACCTGCTGATGCGGGTCCAGGAGGAGGGCCGCGTGTTCGCTGCGGGTCCGGCCGCCGGCGACGTCGTCGTCGTGCAGCGTGGCCAGCGGGTCCGGAGCGCGGCGACGCGGATCGACCTCGAGCACCGCGGCGTCGGCGGGGGAGCAGTGGTGCTCTGGCGGCCGTCGCCCCGGCGCGAGGGCTGAGCACTACCGACCGCCCATCAATTTCGGTAACGCAATTCTTTCGTTAATCGAGAATGCGCCGAAAAAGATAGGTAAGGCATTCCTTGCTCTACGCGTTCTGCATTTCCGGAATATGATCGAGCTATTCCGGATGTTCAAGTGCGGACCAGCGAGGAGTGAGTCATGAGCACGCTGATGGAAATGCCCGAGGTCGCCGAGTGCTCGATCGACGGCTGCGGCTACAACCACGACCACGGCTGCCACGCCGGCGCGGTCACCATCGCAGGTCACGAAGGTGACGCCTCCTGTGCGACGTTCATCCCGCTGAGCACCAAGGGAGGCCTCGACAAGGTCATCGCGCACGTCGGCGCCTGCCAGCGCGGCGAGTGCGTGCACAACGACCACCTGGAGTGCGGCGCCGCGTCCATCCGCGTGGGTGCCGGGCCAGAGCAGCCCGGGCACGCCGACTGCCTCACCTTCCAGGAGCGCGGACCGGTTCTGTAGCGCCGGCGCCGGAACGAGGCAGGGACAGAACAAAGCGTGACAAGACAGAGCGCCCGCTCGACGGTGAGCGGGCGCTCTCGCTTTTCGTTCGGCGTCCGCGGTTCGACGTCCGCGGTCCGGTGGCTCAGCGAGCCAGGTGGTCCAGGAGGAGCAGCGCGTCGTCGTGCGTCCCCGGCAGGCGCTCCACCCAGACGCGGGTCGGCCTGCGCACCTCTGTGGTGAGACCGAGCACCTCTGCGTTGCGCTCGACCACGCGGCGCAGCGACTGACCCAGCTCCGCGGTGGCGGGGCCGCGCTCGCACAGCACCACGAAGGTGCCGTCGCCGACGGCCGCCATCGGGTGACCCTCGCCGAAGACCTGGTGCAGGGTCCGGCCGATCGCCGCTGAGCGCGCGAGCCGCTGCCAGGTGTCGAGGCTGTCGAGGCCGACGTCGAGCACCAGCAGGCAATGGGTGGTTCCGGCGGTGGAGCCGGCGCGTTGCGCGGTGCCGTAGGTCTCGCGCAGACGCTCGCCCAGGTACTCGCCGGTCGGCAGGCCTGTCGACGGGTCGTGCGTGGCTATCTGGTAGGGGACCCGCTCGCGCTCTCCGACCCAGCCGATCGCCGCGGCGCGCAGCGCGCCGACGTCGGTGGGGCGGCCGAACGCGGCATACAGACAGGCGACGTCGTCCAGCGCCTCGGTGATCCCGGCGCCGACGGCGGCCCGCGCGGCACCAAGACGCTCCGCGGGTGCTATGACTCCGCGGCCCTCAGCCAATGCCTCTGCCAGCGCTTCAGCGGCCGGGTGCTCCCAGTCGTTCGGTCGGATCCAGACCGAGGCCAGACTGCTGGCGCGCCACCGCTCGCGCAGGTCATGCACTCGCACCTGCGCCTCCTGCTGTGACTCGCTCATGATGAAGGGACCCTCACGGAGACCAATCATGACGCACCTTCAGGGGTGGTGTACCGCACTTCACCCGAAGATCATCCTGGTAATGTTTTTTTCAGCCCCTAAGATGGCGGTGTGGCTCTATAGTCTTGGGCAGGGACACGGCCGAGAGTCTGGGTAGACGTGAAACAAGCCGAGAGCAGCACAGGGGAAACCCCGAGTGACGCGGAACTGATCCTGCAGGTCAGGTCGGGTGACCGCGAGGCTTTCGGCGTGCTCTACGAGCGCCACGCGGGGGCCGCGCGAGCGCTCGCGCGGCAGTACGTCTCGCCCGCTGACGCCGACGATGTCGTCGCAGACGCCTTCAGCAAGCTTTTCGAGATGCTTCGTCGCGGCGCGGGCCCCGACGCAGGGTTCCGCCCTTACCTGTACACGGTGGTGCGCCACCGGTCGTTCGACGTGTCCCGCGGCGCCGCGCGTACGCGCCCCAGCACTGACGACGAGATCGAGTCCGTGGTCGGCCGGGTCGCGTCCGACGAGGACCCTGCGCTCGCCGGCTTCGAGCGCAGCGTGGTCTCCAAGGCCTACTTCGACCTCCCCGAGCGCTGGCGCGAGGTGCTCTGGTACGTCCTGGTCGACGACCTGAAGCCCGCGCAGGTGGCGCCGGTGCTGGGGCTCAGCCCCAACGGCGTCTCCGCTCTGCTCTACCGGGCCAAGGAAGCGCTGCGCGCCGGCTACCTGCAGCAGCACCTGACGCATGCCCCTTCGGACACGTGCCGCTCCGTGAACCCGCTGCTCGGCGGGTACGTGCGGGACAGCCTGTCCAAGCGGGAGACCACGAAGATCGCCGACCACCTGGCGACCTGCGGCACCTGCAGCGCCCTGGTGCTCGAGCTGCACGACGTCGCACACGGCATGAAGACGGTCATCGCCCCGCTGGTGCTCGGTGCGGGCGGGCTGGCTCTCGTCGGCGCCGGTGCGCCGATCGGTGGGATCTTCGTCGCGGCCAAGGCCGGTGCGGGTGCGGCCGTCGGTAGCGCACCGGCGGCGACGGCAACTGTCGGCGCGGCCTCGACCGGCACGTTCTCGGGTGCGGTGTCGTCCGCGGTCTCCGCGACCGCCAGTGCGTTCGCCGCCGCGACGGGCGGCAGCGTGGCGGCCGGCGCGATCGCCGTCGCCGCCGTCAGCATGGTCGCGGCGCTGCAGATCGCGGGACCCGGCGACCCCGAGCCAGTGGCCAACGACAAGGTGATCAGCACCGAGGACGGCCGCGGGCTGCCCGGCGCCGAGGAGATCAACGGCAAGCCGGTTGCGCCGTCCGACAACAACGACGTCAAGCCGGACCCGAGCACGCAAGCAGTTCTCCGCGTCGACTACACCGACGCCTCGAACCCGCTGGCACCGCGCGAGCACCAGATCCTCGGCTTCACCATCACGAACGCGGGCGAGGTCGCCGCGACGGGTACGCAGCTGGAGCTCACGCTTCCCCACGGCCTGACCATGACGCCGGACGAAGGACCGTTCGGCACGGGTGTGGGAGGACGGCTGGCCCGGGACACCGCGGAGCCGACCGAAGGCGCCGACGACGCCGGGACCTCGACGCCCGATGCCGGCACGGGTGAGAACAGCGCCGACGGTACGGAGCCCGAGAACACGTCCGACGGCGAGACGCAGGCCGAGCCGAGTGCGTCGCCGAGCGCGCCCGCCACCGTGGGACCGCTCCAGAACGAGGGCCCCATCGCCTGCAACCCGACCGAGCAGGCGAACGTGCTGCTCTGCTCGCTCGGCGAGGTCGCACCTGGACAGGCGCACCGCGTCGAGGTGCCCGTCCGGGCCAACGCCGGTGGTGACTACCCCATCGGTGCCGAGGTGTGGGCCGACGGTCTCGACCACGTGACCATCGATCTCGCGGACCGCACGGTGGCGCACTTCGGCCCGGAGCTCTCCGCGTCGACCGACAACGTCTCGCTGGGCAGCCCGGGGACCGCCGCGCTGCCGATCCGCGTCAACAGCACCGGCGACCGCACGGTCCCCGCGGACTGGGGCGTCGAGGTGTCGCTGCCCGACGGCGTCCAGCCCGCCGGGTCGCAGCCCGAGCTGTCCTGCTCGGCTACGGAGTCGCCGAACGCCTGGTTCTGCGCCCCCCGTGCGGACACCGACGCGGCAACCGCGGTCGAGCCCGGTGACGGCCGCGCAGTAGCGCTGAACGTCACGTCGGCGGTCGAGGCTTCGGCGGAAGCCACGGAGCTCGGCGTCGCCAACATCCGCCCGGTCGTCTCCGGGGGCTACGCGTACTCCACCACCGCGACGGTGACCGTCACGTCCGCCTGGGCGAACGCCGCCGACGGCGTGGGTACGGTCGCGGCCTCCTGCCTCGACGAGGGCGGAGTCGGCACAGCCGACGCCGTGGTGACCGGCACGTACACCAACACGACTCAGCGCACGGTGCGGGTAGCCCTCCAGGCGGCCGGTACCAGCGCTTCCACGGGCAAGAGTCTCGCACCCGGGGAGTCCACCGAGCTGACTGTGCACGACGGCCTGCGGCTTCCGGCAGGTCAGGCGGTCTTCGTCCTGGCCACCGATGTGGACGGCCGGACCTACAAGACGCCTGTGCCGGCGGGTGACCACGAGGCAGCTGACTGCTACACGCCGTCGTGGACGACCGAGGTGAGCGCACAGACGTTCAACACCGGCGGCACCGTGGCGGTCGAGGGCAAGGTGACCAACACCTCGGACGAGACCATGACGGTCGACATGGTGGTCACGGTCGACGGCACCGCCATGAAGTCGGTGTCCCTCCCCGTGACGCCGGGCGGAACTCAGACACTTACCGTCGACACCGGTAGCGCGATGGTGCCCGAGGGTGAGGCGGTCTTCCGCCTCTCACGGGAGGGCAAGGACGAGGACGGCGACGCGCCTGCCCAGGCGGTCGTGTCCAAGGACAACCCGACGGCGCACTACGACGCAGCGACGATCGCCCCGGCACTGGGCGACAAGCCCGTGATCGCAGGAGCCTGCGAGTTCGACGCCGCGCAGGACCGCTCGGTGCAGAAGTACTCCTTCACCGCCGACAACACGGCGTCGACGCTGCCCGTGCGGTTCCACGTGGGGGACGTGACCAGGACCGTCGAGGCCGGACAGACCCAGGTGATCGAGTACCCGGTCGTCTGGGGTACCGAGACCTCCGAGATCACGGCCGGGGGCAAGGTGCTGGACAGGACGAACGTCTCGTTCGAGTCGTGCGCCGAGCTCACGTGGCCCGGCGACGCCGTCTCGGTCGGTACCGAGACGGCGTGCTCCGCCGACTCGCAGGTGCAGCTCACGGCGACCGTGGACAACCGGACCGGCCGCGACTGGACGGGCCTGCTGGTCCGCGAGGGCAGCAACGACGTCGGGCCCGACCAGCCGGTGCCCGCGGGGCAGACCACCGCCCTCACGCTCACTCGGCAGACCGCCCTCAGCACCGACGGCTCGGTCACCGTGCGGCTCTACCGTGACCTCGAGGGCAGGACCCACGAGGTGGAGTGGTCGTACGGCGTCCGGGGCCAGAACTGCATAGGCGCCGAGTGCGAGCTGACCCCGGACGCGAATCCGGCTGCCCTGGGCAGGGACGAGACGTCGGACGTCCCGCGCACGGAGAACCAGTGGCCTTGGCAGGGCTTGGACACCTGCATCGACCAGCCCGCCGACCAGGCCTGACGCCGACCCGTCAGACGATGCCGTACAGGCGGTCGCCCGCGTCGCCCAGACCGGGCACGATGTAGGCCTTCTCGTTGAGCCGCTCGTCCACCGCGGCCACGACGACGGTCAGGTTCGCGCGGTCGCCCACGTGCTCCTCGAGGAGCTGGATGCCCTCGGGGGCCGCCAGCAGGCAGACCGCCGTCACCTCGCGGGCGCCGCGCTCCAGCACGTAGTCGATGGCGGCGACCAGGGTGCCGCCGGTGGCGAGCATCGGGTCGATCAGGAACACGTGCCGACCGGTGAGGTCGTCGGGCAGGCGGTTCGCGTACGTGACGGCCTTGAACGTCTCCTCGTCGCGCACGAGGCCGAGGAACCCGACCTCCGCCGTCGGGAGCAGACGGCTCATGCCGTCGAGCATGCCCAGGCCGGCGCGCAGGATCGGCACCACGAGCGGCGGCGGCGACGCGAGGCGGGTGCCCGTCATGGTCGCGACCGGGGTCTTGACCTCGTGCGGCTCGGTGGCGATGTCCCGCGTGGCCTCGTAGGCCAGGAGCGTGACGAGCTCGTCGACGAGCAGGCGGAAGGTGGGCGAGGCAGTTGTCTCGTCCCGCAGGACGGTCAGCTTGTGGGCGACCAGCGGGTGATCGACGACGTGGAGGCGCATGGGCCCCACGCTACCGGGCAGTCGCGCGCCAGGACGGCGTGGAGGTCCCGAACGTTGCCAGGCCCACACCGCGCGTCGGCCACACCGAGTTGTCAGACGTGTGGGTCACTATGGTGACTTCTGTGTCTGACACGTCGGAGGGCCTGAGCGCGATGAGCGTCGCTGAGCGCCGCGCGCACTGGGAGAGCTGGATGGGCGCCGCGCTCGACGAGGCGCGCCGCGCCCTCGACACCGGCGACGTACCGGTCGGCGCCCTGGTGCTCGACGAGGCGGGACGGGTCATCGGCGTCGGACACAACGAGCGTGAGGCGACAGGGGACCCGACCGCCCATGCCGAGGTGCTCGCGATGCGGGCCGCTGCCGCGACGCGCGGCGAGTGGCGCCTGACCGGCTGCACGCTGGTGGTGACGCTCGAACCGTGCCCGATGTGCGCGGGCGCGCTCGTGCAGGCCAGGGTGCGCCGCCTCGTGCTGGGCGCGTGGGACCCGAAGGCGGGCGCCACCGGCTCCGTCTGGGACCTCGTGCGTGACCAGCGCGCGCTGCACGAGGTGGAGGTGCTCGGCGGCGTGCGCGAGGGGGAGTGCGGGGTGCTGCTCCGCGAGTTCTTCGAGGCGCGGCGCGGCTGAGCGGTCGTCAGACCTGGGGCAGCGCCAGGTGAAGCTGGTCGAGCAGCGTACGGAGACGGAGCAGGTACAGCCGTTCGTTCGCGAGGCTGGACAGGTTCGATCCAGCCGCGGCGTCCTGGTACTTGATGAGCATGAGCTCGAACTCCGTCAGGTCCCGGCGCCAGTTGTAGCCCTGCACCTGCTCGCGCCAGCGGTGCAGCTGCCCGACGAGCGGGCTGTCGGGCGTGCGGCTCAGCACACCCGAGGCGAGTGCCGCGTCGACGGCGGACAGCGCGAGCCGAGGACTGACCGAGAGGGCGCGGTCACCGCCGGTCCGGAGCCCGGCGAGCCGGCGCTCGACGATCGCACGGTTCTGCTGCAGCTCGAAGACCACCGAGGCGACCACCTCCGAGCGGCGTTCCGTCTCCGCGTTCTGCCGCTCCACGATGAGCCCCGTGACGCCGGCGAGAAGCGTCAGCGAGTTGACCCAGGGTTCCCACTCGGGTCCGACGCCGAGTATCCACAGGATGCCGAGCACAAAGGCGATTCCGAGCAGGGCATAGGTGATCACGGCGACGATCACGCGCCGTCGGCGGGCCCAGCGGCGGCTCGACCATGCCACCAGGGCCCGTCGCCGCAGCAGGCGCAGCCGCGCCCGCATCACTTCCACACGTCGAACGTCGGCAGCTGGACCGGCGCGTTCTCGTCGGGAGCCAGGAGGCGCAGCTCCAGACCGAACGGGTTGTGCCGCTGCGTGTGCCGGTAGTGCTCGCGCTGCACATGAGTGGTGCGCAGGCCGGCGCTCGAGACCAGCTGGTCGATGCGCTCCGTCGTGTACTTGCGCGTCGTGTACAGCCGGATCGTGTCCTGCGGCTTGAGGCGGATCGGACGGCTGCCCGGGACGTGCATCCGGATCGCCTCGGAGCCCGTGTTCTGCCAGAACACCTTCAGCAGGATGCTCTCGTCCTCGACCGATCCGGTGAACCTGATGTGCTCGAGATCGACCTTGAGGTCGGTGTTGTAGCGGACGGCGCTCGCGACGAACTCCACGAACCCGCGGGTCTGGCGGTACTCGGCCTCGGTGTCGCGCACGGCGACGTCGGACAGGCTCTCCGTGCTCGCGAACTCGACCAGCATCCGGTCCTGTGGACGGAGCACCTTGGCGAGGCCGTTCAGGAAGTCCTCGTCGCCGTCGAAGTTGGCGACCGTGTTGCCGACCAGCGAGTAGAGGATCGGCTCGTCGTCGACGAGCCGGTCGAGGAACTGCTTGAGCTCCTCGAGGTTCCCGTCCAGGGAGAGGTCGATCTGCAGGCCGAGCGAGCGGTCCAGCGGAAAACGCGCTTCCCGGACGGCGGTGCGAGAGCCGGTCCGGAGCATCTCTGCGCTCATGTCTATCGGGATGTACAGCATCGACGGATTGGCTCGCGCCATCGTCTCCAGGAACATCCCGTCCTTGGCGCCGGTGCCGACGCCCAGGCTCACCAGGTGCACGCACTCGTCGGTGACGAGCGGCGAGATGGTGCGCCACTGCCTGCGGAACATCTCGGTGCCGACCTTGATCACCATGTAGGTCGGGTCGTTCGAGGCGCTGAACCAGGCGATGGTGGGACCGATACCCCAGTAGGCGTACCCCGAGGGGACGCGCTTGCCGTCACCGGTGCTCGAGTGCCCGTCGTCGAGGTACTGGGCGAGCGTGGCGAGCTTGTCCGACTGGTCCTCGCCGACGAGGGTCACGGACCACCCGAAGTCGTCGCCGGCCAGGGTGCTGTCGATCCTTGATATCGCTGAGTCGCCCACGCGGTCCCCTCGTGCTCCGGTGCAAAGAGATCTCAGGCTAGCGGGATGCGGTCCGGTGCGAAATGGAACACATGGCGGCGCCGCCGGACGTCTCCCGGCATACCCTCGTAAGCGTGTTCCCTCAAGCCCGACCCACCACCTGGCAGCCGGAGCCCGTCGAGGTCGCCCGCACCACGGTGGACGACGCCGTCGAAGTGCTCGCCGGCCTGCGGTTCACCGCGCTCACGGGAGCCGGGGTCTCTACCGACTCAGGCATCCCCGACTACCGCGGTCCCGACTCCCCGCCCCGCAACCCGATGACCTACCAGCAGTTCGTGGGCGACGAGGAGTTCCGCCGGCACTACTGGGCCCGCAACCACGTGGGCTGGAAGCACGTGAACCGGACGGTCCCGAACGTGGGGCACAGGGCCCTCGTCCGGCTGGAGGAGCGCGACCTCCTCGCCGGGATCATCACGCAGAACGTGGATCTGCTGCACGAGGACGCGGGCTCGCGCAACGTGATCGACCTGCACGGACGCTACGACCGGGTGATCTGCCTGTCCTGCGGCCGGGTCATCTCGCGCACGCACCTCGCCGAGCGCCTCGACGCCCTCAACCCGGACTTCCTCGAGTCGATCGGTGACGTCGCGGACATCGAGATAGCGCCCGACGCCGACGCCGTCATCGAGTCGACCGCCCACTTCCGGCCGGCGCCCTGCGAGTTCTGCGGCGGGGTGCTCAAGCCGGAGATCGTGTACTTCGGCGAGAACGTGCCGCGCGAGCGGGTGGAGCGGGCCTTCGCGATGGTGGACTCCGCCGACGCGCTGCTGGTCGCGGGCTCGTCCCTGACGGTGATGAGCGGGCTCCGGTTCGTGCGGCACGCGGCGGGCGAGGGCAAGCCCGTGGTGATCGTGAACCGCGGCATCACCCGCGGCGACAAGTACGCGACGGTGAAGGTCGAGGCGGGCACGAGCGACGTCCTGCAGGAGCTGGCTACCCGCCTCTGACCCCTTTCGCCGCAGTTCTACTTCGCCACAGCTCTATCTCGGCAGAGGGCGGGGCCGTCAGTGGGCGGAGAGGTCCGTGATGCCGCCGTGGCCCGTGGGGGAGAGCGTGAGCACGCGCTCGCCCGGGTGCAGCCGCACGTCCTCGCGGTAGAGCTCGGCGAGCTGGTCGGCGGCCTCCTGGTCTCCGGCGTCGGCGGCGACGAGCAGGTACGCGAGCTCGTCGGCGACGGCGTCGAGCTCGGCGTCCGAGACGTCCGCGCCCGGCAGGCCGGCCTCCTGGACCCAGGTCTCTGCGCGACCGTTCCCCGCCTCGCGGACTACCGGGCTCCGAAGCCGCGATCCCCACAGGTCCCAGAGCAGCAGCTCGTCGCGGTGCCGGTGCGCCACCTCGAGCAGCACGTAGTCGCGCACGAAGTTCCGGCCGCTCAGGCCCGGCAGGTCCGGATCCACGCCGTACGTGGCGGGGTCGGTGGTGCCGGCCCGAATCGCCAGCCACGACTCGGCCGCCGTCGGGAACGGCGAGTCCGGTCCGGTCGGCATGTCGTGGACGTCGAAGTCGAAGTCCTCCTGGCTGAGCTCCGGGTCGAACCGCACCCAGCGGGTGCCGTCCCAGCGCTCGCCCACCACGTGGTCGGCGTTCCAGCCGGGGATGAAGTACGTGGCGAAGCCGATCCGGGACCGCGCGGGTACGCCGTGCGTACGCAGCACGCCGAGCGACAGGAGCGTGTGGTCACGGCAGCAGCCGGCCACCTGCTGAGCCTGCGTGCGCGGCCCGTCGAGCGGCGCGCGCATCTCGGCGGCATCGAGGATCGAGGTCAGCCAGCGACGGTCCGGGTCGGCCTTCTGGGCCTCGGTCAGCTGCGGGCCACCGGCCCGGTAGTGCACGACGGCGGAGCAGACGAACTTGTGCAGGTCGGCTGGGGCGGTGCTCAGCTCGGTGAAGAGTCCTGCGTGATTTCCGGGGTTCGAGTACGGACTGTGGTCCGAGTAGTCGAAGAGCGTGGGCGCGGGCATCGGTGTCCTCCCTCGGCGGTGTCGGAAGGCTACCGCGCAGAACGGGAGATTTGACAGCCCGTTTCGCCGACCGCTTCGAGGTACCGACCCGGGCGCTGCCAGCACTGGTCCCGGTTACCCCTTGACGCGCCAATTCACCCGCCCCACACTGTTCTACAACCTTGTAGAAGCCGGAGCGACGACGGTCCGGCCCTGGAATGTGAGCGCTCACAACCGGGCTCCGTCGCGGCCGGCACCTTCCGGACGGAGGCAAAGATGCACCAGTTCCGAACCCGATCAGCCAGTAGAGCCCGACGTCGACAGGTGGCCGTCGCGCTGCTTGTCGCCGCGGGGCTCGCGATCAGCCCTGCCGCGTCGATGGCCGCACCCAGCGTGGTGGCGGCCTATCCCAACCCGGGGACCGTCACCGGGAGCACCGGCGTGCACGACCCGGAGGTCGCCAAGACGCCGTCGGGCGGCTATCTGCTCGCCCACACGGGCAACGGGATCACCCTGAAGACGTCCACCGACCGCACCCGGTGGAACGACGCCGGTGCCGCGTTCCCGAACGGCGTCCCGTGGGCGCACGGGTACACGAACAACAGCAACCACGTCTGGGCGCCGGACATCACCTACGTCAACGGCCGCTACTACATGTACTACTCGGCCTCGACGTTCGGCTCGAACCGTTCGGCGATCTTCCTCGCCACGAGCACCACCGGCGCGCAGGGCTCGTGGACCAACCAGGGCCTCGTCGTCGAGTCGCGGACGTCGGACAACTGGAACGCCATCGACCCCAACCTCGTCATCGACCAGTCCGGCCGCTGGTACCTGAGCTTCGGCTCGTTCTGGTCGGGGCTGAAGATGATCAGGCTCGACGCCGCGACGGGCAAGCGGTCCGGGACCGAGTTCCACAGCATCGCCGGCCGCGGCGGCGGCGCCATCGAGGCACCGACCATCCACTACCGGGGCGGTTACTACTACCTGTTCGTCTCGTTCGACGCCTGCTGCCAGGGCGCCAGCAGCACCTACCGCGTGATGGTGGGCCGCTCGACGTCGGTCACCGGTCCGTACGTCGACCGCGCGGGGACCGCCATGAACTCGGGTGGTGGGACGGAGATCCTGGCGGGCCACGGGAGCATCCACGGCCCCGGCCACCAGGCGGTGCTCGCCGACAACGACGCCGACGCATTCTTCTACCACTACTACACGGACAGCGGGGCGTCCCGCCTGGGCATCAACCTCCTGGCCTACGACTCGGCGGGCTGGCCGTACGTCTACTGAACCCGTTGAGTGCTGGGTATTTGTGTGTTCTGACGGTCAGAACACACAAATACCCAGCACTCAACGCCGACGGTCAGGGGCGGGCGGCCATTCCGGTGCCTTCCGGGGTGTCGCCCGCCGTGACCGTCGCTACCTCCGCGCCGTCCGCCTGGATCGTGTACTCCTCGCCGCTCGTCACGGCGGACGAGGCCAGGACCAGTGCCTGCACGTCCTTGGTCAGCGTCACCTCGGCAACCGTGCTGCCCGACGCGTCGACCACCACCAGGTCCGTACCGGCGCCCAGGGTGTCGAAGGTCGCGGCGACCCAGCCCTCCGAACCGTCGCCCGGCGTCTGCAGCATGCCCGAGGACCCGACCGCGATCAGCGTCCCGCCGTCGACGGTGATCGCGCCGGCGCTGTCGAGCGTGCCGTTGCCGCCGTCCGTCGGGCCGAAGACCGTGACGTCACCGCCCGAGACGGTCAGCGTCCCGTTCGAGTCCAGGCCGTCGCCGCCGGCGTCGACCGTCACGGTGCCGCCGGCGATCGCCAGCGAGAAGTCGCCCGCGGCCTCGCCAGGCATACCGCCGCCGCCCTGGGGCGGGCCACCCTCAGGCATGGTGTCCGACGTCGGGGGCTCGCCCTCCGCCGCGGTCTCCGCAGCCTCTGCGGTCGCCGCGGTGCTCGTGCCACCCGCCGCGTTGAAGCCGTCGTCCGACGAGGTGACGTCGACGGTGCCATCCGTGACAAGGATGTGCGCCGCCTCCAGGCCCTCCACCGACTCGGACACGGTGACCGTCGCATCGCCGACCAGGAGGTCGCTCTCGGCGTGCACGCCGTCGTCGCCGGACGCGACGGTGATCTCGCCGCCGAGAAGCGCCGCGTAGCCCACGGTCTCGCCGTCGTCGTTGGTACCGTCCTCGTTGTCCGCCTTCAGGCCGTCGCCGGTCGCGTCGACGTCGAGGGTGCCTCCGGTGACGACCAGGAAGTCCTTGCCGCGTACGCCGTCGTCCACCGCGGTGACGGTGATGTCGCCGCTCGTGATCACCAGGCCGTCCTTCGAGGCGATGCCGTCGTTGGAGCGGCCCGTCACGTTCAGTGCGCCGGTACCGGAGATCACCATCGAGTCCGACGAGAAGAGTGCCGCGTTCGGCGCGTCCTCGCTGGTGTCCTCGTACGTCGAGGCGTCGGTGAGGCTGTTGGACGAACCGTCTGCCAGGACCACCGAGACGTCGTCCGCCTGCGTGACCGCGATGGCGGAGCCGGTGGAGCTGGTGATGTCGGTGCCGTCGAGCACGAGCCGGACCAGGCCGTCAGCTTCTGAGCTGACGATCACCTGGCCGTCGTCCAGGGTGCCGCTGATCCGGTACGTGCCCGGCGCCGAGATGGTCACCGTGGAGCCGTCCGCGGTGGCGCCGTCCCCCGAGACGGTCGCGCCGTCGCCGTCGAGCGCGACGGTGGTCTCGCTCGCGGTGTCCCAGGTCTCGTCCGCGAGGGCGGCGAGCTCCGTGTAGTCCTCGTTGTCGGCGAGGGCGTCGTCGACAGAGGTGGCGACGTCCGAGATCGTGACCGGTGAGGCGGTGTCGGTGGGTGTCGCCGCGGCAGTGCTGCAGCCGGCGAGCGCACCGATCGCGAGGGCTCCGGAGAGCGTGGCAGTCAGGAAGCGGTTGGGTCGGCGGATTGTCATGAGGGGGTCCTCTCGCTGGTCAGCTGGGTGGTGCAGGTGGTCGTGCCGGGGGTGGAGCGGATGTCGAGACGGCGCCGGACGAGGCGCCGCCAGGGCGCGTCGGGCAGGCCCGGCAGGAGCACGGCCAGCCCGGTCGCGTACTTCGAGATGCGGTCGGGGCGGTGCCCGGCCCGCCAGAGCAGGCGGTCCACCGACGACGGCCCGGAGCCGGCGGCGGTCTTGGTCTCGACCACGACGCGGTCGCCGATCAAGGCACTGCGCGGTTCATCAGATCCGACGTCGTCGGTTGTGAGCAGCTCCCAGACCAGGCCCGTGTCGAGGGTGACCCGGGCGTCGTCGAGCAGGAGCGTGGTGCGGTGGTACCTCGATCGCAGGGTGGGCGTGAGCACCGGTACGGGTGGGGCACCGGCGTCGGCCAGGCGGGCCGAGACGAAGGTGCGCGCCCCGCCGAGGTGGCCGGCGTCGTCGTGCGGCTGCCGCTCCTTGACCGTGGTGCCGCGGCCCGCGCGGGTCTTCACCTCGACGAAGCACGACCCGGAGTCGACGTACGTCCGCGTGCGGACCTTGAACCGACGACGACGGCGCGTCGCCGCCAGGCGGTAGGCGTCGAGCCCGGGGGTGTCGAAGTAGGTCGAGTCGTAGGCGAACGAGCGGGCGCCGTCGATCTCGAGGACCCGTGCCGGCGGGAGCGCGGCCAGCAGGCCGGCCAGCTCGTCCGGGTTCAGGACGTACTTGCGGTCGCGGCGCGTCTGCAGCGCGGCGGTGTCGTTGAGCTCGTCGAGGCCGACCGGGGTGAGCGTCTCGATCATCGGGCCGCCACCAGCTCCGAGCGGCCGGCGCCCGCCGTCCCCTCGTGCACGGTGGTGGGGGCGCCCGTGCCGTCGTCGGTCACGATCGGCAGGCGACGCGCCTCCGAGTAGCGGACGTCCACCCACGTGGAGTCGTTCACGAGATCCAGGCGCTGCACGGAGAGGGCATTGACCCGAGCCCCCAGGAGCTGCTCCAGGTGCGCCACCAGCTCCTCCTGGTCCGTGATCGCGCGATCCAGCACGACCAGCTGGCTGTGGTGCCGCGCGAACAGGCGCGGATGATCGGCAAGGGCCATGACCAGCAGGATCAGCGCGCTGCCCGCGATCCCGAGCCAGCCCGTGCTCGTCCCGAGCCCGCCGAGCAGACCCAGTGCGAGCGAGGCGAAGTAGTAGGCGACCTCGTGCTGCGACAGCTCGGTCGAACGCAGCCGGATGATCGACAGCACACCGAACAGGCCCAGCCCCAGGCCCGCTGCGACGGCGCTCGCGGAGAGCGTCGCGGCGACCGCGAGCACGCCCACGTTGACGCCGAGATAGGCGACGACGAGGTCGCGCCGCCGGTGCCGTGGAAAGTACAGCGCGAAGGTGAGGATGGTGACGGCGACGAGGTCGACCGCGTAGAGCACGAACTGGTTCATCGGTTCTCCGGGGTTTGCGTGGTGATGAACTGCAGGTAAACGCATGGACCCGGGGGTGCCCTGTGGTGGGCCTGGGCTAAGCCTGGAACTGGCTGGGAGTCGCCTGGGCGTGCTTGCCGGACGTCGTTGCTGTGCAGCCGGTCGGTGGAAAGTTGTTGAACAACCTAGATACTTATGTCGGACGCCGCTAGCCTGGTTGTGCAGCGATATCTGCCCGCTCACGCCGGAGGATGACCGACATGGCCGAACCGACAGTGCAGCAGCCCGTGGGGCATCGGCTCGGCCTGCTGGTCCGCGCGGTGCCTCTGCTCCGGCGTAGGGCGCGGGTGGGTGCGGGCGTCCTGCACCTGCACCTGGACCTCGCCGTCACGGACGACGCCGACGCCGCGGCTGCTCTTGAGCGCATCCTCGATGTCCTGGGTCCGGGGGACCGGGTCTACGTCGTCGGCCCGCCTGATGTGGCGGAGCCGCGGGTGGACGACCGGCCGTTCACCATCTGGGCCTGACCGTGCCCGGCCTGGGCTGGCTGGTCGAGCGGCACGTGACCGTCGCGCGCGCCACCGTCGCGACGGTCACCTATGTGCTGCTGGCCACCGCCTTTGTGCTGGGCGTGCTGTGGTTCGCGCTTCCCGGAGAACCGCGCTGGGAGCCGGCGGTCAACTCGCTGACCCTCATCGCGGGTATGACGGGGCTGATCGTGGAGCGGCTGAGCAGCGAGGCGGAACGGCACGCTCAGGTGCTCGCGGCGATCCGGCGCGAGCTGGAGCGCAACCGGGCGGTGCTCGCCGACAACGAGTTCGCGCGGACGACGGACGACCGGCCGCGAGCCGTCTTCGCGCGGCTCGCGGTCTCCGCCGTCGACGCGGCGCTCGTCTCGGGGGCGCTCGACCGGCGCCGGGACACAGTGCTGGTGACCGCACTGCACCGCTGGCGTGACACGGTCCAGGGCTTCAACCGGCGGCTGGATCTCACCGAGAACATGAGCGTGCTGGAGCGGCAGTCGTCGGGGGAGCGTGAGGTGTGGGACGCGGCGATGCGGCTGCGGGGCGGCTACGTCGCCAATACGAGAGCGCAGCTCGAGGAGCTGCTGGCGGTGCTGCCGGTGCGGTGAGTGCTGCTTGTCGGTCGGCCGGTCGGTCGGTCGGTCGCTGAGGCGTCAGGCCGGGTCGCCGGGCGTACGCCGGGAGTACGCGGCCGCGACCGTCCGCTCGGACTGGACGAGGTACTCGTCGAGTTCCGCCGCTGCTGCTGCGCTGTCCCCGGCGAGGGTCATCTCCAGGATGCGCGCGTTGCGCGCCACGTACGGGGCGTGCAGGTACTCCGGGTTGGCGAGCAGGCCGAAGGCGAGGCGCAGCTCGGCCGAGACGGTGGCGTAGAGCCGGTCGAGGTGCTCGGAGTCGCAGAGCGCGACGATCCCCCGGTGGAACTCCATGTTGGCGGTGCCGGCCGTGCGCCAGTCCTTCTCGTCGCGGGCTCGTTCGGCGCTCTCGACGGCCTTGCGCATGATCTCGGTGGCCGGGTGCCCGGGCAGTGCGCCGCGCAGCGCCTGGCCCTCGATCATGCGGCGCACGCGATAGATGTCGAGAATCGACGCCAGCGTAGGGACGGCCACCATGACGCCGGCATGCGGGCGCCGGACGAGCAGGTTCTCGTGGGTGAGCACCCGGAAGGCCTCGCGCAGCGTGTTGCGCGAGACTGCGAGGGTCTCGGCGACTGCCTTCTCCGAGAGGCGTTCGCCCGGGCGAGCCTTGCCCGTGATGATCCAGGTGCGGATCGAGGCTGCCGTGCGCTCGACGAGGTCGCCGACCTTGGCGTCTGAAGGGTCGTCCGCAGTGTTCGCCGCAGCGCCTGCCGCAGTGTCGGAAAGAGGTTCTGCGTCAGCGGTCGTCGCCATGAGGCCACTCTACGGTCGGGTCCGGGTCGCTGGATGATGCGACGCGTCCGGGGGATCTGGCGGTTCTGGTCGTCGGACAGTCGTGGGTTGGGAGAGACGCTCGTCACTGTGTGCCGGGGGCGCCGAAGTCGATTCGTGGAACCGGGCTTCGACCGGGTATCCTGCTACGGCCCGCTCCTCTTGTGGCGGGCAAAGGTAGCGTGTCCGAGCGGCCTAAGGAGCACGCCTCGAAAGCGTGTGTGGGTGAAAGTCCACCGTGAGTTCGAATCTCACCGCTACCGCACCCTGAAGGCCCCCAACCGCAAAATCATGCGGATCTGGGGGCCTTCGTCATGTCGAGGCGCGAAGTGACCGCAGCCATGCTCTCGCTGCTCCGCCGAAGGGTTCTGCCTCCATCTGCACGAGAGGCAGGAGTGATTGTGCGACCTCGGTTGCAGTCGCTATCTGGCTGTCGGTGAGGTGCCCGGACCGGGCTAGCTCGTCGAACTCGTCCTGGTCGACGATGCCGGCGCGACCATCGGTGCTGCGAAACAGGTCCAGCTCCAGGTCGATGAAGGACCACACACCTCCATCAAGCCTCGGCGGCGTGCAGATGTCGATAGTGAGGTCGGTCGAGTCGGTGAACCAGAAGGCGGGCAGGAACCATGCGCCCTCCGCGACAAGCCAGACGGCATCGTGTTCCTGAGCCTCTTCGCGGCGGCCGTCGGGCTGACGGACCGGGTTCCCGCGCCGCGCGCCCAGCCATGTGCCGTGCTCGTCCTGGCCGAGGTGTTCGACCGGCCAGCTGAACCGCTCCGCGCAGGTTCCGTCGATTACTGACATCTTTTCCTTGGACATCCTCAACATGGGATCCAGTCTGGCCTTCCTCGTAGGTTCGGATGCCCTTCCTGCGGTCGCCACCGCCCCGAACGACGCCCACCCGGGCGCGTCGGTCGTCTGCGGTGGACGGCAGGCAGCAGGCGGCGCCGTCCGTCAGCTGCGGGCGCGCTCGGTCGAGACCGAGCGCGCCCAGTCGAGCATCCGCTGCTCGTACCCGGCTGCGGGAAAGGTGCCATCCAGCGAGGTGTCCTCGATGGTCACCGTGGCCACCGCTGAGCGCTCCGGCGGCGCACTCCGCGCACACCGTGGGCTCGTCGGTCATGCTCGCGACCCTAGAGGTTGACGTTACGGAAGTGGCAAGTCGCGGCGGAAACCATGAGCGGGACGGGACGCCGCGCGCCCGGACGGACAACGCCAGGCGTGCCCTACCAGAGCGTCGACGGCCCCGAGACGGCCCAGCCGTCATCGAGAGGCTTGACCCAGAAGCCCAGCGACAGCTCGCTCACCTGAGCGCGGTAGACGATCTCGACGTAGAAGTGGTTGCTGTCGCCCCAGCTGAAGTCCCCGAGATGGAGCTCGCCGAGCCACGACAGGTCGGTGCTCCACGCGTCGGCGGGAAGACCGCTGCCAAGTCCCTCGTCGAGGGTTGTCCCCACCGACCCTTTCCAGAGCGACCTGAGCACGTGCGGGACCGGCGTGTGGTCGACCAGTTGCGCGGCGTCGTCGACCTGCCCGGCCCGGAGCAGGTCGAAGTAGTCACGGACCACCGCTTCGACGTCGGCCCGGGCGGGTGCCTCCGGCCAGGTCCTCATCGCGCCTCGACCCCCGTGCCTGAGCTCTTGGTCATGCGCGCCAGAGTAGGGCCTTGAATGGGACGATCGGCGGCATGACCACTGAGCCCGTGCCTGGGCTGACTTGGAGCCGCTGAATGAGTGCAACCGGACTGTGCATCGACTTCATCACGTCTGGCCGGCTGCTCGGTGCAGACCTGGATTCGAGTCCAGCCGCCTGGGATCGGGCGTTGGGTGGCCCTGACTGGCCGCTCATCGATGTGCAAGGCCGCCGAATGCGGCGCGACTACGGGCTGGTCGAAGTTTCGTTCGAGAAGTGGGACGCGGACTGGACCTGCACCGACGCGAGCGTTCACACGCATCGTTTGCGCGGCGACCCGTCATTGCTCGTGCCTCCAAAGATCCACGCGACATACGGACCCATCGAACCTGTCGTTGCCTCCGCCGAGGTTTTGGAGGGGACACTGGCCAAGGGTGCATTGGCCGAGCTGATCGCCGATCGGGACACAGAGCTGCATTCTCGATACTGGTTCCCGGGGTCTGAGGTCATCGTCTCTGTTCAAGGGCCGGGCCTCGACCTTCCAGGTTCCATCTGGTCGGCTGGCAGGGCGCGGGACGCTGTGAACTGGACAAGACCCGTCACCTGACCCGGGTGTCAGTCGATCAGGGGCCGTTGTCGTCCCTGGAGCCAGGATCACCCATCACGTCAGACGCTATGTGCGTCCACTTACGGCATGCTGGTCGAGCCTGATTTCATCGCACGGGAGTCTGATATCTGATGACTGACGACAGCGCGCGCAACGCCGATCACGACGCCATGACCGACCACTGGTGGTGGCGTCCAGGCTGGCGGATCGGGACCAGGTTCTACGCCTGGCACATCACACAGGACGACCAGGCCGAGGTGCACGACCTCGCGCAGCGGTACCGCACCGCACTGAGCACGATAGAGACCCTCGACCCCATCCCGGACGAGTGGCTGCACATGACCATGCAGGGCGTCGGCCACGTCGAGGACATCAACATCGCGGCCCTCGACTTCGTGACCCTTCGAGTGGCGGACCGACTGCGCGTGCTCGCCCCGATCACGACGTCGTACCTGCGTGCCGACATCTCGAGCGAAGCCGTGAGCCTGACGCCGGACGATCCTGCGGCATTCGCCGAGGTTCGCCGCGCCATCCGGGCGGGTATCACCGACGCGCTCGGCGAGTGCTCGGAATCCGAGGACGGGTTCCGCGCTCATGTCTCAGTTGCGTACGGCAATGCTGACGCCGACGCCGCGCCGATCCGTGAGGCCCTCGACCGAGCCGAGCCGGCAGCGCCGTCGACCGCGACGTACACGAAGGTCTCGCTGATCCGCATGCACCGGGACCAGCGGATGTACGAGTGGGACGTGATCCGTGAGGTTCCGCTCGGCGAGTGACCGGAGCTAGCGACCGTCCAGATCGAGGTACGCCTCGACGTCCGACAGCAAGAGATCGCACCTGGCTACGGTGGCCGGGCTGTCTCCGAGGTCGTCCCGGTCGAGGGTCTCCCGCGCCGTCACGACGGATCCGGGCGGGAACTGCTGCCACGTCAGGTCGAGCGCGACCGTCCCGTCCCCGACCGTGAGCTCGCACCAGAAGTGGATCTCGTGCCGGACGCCGGTCCACACGGTTCCCTTGACGATCTCGCTCGTGGGCAGGAAGTGCTGCACCACGCGCGACGTCGGATAGCACTGGCCGAGCGCGGGATTGCCCTCCTCCCACACCCCGCCGTACGACGTCTTCGCACTCCACGACGCCTCCAGCGCTTCGCGGAGGGTTATGAGATCCACAGGGCCTGTGGACAACGCATCGGGTCGGGGCACGCCGGCAGGTTAGCGGCCTGACGCCGCCGTCGGCCCGGTAGGGTCCCGCGCATGTCGCGACTCGCTCAGCCTCGGTCCACGGTGCCTCGACCGCGGAGGCTCGAGCCCGACGACGTGATCGCGCTCGTCTCGCCAGCCAGCTGGAGCGACGAGCCGTGGGTGGCTCAGAGCGTCGCTACCGTCGAGTCATGGGGGTTCAGGGCACGCGTCGGGCATCACGCCACGGACCGGCTCGGGTACCTGGCCGGCGGTGATCGTGAGCGCGCTGCAGATCTCAACGCCGCGCTCCGTGACCCGGAGGTCAGGGCCATCGTGTGCCTGCGCGGCGGGTGCGGCAGCTTCCGGCTGCTCGCCGACGTCGACACGGACGCCCTGCGCGCGGACCCGAAGCCCGTCATCGGCTTCAGCGACATCACCGCGCTGCACCAGGTGTGGCACCTGGCGGGCGTTCCGTCGGTCCATGGCGCCGTCGCCGGGGCTCGTGCGGGGACCGTCCGGCGGCTGCTGATCGGCGAGCGCGCCGACCCGGTGCGGAGCGACAGCGGCCGGTTCGGTGCCGAGCTCACCACTGGCGGCACGGCTTCCGGGGCGTTGTTCGGCGGCAATCTCGAGATGCTGGCCCGCGGTGTCGGCGTCGTCGACAACGACCTCGCGGGCCATGTCCTGTTGCTGGAAACGCACCGGGAAGTAGGTCTCGGGATGGTCGACCGGGCGCTCACGCAGCTGCTGATGTCGGGCGCTCTCGACGGGATCACAGGTGTTGCGGTGGGCGCCCTGGAGGGATTCGAGGACTACGAGGATCGTGAGTGGACGGTCCTGGACGTCCTTCGCGACCGGCTCGGCTCGCTCGGCGTGCCTGTCTTGGCCGGGCTGCCGCTCGGGCACCTCGAGAATCCGGTGTCTGTCCCGCTCGGGGTCGAGTGCGAGCTCGACGCCGATGCGGGGACCCTGACGGTTGCGCCGCTGGCCGCCTGACCTCAGATCACGTAGACGACGCCGGCGGCCGTCAGGCCGTCGCCGTACCAGTGAATGACGTCGCTGATCCGCTCTGCTCCGAGCCGTTCGTACAGCCTGATCGCGGCGCGATCCTTGAGCACGACGTCGAGCGCGATCGCGAGCCCGTGAGACCGCGCGAAATCCCGCGCGGTCTCCATCAGGAGGTGCCCGGCACCGCTGCCTCGGTGGTCGCGATCGACGAAGAGTCTTGCTGCGATGGCCAGTCGCTCTATATCCCCGCCGGTGTACTTGTGCCAGGCCACCGCGACATCGTCCTCGGGCTGGGCACGGGTGAGAGTGACCTGCCCGATGGGTCCGTCGTCATCTGCGGCGGTCCAGCTCTGTATCTCGTGGGGGTGGCGTAGCCAGGCCTCGGGATCGGCCACGCCTTCGACCGGGTATCCGTCAACGGCATGCACACGCACAAGGGTGCTGGCGAGACTCGGCAGGTCTTCCTCGCGGCGGGGTCGGATCGTCAGGGTCACGCGGTCAATACTCCCCGGCACGTCCCTACGCGGGGGCGTTGGCGAAGAGTGTGACGAGCAGGTCGAGGCGCTGCTCCTGCGCGGACTGCGGGATCCGGCCGCTGCGCAGCAGCACCGCCATGCCGTGGAGCGAACCCCAGATCAGTTCGGCGAGGGCCGTGTTCCTGTCGTTGATCGGGCCGAACGCGCTCACGATCTCGTTGAACGCGGCACGCAACGGGGCCGGAGTCTCGGCGCTGGCCCATTTCACGTTGGTGGGCAAGGAGAACATGGCCTGATACGCGGCCGGGTGCGCGGCAGCGAACTCCAGGTACGCGGTGCAGACCGCGCGTATGGACTCGTGCTCGGGGGCGGCGAGGCGTGCCTCCCGAAGGAGCTCGGCCATCTCGCCGATGCCCTCGATGGCGACGGCGTCGCGGATGGCCTCCATGTTCGCGAAGTGGCTGTAGAGCACCGGTTGGCTGTACTCGACCTTGTCGGCGAGCCTGCGGGTGGTCACGGTCTCCCAGCCTTCGGCCTCGGCGAGTTCGCGGGCTGCAGTGATGATCAGCTGGTGGCGCTCGGCGCGTTGCCGTTCACGGCGTTCAGTAGCAGTCACTCCAATATTCTAGCACCGCTAGTTTTCTGATCACTGATGGCCTATCGTTGAGCGCGGACCTAGCAACGCTAGATTTCGTAACGCGCCTTTTGAGAGGAACCACCCCATGCTTGCCATCATCGCCACCGCCCTCGCCGCGCTCATCGGGCTCGCCGTCCTCGCCATGGGTGCCACCGGCATGCTCAGGCCCCAGTTCTTCGCGACCTTCGGCATCCCGGGCACTGCCCCGGACCCGGTCCTCGACAGCTGGCTCACGGTGAAAGGTGGCCGCGACGTCGGCGCCGGACTCATGCTCCTGGTCGTGATCGCCCTCGGTACCACCTCGCTCGCCGGCTGGGTCATGCTCGCCGCCACGGTGATGCCCGTCTTCGACGGCCTGATCGTCCTGCGCTCCAAGGGGCCTCGCGCGGCCGCTTACGGTGTCCACTTCGCCACCGCGGCGGTCATGGTCGTCGTCGCCGTCCTCCTGCTCCTCGCTTGAGCACGGCCAAGGCCGGTCCCGCGCGGACCGGCCTTCGCCATGTCCTCAGCCGGGGCGTCCTCAGGACTGCCGGCCGGGATCCCGCCGTCGGGCAGCGCGCGCAGGATCTTGTCCCTGAGGCTGCCGAGCTCCGGGTTCGGCGACGAGGCGCAGGATGAGGTCAACGTCATCAGCCCTGGCGACGACTACGGGTGGCCGGACGCCGAGGGCGCGCTCACCACGGCCGAACCTGCGGCACGGCTTCGCGCAGTTCTCCGTAGATGTACATGTCGATGCCCTTCCAGCTGCCGGTCCACAGCGTGAATCCTGGCCGCGTGGCCGGGTGGTCCGTCGCGACATGGATTCCCAGCTGGTTGGCGATTGCCTCTCCTTCTGACCGCCGCGCAGGGTGCATGACTAGGCGGTCCCGGAAGATCTCGACCCATTTGATCCGAGCTTCTCCCAGCTCGGTGAGTAGGTGCGGTTGCCGCATCGTGCGCCTGACGCACGACCGTCTTCAGTGCCTCGACCTGCCGCGACAGGCGCCACGATTCCCGGCCGGCCTCGGCTGTGCCGTCCTCTTCCGAGCCGTGTTCGGTCAGGCGCTGTCCTGCGCGGGACAGGCTCCAGGTCGCCTCGAACAAGTACTTGCGGCTCACGTCCAGAGCTTCGACTCGATACTCCGGCATCACAGCACCCTCTTCGTTGCGGCCATGAATGGCTCCTTCGCTCAGCGGCGTCGACCGGCGTGCGGCGCATCTTTAAAGATGTGACTACCTCCACTGTGAATCGCTTCTTTAAGATGTCAACCGCATCTACAAAGAAGTCGCCTGGAGGACCCCGGCCGTGGGTGACTCGCTTCCGCGAGGGCCGCATAGGCTTGAGCCATGTCTAAAGATGCGAAGCAGGGGGTGGCCGAGACGATTGCGGCCGAACTTCGCGACGCCATCGAGCGCGGGGAGTACCGGCCGGGCGATCAGCTGCCCGGTGAGAACGCACTGATCAAGGACTACGGCGCTGCTCGGCTGACGGTGCGCAGCGCGCTCGGGATGTTGCAGGCCGAGGGCCTGACGACGACGCGTCGTGGGGTCGGAGTCTTCGTGCGCTCTTTCGATCCGATCGTGCGCAACGGCATCAGCCGTGTCAGCGCGCGGAAGTGGAAGGCTGGGCGCAGCGTCTGGGATGACGAGACGCGCGGCCGTCGCCCGACTGTCGATCATTTCGAGATCGTCGCGGAGGTCGATGCTCCCGACGACATCGCCGCCATCCTCGACAGCGACGACAAGGTTGCCACCCGTCGACGGCGTTACCTCCTGGACGACAAGCCCGTCATCGTTGCCACGTCATATCTGCCGGCGGCGCTGGTCGCCGGTAGTCAGATCCTGGCGGAGGACACAGGTGCCGGCGGTATCTACGCACGGCTGGCTGACCTCGGCCACGCGCCGGCTCACTTCCGCGAGGACATCGTCGGCCGGATGCCCACCAAGGCAGAGAGCGAAGAGCTCGCGATGCCCGCCGGAACTCCTGTGTTCGTCGTGACTCGTACTGCTGTCACGGAGTCGGGCGACCCTGTCGAGGTCAACGTCATGGTGATGGACGCGGGTGCCTACGTGCTGCGCTACGACTTCGACGCCTAGCGCGCACATGCCCGAGGCCACCGCAGACGGGAGACTCGCGATCGCCGCAGCGGTCATCGTCCAGGACGGTCGCCTCCTCCTGGTCCAGCGGCGGGTCTCGGAAGGCTCCCTGTCGTGGCAGCTCCCGGCCGGCGCCGTCGAACCTGGTGAGGCCTTCGCCGAGGCGGCGGTGCGCGAGACGGCGGAGGAGGCGGGTCTCGTGGTCGCGGCTGTCACGACGCTGGGGGAGCGCGTGCACCCGGAAACCGGCCGGCTCATCGGCTACGTGGTCTGTCGCGTGCAGGAGGGTACGGCCCACGTCGCCGACACCGACGAGGTTCAGGACATCGCGTGGGCCGCGCCCGCAGAGCTCAGCAGCTACGTGCCGCGCGGCTTCGCGCCGGTCGTGCAGGACTACCTCGCCGCCGCGCTGGGCTGAGTCAGCCGCCAGACCATTCCGCCGTCCGGCACGCCGCCATCCGACGCCCTTCGCCGACGCAGTTGGCGCACCCGAGCGTGCCGTCTACCGAACGCGCTTGGCGGCCGGCGACGGATACGACGTCGGACACCGTGGATGACGTCGAAGTAGCCGCAGCCTCACAGTTGGGTGACGGACTCGGTAAGCGCTAGCGGCTCGGCGTGATCCGCACGCCAAACCTGGACGAGGTAGTCCTCGGTTGGCTCGGTCACGACAAGATCGGGCGCTGTTGCCCTCCCCCGTGCATGTACGCGTAGCCGATACCAGCCGGGACCCGCAGTGCCAATGTTGGGAGTCGTTCTGAAGTCCTGGTTAAACCCACCGATATATGCCGGCTTGTCCCGCACCAGCACGCTGAACTCGGCTACGTCCTCCCAGCCGGACGGCTCTCGACGGGGCTCTGCCTCGTACTCGCGCACCTCCACCGAGACGGGGCCCATCGAGATGCCCGCACGGATCAGGGGCGCCCGGTCCAGGACGGGCAGGCGGTCAACGGCCGCTGGTCGCCGCGGTTGGTACCGGCGGCCCGGTCCAATGAGGCGGGAAATGTCAGAGGTGCTCTCAGGAGGTGCGGGCACGTCCAGCACCAGGTGTTTGATCAGGCCTGGGACATGCGGTGGCAGCCATGAGGTGCCGTGCACGTTGAGGCACGATTCTTCGACGCGCGTCAGGTATCTCATGGCTGCCACCTCGCCGTCACAGGAAGAAGTTGATCCAGAACGCGTCGCCGTCCAGCACCCGCTGAGGCGAGTAGAGCTGGGAGTTCAGGAGGTTGCCCGCTCCCGAGTTCTGAACCTCATCGATCATGCACGCACTGTAACCGGTGGGCCCGGTGATCCCGGTGGGCAGGGTCGTGATGCTGCACCAGTTGAAAGTGCGCCCTGTGCCGCCTCCAGTTGATGCTCCCTCGTAGGTGGAAGCGAACGGATACTCGTCGCAGGACTTTCCAGTTGACCTCGGCAGTGACTGAGGGCATGCCTTGTTTCTGTTGGCATCTCGCAGAGGTGGATCGGTCAGTCGGTGCAGCGGAACGGAGCTGGCACCGAGATTCGCTCCGGGGAGTCCACTGTTCACCGCGGCGGGTACGTGCGATGCGTACTCCGGAAACACCGAGGCATCCCATGTCATGGTGGGCGTGGCGAAGGGGATCACACAACCCGGCCCGCGGTCACCGAGCTCGTTGTCGCATCGGACTTCAGCTGCGTTGCTGATCTCTGCGGTTGCCCACTCCGAGTCCGCGATCAGGTTGACCTGCAGACTCCAGCTCGTGTTGCTCGTACCCTGTCCACCGGCGACGACGGGCCACTCCCACTCGGCCAGTCCGGACTCCTCCGACCCGACGGTCTCCAGCACCGAGACCGGGAACGAGTAGTCGTACAACGCACAGTTGCCGGGGCTGGTCAAGCAGGTCGGCAGTCCCGCGACGTGCAGGCCTTCGGCAGCCAGCCCCGTCATGATCGCCGGGCTCACGGTGAGCTCGTGCGCCCAGTACGGAGTATCGGCAGCCGTGCCAATGTACTGGTAGGCGATCAGCTGGGCGTACCCCACGACCACGGGCACACCGTCACGGCGCTCGTACACCGTGTAGTCGATGGGAACGATCCGGCAGCCGACACTCCGCGTCACGTAGGTGACGCCATCAGCCCCGTGCTCCAGGCACCACTCAGGGATGGGGAAGGTAGGGGCCGCTCCCGGAGAGGTCCGTGCCGCTGCTGGGGCCTCGCTGGCGTCGCCGATCTCGATGCAGCTCCAGATGCCTTCCTTCGACACCGTCGTACAGTCCGCCTCGTCCGGCGACGTTGCGGCTCTCGACGATGATCCGACGGCCAAAGGCTCGCTCGAGACTTGCCACCCATCACCAGACGAGACGACCCAGGAATCGTCAACGGGCGTGATGGACGTGCTGTCACCGTCATCAGCGGCGACCGCAGGCAACCCGAAGACCGAGGCCGACGCGGCCACCAGTCCAGCAGCCACGGCGGACGCCCAGTAGCGAACTTTGCTTGCGCGTGAGGTTCTCCTCGCTCTCCCAATGCTCTGACACTGTTGACGCAAGCAACTTACGCAGAGCGAACATTACGGACAATAGGGGCGCGAGACTGGATGGGGTGAAATCGCTCAGCTGTTGTATTCACAGGAAGCCTCCGACCTGAACGGACGCCGCTGGCCGCGATCGAAGCCACGACGACAAGACGCTGGTGACCGTCCGCTTCTAACGAGCAGCCGCAACCGGGCGCCCCAGCCACCGCAGCGCGTCCGGCATCAGGACCCCCGTGTGATTGGGATGGTGCCCACCGTCGCCGAGCACGAGCCGGAAGTCGTAGTCGGCCTCGGCGAGGGCCGCGGCGACCCGCAGGTTCTCCGCGAGCCAGTTGTTGTCGGGCTGGTTCCAGCGCAGGTCCCGGTGCCCGGCCTGCATGAAGATCCGCAGGGGCTTGCGGGGCATCAGGTGGATCAGCGCCGGATAGTTGTTGCCGCCCGGCAGCTGAGTGAAGCTGGACAGGAAGCCGGCGACCCGGCGAAACCGGTCCGGGTAGTGCCAGGCCACGGTCAGGGCGCAGTTCCCGCCGCTGCTGCCGCCCACGATGCTCCAGCGTTCCGGGTCGTCGGTGATCGCGAACCGCCGTCGGACCTCCGGGACGATCTCCTCGAGGAGGAAGGCGCCGTACCAGCCGTTGAAGGCGTCGTACTCGGCGTCGCGGTTCTTGCGCCGGTCGGGATCCTCGATGTCCGCGAAGACCCCCGGGTCGACGAACACGCCGATCGTCACGGGGATGTCGCCGCTGTGCACGAGGTTGTCCAGGACTATCCCGCCCCGGACCTCGCCGTCGGGGTCGAGGTACCACCAGCCGTCCTGGAAGACGGCGATCCCGGCGGGCTCGGCCGGGTTGTAGGCCGCGGGCACGTGGATCCAGACCTTCCGCGTGGTCCCGGGGTACGCCGCGCTCTCCCAGACCAGCTCGACGGTGAAGCCGTGCGGCACGCCGGGCCTGCGTGCCGAGTCAGGACCGTGCTCGTACCGGACGTCCTCCTGATCGAGAGGTAGCGGAGCAAAGGGTACGTATGCGGTCACACGGCAAGCGTAGGTCGACTGTCACGCCTCGGGACAGCAACAGCTCGGGCCCGACGTCGCCCGCACGTGAGCGGGTGAAAGAAAGCCCCGTTGACCTGCGCAGACATCTTGCGCTACGGCCTGGTCATGGGCTGGACTGGGGCCGCGCCCACCAGCGCATGCTCCTGCATCAACAATCGAGCCCACGTCACCCGTGCCGGCAGCTCAGAGAGAGAAGGACGATGACCGAGAACGATGCGGTACGTGCGGAACGATTCGCGTCCGGCAAGAAGGTCCTCGACTCCGTCCATGACGACCCCGGTCACAACGTCATCGACTCCCTGGCGGACATCGCCCCCGAGCTCGGGCACCAGATCGTCGCGTGGGGTTACGGGGACATCTACGCCCGGCCCGGGCTGAAGCCCAAGCAGCGGCAGCTGGTGACCCTCGGGATCCTCACCGCCCTCGGCGGCAGCGAGGCGCAGCTCGAGGTGCACGTCGGCGCGTCGCTCAACGTCGGGCTCACCCCGGAGCAGATCATCGAGGTCTTCCTGCACAGCTCCGTGTACTGCGGTTTCCCGCGTGCGCTGAACGCCGTCGGCGTCGCGCGGAAGGTGTTCACCGAGCGCGGGCTGCTGCCGCTGGCCGGAACCCCGTAGGTCACGGCCGCGGCAGCGCCGCAGCGTCGCGGTGCTCGACCAGGTCCGACCGCTCCCGTCGGATCCGCTCGATACCCCAGACGCCGAGCGGCGCCAGGGCTGCGTTGAGCGCCCTGCCGTGCTCCGTCAGGGAGTACTCCACGCGCGGGGGGACCTCGGCGTACACCTGGCGGTCGACCAGCCCGTCGGCTTCCATCTCGCGCAGGTGCTGGGTGAGCATCTTCTCGCTGACGCCGGGCAGGCCGCGCCGCAGCTCGGCGAACCGGCGCACGCCGTGCTCGTCGAGCTCCCAGAGGATCAGGCCCTTCCACTTGCCGCTGACGACGTCGAGCGCGGCGTCGATGCCGCAGATGTAAGGGCCGCTCCGGGGTGACTTCGTCATCGCACTGCTCCAGATACTCAAGGGTACTTCCCAATAGGTAAGTACCCCAGTAATTAGTGGGTACTTCCGTGATCGTACGTTCGACGCCGAGCATAGTCACGTACCCACTACGGAGGAGATCTTGATGAGTCACCCCGAACCCGCCGGCGTCACGGTGCTCGGACTGGGCGCGATGGGCAGCGCCCTCGCGGCCACCCTGCTCGACGCGGGCCACGACACGACGGTCTGGAACCGGACGCCCGAGCGGGCAGCCGCGCTCAGCACCCGGGGAGCCACGGCGGCGCCGACGATCGGCGCGGCAGTGACGGCGCAGCCCCTGGTCGTAGCCGTCCTGTTCGATCACGCGTCCGTGCACGAGACCCTCGACCCCGTCATCGAGCAGATGCGGGGCAGCGCACTGGTGAACCTCACGACGACCACGCCGAACGAGGCGCGTGAGCTCGCCACCTGGGCAGCCGGCCACGGCGTCCGCTACCTCGACGGCGCGATCATGGCGACACCACCCATGATCGGCGGCCCAGGGGCGGCGATCCTGTACAGCGGTCTCCGCGAGGTGTTCGACGATGCCCGTCCGGTGCTCGACCGCTGGGCCGACAGCACCTACGACGGCGCCGACAGCGGCCTGGCCTCCCTGTTCGACCTGGCGATGCTCTCGGGCATGTACTCGATGTTCGCCGGATTCCTGCACGGCGCCGCGATGGCTGGTTCCGCAGGGATGAGCGCCACCGAGTTCGCGGGCCGTGCCACGCCGTTCCTCAGCGCGATGACCGACTCGTTCGCGCACTTCGCGTCGGTGATCGACGGCGGCGACTACACGGTCCCGGGACAGCAGAGCCTGGACTTCTCCGACCTCAGCCACATCGTGCGGGCGAGCGAGGAGCAGGGCGTGCAGCCCGTGCCCATCGCCGCGGTGCAGGAGCTGATAGGCAAGCAGATCGCAGCAGGCCACGGAGCCGAGGGCTTCGCGAGAATCTACGAGAGCCTTCGGGCCGACAGCACGGAGGACGCACGATGAACGCACCTGTCACCCTGATCGGCCTCGGCCCGATGGGTCAGGCGATGGTCCACGCCCTGCTGCGCGCGGGGCACCCGGTCACCGTCTGGAACCGGACCCCGAGCCGGGCCGCCGACGTCGTCGCGGCCGGCGCCACCCTTGCCGCCACACCCGCCGACGCCCTCGCGGCGAGCAAGCTCGTCATCCTGAGCCTTACCGACTACCAGGCGATGCACGACATCCTGGGTCCTATGGCGGAGGGGCTCGCGGGCCGCACGCTCGTGAATCTCAGCTCGGACTCGCCGGACCGCACCCGCGAGGGTGCCGCCTGGGCCGAGAAGCACGGCGCCCGCTTCCTGACCGGCGGCGTCATGACGCCGGCACCGATGGTCGGCACCGAGGCGGCGTACGTCTACTACAGCGGCCCGAGCGACCTGATGGAGGCCAACTGGGAGACGCTCGCGACGATCGGCAGGCCGCGCTATCTCGGCGAGGACCTGGGGCTGGCGCAGCTCATGTACCTGGCCAACCTCGACGTGTTCCTGACGTCTCTCGCGTCGCTCATGCACGCCACGGCGCTGCTGGAGTCCGGCGGGGTCACCGCCACGGCAGCGCTGGAGGAGCTGATGCTCACGCTGGTCGGCGTGGGGGAGATGCTCGCGGTCGGCGGGAGTCCCGGCGCCCAGATCGACGCCGGCCAGCACCCCGGGGACCTGAGCACTGCCACCATGATGGGCGCGACGGCGGACCACGTGGTCGCCGCGAGCGAGGCCGTCGGCGTCGACACGGCCCTGCCCGCGGCGGTCCAGGCGCACTACACCTGGGTCCGCGAGAACGGCCACGGGGGCGACAACTGGACCCGGATCATCGACGCGATGCGGCCGCAGGACGGGTCCGGCGGGTCATCCGCGGCTTGACGTCGTGCACGACGGCACGCAGCAGCCCGGGCAGAAAGTCCCGCCCTCTGCGCACGCACCAGGGCAGTCCGGCCTGAACAAGCCAGACCAGCCGCTCCCACACCGACGGCGGCTCGGGCGCCTCAGGCAGCCGCCCGCGGGCCTCGGCGGCCGAGAACGGGGTTGTGTTCGTGACGGACGACGTCGCGTGCACAACCCCGTTCTCATCCACGGTGCCGGGACTGGCGGACAGGGCGGCCGCAGCTGCCAGGGCCAGGGCCCGGTGGCCCAGCGGCGACGGGTGGACGCGGTCGATGTGCCACGCCCTGGACCCGGCCGGTTCGATCGCCCGCGCGGCGTCCACGACGACCACCCGCCCGGGCGCTGAGCCCGCCACCTCCTCCACCGCCGCGTTGATCGACGCCACCCGGCGCCGCATCACACGTCGCACGAGCCGCGGGCCCAGCTCGAACAGGCCGATGGCCGGCAGCAGCACGAGCACGACGTCGGTACCGGCGCGGCACAGCTCGCCGACGGACCGGTGCAGGTCCGCGAGCGTGTGGCGGGCGTCGAAGTCGCTGCGGAGCACGTCGTTGCCGCCCACCAGCACGGTGGCGAGGTGCGGCCGGAGCGCCAGGGCGGCGGCGAGCTGCGTGCCGGCGACGTCGCGCGAGCGCGCGCCCTCGGTGGCGAGGTTGGCGAACGTCTCCGCGCCGAGCACGGTGGCGAGATGTGCTGCCCAGCCGGGGCCGTGGACGGCGTCGGCGCCGACCGTGTCGCCGACGCCCACGGTGATCGAGTCGCCGAGGGCGGCGAGTCGGAAGCCGCGCTCACGTCCCGCCGGCGGCGTCATCTCACCGCTGCCCCACGGGGTCCGGTTCCAGGTCGAAGGCCCTGCGGGAGTGCAGCTCGAGCATCGCGTCGCCGGTGGCGCTCCACGGGAACAGCTCCGCGCGCGCTCGGGCGGCCTTGCGCCGTCCGTCCACGTCGCGGTCCAGCACCTCGTGCAGCGCGAGGGCGAGCGCGGCGGCGTCGGGCGGTGCGGCGGCACCGGCAGTACCGACCACCTCGGGCAGGGCGCTCGACGAGCTGCAGACGACCGGCGTCCCGGACGCCAGCGCCTCGAGCGCCGCGAGCCCGAAGGTCTCGATCGGCCCGGGGGCGATGACGGCGTCGGCGCAGGTCAGCAGCGTTGCGAGCCGGTCGCGGTCCGGGACGAACGACAGGAAGCGGTGCGGCAGCCCGGCAGCCTCGGCCCGGCGTCGCATCTTCGGCAGGAGCGGCCCGGCGCCCGCGACGACGAGCCGCACGGGCCGGCCGTCCCGCACGAGCTGCGCGGCGGCGTCGATCGCGAGGTCCGGGCGTTTCTCCGCGGACTGGCGGCTCGCGAGCACGATGAGCGCGGTGCCGGGCGGTGCGTACAGCGCGCGGGCCTCGTCGGAGTACCGGTCGGGCCGGAACCGCTCCAGGTCGACGCCGAGGGGCACCCGGTAGAGCGGCGGGAGCACGGCGGACCGGTTGCGGTCCGCCAGACGTTCCACCTCGCCGGCCGCGAACTGGGTGGTGGCCACCAGCCGGTCGAACCGGGTGAGCGTGGCGAGGTTGTACCGGTCGGCCAGGACCGGCGCCGTGGCCGCACCGAACGTGGCCGCCGCACCGCCCGCCGCGGCACCGGGGATCCAGGAGCGCAGCACCCCGTCGACGCGCTCGTGCAGCATCATCAGCGACGGGACACCGGCCTCGCGGGCCCAGTCGCCCAGCCCCGCGAGAGTGGTGCGGTCGCTCACCTCGAGCCGGTCGGGCGCGAGGGTCTCGAGCAGGCCCCGCATCTTGCCCGGCTGCACGACCGCGCGGTAGCCGCCGGAGAACGGCACGCGCGGCGCGGCGAGGGTGACCACCCGGACGCCGTCCACGAGCGATACCCCGTCCCGCTTGCCCGGCACGACGAGCACGGGTTCGTGCCCCCGGGACAGGTACTGCCCGGCCATGGCGTGCATAGCGGTCCGGATGCCCCCGGACCGGGGGCTGTAGAAGTTCGCGACGTGGACGATTCGCAAGTCAAACCTCCGCTGAGCCGGCTCTCGCGTGGACCCGGACCGCGTCGTCGTAGTGCCCCATGAGCTCGGAGCAGATGTCGTGCCACGTGCGGCCCTCGGCGCGTTCGCGGGCCGACGTGCCGAAGGCGCGCCGCTTGCGTTCGTCGCCCACCAGGTCGACGACGCGGGCACGGAGCGCCTCGTGGTCACCTGGAGGGTACAGCCAGCCGTCGTGGGAGTGCCGCACGATGTCCAGCGGGCCGCCCGCGGCGGGTGCCACCACCGGGACCCCGCTGGCGTGGGCCTCCTGCAGCGTCTGGCCGAACGTCTCGAGCTCGCCCGGGTGCACGAACACGTCGAGGCCGGCCATCGCCCGCGACAGCTCGGCCCCGCGCAGCAGACCCGTGAAGTGGGCCTCGGGGAGAACCTGCTGCAGGTGCTCCCGCTCGGGCCCGTCTCCGACGATCACCAGCCGTACGCCAGGCAGGTTCTGCACCACACGCAGCGCCTCGACCTGCTTCTCCGCGGCGAGCCTGCCCACGTAGCCCACGAGGATCTCGCGGCCGGCACCGACCTTGCGGCGCCAGGCCTCGTCCCGGAACCGCGGGTGGAACACCTCCGTGTCGACCCCGCGGCCCCAGAGCCGCAGGTTGGGGATGCCGTGGTCCTCGAGCTGCCGCATGGTCGCCGTGGACGGCGCGAGCGTCATCGTCGCGCGGTCATGGATGTCCTTCACCCGCTTCCACAGCAGCGGCTCGAAACCGCCCAGCCCGTAGCGCGCCGCATAGCCGGGCACCTCGGTCTGGTAGACGGCGACGCTCGGCAGCCGCAGGCGCTCGGCGGCCAGGATGCCGCGCCACCCGAGGATGAAGGGCGACGCGAGGTGGACGACGTCGGGCGCGAACGTCGCCAGCGTGCGCTCGGTGCGCCACTTCTTGCCGACGACGAGCCGCACGTCCGGGTACCCGGGGAAGCCGATGGAGCCGAGCTCGACGACCGGGGCGCCGCTGACGAAGGGAGGGACATGACCGATCGAGGCGTCGGCATCGGGCGCGAGGACCATTGCCTGGTCCCCCCGCTCGTGCAGGTGCTCGAGAACCCGCAGGACGGAATTCGTGACCCCGTTGACCTGCGGGAGAAAACTCTCCGCAACGATGGCTACTCGCACGTTACGAACCTGCCGGTCGTCGATGTCCGGACGGAGTCTTTAGTGCGGCGAGCCGAGGAACGGGTGGCGTCGAGACGGTAACCGCTACACACGATGTCACGTTCTCGACCGTAACCGAGCCATCATGCAACTGGCACGACGAACCTCCTCGAAGGCCCCTCAGCTCGTTCTGGAGACCGCCCGACGCGACCAGGCGACCTGAACCAGCCGGATGATCGCCCCGGTCATCAGCGCCACGAGAAGCACGTTGCGCAGGGCTCCGATGGTCGTGGCCAGCGGGAACCCGCCCAGGAACTCGCCGTACTGGAGCGGGTAGATCTCCATGGTGAGCCGGGCGACCACGATGGTGCCGAGCGCGGGCAGGAACCAGGTGCGGCGGGTGCCCTGGCTGCGGGTCCCGAGCGCGATCGCCGCGGCGATGGGCGGCCCGATCCACGCGATGAACTGCGGCGAACCCACCTTGTTGAAGACGATGAGGGCCAGCAGCTCCGCGGTGGCGCCGATCAGCAGGACGTCGCCGACGCGGTCGGGCCGGCGTCGTGCCGCCCACCAGACGAGGGCAGCGATCAGCAGCGCGGCGACGGGGAGCGCGACATCGAGGGCCTGGGCGACGGCGTCGGCCTGGGCGCCCTGCACCTCGTACGTGTAGATGACGTTGTCGTACTCGACCCGGATCGAGGGGTCCCAGAGCCGTGCCACGGTGAACGGCGTCGCGCCGACCGCCTCGACCTGCAGCTGGCGGTCGCCCTGCTCCCCGAACACGTCGAGGACGTTGTCCTGTGCGCCGCCCGCGACGGCGACACCCACGACCACCGCGCACACCGCTGCGCCCGGCAGCACCACGTTCCGGAGAAACCCCTTGGCGCCCGACGCCGTCGCGGCCAGCGCGAGGGCCACCGCACCCGGGGCGATCTTGATCCAGGCGCCGATGGTGGCCAGTGCCATGGCAAGCGCCGGACGCTGGGCCGCGACGAGCAGCGCCACGAGGATGATCGGCGCGAGCAGGCCGTCGAGCCGGCCGATCCAGATGGGCCCGAGCGCCATGAGGAAGGCGAGCCAGAACCAGACGGCGACCCGTCCGCGCGGGCGGGCCCGGCCGAGCACCAGCACCGCACCGGCGTTCGCGACGGTGACGAGGCCCATCCACACCCAGTCGTAGTCGTGCGTGGAGTCGGTGAACAGCGCGGGTATCACCATGGGCGCGAGCGCGCCGAGCGGATAGACCCAGTCGTAGTCGAAGACCGGCCACGACCCGGTGTTCATGCCGTTGCGGACCCACCACTCGTACAGGCCCACGTCGCCGAGGATCTGCGGTTCGAAGACCCACGCCTGCAGGATGATCCAGGCGTGGGCCAGCACGAACCCGATCCACAGGGCCGGCCACGAGGTGAGCACATGGTTGGCGGACCGCAGGATGTCCTTGCCCACGGCCTTGGGGGCTGGCTGGGGCGTTGGCGAAATGTCTGACGCACTCGGCACGGCCACATCCTTGCACGTGCTGGATGGCGGACCTGCCCGGGTCTACCTGTCGAGGTAGGCCACGTCGCCGTTGGAGCTGCGGATCTCGACCGTGCGCTCGGCGTTCGGGTCGGTGGCTCCCTCGATGATCTGGTCGCCGTTCGACGTGTCGATCGTGAGGGCCACGGGCTCTCCGCCGCCGACGACCGTGACCTCGCCGTTGCTGGACACGGCGGAGATGTCGCCGTCGACCCCGGAGATCTCCACGGAACCGTTGCTGGTGTCCGCCGAGGCGTCGCCGGTCACCGAGTCGATGGTGATCTCGCCGTTGCTGCTGTCGGCGGTGACCGCGCCGTCGACGTCGGCGATCGAGATCTCGCCGTTCGACGTCCAGGCGTCCACGTCGGCCCGGGAGTCGCTGACGTCGATGTCGCCGTTGCTGGAGCGGGCGTCCAGCGGGCCGGTGAGTCCGGAGGTCTCGACGTCGCCGTTGCTCGTGTCCACGGACAGGTCGCCGGCGAGGCCGGTCGCCACGATGTCGCCGTTCTCCGTGCGGATCACGACCTCGGTGCCGGCCGGCAGTGCGACGTCGAGCTCGCCCGAACACCGCGGCAGGGCGATGAACCATCCGCACCGGTGCGTCAGCTCGAGGCGGCTCGCGGACTCGTCGAACGAGTACGTGGGCTCCCGCAGGCCGCTGTGCGCTATGACGTCGACCTCGATGTCGCCCTCGGCCGCGGTGACCGTCACGTCGCCGTCGGCCACGAGCTCGACGGTGTCCACGGCGTCGTAGGACTCGTGGGTGGTGCGGGTCTCCGACATCGTCAGGTCGGTCAGGAACAGTGCGCCGAGGACGATCGCCACGACGGCGAGAGCGATGCCGGCGGCTGCCAGGACACGGCCGGTGGCGCTGCGCTGCGGCGGCTCCGGTGCGTCGACGGGGACCGGGGTGTCCTGGGGATATGGCTGGTTCATGAGCGGGATCCGTTCTGGTCGAGCCAGCGCAGCACGGCGAGCACACGGCGGTGGTCGTCGGCGGCCGGCGGGAGGCCGAGCTTGTTCAGGATGTTGGTGACGTGCTTCTCCACCGCGGCGAGCCCCACGACGAGGCGGTCCGCGATGGCGGCGTTGGAACGCCCCTCGGCCATGAGCGCGAGCACCTCGCGCTCGCGCCGGGTCAGGACGTCGAGGTCGGAGCCGGGATGGCGCGCGATGATCTGGGTGACCACCTCGGGGTCGACGACGGTGCCACCCCCGGAGACCCGGGCCACCGCGTCGAGGAACTCGTCGACGTCGGCGACGCGGTCCTTGAGCACGTAGCCCAGGCCGCGGGCGCCGCGCGCGAACAGCTCGGTCGCGTAGCTCTGCTCCACGTACTGCGACAGCACGAGGACCGGCAGGTCGGGGTGCAGGCTCCGCAGGTGCACGGCGGCACGCAGCCCCTCGTCGGTGTGCGACGGCGGCATCCGGACGTCCGTGACGATCAGGTCCGGCAGCTCGACGTCGGGCATGGAGAGCGCGCGGACGAGATCGTCCGCCGTGCCGTGCCCCGTCACGGTGTGTCCCTCGGCGGCGAGCAGCCGCGTGAGGCCGTCCAGGAGGAGGACGGAGTCCTCAGCGATCACGATGCGCACGGGACCTCCACGGTCAGGCGGGTGCCCTCACCGGGCGGGCTGTCGAGCTCGAACGTGCCGTCGAGGGCCATGACCCGGCCGCGCAGGCCTTCGAGGCCGCTGCCGTGGGACAGCTCGGCGCCGCCGCGGCCGTCGTCGTGCACCGTGATGCGTAGGCGCACCGGGTCGTCGTCGGGCACGAGGACCGCTTCCACCCGGACGGAGTCCGCCCCGGCGTGCTTGGCGACGTTGGTCAGGGCCTCGGCGACCACGAAGTAGGCGGCGGCCTGGGCGGCGGCGCTCGCGGGCGACAGGTCGCCGGTGACCTCGACGCGTACGGGTACCGGGCTGCGTCCCGCGAGGGCGGAGAGCGCGGCGTCGAGACCGCGGTCGGAGAGGACCGCGGGATGGATACCGCGCACGAGGTCGCGCAGCTCGGCGAGCGTCTCCTTGATCTCGCGGTGCGCGAGCTCGAGGGCCGCGACCGCGTGCTCAGGATTCTTGTCGGCCAGCCGGCGGGCCACACCGAGCTCGACACCGAGGGCCACGAGGCGCTGCTGGGCGCCGTCGTGCAGGTCGCGTTCGATGCGACGGCGTTCGGTGTCGGCCGCCGAGACGACCGCAGTGCGCGACTCGGTGAGGACCGCCGCCCGTTCCCGGGCGGTGTGTGCGGAGGCCTCGGCGCGGCGCGTCTCCTGCTCGGCGACGGCGGCGCGGGCGTGGGCGATGTCCGCGGCGGACGGCCCGAGCAGGAACGTCGCGAGGCGCAGGACGAGGTACGACCCGTACTGCGCGACGGCGGCCGCGGCCCACACGAGCAGGACGGCGCCGGAGAGCGCGCCGACGACGGCGGCGGGCCACGGCAGCCCTGACCAGCTCGCGAGGGCGCTGTCCCTGCCGAGCGGCACGAACACGAGCGCGGCGACGGCCCCGCCGACCAGCGCGACGGCGGCCGCGAAGAACACGGAGCTGACCAGCATCGCGAGGAAGGCGTAGAGGGTGGCGGCCCACGCGCGGTTGTCTCGGACCGGCGCCCACAGCGTCGACCCGAATCTGCGCCTCGCGGGGACCTGGAGCGGCGGCGGGGCGGGGATCGTGAGCCCCGTCTGGGTGGCGAGGCGGGCGCGCTCGACCCCGCCGAACCACCGCGCGCCGATCAGGGCTGCGGCGAGGAGCGGCACCCCGATGCCGAGCGCCGGGACGAGGCCCGCGGACAGCGCGACGAGGACCCACAGGACCAGCCCGCCCGTCAGGTGCCAGATCCAGCCGACGGCGAGGGCGGCGAAGGCACGCCAGGTGGCGGCGTCGTACGGCGCCCGGAAGAACGCGGGGGCCGAGACGAGTGCGGGCGCGACGCGGTCCTCGAGGGTGCGGGGCTGGGGCGGCGTCGGGCCGTCATCGCTGGTCATGTGCATGACACTAGGCCGACGCGCGGCCCCGCGACATGCTGCCGCCCCACGGCACGGGGGTGGGGTTTCCCCTACCCCCGGCCCGTTGGTGGAGCGATCAGGCGAACGCGCTGGTGCCCGTGATGTCGCGACCGATGATCAGCGCCTGCACGCTCTCGGTGCCCTCGTAGGTGTGCAGGGCCTCGATGTCGGTGAAGTGCCGCGCCACGCGGTTCTCCAGCAGGATGCCGTTGCCCCCGAGCAGGTCGCGGGCGATCGCCGCGATCTCGCGGGCGCCCCGCGTGCAGGTGTACTTGGCGAGCGAGGCCTGCGGGCCCGTGAGCAGCCCGGCCTCGTCGAGCCGCGTCATCTGCTTCACGAGCAGCTGGATCTGCGTGAGGATCGACAGCATCCTGGTCAGGCGCTCCTGCACCATCTGGCTCGCGGCCAGCGGGCGGCCGAACTGCGTCCGCTGCTTCGAGTAGGCCACCGCCGACTCGTAGCACGCGACGGCCTGGCCGACGGCCTGCCAGGCGACGCCGAGGCGGGTCGCGAACAGGACGCGCCCGGTGTCCTTGAAGGTGCGGGCCTTCGGCAGGAGGTTCCCGGCCGGGACGAACACGTCGTTCAGCACGATGTGCGCCTGGTGGATGGCGCGCAGCGAGACCTTGCCCTCGATGGTCGTCGCCTCGTAGCCGGGGGCGTCCTGCGGCACGATGTAACCGTGCACCTGGCCGTCCTCGCCACGTGCCCACACGACCGAGATGTCACCGATCGAGCCCAGGCCGATCCACTTCTTCTCGCCGTTGATGACGTAGCCCTCGACGCCGTCCCGCGTCTCCGGCACTGCCGACGTCTCCAGACCCACCGAGTCCGAGCCGTGCGTGGGCTCGGTCAGCGCGAAGGCGCCGAGGATCTCGCCGCGGGCCATGGGGCCGGCGTACTTCTCGATCTGCTCGTCGGAGCCGAGCATCACTATCGAGCGCAGCGCGAGGCCGCCCTGCACACCGCAGATGGTGGAGACCGAGCCGTCGCCGCGCGACATCTCCATCGCGGCCAGGCCCTCGGCCATCTTGGAGATCTTCGGGTAGCCGGGCACGTCCACGCCGTCGCGCAGGAAGTCCAGCTCGGCCATGCGCTTGACCAGGTCCATCGGGACCTCGTACCGCTCCCAGTAGCCGTCGATGACCGGCAGGACCTCGTCCTGCACGAACTGGCGGACGGCGAGCTGGTGTGCCCGCTCCTCCTCCGTCACGTCGGCGAAGGCACCGGCGAAGTCGATGTCGAGCGGTTGTGAGACGTCGTAGTCGGGCGCCGTCACTCCTGGGGTCTGGGTCATGGTTCCATGGTGCTCCGGTACTGGATCTCAGGTCAAACGATACTAGGTCTCACGTTCGGGCTCGGCGCGGCGGCAGGCCGAGCCGTGGGTCCATGGCTGCGGCCGGGTCCGCACCCGTTCGCCGGACGCCGCGGCCAACCGCACCTCGAGCTGGAGGTACTGGTCCTGCGCGGCCTCGGCCACGGAGTAGGGCGACGGCGCCCCGTGCAGCACGTGGTCGGCCATGTCGGCGACGATGCGCGCGATCGACAGCTCGTCGTCGGGCAGGCGGGCCGGCCGGAACTCGTTGCGGTACAGCCAGCCGCCGTCGAGCGTGTAGCCGCGCAGGAACAGGCCCTCGTGGCTGCCGGCCCCGCCCGCGGCCACCCGCTCCAGCGTGGAACGCCGGGGGAGCCCGTCGGCGCCGACGCGGCGCACGACGTCGTCGCGCAGCTCGCCGCGCTCACCACGCACCGACAGCGCGGGGGAGCGGACCCAGGAGCGGTACTGGACGTCGTCGAACTCGTAGGTGCCGAGGCGGCCGCCGAAGTCCAGCCACGCGGTCGCGTGCACCGTGTCGACGAGGTCCAGGTCCTCGGGGTCGCCCGCGCGGCTGGGGCTCGGCAGCACGCGGCGCGCATCGCGCCGGGCCGTGATCACCGCGTCCTCGAAGGTGATGCCAAGGGCCCGGCGCAGCACGCTGAGGCCGTGGTAGTCGTGTGCCACGGCGACGTGCGCGTCCGTCACGGCGCCCAGCAGTCCCGAGCCGGCGACCGCGAGCTGCGCCCCGACCAGCGGTTCCAGGTGGTACTGCTCGGCGACGTGCACGCAGGCGCCGTCGTCCACGAGCCGCTGCAGGGCCGTCAGCTCCTCGACGGTGCCCGCAGCGGGTGTCTCCGTCAGGACGGGGACGCCCGCTTCGGCGAGGTCGCGGATCACCGGCTGGGCCGCGCCGGCGGGCAGGGTCAGGAGGACGACGTCGGGCCGGCCGCCGGCGAGCAGCTCGGACACCGAGGCGTAGGCGGGTGCCGGGAGCCCGGGCAGGCCCGCGGCGCGAAGGCCGCGGGCCGCCAGCTCCGCGCGGTCCGCCGCGTTGCGGGTGGCCACGCCGACCACCTCGAAGCGGTCGGGCAGCGCATGCAGCACCCGCAGCATGGTCCGGGCACGGAAGCCCGAGCCGACGATCCCGATCCTGGCCGTGCGGTCCCGTGAGGTCACGGAGCCCGACGCTACGCCCTCACGCGCCGGCGACCGCCGCCTCGTCCGGCTCCGCGGTCTCACGGCGGCTGATCCGCCACCACGCGAAGAACCCGAACAGCGTGAACAGGCCGTAGATCACGTACATCAGCGCGGTCGCCCAGTACCCGGCCGAGAACAACAGCGGGACGCCGACCAGGTCGACGGCCACCCAGATCAGCCAGAACTCGACCCAGCCCTTGGCCATGCCGTAGGTCGCGAGCACGGAGCCCATGAAGATCCAGGCGTCCGCCCAGACCGGCTCGTACGAGCCGAGGGCCCGGAAGAGCGGGGTGAGGAGCAGCGTGCCGGCGAACATGCCCGTCACCAGGCCCACGCGGGCCTGCCAGGAGGCCCAGCGCGGGTGCACGGCGACCGTGCCGACGCCGCCCATCCGCTGGGTCTGGCGCCAGCGGTACCAGCCGTAGATCGAGACGGCGATGAACATGATCTGGCGGCCGGCCTGGCCCAGCATGTCCGCTCGGGTCGCGTCGCCGAACCACGAGCCCATGAACACCGTGAAGAGCAGGATGTTGCCCACGATGCCGACGGGCCAGGCCCAGACCTTGCGGCGCAGGCCGCCGAGCGCCGACGCCAGCCCGAACAGGTTGCCGATGACCTCGCGCCAGTAGATCTGCTGGTCGGCAACCAGGAACGTCGCGTCATAGGCGGCGCGGAACCAGTCCATGTCTCTTCCCTCTCCGAAGGTCCGCACACGGGGACTCCGGGGTGAGGGTCGGCGCGCCACAAGGACACCGACGACGACGCGAGAGGGCACCCCGAAGGGTGACGGCGCGCGCCGCACGTGCTTCCTCCCATCCGGACTTTAACCGTCGGTCCTGGAGTTTCACCAGGTCAACCGAGCCCCTCCCGAAGGAGCGACCCGGGTCGCGGACTGTCACCGCCGGCTCGGAATTTCACCGACCCCGGAGCACGTGTGCATCTGCTGCACTTGAACTACTGCACTGCTGCTTGCGGAACACAGGATGCCACGGCGTCATTCCCGGCCGGAAGGGTCTCTGCCGCGGACGCCGGGTGAGCTCGCTACGCGAGCGCTTCCCGGACCGCGCGAGCCACCTCGTCGGGCCCAGCCCCGCCCGAGACGACGGTCACGACCACACGGCGGCCCGACGGCGCCCCGCCGCCCACCGGAGCGTTGCCGCCGGCGCCGAGGACGGCGGCCCGCCGCAGATCGGCGAACGCCTCCTCGAGCTCGGGCCGCAGCTCGAGCGACGGCGTGCGCAGCCAGCGCCGCAGTATCGCGTTGTGCACGGCGACGACGGACGCCGCGAACGCGATCGACGCCGTGGACGTCGACCGCTCCGGCGGCAGCGTGTCGCGCAGGTAGTGCGTGAACGCCCGCTCGTAGCGGTGCGTGGTGATGAGCTCACGGTCGCGCAGGGCCGGGACCTGCTGCAGCAGGGCGTACCGGGCGAGCGACGTCTCGCGCTGGCCCACATGGTGGTCGAACACCATGCGTGCCGCGCGGCACACCTCGAGGTACGGGTCGATCTCCGGGTCCCAGGCACGGCCGAGGTCGTGCCCGGACTCCTCGCTGGTGCGGGCGTCGGGGCGGGTGGCGGCGAGCATCACCACCACCTCCTCGAGCAGGAGCTCGTGGTCGGCGAAGACCACGTCCTCCTTCGAGCGGTACCGGCGGAAGAACGTGGCCCGGCTGACCTTTGCGGCGTCGGCGATCTCCTCGACGGTGGTCCCCTCGTACCCCTGCCGGGTGAACAGGTCCACCGCGACGTCTACTGCCTGCGCATGCGTGTGGGTACGGACGGCGGTCATGCCAGGCAGGCTACCGCGTACCCCTCGGGCTGCGGGAAAAATCCTTGAGCGATACGTGGCGGTCAAGGCCCTAGTTTTCCGGGCTCGAGATCTTGCCGGACCGCAGTCTGTGCAGGTAGCGCACCTCGCGCACGGCCATCAGGAGGCCGAGGCCACCGGGTACCGCCGACCACGGATGACCCAGTACAACTCCGACAAGGCACACCAGAAAGATCACCCCACCGCCGACGACGGTGGCGAGACTCGCCCAACGGATCCCGGTCACGCAGTGAGCGTAGTCTGCGGGCGTGACCGAGAACGCTGCCAAGCCCGTCGTCGACGTCTACGTCGACCCCATGTGCCCCTTCGCCTGGATCACGTCGCGCTGGGCCCTCGAGGTCTCGCAGCTCCGCGACGTCGACCTGACCTTCAAGCTGATGAGCCTCTACCTGCTGAACAAGGACCGGGACATCGACGACGGGTACCGGGCGCGCATCGAGCGGTCACGCGGCATCGGCCGCATCGCCGCGGCGGTCCAGGCCGACCACGGCCCTGAGGCGTTCTCCGCGTTCTACACCGCGGCGGGCACCCGGATCCACAACCAGCAGAACAAGGACTTCGACGCGGTGGCGGTCAAGGCGCTCGCCGAGGCCGGCCTGCCCGCCGACCTCGCGGCGGCGGCGACGTCCTCCGACTACGACGCGGCGCTCGCGGCCTCCCACGAGTCCGGCATGAAGCCCGTCGGCGACGACGTCGGCACGCCCACCATCCACGTCGACGGCGTCGCGTTCTTCGGCCCGGTGCTCACGCGCATCCCGCGCGGCGAGGAGGCGACAGCCCTGTTCGACGCCTCCGTGACGCTCGCGCGGTACCCGTACTTCTACGAGATCAAGCGCTCCCGCGCGACGGACCCCGCCTTCGACTGAGCGCGTTGGTCGCCCGCAGCCGACGTCGGTAGAGCGTGGCAAGGTTGAGGTCATGACTCTTGACCTGCGTATCTTCACCGAGCCCCAGCAGGGCGCGACGTACGACGACCAGCTCGCTGTCGCCCAGGCGACCGAGCGCCTGGGGTTCAGCGCGTTCTTCCGGTCCGACCACTACCTCGCCATGGGCGACGGCGACGGCCTGCCCGGCCCCACCGACTCCTGGATCACGCTCGCGGGCCTCGCCCGCGACACGTCCACCGTGCGGCTCGGCACGCTGGTGTCCTCGGCGACGTTCCGCCACCCCGGCGTCCTCGCCATCCAGGTCGCACAGGTGGACCAGATGTCCGGCGGCCGCGTGGAGCTCGGCCTCGGCACCGGCTGGTTCGGCGCCGAGCACCGCGCGTACGGCATCCCGTTCCCCGACAAGCGGTTCGGCATCCTCGAGGAGCAGCTCGCCGTCATCACGGGCCTGTGGGGCACCCCGGTGGGGGAGAAGTTCTCGTTCTCCGGTGAGCACTACGAGATCGTCGACTCACCGGCCCTGCCGAAGCCCCAGCAGTCCAGGATCCCCGTGCTCATCGGTGGTGGCGGCCCGCGCCGGACCCCCGCCCTCGCGGCGAGGTACGGCGACGAGTACAACCAGTCCTTCCCGGAGATCGATGCGATCGGCCCGCGCATCGAGGTCATCAACAAGGCGCTGGCCGACGCCGGGCGCGCGCCCGGGTCGCTGGTCCAGTCCGTTGCGCTGGTCGCCGTCGTCGGCCAGGACGAGGCCGAGTTCACCAGGCGTGCGGCGGCGATCGGCCGCGAGCCCGCTGAGCTGCGCGAGCACGGCATCGCCGGGACCGTCACCGAGGTCGTGGACCGCCTCAAGGCCCTGGAGGCCGCAGGGGTCCAGCGGGTCTACCTCCAGATCCTGGACCTGGCCGATCTGGACCACCTCGACCTGATCGCGCGTGAGGTGCGCCCGCAGCTCGGCTGACGAGCCACGCCCGGCCTGCGGTGCGAAATTACGGCTACCGCAGGCCGGGCGGAGAGATTCTTCTTATGGTCGTGTCGGCCGTGCTTGCCGCGACACACATCGGAGAACTCAATGCAGAGCTTTTCTCGTGCCGTCCGAGCCGCTCTCGCGGCGACCACGCTCGTCGCAGGAACCCTCGTCGCACTGCCCGCCGCCGTCGCCGACGACAGCTATCAGCGCGGACCCGACCCGACGGTGGAGAGCATCGAGGCGCCGCTGGGCACCTTCGAGATCGGGACAGCGGTCGTCACGCGTGCCGCCGCCGAGGGCTTCGGCGGCGGCACGGTGTACTACCCCGTCGACACCTCCGAGGGCACCTTCGGTGCGGTGGCGGTGTCGCCGGGTTACCGGTCCTCGCAGGCCGCCGTCGCCTGGCTGGGTCCGCGGCTCGCGTCGCAGGGTTTCGTGGTGATCACCATCGACACGCTCCGCCTGTCCGACTCGCCCGACCGGCGCGGCGACCAGCTGCTGGCCGCGCTGGGCTACCTGCAGCGCACCGAGCTCGCCGACCGGATCGACCCCGGCCGGCTCGCCGTGATGGGCCACTCGATGGGCGGGGGCGGCAGTCTGGAGGCCGCCAAGGACCACCCGGAGATGCAGGCGGCGATCCCGCTCGCGCCGTGGAACACCGACAAGTCCTTCCCCGAGGTCACCACACCGACCCTGATCATCGGCGCGGAGGACGACAGCATCGCGCCGGTCCGGTCACACTCCGAGCGCTTCTACGAGTCGCTGCCCGCCGACGGCGACAAGGCATACCTGGAGCTGCGTGACGCCTCACACTCGGTGCCCACTGCTGAGAGCACGACCATCGCGAGGTACAGCCTGTCCTGGCTCAAGCGCTACGTGGACGACGACGAGCGGTACACGCGGTTCCTCTGCCCGCCGCCTGTCCCGGACACGCTGATCGGTGAGTACCGCAGTACCTGCCGCTAAGATCCGCGCGACACTCCCGTTGCGAGATCAAGGACAAGAACATGCGACTCCGCTGGAAGCTGCACGGCGACGGCGCCCGCATCAACCCTGGTGAGGTGGTCGCCCCGGACGAGCGGCTGAGCTGGCCGCGCACCATCGGGATCGGTCTGCAGCACATCGTCGCGATGTTCGGTGCGACGTTCCTGGTGCCGACCATCACGACGTTCGACCCGGCGACCACGCTGTTCTTCTCGGCGATCGGCACCATCGCCTTTCTGCTGATCACGGGCAACAAGCTGCCGAGCTACCTCGGGTCCAGCTTCGCGTTCATCGCGCCGATCCTGGCGGCCACGGCGTCGAGCGGGCAGTCGGCAGCGATCGGCGGCATCCTCGCCACCGGCCTGCTGCTGACGCTCGTCGGCGTAGTGGTGCATTTCGTGGGACCGCGCTGGATCCAGGTCGCCATGCCGCCGGTGGTGACGGGTGTCATCGTCGCCCTGATCGGCCTCAACCTGGCGCCGGTAGCCTGGGACAACTTCCAGACCTCCCCGGTGACGGCGGTGATCACCCTCGCCTCGATCATCCTGATCCAGGTCCTGTTCCGGGGTCTCGTCGGCCGGCTCGCGATCCTGCTCGGGGTTGTCATCGGGTACGTCGTCGCCGTGGCGCGCGGCGAGGTCAGTTTCTTGAAGGTCGAGCAGGCGGACTGGATAGGCCTGCCGCACTTCGTTGCACCCTCGTTCGATCCGAACGTGCTCGGCCTGTTCCTCCCGGTGGTGCTCGTCCTCATCGCCGAGAACGTGGGTCACGTGAAGTCGGTGGCCGCGATGACCGGCCGCAACTACGACTCGCTGACTGGGCGGGCGCTCCTCGCCGACGGCGTCGCCACCACCCTCGCGGGCCTCGGCGGCGGCTCGGGCACCACGACGTACGCCGAGAACATCGGCGTCATGGCGGCCTCCCGCGTGTACTCGACGGCGGCGTACTGGGTCGCCGCTTTCGGTGCGCTGGTGCTCAGCCTCTCGCCCAAGTTCGGCGCACTGATCGCTAGCGTCCCCGAGGGCGTGCTCGGCGGGGTCACGACCATGCTCTACGGCATGATCGGCATCCTGGGCGCGCGCATCTGGGTGCAGGCCAAGGTCGACTTCTCCGACCCGGTCAACCTGGCGACGGCCGCCGTTCCACTCGTCATCGGTATCGCGGGCTTCACCTGGACCGCAGGGAACCTGGAGTTCGGCGCCATCGCTCTCGGCACCGCCGCCGCCCTGGTGATCTACCACGTCATGGGCGCCATCGGCCGCTGGCGGGGCACCGCTCAGGGCTGATCACGCGGGTCTCAGGCGCACGGATCACACCCGGTGATCTGTGCGCCTGACTCATGTCTGGACACTGGACTGAACGCGTGGTTAGCATGTTGAACATGCGTTCAGCCAGGGCTGGAGAAGCCGGCAGCGGAGAGTCGACGAGCGATCTCACCGCGCGCGCCCGGATCCGTGACGCCGCGATCAACCGGTTCGCGGTGGAGGGCTTCGGCGCCTCGGTGCGTGCCATCGCGTCCGACGCCGGCGTGAGCGCCGGCCTCGTGATGCACCACTTCGGCTCGAAGGACAAGCTGCGCGCCGAGTGCGACGCGCACCTGCTGGCCACGATCGGCAGGCTCAAGCGCGAGAACGTCGCCGAGGCCGCCGCCGGCCAGAGTCTCTTCCACAAGTTCGCGGCTGCCGAGGAGAACGCGCCCATCGTCGGGTACGTCCTGCGGTCCATGCAGGACGGCAGCACGCTTGCCCAGGACTTCATCGGCCACATGGTCGACGACGCGGTGGGCTACACCAGGGACGGCGTAGCGGCGGGCGTGATCGTGCCCAGCCGGGACGAGGTGGCGCGGGCCCGCTACCTCACCCTCTCGTCGCTGGGTGCGCTGCTGCTCGAGGTGACGCTCAGCCCGCCGTCGGACCCGAGCGACCTCGTGGGCATCGTCCGCGGTTACCTCACGAACAGCTACCTGCCGATGCTGGAGCTGTTCACAGAAGGCTTCCTCACCTCGCGCCGCATGCTCGACGAGTACCTGATGTACGTGCCCGACCCGCCCTCGCAGGACGAGGCGGCGCCCATACGCGGCTGACCGGAACTGCGGTCCCGCGAGCGCTGCCCTGCCACGTCCACCTACCGACGTCAGAGAGCGAACGAGCCATGACCAGCAGCACACCGACCGCGACACCCGCGATCGAGATCCACGACCTCCGTAAGTCGTTCGGCAGCGTCCAGGCCCTCGACGGCCTGAACCTGACCGTCCAGCCCGGCGAGATCCGGGGGTTCCTCGGCCCGAACGGGGCGGGGAAGTCCACCACCATCCGCGTCCTGCTGGGCCTCCTGCGGACCGACTCCGGCTCCGCCCGCCTGTTCGGCGGGGACGTGTGGCGCGACGCCGTCGAGCTGCACAAGCGCATCACGTACGTGCCCGGCGACGTGAGCCTGTGGCCCAACCTGACCGGCGGCGAGTGCATCGACTACCTCGCCCGGCTCAGCGGCCGCCACGACAAGAAGCGGCTCGCGGCACGCAAGGCCGAGCTGCTGGAACGCTTCGAGCTCGACCCGCGCAAGAAGTCACGCACCTACTCCAAGGGAAACCGGCAGAAGGTCGCCCTGGTCGCGGCGTTCCTGACCGACGCGGAGCTGTACGTGCTCGACGAGCCGACGTCCGGCCTGGACCCCCTCATGGAGGCCGTGTTCACCGAGTACGTCCGCGAGGCCAAGGGCGCCGGCCGGTCCGTGCTGCTCAGCAGCCACATCCTGTCCGAGGTCGAGAAGGTGTGCGACACCGTCACGATCATCCGCAACGGGACCGACGTCGAGTCCGGCACGCTGGACGAGCTGCGACACCTCACGCGCACGAGCGTGACCGCAGTAGTGGCCGGCGACCCGTCGTCCGTCATGCGGCTGCCCGGCGTCCATGACCTGGTCACGACGCCCGCCGACGGCGGCACGCGGGTCACGTTCGACGTCGACAACGCGCAGATCGGCGCCGTCCTGTCCGCCGTCGCCGCGCTCGACGTGCGCAGCCTCACCGCGACCCCGCCGTCGCTGGAGGAGCTGTTCATGCGCCACTACGGCGACGTGCTGGTGGATGCACGATGACCGCCCTCGCTACCGCGCCGGCCGCGCCCTCCGCCGTGCGCGGGCCTGTCTTCGGCTCCACGCTCGCGGGCACCGGCAGCCTGCTGCGCTTCATGCTGCGCCGGGACCGGCTGCGGCTGCTCGTCTGGCCGCTCGGTGTCGCGCTGCTCTACGCGGGTGCGCTCGGCGAGTACGTGATCCTCGGCGACGACCCGGAGGCGATGTCGGTCCGGGCGACCCTCATGCGGACCCCCGCCATGATCTCGATGGCCGGCCCCGGCTACGGCGTGGACGACTACACGCCAGGTGCGGCGGTGGCGAACGAGCTGATCCTGTGGCTGGTGCTCACGCTCGCCGTGATGAGCATCCTCCAGGTCGTGCGCCACACGCGCGCCGAGGAGGAGAGCAGCCGGTCCGAGCTGGTGCGCGCCGGTGCGGTGGGCAGGCACGCGTCGTCCGTGGCGGCACTGCTGCAGGTGGTGATCGCCAACGTGCTCGTCGCCGTCGTCTCGGGCCTGGTGCTGGTGGCCTTCGACTTCGACGCGGCCGAGTCGTTCACCATGACGTTCTCGATAGCTCTGGGTGCGCTCGTGTTCGGCGCCGTCGCGCTGGTGGCCGCGCAGGCCATGGAGCACGGGCGGGGGGCAACGGGAATCTCGCTCGCCGTGCTCGGCGGGGCGTACTCGCTCCGGGCCGTCGGCGACATCCAGGAGGAGCACGGGAGCTGGCTGTCCTGGCTGTCCCCGATCGGGTGGGTACAGCAGACCCGGGTGTTCGTGGACCTGCGCTGGTGGCCGCTCGGCCTGTGCGCCGCCGCGATCGTCCTCCTCATCGCGCTGGCCGCCGTGCTGGGCTCGCGACGCGACTTCGGCGCGGGTCTGGTCGCCGTCCGAGCGGGCCGGTCCGACGCCGCCCCCGCACTGACCGGGCCCTTCGCCCTTGCCTGGGTCCAGCAGCGGACGGCCCTGCTGTGGACCAGCCTGGGGCTCGGCCTCATGTGGTTCGCCTCGGGCGGGGTGGTCGAGGCGGTGCCCGACCTCGTCGAGTCCGTGGCCGACAACCCCGTGTACTCCGCGATCCTGGGCGAGGGCGACGACCTGATCCGGGCGTTCCTCGGGGTGTTCGGCCTCTATGCCGGCTCCGGCGCCGCGGCGTTCGGGGTGGCCATGGCGCTCCGGGCCAAGGGCGAGGAGGAGAGCGGCCGTGCCGGGCTCGTCCTCACCAAGCCGGTGAGCCGTGCGCGGTGGTTGGCCTCCGGCCTGGTCCTCGCACTGGCCGGTGCGGCCGTCGTGCAGGTGACCGGTGTGCTCGCCCTGTGGGCGGGCGCCGCGTCGTCGGGCCTCGACGAGCCCGGCTTCGGCGCCTACCTGGAGCTCGCCCTCGCCTACCTGCCTGGTCTCGCGGTCGTCGTCGCGTTCGCGGCCGCGCTCTACGCCTGGGTGCCGAAGGCCACAGGCCTCGCCTGGGTGCTGTTCGGGTACGTGTTCGTGGTGGGGATGTTCGCGGACCTGTTCGGCCTGCCGGACTGGGCGCGGGGGATCTCGCCCTTCTGGTGGGTGGGCAACCCGATGGTCGACGGCGTCGACGCGGCTCACCTGTGGGGCCTGTGCGGCGTCGCCGCCTTGCTGTTCCTGCTGGCCTTCGCCGGTTTCCGGCGGCGCGACCTGCAGAACGGCTGACGTGTCCGGGCGGGGTGTGCGGCTGTCCTCCGTACACTCCGTCCGGTAGGGTTCGAGGCGCCGTTCGGCGTCAGCAGGCAGGTTCTCACCGCCGCTCCCGGACCGTGCCCCGCCGAGTCCAGTGAGGATGGACCGATGATCTTCAAGGCCGTAGGTGACGGCCGCCCGTACCCCGAGCACGGGCGCTCGCGCACACGCGACTGGGTAGACGTGCCGCCACGCCAGGTGCGGCTCGACGAGCTCGTGACCACGAAGCGCACGCTCGACCTCGATACGCTGCTCGCTGAGGACTCCACGTTCTACGGTGACCTGTTCGCGCACGTCGTCGAGTACGAGGGCACCATGTATCTCGAGGACGGCCTGCACCGCGCGGTGCGCGCCGCCCTGCAACAACGTCCAGTGCTGCACGCTCGCGTGCTCACCATCCGCTGACCTCAGGTAGGTTCCAAGAGTGACATCCCCCGGGCTGGACCAGGCGCGCGTGGAGCGCCGTCGCCGAGAGCACGAGCGCCAGGCAGTGGTCTTCGGCGTGCTGATCGCATTCCTGGCGGTCTGCGGCATCTTCGCGCTCGCGGTCTACTCGGGCGCCATCAGCTCGCCGTTCAACCGTCCGTTCAACACGGTGGGCGTGGCGGAGCAGGAGACCTACCCGGTGCCATGCCTGCCTGCGGTGAAGGGCCAGCCGGACGGCGCCCTGCCGATGGCGTACTCGGACGTCCGGATCCGAGTCCTGAACGCCTCGGGCGAGGGCCCCGGCGGCGTCGGCCAGACCGGCCTCGGGGGCGCGTACGAGACCGCGCTCAGGGAGCGGGGTTTCAAGGTCGACGAGGCGACCAACGCCGACAAGAACCTCGCGTACTCCGAGCTGCGGTTCGGCAAGGGCGGGATCGTCGCCGCGTACACCGTTGCGGCGCACCTTCCGGACGTCCGGCTCGTCCTCGACGATCGGCGGAACAGGGACCGTACGGTCGATCTCCTGATCGGGGCCAAGTGGGAAGGCCCTCTGGACAACGCTGACGTCGGCATCTCGGCGGATACGCCGCTGACCAATGCCGAGGGATGTGTGCCGGCGGCGGAGATCGACCCGCAGCCCAGGATCGATGTGCGGGAGTCCACCGACGAGGAGTCGGCGACGCCTGCTCGCTGACGAGCGCTGGTCTCGACAGGCCCGACCACCGGTGGTCCCGGTGGTCGAGCCCCGTCCTGCTGGTCGAGCGTGTCGAGACCTCAGAGCTTCAGCAGCGCCTGGACCGGGGTGTGGTCGCTCGGGTAGCGGCCGCCGCGGGTCCACGTGTTGATCGCCGCCGCACGAACCTCGACGCCGGGTGACGCGAGGATCCAGTCGATGCGTGTGCCGTCGGGGTTCGGCGTCCCGTAGTTGGGGAACGTGCCCGCGTACGGCGTGAGCTGCCGGTCGGCGGTGAGCCACGTGTCCTGGAGGCCGCCCTCGGCGACCAGGACGTCGTACGCCGCCGAACCCTCGGCCGCCGCGTTGCAGTCGGCGGTGAAGATGACCGGGAGGTCGGTCTCCGCGATCTGGTCGCGGACCGCCTGGGCGCTGCGCACGCGCGCGTTCTCCGCCTGGTGGTCGAAGTGCGAGTTGATGTGCAGGAAGTCGCGGCCGGTCACGCTGTCGTGGAGCTCGGCCCAGGTGACGATCCGGGTGACGGTGTTGCCCCAGGTGGCGGATCCGATGACCTTCGGGGTGTCGGACAGCCAGAACTGGTCCCACCACTTCACGGTCAGGCGCCGGGCGTCGTAGAAGATCGCCGAGTACTCGCCGGCCGCACCGCCGTCGCGCCCGAAGCCCACCATCTCGTATCCGCGTCCGAGCCCGGCCTCGACGGCGGAGAGCTGGTTGAACTCCACCTCCTGGACCCCCAGGATGGTCGGCTGCTCAAGCGCCAGGAAGGCCGAGGTGAGCGGCGCGCGCTCCGGCCAGTAGTCGGGTTCGCCGGGCTGGGTCTGGCCCTCGCGGTCGTAGCGGACGTTGAAGCTCATGGCGTGCAGCAGCTCGCCCCGTGCGCGGCCGATCACCGGCCGGCCGGCCCCTGCGGTCCGGGCGGAGGCCGGGCCGGCCAGTGCGGTCGAGGCGCCGAGGGCACCTGCTGCCGCAGCGCCTGCGGCCGTCAGTATCGTGCGGCGTGAGACTCCGGCTGTGCCAGGAGTGGTGGACATGGGCTCTCCTCCAGGTCAGGGAACTGGTGCCCGCCCACCCGACCAGACAGAGGTGAGCACGTCCACAACGCTGCGTGACGGGCCGGCGAACTGCGCGGCTCAGGGAGTCACCGAGCCCGACGACTGCCGCGGACACGGCGGCAGCCTGGGTCCAGTCCGGGGCTGCGTGGAAGGATCGGTGGCATGACCATCACCGAGTTCCTGATTGCACGACTGGATGAGGACGAGTCGATCGCACGAGCGGCCGACAGTGCCTCTGCGCCTCCCGGCGAGACCGATGGCGAGCCCGCGCCGGCCGCCCCGTTCCTCCCGGAGCAGCAGCGGCACATCGACCGCTGGAGCCCGACTCAGGTCCTCGTCGACATTGCGGCCAAGCGGACCATCGTCGAGACGTACGAGGAGCTTGGCCGGGTCCTGGCCAAGGCCGTGGACAGCGGACGCGCGGACGAGGCCGCAGTGACCAGGAACCTGTTCGCCGGACTCCAGGTCGCAGTCCTGGCCCACGCCATGGTGTTCGCCGATCACCCGGACTACCGCGCGGAATGGCGGTCGTGACGTAGTCGATCGTCTGGGGAGCGGACCCCGCCGGACATGACGAAGGGCTCGGAACTGTTGGAATTCCAACGGTTCCGAGCCCTTGCGCACTGCGGAGGATGGGGGATTCGAACCCCCGAGGGCGTTAACCCAACACGCTTTCCAAGCGTGCGCCATAGGCCACTAGGCGAATCCTCCTCGCGCTCGCCGAGGCGGCGCGCGGCCACAGGACCGGAGTCTGGCGCGGCCTGTCGAGGATACCGGACGCCATGCTCGGACAACGAATCGGAGCGCGCGGCGCGGCTGTGAGGTCGCGTACAGCGGGTTCTGCCTGGTTGGGCCGGGGTGTCCGGATCGGTTAGGCTGGGGGTAGACCCCTCGTGCGGCACCACCTCGCCGAACTCCCCCAGGGCCGGAAGGCAGCAAGGGTAAGTGAGCTCTGGTGGGTGTGCGAGGGGTCCTTCAATGCCCGGGATTCAGCGGCTCATCCACCATGTGGATGGCATTCGTTCCGCATCGTGGGATTTACCCTGAGGCAATTCGCTTCGACGTCGTGCAGTGCCGCACGATGTCCGTATGACCCGCACCTGTACCGCAGCACCGACGTCGCGAACCTGTCGCGACGCCATGTGTCGCGGCCACGTGCGCGGCGAGCGAATGTGCGAGCGCTGAGAGCGCCGCTCTGTCCCGCCGCCCGCTGAGGGCCGTTCGAACTCCTCCGAGCTCGCCACGTTGCTGATGGCCGTGGCCCGCCGTCTCACCTCGGCCTGCGTCAGACGCAGACCCCACGCATCCTGAGCACAGGCATACCCGCGCCAGTGCGCCCTTGAGAGGACCACCCATGTCTCGCTTCACCTCTGTCCTGGCCACCGGCCTCGCTGCCGCCACCGCCCTCGCCCTGAGCGCCTGCGGCGCCGGGGAGGACGCCACGGCCGCCGCAGGCACCGCCGAGGACCCGGTACGCATCGGCGTCGTCAACTCCGGCGACGACTACTGGAACACCTTCACCGACCTGGCCGAGGAGGAGGGCATCACCGTCGAGCTCGTGAACTTCAGCGACTACCAGCTGCCCAACCAGGGCCTGACCGACGGCGACCTCGACCTCAACCAGTTCCAGCACCTGCAGTTCCTCGCGGGCTACAACACGGCCTCGGGGCAGGACCTCACGCCGATCGGCGCGACCGCCGTCTACCCGCTGGGCCTGTACTCCCAGAAGCACGACAGCGTCGAGGCGATCCCCGACGGCGGCGAGATCGCCATCCCCAACGACGACACCAACCAGGCCCGGGCGCTGCTCGTGCTCCAGGAGGCCGGGCTCGTCGCCCTGCGCGACGGCGGCAGCGCGTTCTCCACGCCGGCCGACATCCTCGAGGACGAGTCGCGCGTGACCGTCACTCCGGTCGACGCCGCCCAGACCGCGCTCGCGCTGCAGGACGTCGACGCCTCGATCATCAACAACGACTTCGTCGGCGACGCCGACCTGACCGCCGAGGACGCCATCTACTCGGACGACCCGGACGCGTCCGCCGCCGAGCCGTACATCAACGTGTGGGTGGCACGGGCGGCCGACGCCGACAACGAGGTGTTCCAGCAGCTCATCGAGATCTACCACTCCCCGGAGGTCGAGGAGGGCGTGCTCGAGGCCTCGGGCGGCACCGGTGTCATCAAGGACAACCCGGCCTCCGAGCTGCAGGAGATCCTGGCCGGCATCGAGGCGGACGCGTCCTGATGTCTGCCGTGACCGACGCTGCGACCAGCAGCATCGTGCGGTTCGAGGGTGCCTCCAAGGTGTTCCCGGGCCGCGGGCGAGGTGCGGAGGTGCGCGCCGTCTCCGATGTCACCCTCGACATCCGCGAGGGCGAGATCTTCGGCGTCATCGGTCAGTCGGGTGCCGGCAAGTCCACCCTGGTCCGGCTGATCAACGCGCTGGAGCGCACCACCGGGGGCGAGGTCGTGGTCGACGGCGTCGCGCTCGGCGCCCTCAACGAGGCCCGGCTGCGCCCGGTGCGCGCCGGGATCGGGATGGTGTTCCAGCAGTTCAACCTGCTCGCCTCCCGCACGGTCGCCGGGAACGTCGCCTACCCGCTCGAGGTGGCCGGCTGGCCGCGCGCACGGCGGGAGGCGCGCGTGGCCGAGCTGCTCGCCTTCGTCGGGCTGTCGGAGAAGGCGGGCGTGCACCCGTCCGCGCTGTCGGGCGGGCAGAAGCAGCGCGTCGGCATCGCCCGGGCGCTCGCCACCAACCCGCGCATCCTGCTGGCGGACGAGGCGACGTCGGCCCTCGACCCCGAGACGACGCGCGACGTGCTGGACCTGCTCCAGCGCGTCAACCGTGAGCTCGGTGTCACCGTGGTGGTGATCACGCACGAGATGGACGTCGTGCGCTCGATCTGTCACCGCGTCGCCGTGATGGACCGGGGGCGCGTCGTGGAGGTGGGCGAGGCGTACCAGGTGTTCAGCGCGCCCGCGCACGACGTGACCCGGCGGTTCGTCGCCACCGCGCTCCGCGACCGGCCGTCGCCGGAGGTGCTGGCGCGCCTGCGTGCCCGGCACGCCGGGCACATCGTGACGGTGGGCGTGGACGAGGTCGCGGGGTCGTCGGCGGTGCTCACGCGCACGCTGCGCGAGCACGGCGTCGACGGGACCGTCGTCTTCGGCGGCATCACGGAGGTCGCGGAGCGGCCGTACGGCTCGCTGACCGTCGAGCTCGTCGGCGAGACGTCCGCGGTGGAGGCCGCCGTGGCCGCACTGCGCGACGTCACCTGGGTGGACGACCACGGGAGGGCGGCCGCATGAGCTGGGACCAGCTGACGCCGCTGCTCTGGGAGGCAGCCGGCCAGACCGCGTACATGGTGCTGATCACGCTGCTCGTGGGCGGCTTCCTCGGGCTCGCCCTCGGTCTCGGGCTGTACCTGACCCGGCCAGGGAACCTGCTCGGCAACCGGGTCGTGTTCGCGGTGCTGAACCTCGCCGTCAACGTGGTGCGGCCCATACCGTTCATCATCTTCCTGGTGGCGCTCGGGCCGCTGACCCGCGCCGTCATCGGCTCGACGATCGGCATCGAGGCGTTCACCTTCGCGATGTGCTTCATGGCGACGTTCGTCTTCGCGCGGCTCGTCGAGCAGAACCTCGTCTCGATCGACCCCGGAGTGGTCGAGGCCGCCCGGGCCATGGGCGCCTCACCGTTCCGGATCGTCCGGACGGTGCTGGTACCCGAGGCGCTCGCGCCCCTGATCCTCGGCTACACGTTCCTGTTCGTGGGTGTGCTCGACATGTCCGCGATCGGCGGCTACCTGGGTGCCGGAGGTCTTGGTGACTTCGCGATCGTCCACGGCTACCGCCAGTACGACTGGGCGGTGACTGCCGTCGTCGTGCTGATCATCGTGGTGATCGTCCAGGCCGTGCAGTGGCTGGGGAACGGGCTGGCGCGGCGGGCGCTCAGACGATGAGGTGATGGCTGCTGGTCCGCGGGGTGGTGTAGAAGTGCACCCATGACGGATCAGCAGCCAGGCCCTTACACACCACCGCAGACGCGCGAGATCAGCGTCACCTACCGGCGATGGGCCAACATCCTGGTCTGGGCCGCGGCAGTCATCGCGGTGTTCGTGGTGGCCGCGTCCGTGACGAGCGTCGTGTTTCTTGTCCAGGCGGACGCCGACTCGTCCAACTCGGCTCTCGGCTACCTCGCCATCGTCCTCTGGGTCGGGATCTTCGCGGCCATCCCGGTCCTGCTGGGAGTGGGCATCCCCGGGCTGGTCATGAAGCTGCGCGTACGGCAGCAGGACCGGGCGTCAGCCGGCCGGTGACGGCCCCTGATCGAACCTGTGGAGGGCTGTCCTCCACGTGTCAGTGAGGCCGTCTATCGTTGCGGGGGTGAGCACCGCCCTATACCGCCGCTACAGGCCCGAGACGTTCGCCGAGGTGATCGGCCAGGACCACGTCACGGGCCCCCTCATGCAGGCCCTGCGCAGCGGGCGGGTGAATCACGCCTACCTCTTCAGCGGTCCACGAGGCTGTGGAAAGACGACGTCGGCACGCATCCTCGCGCGGACGCTGAACTGCGCGAAGAACACGCCCGAGTCGCCGATCGACACCCCGTGCGGCGAGTGCCCCTCGTGCGTCGAGCTGGCGCGCGGAGGCTCCGGCTCGCTCGACGTCGTGGAGATCGACGCCGCGTCGCACAACGGTGTGGACGACGCGCGCGACCTGCGCGAACGTGCCACGTTCGCGCCGGCTCGCGACCGGTACAAGATCTTCATCCTCGACGAGGCGCACATGGTGACGCCGCAGGGCTTCAACGCGCTGCTGAAGATCGTCGAGGAGCCGCCGCCGCACATCAAGTTCATCTTCGCGACCACGGAGCCGGACAAGGTGATCGGCACCATCCGGTCGCGGACGCACCACTACCCGTTCCGGCTCGTGCCGCCGGACGTGCTGTCCCCGTACCTCGAGCAGCTCTGCGCGGCCGAAAAGGTCGAGGTCACCAGCGGAGTGCTCCCGCTGGTCACGCGCGCCGGCGGCGGTTCGGTACGCGACTCGCTGTCCGTGATGGACCAGCTCATCGCCGGCGCACCGGACGCAGTCGTCGACTACGACCTCGCGGTCGGCCTGCTCGGCTTCACGCACGCGACCCTGCTGGACGACGTGGTCGACGCACTCGCGGCGCGCGACGGCGGTTCGATCTTCCGGGTGGTCGACCAGGTCATCGTGACGGGGCACGAACCGCGACGGTTCGTCGAGGACGTGCTGGAGCGGCTGCGCGACCTCATCGTCATCGGTGTCTCGGGTGACGCTGCCAGTGCCGTCCTGCGCGGTATCCCGACCGACCAGCTCGACCGCATGCGAACCCAGGCGGGACGCCTCGGGGTCGCCGAGCTCTCCCGGGCCGCCGACCTCGTGAACGCGGCCCTTACCGAGATGACGGGCGCTACGTCACCACGCCTGCACCTGGAGCTGCTGTGCGCTCGTCTGCTCCTGCCCGGAGCCGACGACGGTGCCGCTGGCTTCGCGGCGCGTATCGACCGGCTCGAGCGCGGCGGGATCGTCGCCTCCGGAGCCCCGGCCGCACCCGGACCGGGCCACGGCACGGCACCCGGCGGAGCGGCACCTGTCGGATCGCCGCCGCAGGAGCCGACGGCGGGCGGGCTCGCCGGGGCGGCTGCGGCGCGTGCGGTGCTCGACGCGCGCAAGAAGCGGGGTGAACCGGGCCAGTCCGCTACGACACAGCCTGCCCGTCCCGCGCCCGAGGCTGCGCCGGCTGCTGCTGCCGCACCCGAGCCCGAGCCGACGACCGAGGCCACGCCCGCGCCGGCGGCGCCCGCAGAACCCGAGCCGGTGGTCGCGGCGGCACCTGTTCAGGAGGCGCCGGCCCAGCCTGCCCCGGAGCGTTCCACGCCGGAGCCTGCCCCGGCGCCGGCCGCCACATCCCAGGCGGAGTCGGCTGTCACGACGGAGACGGTCCGACGGCGCTGGCCAGAGGTGCTCGGCTCGCTCGCCGCTGCGCGCGTGACGTGGTCGCTCGTCGGCCCCAACGCGCAGGTCGCCTCGCTGGAGGGCAACACGCTGAAGCTCGGCTTCGCGGCCCCCGGCCTGGCCCGCACGTTCTCGAACGCACGGCACACCAGCGCGGTGGAAGAGGCGGTCTACCAGACGCTCGGCATCCGGGTCCGGGTCGAGGCGACTCTCGACGAGGGGCCGTCCGGCGGAGGTGCGGCGTCCGGCGGCGGGACCTCCGGCGGAGGCCCCGCGGCCGGAGCGTCGTCGGGCGGCGGTCCGGCGGAGGGCGGCGTCGGTCCTGTGTCGGACGAGCCCCGCGGCGAGGCGCCGGCGCCCGATACCGCTCCGGCGCCCGACTGGCCCGACGTGCCGCCGCCCGGCGGGGCCTCGGCCACGGTGTCCGCGCCGCCGGCCTCGGCCGATGCGGTAGCCGTCGTCGGTGTTGCCACGATGAGTGCGGTGGGCGGCAGCTCCTCGGGCGGGTCGGTGGCGGTGGCTCCGGCGTCGGCCCAGGGGAGCGTCGCGGTTGCCGAGCGTCCCGAGCCTTCTCGGGACCAGCCGACCGGTCCTGAGCCCGGTCGTCCGGAGCCTTCCAGGCCTGCCGGCCGCCCGCCGGCGGCGGCGAGCGCGGCCGACCAGGCCTGGCTCTCGGGGGCCAGCGCGACCGAACCTCCCGCGGACTACGACATGCCGGAGCCCGAGCCGGTCTACGAGGACCGGGCCCCAGCGCCGGCTTCAGCACCAGCGCCCGCCCCCATGTCGGGGGCGGGCAGTGCGCGCGAGGCCCTGCGACAGGCGAACGAGCGCCGGGCGCGAGCGGCGAGCGGTGCCGCCCCCGAGCCCCGTCGCGGGACCACCGCGGACGCAGGTACGAGCGCGCCCCGAGCGGCGGTTGCCCCGGCCGGCGAACCCGACTTCTACGACGAGCCGTCCGAGGACGACCCCGACATCACGTCGGCCGGCATGGTCGGCGTACCGCTCGTCGTGCAGGTGCTGGGCGGAACGGTGATCGAAGAGATCCTGGAGCAGTCATGAGCGGGGACGGCGCCGTCGGTCCGATCACGACGCTGCGCATCGTCGCGGTCGTCGTCGAGCGGTCCGACGGGCGGCACCTGCTCGTCCGCAAGCGAGGCACACAGACGTTCATGCAGGTGGGCGGGAAGATCGAGCCGGGTGAAGAGCCCCTGGCCGCGCTCGTCCGGGAGGTCGAGGAAGAGGTAGGCCTGCGGCTCGAGCCGGCGGACATCGAGAGCCTCGGCAGGTTCGGGGCGCCGGCCGCGAACGAGCCCGACCACGTCGTCGACGCGCACGTCTACCAGGTCCGTCTGCGACCGGGTACCGAGGTCGCCGTCCGGGCAGAGATCGAGGAGCTGGTGTGGATCGATCCTGCCGACCCGGTCGCGAGCTACCCCCTTGCGCCGCTCACTCGGGACCTGCTGATCGCCGCAGGGCACTGAGCTCAGCCCTGGGCCCGCTCGGCCCGGAGCTGCGCCACCAGCGCAGCGCGTTCACGCTCCATGCGGCGACGGGGGTCGGTGTCGTCCGACTGCTGCGCGGGTCCGGCCACGGTCAGGAGCAGCCAGTTGAGCCGCCACTTGAAGCGGTATCCGAGAGTCAGGCCGTCGCGGTTGCGCATCCGTTCCTCCATTTGCTTGGTGTACCAATAGTTTGCACACAAACTGTTAGTCTGGTCAATATCCAAGGGAGATCCGAGAGGAGTGAAATGACCGCCACATCACAGCCCGACGCCACAGCTGCCGACGACCTCCTGGCTCTCGACCGCCAGGTCTGTTTCGCGCTCGCCGTCGCCTCACGCAGCGTCATCGCGCTGTACCGGCCGCTGCTCGAACCGATGGGCATCACGCACCCGCAGTACCTGGTCATGCTCGCCCTGTGGGAGCGGTCGCCGTTGTCCGTCAAGCAGCTCAGCGGGCTGCTCCAGCTCGACCCCGGCACCCTGTCGCCCCTGCTCAAGCGGCTCGAGGCGATCGGCTACGTGACACGCCGCCGCGATCCCCGTGACGAGCGGGCGCTCGCCGTCGAGCTCACGGAGGAGGGCCGCGCGCTGCGCGAGCAGGCGCTGCTCGTGCCGCCGGCGATCATGGCGCGGCTGGGCATGTCCGCCGAGGAGCTCCAGGCGCTGCACCGCAGCCTCACGCGGGTCATCGCGGCGGCTGCCCCGTGAGTCGTGGCCGCCTGCACCACGTCGAGCTGTGGGTCCCGTCCCTCGGTCGCGCGGAGCGGTCTTGGGGCTGGCTCCTCACGACGCTCGGCTACGCGGAGCACCAGCGGTGGGACGCCGGCCTGAGCTGGATCCTCGACGGCACCTACGTCGTCGTCGAGCAGAGCCCTGCCCTCGCTGCCGACACCCACGATCGGCTCGCTCCAGGCCTCAACCACCTCGCGTTCCACGGCGGTACGCGCGACGAGGTGGACCGGCTGGTCGAGGCGGCGCCGGAACACGGCTGGGCGCTCCTGTTCCCCGACCGGCATCCGCATGCCGGCGGACCGGACCACTACGCGGCCTACCTGGAGAACGGCGACGGCTACGAGGTCGAGGTCGTCGCGGACTGACCGGCCATCGGACGGATCGAAAAGACCGCGACTCCGTAGCCGCCCGCCGCTACGTTCCGTGCATGCGCAACATCCCTGCCTCGATGGATCCGGACGTCGTTCGTGCCATCGACGCGCGTCTGGACCGCGTCGAGGAAGAGCACGGCATCAGAGTGCTGTGGGCGATCGAGAGCGGTAGCCGCGCCTGGGGGTTTCCGTCGCCGGACTCGGACTACGACTGCCGCTTTCTCTACGTGCGCCGCGCCGGCGACTACCTGAGCCTGCGCGCGCGGCGTGACGTGGTCGAGACGCCCCTCGACAAGGTCTTCGACGTCAACGGCTGGGACGTCCGCAAGGCCCTGGGACTGATGGTCAAGGGAAACGCGACGGTGGGGGAGTGGCTGCGCTCGCCGATCGTCTATCGCGGTGACGTGGCTTTTCGCGACGACCTGCTGGCTCTGGCCGAAGACGTCGTGGACCAGGACGCACTGCGGAAGCACTACGTGCACGTGGCCCGGAACAACCTGGCTCTGCTGGCCTCCAGCGGTGTGACAAAGAAGTTCTTCTACGCGTTGCGTCCGGCCGTCACGCTGCGCTGGATGCGGTTGCGGGAGACCACGGCACCGCCCCCGATGGATCTGCCGACGCTCGCGGCGGGATCCGCGCTTCCTGAGGGCCTCGGGGCGCTTGTCGACGAGCTGATCGGCCGTAAGTCGCGCATCCGGGAGATGGGCTCGATCGTGGTGCAGGACGCCCTCCTGGACTTCGTCGAGACGGAGCTGCGGACGGCGGAGGCGATGCTGCCGGACTCGAGGTCACCAGGTACGGGCGAGGCCCGGGAACGCGCGTGGACCCTTGCGGAAGCGGCCTTTCGACGGCTGATCGGTGACCCGTCGGGCGCGGTCACGGCGGGCTAGTCCGCCGCGATCGCTCTCACGTCGAGAGTGTCGGTGGCCCGTGGCACAGTCAGTCCATGGCCAACCTCCAGATCGCCGAGCTCACGACGGACAATCTCTTCGCGGCCATCCAGCTGCCACCTCAACCACCTGACAAGGAGCCGGTGGCACCGGTCGCCTGGTCGGTCGCCGAGGCGTACGTCAATCCCACCGCATGGCCAAGGGTGGTGCTCGACGGCGACGACGTGGTCGGCTTCGTGATGGCGAACTGGAACCCGGACGAGGAGATCCCGGAGTTCCGGGCCGGGATCTGGCGACTCAACGTGGCACGCGAGGCGCGTAAGCGCGGGGTGGGCCGGTTCGCGGTGGAGCAGGTTGCTGAGGAGGCACGGCGTCGCGGGCTCGACCGCATCACCGTCCTGTGGGTCCCGGGCGCGGACGGGCCCGAGGAGTTCTACCTGCGCTGCGGCTTCCGCAAGACGGGGAACCTCCTGTTCGACGAGGTGGTGGGAGAGCTGCTGCTCTGAGACGGCTAGCTTTTCCGCCAGTCCTGGACTCCGTCGAGCAGCTGCCGCCGCAGGCCGGCCGGCGCGTGCGAGGCCCGGATCGAGGCGGCAGCGATCGTCGCCAGCTCTGAGTCGGAGCAGACCTGCCGCACGATCTCGTACTGGCCCCGCACCCCGACCCCGAACAGCAGCGGGTCGTCGCTCGCGAGGGCGACGGGGACGCCGCCGGCCAGCAGCGCCGGCACCGCGGCCAGGGCGGGTGTGACGCCGAACGGCGGATACGACGTCGGGCAGACCTCGAGCGTCACCTGGCGCTCCGCCAGGAGCGCGACCACCGACGGGTCCTGGAGTGCCGTCAGCCCGTGCCCGATCCGGGTGGCGCCCAGCAGGTCGACGCAGTCGCGCACGTGCCACGCGCCCTCATAGAACCCGGCGTGCGGTACGCGAGCCAGCCCGGCCTCGGCCGCCGTCCGGTACGCCGGGACGAAGTCGCTGACACGTCCGCGCCGCTCGTCGTTCGAGAGGCCGAAGCCCAGCACGCCGTCGGGCGCGTACCTCACCGCGAGATCGGCGATCCGCTCCGCGTGCGCGGGGTCGGCGCCCCAGCTCGCCGCGAGGATCACGCCGACGGGCAGTCCGCGGGCGGCGTCGAGCAGGGCCTCGACCACCGCCTCCAGCGATCCGAGCCATCCCGCGTACGACGTCGGGTCGACCTGCAGCTCGGTCCAGCCGACGCCGTCGGCGGCATCCTGTTCCGCGGCCTCACGGACCACGCGCGCGATGACCTCGGCCGAGCGGACCGCCGCGCGGGCGGTGTCGTACCGCGCCTGGAACGCGTCCCAGCCGTGCACCATGCCGGGTTCGATCGCCACGGCGGGGAGCGCCGGGAGGCCGTAGCCGGCGGCCAGGTCGGCGGCGGTCGACGGCCGCATCGACCCCGTCAGGTGCAGGTGCAGGTTCGCCTTGGGCAGCGCGCGCAGGTCGCGGGGCATGCCAGGGAGTCTGGCACGGGGTGACCATGCACCTGCTGCCAGGACGGTGCTGATCCTGGCAGCAGATGCATGGTCATCTCATGCGCTGACGTCGGCTGCTGCGGCCTTTGGCTCGGTGGCGCCATCGGCGTCCCCACTGCTCGTCCCGGAGACGCCGTCGGCCGCCGAGAGCCCGCCCGACATCGCGTACTCCTCCTCGGGCGACAGCACCAGCCGCTTGCGCCCCACCAGCGCGAACACGACGAGCCCCACCACGAAGACGACCAGGAACGTCACCACCGCCACCTGGAACGCGCTGTTCAGCACGATGCCGAGGAACGCCGCCACGGAGATCACGCCGGCCACCACGGCACCCCAGATGCCGGTCGGGCTCCGGTAGGGCCGTACGGCGTCGGGGAACTTTCGGCGCAGCAGCACGAACGACACCATCTGCATGACGTACGAGATCACCGCGCCGAACACCGCGATGAACAGGATCACGCCCGACGCCGCCCCCGCGGCGTCCGGGCTGATCGCCGGGACCACCATGAGCACAAGGGCGAGGATCACGAGGCCGAGCACCGCCGTCGCGACCAGCGCCACCCACGGCGTCTTGTGCTTGGCGCCGGTGAGCGAGAGGAACGTCGGGTAGTAGCCCGCCCGCGAGAGCGAGTACATGTTGCGCCCGGCGGCGTACAGGATGCCCTGGAGCGACGCGAGCAGCGCCACGAGCGCGAGCAGCGCCAGCACGCCGGCCGCCTCTTCCGGGAGGAACGCGCGGAACCCGGCCAGCAGCGGCTCGTCGCCGTCGCCGGGCGACACGGTGATGGCGGCGGAACCCGTCACCGCGGGGTTGAGGAACAGCACCATCAGGCCGAAGACCGCGAGCGTGACGACGCCCCATACCGAGGCCTTGGGGATGTCGCGGGCCGGGTCGTGCGCCTCCTCGGCGGCGAGCGGCAGCTCCTCGATCCCGAGAAAGAACCAGATGGCGAACGGCAGCGCGTAGAGGATCCCGATGGTGCCGAACGGCAGCAGCTCGGTACCGCCGTCGGCGGGCACTATGTCGTTCAGGCGCGAGAAGTCGACCGCCCCGGACACCACGGTCGCCACGGCGAAGAACGCCAGCACGACCAGCGCGATCACGGCGACCACCACGGCCAGCCGGAAGCCCACGTGCGCCCCGAGCGTGTTAATCGCCACGAAGGCCACGTACAGCACGATCCACCACACCCACTGCGGCAGCAGCGAATACCCCATGAAGGCGCTCAGCGCGGCGTCCGCGTAGACGCCGGAGAACCAGACGATGACGGCGGTGGTCACGACGTACTCGATGGTCTCGGCGAGCCCGGTGACGAATCCGCCCCACGGCCCCATCGCGGCGCGCGCGAACGAGTACGCGCCGCCGGTGTGCGGCATGGCCGCGGACATCTCGCCGATCGAGAAGATCATCGTGAAGTACATGACGGTCACGAGGACCATGGCGACGAGCATGGGGACCCAGCCCGTGGTGCCGAGGCCCACGTTCCAGCCGGAGAACTGGCCGGAGATCACCGCGGCGATCCCGATGCCCCACAGACCCCAGAACCCGGCGCTGCGCCGCAGCTGCCGCTTCTCGAAGTACTGGCCGTCGGCCTGCGTGTAGGTGACGCCCGCGGTTCCGGGCGTCGTTCCGGTTGTTGCCATGCGGTCCTCCAGTGAGTTCAGTGGCCGAGCGCCGTGAGCGCTTCGGAGAAGCCGTCGATCAGGCGGTCGAGGTCCTGGTCGTCGAACACGAGGGGCGGGCGCAGCTTGAGCACGTTGCCCGGCCCGCAGACGGAGGTGAGGATCCGGCGCTCGCGCAGCGCCTCGACGACGTCGAGGGCCGCGGCGACGTCGGGCGTCTTGGTCTCGGGGTCGGCGACCATGTCGACGCCGACGTAGAGGCCCGCGCCGCGCACGTCGCCCACACGTGGATGGTCGGCGGCCGCCTCGCGGAGGGCGGCGAGCATCCGTGCGCCGACGCGGGCGGCGTGCTCCTGGAGCTTGTCCTCCTGGAGGATGTCGAGCACGGCCTGCGCGGCAGCCATCGACACGGGGTTGCCGCCGAAGGTGTTGAAGTACGGGATGTTGTCGCCGAACGAGGCCAGCACGTCGGCCTGCGCGACGACCGCGCTGACCGGGATGCCCGCGGCCATCGGCTTGCCGAGGGTCACGATCTCGGGCACGACGTCGTGGCGGGCGAAGCCCCACATCGCGCCGCCCGTGCGGCCGAAGCCAGGCTGCACCTCGTCGGCGATGAACACACCGCCGGCGCGCCGCACCACCTCGATCGCGGGCGCCAGGAAGCCGGCGTCGCCCGCAGGGTCGGGAAAGACGCCGTCGGACGAGAAGATCGAGTCGGCCAGGAAAGCGGCCAGCCGTACGCCACGCCGTTCCAGGTCGGCCACCTGCCGGGCCACCTGGTCGGCGAACCACCGGCCCAGGTCCTCGGCGGCGACGGGCGCCCGGTACGGGTCGGGGGCCGGGACGGTCCGCACGTCGAGCGCCAGGTCCTGCCCGGAGCCCAGGGCGGGCGACAGCGACGACGTCAGCTCGGTGTTGCCGTGATAGGCCTCGGCGCTGACGATGACGCCGGTGCCGCCGGTGTGCGCGCGAGCCACGCGGACGGCCAGGTCGTTGGCCTCCGAACCCGTGCACAGGTACATGACCCGGTAGTCCTCGGCCGGCATCGTGGCCAGCAGCGCCTCGGAGTAGTCGACGATCCGCTCGTGCACGTACCGCGTGTGCGTGTTCAGCGCCGCGGCCTGCTTCGCGATCGCGTCCACGACCCGGGGGTGACCGTGTCCCACCGAGGCCACGTTGTTGTACACGTCGAGGTAGTCGTTGCCGTCGGTGTCGAAGACGTGGGCGCCGCTGCCCCGCACCAGGTGCACGGGCTCGCGGTAGAAGAGCCGGTACGCGGAGCCCAGGACGCCCGACCGCCGGTCCACCAGCTCAGCGGTCCGTGGCGGCAGGCCACCGGTGGAGTCACCGGGCCGGAAGGCGTTGGTATCCATGATCGTCGACCGAGTAGCCACGGCAGTGCTCCTCACGCTCGCGTCCCACCTCGCGTCCCAGGAGGGGTTTACGGCCGCCCGGCCGTCCGCAGGACGGTCCCCATCGTGGCGGCAGCGTGTGCCCCGGGCGCAGCCTCGCGATGACGGTCGGGTAACCGTTCGGCGCAATACCCGCCCGGCTTGTTTCGTGCTGGTGACTTGCGTGAATTTCCCGTTGCGTCCCTTGTGCGGCTTCAGCTGGCGGCGCACCATGGCAGCGGCCGCCCGCCTCCGCTCCCAGCCTGAGGAGCAACTACATGCCCGCCACCGCCGCAGCGCAGTCCGCATCAGGTCCGCAGCCACCCACCCCGCCTGCGGCGCTCGCCGCGTTCGACGCGCTGGTCCCCGGGGACCTGGCGCCCGGCTGGCTCCGCGACGGCGTGACCGAGTCCTGGCAGTTCGGGCAGGCCCCCGGCGGCGAGGTCGCCATGCGCCTCATCACCGTCTCCGAGAACGCGACGTTCCTCGTGACCGCCGACGGCGAGCCGGCCGCCGTCGTGCGGGTCGCCCGCCCCGGCTACCTGGCCGGGGCCGACGCATTCGAGTCCGAGGTCGCCTGGGTCGCGGCGCTCGCCGCCGACGGCGTCTGCCAGGTGCCCGCCGCGCTGCGCACCCGGTCCGGCACGTTCTGCGCGGCCCTGGCCTCCGACGACGGCGCCGACTGGTGGTGCGTCGCGTACGGCTACGTCTCAGGGCGCATCCTGGAGGACCTGTTCAGCGACGCAGGTTCGGATGCAGGCGGCGCAGCCGCCGACCCGACGTCGTACTACCGCGAGATCGGCGCCATCAACGCCCGGTTGCACGAGCACGCGCTCACCTGGGCCCCGCCCGCGGACTTCGCCCGCCACTCGTGGGACGTCCCGGACATGCTCGGGCCGACGGCGCGCTGGGGACGCTGGGAGGACGCCGTCGACGACGCCACGGAGCGCACCCTCCTGGAGGAGGCCCAGGCGGCGGCGCTCGAGGTCGTCGCCCGGGCCCCGCGGGACACCGCCGCCTGGGGGCTGGTGCACGCGGACCTGCGGCCGTCGAACATCATGATCCAGGGGGAGTCGCTGACCGTCATCGACTTCGACGACTGCGGCCACACCTGGTTCCAGTACGACTTCGCGGCCGCGCTGAGCTTCCTGGAGCACACGCCGGAGGCGCCGACCATGGCCGTGGAGTGGCTCGCCGGGTACACGTCCGTGCGGCCGCTGACGCGGGACGCCGTCGAGCTCGGGTGTGCGCTGTCCATGGTGCGCCGCCTGCAGATGCTGGGCTGGACCACCACCCACCGCGCCGATGCCCTGCCGCCGGACCTCTGGTCCGCGCAGGTACCCGGCACGCTCGAGGTGGCCGAGTCCTACCTCCGCAACCCGACCTGGCTGCTGGCATGAGGTCTGGCCAGGTATCGTGCCCGCATGTCTCGGATCCTGCCCCGGTCCACCCCGCTGGCCGAGGGTGTCGAGCCCGCAGCGGTGCGGCGCCTGATCGACAGCCTCGATCGCATCGAGGACGTGCACGGCGTGCTGGTGCTGCGGCACGGCCGCGTCATCGCGGAGGCCGGGTGGCATCCCCACACCGCCGACCGGCCGCACACGATGTTCTCGGTGAGCAAGAGTTTCACGTCGACCGCGGTCGGGATCGCGGTCCACGAGGGGCTCCTGACGCTGGACGACCATGTGCTCGACCTCCTGCCGGACGACGCTCCCGCTGACCCGGGCGAGCACCTCCGCGCCATGCGCGTACGCGACCTGCTGACCATGACGACGGGCCACAGCGCCTCGACCATGGAGGGCATCAACCGCACGATCTCGCTGCCCGGCGCCGGCTGGGCCCGCGCGATCCTGGCGCAGCCGGTGGAGCACGAGCCGGGCACGCGCTTCGTCTACAACACCGGGGCGACCTACCTGCTCTCGGCGATCCTGCACCGGCTCACGGGCGAGCGCCTGCTCGACTACCTGGCGCCGCGCCTGCTGGCGCCGCTGGGCATCACGCACGCCGAGTGGGAGCAGGACCCGGACGGCATCGACACGGGCGGGTTCGGCCTCTCGATCACCATCGAGGAGATGGCCGCGTTCGGCCAGCTCTACCTGCAGGGCGGCGTCTGGGAGGGAAAGCAGCTCGTCCCGGCCGAGTGGGTGGCGGCGGCGACGGTGAAGCAGGTCGAGAACGGCCCGAGCGACTCGCCCGACTGGGACCAGGGCTACGGCTACCAGTTCTGGCAGTGCCAGCACGGCGCGTACCGGGCCGACGGCGCCTTCGGTCAGTACATCCTGGTCTGGCCGGAGAAGGACATGGTGATCACCACGACCTCGGGCCTGTCGGACCTGCCGGCGGTACCGGAGGCGGTGTGGGACGCGTTCCTGAGCGACGACGCCTGGGTCACGCCGGCGGGCGCCGAGGCCCCGACGCCGGAGGGGGTGGCCCCGCTGGAGCTCGCGCTGCACACGCCTGCCGGAGCGGAGTCGACCCCGGTCGAGGACTCGCTCCTGGGCGTGACCTACGACCTCGAGCCGAACCCGCGAGGTTTCAGCGCTCTCACTCTCGGTCGCGGCGCGGACGGGCGGACCGAGGTGGCCTTCACCGTCGACGGCGTGGACCTCGTGGTGCCGTTCGGCTACGAGGAGTGGAGCCCGGGAACCTCCTCGTTCCTGGGCGCACCGGCCGACGTGGCCACCGCGGCGGCCTGGACCGACGAGCTGACGCTGCGCGGCCGCATGATCTTCCTCGGTACACCGTTCGAGCTGCGCCTGGAGCTGCGGTTCTCCGGCGAGGACGTGGCTGTGCTGGTCGACCAGAACGTCGCCTTCGGTGACCGAGGTGTGCTGGACGTGTCCGGCAAGGCGCGCCGGACCTGACACCGGAGTCATCCCCGGGGCTGACGGCCGTGGGACCTCGGCCGCGCTAGTGTCCCGTCATGACACCAGACGGTGGTATCCGCGCGCACGGCGTGCGGCGTTCGTTCGGTCCGGTGCACGCGGTGGCCGACGTCGACCTGGTCGCCGCACCGGGTCGGGTCACCGCGCTCATCGGACCCAACGGGTCGGGCAAGACGACCCTTCTGCTCATGCTCGCCGGTCTGCTGGCGCCCGATGCGGGGAGCATCCGCATCGCCGGTGCGGACCCGGTCGCCGAGAACTACGCGGCGCGCTCGCGGACCGGCTGGATGCCCGACGTGTTCGGCACCTGGGACTCCCTCACGGCGCGTGAGGTGCTGACGACCGTCGCGGCGGCGTACCGGCTCGACGCCGCCGCCGGCCGGGACCGCGCGAGCGAGCTGCTCGCGCTGGTGCACCTCTCCGAGCTGGCCGACCAGCCCGCGCACGTCCTGTCCCGCGGTCAGAAGCAGCGGCTCGGCCTGGCCCGCGCGCTCGTGCACGACCCGGACGTCCTGCTCCTCGACGAGCCCGCCTCGGGCCTGGACCCGCGCTCCCGGGTGGACCTGCGCGTGCTGCTCCGGCAGCTCGCCGCCGAGGGCAAGACGATCCTGGTCTCCTCGCACGTGCTCACCGAGCTCGACGAGATGGCCGACGACGCGGTGTTCATCTCGCGGGGCCGCACCGTCGACACCCGGTCCGTCGCCGACGGCGACCGGCCGCGGGCGTGGCGCCTGACCGGCCTGGACCCCGAAGCGCTCACGGCCTGGCTGGACGAGAACGGTCCCGCCTATCGCAAGGAGGCCGACGGGCCCGGCGTCCTCGTCGACCTCGCCGGCGACGCGGCAGCCGCGGCGCTGCTGCGTTCCGCGGTCGAGGGCGGCGTCGCGGTGTCGAGCCTCGCCCCGGCCGGCGGCGTGCTGGAACAGGCCTACCTGGCCCTCGAGGAGGAGCGACGATGAGCGTTGACGTAGAGGTCGTCGGATCCGCGCCGGCCGCCGGCGGAGCACCCCGCGGACGCGGTACCTGGTCCCTGTCCTGGCACGGCCTGCGGACCGTGACGGTGCTGGAGCTGCGGCAGCGCGTGCGCTCGACACGGTGGAAGACCGCGCTGATCGTCTGGTTCGTGGTGGTCGGCCTGATCACGCTCCTGACCACCGGCGCGTTCCAGATGCTCTCGGGCGACGCGGCCATGTCCGGAGGCGTCTCGTACGGCGGGACGGTCTACAGCATCGTCGTCGGGTTCGTGCTGTTCCTGGGTCTGCTGGTGGCGCCGACCCTGTCGTCGGGTGCGATCAACGGCGACCGGAACGCGGGAACCCTCGCGACGCTGCAGGTCACCTTGCTGTCACCCGCCGAGATAGTGCTCGGCAAGCTCGCGGCCGCCTGGATCGCGGCGCTCGCCTTCCTCGTCGCGAGCATCCCGTTCCTCGTCTGGGCGCTGCTCGGGGGCGGCGTGCACTGGTTCGCGCTGCTGACCACGGTGCTCATGCTGGCACTGGTGCTGGGCGTCGTCTGCGCCATCGGGCTGGGCTTCTCGGCCCTGGTCGGCAAGACGTCGGGGTCGGCAGTGCTGACGTACCTGACCATCGGCGCGATCACCGTGGCGCTGCCGATCACGTTCGGTCTGCTGGTACCCGCCACCAGCACCACCGAGGAGGTCAGGGTCTGGGGTGTCGAGGCCGGCTACGACTGGGAAGAGACCACCGCACCCGAGTGCGAGTGGCAGACGCAGGAGATGTCCGTGTGGCACAGCGAGCGCACGTGGTGGCTGCTGGCCCCGAACCCGTTCGTCGTGGTCGCCGACGCACAGCCCCTCCAGGGCGACGTCGAGTCGCTGGCGAACGAGGGGAACATGCTCGCGACGCTCCAGTACGGCGTCCGGTACGCGCGGACCGGCAACACGGGTCCGCAGGACTGGTGCACCGACGCCGTGTACTACGAGGGCGACCAGGGAGCCCGGCCGGAGTCCCCGGTGGAGCCGGTCCAGGTCACCGACCAGCTCGTGTGGCCGTGGGGCCTCGGGTTCGACCTGCTGCTCGGCGCGGCGGGCGTCCTCGTGGCGGTCAACCGCCTGCGGATCCCGACGGCCGAGCTGCCGCAGGGCACCCGGGTCGCCTGACCTCCCGGTCAGGAGTGGAGGGCGTCGTACTCCGCCTCGGCGGCTACGTCGTCCTCCACATCGAGGCGTACGTGCGCCAGCAGCCCCTGCAGCACGCGCAGGGCGGACGCCGCGCGCTCGCCCCACAGCGAGAAGTAGGAGAACTGCCACCACCACAGGGCCTCGAGCTCGTGGCCGCTGTCGAAGTGCTGCAGGCCCTTGGCCAGCGCCTCGGCGACGCACGCGAGGTCGCCGGACAGCGACGCCGAACCGGTGTCCTCGCTGAGTACCGGGTCCACGACCTCGGTGTAGTCGTCGAACCCGTCGAACATCTTGGACAGGGCCTCGCGCAGCGGGTCGAGGTCGGTGTCGGGCCCGGCGTCGGGCTCGTAGCGTTCCTTGGGCACCACGTCCACGATCGCGGCGAGCCGCGCCCCGGCGGCCAGCAGGTCGGACGACGCCAGCACGAGCAGCGAGAGCTCCGCCCCCGGCATCCCTCCGGACGCCACCTGGGTCACCGTCGAGAGGAACGTCCGTGCCTGTGCGGACACCTGGTCTGCGACCTCGCTGAGGTCTGATCCAGGGGTTATCTCACTCATCGTGATCCCACCTACTTGTCGTTGCCGATGCTCTAGTTGTTGGCGATGACGCGGCGACCTTCGAACGCGCGACCGAGCGTCACCTCGTCCGCGTACTCCAAGTCTCCACCCACGGGGAGACCCGAGGCCAGCCGCGAGACAGTGATACCCATGTGCGCCATCAGTCGGGAAAGATAGGTCGCCGTGGCCTCTCCCTCGACGTTCGGGTCGGTCGCGAGGATGACCTCCTGCACCGTCCCGTCCGCGAGCCGGGCCAGGAGCTCGCTGATGCGCAGGTCGTCCGGCCCGACGTTCTCGATGGGATTGATGGCCCCGCCGAGCACGTGGTAGCGCCCGCGGAACTCCCGGGTGCGCTCGATCGCGACCACGTCCTTGGGCTCCTCCACGACGCAGATCACGTCGTCGCTGCGCCGTGGGTCGAGGCAGATGCGGCAGCGCTCCGACTCCGCGACGTTGCCGCAGAGCTCGCAGAACCGGACGCGGAGCTTCACCTCGGTGAGCGCGTCGACCAGCCGCTTGACCTCCTCGTTGTCGGTCGCGAGCAGGTGGAACGCGATGCGTTGCGCGCTCTTGGGCCCGACGCCGGGAAGCCGGCCGAGCTCGTCGATCAGGTCTTGGACCGCGCCTTCGTACACAAGAGGTCACCCTACGGGTCGCCACCGACATCCGGACGGCGAGGCTGGTACGTTCCCCGCGTGACAGACCCCGAGGCACGGACCGGGAAGTTCCTCGCGGCGCAGTGGCGCCGGCTGGTGATGCTCAACTACGAGGCGGACCCCGCCGTCCTGCGGCCGTTCGTGCCCCGCGGTGTCGAGCTCGACACATGGGGCGGCAAGCACTTCGTCAGCGTGGTCGGGTTCCAGTTCCTCGACACCCGTCTGCTCGGCGTCCCGGTCCCGTTCCACCGGGACTTCGACGAGATCAACCTGCGGTTCTACGTGCGCCGCCGGGCGGACGACGGCTGGCGGCGCGGCGTCGTCTTCGTCAAGGAGATCGTGCCGCGCCCGGCGCTGGCCGCCGTGGCCCGCGCCGGCTACGGCGAGAAGTACGTGGCGCGGCCGATGCGGCACCGGATCGACCTCGCCCCCGACCGCGACACCCCGGACGGTGTCGTGGAGTACTCGTGGCGCGACGCCGGAGCCTGGCACCACGTCCGGGCCACCACCCAGGGGAGCGCGGAGCCGCTCGTCGAGGGCTCCCAGGAGCAGTTCATCACCGAGCACTACTGGGGCTACGCCGCGCAGCGGGGCGGCGGCACCGTCGAGTACCGCGTCGAGCACCCGAGCTGGCACGTCTGGCAGGCCGCCGAGCCGGGCCTCGACTGCGACGTCGAGCAGGTGTACGGCCGCGCGTTCGTCGAGAGCCTCGCCACCGAACCGGTCTCGGCCTTCGTCGCCGACGGCTCGCCGGTCGTCGTCCGGCGGGGGACGAGGATCTGAGCGCGATCTCCGGCAAGCTGTCACTTCTCGCGGGAGCAACTCGTCTCGGGATCGTCTACATCAGCGACGAGAGGTGAGAGCGATGCACGCGTACCTGGCAGGCGGCACCGGCGCCATCGGACCCCGACTGATCCGCCAGCTCGTCGAGCGTGGTCATCAGGTGACCGCGACCACGACGAGTGCGGCCAAGGTCCCACTGATCGAGAGCCTCGGCGCGACCGCGATCGTCGTCGACGGCCTGGACGCGGCCGCCGTCGGCGAGGCTGTCGCGACGGTGCGCCCGGACGCGGTCGTGCACCAGATGACCGCTCTCGCCGGCGGCATCTCGACCAAGCAGTTCGACCGGTCGTTCGCGATCACCAACCGGCTGCGCACGGAGGGCATCGACCACCTGGTTGCCGCTGCCCAGGCCACCGGGGTGCCGCACGTCGTGGCGGGCAGCTACGCCGGCTGGACCAACGAGCGCACCGGCGGCTGGGTGAAGGACGAGGACGACCCGCTGGACCCCACGCCGCCCCCTGCGCAGCGCGAGAGCCTTGCGGCGATCCGGCACCTCGAGGCCGCCGTGCGCGCGGCCGACGGCACCGTGCTGCGGTACGGCAGCTTCTACGGTGACCCCGGCGACGCGATGGCCGAGATCTTGCACAAGCGCCAGTTCCCGCTGGCCGGCGGCGGCACCGGCTACATGTCGTGGGTACACCTCGACGACGCGGCGAAGGCGACAGTGCTCGCCCTCGAGAACAACGTGCGCGGCGTGTTCAACGTCGTGGACGACGAGCCCGCTCCCGCGTCGGAGTGGCTGCCCTACCTGGCCGGGTGCGTCGGTGCGAAGCCGCCGCTCCGGCTGCCGCTGTGGCTGGTCCGGATGGTGGCCGGCGACGTAGCGGTCTCGATGCTGACCCGCACGCGTGGCTCGTCCAACGAGCGCGCCAAGCGCGCGCTCGGCTGGGAGCCCGGGTGGCCGTCGTGGCGCCAGGGGTTCCGGCACGTCGCGGAGGTGAGTGCGTGAACGTCGACGAGTTCGAGGACCTGCGACCGCTGCTGTTCTCGATCGCCTACCGGATCCTCGGCAGCGTCGGCGAGGCGGAGGACGCCGTCCAGGAGACCTGGATCCGCTACCAGGCGAGCGCGACGGTGCCGGTGTCGCTGAAGTCGTTCCTGTGCGCGATCGTGACCCGGGTCTCGATCGACGTGCTGCGCTCGGCACGCGTGCGGCGCGAGACCTACGTGGGCCACTGGCTCCCCGAACCGCTGCTGACCGACGACGCCTCGGCCGCGTACGCCGATCCCGAGCACGCGGCGGAGCTCGCCGACTCGCTGTCCATGGCGGCGCTCCTCGTGCTGGAGCGGCTCAGCCCGGAGCAGCGGGCGGTGTTCGTGCTGCACGACGTGTTCGGGTTCCCGTTCGGCGAGATCGCCGGCATCGTCGGGAAGTCCGAGGCGACCTGCCGACAGCTCGCCACCCGTGCCCGACGGCACATGGACGAGGAACGGCCCCGGTTCGACGTCGACCGCAAGGAGCGTGAGGAGCTGGCCGGGCGGTTCTTCGGCGCGCTCGTCGAGGGCGACGTCGACGGGCTGCGCGAGCTGCTCGCGGCCGACGTCGCGGTCTACGGCGACGGCGGCGGCAAGGCACCCCAGTGGATGCGCGTGGTCGTCGGCGTCGACAACGTCGCGCGCATGCTCGGCGGGCTCGGCCAGCGCTTCGCCGGCACCGGCCTGTCCGCGGAGCCGCACGAGGTGAACGCCCAGCCCGGTGCGGTGATCCGCGACGCCGACGGCAAGGTGGTCAACGTGCTGGCGCTCGACGTCGTCGACGGGCGGATCCAGGTGATCCGGTCGGTGATCAACCCCGACAAGCTCCGCCACGTCGGCCCGGTCGCCGACGCCTGGGAGCTCATGCGACGGCCCCGGTCCTGAGCGTCCAGGTGGACGAGACACCCCCGGGGAACGAGACAGGGCCGGGGAATCGGATCGTTTCGCGCACAATGCACCTGTGCCTGAACTCGATCTCCTCACCATCGTCCTCCTCCTGCTCGCCGGCCTCGCCGCCGGGTGGGTCGACGCCGTAGTGGGCGGAGGCGGGCTGATCCAGCTGCCCGCCCTCCTGCTCGTCCCGGGCATCAGCCCCGTGCAGGCCCTGGCGACGAACAAGCTCGGCAGCATCATGGGCACGTCCACCAGCGCCATCACCTACTACAGGCGGGTCCAGCCGGACCTGCGTACCGCCGGCCCGATGGCGCTCGCGGCGCTGGCCGGAGCGTTCGGCGGCGCGATCGGCGCCTCGTACATCCCGGAGCAGCTCTTCAAGCCGATGATCCTCGTCGTGCTCGTCGGTGTGCTGGCGTGGACCCTGCTCAAGCCGAACGTCGGCCAGCACGACAACCTGCGGTGGGTCGGCAACGGGCACAAGCGGATCGCCGCAGTGATCGGCCTGCTGATCGGCGCGTACGACGGGCTGCTCGGCCCCGGGACGGGCACGTTCCTGGTCATCAGCCTCGTGAGCGCCCTCGGGTACTCGTTCCTCCCGGCGTCGGCCATCGCGAAGATCGTGAACTTCGCGACCAACGCGGGCGCCCTGATCTTCTTCGTGCCGAGCGGGGCCGTCATCTGGAGCCTCGGCCTCGGGCTGGGAGTGGCCAACCTGATCGGGGCCTACATCGGCGCGCGGATGGCCGTGGCGAAGGGCTCGAAGTTCGTCCGCGTGGTGTTCGTCGTCGTGGTCGGCGCCCTGATCGCCCGCCTGGCCTGGGACGTCTTCGCCGGATAGGGCCGTCTGTCCCGCACGGTGAACATCACATCCGCCCGGGATGCCCGCCGTCGTACCATCGATTCGCAAACCCAACCACCCGGCGGGCCGTTGAAAGAGACGGAGGCCGGCAACGGAAGGCAGGCGCATGGCTCTTGTCGTGCAGAAGTACGGCGGATCCTCGGTCGGAGACGCGCGCAGCGTGAAGCGCGTCGCGAAGCGGATCGCCGAGGCGAAGCGAGCGGGCAACGACGTGGTGGTCGTGGTGAGCGCCATGGGCGACACCACCGACGAGCTCCTCGACCTCGCACAGCAGATCACCCCGCTCCCGCCCAAGCGAGAGCTCGACATCCTCCTCACGGCCGGCGAGCGCATCTCGATGTCACTCCTGGCCATGGCGATCACCAACCTGGGCGTGAAGGCCAAGTCCTACACGGGCCAGCAGGCCGGCGTCATCACCGACGCGGTGCACGGCCGGGCACGGATCGTCGACGTCGTGCCCCACCGCATCCGCGAGACGCTCGACAGGGGGCAGGTTGCCATCGTGGCCGGCTTCCAGGGCGTCACCGAGTCCACGAACGACGTCACCACGCTCGGCCGCGGCGGCTCCGACACCACCGCGGTGGCGCTCGCGGCCGGTCTGAACGCCGACGTCTGCGAGATCTACACCGACGTCGACGGCATATTCACCGCCGACCCGCGCATCGTGCCCGCCGCCCGCAAGATCGACCAGGTCAGTTACGAGGAGATGCTGGAGCTCGCGGCCTGCGGCGCGAAGGTGCTCGCGCTGCGCAGCGTCGAGTACGCGCGCCGGTACAACGTGCCGGTGCACGTCCGCAGCTCGTTCAGCGCCCACGACGGCACGCTCGTGGTCGCGGCAGAGAAGAAGTCGAAGGAGAACCCCATGGAAGCCCCGATCATCTCCGGCGTGGCGCACGACCGTTCCGAGTCCAAGATCACCGTCATCGGCGTGCCTGACGTGCCGGGCATGGCCGCCCGCATCTTCGAGGTGGTGGCCGGAGCGGGCGCGAACATTGACATGATCGTGCAGAACGTGTCCGCCGCCGCGACGGGCCTCACGGACATCTCGTTCACGCTGCCCGACGGCGACGGCCCGGCCACCATGGCGGCCCTCACCGCTGTGCAGGGCGAGGTGGGCTTCGACTCCCTGCAGTTCGACGACCAGATCGGCAAGCTCTCGCTCGTGGGCGCCGGCATGAAGTCGCACCCCGGTGTCTCGGCGCGGCTGTTCGGCGCGCTGCGTGACGCCGGCATCAACATCGAGATGATCTCCACCTCGGAGATCCGCATCTCGGTGGTCACTCGCGAGGACTCGCTGGACGACGCCGTGCGCGCCGTCCACACCGCGTTCGAGCTCGACGGCGTCGACGGCGAAGCGGTCGTCTACGCGGGAACGGGGCGCTGACATGGCACAGATCAACGACCACGGTGTGCACGTCGCAGTCGTCGGGGCCACCGGCCAGGTCGGTGCCGTGATGCGCCGCCTGCTGGAGGAGCGGGAGTTCCCCGTCGCCTCGATCCGGTTCTTCGCGTCCGCGCGTTCCGCGGGCAGCACCCTGCCGTTCGCCGGGTTCGACGTCCCGGTGGAGGACCTCGCCGCGACCGCGACGGACGACCTCGCCGACATCGACATCGCCCTCTTCTCCGCGGGCGGCGGCACGTCGCGCGAGCACGCGCCGCGGTTCGCGGAGGCGGGCGCCCTCGTCGTCGACAACTCGTCGGCCTGGCGGCTCGACCCCGAGGTGCCGCTCGTCGTCTCCGAGGTGAACCCGGAGGCGATCAGCGAGGCGGCCAAGGGCATAGTGGCCAACCCGAACTGCACCACCATGGCCGCGATGCCGGTGCTCTCGCCCCTGGCGCAGGCGGCCGGGCTGGAGCGGCTCCGCGTGGCGACCTACCAGGCGGTGTCCGGTTCCGGGCTCAGCGGGGTGGAGGAGCTGGCGGGGCAGGTGCGGTCCGCCGTCGGGCAGGATCTCGAGGGCCTGGTGCACGACGGCGGGTCCGTCGACCTGCCCGCGCCCAAGCAGTACGTGGCGCCCATCGCGTTCAACGTGCTCCCGCTGGCGGGCAACCTCGTCGACGACGGTTCGGGCGAGACCGACGAGGAGCAGAAGCTCCGCAACGAGTCCCGCAAGATCCTGGGCCTGCCCGACCTGGCCGTCGCGGGCACCTGCGTACGCGTCCCGGTGTTCACGGGGCACTCGCTGTCGATCCACGCGGAGTTCGCGCGTGCCATCACCCCGGACGAGGCCCGCAAGCTGCTGGCCGAAGCCCCCGGCGTCCAGCTGGCCGACGTCCCGACGCCGCTCGCGGCGGCCGGCATCGACCCGTCCCTGGTGGGTCGCATCCGGCAGGACCAGTCCGTCCCGGACGGCCGTGGCCTGGTCCTGTTCGTCAGCAACGACAACCTCCGCAAGGGCGCAGCCCTGAACACGATCCAGATCGCCGAGCTCATAGCTGCCGACCTGGCCGAGCTGCAGACCCTGGACGCCGCTGACGACGCCTGACCGACGACCGACCGCCACGAGGGGCGGGGGAGCGTGCGCACATCGCGCAGGCTTCCCCGCCCCTCGTTCTTCGTCCGCACAGGGCCTTGCGCGCCGACGTGGCGTATGGTTCATTAGTCAAGTAACGAACCAACGAAGGGGGTGAGCCGGTGTTCGACGGTCCCGAGCCGATCTATCTCCAGATCGCGCAGATGATCCGCGCGCAGGTGCTCGCCGGTGAGCTGAAGGAGGAGGAGCAGGTCATGTCCACCACACAGTTCGCGACGACGTTCCGCATCAACCCGGCGACCGCGCAGAAGGCGTTCGCGGGGCTGGTCGACGAAGGCGTGCTCTACAAGCGCCGGGGTCTGGGGATGTTCGTCGCGCCGGGCGCCAGGGAGCGCCTGCTCGATGACTACCGCAAGAGCTACTTCGAGGAGGTCCTGGCGCCGGCTCTGCAGCAGGCGGACATCCTCGGGATCTCCACCGACGAGGTGGTCGCCTACGTCCTCGGCGCGAACGGCCGGCGCAAGCCAACCACGGAGGAGTCATGACCACGGCACCGTTCGGCGCCCGCCTGGACGACGTCGTCGTCCACTTCGGCACGAGCTACCGGATGCAGCAGAACGGCATCCCGATCAAGGACGACGCGGGCACAGCGCTCGACGGCGCCACGCTGACCATCCGGCCGGGGGCCATCACCGGCGTGCTCGGCCGCAACGGTGCAGGCAAGACGACGATGCTCTCGCTGCTGGCGGCGTTCACCCGCCCGACGAGCGGCACCGTCGTCGTCGGGCCGGAGGGCGCTCAGGAGGACCCGTGGGAGAACCCCTGGATCACCTCGGGCACGCAGCTCGTCCGCGAGAGCGGTGACCTGATGGCCGAGGAGAAGGTCGCCACCTCCCTCAAGTACTACGCCGACATGCGGCCCGAGTGGAGCGCCGAGACGGCTGGGCGCCTGCTGGACCTGTTCGAGGTCGACGTCCGCAAGAACCCGTCCGCGCTGTCGCGCGGCAAGCGGTCGGCGGTCGGCGCCACCCTCGGTCTGGCCGCACGCGCACCGCTGACGATCTTCGACGAGGTGTACCTCGGCATGGACGCGCCCACGCGGTACGCGTTCTACGACGAGCTCCTCGCCGACTACGCGGAGCACCCGCGCACGATCCTCCTCTCCAGCCACCTGGTGGAGGAGGTCGAGCGGCTGTTCGAGGACGTCGTGGTCATCGACCGCGGGCGCGTGCTGCTGGCCGAGTCCGCCGACGAGATGCGGGCGCGTGGGTTCAGCCTCACCGGCACCAAGGACGCCGTCGAGCGGATCGCGGGCGGACGCCGGGTGCTGCACCGCCAGCAGCTCGGCACGACCGTCCAGGTCACGCTGGAGGGAGCCCTCGAGGCCGACGAGCTGACGGCGGCCCGCGGTGCGGGCGTCGAGGTGGGCGCCGTGCCCGTCCAGGACCTCTTCGTCCGGCTGACCGGTCAGGGGAGCGTGCAGTCATGAGCGCCGGGACGACCCACCCCGTCACCGCCGGCCTGAGCCGGGAGGAACTGGTCCGCGCGGCCGACCGGCGCGGCGCCCGTCAGGCCGCCGCGGTCAGCGTGCGGGTCGTCAGCGTCATCGGCGGGTGGTACTGGGTGATCTTCACGGTCGTCGCCGTGTCGGTCGTCGTGGGCAGCGTGCAGTTCGGCTCGGGCCTGGACCAGGGTGTCGTCGACGCCCAGATCGGCGGCTCGTCGCGCTGGTTCATGATGGTGCTCGGCACCGTCGTCCCCGCCGCATATCTCAGGCTGCACGTAGCGGCGGGCGGCACCCGCCGGTCGCTCGTGACCGGCACCGTCCGCGGCGCCGTCGTCGGTGGCGCACTGATCGGCCTGGTCACCGCGGTGTACACGGTCGGCGAGCGTGCGCTGTTCGGGGCGCTGGACCTGACCTGGTCGCGCGAGTACGGGCTGCCGGTGGACGGCTACGCGGGCATCGCACTGACGCTCCTCACCGAGGCGCTGGTCGCCGCCACGTACTACCTGGTGGGTGCCGCGATCTCCGCCGGCTACTACCGCCTCGGCATGGTGCGGGGCACGGTCTACGTCCTCGCGGCGCTCGTCCCGGCGGCACTCGTCGACCTGGCGTCGCATACCGGTGTCGCGGCCCTCATCGCAGGCCTCGACAACTTGCCGGACGGCGGAACCGGTGTGCTGCTGGGCCTGGTGGGCGGCGCGGCCGCGATCGCGCTCGCAGCCTGGCTGTTCAGCGTCCCCCTGCGCTCCGTCCCGCTCCGGCCGACGCCATGAGGGGAGCGACCGTGACGACACCGACCGCTGAGGAGACGACGATGAGCCGCACCGACCTCGTCCGGGCCGGTCACCTGCGAGGCGTAGTCGGCGTGAGCCGACGGCTCCGGCACTCCGGCCTGGTCATCGGGATCTGGTTCTGGGCCATCTACGCGCTGTACGCCGTCGGGATCACCGTCGGCAACGCCGTGGCCGGCAACGACCTGGAGATCAGCGCGCTCGACGCCACGCTCGGCGCGTCGCGCTGGTCGATGATCTGGCTCGGCATCGCCGCCTCGGTGGGTGTCCTGGCCCTCCACGTGTCGGCCGGGGGGAGCCGCCGGTCCCTGTTCGAGGGCGTGCTCCGCGGCTCCCTCGCCGTCGGCGCAGGCTACGGCGTCGTGACCACGATCGCCCTGCTGGGCGAACGCGCGCTGAGCATCTCGCTCGGCATGACCTGGCGGCGGCTGGGCGCCCTCCCGTTCGACTCGCCCCTGACCGTGCTCGGCACCGTCGTCGCCGAAGCCCTCGTGATCACCACGTACCTCCTGTTCGGGGCGTGCGTCGGGGCGGGGTTCGCGCGCTACCGGGCCTGGGGCACGCTCCTGGTCGTCCCGTTCGCGCTACCCGCCGTACTCGTCGACCTCGCGACCCGGACGGGTGTGGTGGGGTCCATCGCCAACGTCGAGCTCCGGCCCGACATCGAACACGCGGAGGTACCTCCGTCCGAGGGCCTGCTGACCATGCTGCTCGGTCTGGGCGGGGCAGCGCTCGCCGTCGTCCTGGCCGCCCTCCTGCTCTACGCCTTGCTCCGCACGATTCCCGTACGGCCCAGCTGATCCGACCCTCGAAGGAGCTCACATGACGTCCCCAGTCGTCGTGGCAAGTCACCTCCGCAAGACCTATCCACCCGCCAAGCGCGGCGGCGCCCCCAAGACCGCCGTCGTCGACGTGTCGTTCGAGGTCGCCCGAGGCGAGATCTTCGGGATCCTCGGCCCCAACGGGGCCGGGAAGACCACCACCGTCGAGTGCGTCGCCGGGATCCGGCACGCAGACGGCGGCACGGTCCGCGTCCTGGGCCAGGACCCCCAGGCCGATCCCGGGCTGATCCGCGAGCACGTCGGCGTGCAGCTCCAGGAGGCCGCGCTGCACGACAAGATCACCGTCGCCGAGGCGCTCGAGGTCTTCGGCTCGTTCTACTCCCAGCGCGCGGACTCGGCAGAGCTCCTCGACCTCCTCGACCTGACCGCGCACCGCCACCAGCAGTTCGGCAAGCTGTCCGGCGGCCAGAAGCAGCGGCTGTCCATCGCGCTCGCGCTGGTCGGCAAACCGCAGGTGGCCATACTCGACGAGCTCACCACGGGTCTCGACCCGGCGGCCCGCCGCGCCACCTGGGAGCTCGTGGAGCGCGTCCGCGACTCCGGGGTCACCGTCCTGCTGGTCACCCACTTCATGGACGAGGCCGAACGGCTCTGCGACAGGCTCGTCGTGATCGACGGCGGCCGCGTGGTCGCCGAGGGGACGCCGTCGGCCCTGATCGAAGGGCTCGAGGGCGACAGGGGAGTCCGGCTCCGCTTCGCCGACGACGGCGCCCGTGCTCGCGCCACCCAGCTCCTCACCACCCTCGCCGAGCGGGACGACGACGTCACCGCCGCCGTACCCGTCGGGGACGAGATCGAGGTGACCGGCACCCGCAAGGTCCTGTTCGCTGTCGTGCAGGCGCTCGCCGCAGCCGACGTCGTCCCCGACGACGTCCGCACGCTCGAACGCACCCTCGAGGACGTGTTCGTGCAGGTCACCGGCCGGGAGTACCGGGCGAACGAGAACGAGGAGGTGGCGGCATGACCGCCGTCGGACAGGCCGCACCCGCACCCGCGCGCCGGCACGGCGGGGGCACGCGCGGCTTCGGAAAGCTGCTCGCCACCGAGCTCAAGGTGTGGCTGCGGGACCCGACCACCGTGTTCTTCGCGCTGGTCTTCCCGACCATGCTGCTGCTCGGCCTCGGGCTTGCCATCCCCTCCTTCCAGGAGCCGATGATCGACGCCCCACCGCCCTGGAACGAGGCGCCCGGTATCACCAGCTACCTGCCGACCGTCGTGGCGCTGGCCGTCGGGACCATCGCACTGACCACCATGCCGGTGCAGTTCGCCACCCTCCGGGAGAAGGGCATCCTGAAGCGGCTGTCGACCACGCCGATGCCGCCGCAGAACCTGATCGGCGCCCACATGGTGATCAACATGGTTGCGCTGATCGTGTCGGCCGGCGTCGCGGTGGTCAGCGCCATGGTGGTGCTGGGCGTCCCGTTCGCGGCCGACCCGCTGGTCGTGCTGCTCGTCCTCGTGCTCTCGACGACCGCCATGTTCTCGCTCGGGCTCCTGGTGGCCGCACGTGCCGAGAAGGGAACGACGGCGTCCGGCCTGGGGATGCTCATCTACTTTCCGTCCCTGATGTTCTCCGGGGTGTGGGTGCCGCTGCCGATCATGCCCGAGTGGATGCAGAACATCGGCCTCTACCTGCCGCTCGGTGCTTCTGCCCAGGGGCTGACGATCGGCTGGTTCGGCAACGAGGGCTTCCCGCTGGCGCAGGTGCTCGTCCTGGTCGCCTGGACGCTCGTGCTCTTCCCGCTCGGCGTGAAGCTGTTCCGCTGGAGCTGACCACCTGACGGACCCGGCCCGGAATTCACCCGGGCCGGGTCTAGGGTGACCCGGCCGATGTCGAGGCTGACACCCGGGAGGGAACACGTGGGAACGTTGCGGAAGATCGCGGACCTGGTCGGGCGCTGGTTCGCCGTACTGGTGCTGCTGGCCGGAGTCGCCGGGCTGCTCGCCCCGACCCAGCTGGCGCCCCTCGCGGGACACGTCCCGCTCTTCCTCGGGATCGTCATGTTCGGCATGGGGCTGACCCTGCGGGGCGGGGACTTCGCCCTCGTGGCCAAGCGCCCGTGGGCGGTGCTGATCGGCGTCGTGGCCCAGTTCGTCATCATGCCCTCGCTCGCATGGGCGGTGGGCGGGCTCTACGGCCTCACCGGCATGGCGATGCTCGGCATGATCCTGGTCGGGGCCGCCCCTGGCGGCACCGCGTCCAACGTGATCGTGTACCTCGGCAAGGGCGACACCGCTCTGTCGGTGACGATGACCGCCATCTCCACGCTGCTCGCCCCGTTCCTCACGCCCCTGCTCATCCTGCGGCTCGCCGACGAGGCCCTGGACATCAGGTTCATGGACCTGTTCGGCTCGATCCTCCAGGTGGTGCTCGCCCCGGTCCTCGCGGGGCTGGTGATTCGCGCCGTCGCCGGACGCTTCGTCGAGAAGCTGCTGCCCTACCTGCCCATCGTCTCCGTGGGCGGCATAGTCCTCGTCGTGCTCGGCGTGGTCGCGGCCAACGCCCAGACGGTGCTCGCCACCGGGCTGCTCCTGGCGCTCGCGGTCATCACGCACAACCTCCTCGGGCTGCTGCTCGGGTACGGAGCGGCGAAGCTGGCGCGCCTGGACCGGCCGGCGCGCCGCGCGGTCAGCATCGAGGTCGGCATGCAGAACTCGGGCCTGGCAGCGAGCCTCGCGGCCACCCACTTCTCGCCCGCCGCGGCGCTGCCGGCCGCGCTCTTCTCGGTGTGGCACAACCTCTCGGGAGCGGCCCTGGCGACGTGGTGGGCGCGCCGTCCCGAGACGCGCTGATCTCACCTACTCTCTTGTCATGAAGCCGTTTCTGCTGCTGGCGACCCGCGGAGAAGACGTGGCCGCCGACGGTGAGTACGACGCGTTCTGCCGTTACGGCGGCCTCGCGCCGGAGCAGCTGCACCGGGTGCGCCTGGAGCGCGACCCGCTGCCGCCCGTGGACCTCGACGACTACTCCGGCGTGCTCGTCGGCGGCGGCCCCTTCAACTCCTCGGACCCCGCGGAGAAGAAGGGGCCGGTGCAGCGCCGCGTCGAGGCTGAGCTCGCGGCGCTCCTCGACGAGCTGGTTGCCCGCGACTTCCCCTTCCTCGGCGCCTGCTACGGCGTCGGCACGCTCGGTGCGCACCAGGGCGCCGTGATCGACGGGACGTACTCGGAGCCGGTGGGTCCGGTGGTCGTGGAGCTGACGCCGGACGCGGCGTCGGACCCGCTGCTGGCGGGCATGCCGCAGAACTTCTCCGCGTACGTCGGCCACAAGGAGGCGGTGCGCAAGCTGCCCGACCACGCGGTGCTGCTCGCGTCGTCGGCGGGCTGCCCGGTGCAGATGTTCCGGATCAAGCAGAACCTCTACGCGACGCAGTTCCACCCCGAGCTGGACGGTACGGGCATGGCCCAGCGGATCGCCGTCTACCGCGACTACGGCTACTTCCCGAGGGACGAGGCGGAGCTCGTCCGCGCGCGGGCGGTCGCCGTGACCATCACCGAGCCGATGCGCATCCTGCGGGCGTTCGTGGAGCGTTACTCCCGCTAGCGGCGTGGCCGGGCGCAACTGTGACCGACCGCATCCTGGAACCAGGTGGACAGCCTGTAGAGGTGCGGCTACCGTTTTCGTTGTGGACATCCGTTGGTATTGGCGCTTTACGTCGGCTCCTGGTGGGGCTCGGCGGGCGCACGCCTGACCAACTTTCCACCCGGAGCCAGGGCCTGGGACGCCGATCGCGTCCAGGCCCTTCGTCTTTGCCAGACGGACCGCTCCGGACCAGGAGTCGGTGGCGGGCCGTCCGGTTCCTTCGAACCAGACCCGCCTACCAGGAGCCCCGATCCCGATGAGCATCACGCCTGCGGAACCCAGCACCGAGCTATCCGACCTCGGTACCCGCACCTCCGACCTGCGCATCCGCGCTCTCGACCCGCTCCCCGCGCCGAACAGCCTGCTGGAGTCGATGCCGCTCGGCACCGCCCGCAGCGACCTCGTCACGACGTCCCGCCGCGAGGTGCGTGACGTCCTGACCGGCGACGACGACCGCCTGCTGACGATCGTCGGCCCGTGCTCCGTGCACGACCCGGTCGCCGCGCTCGACTACGCGGCCCGGCTCGCCACGCTCCGGCGCGAGCTGTCCGACGACCTGGTCGTCGTCATGCGGGTGTACTTCGAGAAGCCGCGCACCACGGTCGGGTGGAAGGGCCTCATCAACGACCCGCACCTGGACGGTTCGCACGACGTGCGGCACGGCCTGAGCCTCGCCCGCGAGGTACTGCTCGGCGTGCTCGACGCCGGTGTCCCGGCCGGGGCCGAGTTCCTCGAGCCGACCAGCCCTCAGTACATCGCCGACGCAGTGACCTGGGGCGCCATCGGTGCCCGCAACGTCGAGTCGCAGGTGCACCGGCAGCTCGCCTCGGGCCTCTCGATGCCTGTCGGGTTCAAGAACGCGACGGACGGCGACGTGCAGATCGCCGTGGACGGCTGCATCACCGCCGCGAGCGAGCACACCTTCTTCGGGGCCGACGGCCAGGGCCGTGCCGCCGCCGTCGAGACCACTGGCAACCCGGACTGCCACGTGATCCTGCGTGGCGGGCGCTCCGGCCCCAACTACTCGACCGAGGACGTCGCCGCCGCGCTGCGCGTGGCCCGCACCTCCGGGCTGGGTGGTCCCGTCGAGAACGGCGTGATCGTGGACGCCAGCCACGGCAACTCGGGCAAGGACCACGTGCGCCAGGCCGGCGTCGTGCACGAGATCGCCAACCGCATCGCCGACGGCGAGCGGGGCATCACCGGCCTCATGATGGAGAGCTTCATCGAAGCCGGCGCGCAGAAGCCCGCCCCGCTGTCCGAGCTCGTCTACGGCCAGTCGGTCACGGACAAGTGCATGGACTGGGACACCACGGAGGACCTCCTCCGGGAGCTGGCGAAGGCCGTCCGCGAGCGTCGCGGCTGAGCCTGGCGTTCTTCCGCTGGTCGAGTTTGTCGAGCCCGTCTCGGCAAGCTCGACCAGCGAGGAGCTCGGCAGTTCCGTGGACCCGGTCTCGCGCAGCACCTAACCTCAGCCTGTGAACAGCGACGACACGGTGGACCCGGCTGAATCCGTGCAGACGCCGGCAACGGGCCGACGTCGTGGGCGTTGGATTCCCCTCACGCTGGTGGTGGCCCTGCTCGTCGGCGTAGCCGCCTGGCAGGGTGTTGCTCGGATCGGGCGGATCGACACCGGCTCGGCGGCGATGTCCGGCGGCCTCGATCTTCCTGACTGCATTCCACAGGACGACTACTGGACGTCGTTCGGTACGGACGAGGACGTTGTCGTCGCGCACACGCTGCGCAACCCGTCCCCGTGGCCCGTGGCGGTCGTCAGTACGGACCCCGAGGTGTACCGGTTCCAGCCACTCAGCGAGGACCCCGCGATGGACCACACATTCGCGGCCAGCGACGAAGGTAGCCTCCCTGAGGGAACCCAGAGCTCCGTCGTTGTTCCCCCGGGCCGTTCGGTAGCGCTGTGGATCCACAATCCGCAGGGGGAGATCACCCGTGGTTCGACTGTCCGCTACAGCTTCGACGGCGTCCCCCTGAAGGTCCGCTCACTCGGTGTCGAGCGCGAGCTCGTCGTGCCGTATCAGGGAACGCTTTACGTGGGCGGAGGGTCCAGGGACAGCGCTGAGCTCGGCAAGGCTTTGGCAGAGGCGTGCTCGGCCTGATCCTCATGATCAGCCGGCTGCCGGCGCGAACCGGCCGACCAGCAGGTCCAGCCGGTGGTCGTGCGCCTCGGCGGGCAGGCGGCCGCTGCGTTCGAGCATGGCCAGGCCGTGCAGGCCTGCCCAGAAGGTCTCGGTGAGGATGCCGGGGTCGTCGTCCCCGGCCAGCGCCCGGACTGCCTGAAGCAGCTCGTCGAAGCCGTCGCGGAGATAGGCCGGCCCGTCAGGGCTCGCGAACGTCAGATCGACGGCATGCGTGAACATCGCGTCGTAGAGCGCGGGCCGCTTCTGGGCGAAGTCGGTGTAGGCCGCCGCCACCGCGGCGAGAGCCTCGCGCGTTCCTCGGGCCGCGGTCCGGGCGGCGCGTAGCTCGACCGCCAGCTCCTCGAAGCCCTGGACGGCGACCGCCGTCATGATGGCGCCCTTGCCCTTGAAGTGGCTGTACAGAACGGGCTGGCTGTACTCGATCTCGGCGGCGAGCCGTCGGGTGGTGACCGCCTCCCACCCCTCGGCCTCGGCCAGCTCCCGGGCAGCGGTGACGATCAGCTGTTCCCGCTGCGCTCGCTCGCGCTCACGGCGCGTCTCAATCGTCATGAGCAGATCCTAGCGCTGCTAGGCAATCTGCTCCCGCTCTGCTAGCGTGGCTATATCAGTTGTCAGCGCTAGCAGGGAGTTGTCATGGCCGTTGTCGCGTACAGCCTGGCCGTCGTCCTGAACCTGTTCATCCTGTTCATCGGGGTGCGGTTCCTGCTCCAGCCCTTCCCCGCCGCCGCCGGCTATGGCGTCCCCGGTACGCAGGACCGGGCCTACCTCGAGATCAAGGGGCTGCGAGACGCCACCTTCGGCATCGTGGGCCTCGTCCTGCTTGCCTTTGCGGGTGCGCACGCCGGGGCCTGGTTCATGCTCGCCGTGGCGATAGCGCCGCTCGGTGACACCGTGATCGTGCTCCGCCACGGCGGGAGCAAGGCCGTCGCGTTCGGGATCCACTTCGCCACAGCCGTCGTCGTGCTCGTGAGCGCTGGGCTGTTGTTCGCGGTCTGAGGCGGCAGAGGTCAGCCGGCCGTCAAGGGGTCCTCGGGCGGGCCGGCCTGGGTCCACGGGCTCTGGCGCACCTCGGCGCCGTCGAGGACGTCGAGGCCCGACGCCCGCGTGCCGTCCATGGTGGCGTCGAGCCGGACCGGATCGGCGCCGGGGACGGCGATGACCTCGACCGTCGTGGTCGTGTCCGGGTCGTTGACCGTGGACATCGCGCGCCACAGGAAGGCGGACGCGACGTACTCACCGTCGGGGACCACCACGCGGGCGGGTTCGACGTCGCCCGGGGCGATGGTGACGTTCTCCTGCGCCTGACCGGCCTCATTGCGGAAGGTCAGGTCCGGGATGTTCTCGATCGCGCACGGCGCGCCCGACATGTTGCGGGCGCGCACGTTCGCCGCCCGCGTGCCGAGCGAGGAGTCGACGACGCCGAAGGTGACCTCGAGGTCGTCGCCGGTGCAGTCGGGGGCGGCAGGGTCGACGGGCCACGGCGCGGCGCCTCCGGGCAGCGGGAGAGTGTCGGAGTCCTGGGCGGACGGTTCGAAACCAGAGACCCAGCCGGTCGTCTCGGCCTGTTCGGCGTCGATGACCGTGTAGGCCACGTGGTACCCGCTCGCTCGCGCGTACTCCTGCCGGTCGAGCCACCGGCGGAGCTCTGTGAGGTCGTGCGCGGGCGACGTCGTGTCGGCCCGTACGGTCAGCCGCCGTTCCTGGGCGAGGTACGTCGCGCTGCTGACTTCCGGACGCTCGGCCGCGGCGACCAGCAGCGCCACGGCGCCGACGTCGGGCACCTGGCTCGCCGACCGGAAGTCGGCGCCGGACGCGGAGAGATCGGCGGAGCGGTCGAGCTCGACGGCGGTCCGGGCCAGGCCCGGCAGGGCGTCGACGGACTGGGCGCGCACCTGGGCCGTCGCTGCGGTCGGGTCGTCCTCCCAGGTGCCTGGGCCGTCGCCGAGGCTGATCGTCACCATGAGGGCACCCGCCTCTCGCAGGTGGTACGCGTCCGTCGCGGCGTCACGCAGCACCTTCGTCGCGGGGCCGGCACCCGTGGTGACGTGCAGCGACGGGCCTTCGCCGTACCCGCCCTGCGTGGGGCCTGGCTCCTCGGTCTCCGTGTAGTACTCGACGGACAGCGAGACCTGGTCACGGCTCTCCAGCAGGTCGGCATCAGACACCAGGAGCGACTGCGCCTCCTCGGTGACCGCCCCGGCATCGCTCGGCCCGAGCGTCTCGTCCAGCCTGACCCGCACGTCGACCGTGCTCGGCCTGGCCTGCTCCCGCTGCCCGAAGTTGCCCCTGGCAGTCTCGATCGGGCGGCTCCTGGTGACCTCGACGGCGACGACGCCGTCCAGGTCGCGCACCGAGTCGGCCGCAGCCCGGATCTCGGCGGGGGGCTGCCCCGCGCCCGGGGTGCAGCCGGCGAGCACGACAGCGGAGACGGTGGCGAGCACGAGGGCCCGGTGGAGTGGCGACACCCGGGGATCCTCCCATCGGGGATCAGCCGGTGAACCCCTCCAGCTCCTCGCGCGGCACCTTCCTCCTGGACCTGATCAGTTCCTCCACACGCTCCATCTGTTCCCACACATTGACGGCCATCCCGGCCACCACCTGGCCATCGACCCGCCAGAACGCCACGAACTCTCGCGAGCTGATGTCGCCGGAGACCACTACGTCGTCGTAACCGGCCTCGACGTCCACCCAGCCGGTGTACTCCATGCCGACGTCGTACTGGTCGCTGTAGAAGTAAGGCAGCTTGTCGTACTGGTCGGGAGCTCCGAGCATGGCCCGGCCCGCATGTGCTCCGGTCCTCTGCGCGGTGGCCCAGTGCTCCACCCGGAGCGGACGTCCGTAGTGGGGCGACGGAATGCTGGCTACGTCACCTCCGGCGAACACGTCGGGGTGTGACGTCGCCAGCGTGCCGTCCACGACGACGCCTCCGCCCTGCGCCGCGGGCCGGAGGTCCAGGCCTGCGACCTCTGCGAGCCCGACGTTCGGCGTGGCCCCCACGCCGATCACGACGACATCCGCTCCGACGTGCCTGCCGTCCGCCAGGTCGACGCCGGTGACGCGGCCGTCAGCGCCCTGGATCCGCGTGACGGAGGCGTTGCGGAGCAGGTGTACCTCGTGCTCGGTGTGCACGTCCGCGTAGAAGTCGCTCATCTCGGGCCCGAGCACGCGTCCTAGGGGGCGTGAACCTCGACCGACCACGGTGACGTCCAGGCCCAGGGACCGTGCGGACGCGGCCACCTCGAGCCCGATCCACCCGTCGCCGATCACCACGAGGCGGCCCACACCTTCCAGGGAGGCCTCGAGCAGCGTGCTGGAGATACGGTCCGAGTCGTCGATGGTGCGGAGGTAGTGCACTCCGGCGAGATCCGCACCGGGCAGGCCGAGTGCGCGCGGCGTGGACCCGGGAGCAAGGAGGACCTTCGCGAAGGCGAGCGTGCCGCCATCGGACAGGGTCAGGGTGTGTCCGGCCGCGTCCAGCCCGACCACCGTCTCGTTGGCCTGGATGGTGACGTCGTGCTCGGTGTACCAGGCCTCGTTCAGCGGGAAGACGACGTCTCGCTCCGACTCACCGCGCAGGTAGTCCTTGCTCAGCGGCGGGCGCTCGTACGGATGGTGGGGCTCGGCCGTGACGACCACCAGGTCGCCGTCGTAACCACCGGTGCGGAGCGCTTCTGCGGCGCGGGCTGTGGTCAGCCCGCCGCCGAGGAGGACGTACGGATCCATCGGATACCTCCCGTGCTGGGTTGGTCCCAAGTCTTGCACCGGTGCGCTGGGCAGGCACGAGCGCCCGACGGCGGCCGGTTCAGCGGATGTGCGCCCAGGCGAGGTCAGCCCGAGGACGTCGGCTCGAGGCCCTTCCGGGTAACGAAAAAGACCCTCTGACCAAGCATTTCTGCTGGTCAGAGGGCCTTTCACATGGTCGGGGTGACAGGATTTGAACCTGCGACCTCTTCGTCCCGAACGAAGCGCGCTACCAAGCTGCGCCACACCCCGATTGAGTCCACCTCACGACAGGCACGAAGCCTTTCCGCGGGAGCCTGCTCAGAATAGCCGACGCAGGGCCCGGAACGGAAACCGAATCCGGAGTGGGTCCGATCACGCCCGTTCCAGGCCGCTGCGGAGGCCCTAGGCCAGCTCGACGACGAGCTCCAGCTCGACCGGCGAGTCCAGCGGAAGCACTGCCACGCCCACGGCGGAGCGGGCGTGCACGCCGGCGTCGCCGAAGATCTCGCCGAGCACCGAGCTGGCGCCGTTGATGACCGCGGGCTGACCGGTGAACGACGGGTCGCTCGCGACGAATCCGACGACCTTCACGATCCGTGAGATCGCGTCGAGCGAGCCGGTGACCGACCGGACCGCGGCGAGCGCGTTGAGCGCACACGTGCGCGCGTAGGCCGCGGCGTCGTCGGCGGAGACCAGGCCCTCACCCTCGCCGACCTTGCCGGTCGCGGGCAGCTTGCCCTCGACGAAGGGCAGCTGGCCGGACGTGTAGATGTAGTTGCCGGTCTGCACCGCCGGGACGTACGCCGCCACCGGAGCGGCTACCTCGGGGAGCGTGATGCCCAGCTCGGCGAGGCGCTTCTCAAAGCTCATGCGTCACCGCCGGGCCGCTTCAGATAGGCGACGAGACCGGTGCCGTCGGGTCCGGGGACCACCTGCACGAGCTCCCAGCCGTCCGAGCCCCACTGGTCGAGGATCGCCTTGGTGTTGTGAATGAGGAGGGGGATCGTCGCGTACTCCCACTTCGTTGCTGCCATGGCGACGATGCTACGGCGTGTTTCTGAAGTCGTGTGACTTGTGGAACACCGCCCTTCTCGGGCGTCCAGGTTTCAGGCCGCGGGTGCGGTCTGAGGGTTGGTTCCTACGTCGTCCAGTCCCTTTCCGCCACGACCACGAGGGCCGGGGTGGGTGGGGGTGTCCTGTCGGTGGGCGTTGGTGACGGGGCCGGCTGCTTGACGGTCCCCGACCCGGGCAACACCACTCCTCGCACCGTCCATGACGGTGAGGGTGTGGTTCTCGGCCCAGGCGGCGAGATTGACGGCGGCATTCAGATCACGGTCCAACTTGTGGCCGCACTCGCGGCACTCGAAGGTGCGGTCCTTGAGCGTCAGGTCCTTGCGCAGCTCACCACAGGCGGAGCAGGTCTTGGACGACGGGAACCACCGATCCGCGACCACGACCTGCCCGCTGCGCCAGGCCTGCTTGTAGGTGATCTGCCGGGCGAGCTCACCCCAGGCAGCGTCCGAGATGGCGCGGGAGAGCTTGGGGTTGGACCGCATGCCGGTGATGTTCAGGTCTTCCAGGACCAGTAGGGCGTGGTTCTTGACCAGCTGGTTGGACACCTGATGTAACACATGGCGACGACGGTCACGGATCCGGGCATGCTGTCGTCCCAGACGCACGACAGCCTTCTTGCGGTTCTTCGATCCCTTCTTCTTCCGGGACACGGCCTTGGACAGCCGCCGTAAGCGTGGCAGCCCGCGCCGGAGGGCTCGTGGGTTGTTCAGACGGAGCACCTCGGTGCCGTCGGACGAGCCGGCGACGGCCAGGGCATGCAGACCACGATCCACACCCACCCAACCTTTCCCGCCACTCCCAGCGGGCTGAGGGTTGCCCTTACCCGCCTCGGCTGGCTGGGAGGCGTGGCGTGCTGCGGCGTGCCGGTGCGCGGGGTGCAGGTCCGCGGCCTCCACGGTGATGGAGATCCACCACCGGCTGGCCCCGCAGGATACGGTCACGTGCAGGATCCGGGCACGGCCCTTGGCGATCATCCGACGCAGCCGTCGGGTGCAGTCCCGCACGCGCAGGACGCCGATCTTCGGCAGACTCACTGACCGGACGCGTCCCCCGTCCCCGAGGTGAACACTGGCGCGCCCCTTGCTGGTCTTGTTCCGGATCCGGAACGACCCACCCGTCGGGCTCTTCTTCTTGAACCGTGGGAACCCGACCTTCGGTCCCTTCCGGGTACCGGTGCGGGAGTCGGTGAACGCCCTCAGCCCGCGGCCGAGGTCGACACACGCTTCTTCGAACACCTGGGAAGACACCTGGTCTCGCCAGACCAGACCCGTCACCTCCACCCGCGCGATCCCGGTCGCGTCGACCACGAACCGGCGTCCGGCAGCCTCGGACCTCTTCCACTTGTTGAACTCGTTGATCAGACCAAACCCCGTCCACGGCACGTGGACGGCGTCAGAGACGTCACGCCCGGGGTGATCGTTGGACCCGACTCCGGACCCGACTCCGGACCCGACTCCGGGCGTGGCCCCGGGTGTGGAGTCGCGGCCCTGCCCGCGCTCGGCGGCGGCGCGGGCGTCCTTGTGCAGGCGCAGGGCCTGGTTGAACGCGAACCTCGCCGCCCCCACGTGCCTGGACAGCACGTGTTCCTGCTCGACCGACGGGTCGAGACAGAACCGGAACGACGTGTGCCTGGGCATGCAGTTCATCCTGCCACCGACCACTGACAAACACCCGTGAACGGCATGTCAACCGCTGATCGACCCGGACGTCAGTTCGATCATTCCGACAACCCTCAAGCCCACCAGCTAGCCCGCGAATGGCGGCAGCGATTCCCTACGAGACCTGCACACGGGCGAGTCCGGTTTGGGCGCGCCCTGTCAGGGACACCCCGTAACCTGGGCCCATGGCCATGGCGAACCCTCGCGAGCCGCGCCGGATCACCCGAACCATCCCCGCCGCGCAGCTCATCGGACTTCTTCTCGCATTCGTGCTCACCGCAGGCGCTGGTGGCGTGATCGCGGCCGGGCTCGTGATCCCGCTGGCGTCCGGCGTGAACACCGCCGTCGACACCGGCGTCGAAGTGTTCGAGGAGGTGCCTGACGAGCTGGTTCCGGGGCCGCTGTCGGAGCAGTCCCAGATCTACGCGAGCGACGGCAAGACGAAGCTGGCGACGTTCTATGCGCAGAACCGCATCGTCGTGCCGCTCGACAAGGTGTCGGTTCACATGAAGAACGCCGTGATCTCCATCGAGGACGAGCGCTTCTACACGCACGGCGGTGTGGACCCCGAGGGCATCTCGCGCGCTGCGCTGCAGAACTTCGGCGGCGGAAACACGCAGGGCGCCTCGACGCTCACCCAGCAGTACGTGAAGAACGTCCTGATCGAGGAGGCCGACCGGTCGGGTGACGCCTTCGGCATCCTGGAGGCTCGCGAGGACTCGCTGACACGAAAGCTTCGCGAGGCGAAGCTGGCGATCGCGCTCGAGAAGGAGATGTCCAAGGACGAGATCCTGCAGGGCTATCTCAACATCGCGCAGTTCGGCACAAAGGTCTACGGCGTCGAGACGGCCTCGCGGCACTACTTCAACAAGTCCGCGAAGGACCTGTCCATCGTCGAGGCAGCCACGATCGCCGGAATCACCAAGGCGCCCAGCCAGTTCGACCCGGTGGCCAACCCGAAGGACGCGATGGTCCGTCGTGACCTCGTGATCGGCAAGATGTGGCAGCTCGGCTACATCACCACGGAGGAGCGCGACGAAGCGCTGGCGACCGAGCTGTCGGACATGCTCGACGTCCAGCGCATCGACGTCGGCTGCGACGCAGCGGGTGGCGCAGCCTTCTTCTGCGACTACGTGATCAAGGAGATCATGGCCAGCCCGGAGTTCGGGGAGACCAGGAACGACCGGGCCGACCTCCTGTACCGCGGTGGCCTCAGGATCAAGACGACGATGGACGTCAAGATGCAGAGGGCCGCTCAGAAGACCATCGTCGAGGCGGTCCCGGGGGACAACGCCAGCCAGCTCGAGGCCGCCGTCACGTCGGTCGAGCCGGGCACCGGGCAGATCAAGTCCATGGCACAGAACATCCCGTACAACGCTAGAGCGGAGTCCACGCCGGGCACGACCGCGCAGAACTACTCGGCCGACTACCTGCACGGGAACTCGCGGGGGTTCCAGGTGGGCTCCAACTTCAAGCCGTTCGTCCTCGCCGAGTGGCTGCGTAGCGGGAGGACCCTGCAGGAGCGTGTGAATGCGAACAATTTCTCGGCCAACGAGACGAGTTTCCAGGCCTCGGGTTGCGTCCACGCGTTCACGAACCAGGCCTGGCCCGTGTCGAACGTCGACGGGGCTGCCAGCGGGAACGTGAGCGTGCTCCAGGGCACCTTCCAGTCACTGAACACGGTCTACGCCCGGATGTCGCAGCAGCTCGACCTCTGCAACGTGCAGAAGACCGCATGGGACGCGGGCTTCCGGCCGACGACGTCCGGTCTGACGCACGACGGCGTGGGCAAGTTCCGGACGATCGACAACCCTGAGCAGCGTGACATCGACGTGCTCGCGTCGATGACGCTCGGGACGCAGGCCTCGACACCGATCAACCAGGCATCGGCGTACGCGACGTTCGCTTCCGGCGGTATCTACTGCGACCCGGTCGCGATCCTCGAGGTCAAGGACACCGACGGCAAGAAGCTGAAGGTGCCCTCCGCTGACTGCAGGCGGACGCTCGAGCCCAATGTCGCCAATACCGTCGCCTACGCGATGACAAAGGTCTTCCAGACGAGCCCGTGGGGCACGGCGTGGAAGCTGAGCCCTGGCCTTGGGGACGGGCGGCCCGTCGCGGGCAAGACCGGCACGACGAACTCCGCCATGCAGAGCTGGTTCACCGGATACACGCCCAACCTCTCCACCTCGGTCTGGGTGGGTGAGGCCAGCGGCAATGTCCCGCACATGAGAGTGTTCCTGCCGGCGCAGACCTGGTACGACAGCTCCCCCGAGGCCGACGCGTTGTTCGGCGGCACGGTCGCCGCGCCGACGTGGCGTCGCTACATGGACCAGGCGGTCGCCGACCTGCCCGCCAAGAGCTTCCCCACGCCCGACCCCAAGCTCGTCGGCAAGGCTCCGGCTGCGCCGAAGCCGGAAAAGAGCAACGACGACGAAGAGGGTGACTCCAACGGCGGCGGCTCCGAGGGTGGCGGCTCCGGAGACACCGGTGGCGGTGGCGGTGGCGACGCTGACGCTGACGCCGGCGGCGGCAACGGCAACGGCAACGGCGGCAACAACGGGGACGACTGATCTCTATGGCAACGCTGGGTAACGTCGGCAAGGCGCTCGGGATCGTCGGGGGCGTAGTGGCCGCCGGAATCACGTACGCGCACGTGGAGACGAAACTCTTCCGCGTGCGGCGCGTGACCGTGCCCCTGCTGCCCCCGGGGCAACGGCCGATCCGAGTGCTCCACGTCTCCGACCTCCACCTGACGCCGAGCCAGCGGACCAAGCAGGCCTGGGTCCGCTCGCTGGCCGCGCTCGAGCCAGACCTGGTGATCAACACCGGCGACAACTTCGGGCACACCGACGCGCTGGCCCCGCTGCTCGACGTCTTCGGCCAGCTCATGGACGTGCCCGGCGCGTTCGTGATGGGTTCGAACGACTACCATGCGCCGTCGTTCAAGAACCCTGCGAGGTACCTGCTGCCCGATGCTCGCATCCCGGGTGCGGACAAGAAGGTGGCGCTGCCCACGGAGTCGCTCACCAAGGCGTTCACCGAAGCCGGCTGGGTGGACCTGAACAACAGCCGAGGCCTGGTGGAGCTGCGCGACGGTCGCACCGTCGGGCTGGTCGGCATGGACGACCCGCACCTCGACCGCGACGTCATGCCGGAGCCGGGCCGCGTGCCCGGTGAAGAAGACGCGGTGCTGCGCCTCGGCGTCGTGCACGCGCCGTACAAGCGCGTGCTGAACCAGCTGAAGGGCGACGGCGTCGACGCGATCATCGCCGGCCACACGCACGGCGGGCAGCTCTGCCTGCCGTTCTACGGCGCGCTCGTGACGAACTGCGACCTGGACCGTACGCGGGCGTCCGGCCTGCACGGCTGGCCCGGCGCCCGGCCCGACCGCGAGGGTGGCGAGGGCTCGACGTGGCTGCACGTCTCGGCGGGCGCCGGCACCTCGCCCTACGCCCAGGTCCGGTTCGCGTGCCGCCCGGAGGCGACAGTGATGACCCTGACGGCCCGCGCGGTATAGCTGCGGCCGCGGTCCCGTGTGATCGGCAAAAGGTCAGGTGATCGGCAGTCCGAGCTGCCGATCACCTGACCTTTTGCCGATCACACAAGCGACGGACTCAGCGCGCCCTGCGCTCCAGCCGGTCCAGGTCCAGGAGGACCACCGCGCGGCCCTCGCGGCGGACCCAGCCGCGGGTCGCGAAGTCGGCAAGGGCCTTGTTCACGGTCTCGCGGGAGGCTCCGACGAGCTGCGCCAGCTCCTCCTGGGTGAGGTCGTGCGCGACGCGGATACCGTCGTCGTTCGGCTCGCCGAAGCGGGTCGAGAGGTCCAGCAGCGCCTTGGCCACGCGGCCGGGCACGTCGGAGAAGACGAGGTCCGCGAGGGTCTCGTTGGTGCGGCGCAGCCGGCGCGCCAGCGCGCCGAGCAGCTGAGTGGCGACACCCGGGTGGTCGGCGATCCAGCGCACGAGCGACTCGTGGCGCAGCTCGTAGACCACGGAGTCCGACACGGAGGAGGCGGAGGCGGTGCGGGGGCCCGGGTCGAACAGGGAGAGCTCCCCGAACATCTCACCAGGGCCGAGGATCGACAGCAGGTTCTCACGGCCGTCACTCGACCGGCGACCCAGCTTGATCTTGCCCTGCGCGATGACATAGAGCCGGTCGCCCGGTTCGCCCTCGCGGAAGAGCACGTCACCCCGGACCAGCTCCACGGGCACCATGGACTCGAAGAGCGCGCGCGTCTCCTCGCCTTCCATGTCCGCGAAGAGGGGGGCAGAGAGTACGACTTCGTCGTCCACCAGTGGTGTCCTCACGTGTCGGGGACTTTCGTCCATCAGTCTTTTCCACCTCTCAGTCTGCCTCAATGTCACGAGATTGCCGGGTCATCGGGTTTCTCGCGGCGTCCGCGTGGCGTGCAGCCCGACGTGATCGTCCGCCAGATGCGGGATGTCGGCTTTGCTCGGCGCGAAGTAGGACGCCCGTCCATAAATCCTAGGGGGTTTCACCTGGGAGTTTGGAACGGGCGTCCCGGGGACCTCTCAGGGAACGTCGCGCTGTTCCGGGCCCACGTACTCGCACACCGGTCGGATCAGCGCGTTCGCGGCGCGCTGCTCCATGATGTGCGCGGTCCAGCCGGTGATGCGCGAGGCCACGAACAGCGGCGTGAAGATGTTCGTGTCGAAGCCCATCAGGTGATACGCCGGGCCGGCCGGGTAGTCGAGGTTCGGCTTGATGTTCTTACGGCTGCCCATGGCGTTCTCGAGGGTGTCGTAGAGGTCGAGCACCGCGGTGTCGCCGTAGTGCTCGGCCAGGTCGCCGAGCACGGCTCGCATGGTCGGCACGCGCGAGTCGCCGTTCTTGTAGACCCGGTGGCCGAACCCCATGATCTTCTTCTTGTTCGCCAGCGCATCCTCGAGCCATGCCTCGGCCCGGTCGGCGGTGCCGATCTCCTCGAACGTGGCCTGCACGGCCTCGTTGGCCCCGCCGTGCAGCGGGCCCTTGAGGGCGCCGATGGCGCCGGTGACGGCGGAGTGCAGGTCGGCGAGCGTCGAGGTGATGACGCGCGCGGTGAACGTCGAAGCGTTGAACGAGTGCTCCGCGTACAGCACCATCGAGGCCTCGAAAGCCTGCACGACGGCGGGCTCCGCCTCCTTGCCGAACGCCATCCACAGGAAGTTCGCGGAGTAGCCGAGGTCCTCGCGCGGGTGCACGAGCTCCTGGCCGTGCCGACGGCGCTGGTCCAGCGCGACGACGGCGGGCAGGACCGCCCACAGGCGGACGGACTTGGCGAGCTCGGCCTCCACGGACGAGTCCTCGGCCGCAGGGTCGTGGGCGCCCAGGATCGACACCGCCGTGCGGCACACGTCCATGGGGTGGCAGTCGGTGGGCAGCTCGAGGATCGCGTCGCGGACGTTGTCCGGCAGCTCGCGGTGCACCCGTTCGGTCGCCGTCTGCTCGGCCAGCTGGGCGGACGTCGGGAGCTCGCCGTGCCACAGCAGGTAGGCGACCTCCTCGAAGCTCTTCCTCGCGGCCAGCTCCTGCACCGGATAGCCCCGGTACAGCAGCGAGTTGGTCTCGGGATTGACCTTCGAGATGGCCGACGTGTCGGCGACGACGCCGGCCAGACCCTTACGGATCTCCGTGGTCTCGGTCATGAGCACTCCTTCGTGTCGAGACTAAGTCAGAACTTGATTTCGAAATCAGGGCTTGTAGGTGAAGACGTTCGAGTCGAAGTGGTTGTAGGCCGCGTAGTCGGTGAGCTCGTACAGCCGCGCGCGGGTCTGCATCTGGGGCACGAGGGCGTCCTGGGTGCCGGACGCCGAGATCTCTTCCAGCGCGCGCTCCGCGGCACCCATCGCGATCCGCAGCAGGGTGACGGGGTAGATCACGAGCTGCGCCCCGGCGTCGTGCAGCTGCTTGGCCGTGAAGAGCTCGGACTTGCCGAACTCCGTCATGTTGGCCAGCACGGGGACGTCCAGCGCCGAGGCGACGGCCTCGAACTCCGAGAGGTCCTTCATCGCCTCGGGGAAGATCGCGTCGGCACCGGCGTCGACCAGGGCCTTGGCGCGGTCGATCGCGAGCCTGAGCCCGCGCTCGCCCGGCTCCGTCCCGCGCACGTCGGTGCGCGCCATGATGAGGAAGTCGGGGTCGCGGCGGCCGTCGACGGCGGCCCGGATGCGGCGGACGGCGTCGTCGAGCCCGACGACCTCCTTGCCGTCCAGGTGACCGCAGCGCTTGGGGTTGACCTGGTCCTCGATGTGGATGCCGGCCACGCCGGCGTCCTCCATCGTCTGGACCGTGCGCGCCACGTTCATGGGCTCGCCGAACCCGGTGTCGGCGTCGGCCAGCACCGGCAGGTCGGTGACCCGGGCGATCTGGCCGGACCGGCCGGCCACCTCGGTCAGCGTGGTCAGACCGATGTCCGGCAGGCCGAGGTCGGCGGAGAGGACGGCGCCGGAGACGTAGACGCCGTCGAACCCCTTGTCCTGGATCAGCTTGGCGCTGAGCGGGTTGAACGCGCCCGGGAGGCGAAGGATGTCCGGCCCGGCGAGGGCCTCGCGGAAGGCGCGGCGCTTGGCCGCGGCGGTGAGGTGGGAGTAGAGCATCAGGCCTGCCCCAGCTCGAAGAGGCCCGTCGGGGACTTGACCGCGTCCAGCACCCCGGGTGCCGCGACGATCGTGAGCTCACGGACCTCGGCGGGCGTCAGCTCGGGCAGCCGCTCGGCGAGGCCGAGGAAGCGCTCGATCTCGGCGTCCGCCAGGATCCCGGCGGCGAGCGTGCGGAACTTGCCGACGTAGTTCGCGCGGGCGAACGGACGCGCACCCAGCGGGTGGGCGTCGGCGACGGCGATCTCGCGGGTCACGACCTCGCCCGAGGTGAGCGTGATCTCCACGCGGCCGCCGAACGCCTTCTCGGCGGGGTCGGTCGAGTGGTAGCGGCGGGTCCACTCCGGGTCCTCGGCGGTGGTGACCTTGCGCCACAGCTCTACCGTGTCGGGCCGCTGCGCCCGCGACGGGGCGTAGGAGTCGACGTGGTGCCAGCCGCCGTCCTGCAGCGCGACCGTGAAGATGTACGGGACCGAGTGGTCGAGCGTCTCGCGGGACGCCGTCGGGTCGTACTTCTGGGGGTCGTTGGCGCCCGAGCCGATCACGTAGTGCGTGTGGTGGCTGGTGTGCAGCACGATGCCCTGGATGTTCCGGGGGTCCCGCAGCTCCGGCCGCTCGTTGCCGAGCGCGCGGGCCATGTCGATGACGGCCTGCGCCTGGTACTCCGCGGAGTGCTCCTTGGTGTACGTGTCGAGGATGCCGGTGCGCGGCTCGCCGGCCTCGGGCAGCACGACGTCGTAGGCGGCGTCGGGCCCGTCGAGGAGCCAGGCGACGACGCCGTCCTCGCCCTCGTAGATGGGCTCGGGGGAGGTCTGGCCGCGCATCGCGCGGTCCACGGCCTCGATCGCGAGCTTGCCCGCGAACGCCGGTGCGTGCGCCTTCCACGTGGAGATCTGGCCCTTGCGGCTCTGCCGCGTGGCAGTGGTGGTGTGCAGGGCCTGGCCGATCGCCTGGAACACGGTCTCGGTGTCCAGCCCGAGCAGCGTGCCGATGCCCGCCGCCGCCGACGGGCCGAGGTGCGCCACGTGGTCGATCTTGTGCTTGTGCAGGCTGATCGTGCGGACCAGGTCCACCTGGATCTCGTAGCCGGTCACGATGCCCCGGACCAGGTCCTTGCCGGTGCAGCCGGCGTGCTGCGCCACCGCGAGGATCGGCGGGATGTTGTCACCCGGGTGGGAGTACTCGGCCGCGAGGAACGTGTCGTGGAAGTCGAGCTCGCGCACTGCGACGCCGTTGGCCCACGCCGCCCACTCGGGGCTGCTGGTCGCCTCGGGGGCGAGGCCGAACACGGTGGACCCGGGACGGTACGGGTGCGCCTGCGCCTGTGAGCGGGCGGCGACCGCGGGTCCGCGGGTCAGGCTGGCTGCCGCGACGGCGGCGTTGTCGATCACCCGGTTGATCACCATGTCGGTGACCTCCGCGGTGGGCTCGACGGCGTCCGTGGCGAGCTCCGCGAGCTTCCATGCGAGCTGGTCGGTGCGCTTGAGCGGCTCGGCAGACGGGTAGACGCGCAGGTGGTGCGTGTACGGCATGGTGACTCTTCCTCGATTCACGTGGACCGTCGTGAGGTCCTCAGATATGCGTCCTCGACCTTCTCATACTCCGCGTCCTAGGTACATGGCGCCAAACCGGGCGGCCGGGCTCAGGGTCCGAATGTCAGTGGGGATCGTTAGTCTGGCCGATGTGACCACAGTCAGGGAACGCGAACCCGAGAACGCAGCGGAGGGCACGGCGGAGAGCAGGCTGGCGCTCGTGCGCAGAGCACGGCGTATCAATCGGCTGCTCGCGGAGACCTATCCCGATGCCCGGGCGGAGCTGGACTTCAGGACGCCGCTGGAGCTGCTGATCGCGACCGTGCTCAGCGCCCAGACCACCGACGTCCGGGTCAACCAGACCACGCCGGAGCTCTTCGTGATGTACCCGGACGCCCGGGCCTACGCCGAGGCGGACCCGGACGAGCTCGAGGACATCCTGCGGCCCCTGGGCTTCTTCCGGGCCAAGGCGCGCGCGGTGATCGGCCTGGGCCAGGCGCTCGTCGAGCGGTACGACGGCGAGGTCCCGGGCCGGTTGAAGGACCTGGTCACGCTCCCGGGCGTCGGGCGCAAGACGGCGAACGTGGTGCTCGGCAACGCCTTCGGCGTCCCGGGGATCACCGTCGACACGCACTTCGGGCGGGTGGCAAGGCGGCTCGGCCTCACCACCGAGGAGGACCCGGTGAAGGTCGAGACCGAGGTGGGGGAGCTGTTCCCCAAGAAGGACTGGACCATGCTCAGCCACCACCTCGTCTGGCACGGGCGACGGGTGTGCATCGCGCGCAACCCGGCGTGCGGGGCGTGCAGCATCGCCGACCTGTGCCCCTCCTACGGAGCGGGCGAGACGGACCCCGACAAGGCGGCGAAGCTGGTGCGCCCGGCGCCGGAGCGCTCGGAGTCTGCGGGCCTGCCCCTCAAGTAGCGCTACCTCGGCGCAGGACTCACCCGGGCCAGCCACCTCAGCAGGATCTCGTTGACCTCGTCCGGGGCCTCCTCGGGCAGGAAGTGGCCCGCGCCCGGGATCAGCTCGTAGTGGAGGTCCGGCGCGAGGGCTATGGCGTCGAGGTCGGCGCGCTCGGGCCGCACGATGCCGTCCCGGTCGCCCTGCAGCTGCAGCGTGGGTACACCGAGCGGACGGCGCAGCGCGGTACCGAACCGGCGGCCGTCCATCCGCGGAGTGGACCGCACGGCCCAGCGCAGCGCCTCCGCAGCCGAGTGCGCGGCGAACGGGATCCGCATGACCGCCTTGTACAGGTCGACCACGTCATCGGGCAGCGGGGTGGCCGCGCCCAGCGCGAGGGTGCGCTCCACGAGGTCGCCCTGGGCCAGTGCCCGCTCAGGCAGGGTCGGGACCTGCAGGTACGCGATCTCGCGCAGGGCCGCCGCCGTGAAGGCGGCCCGGCTGCGCAGACGCACCCGGGCCGGATGCGGGCTGGCCAGCACGGCGACCGCCGCCGTCGTGCCGGGGTGCAGGGACGCCATCGCCCAGGCGAGCGTGCCGCCCGTACCGTGCCCCACCACCACGGCGCGCTCGCGCCCGAGGGAGCGGACGACGCCGGCGACGTCCGCCGCCCGTGCGGGCACCCCGTAGCCCGACGGCGGCTTGTCCGACCCGCCCACACCGCGCACGTCCATCGCGGCGACGCGGTAGCCGGCGTCGGCCAGAGCGGGGATCTGCGCGCGCCACGCCCACCAGAACTCGGGGTAACCGTGCAGGAGGACGACCAGCGGCGCCGAACGGCTCTCGGTCCCGGCGACCGCCACGTGGAAGCGCGAGCCGCCCGACGAGACGAACTCGTGCTGCCATGGACCCTCGACCAGGGCGCACGTGTAGTCGCTGGTGGCTGCCGTGCGGACGGCCGGTCGGGCCGAGAGTGCGGTCACAGGTACGAACCTACGCGGTCGGTGCCGTGCGCGCCCGGCTACCGGCCACCGGCTCAGTGGCCGGTCTGTGCGACCTGTCTCCCGGCCGGCCCGGCGTTGGGGTCGTCCGTGCCGGCCGCCGCGGCGTCCGCCGGTGCGGGCGGGAGCGCTGCGGAGGGCGGCGGAGCAGGGAGCTCCTCGATCGGTCGCTCCTTCGGCGGGTCGAACCGGTAGCCGACGTTGCGCACCGTGCCGATGAGCTGTTCGTGCTCCGGCCCGAGCTTTGCCCGGAGCCGCCGCACGTGGACGTCGACGGTGCGCGTGCCGCCGTAGTAGTCGTAGCCCCAGACCTCCTGCAGCAGCTGCGCACGCGTGAACACGCGGCCCGGATGCTGCACGAGGTACTTGAGGAGCTCGAACTCCTTGTAGGTCAGGTCGATCGGGCGGCCGCGAAGCCTGGCGGTGTACCCGCCGGCGTCGATGGCGAGCTCGCCCGCGGAGATCTCCTGCTGCGACTCCTCTGCGGGGCCGCGCGCCGAACGCTCGATCACCAGGCGCAGACGGGCCTCGACCTCGGCGGGTGAGGCGGTCTCCAGCAGCAGGTCGTTGGCGCCCCACTCGTGGGTCACCACCGTCAGGCCGCCCTCGGTGAGGATCAGCACGAGCGGCACGGTCAGGCCCGTCGCGTGCAGCAGTCGGCAGGTGGTGCGGGCGGCGACCAGGTCACGGCGGGCATCCAGCAGGACGACGTCCGCATCCGGGGCATCGACGAGCGCCGAGGGCTCCATCGGAAGCACCCGGACCCGATGGGAAAGCAGTCCTAGTGCGGGCAGTACCTCGGCAGACCCACCGGTGGCGGGTGTGAGGATCAACAGCTCTGCCATTGACGCACCTCCTCTCGGAACCGGCGTCTTGCAACCGTCCCTGGCTCGGGTCTCGCTGTAGCGAGACGTCCCGTCGCGTCCAACTGGCTCTGCGGAAGTCTGCCCTGTTGCTTGTTGCGTGCATGTTACACGCCCTTTTCCTGGACACCACCATGCTGCTCAGGACCCGTGACACTCACATGACACGCGCGTTGCCCGACTCTCACAGGCCTTTGATCAGGCGGATCAGCGGCCTGTTCGGAGGCTGGATTCAAAGAACTCGGACAGACTCTGGAAAACTCGTGCCGTGTCCGTCTCCACCCGCGCCGTGACGACCGCTGTGCTCGCAGCCCTCGTCGCCGCTGCGTCCTACGTCCAGCCCCGGCCGCTGCCCCTCGTGGCGGCGGTGGTGGTCCTGGTGGTTCTCGTCGCGCTGGGCTGGCCGTCCCTCCTGCGACTGCCCGCCGCGGGAAGCACGCGGCTGGTCGTGGCGCTCTGCGGCACCGGCGGGGCGGCCGCTACCTACTTCACCCAGGGCGAGCCGGTGCTGCGGCACCTGCCGACGGTCCTGGCCGGCGCGGTGGTGCTCTCGTTCATCGCACAGATGCTGCGCCGCGACGGCCGCCCGCAGCTGACCGAGTCGGTCTCGGGCACGGTCGCGGGCGTCGTCGCCGCCATCGCGACCTCCGGCTGGATCGCCGCCGCGCGGTCCGACGCCGGCGCCACGCTGGTGGTGACGAGCGCGGTCGCCCTGGCGGTCGCGGCTGCCGTGGCGGCGCTGCCGGTCCGCGGCTGGGTGGCGCTGGGGATCTCCGCGGTCGCCGCCGTCCTGGTGGGCGGGGCCGCGGCGACGCTGCTGCCGGACATCGACACCGTGAGCGGCCTGTGGTGCGGGCTCGTCGCCGGTGTCGTGGTCGGTGCGCTGCACCTGCTGCTGGAACGGCTGCCCGCCCGCGGTGCACGGCTCGCCGGGCTCACGGCGGCCGCGCTGCCCGTAGCGGTCTGCGGCATCTTCGTGTTCGTCGTGGGCCGGATGGTGATCCTCTAGGACCGACGGATCAGGACTGGCGGATCATCTCGCCGGCGATCTCGATGCGGACCTTCTTGGCGACCAGGACGCCGCCGGCCTCGAGCGCGACGTTCCAGAGCAGGCCCCACTCCTCGCGGTCGATGTCGCAGCTGCCGTGGAACCCGAAGATGTCCTGGCCGTAGGGGTCGTGCCCCACGCCGCCGAACTCGCAGTCGAGCGAGACCGGGCGCGTGACGCCGCGGACCGTGAGCAGGCCGTCCATGACGAACTTCGTGAAGGAGCCGTCGGGCTGGTCCGGGTCGTGCGGACGGCGTCCCGCGGTGCCGGCCTTGAGCCGCGCCCACGAGAAGATCGGGTCCACCTGCGTCCGCATCCGGAAGCCGGTGCTGCGGAACTCGATGGTGGGGTGGTTCTCGACGTCCAGGAAGTCGGGCCCCGACAGGTGCGCGTCGCGGTCGGGCACGTGGGTGCCGATGGACGCCGCCTGGATCGTGCAGCTGACCTGGGACATCAAGGGGTCGTCGGCGACGAGCACCGTCGCCTCGCCCTCGGCGAACTCGCCGCGGACCGGGCTGACCATCATGTGCATGGCGAGAAAGCCGAGCCGCTTGTGGTTCTGGTCGAGCGCGTACTTCCCGGCCGCCGGGATGGTGATTCCGTTCCAGGTACGTGTTGGCAAAACTTCCATCTTAGCAAATTCTCCCATATATGCGGATACATGCACGTTACCACCGGGGCGACATGGGCTTGGTAGGCATTTCGGCACGAGAAATACTGCTTCGGTCGGGGGCGGTGCCAAGGAAATCACGCGGGCGAACCTGCGAGAAGCGAGTCGGCACGCAATGTGACAGGTGTCATTGCAGGTGAGGACTTGTCTGGACGAGCAACACACGGCATCGTGGGTTAAATGTTGTTGGGACAAGTGGTCGCGCTGGTCGTGCTCGTGCTGGGTACCGCAGCTCTCGGAGTGTGGTGGTCAGCACGTCAGGGTGCTGTGCGCGCACCCCGGCAGGCGCCGGCCGGCATCGACTGGGCGTCGGCCGGGATCGCGCTCGCGGACCGGGTGACGTTCGTGCAGTTCTCCGCCGAGGTGTGTGCCGCGTGCCGGTCCACCTCACGGGTGCTCGGCGGGCTCACCGGCTCGAGCTCCGGCGTCGGGCACCGCGAGCTCCTCGTGGACGACCACCTCGACCTCGTGCGCAGCCTGGGCGTGCTCCGCACACCCACGGTGCTCGTGGTCGACGGCGGCGGTCGCGAGGTGGCCCGCATGAGCGGCGTAGTCTCCGACACGCAGGCACGTCAGGCACTCAACCGGGTCCCCACTGCGGCGGCCGAAGCGGACGGGGAAGGGCAGTCATGAGCGTGAACAAGGGGATCGACCCGCGCGGACCGCGCGTAGGGGCAAGCATCACGGCGGTGCTGCTGGCAGCCGTGGTGCTGCTCGGCGCGAGCACCGCCGGCCTGTGGCTGCTCACGTTCATCATGCTGAGCTTCCTGCTCGGCACGCTGCGCGGAGCCGAGGGCTCGTGGCAGGGCATGCTGTTCAAGAAGTTCGTCCGCCCGCGGCTGGGCCCGCCCGCGGAGATGGAGGACCGGCGTCCGCCGCGCTTCGCGCAGGGAGTCGGCCTCTTCGTGACGGCGGTCGGCGTGATCCTCGGGTTCTTCGGCGTGCTTCCGGCGGTGCCGATCGCGGCGGCGGTGGCGTTCGTCGCAGCGGCGCTCAACGCCGTCGTCGGCCTGTGCCTCGGGTGCGAGATGTACCTGCTGCTGCGCCGGACGGGCCTGGTCCGCGCCTGATCGAGGTATCAGTTCCTGACGGAGCCCAGGCCGCTCAGTAGACGAGCGCCTGGGCTCCGTCGCGCAGGATCTCCTCCGTGAACAGTGCCGCGCCCGCGATCCGGACGCCCGGCAGCACGTCCGCCTCGGTGATGTCCCGGCGTGCGGCGCACTGGGTGCAGAGCGTGACGGTTCCAGCGGCCAGGACGGCCTCCAGCAGGTCGGGCAGCGGCGTCGCGTGCTCGAGCGCGAGCTCGGCCGCGCGGCCGGGCAGCGCGAACCACGCCGACTCGCCGGTGAGCCACAGGCTCACCTCGGCCCCGGAGGCCACGGCGGCGGCCGCGACGGTGAATGCCTGGTTGGTGGCCTCGGGCCGATCCAGGCCCGCAGTGGTCTTGATCACGAGCTGGCGCATGCCGCTGACTGTAAGCGCTCGACCGTTAGGATCGACAGCATGTCGATCCATGCCCTTGAGCTCATCTTCACCGGCCTTATCGTCGCCGTTGCCGTCGCGGTCACCTGGTTCGCCGGCTACGTCGTCTACAAGCTGTACACGGGCCAGCGCTGATGACGTTCACGTTCCCTGACGGCCTCTCGCCCGACGTGTACCCGCTGGCCTGGCTGGTCGGCCGGTGGCGCGGCGAGGGTGTGATCGAGTACCCGAGCATCGGCAAGAAGACGTTCGTGCAAGACCTGGTCTTCGACCACGACGGCGGCCCGTACGTGCGCTTCGAGTCCACGCTGCGGGTACTGGACGAGACTGTCCCGGACAAGCTGCCCGACGACGGCGAGTGGCCGGCGCCCGTGCCGGACCCGGTCGGCACCGTCTGGTCCACCGAGACGGGCTACTGGCGCGTGTCCACCGACCGCCCCGACGGCCTCGAGGAGGAGAAGCACGCGCTCGAGGTGCTCGTCGCCGACGCCTCCGGGCGCATCACGGTCTACGTCGGCGCCGCGGGCAACGGGCGGATCGACCTGGCTTCGGACGCCATTGCGCGGACGTCGACGGCGTCCGAGGTGCGTGCGTCGAAGCGGCTGTACGGCCTGGTGCAGGGCCGCCTGCTGTGGGTGGAGGAGCTCGCCGCGTTCGGCGAGCCCATGCGCTCGTACGCGTCGGCGGAGCTGGACAGGCAGTAACAACCGGCAGTGACAACGCAGGCGGGGAATGCCCCGTCGGCCCACAACGCTGCACCTGAGGTGAGCATGGATTACGAGAGCCCCCTGTTGAGCCGCCACGGCGCGGTCGCCGCATCCGGTCCCGACGCCGGGATCGCCTGGCACTACGGCGACCCGACGGCCGAGCAGCGCGCGCTGTCGCGCGGCGGGGCGGTGGTCGACCAGTCGCACCTCGGGATCGTCCGGGTCGCCGGCCCGGACCGGTTGAAGTGGCTGCACTCGATCACCTCGCAGCAGCTGGAGGGCCTGGCGCCCCGGACCAGCACCGAGCTGCTGGTCCTCTCGCCGCAGGGCCACATCGAGCATGCGGCGGGCGTCGTGGATGACGGCGAGGCCACGTGGCTGATCACCGAGCGCGAGTCGGCGCCCGGCCTGGCCGGCTGGCTCGACCGGATGCGGTTCACGCTCCGTGTGGAGGTCGCCGACGTCACCGACGAGTGGGCGGCGATCGGCGAGCCCGTCGCCGCGGAGGGCGCCGAGGGCGAGCCGGTGACCTGGCACGATGCGTGGCCGAACGTCCTGCCCGGCGGTACGCGCTACGGCCCGCCCGAGTCCGAGCACCCCGGTGCGACCCGCCCGTGGCGGCTCGTGCTGGTGCCGCGTGCGGACCTGGACGCCGAGGTCTCGGCACGTGAGGCGGCCGGCTGGCCGCTGGCCGGCACCTGGGCCACCGAGGCCCTCCGGGTCGAGGCGTGGCGCCCGCGGTACGCGCGCGACGTCGACGCCCGCAGCATCCCGCACGAGCTGGACTGGCTGCGGACCGCCGTCCACATCAACAAGGGCTGCTACCGCGGCCAGGAGACCGTCGCCCGCGTGCACAACCTCGGCCGGCCGCCGCGCCGGCTGGTCATGCTGCACCTCGACGGCTCCCAGCACCTGCTCCCCGAGCCCGGCGCCGAGGTGCGCCTCCCGGCGCCGGACGGCGGAGCCGGCAAGGTCGTGGGCACGCTCACCTCGATGGCCCGGCACCACGAGCTGGGACCCATCGGGCTGGCCGTGCTCAAGCGCAACGTGCCCGAGGAGGCCGAGCTCATGGTGGCGGGGGAGGTCTCCGGCCAGATCCTCGAGGTGTCGGCGGCTCAGGAGGTAGTGGTGCCGGGCGACGGCATGTCGGTCGACCGCCCCGAGTCGCACGGTCCGCTGACCCGTGGCCTGCGCGGTCCGGGCAGCCTGATCTGACCGCGTACCTGTCAGACGCGCACGCATGTGTCAGACGTGCAGGTCACTCCGCTGACCTGTACGTCTGACACCTCCATGGGGGTCTGACAGGTCGCCGGGCGGGCGGATGCGAGGATGCACCAGTGAGCTCACTGTCCGGCTCGGCCGACGAGATGTGGCGCAAGGCCATGCGCACGCTCATGCTGCGCACCCGGCTGCGCCAGGGCTGGACACGCGCGCGGGCGGGCCTGATCCCGATCGCCCAGGCCTCGCTCGCCGCCGGCGCCGCCTACCTGGTCGCGCGGTACCTGCTGGGACACGAGCAGCCCTTCTTCGCGCCCGTCGCGGCGTGGGTCCTCCTCGGGTTCTCCGCGCAGCGGGACGTCCGCCGGGTGTCCGAGATGGCCGTGGGTGTGGCGGTCGGCGTCGCCATGGGCGACCTGATCGTGCACCTCATCGGATCCGGCTGGTGGCAGCTCTCCCTGGTGCTCTTCATCTCCGCGATCGCCGCCCGGTTCATCGACCGCGGCGCCCTCCTCGTCACGCAGGCCGGAGTGCAGGCGATCATCGTGGTCGGCCTGCCCTCGGTCTCCGGCGGGCCGCTCGGGCGCTGGACGGACGCCCTGGTCGGCGGCGCGATCGCCCTCCTCGTCGCGCTGCTCACGCCCGGCGACACCCGGCGCCGTCCGCGGGCCCTCGCCGAGCAGGCGGTGACCGAGCTCGCCCAGACCCTGGAGACGCTCGCCCGTGGCCTGCGCTCGCGGGACGTCGACGACGTCCAGGCAGCCCTCGTGCGCGGCCGGGCCTCCGAGCCCGTGCTCGCCGAGTGGCAGGAGGCCGCGCGCGGGGCGCGTGAGCTCGCGCGGATCTCCGTGGGGCGGATGCATCGCGCGGAGCTCGCGCGGCTCGAGGAGCAGGCGGTGCTCGTGGACCGGACCATGCGTTCGGTACGGGTCATGGCCCGCCGCGTGCTCCCCGTCATCCAGGCAGACCACGACGTCGAGCCGGTGGCGGAGCTCGTCGAGGGCTTCGCGACCGGTGTGCGGCAGCTCGCGTCCGACGTCGGCTCCGGTGGTGACGGCAGGCGCGGACGCGACGCCCTGACCGCCGTCGCCGCGCGGGTGGACCCGCGGACCGTCGGCGAGGGCGACTGGCAGGTGCAGTCGCTGGTGATGCTGCTGCGCTCGCCCGTCGTCGACACGCTGGAGGCCGCGGGCGCCTCCCCGGGCGAGGCCAGGGACGCGCTGCCGGAGCTGTAGCCAGTGCCGTAGGCTCGCGGCGTGGGATTCTTGCAGTGGTTCGTCATGGCCGCACTCGCGCTCGTGGTCTTTGTCGTGCAGGTCGTCGCACTGATCGACGCCGCACGCCGACCGGACAAGGGCTACCGGGCCGAAGGGCGATTGCCCAAGGTCGGCTGGCTGGCGATCCTCGGGGTCGCCGCCGCACTCGGCTTCCTCGGGCTGCCGCAGGGCTGGCTCCAGGGCGGGTTCATGTTCGGCTCCTTCCTCAACATCATCGCGGTGGCGCCGGCGATCATCTACTGGGTGAGCCTGCGTCCCCGGCTGCTGCCGTACAGCTCGGGCAACCGGCCCCGCGGTCCGCAGGGCGGCTGGTGACCGCGCCGATGGAGACCGGGCGAGCGGGATCACCGATGACCCGGACCGGCCGGACGACGTCGGGCAGCGTGCTCGACGACGCCGCGCCGCTGGCCGAGGTGATCCGCGGCGACCTCGTCGAGTCCGTGCACCTGGGGCACCTCGTGGTGCTCGACCCTGCCGGCCGGCCGGTGATCCAGGTGGGCAACCCGACCACCCAGATCTGGGCGCGGTCGTCGCTCAAGCCGCTGCAGCTCGTGGCGATGCTGCGCGCCGGCCTGGAGCTGCCGGACCGCCTGCTGGCGCTGGCCGCGGCCAGCCACAACGGCGAGCAGTTCCATCTCGAGGGCGTGCTGCAGATCCTCGCCTCGAGGGGCCTCGGCACCGGCGCGCTGCAGAACACGCCCGACCTGCCGCTCTACCCGCCGGCCGCGCTCGAGTGGCACCTGGCGCCGCTGGGCGGCGGGCCGGGTCCGGCGTCGCTCGCGCAGAACTGTTCGGGCAAGCACGCCGCGATGCTCGTCACCTGCCTCACGCAGGGCTGGGACATCGAGACCTACCTGTCGCCCGAGCATCCGCTGCAGCGGGCCATCCGCGCGACCGTCCTCGAGCTGACCGGCGACGCCGAGGTGGTCATGCACACCACCGTCGACGGCTGCGGCGCACCCCTGTTCTCGACGACGCTGCTCGGCCTGGCCCGCGCGTTCTCGACCCTGGGCGCCGCGCCCACCGTCGACGTCATCTCCCACGAGGCGCGCGTCGGCCGTGCGCTCTCCGCGCACCCCGACATGGTGGGCGGCACCGGCCGCGACGCCACGCTCGCGATGGAGGCGGTGCCGGGCCTCGTCGCGAAGGACGGCGCCGAGGGCGTCTACGCCGCCGGGCTGCCCGACGGCTCAGCCATCGCGTTCAAGGTGCTCGACGGCTCCGCGCGGGCCCGTCCGGCGATCCTCGCTGCCGCCCTGCGCGCCGCGGGTGTGGCAGGTCTGCCCGGTGTGTACCCGGGCGGCCTCGACGGGCTTGGACGCGTGCCGGTGCTCGGCGGCGGCCGGTCGGTCGGCGAGGTCCGGGCAGTCTTCGCCGACGCGTACGAGGGTCGCCGATGAGGGCGGTCCTGCAGCGCGTCACGCGTGCCTCGGTGACCGTCGACGGTGAGGTGGTCGGCGCCATCGACAAGCCCGGCGTCCTGGCGCTGGTCGGTGTCACGCACGACGACGGTCCCGCCCAGGTCGAGACGATCGCCCGTAAGATCGCCGAGCTCCGGATCCTGCACGACGAGAAGTCGGTGGCCGACGTCAGCGCGCCCGTGCTCGTCGTCAGCCAGTTCACGCTCTACGGCGACGCCCGCAAGGGGCGCCGCCCGACCTGGGTCCAGGCAGCGCCCGGGCCGGTCGCGGAGCCCCTCGTGGACGCCGTCGTCGCGGCGCTGCGCGAGCGCGGCCTGACCGTCGAGACCGGACGCTTCGGCGCCGACATGCAGGTGGAGCTGGTGGGCGACGGCCCGGTCACGATCCTTCTCGAGGCCTGACCGGGCGCGTACCGGCTCAGCCCCGCAACGCCAGCACCGCCAGCTCCGTGCGGGAGCGCACCCCGAGCTTGCGGAAGACCCGCCCCAGGTGCACCTCGACGGTGCGGACCGACACGTAGAGGTTCGCGGCGACCTGCCGGTTCGTCCGGCCCTGCACCACCAGCCGCGCCACGTCGAGCTCACGTTCGGTGAGCAGGCCGTCCCACTGCCCGCACAGGTCCTCCTGCCCGGGGGCAGCCTGCCCGAGTCCGACCTGGCCGACGCCGCCGGCGGGCTCGTCCCCGTGCTCGTCCGGCGCCCGGCTCGCCGTCTCGCCCGCACCGGCGGGCACGAAACCCGGCGTCTTGAGGGCCTGTTCGGCGATGTGCTCCCAGGCCTTCGCCCCGGACTCCTCGAACAGCTCGTGGGCCCCGAGCAGGTGCGCCGCGGCATCCCCGGGCAGACCGAGGCGCGCGTAGGCGCGGGCAGCGACCAGCTCGGTGAGGCCGCGCTCGAACGTCGAGCCCACCCGCAGCGACGCCTCGACGGCCCGTTCGCGTGCCTGGTTGACGCCGGAGGCGTCCGCGAGGGCGAGCTCGGCCCGCGCCAGGTCGAGCCGGCGCCGTCGCGTCGGCCCGGCGGAGAAACCGCCCGCCGAGTCCGGACCCGCCGTCGGGAGGACGTGGAGCCGCAGGCGTTCGTGCGAGTGCCGGGCGGCCCGGTCCTGGCCCGCGAGCACGAGCAGCTCCACCGGGTCGGGGGTGGGCAGCCAGAGCCTGCGCAGCTCGTCCCCGCCGCGTTCGGCCGCGAGCCCGAGCAGGGTTGCCGCCTCGACCCAGCGGCCGTTGAACACCGCCGTCTGGGCGCGGTCGCCCAGCGTCGCGGCCCGCACGACGGGCGCCACCTGCCCGGGTACCGAGGCCTCCAGCGCGGCTGTCGGCCGGCTCAGGTGTCCCTCCCGGACCAGGTCGAGGCGCCGCGCGAGCGCTATGCCGAGCCCGCCGAAGGCGAGGGCGACGGGCAGGCGCTCGACGGCGTCGTCGAGCACCGATGCCGCACCGGTGACGTCGCCGAGGCGCAGCGCTAGGTACGACTGCGCGACGCGCAGGTGCGCCTCCGCGAGCGGCGTCATGGCGTCGGAGGGGCCGTCGAACCACCAGCTGGGCGGGCGTGCGGGAGCCAGCTCCGCGACCTCGCCGAGGACGGTCGCGGCCTCGCCGGGGGCGCCGTCGAGCATGCGCATCGTCTTGCGCGCGGCGGCGATCGCCGCGCGGTCGGCGCCGCAGGCGTCGCCAGGGACCACCGCGTCGGGCCGGCCGTCCAGGAGGGCCAGCGCGATGCCGAGCGGGCGCGCGGCGTCGGGCGCTCCTTCGGCGGGGGAGCCGGTGCCGGCGGCATGGGCGGCGCGGCGGAGGTGCGCGACGGCGTCGTGCACGTGCCCCGCCCAGAGCGCCGCCCGGCCGGCCACCGCGAAGGCGCGCGCCCGCACCTGGTCGGTGCCGTGGCTGGCGGCCTCGCGGGCCACCTCGTGCGCGCGGTGGACGTCGCCGCGCGCGAGATGCTGCTCGGCGAGCTCGACCAGCCCGTCCGCGAGCAGGGGATCACCCGCCAGCGTGCTGAGCGCCGTGTGCCACATGGCGACGAGCGGTTCGTCGGCCCTGCGGTGCACCTCCGCCAGTGCGCCGTGGGCGGCGGTGCGGGTGGCGAGGTCGGCGTCCTCGTGGACTATCGAGCGGATGCGCGGGTGGTGGAACCGGAACCGCCCGCCCACCAGATGCAGGTGCCGGCCGGCCGGCCCGGCCATGAGCGTGTCTATGTCGGTGCCCGACGCGGCGAGCAGGACCTCGGTGCGGTCTACCACTGCGACGGCGGCGACGAGCAGGACCCGGCGCGCGTCGTCGTCGAGGCCGAGCGGACCGACTGCCTCTCGGACCGCCCGCGCGGCGGGTAGCGGGTCCGGCATCAGTGCCGTCCCGAGGAGATGCTCGTCGTCGAGCATCCGGGCTGTCTGGTCCACACATCCAGGTTCGTCACCCACCACCCGGCTGAGCTCGCACGCGACGTGGGGTGCCACTGTGCGGTCGCCAAGGGGGAGCGGAAATACGACTTGCTGCGGCAGCGCGGTCATCGTCGACCCTCCCGGATTCGTTCACGGTGCTCGCAAGTATGGCCTCCGAACGTTTCACCCGCATCAACCTGAGGTCACGACTTTTGCTGCGAACCGCCGCCTGACCTGCCATCCTGCCCCGCTCCGACGGCGAGGTACCTGATACCGCACGAGGTTGTTTCGGAGGCGAAGGTTTCACCCCGTAACAACCTCGTGCAGTTCGCGCGGTTCCACTACGTAGTCCCATCGTGTGGAATTCCCTTATTTCCCATTAACGCAGGTTTCCTTACTTTTAGCGGAGCGCGACTTAGCGTGACCCGCCGTCACCGGATCGAAGACGACCGGACCAGAGAGGGAAGACGATGGACTCGACGTACGAACCGCCGTCAGGTATCAGCAGGACGGGCCGACGAATCCTCGCGGGGGTGGCCGCGCTCGCCGTGGCGGCCTCCGCCGCCGTGGCCGGCATCGGCCTCCGGGACGCGAACGCCGCGGAGAGCGAGGCCGCCTCCGCCGCCGGGACCTCCGCCATCAACGGCTTCCGCAGCGTCGGCTACTTCGCCCAGTGGGGTGTGTACGGGCGCGGCTACCAGGTCAAGCAGATCGACACGTCGGGCGTGGCCGACGAGCTGACCCACATCAACTACGCCTTCGCGAACATCCACCACCAGAACCTCGAGTGCTTCGAGGCGAACAAGGCGCAGAGCCCCGGACCCAACGGTTCCGACGGCGCGGGTGACGCCTGGGCCGACTACGGCATGGGCTACACGGCGGCCAACTCGGTCTCCGGCACCGCCGACTCCTGGGACCAACCCCTCGCAGGATCGTTCAACCAGCTCAAGCAGCTCAAGGCCAAGCACCCCGACCTCAAGGTCATGATGTCGATCGGCGGGTGGACCTGGTCCAAGAACTTCTCGCTGGCCGCCAAGACCGACGCCTCGCGCGAGAAGCTCGTGTCGAGCTGCATCAACATGTTCATCAAGGGCAACCTGCCGGTCATCGACGGCCGCGGCGGCGCCGGTGCCGCCGCAGGAGTCTTCGACGGGTTCGACATCGACTGGGAGTGGCCGGGCTCGCCGAACGGCGCCGAGGGCAACCACGTCGATCCGGTGAACGACAAGCGCAACTTCAAGCTTCTGCTCGCCGAGTTCCGCGAGCAGCTCGACGCGCTCAGCGCCCAGACGGGCAAGGACTACGAGCTCTCCGCGTTCCTGCCCGCCAACCCCGCGGACATCACGGCGGGCGGCTGGAACGACCCCCAGATCTTCAACTATCTCGACTTCGGCAACGTCCAGGGCTACGACCTGCACGGCGCGTGGGACACGGACCTGACCGGACACCAGGGCAACCTGCACCACGACCCGGAGGACCCGCGGGAAGCCGCACGGCAGTTCAGCGTCGACCTCGCGGTGCGGTCGTACACGGACGCGGGGATCGACCCCGCACAGCTCGGCCTGGGCCTCGCGATGTACGGGCGCGGCTGGACCGGTGCGCCGTCGTCCGACGCGTGGGGTACCGCGACCGGCCCGGCCTCCGGGCAGTGGGAGGCGGGTATCAACGACTACGACGTGATCAAGAACGTCGGGACGGGGTACTACGACGCCGCCCTCGGGGCCGCCTGGCGGCACGACGGCAGCACCTGGTGGTCGTACGACAACGAGCAGTCCGTCCGGGCCAAGGCCAACTACATCCGGGCAGAGGGCCTGGGCGGGGCCATGTGGTGGGACCTGTCGGGTGACCGGTCCGGCACCCTGACCGGCGCGCTGCAGGGCGTGCTCGGCACCGGGACGCCGGGACCGGTGGAGGGCGGCGGTCCGACGGATCCAACGGACCCGCCGGACCCGACCGACCCGCCGGACCCGACCGACCCGCCGGACCCGACCGACCCGCCGGTCGAGGAGTGCACCGCGGCGGCCTGGAGCGCGTCGGCCGTCTACGTGGGCGGGAACACCGTCTCGCACAACGGCCACGAGTGGCGCGCCAAGTGGTGGACGCAGGGCGAAGCGCCCGCGCCGTCCGAGTGGGGTGTGTGGCAGGACCTGGGCGCCTGCTGAGCTGAGCTGTCAGACGCTCCCGCAGTTGTCAGACCCCCAGGTCACTCGGGTGACCTGGGGGTCTGACACGTGCGCACGCGTCTGACATGTGCGCCGGTCGAGCCTGTCGAGACCGTTTTGTTGTACGGCGCGGGTGCAAGGACCCTGGTGGCCACGACAGAGTGTGGGGGTGGACGACAGCCCCGGCGCCCCGCAGGACGATCTGCCGCATGAACGGCTTCCGCACGACGAGGCCTGGTTCAGCGCCCTCTTCGACGCGCACTCGCGCGCCCTCTACTCCTACTTCGTCCGCCGGCTGCCCGACGGCGGCCGCGCCTCCGACGCCGAGGACCTCGCCGCCGAGGTGCTCGCCACGGCGTGGCGCCGTCGTGACGACGTGCCGGACGGCGCCGAGCTGCCGTGGATGTACCGGACGGCCGGCTACGTGCTGGCCAACCACCGGCGCAAGATGCGGGCGCTGCCCGTCGCGATCGTCCCCGACGAGCCGGACGACGTGGACCCCGCGACCTTCGCCGCCACCGACGACGCCGTCCGGCAGGTCCTGTCCCAGCTCTCCCCGCGCGACCGGCGCATCCTCCTGCTCGTCGCCTGGGACGGGCTGTCCGGGGACGATCTCGCCGGGGTGCTCGGGGTCTCCCGCGGCGGCGCCGATGCGGCGTTGTCCCGCGCGCGGGCACGGCTCCGCGACGCGTGGGACGCCCACGAGCAAGCGGTGGACGCATGAGCACATGTAGAGGGTGTGCGCGGTGCGCAGCCGAGCACTGCACGGAGGGACGGCGATGAACGAGCACGAACGGCAGGCGGACCCGGCGTTCGACCGCCTGGTGGCGGCGGACCCCGCGAGGCATGCGCCCGATCCGGTCCAGGGCGTGCTCCGGGCCAAGATGGAGGCGCTGATCGCCGAGCAGCCCGGGGCGACGAAGACGGAGCCCGCAGGGCACGAGCAGACGGACGAGCTCGCGCTGCGGCGCTACCGGCGTCGGACGCCGTGGCTGGTCGCGGCCGCGGTGGCCGGCATCGTCGTGGCGGGCGGGGGTGGCTATGTGGCGGGGGAGTCAGGGACCGCTCCCACCCAGGCGTCGGACATGACGGCGGAGAGCGGCACGGGCGAGGCCCTCGACGGGCCGTCGGTCATGGCCGAGACGGGCGAGGGCACGGACGACGGCACGGGCGAGGCGGAGACCGAGGCGCTGCCTGAGAGCTCGAAGGCGCTCGATGCCCGGGGCGACCTGCCGGCGGCGACCGGGCTCGTGTTCCATGCCGGCGCCGGGCTGTCGGACACACCGACGACGGCTGAGGTGCGTGTGGCCGGGGGCTCCAGCGAGAGCCTGGGCTCCTACCCCGTGATCAGCGAGGTGAAGGCCGTCGAGCGGCTGGGTGACCCGAGGTTCGCCGGCACGGTGCTGGGGAATACCCAGCAGGAGCCGCAGGCGGAGGCCGGCCCGGTGACCGAGCCTGTGCCCGGCGGGCCGCTCGCCTGGCCCGTCGAGGACGTGACCATCCGCTCCGCGGCCCTCATCGACGTGCGCTACACGCTGCCCGACGGCACCGTGCTGCTCGTGCCCGCCTACGACCTCACCGACGACGACGGCAACAGCTGGACCGTCATGGCGGTGGACGAGGAGCTGCTCGACCTAGCACCGTGACGCGACCGCACTCCGGGCGTCATAGGGTCGGGCACGCAGGGATCCGAAACCTCACAAGGAGTGCAACCATGGCAACACGTACCGCCCGCACCGCTTGGAACGGCACCTTCACGGAGGGGTCGGGACAGGTCGAGCTGTCGTCGTCGGGCGTAGGGACGTACGACGTCTCCTGGCCGGCGCGCATCGCCGACCAGGCCGCCGGCGTCACCAGCCCCGAGGAGCTTCTCGCGGCGTCGCACTCGTCGTGCTTCACCATGGCGTTCACGAACGAGCTGGGCGGGGCCGGCGCCACGCCGGAGCAGATCGAGGTCACGGCCGACGTGACCCTCGGGCCGGACCCGGCCGGCGGCGTCCGCATCACCAAGAGCGCCCTGACGGTGCGCGGGTTCGCGACGGGCATCGACGAGGCGGGCTTCAAGGCCGCCGCGGAGGCCGCCAAGGCCGGCTGCCCGATCTCGAAGGCCCTCACGGGCGTGGACCAGATCACGATAGACGTCACTTTCGAGGGCTGACCCCCTTCTCCGTTGAGTGCTGGGTATTTGTTGGTTTCGCAGCCAGAAACCCGCAAATACCCAGCACTCAACGGCAGGTCGGACAGGTGTGCGGCTCGGCTCTTTGTGGTGCAAGAATCGCTGGGTGCCCTCGCAGACCCACGACGCCCCGTCCCGGAACGGTATGAACGACGACGAACGCGCTGCGCACCGCTCGACGGGCCACACCGCTGACGCCGCCGAGGCCGCCCGCGCGGCCCGCGAGAAGGCCGAGGCCCGCGCCGCCGAGGAGGCGGAACGCCGTCGCGCCGAGAGCGAGGAGCGGCGCAAGGCAGCTCGTCGCGAGGCGGACCATGCCGCAGAGGCCGCGCGTGAGGCGGTCGCCGGCGCGCTGCGCACGGCTATGGACGGCGCCGTGGACATCAGCACGCGGCGGCGCGCCGAGTACTCCACCGACGCGTCCAACTACCGGGTGGTCCCCGAGGGTGTGGTCTTCCCGGAGACGGTCGACGACGTCGTCGCGGCGCTCGAGGTGCTGCGCGAGCTCAAGGTCCCGATCACGGCGCGCGGCGCGGGTACGTCCGTCGCCGGTAACTCGGTGGGGCCCGGCGTCGTGCTCGACCTGGGGCGCAACCTCAACCGGGTGCTGAGCATCGACCCGGAGCGCCGCACTGCGCGGGTCCAGCCGGGCACGATCATGTCGACCCTCCAGGCGGAGGCCAGGCCCCACGGCCTGCGCTTCGGGCCCGACCCGAGCACCCAGAACCGCGCGACGCTCGGCGGCATGATCGGCAACAACGCGTGCGGCCCGCACGCCGTCGCCTACGGGCGCACCGCCGACAACGTGGTCGAGCTCGACGTGATCGACGGCGCCGGGCGCCGGTTCACCGCGGGCTCCGGCGACCCGGAGTTCGCCGACGTCCCCGGTCTCAAGGAGCTCGTCCGGGACAACCTCGCGCTGATCCGCACGGAGTTCGGCCGGTTCGGCCGGCAGGTCTCGGGCTACTCGCTGGAGCACCTCCTGCCCGAGAACGGCTCGAACCTCGCCCGCGCCCTGGTGGGCACGGAGGGCACGCTCGTCACCGTCCTGGAGGCCGAGCTCAACCTGGTGGAGACGCCGGGCGCGCCCACCCTCGTCGTCCTCGGTTATCCCGACATGCCCACCGCCGCGGACGACGTCCCGCGGCTCCTCAGCCACAAGCCGCTCGCGATCGAGGGGCTGGACGCGCGCCTGGTCGACGTCGTCCGGCGCGCCAAGGGCGCGGAGTCCGTCCCGGCGCTGCCCGACGGCGCGGGGTGGCTCATGATCGAGGTCGGCGGCTCGTCGCAGGCCGAGGCCCTGGGGCGCGCGGACGCGATCGTCGCGTCCGCGACGGCGCTGGACTCCGTGGTGCTGCCCGCAGGTTCGGACGCGACCAAGATGTGGCAGATCCGGGCCGACGGCGCCGGGCTCGCCGGCCGCACGCCCGCGGGGGAGCAGGCGTGGCCCGGCTGGGAGGACTCGGCGGTGCCGCCCGAGAAGCTGGGTCCGTACCTGCGCGACCTGCAGACGCTCATGGACCGCTACGGCGTCGACGGCCTGCCGTACGGGCACTTCGGCGACGGGTGCGTGCACCTGCGGATCGACATCCCGCTGGAGACGTCGGGTTCGGTGCTGCGCACCTTCATGATCGAGGCGGCGGAGCTCGTCGCCAGCTACGGCGGGTCGCTGTCCGGCGAGCACGGGGACGGCCGCGCCCGGTCCGAGCTGCTGCCGCTCATCTACTCGCCCGAGGCGATAGCGCTGATGGAGCGGTTCAAGGCCCTGTTCGACCCGAAGGACCTGCTCAACCCGGGCGTCGTCGTGCGGCCGCGGGCCGTGGACGACGACCTGCGCCGCCCCCAGGCCGCGCCCGTGCGGACCAAGCTGCCGCTCGCGGGCAAGGGCTCGGGGCACGGCGTCCGGCGCAAGGCCGGGTACGAGGGGTTCTCGTTCGCGCACGACCACAACGACCTGTCGACGGCGGTGCACCGCTGCGTGGGCGTGGGCAAGTGCCGCGCGGACACCTCGGCGTCGGGCGGCTTCATGTGCCCGAGCTACCAGGCCACGAAGGACGAGAAGGACGTGACCCGCGGTCGCGCCCGCGTGCTGCAGGAGGCGGTGAACGGGACCCTCGTCGGGGGCCTCGCGGCACCCGAGGTGCGGGAGTCGCTGGACCTGTGCCTGTCCTGCAAGGCGTGCTCGAGCGACTGCCCGGCCGGCGTCGACATGGCGCAGTACAAGTCGGAGGTGCTGTACCGGACCTATCGCGGCAAGCTGCGGCCGGTCGACCACTACGCCCTCGGCTGGCTGCCGCGCTGGGCCCGGCTCGCGGGCGCCGTCCCCGAGCTGGTCAACGGCCTGCTGGGCGTGAAGTGGATCGGCAAGGCGGTGCTATGGGCGGGCGGCATGGACACCCGGCGGTCGATGCCGAAGTTCGCCGAGGTCCCGTTCCGGCAGTGGTGGGCACGCGGCGGCGCGACGCACGGCGTCCCGGGGCTGCCTGTGGTGACCGACGACGGGCTCGGCGTGCCGGGCCGCGAGGGCGCCACGGCGGCGCGGCTCGCCACCAAGCCCAAGGTCGTGCTCTGGACCGACTCGTTCAGCGACGCCCTCTCGCCCTCGGTCCCGCAGGCGGCGGTGAAGGTGCTGACCAAGGCCGGGTACTCCGTGATCGTCCCGGACGAGCAGGCCTGCTGCGGCCTCACCTGGATCTCGACCGGCCAGCTCGACGGCGCCCGCCGCCGGCTGCTCAAGCTGCTCGAGGTGCTCGGGCCGTACGCGGTGAACGGCATCCCGATCATGGGGCTGGAGCCGTCCTGCACGGCGGTGCTGCGCTCCGACCTGCTCGACCTGTTCCCGGACGACCCGCGCGCCCAGGCGGTCGCCCGCATGACGCGGACGGCGGCGGAGCTGCTGACCTCCGACGACGTGCCCGACCAGTGGGAGATGCCGTCGCTGGCGGACGTGTCCGCCGTCGTGCAGCCGCACTGCCACCAGCACTCGGTGATGGGGTTCGAGGCGGACCGCAACCTGCTCGAGAAGGGCGGGGCGAAGGTCGAGGTCCTCGCGGGCTGCTGCGGCCTCGCCGGCAATTTCGGCATGCAGAAGGGGCACTACGAGACGTCGGTGGCGGTCGCGGAGAACGCCCTGCTGCCCGCGCTGCGCGACGCCGCCCCCGGGACCACCTACCTGGCCGACGGCTTCTCCTGCCGCACCCAGGCGCTGGACCTGATGGGTGTGGAGGGCAAGTCCCTGCTGGAGGTCATCGCGGACCGGCTGTAGCGGGTCAGCGCGGACGGAGGCTGCCGACCTCGTCCCGGATGAGCTCGCGGATCGCCTCGTGGTCCTCCAGCGGGAACAGGTGCTTCGGCAGGACGCAGACCGCCGTCGACAGGCTCCGGCCGGCCACGAGATGGAACCTCGACCGGGTCTCGACGGCCCGCCGGACCAGGGGCCAGCCGTAGGACACCGACGTCTCCTGGCCGGTGCAGGTGATCCGCTCGTCGTCGATCCGGACCGTGGCACCGTTCCGGAACGGGGAGGTGCGTGCCATGTGCCAGGCGAACAGGTCCGGGATCCATCCGAGCACGATGCTGAGCCCGATGAGGGGCAGCCATCCGGTCGCGAGCAGGTAGCCGTCGGCCCCGGACTCGCTGCTGAGGTAGGTCAGCGTGAGGGCGGCCAGCAGGACGATCGCGGCGAGCCCGTGGAACGCCCACAGGAGGGGCATCCGCAGCAGGCCCTCGCGGTAGTCCGCCGTCGTCAGGTGCAGGTCGGCCTCGAAGACGCGTCGGGACGAGACATCGGCGGCTGGTTCGGTCACGCCCGGAGTCTGGCACGGTCGACCGGTCGGTGTCCGCTTTAGGGGCACTCCGCCCCAGGTGGGAGGCATATCCACCCGGCGGGTGATCCGCGCGAAGGGGTCCGTCGACAGGATGGGAGCACAGCCCAGATGAAGGAGACTCCCATGGAACGCACAACCCGCCGGGCGGCACTCGCCCTGAGCGCGGCGCTGGCGCTCGCGGCACCGCTGGTCGTCGCAGGCTCCGCGCACGCGGCGAGCACCGACCGGACGACTCCCGCCGCCGACGTCCCCGACACCGTGTCCGCGATGGTGGCCGACGCCGCCCGCCAGGCCCAGCGCGAGGTCGCCACGAACCGGACCCTTGCGCGAGGCGCGCAGGCACCGGCCGGCGCCGCGCTCGACGCAGCCCTCGACGACCTCGTTGCGGACGGGGCGATCGCCGTGACGGCGCGCGTCGAGAAGGGTGCGCGGACCTGGAGCGGGGCCGCGGGAACCCGGGAGCGCGAGGGCCGGGCGAAGGCCAGGTCGTACGACCGGTTCCGGGTGGCGAGCAACACCAAGCCGATGATCGCGACGCTCGTCATGCAGGAGGTCGAGAAGGGCACCTGGACCCTCGACACCCCCGTCGAGGAGGTGCTGCCCGGCGTCATGCCCGCCGGCGTGACCATCGAGCAGCTGCTGAGCCACCGCTCGGGCGCTCCTACCGCCACCGACTGGATCCTCATGTCGCGCGCGGCCGACCCGTCGTCGTTCACCTCGGTCTTCTCGGTGATGGGCCAGGAGGTCACGGATGCCGACCACATCGAGGCGCTGCAGTCCGCGCCGTGGGTCGGCGAGCCAGGGGCCAAGTACTCCTACTCGAACGCAGGCTACGTGGTGCTGGGCATGATGCTGGAGGAGGTCACCGGGCGCAGTGTCGAGCACCTGCTGGAGCGCCGGGTGTTCGCCCCGGCCCGGATGTGGCAGAGCGCCTACCCGGACGACCCGGGCGTGCGCGGGCCGTTCCTCCACGAGTCGGCGTACACAGGCCCGGCGGAGGCCGGCTGGTACGACCTCGACCACTGGGACCCGAGCCTGTTCGCCGCGGCGGGCGCCGTCACCAGCACCACCGAGGATCTCGCCGACTTCACCGAGGCCCTGGTCACGGGCCGGCTGGTCGACGCGGAGACCACCGCCGACATGCTGGAGCCCCGCACCGTGGGCCAGGCGGACGCCCCCGAGTACGGCCTGGGCGTCTACCGCGTCCCGGACCCGTGCGTCCCCGGCGGCTGGCTCTACGGCCACGACGGTGCGTCGTTCGGCACCATCTCGATCAACCTGACGTCGCCCGACGGCGCGCGGCAGGTGTCCGTGGGCATCACCGGACGGGACCTCGTCTACCCCGCGCTGACGGACGAGCCGCTGTACGACCCGAGCGAGCTCCTGGTGGGGATGATGCAGGCCACCTGCTGACGGGTGCTCAGCGGGTGAGGGACAGCTCGAACCCGGCAGGTCCGCCGTCGGTGAAGCTGGTTCTCCAGTGAGCCCGACGGCGGCCCTCGTCGCCACGCGGGTAGACCAGGCCGGCCTCTCGCGCGGCGTTCTCTACGCCGCGCATGGTGGCGCCGGTCCCCGCGGGTACCGGCGCGTGCCGAACCCAGGTGCCGTCCCGGAGGTTCCAGACCTCGCAGCGGCTCAGCTCGGCCCGGGGGCCGTGCCATACCCGCAGCATGACGACGGAGCCGGGTGCGGTGTGGACAGCGGTGGCGAGCTGGGCTGCCAGCCAGGACATCGACGTCCTGTCGATGCTCCTGGGGAGCAGGGAGTGCAGGACGGCGACGGCGCCTTGCTGAGCGATCGTGCCGGTGACCTCGTCAGCGGCATCCCGCACGCTCGGCGCGGCATGCCCCATCGCCACCGCGCGGGCGGCCCACCGAAACATCTCCACGTCGTTGGCGCCGTCGCCCACCGCGACCGTGGCCTCGGGCGGGATACCGAGGCGGATACGGAGTTGTTCCAGGGCGGTGGCCTTGCTCGTCCCAGGCGCTGTCGAATCCGCCCAGTCGGGACCAGCGGGGGTGACGGTCGCTCCGGTAGCGCGCAGCGCGTCCAGCAGACGGCCGATGTCGGGAGCGTGGACGGCGATCCGAGTCGCGGGCGCGGCGCACAGGTCGGTGACCGGTGTCTGCTTCTGTTCGCCGTTGAGCAGCCCCTCAGGGAACACCCGGTTGACAGCCCAGCCCCAGCCGACGTCTTCGACGCCAACGTAGGCGCGCGGTGCCAGGGCCAGGACGCGGTGGATCACGGAGCCAGGGTCGAACCGGCGGGCACCCGCGATCACGTAGCCCGTCGGGACCGCGGGATCCAGGCGGACGGTCAAGGATCCGTTGGAAGACACGGCGTACGCCTCGACCAGACCTAGCCGGATCGCCACCGGCATCAGACCGACCAAGGACCTGCCCGTCGCGAGAACCACCTCATGCCCCGCTGCCCGGACCAGGTCCAAGGCATCGACGGTCCCGGCGGGGATCTTCCGGTCCTGGCCCAGGAGCGTGCCGTCGATGTCGAGGGCAATCAGGCGTCGGATCAGGGGTTGCGGCAAGTTGGGCGGGATCAATCGGGCCGCGTCTGAAGCAACATCCATGCCGGACTTCGGCCGATCAGAAGCGCGCAGCATCTCGCTGCCCTGGAACCCAGTCCCCATCACATCCCCCTTTGCGGACCCGGCGAACGAGATGGACGCATCGCACGCGTCAGCGCTCTCTCCACATGCCGGTCTGGCGACGGTCGCCGTCCTGCCCCGCCAATGCTTCTGGTTGGGCGTGGACAGCACATCGACACTGCGGGACATCTACCGACATCTTCACGACAGGGAACTGTCCAGGGACGTCGAGGGGTGTCTACGCTGTCGGAATGGTCAATGAACGACTCCGCCGCGCGATGCACCGCGGGGGACTCGACATGCAGTCCCTCGCTACAGCCGCTGACGTGTCGATGAAGTCGGTCGAGCGGTGGCTCAGCGGCTCGGTGCCCTACCCGCGCACTCGCTACCGGGTCGCGGCCGTCCTCAAGGAGGACGAAAGCTACCTGTGGCCCGAGGCCGTCAACGGCGCGTCCCTCGCAGGTGCGGAAGTGGTCGCGACCTACCCCCGCCGTAGCGACGTGCCACGGCACCTGTGGACCGAGCTGCTCCGCAGCTCCGAACGGGACATCGACCTGCTCGCGTTCGCCGGGCTGTTCCTGACCGAGGAGCACCCCGACTGGATACCTACCTTGGCCGCCAAGGCAGAACAGGGAGCACGAGTACGGATCCTCCTCGGCGACCCGAACGGCGCACAGCTCGCCGCCCGGGACACCGAGTACCGCATCGGTGGCGGCGTCGCCGGCCGGGTCGCCGCCGTGAAGGCCTACTACGAACAGCAGATGCCCGACCAGGTCGAGATCCGGTTCCATGACACCCCGCTGTACAACTCCATCTACCGGTTCGACGACGAGATGATGGTCAACACCCACGTCTACGGCGTGCTGGCCGCCTACACGCCGACCCTGCATCTACGCAGGATCGACGGTGCGTACTTCAACACCTACGTCGAGTCCTACGAACGGGTCTGGGCATCAGCGCGACCCGCCGAATCCCTGGCGGAGTCCACATGAGCAAAGGCACCCGCAGGATCGACTACTGGCACGACCCCGCCGCGCCCAAGCCCACCAGCCGCAAGACCTCCGCCTCGGTCTTCGTGCGCAACGACGACGGACACCTGCTGCTGCTCAAGCGGGTCGACAACGACCTGTGGACCATCCCCACCGGCGGCGTCAAGAAGGGCGAGACCGTCGGGCAAGCGGGCGTGCGCGAATGCCTTGAGGAGACCGGCCTCGAGGTCGAGGTCACCGGCCTGGTCGGAGTGTTCTCCACCCCCGACCACGTCATCGTCTATCTGCACGGCGACAAGGTCGACGAGGTGCGTCAACCCATCAACATCTGCCTACGCGCCCGCCTGATCGGCGGACAGATCACACCCGAACCCTCCGAAGCCGCAGAAGTGCGGTGGATCGACCCCGCTGACCTTGACGACTACCCGATCCACCCAGCCCTCCGTCACCGGATCGACCACGGCCTGAGCTCAACAGAGCCCTACGTCAGTTGAGGCCGACGTCGACCGCGGCAGCGTGCTGATCGGACCTGGAGCCCGGCCAGGCCATCACTCGAGCCACTCGGTCTCGAAGCGTTCGTTCGCGTGGATGTGTACCGCCTCGTAGAGGTCCGCACCCAGGGTCTTGAACTTGTGCGGCACCATCGCCTCGACCACGAGGATCTGGCCGCCGACGGCCTGGATCTCCTCACCGGCCACGGTGAACAGCACCCGGCCGGACCGGATCACGAACGTCTCGGAGTAGGGATGCCGGTGCAGTCGTGGCCCGAATCCGTCCTGCGTGACCCGCTCGAAGATGACGGACACCTCCGAACCGTGGAGGTATCCCTCGAAGTTGCTGTGCGGCAGCGTCGCCTGCTCGATCGCCTGGAGAGTCATGGACTCAGGCTGGTGGGCGTGCCGCCGCGCAGCAACAGGATTCGCTGGTCGCCGAACGTAGGGCTGGTCGCTTCATGAACGCTGATGGAGCAACCACTCCTACGTTCGACCGGAGGAGAATGCGCGCATGGAATTCCAGGACGTCGTCCGCAAGCGCCGGATGCACCGCAAGTTCACCGCCGAACCCGTGTCGGCGGAGGCCGTCGACCGGATCACCCGCAACGCCGTCCGCGCCCCCAGCGCGGGGTTCAGCCAGGGGTGGGCGTTCGTGGTGCTGGAGACGCCGGAGGACCGTGACCGGTTCTGGGCGGCGTCGACGCCGGAGACCTCGGAGCGGTCGGAGCGTGACATGTCGGCCTGGCTCACGGGGATGCGGACCGCCCCGGTGATCGTCCTCGCGCTCGCGTCCAAGGCTGCCTACCTGCGGCGGTACGCGGAGAAGGACAAGGGCTGGGAGGACCTCGACGAGGCCCGCTGGCCGGTTCCGTTCTGGCATATCGACGTCGGCATGGCGTCACTGCTGATGTTGCAGACCGCCGTGGACGAAGGGCTGGGTGCGTGCTTCTTCGGTGTCCCGCCGGAGCACGTGACCGCGGTCCGGGGCGAGCTCGGCATCCCCGACGAGTTCGAGATCACCGGCGTCGTCGCGATCGGGCATCCGGCGGACGGCGGGGCGAAGGGCTCGCCCACCCGCCGCCGCCGGAAGCCCGAGGCCGAGGTGATCCACCGAGGCGGTTGGTGAGCCAGACGGCCGGCGTGTCAGACACACAGGTCACCCGAGTGACCTGTGTGTCTGACACGCCGGCGGGTCAGGCGTTGTCGAGGCGGGCGCGCGTCTCCTCGTCGAGGACCAGGTCTGCCGCGCCGAGGGCCTCGTCGAGCTGCGCCACGCTGCTCGCGCCGAACACCGGGATCACCGGCACCTCGCCGCCCAGCAGCCAGGCGAGCGCCACCTGGTTCGGCGTCGCGCCGATCTCGGCGGCGACGGCGCGCAGCACCGCGATCCGTGCCCGCGACCCCGCATGGTCCGACCCGTCGTAGAGCGACTTGTCGTCCCGCGTGAACACGCCCTGGTGCAGCGGCGAGTACGCCATGACGGTGAGTCCGGGGCGGTCGGCGGTGCCGGTTGACCGCGCGTAGTCGAGCAGCTCGGCCGTCGCCCAGTTGGTCCGGATCGGCTGCGGCCGCGGGTACACGTAGCTGTAGGACTGCTGGACGGCGCCGTAGGGCGCGACGCCGAGCCGTGCGGCGGTCTCCCGCGCCTCGACGACGCGCCACAGCGCTACGTTCGAGATGCCCGGGATGCCGACGATTCCATCAGAGACCAGCTTGCCGAACGCGGCGACCGTCTCCTCGAGCGGCGTGTCGCGGTCGTCGACGTGCCCGTACAGCACGTCGAGGTGCTCGATGCCGAGGTGGCGCAGGCTCTCGCGCGCCTCCCGGTCGACGGTCGAGGCGCTGAGCCCCTGGTAGTTGGTGGGCGGTGTGTTCGACAGCGGCAGGTTCGGGTCCTTCTTCGCCGCGCCCAGCTTGGTCGCGATCCGCAGGCCGTCGCGGTTCCCCCGCGAGGCGAGCCAGCGGCCGAGCACGTCCTCGGAGTCGCGGCCGTGCCCGCCGACCCATGCGTTGTAGTTGTTCGCCGTGTCGAGGAACGTGCCCCCGGCCTCGACGAACCGGTCCAGGATCGCGAACGACGTCTCCTCGTCGGTCCGCGTTCCCATGAACATCGTGCCAAGGCACAGCGTCGACACCTCGAACGCGGTTTGCCCGTTGTCCAGCGTGCGGTACTGCATGGTGTGCTCCCTCTGGCTGCTTCGTCCCCGGGCGCTCCCGCCCGGTGCTCACCACGCTAAGCAGCAATCGGCCTGGTGCTACGGTCCAATGCCATGGCGGCAGACCAGACCAATTCCGCGGACGATGTGCTGATCGCGCTCGCGCCCGGTCCGGGCGCGCTGCGGCACCGGCTGGAGCAGGCGATCCTCGAGAGCATCGCGTCCGGCCGCCTCACGCCCGGCACGGCGCTGCCGCCCAGCCGGGCGCTCGCCGACACGCTCGGCATCTCGCGCTGGGTGGTCACCGAGACGTACGGGCACCTGGTGAACAAGGGGGTCCTCGACGCGCGGACGGGCTCGGCCACGCGGGTCGCGGCGTCGGCGGGGAATGCGTCGCTGGTCGCCCTTCGACAGACTCAGGATCCGCTTGCCGAGACCCGGTTTCGACAAGCTCGACCAGCGGGGGCAGCTCAACCGACGGTCGGGGGCATCGGGCTGGAACGCGCCCCGCGCCGGGCGACGCACGACCTCGCACCCGGGGTGCCCGACCTGCGGCACGTCCCCCGCGAAGCCTGGCTGCGTGCCGCACGCGACGCGCTGGCGGCGGCGACCAACGAGGACCTGGGCGGGCAGCCGGCCGGCGGGCACCCGGCAGCGCGCGAAGCGGTGGCGACACACCTGCGGCGCGCGCGGATGGCCGCGGGGCCGGACCGCGCGGTCCTCCTCACACGGAGTGCCACCGACGGGATGTCGCGGATCGCCGCCGCGCTGGCCGACGCCGGCCACACCCACCTGCTCGTCGAGGACCCGAGCTGGGCCCCGCTGCGCGACGTCGCGGCGGCCGCCGGTCTCGTGCCGGTCCCCGTCCCGGTCGACGACGCCGGCATCTCCACCGACCGGCTGCGCACGGAGGCCGCCCGCACGGGTGCCCGGGCGGTGCTGCTCACCCCCGCGCACCAGTTCCCGCTGGGCGCGGCGCTCTCGGACGACCGCCGCGCCGAGGTCCTCGCCTGGGTGCGGGAGGTGGACGGGCTCGTGATCGAGGACGACTACGACGCAGAGTTCCGCTACGACCGCAGGCCGGTGCCGGCCCTGCAAGGGCTCGACCAGGAGCGGGTGGTACTGCTCGGCGCGACGAGCAAGACGCTGTCACCGGCGTTCGGGATCGGCTGGATGGTGGTTCCGGAACGGTGGCGCGCCGCGGTGCTGGGCGTGTCCGTGCGTCGCGGCCCCACGCCCGGTCCGGCAACGCTGGACCAGCTGACGCTCGCACGGTTCGTCGCGGACGGCGCCTACGCGCGGCACCTGCGTGCGGCCCGCGCCCGCTACGCCCGACGCCGGTCCGCGCTGCTGACCGCCCTCGACGACCAGCTACCCGGCGCGCGGGTCGGCGGGATCGCCGCCGGCATGCACGTGACCGTGGACCTGGCGGGCCTCGACCTGCCGGGGGTGGATCCGCGAGGTATCGACGCCGCCGCCGTCGCCCGCGAGGGCGCCGCCCGGGACGTCGCGCTGGTCGACCTCCGGCGGTACCAGGCCGCGCCGCCGGCCAGGTCGACGGTGCTCGTGATCGGCTACGGCAACCTGGCCGACGCGCGCCTGGAGGAGGCGGTCCGGAGCCTGCGTGCGGCGGTCGAGGCCGCCGCACGCTGACTGGTCCCGGCTCTGCGGAAACTACAGCAGACCGGGCACCTGTTGACCGACGGCGGTGCGAACTTCATCCGGGAGCTGCGACCAGTCGTCGGCAGTGTCCAGGTCGACGGCGGTGCCGGGCCGGTGCACCACCGTCACCTCCAACCCGTGCGCCTCTGCCTCCACGACGTGCGCGGCGAGCGAACCGATCCCGAACCGGAACCGGAAGCCGCCCGCCCCGGAGGCCTCGGACGCCTCGAAGACCCCGGAGGGCTGGGAGTCGAGGAGCAGGAGGTTGGTGCCGGCCCGGTAGCGGTCCGTAGCGATCACCACCGGTGCACCCTCGGCGAGGAGAGCCGCGACATCCTCCGGGGTGAGGGCAGGCAGGTCGGCGTGCGCCACGAGGAGCGGCCCGGAACCACGCGCCGCGAGCACCTCGCGCGTGTGCTCGAGCGCCCCGTTCAGACCCGGCCGGTCTGCGGGCTGCTCCAGCACCTCGACCTCGAGCCCCGCCAGCGTCTCGCGCGTGAAGACCGGGTCGGCGGTCACCACGACCACCCGCCCGATCCCGTCGGACGCGAGCAGCGTCGTCACCACGTGCCGGGCGAGCACCCGGACGAGCCGCCGCCGTGAGTCGACGTCGAGCACCGCGGCCAGCCGCGACTTGCCGGAGACGCCGTCGCGGAGCGGCACCACCGCCGTCATGTCCCGGCCGGACCGCCGGACGCCCGTCACACCAGGGCCAGCAGCTCGCGGGCCAGGCGCTCGCGGCCGGGTGGGCCACCCATGACGGTGTCGGTGACGTGCACGGTCAGGCCGAGGTCGGCGACGGGGCCGGCGAGGGCCGCGTCCCGCTCGTCGATGACCATGACGTCGACCAGGTCCGCGTAGATCCGGGCCACGCCGAGTGCGGAGACCTCGTGGCCGAGCGTCTCCAGGATCTGGGCGGCCGGGCCCTTGATCGCCTGGCCGCCCACGATCGGGCTCACCGCCACCCGGCGGCCGGGCGCGGTGGCCAGCGCCTCACGGACCCCCTGCACCGCGAGCAGCGGCTCGATCGACAGGAACGGGTTCGACGGCGCGAGCACTACCAGGTCCGCCGCCAGCGCGTCGAGCACGCCGGGGGCCGGGTGGGCGGCGTCGGCCCCCTCGAAGTGCAGGCCGAGGACCGCGTCGGCGTGCTGCCTGCCCACGAAGTACTCCTGGAACCCGAGCCGGCCCGACGGGGTGTCGACGAGGGTGGCGAGGTGGTCGTCGGTGACGGGCACGATGCGCGGCCCGACGCCCATCGACGCGGCGAGGTGCGCGGTCACCGCCGACAGCGGTTCGCCGCGGCGCAGGCGCTGCGTTCGGACGATGTGGGTGGCCAGGTCGCGGTCGCCGAGCGTGAACCAGGTGTCCTCACCGAGGTCCTTGAGCGCCGACAGGGTCGCGTACGACTCGCCGCGCAGCCCCCAGCCGCGGTCCTCGTCGTTCAGCGCGGCGAGGGTGTAGACGACCGTGTCGATGTCGGGGGAGATGGCGAGGCCGTGGAGCTCGGTGTCGTCGCCGACGTTCACGACGACGGTGAGGGCTTGCGGCGAGGTGCCGGTCTGGGCTGATGTGCTGACGGGGGCCGCGCCGAGCGCGAGATCGAGGCCGTGCGCGAGCCGCGCACCGCCGACCCCGCCCGCGAGAAGGGTGACGTTCACGCGTCGAGCCTACGTGTGGGGGCAGACTGGGTACATGGCTGTCTTCGCGTTCTCCGTCGCCCCCATGACCGCAGGCGAGTCCGTCGCCGACCAGGTCGCCGAAGCCGTGCGCATAGTGCGGGAGTCCGGCCTCCCGAACCGGACCACCTCGATGTTCACCGAGATAGAAGGCTCCTGGGACGAGGTGATGCCGGTGATCCAGCGCGCCACCGACGCGGTGGGCCGCGGCGGGCACCGGGTGTCGCTCGTGATCAAGGCCGACATCCGCCCCGGTGCGGCCGACGGGCAGATCGACAGCAAGATCGCCCGCGTCGAGGAGCGGCTCGCGGCCGACCAGTCAGAGACCGGGCACTCCTGATCCCTGGGGTCCGGTTCGCCGACCTGTTCACCAACCCTGCGTGAACATTTGTCAGGAGTTATTGACAAGCCCCGACTTTCCGGGACCCTTGTGCCTATGACTCTGACAGAAGTTAACGTCAACAGACGGGGCTTCCTGCGCGGCGCGGCCTTCGGCGCCGGCGCGCTCGTCGTCGGGCCGGCCGCCGTCGGCCTGCCCTCGGCACAGGCGGCTACCGCCCCGGCGACGGCGACAGGCAGCGCTGCCTGGACGCCGTTCGTCGACTGGTACACCTCGAACGTCCCGCCCAACGTCACCGCCGACACCAACGCCGTCGTCCAGGCACTGTCCGGGATGTCGGAGCTGTGGCAGACCGGCGGGGCGTGGAACACCGGGTTCGCCCTGTCCCCGAGGGTGCTGCAGGACAACATCCGGTACGTCGTCGACGTGACGCGGCGCCGTACCGACGAGGAAGCCAAGCAGTCCTTCGTCTACGACCGCAGGCACCAGAGCTACTCGGTCATCGCCGGTCTCGGCCCGTTCGCCGAGGCGTACCGGACGGGCTCGCTCGCCGTCACCTCCATCACCACCGCCCCGGACGGGACCCCGCCCACCAAGATCGACGACGCGGTGCCCGCGGGCGCGCCGGCGGGGTCCGCGATCGGTGCGGGCTCGACCACCTCCGAGCTCGGCGAGATCGTCCGGCTCGTGAACACGGTGCGTGGCAACTACTCGTCCGGCAACCACGGCAAGGCGGCCTACCAGTACCCGCGGCCGTGGCGGATGACGGACCGGAGCACCGTCGTGGACACGGGCCGGGTCGACGACCTCGGCTACCCGGTCTACGAGTCCCGCGTGGTGGTCGCGCCGCAGCTCCTCCGGCAGCGCAGCACCGATCCGACGACGGACGGCGGCTTCCCCAGCGGCCACACCAACGCCGCCTGGCTGGCCGCGCTCGGCTTCGCGTACGCGGTCCCTGAGCGGTTCTCCGAGCTGATGGTCATGGCGGCGGTGCTCGGCGACAGCCGGATCACCGCCGGCATGCACTCGCCGGTGGACGTCATCGGCGGCCGGGTCATGGCCACCGCGCTGGCCGCCGCGATCCTCGCCGACCCGGTCAACGCCGAGCTGAAGGCCGCAGCCCGCTCGCGGGCCGTCGAGTACTTCACGGCCGTCACCGGTACCAGCGACCTGTACACCGCCGCCCACACCGGCCCGGACGAGTACGGCGACCGGGCGGCGAACCAGAAGCAGATCCGTTCGTCGCTGACCTACGTCCTGCGCCGCCAGGGCGGGTACTCCACCGACCTCGAGGTGCCGAAGGGGGCGGAGGTCCTGCTCGAGACGCGCTTCCCGTACCTGACCCCGGCCCAGGTGCGCGACGTGCTGCGCACCACCGCGCTACCGTCCGGCTACCCGATCCTGGACGGGCCCGAGCAGTGGGGGCGCCTCAACCTGTTCGCCGCCGCCGACGGGTACGCCCGGTTCGACCGGACGGTCACCGCCGAGCTCGACACGGCCCGGGGCGGCCTGGCCGCGCAGGACACCTGGCGCAACGACATCGACGGCCGGGGTGGCCTGGTCAAGACCGGCACGGGCGTCCTCACGCTCGCCGGCTGCAACACCTACCGCGGCGGCACGGTGGTCCGGGGCGGCACCTTGGTGGCGGGTTCGGCCGACAGCCTGGGCCGCGGCGCGGTGGCCCTCGAGCAGGGGACGACCCTGCGCTCGAGCCTCGCGACGACCGTCGAGGTGCGGGGCACCGTCGAGATCGCCCCCGGTACGACTCTCGAGCTGACCGGCGACGGAAGCCGGCAGGGCGGCCGCCACACCGTCCTGCGCGCGTTCCGGGTGGCGGGCAGGTTCGCCCAGGTGCTGGTCGACGGCCGTCCGGCACGGGCGTCCTACCTGGGCGGCAGCATCGTCGTCCAACTCTGACGCTGACCCGGCTGCGCCGTCCTGAACCCGCTTCAGGACGGCGCAGCCGACCCCGGAGACCGCACCGCGCTCGTGATAACTGTCACGACACCTTCACCGGCGTGTTTCCGGTCTCTTGCCCCCGGCCTTTAGGCTAAGGCGGACCAATGCCGCAGGACCCCGGGAGATCACGAGATGCCACTGTTCGAGGTCGATACCCAGCGGCCCCTCCTCGTGACGTCCGCGAACGGCGTGAACGGTGCGGAACCAGGACTCAAGACCACCGCCAACCAGGTGGTCGACTCGCACATCGACGGGCTCCTCGGTGAAGAGGTGTTCCCGATCGCGCAGGGCTCCGGCCCGGACGAGCCGCACCTGCTCGCGCTCGACGCGTCGGGGTCGCCGGTCGTCGTGGAGCTGGTCGCGGACCTTGACCGCGAGAACCTCGCCAAGGCCCTCGACCACGCCGGAGCCGCCGGCCGGCTGACGCGGTCCGACCTCGCAGCGCGCTACAGCGGCGGCGCGAGCTCCTTCCAGCACGACGTCGCAGCGTTCTACGACAGCGTGCCCATCACCCGCACGCAGGCGGGCAAGAACAGCGGCAACGGCGCGCGGCTCATCATCATCTGCCAGAACGCGCCCGACGAGATCCTGAACGCCGTCGACTTCCTGCGCCAGCCCACGATGCCCGTCGAGGTCCTGAAGATGGGCGTCGTGAACTCGAACGACGGCCGCAAGTTCCTCGACGTCTCGCCGCTCGTGGTGCACCTTCCGCCGGGCCTGCCGGCGGCCAAGTCCGCGCCGATCGGCGGGGCCATCACGAGCTCCATGGACAGCTCGGTCAGCAGCTCCATGGACACGGGTGTCACCGGCGGCGTCGCCGGTGGCTCGGCCGCGCCCAAGGACGCGTTCGAGGAGGGCGTCAAGGTCGGCTACGCGCTCACGGGCAAGATGCCGGTCGTCGCCCAGGCACCGCAGGCCCGCGGGCAGCAGGCGCCGCAGTCCCGTGCCGAGCGCGCCGCGCGGCAGACGCCCGTCCGCGCGGACAACCCGACGCCGCTCGCCGACAACCCGGCCTCCGTCCCGACCAATGCGGCGACCGGGCTCCGGTCGAGCCTCCGCGGGGGTGCCACGCGGGGCAGCACGACCGAACGCGCCGCGGCCGGCGGCAAGTCCGAGCGAGTGGCGGGCACCCGCGCCGGCCGCCGCGCGCAGGCCGCCGCCACCTCGCCCGAGACCACGCCGCCGTCCACCACTGGCACCGGCAGTGGCAGCGCGCCGAGCGCGCCGGTCTCCTCCGTACGGCCCGGCACCGAGTCCCGTCCGACGCCGAGCGCCCCGCCGCGGCTGGCGGCCAGCCGTTCCTCGCTCGGCGAGGTCGCCGCCCCGCCGCAGCCCGAGCCGGTCGCTGAGCCGACGCCGTCCGTGCGCCGCCGCTCGCGCACCGACCGGTTCTCGGCGTCCGCCCAGCCCGACGAGTCGACGACGGTCTATCCGCCGTCGGACCCCACGCCGGCCGCCGGACCGACCTACCCGCCGCCGCCCGTGCCGCAGCCGCCGTCGGCCGACGAGAACCTGTGGCAGCCGGGTGCGTACGACAGCGCCCCCGCCTACCCCGCCACGGGCTCGAACGAGCCTGCCGACTTCGACATCACCCAGCCTCGCTACCCCCAGGAGCCCGGGTACAGCGCGGAGTCGAGCTTCGCGCCGGCCTACGACTACACCCCCGAGCCGGCCGCCGGCTACGGCGACCAGAGCGGCTACGGCTACGGCGAGCAGCCCGGGTACGAGGCGCCCTACGTCGACAGCACGGCCCCGGTCGTCACCGAGCAGAACCCGTGGGAGTCCGGCGGCTACATGGCCGGCCCCGACGACGGCTACGGGCAGACGGCGTTCGCGGCGGACCCCTACCCGTCGAGCGCCCCCGAGGCGCCGGCCCGGCCGGTGCCGCCGGGCGAGAGCATCCGGGCCAGCACCCCGATGCTGTTCGAGGAGGAGGACGACCCCGACCTGGAGGCGCTCGCCCGCAGCATCGGCACCCCCACGCGCATCGTGTGGTCGCGCCCGCGCCGCAACCAGCACTTCGAGGCGCTGCTCCTGCCGGACGGCGCCATCGAGCTCGCCAACGGCGCTCGGTACCGCCATCCGGACTCGGCCGCCACGGCGGCGTCGGGCTCGTACACGGCCGACGGGTGGAGCGTGTGGCGCCTCGGCGACACCGGCCCCACGCTGGTCGAGGAGTTCTCCCGCCGGTTCGCCTGAGCCGGAGGTGCAGCGCAGGGTGCGGGCCGAGGAACGAGGAACGCGCCTGGAGCGGAACTGCAGGCTCAGGCGATATCTGTAGAGCCTGAGCCGTCCCCGCCGGTCGAGCTTGCCGAGACCTCAGGCCGACGCGCGCACGACGAGCTCGGGCACGAACGTCTCGGAGCCGCCCGCCGCCGCGCCGTCGTCCGGCTCCTGGGCCTGCCGGAGGGCGGCCAGCAGCAGCCGCGCCATGGCCTCCGCCATGTCCTCGACGGGCTGACGCACCGTCGTCAGCGGCGGATGTGCCTGCGCGGCGACGCTCGAGTCGTCGAACCCGACGACCGCGACGTCGCGCGGTACGTCCCGGCCGGTGGTGCGGAGCGCGGTCGACACGCCGTCCGCCATGAGGTCGTTCGCCGCGAAGACGCCGTCGACGTCCGGCCTGACGGCCAGCAGCGCGCGGACGGCGGCCTCGCCGCCCGGGCGGGTGAAGTCGGCGGTGACCACTTCCGGCTCCGGCAGCCCGGCCTCCCGCACCCCGTCCAGGAACCCCTGGAGCCGCGCGTGCCCGAACGGCGCGTCGGACGGCCCCGCGACCACGGCGAGCCGGGTGCGCCCGGTCCCGACGAGATGCCGCGCGGCGAGGCGGCCTCCTGCGGCCTGGTCCAGGTCGACCCAGGCGACGCCCGGCAGGGTGGTGCGGGTCGACAGCACCAGCGGCACGGCGAGCGCGGCCAGCCGGGCGGGCAGCGGGTCGGCGGAGCTGGACGTGATGAGCAGCACGCCGTCCACGTGCCCCTGCCGCACGTACCGCACGACCTGGTCGTGCGCGGGCGGGTCGGCGGGGATGATCGCGAGGTGGATGTCGCGCGGGCGCAGCACCGTCTGCGCGCCGGCGGTCACCCGCCCCACGTACGGGTCGGTGAAGAGGCGTTCCAGGAACGGGAGCGGGGAGCGCTGCTCCGGCGGCTCCGAGACCACGAGGGCCACCGACCCGGTGCGCCGCGTCACGAGCGACCGGGCGGCGAGGTTGGGCACGTAGCCGGTCTCCTCGATCGCCCGGCGCACGGTCTCGACGATCTCCGGGTCGACGGTGGGCACCTCGTTGATCACCCGCGAAACGGTCGCGCGGGAGACCCCGGCGACGGAGGCCACGGCCTCGAGAGTGGGCCGCCCGGACCGCGGAATCTGCACCCGCCCAGTTATACCCCTTCGTTGAGTGCTGGGTATTTGTGGGCCTGCGGCCTCGAGAGCCGCAAATACCCAGCACTCAACGGGGGTGGGGGTTACTGGTAGACGCGGACGTAGTCGACCAGCATCCTCGACGGGAACGGCGTGCCCGCGTCCGGCGGGCCGGGCCAGTCACCGCCGACGGCGAGGTTGAGGATCATGTAGAAGTCGTGGTCGTAGACCCACGGCCCCCGCGTGGACTCCACGGTGTCCCGGTCGGCGTAGAAGACGTCGCGGCCGTCCAGGGAGAACTGGATGCCCTCGCTGTCCCACTCGGCGGCCCAGGTGTGGAAGCCCGCCGAGATCTTCGAGCCGTCCGGCAGGCTGTACCCGCCGCCGTAGCCGCCGCCACCGTTGTACGCGGGGGCGTGCAGCGTCGAGTGGGCGCGGGTCGGGTCCTGGCCGATGAACTCCATGATGTCGATCTCGCCGTTGTACGGCCACGGGCGGCCGTCCAGGAAGTCGGAGCCCATCATCCAGAACGCGGGCCACAGGCCCCGGCCCTCCGGCACCTTGACGCGGGCCTCAAACCGGCCGTACTGGGTGTTGAACGTGCCCGACGTGTTCATCCGGTGCGACGTGTACTGACGCCCGTCGCGGTCCTCGCGGCGCGCCTCGAGCACGAAGTTGCCCTGGCCGTCGTGGAACCCGTTGCCGCTCGGGGTGTACACCTCCAGCTCGTTGTTCGCGGGCAGCCCCGGGTCGATCGTCCAGCGGGAGGCGTTGGCGGGGGTGCCGGCGGCGCCGTCGAACTCGTCGCTCCACACCAGGTCGAGGTCGTCGAAGTTCGGGTCGGCAGGCTCGGCCGGGGGAGCGGTGGGCGCGCCGCCGGTGCCGTAGACCTGGAACTCCCACAGCGAGTAGCCGTACGGGCCGCTGCGGTCACGCATGTGCACGCGCACGTGCCGGCCGTCGGCGTTCAGCGGGATCGCCTGCTTGAAGCCCGTGCCGCCGGTGGTGGTGTGCACGGTGCGCCAGGTGCTCCCGTTGTCGGACACCTCGATGTCGAAGACGGTGGCGAACGCGGGGTCCCACTGCAGCACCACGCTGCTGATGTGCGCGGCGGCGCCGAGGTCCACGGCGATCCAGCCGTCGTCGACCCAGCCCGTGTCGGGGTTGACTGCCCAGCGGCTGGCCGGGTCGAGGTCGAACGCCTTGTCGGGGCCGCAGAGCCAGCACGTGCCGTCGTTCTGCGAGCTGGAGGCGCTGCCGGCCTTGTCGTACGAGAGCAGGGTCGTGTCGCCGGGCTGCCCGACGCCGCCGGCGCCGAGCACCTGCAGCTCCCACAGGGACACGCCCCACTGCGTGGCGCGCTGCGTGACCCACAGGCGCAGGTAGCGGCCGCTGCCGTCGACGTCGAGGTTCTGGTCCCCGCCCGTGCCGGTGGTGGTCGAGTAGATGGTGGACCAGGTGCTGGCGTCGTTCGAGACCTCGATGCGGAAGCCGGACGCGTACGCCGCCTCCCAGTCGAGGACCACCCGGTCGATCGCCTGGACGGACCCCAGGTCGACGCGGATCCACTGGTTGTCGGCGGCGGTGCTGGACCAGCGGGTGCCCGGATCGCCGTCGACGGCGTTGGCCCCGGTGCTCCAGGCGAACTCGGTGCTGGACGTGGTGACGGGCCGGCCCTGGGAGAGCGGCTCGTCGGCGGCTGCCGCGAGCGGTACCTGGGTGAGCGCACCCAGGGCCAGCAGGGCCGCGGCGGATGTCGCGGCCACGAGCAGGCGGAGTTGTCTGCGCATTTTGACGTGCTCCTTCGAACGTCGGACGTGCACGGGTCGAGCGCGAGAGAGCGCTCTCTCACACTGTCGCGGGCGCGGCGTCCCGAGGTCAAGGGTTTCGCGACAACTCGCTGACAACTCTGTAAGTGGCGACCTGTCAGACGCAGCCGGACGTGTCAGACGCACGGGTCACAGGGATGACCTGTACGTCTGACACGTCCGGCTAGGTCTGACAGGTGGGCAGGTTACGGGCGGACGACGACCTTGCCGAACTGATCACCCGCGGCGAGGCGGGCCAGGCCGTCGGCGGCCCGGGCGAGCGACACCTCGGCGTCGATCACCGGGCGCGCTCCGGTGCGGGCGCAGAACCGGGCGAGCGCCCCCAGGTCGTCGCGCGAGCCCATGGTGACGCCCTGCACCCGGATCTCCTGGAAGAAGACGCGGGTCAGCTCGGCCGGGGGAGCATCGCCGGACGTCGCCCCGCAGACCAGCACCGAGCCGCCGGGACGCACCGAGCGGATCGAGTGGGCCCACGTCGCCTGACCCACCGACTCCAGCACGGCGTCGACGCGCGCGGGCAGGCGCGCGCCCGTCTCCACCGCACCCGCTGCGCCCAGCGCGACGGCCCGCTCGCGCTTCTCCGCGGAGCGCGAGGTCACCCAGACCTCCAGGCCGGCCGCCGCTCCGAGGGTGATCGCCGCGGTCGCGAGGCCGCCGCCGGCACCCTGCACGAGCACGCTGGCACCCGGCTTGAGCCCGCCCGCCGTGAAGAGCATGTTGTACGCGGTGAGCCACGCCGTCGGCAGGCACGCCGCCTCCTCGAACGACAGCTCGGCGGGCTTGGGCACGAGGTTCGCCGTCGGCACCGAGACCCGCTCGGCGAGGGTTCCGGGGTAGCGCTCGGAGAGAAGCGAACGCGACTCCTTCGGCCCGACGCCGTGCCCGTCGGTGCCGATGACGCCGTGCACGAGCACCTCGGTGCCGTCCGGCGTCACGCCGGCGGCGTCGGTGCCGAGGATCATCGGCAGCTGCTGTTCCCGCAGGCCCACACCGCGCAGCGACCACAGGTCGTGATGGTTCAGGCTCGCGGCCCGGACCTCCACGGTGGTCCAGTGCTCAGCGGCCTCTGGTTCGGGGCGGTCACCCACCTCTAGGCCGTCGAGCGGGCTGTCGGGCGAGAAGCTGGTCACGTAGGCGGCAAGCATGCGGCGACCCTAGCCGACGCCCGACCAGCCGGCCGGGACGGTGCCCAGCCGCACGCGCTGCGGGTGGTCGCCCACCGGCACCGACGCGATCTTCTGCCCGGTCTCGAAGTCGATCGACGTCACCTGGTCGGACCCGGACTCGGACACGACGCACGCCTGGCCATCACCGGTCACCGTCGACCAGTACGGCTTGTCGACGTCGACCAGCGGCCCCGTCTCGAGCGTCGCCCGGTCCACGACCACCGCGTAGTCGTCCATGGTCCCGGCCACGCACAGGTGCTCGCCCGACGGCTGCATGGTCAGGCCGTGGTGCCTCGAGTCGTTGACCATGTCGGTGCGTGGCCCGTCGAACACGCCGGGCAGCGTCTTGGTCCGCGTGATCCGGTCGGTCGCCACGTCGTACTCCAGGAACCCGCCGAAGAACGACACCTGGAAGTACAGCTTCGACTCGTCCGGGCTGAACGTGGCGGGGCGTACGGCGTCGGAGAGGTGGCTCAGGCCCGCGTCGTCGAGCCTGTCGCGCATGTCGATCTCGCGCACCACCTCGAACGTCTCGGCGTCGGCGACCGTGATCACCCGGTCACCCTTGAGGAAGTCGAGCACCGGGTCGTCGAGGCCGTTGTTGACCTCACCGATCGACATGTTCCAGAGCAGGCCGTCGGACGTGTAGACGTTCTCGTGCGGCTTGTCGCCGGTGGGGAACGAACCGGCCTCCACGCCGGTCTCGATGTCCAGCACGTGCACGCGGTTGCCGGTCGACGCCGAGACGGCGACCTGCGTGCCGTCGGGGGAGACGGCCATGTGGTCGGCCCGCACGCCCGCGACCTGGAACCGCCACTCGATCTCGCCGGTGGCGAGGCTGATGGAGACGACGTCGGCGAAGCTCGGCCGGGACACCACCAGCGACGAGCCGTCGGGCGTGGTGTACATGTCGTCGGCGAACTGGTCGTTGCCCTCGCCGACGGTCTGGCGGATGACGAGGAAGGCCGCGAGCCGGATCGGGTCGCGGTAGATCTCGCGCATCCGCTGGTCACGGTCGGGGATGACGTTGATCTCGCCGACCGGCGCGAGGTCGGGGCCCGAGGACAGCACGGACGCGGTGCCGTCCCAGTTGTTGGCGACGAACAGGACCTCTTGCGGAGCGGAGTCGGCCTGCGCGGGCGCGGCGACGGCCGCGCCGGACGCCATGAGGCCGAGCGAAGCCAGGATGGAGAGAGCACGGCGAGTTCTCACTGAACGCTCCTCTTCGTCGAGCTGATCCGCGGTGATCAGCTCGACGAAGGCTACTGGAGATGGGTTCAGTAAAGAAGGGTCGCCCGGCGGATCAGCTGGCGGCGACGTCGAACATCCAGGAGATGCCGAACTTGTCGGTGAGCTGGCCGTAGTAGTCGCCCCACGGTGCGAGCGCGAACGGCTCGCCCGGGGTGGCGCCGTCGGACAGCTTCTCGTAGGCGCTCTTGATGTAGTCGTGGTCCTCGGGCCCGCCGGTCAGGGCGACGGTGACACCCGCGGAGGGCGCCACGTACTCCATGAACGACGGCGTGTCCGACGCCATGATCGTGAGGCCGCCCGGCGTGTCGAGCTGCCCGTGCATGACGAGGTCCTTGTCCTCGTCGGGAGTGGGCATCCCCTCCATCGGGGTCCCACCGAAGGTGCTGACGTCGAGCTCGCCGCCGAGCACTGACTGGTAGAAGTCCAGGGCAGCCTTCGCCTCGGACCGGAAGCTGAGGTACGGGTTGAGCTTTGCCATACGGCCACGCTAAGCCTGGGACCGGCTGCCCGCTCGATGGTTACCCGAGGAACTCACTGACCATCGGGCCGATCTGGTCGGCCTCGACCAGGAACCCGTCGTGGCCCACGTCGCTCGTGACGATCCGCAGCGGCTCCGCGTTCGGGATCCACCGGGCGAGCCGTGCGGACTGCGCGGGCGGGAACAGGCGGTCGCTGTCCACGGCCACCACCAGGGTCCGGGCGGTGATCTGGCTGAGCGCCGCCTCGACGCCGCCACGGTCGCGGCCCAGGTCGTGCGACAGCATCGACTCGGTGAGCACCACGTAGGAGTTGGCGTCGAACCGGCGCGCGAGCTTGTCGCCCTGGTGCTCCAGGTACGACTGCACGGCGAACCGGCCGCCCGCGAACGGGTCCTCCCCGCCCTGCGGCAGCCGGCCGAACCGCCGGTCCAGCTCGTAGCTCGTCCGGTACGTCGTGTGCGCGATCTGGCGCGCGATGCCGAGGCCGGTGTGCGGGCCGTCGTCGTCCGCGGCGGAGTAGTAGTCGCCGTCGCGGAAGCGGGGATCCATCCGGATCGCGGCGAGCTGCGGGTGGGACCACGCGATCTGGTCGCCGCCGGTCTGGGCGGTCGTGGCGATGGCGCCGACGTTCCGCACCTCGATGCCCGCCTCCGGCCCCAGCAGCGCCCACTCCAGCACTCGCAGGCCGCCCATGGACGCGCCGACCACGAGGTCCCAGGACCGGATGCCGAGCTCGCGGGTCAGAGCGATCTCGACGGCGACCTGGTCGCGCGTGGTGATGTACGGGAACCGACCACCCCACGGGCGCCCGTCGTGCGCGAGGGACGACGGGCCGGTGGTGCCCTGACAACCGCCGAGCGCGTTGGGCGCCACCACGAAGTACCGGTCGGTGTCGATGGGCTTGCCGGGGCCCACCATGTCGCCCCACCAGCCGTCGGTCACGTGCCCCGGCCCGGCCTCGCCCGTGACGTGCGAGTCACCGGTGAGGGCGTGCAGCACCAGCACGGCGTTGGAGCCGTCGGCGTTCAGCGTGCCCCACGTCTCGTAGGCCACGCGGACGGCGGGCAGCCGCCCGCCGGCCTCCAGGTCGAACGCGCCGACGTCGGCGAACAGCCGGTGCCCGGGGTCGTCGTCCTCGCGCCAGGCGCCGCTCGCGGGCACGGGGGGCTTGCTGCGGGAACGTGAGTCCCTGCCGAGCGCGCCGTCCGGCACGGGGACGAGAGCGCCGTCCGGCGCCGGGAAGGGCACGAGCGTCGAGCGGACCTGTTGGTCCGGGACGTCGTGCGCGGCCTTCGGGGTGGTGATGGCCATGTTCTCTCCTGCGGCTCTGGGTGCTGAGCTCGGGGTGGTGGGCCCCGGCGCGGACGGCGTCGTCACATCGCTGCTACTTCGTCTCCTGGCCCAGCTGGCCCTTGGCCGCGGTGAAGCCCAGCTCGAGGTCGGCCAGGACGTCCTCCACGTTCTCCAGGCCGACGGCCAGCCTGACGAGGCCGGGAGTGACCCCCGACAGCGCCTGCTCCTGGGGCGTGAGCTGCGAGTGCGTGGTGGACGCCGGGTGGATCACGAGCGACCGGACGTCGCCGATGTTCGCCACGTTGGAGTGCAGCTCCAGGGCGGACACGAACGCCTGGCCGGCCTCGGCGCCGCCGTCGAGCTCGAAGGCGAGCACCGCCCCGGCACCCTTGGGCGCGTACTTCTGGGCGTTCGCGTGCCACGGCGAGCTCGGCAGGCCCGCGTAGTGGACCGCGCGGACGTCGTCCCGGGCCTCCAGCCACCGCGCGACGTGCTGCGCGTTGGCGACGTGCCGCTCGATCCGCAGCGACAGCGTCTCGATGCCCTGGGCGAGGAGGAACGCGTTGAACGGCGAGACCGCCGCACCGAGGTCGCGCAGGAGCTGGACCCGGGCCTTGAGGACGAATGCGAGGTTCGCCCCGAGCGCGGAGCCGACGCCGAGGTCGCGCGCGAAGACCAGGCCGTTGTAGCTCGGGTCCGGCGTGTTGAAACCGGGGAAGCGCTCCGGGTCGGCGGCGAAGTCGAACCGGCCGCCGTCGACGATCACGCCGCCGATGGCGCTGCCGTGGCCGCCCAGGTACTTGGTCGCCGAGTGCACGACGATGTCGGCGCCGTGCTCGAACGGGCGGATCAGGTACGGCGTCGCGACGGTGTTGTCGACGATCAGCGGGACGCCCGCCTCGTGCGCCGCCGCCGCGACGCCCTCGATGTCGAGGACGTCGGCACGCGGGTTCGGGATCGTCTCGCCGAAGAACGCCTTGGTGTTCGGGCGGACGGCGGCGCGCCACGCGTCGAGGTCGTGCGGGTCGTCCACGAACGTGGTCTCGATCCCGAACTTCGGCAGCGTGTGGTGGAGCAGGTTGTACGTGCCGCCGTAGAGGCTGGCGGAGGCGACTATGTGGTCGCCCGCCTCGGCGAGGTTGAGGATCGCGAGCGACTCCGCGGCCTGGCCAGAGGCGACGAGGAGGGCGCCGACGCCGCCCTCGAGGCTCGCGAGCCGGTCCTCCACCACCTGCTGCGTCGGGTTGCCGATGCGCGTGTAGATGGGGCCGAGGTCCTTGAGCGCGAACCGGTCGGCGGCCACCCCGGCGTCGGGGAACACGAACGACGTCGTCTGGTAGATCGGCAGGGCGCGGGCGCCCGTGGTGGGGTCCGGCTCCTGGCCGGCGTGGATCTGGCGCGTCTCGAACGACCACTGGGGCTGAGTCATGGCTCTCCTGCTTCCTGGTGCTGATGGCGAACATCTGGCGGATCTGACCGAGAGGTGCCGCGGCGTGCCCCGAGGGGCCTGCGCATCAAGAGGTGGTCCGCGGCGGGGGAGGCGCGCACGCGGGAGTCGGCCGGAAAAGGCCGAGGGCAGGCGAACGTGCGCTGGTTCAGCAACAACACATTCGACGAGTCATGTTGTGACCGTAGACGGCGTCGGACCGCGCCGATAGTCATGTCTTAGATGGTGAGATTCGAAAATGAGACAGGACCGAAAAGTGCTCCGGTAGCGCAAATCTGCGCCGTGAGCCACATTGGAGCGTGGCACGGGAGTGATTCACGAGGTCTGCGCAAGGCGACACGCCGGAACAGCGCTGATCGGGAAGGTGATCATGGGGCGAATCCGAGGTCTGGACGAGGCAAGGCACGGACATGGCGGGGTGCTGGCGCTCCGTGCTCTGGGGGCCGCGGTGCTCGCGCTCGGTCTGGTCATCCCGTGGGGGCCCACCGCAGAGGCCAACCCGCCCGCCGATCCGCCGTCGGCCGAGGAGGCCCAGGCGGCCCGTGACGCGGTAGCGTCAGGCACGCTGGACGTCCGGCAGGCTGAGGCCGCGCTCGGCGCGCTCCGTACGGAGCTCGCGGCGGCCCAGGTCCGCGTCCAGGTGGCAGCCGCCGACTACGCGGAGGCGCAGCAGGCCGCCGAGCAGGCCGAGCAGGAGGTGGCCGCCGCCCGCACCGCCGCCAGGAAGGCGCACAAGGGTGAGGTGGCGGCGCGGTCAGGTCTGGCGGAGGTGTACCGGGCGTCGGCGCGGGACGCCGACCTGGGCTCGCTGGACATCGCCTTCCAGGCCGACTCGGTCCCGGACATGGTGGGTCGCAGCGCCGTGGAGCGCGCGGTCCAGCGCAAGCTCGGCGGGGCCATGGCCGAGTACCAGCAGGCGCGCGCGACGTCGGAGTCCGCGGACGCCCGGTGGAGCGCGGCGAAGAAGCAGCGCGACAAGGCTGCCGAGCAGGCGCAGACGGCGTTCGACGCCGCCCAGGCCGCCGCGGCCGACCTCGCGGCGCGCACCCAGGCGGCCGAGGTGGAACGCAGGGCGCTGGTCGAGCGCCTCGCGCAGCTGCGGCAGACCAGCGTCGAGATCGAGAACGAGCGGGAGGCGGCGCGGGCCGCCGCGGCGGAGGCCGCCCGCGAGGCAGCGGCGAAGGCGGAGCTCGAACGGCGGCAGGAGGCCAGGGCCGAGGCGGCCGCCGTGGCCACGGTGCGTACGGAGCGGCCCGGCGGCGGGTCGGCGGACGGCGGCGGCGCCGGGCCGGAGGCCGAGCCTGCCCCCGCGCCGGCCCCTGCACCGAGGCCCGCACCCGCCGGCCCGTCCACGCCGGGTGCGACGACGGGTTCGGAGGGCCTGGGGATCGGCGCGGTGGCCTGGGCGCGGACCAGGCTCGGCGCGCCGTACCTGCTCGGCGCCGCAGGCCCTTCGGCGTACGACTGCTCGGGGCTGACGATGATGTCGTGGGCGAGCCAGGGCGTGAACATCACCCGCACGTCGCGGTCGCAGTATCTCGCCGTCGGCAAGGTGGACTACGGCTCGCTCCGGCCGGGCGACCTCGTCTTCTACGGTTCGGACCCGGGCGACCCTGCGTCGATCTACCACGTGGCGATGTACACGGGCGGCGGCATGATGATCGAGGCGACGCTGCCCGGACACCCTTTGTCGGAGAACCCGCTCCGACTCACCAACGCGATGCCCTACGCGGGCCGCCCGTAGGCCGCGAAGTAGAGCGCCTGTCCGATTCTCCTCGGTGAAGCCGGGAGACTCGGACAGGCGCTCTACTTCGCGGCCGGACGCTCAGTGCTTGTCGTAGTAGCCCGTGTCCTTGGCGCGCTGGATCGAGCGAACGATCTCGGCCTCGGCGTCGGAGCGGCCCACCCAGTGGGCGCCCTCGACGGACTTGCCCGGCTCGAGGTCCTTGTAGACCTCGAAGAAGTGCTGGATCTCCAGGCGGTGGAAGTCCGAGACGTCGTCGATGTCCTGGCGCCACGCCGCGCGCTGGTCACCCGTCGGCACGCAGAGCACCTTGTCGTCGCCGCCCGCCTCGTCGCGCATGCGGAACATGCCGAGTGCGCGGCACTTGATCAGGCAGCCGGGGAACGTGGGTTCCTCCAGGAGCACCAATGCATCCAGGGGGTCGCCGTCTTCGCCGAGGGTGCCCTCGATGAAGCCGTAGTCGTCCGGGTAGCGCGTCGAGGTGAAGAGCATGCGGTCGAGGCGGATGCGTCCGGTCTCGTGATCCACCTCGTACTTGTTCCGCTGACCCTTGGGGATCTCGATCGTGACGTCGAACTCCACGCCGATGTGCTCCAGTTCTCGAAGATGGTCGCCGAAGTGTCTTACCGCGGCGGCGGCCTTGCGCCTGTCCAGTGTGCCATGTGTCCCGTGTCGCGACCGTTACCTGTGGTCAGCACCACTCTCTGCGTTCGGCATAATTCGCAGCGTGCGCACAAGCGCGCGCGAACCGGCCACGCGAGCGGGTGAAATTTCCCATGGATCGCCGTTGCCGTACCCGCCGCATGGTTTGCCGCCACTAGAGTTGGCTATGGCTTTTACATGACGATCGAGAGGATGCCCATGGAGTGGGGGTTGCGCTCCGGCGCTGCCGTCGCCGCGGTCGTCGCACTGTTCGGTGGGTACCTGGTCGCCGACGCGTACGACGTCGTTCCCGGCATGCTCACCATGGCCGAGCCCTGGCCTGAGCCGAGCCCCTTCCCGTCCCCGCCCGGTGCCGTCGAGGGGCCGGCTCCCGCCGCGCTCCTCGAGAGCCTTCCCGAGGACGCACCGGTCCCGGACAGCGTCGAGATGCAGCGCCTCGTGACCGGCCTGGCCAAGGACAAGCGGCTCGGGTCCCGGGTCGGCGTAGTGGTGGCGGACGGCCTGTCGGGCACCGTGCTGGGCTCGTCGAGCCCGGACAAGCTCATGACCCCCGCGTCCACCCAGAAGCTCTTCACGGGTGTCGCCGCGCTCTCGTCGGGCATCGCGAGCTCCACGCTCGACACCAAGGCGGTCCTCGTCGACGACAACACGGTCGTCCTGGTGGGCGCCGGCGACATGATGCTCTCGGCCGGCGAGGGCGATCCCGACGTGGTGAACGGGCGTGCGGGCCTCGCCGACCTCGCGCAGCAGGTCGCCGCCAAGGTGAAGGTCGACGGCACCACCGAGGTCCGGGTCGCGCTCGACGACACGCTCTTCACCGGTGACGACATCGCCCCGACCGTGGCCAGCCCGGACATCGCTGCCGGTTACGTGGCGCCCGTCTCGTCGGTCGGCATCAACGTCGGCCTGTTGTCCGACGGGTACGGCGACAACGGGCCCCGCGCGTCCGACCCCGGTAAGTACGCCGCCGAGGCCTTCTCCGCGGCGCTGGAGAAAGAGGGCCTCAAGACCGCAGGTGCCGTGATCGACGCGAGCGCCCCGGACGACGCCCGCGTGCTCGGCCAGGTCAGCTCCGCTCCGCTGGCGGAGGTCGTCGGGTTCGCCATGCAGTACTCGGACAACACGATCACCGAGGTGCTCGGACGTCTCGTCGCGGTGGACGCGGGCCTGCCCGGCTCGAACGACGGAGCCACACAGGCGGTGATCGCGCGTGCGAAGGAGCTCGGCGTCGACATGACCGGCGCGCGGCTGCGCGACTGCTCCGGGCTCGCCGACGGTTCGTACCTGAGCCCGCAGCAGCTCGTGGACCTGCTCGGGGTGATGGTCGACCCCGCACACCCGACGCTGCGCAGCGAGGCGGTAGGCATGCCGATCGCGGGCCTGACGGGCACGCTCGACAGCGGCCACGGCCGGTTCACCGGGACCAACTCGGCTCGTGGGGTGGCACGTGCCAAGACCGGCAGCCTGCCCAAGGTGCGGGCGCTCTCCGGCACGGTGGTCACCGCCGACGACCGGCTGCTCGTCTTCACGGTCCTCGCCGACTCGATCCCCGCGAACGAGACGGTCGGCGCCACGTGGATCTACGACAGCTTCGTCGGTGACCTCGCCGCGTACTCGGTCCAGGGCTGACGCCCCGTCCACCGGGACCGTTACCGTGGTCCGGTGACCCAGGCATCCACCGCCCCGCAGGTCGTCGACTGGTCGGCCGCAGCACAGATCGCCGGGCGGCTCGCCGCGCCCGGGCCGCAGGCGCCACGGGACGAGCTCGACTCCCTGGTGAGCGGCCTGCGCGCCGCGGCAGGAGACGCCGTCGGGCACGTGCTGGAGACCACGCGCATGGTGCCGCACGGTGGCGGGTCGACGCTGAGCCCCGTCGTGGTCGTGGACCGCGCGACCTGGGCGCGCGCGAACACGCAGTCCATGGCCGCCATGACCGAGGGGATCGGGGCGGTCGTCGCCGAGATCTCCAAGGGCGCCACGTCGCCCGGCGCACAGCTGGCCGGCGCCGCCGAGATCGGTGCGGTCCTCGCCCTCCTCAGCGGGCGGGTGCTTGGCCAGTTCGACCCGTACTCCGCCCCGGGCCGGCTCCTTCTCGTGGCCCCGAACGTGCTGCAGGCCGAGGCGGCACTGCGCGTCCCGGTGCGCGACTTCCGCCTGTGGGTCTGCCTGCACGAGCAGACCCACGCCCTGCAGTTCGGCGCGGCACCGTGGCTCGCCGGGCACCTCAGCGGGCGCACGCAGCAGCTGATCACCGGCATGGCGCGGACCTCGGCAGAGCTGGCCAAGGCCCGGTTCGACAAGAAGGTCGTCGCGATCGGCCGAAACGTCCTCGCCACGCTGCGCGGCGAGAACGGCACCATCATCGACGGCATGCTCACGCACGAGCAGAAGGACGAGCTCGCCGACATCACCGCGGTCATGGCCCTCCTGGAGGGGCATGCGGACGTGATGATGGACGCCGTCGGGCCGCGGGTCGTGCCGTCCGTGCGCCGCATCCGCGCGCGGTTCGAGCGGCGGCGCGACGGCGAGGGGCGCAACACCTTCGACGTGGTGGTGCAGAAGCTGCTGGGCATGGACGCGAAGCTCGCCCAGTACCGCGACGGCGCGGTCTTCGTGCGCGCCGTCGAGCGGTCGGTGGGACGCGCCGGGCTCAACGCGGTGTGGGCCGCCCCGGAGAACCTGCCCACCGCGCGGGAGATCGCCGACGCCCGCGCGTGGGTGCGCCGGGTGCACGGATGAGGACGCCGGCCGCCGCGCGGCTCACGTCTCCGGACGCCGGGAGCAGCTGAGCGTGGCCCGCGTCGATCCCGCCGTCGCCGCGGCGCGCAACGCGGTGCGGGCGGTGCTGGCGCCGCTCGGACCGGACGAGCTCGTGCTCGTCGCCTGCTCCGGTGGTGCCGACAGCCTCGCGCTCGCCGCGTCGCTGGCGGCCGAGGCCCGGCGGGTCGGGCGCTCCGTGCGGTCCCGCGGGTACGCGGTGCGGGCGGGGGCCGTGGTGGTCGACCACGGGCTCCAGGCCGGGTCCGCCCAGGTGGCGGCGCGGGCGGCCGAGCAGTGCCGCGCCCTAGGCCTCGACCCCGTGGTGGTCCGGGACGCCGACTGGTCGAGCGGCGCGGGCGGGCCCGAGGCGGCCGCCCGGGACGCCCGGTACGCCGCGCTGGAGGCGTATGCCGCCGAGGCCGGCGCGACCCGGGTGCTGCTGGGGCACACCCTCGACGACCAGGCGGAACAGGTCCTGCTCGGGCTCGCCCGAGGCGCCGGTGCCCGGTCGCTCGCCGGGATGCCGCGCGAGCGGGGGATCTTTCACCGGCCGTTCCTCGGGCTCCGGCGCGCACAGACCGAGGCGGTGTGCGCGGCGTCGGGCCTGGAGTTCTGGACCGACCCGACCAACCTGCTGCCCCCCGGCGACCGCACCTCGCCAACCCGGGTTCAGCACGGGGCAACGGACCGGTCTCCCGGGCCGTTCACGCCGCTGCGCTCGCAGGTGCGCGGACGCGTGCTGCCGGTGCTCGAGGACACCCTCGGCCCCGGCGTCGTCGAGGCTCTGGGACGCAGCGCGGACCAGCTGCGCGATGACGCGGACCTGCTGGACGCCCTCGCCGCGGGGCTCCTCGACGAGGCCCGCACCGACCCGGCAGCCCAGGCGGCACAGGGCATGGGCACTCCCGGCGGGCCGACGGCGGGGGAGGGTGACCCCGGGCTCGTCCTCGACGCCGGGGTCCTGGAGCGGGCCCATCCGGCACTCCGGCGCCGGGCCCTCCGGCTCGCCGCCCTCGCGATCGGCTGCAAGCCGACGGACACCACCGCGCGGCACGTCGACGCGCTGGACGCACTCGTCGTGTCATGGAGCGGTCAAGGCCCCGTCCACCTCCCGGGCGGCGCACGGGGCCGTCGTGCGTGTGGCAGTCTTTTCCTGCGCGCCGCGCCGACCGGTATCTCGGACGGTGGGACCGGCGCCCGGCCCCCCAGCACAACTCAGGAGTAACTCGTGGACCAGTCCGACGTCGGACCCGACCTCGCAGAGATCCTGCTCTCCGAGGAGCAGCTCACCAAGAAGCTCGACGAGCTGGCAGCCCAGATCGACGCGGACTACGCGGGCAAGGACCTGCTCCTCGTCGGCGTGCTCAAGGGCGCGGTGATGGTGATGGCGGACCTGTCGCGCCGCCTGCACCACAAGGTCCAGATGGACTGGATGGCGGTGTCGTCGTACGGCTCGGGCACCAAGTCCTCCGGCGTCGTCCGCATCCTCAAGGACCTCGACGCGGACCTGACGGGTCGCAACGTGATCATCGTCGAGGACATCATCGACTCGGGCCTGACCCTGTCCTGGCTCGTGTCGAACCTGCGCTCGCGGGGCCCGGAATCTGTGGAGATCGCCGCCATGCTGCGCAAGCCGGACGCCGCACAGGCCGACGTCGACGTGAAGTACCTGGGCTACGACATCCCCAACGAGTTCGTCGTGGGCTACGGCCTCGACTACGCGGAGAACTATCGCAACCTGCCGTTCGTTGCCACCCTGGCACCGCACGTCTACGGAGGCTGATCCACTCAGCGCCGCTCGACTCCGCGGATGCCCATCCCGGGCGGTTCGTCACGTCTGGGCGAGGTGTGGCCCAGGCATCACATGCTCTGGGCGAACACTCGGGGCTCCTGTCAGGGAGACCATGTAGTTTCGACGGAAACATACTGCGCGAGCGGAGGGAAACGGGGCTCGGTCCCCGTCGCCGATGAAGAACATCAAGAAGCTTCTGAGCGGGCCTGTCATCTGGATCCTGGTCGCACTGGTCGTGGTGACACTGGCCATCTCGGCTCTGAACCAGCCCAATGTCTCGCGAATCGAGACATCACAGGGCATCGATCTGCTGAGCGGCAGCACGGTCGAGCACGCCCTCATGGTCGACGGCGAGCAGCGGGTCGAGCTCAAGCTCTCCAAGGCGTACTCGTCGACCGAGGGTGAGGGCGACAGCGCCGAGAAGGTCGACCACGGCAAGACCGTCGAGTTCTTCTACACGCTGCCCCAGGGCGACCGGGTAGAGGACGCCATAGTGAAGTCGGACCCGGCCGACGGCTTCGACTCGGAGGTGCCGCAGCCCAGCTTCTGGTCCTCCATGCTGTCGGTGCTGATCCCGTTCCTCCTGATCGGTGTCGTGTTCTGGTTCCTGCTCTCGCGGGCCCAGGGCGGCGGCAACCGGGTCATGGGCTTCGGCAAGTCCAAGGCCAAGCTGGCCAGCAAGGACACCCCGCAGGTGACCTTCGCGGACGTCGCGGGCGCCGACGAGGCGGTGGAGGAGCTCCAGGAGATCAAGGAGTTCCTCGCCGAGCCGGCCAAGTTCCAGGCGGTGGGCGCGAAGATCCCCAAGGGCGTGCTGCTGTACGGCCCGCCCGGTACGGGTAAGACGCTGATCGCGCGCGCCGTCGCCGGTGAGGCCGGCGTGCCGTTCTACTCGATCTCCGGCTCGGACTTCGTCGAGATGTTCGTCGGCGTGGGCGCCAGCCGTGTCCGCGACCTGTTCGAGCAGGCCAAGCAGAACTCGCCGGCGATCATCTTCGTCGACGAGATCGACGCCGTAGGCCGGCACCGCGGTGCGGGCATGGGCGGCGGGCACGACGAGCGCGAGCAGACGCTGAACCAGATGCTCGTCGAGATGGACGGCTTCGACGTCAAGACGAACGTCATCCTGATCGCCGCGACCAACCGTCCCGACATCCTCGACCCCGCCCTGCTGCGCCCGGGCCGCTTCGACCGTCAGGTCGCCGTGGAGGCCCCGGACCTCAAGGGCCGCGAGGCGATCCTCAACGTGCACGCGCAGGGCAAGCCGATGGTCCCCGAGGTCGACCTCGAGGCCGTCGCCCGCCGCACGCCCGGCTTCACGGGTGCGGACCTGGCGAACGTGCTCAACGAGGCCGCGCTGCTCACCGCCCGCAGCGGCGCACAGCTCATCGACGACCGTGCCCTGGACGAGGCCATCGACCGCGTGGTGGCCGGCCCGCAGAAGCGCACGCGCGTCATGAACGTCAAGGAACAGAAGATCACCGCGTACCACGAGGGCGGGCACGCCCTGGTCGCCGCGGCGATGCGCTACACGGACCCCGTGACCAAGGTGACGATCCTGCCGCGCGGTCGCGCGCTGGGCTACACCATGGTCATGCCGCTCGAGGACAAGTACTCGACCACTCGCAACGAGCTGCTCGACCAGCTCGCGTACGCGATGGGCGGCCGTGTGGCCGAGGAGATCGTCTTCCACGACCCCACGACCGGTGCCTCGAACGACATCGAGAAGGCCTCGGCCATCGCTCGCAAGATGGTCACCGAGTACGGCATGAGCGAGCGGGTCGGCGCCATCAAGCTCGGCACGAGCGCCGGTGAGCCGTTCCTGGGCCGCGACTACGGGCACGAGCGGGACTACTCGGAGTCGGTAGCGAGCACCATCGACGACGAGGTCCGCAAGCTCGTCGACGCGGCGCACGACGAGGCGTGGGAGGTACTGAGCCAGTACCGCGACGTGCTCGACGAGCTGGTGCTGGGTCTGCTCGAGAAGGAGACGCTGAACCAGAAGGAGCTCGCGGAGGTCTTCCGCGCCGTCGAGAAGCGCCCCGCACGCGACGTCTGGCTGTCCAGCGAGCAGCGTTCGGTGCACACGCGTGGTCCCGTGCTGACGCCCAAGGAGCTGGCGGCCCAGAACGGGCACTCCGTCGTCCCGCAGGACGAGGCGGTGCTGGACCCGGCGCCGCCGGCACCCATGGATCCGCCGAACTAAGACCGGAGCACCACCTATGACCGACAGGTCGATCACCCCTGTGGTTACGCCCGTGCGGCGCGCGGCGGACGTTCCGCCGTACGACGCCGCACGGGCCGAGGCGGCCGTGCGGGAGCTGCTCCTCGCCGTCGGCGAGGACCCCGAGCGCGAGGGCCTGCGGGAGACGCCGGCCCGCGTCGCGCGGGCGTACAAGGAGATCTTCGCCGGCCTGCGGCAGGAGCCCGAGGACGTCCTGACGACCACGTTCGACCTCGGGCACGAGGAGATGGTGCTGGTCAAGGACATCGAGGTGTACTCGACCTGCGAGCACCACCTCGTGCCGTTCCACGGCGTGGCGCACGTCGGCTACATCCCCAACGTGGACGGCCGCATCACGGGCCTGAGCAAGCTGGCCCGGCTCGTCGAGGTCTTCGCGCGCCGTCCCCAGGTGCAGGAGCGGATGACCACCCAGATCGCGGACTCCCTGGTCGAGATCCTCGAGCCGCGGGGTGTGCTCGTGGTGGTCCAGTGCGAGCACCTGTGCATGTCCATGCGTGGCGTGCGCAAGCCGGGCTCGCGAACCATCACCTCCGCGGTGCGCGGAGTCATGCGTGACGGCGCGACCCGGGCCGAGGCGATGAGCCTCATCCTCGGGAAGTGACGGTTCCCACCGTGCACCATCCGACCCGGGATGCCCAGGTGATCGGCCTGCCGGAGCTCTCCGGCGTGGGCCGGACCCTGGTGATGGGTGTTGTGAATGTCACCCCGGACTCGTTCTCGGACGGCGGGGAGTGGTTCGAGCCGTCGGCCGCCGTCGCCCACGGGCTGGAGCTGCTCGGCGAGGGTGCGGACATCCTGGACGTGGGCGGGGAGTCCACGCGGCCCGGCGCGGTGCGGGTCCCGCAGGAGCAGGAACTGGCTCGCGTGCTCCCCGTGATCGAACGGCTGGCCGCGCACGGCGCGGTCGTGAGCGTGGACACCACGCGGGCGGCCGTCGCCGAACGGGCGGTGGCGGCGGGGGCCCGCATGGTGAACGACGTCTCCGGTGGCCTCGCGGACCCGGAGATGGGCCGCGCGGTCGCCGAGACCGGCGCCGCGTACGTGGCGATGCACTGGCGAGGGCACGCCGACGTCATGGACGACCGGCAGGAGTACGACGACGTCGTCGCCGACGTCCGGGACGAGCTCGCCGCCCGCATGGCCGCCCTGCACGACGACGGCGTCCGGTCCGAGCAGCTGATCCTCGATCCGGGGCTCGGCTTCGCCAAGGCGGGGGCGCTGAACTGGCCGCTGCTGGCCCACCTGGACGTCCTGTACCAGCTGGGCCGTCCCGTGCTGGTCGGCGCGTCCCGCAAGCGGTTCCTCGGCCACCTGCTCGCGGACTCGGCCGGGCACATGGCGGCGCCGCGCGCCCGGGACGACGCGACTGCCGCGATCTCCGCCCTGTCGGCCGCCGCGGGCGCCTGGTGCGTCCGGGTGCACACGGTCCGGGCGAGTGCCGATGCCGTCAAGGTCGCGGCTGCTTGGACCACGGCGAGCGACAGGCCCCGGGTAGGGTCACCGGGTACCTCTCCCCGATCCGCACCGGAGGCATTGACTTCCACCGTGGCCTTGACCACAGAATCATGGACTGTCGGGGAACAGGGCATACCGGCCTGGCAGGATTCCGGTGCACACGAAGACGACGGGAGGAGACCACGGTGACCACAGCGTTCGGAACGGGCGTCACAGGCCCGGACGGCCGGTCGCTGGACCAGGTCCAGCTGACAGGCGTGAGCGCGCGGGGGTACCACGGTGTGCTGCCGTCGGAACGACAGACCGGCCAGGAGTTCCGGGCCGACGTCGTGCTCTACCTCGACACTCGCCCGGCTGCGGCCGGCGACGACCTCGCGCAGACGGTGAGCTATGCGGACGTGGCGCAGGACGTCCACGACATCCTGGCGGGTGAGCCCGTAGACCTCGTCGAGACGGTTGCCGAGCGCATCGCGGCCGCGGTGCTGGCCCGGCCGCAGGTCGAGGCGGTGGACGTTCGCGTGCACAAGCCGCAGGCACCCATCCCGGTGCCGTTCGCCGACGTCGAGGTGGCGATCCGGCGCGACCGCGTTCGGATGCCCGTCGTGGCCGCGCCCGCGACGACTGCCGACTCCGCCGACACGTCCCTCATGACCGGTCCGGGATCGGTCGCCGTGTCTGCCGACCTCCTCGGCTACGAGGCCGAGCCGCGGGACACGTTCCCGGCGAGCTCGCCCACCGACTCGTGGAACGAGGCAGCGGAGCAGGCGCGCAGCGACTCGGACAGCGCGCCGTTCGTCGGCGAGCTCGAGCCGCAGGACCTCGAGCCCGTCAGCCGCCCGGCGCACGACGAGCCCGCGCCGTTCGAGCGCGAGCCGTACGAGCCCTACCAGCCCGAGCCCGCCGAGGCGGCGCCGCTGCGGGCCGAGGCGTTCGAGCCGGAGCCGCTCGTGTCGCGGGTCCCGTCCTCGATAGCACCCGCACCGGTCGGCGACGCCCCCGAGCCGCTCCCGGTGCCCGAGCTCATCGCACCCGAGCCGCTCCAGGTGATCCCGGCCGCGTGGGAGCTGCAGCCCGAGGCCTCGGCTCAGGCCGAGCAGCGGGACCAGCTCGGCCAGGAGCCGACGTTCCGGCCGGACGAGAAGTTCCTGCCGGAGCAGGCCTTCGAGCCGGTCCAGCAGTACGAGTCGGTCCAGGGCCTCGACCAGAGGCGCGACCAGCCGATCGGCTTCGAGCAGCAGCAGTACGACCAGTTCACGCCGCAGTCGGAGCCCGCTCAGCCCGAGCCGCAGCCGTTCGAGCAGGCGCAGTCCTTTGACCCGCCTCAGTCGTTCGAGCAGCCTCAGTCGTTCGACCAGCCGCAGCCCTTCGAGCAGGCCGGCTACGAGCCGCAGGGCTACGAGCAGCCGGCGTCGCAGTTCGAGCAGCCGCAGCGGCTCGAACCGCAGCAGAACCAGTACGACCAGCTGTTCGAGCAGCAGCAGCAGTACGACCAGGGCGGCACGGAGACGACCCGCGTGTCGGCGGCGGTCCCCGACTCCGCCGTCGGACAGCCGGAGCAGTACGCGTCCGAGCAGTACCAGGCGGAGCCGCGCGACCGGTTCGACGAGGTGCCTGCCGGGTACGTGGACGTGGTCATCGCGATCGGCGCCAACCTGGGTGACCCGCAGGCGACCATGCGGTCCGCGGTCGCCGAGCTGGACCGCATGTCCGGCCTGCAGATCACTGACGTGTCGCCGCTGGCCCGCACGGCCGCCGTCGGCGGACCCGAGGAGCAGCCCGACTACCTCAACGCGGTGCTGCTGGCCCGCACCACGCTCTCGGCGCGCGGGCTCCTGCAGCTCTGCCAGGAGGTCGAGAACGTGCACGGCCGTACCCGCGAGGAGCGCTGGGGACCGCGCACGCTGGACGTCGACGTCATCACGTACGGCAACCTGACGGATGCCGCCGAGGACCTCGAGGTGCCCCACCCCCGCGCGCACGAGCGGGCATTCGTCCTCGAGCCGTGGTCGCAGATCGCGCCCGACGCGGTGCTGCCCGGCCTGGGCGGTGGCCCCGTGGCCCAGCTCGCGGCCACGGCGCCCGACCGGGCCGGCATCCGCTGGCTCGCGCTCGACTGGCTGACCGACCCGGAGCCGGAGCAGGGTGGCGGACCCACCGGCTCGAACCATCCGGCGGTGTCCGACGACGGTGGCAGCACCGGCCAGGACTCCCACTCCGCCGAGATGCCACCGGCCCTGCCGCCCTCGGTCCCGCCGAGCGGCCGACCGCCGGTCCTGCCGGCAGGTCCCGTGGTCGAGGTCCCCGGTGGTGGGCACCCGCAGGGGCACCACAGCGGTCAGGTCGAACTCGATCGTCAGCCGCAGCCTGCTGCCCCCCAGCAGGAGGCGTACCCGGCCGCGCCGCATCCGCAGAGCTTCTCCAGCGGGCCGGTGCCCGGCGGTGGCGGCTCCGTGCCGATCCCGCAGGCGGCGTCCGCCGGCCCGTTCGGCGCGCCGCCGGCCGGGATGCCGGTCAACGGTCTGGCGGTCCCGCCGCCGGAGGAGGCGCTCGTCCCCGCGCCGCAGGCACCCATCGCGCCCCGCGCGGTGCGGGACACCGCGCACGAGGCGCCGGCGCACGAGCTGCTGCCGCCCGCGCAGTCGCAGGCCAAGCCGGTGTTCGCACCGGTGAACCCGTCGCGCCAGCAGAGCGGCGTGTTCCCGCCCTTGAACGGCGCACCGCAGGAGCCCGCCAACCCGCTCTTCGCCCCGGTCGGCGGGCCGCCGACCGGGCAGCCCGACCAGGTGCCGAACGGGCACGTCAACGGTCAGCCGAACGGGCAGCCCAACGGTCAGCAGGACGCCTACGACAACGACCACACGGTGATCCGCGTGCCGGGGTTCGTCGCCGAACAGCGTGCCGCTGCGTCGGACGGTCCGATCGACTCGGTCCCCTCGTGGGTTCCGGTAAGGGACGAGCGGGGGCGCGACGCCTGACATGCGCAGAACGCCGATCGGGTCCCTGATCGCAGTTCTCGTCGCCGTCGCGATCGTCGGCTGGCTCGTGCTGCGCGCCCTCGAGGCGCGCAGCGTGTACCTGCCGGTCGTGCCGTGGCTGGTCGACGTGGCGATCCTCGCGCTGGCCGGGGCCGTGTTCTGGTCGGGCTGGACCGTGCGCTCGTACCAGAAGGGCAAGCGGCCATCGCTCGACGGGCTCCGGGCCGCCCGGACGCTCGTCCTGGCCAAGGCCGCCGCGCTGACGGGTGCGCTGCTCGGCGGCTGGTACCTCGCGCAGGTCCTGGTGGTGCTGGGAGACCTTGCCATCGAGCCCCGGCGCGACCGTGCCGTAGCCGCCGGTATCGCAGTGCTGTGCTCGGTGGGGCTCTCCGTGGTGGGTCTGGTCGTGGAGAAGTTCTGCGAGCTGCCGCCGTCCGACAAGGACCGCGCCAGCTCCGACGAGGGCGAGTCTCCGGCCCCGGCTTGAGGTATCGGTGTCGAGGGCTTGCCCTCTGCGGAACAATGGCCATCATGACCAGCCCCTTCGAACCGCACGACGTGACCTGGAGCCGCGTGTCCCCGCGTCTCGTGACGGCCATGTTGGTGCCGGCCACCATCACCCTCGGCATACCCGCGATCGTCGGCGTAGTGCTCGCCGTGACGGTCAGTCCCTGGTTCTGGCTCCTCGCAGGCTTCCCTGCCCTGTTCCTGGTGTGGTCGATCCTCCTGGTCCCGCGCCAGGTGAGGGCCATCGGCTACGCCGAGCGCGACAACGATCTCCTCATCCGCAAGGGGGTCATGTTCAAGTCGATGGTCGTGGTGCCGTACGGCCGGATGCAGTACGTGGACGTCGAGGCAGGGCCGCTTGACCGCAAGCTGGGCCTGGCGAAGGTCCAGCTCCACACGGCATCCGTCGGTACCGACGCCCAGATCCCTGGTCTGCCGCCGGACGAGGCGGCGCGCCTGCGCGACCGTCTTGCGTCCCGTGGTGAGGCCCGTCTGGCGGGGCTGTGAGCACGCCCGAGGGCGGCCTCGACAAGATCGACCAGCCCGGCGTGGCCGCCGGCCGGCAGGACGAACCCGGCCAGCCGGAGGCCGAGAACCTGGACTGGCGGCGTGTGCACCCGGTCACGCCACTGGTCCGGGGCTGGGCAGTGGTCGGTGCGGCCATCGTGATCCTCGGCCAGCAGAGCCTCGACGGCGGGCCGCGCGGTGGCCTCATCGCCCTCATCTCCAGCGAGTACTGGTGGACCCTCTTCGTCGCGCTCGCCGCCATCGCGCTGGTGGGGTGGGGCTACTCGGTGCTGGCCTGGCGCATGACCACCTACGCCATCGGCGAGGAGACCGTGCACCTGCGGCGCGGCATCCTGTTCCGCCAGCAGCGGCACGCCCGCCTGGACCGGCTCCAGTCGGTGGACATCCGGCAGCCGCTCGTGGCGCGCTTCTTCGGCCTGTGCGAACTGACCCTGGAGACCGCCGGCGGCACCGACTCCGGCATCGCCATCGGCTTCCTCAAGGGGTCCGACGCCGACGAGCTCCGCGCCGAGCTCCTCGCCCGCGCTGCGGGCCTCAAGGTGGCCAGGACCGGCCCGGCCGCCGGTGCGCGCACCCAGCCGGTGCCGGGCGTGGTGCCCGCCCCGGCCGGCACCACGCCCCAGGACCAGGCGCTCGACGCCGGGCCGCGGGACGCGACCCAGGATGCCGCCGCACCCGCAGAAGGGCCGGAGGCGTCGCCGTACGGACCGGCGGCACCGGTGAGCCTCGAGGCGCCCCAGGTCCCCGTGCTCAGCGTGCCCCTGGGCCGGCTGATCGCCTCGGTCGTGCGGTCCGGGGCCATGATCACGCTGGTGCTGTGGGCGCTGGCCGTGCTGGTGGTCATGATCGCGACCGGCGAGTTCGCCGTCATGTCCGCGTCGCTACCCGCGGTCCTGGGCGCCGGCGGGTACCTGTTCGGCCGGCTCACGGGCGAGTTCGACTTCCGGGTGGCCATCTCGCCCGACGGCGTCCGGCTGCGGCACGGGATGCTCGAGACGCGCTCCCAGACCATCCCGCCCGGCCGCGTGCAGGCGGTACGACTCGTGCAGAGCGTGCTGTGGCGCGGGCGCGACTGGTGGCGCGTGCAGGTCAACGTCGCGGGCTACGGCGGCGAGAGCGAGGAGAAGAACAGCGTGCTCCTGCCGGTCGGCACCCGTGAGGAGGCGCTCACGGTGCTCTCCCTGGTGCTGCCCGACCTCGGCGTCGACGAGCCACGCCGGATCCTCGACGCGGGGCTGGACGGCGACTCCCGGACCGAGAGCTCGTACGTCACGGCCTCCCGGCGGACGCGCATACTGGATCCGGTGGCATGGCGCCGCAACGGGTTCGCCGTGACCGGTCGCGCCCTCCTGATGCGCCGGGGCCGCATGGTGAAGATCCTTGACGTGGTGCCGCACGAGCGGACGCAGTCGCTGGGTCTGAGCCAGGGCCCGTGGCAGCGCAGGCTGGGCGTCGCGTCGTTCCAGGTGCACTCCACGCAGGGTCCGGTGCAGCCTGAGGTGCCGCACCTCGACGCCGCCGACGCCGCCCAGCTCATGGCGGAGCAGGCCATGCGGGCCCGCACGGCACGCGCTGCGGCCGGCCCGGAACGATGGATGGAGAGACAGGGTGAGTGACCGGTGATGTCCCGTGACTGAATCCGCAGATCCGGGCCGGCGGCCCGGCAGGCTCGGCGTCGGCGTGATCGGCGCGGGACGCGTCGGTGCGGTGCTCGGCAGCGCCCTGCGCGCCGCGGGTCACGCCGTCGTCGGCGCGAGCGGGATCTCCGAGGACTCCCGGGAGCGCATCGAGACGCTCCTGCCGGGCGTCCCCAACCTCGAGGTGCCCGACGTCGTCGAGCGCGCCGAGCTCGTGCTCCTCGCGGTGCCCGACGACGCCCTGGGCCCTCTGGTCGCCGGCCTCGCCGAGACCGGTGCCTGGCAGCCCGGCCAGCTCGCGATCCACACGTCGGGCCGCTACGGGACAGCCGTCCTGGAGCCCGCCCGCCTGGGCGGCGCGATCCCGCTCGCCGTGCACCCCGCCATGACGTTCTCGGGCACGTCGCTCGACCTGGCCCGCCTGGAGGGCTGCACGTTCGCCGTGACCGGTCCGGCGCCGGTGCTGCCGATCGGGCAGGCGCTGGTGGTCGAGATCGGCGGCGAGCCCGTGATCGTCGACGAGCGGCTCCGCGGGCTGTATCACGCGGGCCTCTCGCACGGCGCGAACCACCTGGTGGTGCTCGTCGCGCAGGCCGCACAGGCGCTGGAGGCCGCAGGGATCGAGGCGCCCGGCAGGGTGCTGGCACCGCTGCTCACGGCGGCGCTCGAGTCGGCCACGCGGTCGGCCGACGCGCGGGACGGCATGGGGCCGGGGGCTATCGCCGCCCTCACCGGGCCGGTCTCGCGGGGCGACGTCGGTACCGTGCGCCGCCATCTGACCGAGCTCAGCGCACTTGCCGCCGCCAGCGGCGCCACCGACGTGCCGGACAGCTACACAGAGCTCGCCCGCGGGGCCACCCGCCGCGCGCTCGCGAGCCACCGCATCAACGACTCCACCGCACAGAACCTGCTGGACGCGCTGGACAGTGCGACGGGAGAGTCGCGCGCAGAAAGGAACACGCAGTGAGCACCGAGGCCATCACCCCGACCGACACCCCGCTCGGCACCCAGACCGGGACGGAGTCCGCGCGGCGCACGCCGCACGTGGTCCGCACCCGCTCCGAGCTGCGGGACGCGCAGATGCGCTGGGCGATCACGGGCCCGTCCGGGCTCGACGCGGAACCCGGCAGGCGAGCGGTGGTCATGACCATGGGCGCGCTGCACGACGGGCACCTGGAGCTCGTGCGCCGGGCGCGCGCGGAGGCCGGCCCGAACGGCCAGGTGATCGTCACCATCTTCGTCAACCCGCTGCAGTTCGGCGCGGGCGAGGACCTGGCGACCTACCCGCGTGACCTGGACGGCGACGTCGCCAAGCTGGCCGGCGTCGGGGCCGACATCGTCTTCGCGCCCACGCCCGACGTCGTCTACCCGGACGGCGACCCCGTGGTGCGGGTCTCCGCCGGGCGCATCGGCGAGGTGCTGGAGGGCGAGCACCGCCCCGGGCACCTGGACGGGGTGCTGACGGTGGTGCTCAAGCTGATGCACCTGGTGCGGCCCGACGTCGCGCTGTTCGGCGAGAAGGACGCCCAGCAGCTCCTTGCGGTGCGCCGGATGGTGCGCGACCTGGAGGTGTCGGTAGAGGTGGTGGGCGTCCCGACGGTGCGCGAGGGCGACGGCCTCGCGATGTCCTCGCGCAACGCCTACCTGTCCGCCGACGAGCGCGAGCAGGCCCTGGCGCTGTCGCGTGCGCTGCGTGCGGGCGCCGCGGCCGCGGGCCGTGGCGCGACGGGTGTGATCAACGCCGCCCGCCAGGTGCTGGACGAGGCCGACGGCGTCGTGATCGACTACCTCGCGCTCGTCGATCCGGTGACCGTGGACGCGGTGACCGACGACTTCTCCGGCCATGCGCTGCTGCTCGTGGCCGCACGGGTGGGTACCACCCGCCTGATCGACAACCAGGCCGTCGAGGTCTCGCCAGACCAGAGGTAACGCCATGAGCTCCACCGAGCACCGCCCGCCCGTCGGCCGCCCCGCATCGTTGCAGCGGCCGATGATGATCGCGAAGATCCACCGCGCCACCGTGACGCAGGCGGACCTGCACTACGTCGGGTCCATCACCGTCGACGCCGACCTGCTCGACGCCGCCGACCTGATCCCCGGCCAGCAGGTCGACGTCGTCGACGTGACCAACGGGGCCCGGCTGACCACCTACGTGATCCCCGGCGAGCCCGGCTCGGGCCAGATCTGCATCAACGGCGCCGCCGCCCACCTGGTCAGCCCCGGCGACGTCGTCATCCTGATCGCGTACGGCATGCTCTCGGACCACGACGCGCGGACCTTCCTGCCGAACGTCGTGTTCGTCGACGAGAAGAACCGCATCGTCGAGCTGAGCGACGAGCCCGGGCACGTGCCCGACGGCTACGGCCTGGAGGAGAGCGGCCTGCCGATCGAGCCGTTCCAGCAGGCCGGCCTGGTGCGCACGGCGTCGGGCCGAGCGTGAGCGGCACTGGACCGCGCCTCTTCCGCTCCCTCGCCGCCCCGGCACCCGGCTGGACCGCGGAGGCCGACGCGATAGTCGTCGGCTCCGGCATCGCCGGGCTGACGGCGGCGCTCGAGCTGCGCACGCACGTACCGCGGGTGCTGCTCGTGACGAAGGGCAGGCTCCTGTCGGGGTCGACGGTGTGGGCGCAGGGCGGGATCGCCGCCGCGCTCGACCCGTCGGACTCGCCGGAGGCGCACCTCGCGGACACGCTCGCCGCGGGCGGCGGCCTGTCGGACCCGGACGCCGTACAGGTGCTGGTCACCGAGGGCCCGGAGCGCGTGCGCGAGCTCGTGGCGCGCGGCGCGGTCTTCGACAAGGCGGCCGACGGCGACATCGCGCTCACCCGCGAGGGCGGCCACCGCGCGGACCGGATCGCGCACGCCGGCGGGGACGCCACCGGCGCCGAGATCTCCCGGGCGCTCGTGGCGCAGATCGAGGCGGTCCGGCACGACCCGGGCATCGAGGTCGTGGAGAACGCCCTGGTGCTGGACGTGCTGACGACCTTGGATGGTCGAGCCTGCGGCGTGACCCTGCACGTGCGGGGCACGGGCTCGCGGGACGGCGTCGGCGCGGTGCTGGCCCCCGCCGTCGTGCTGGCGACCGGCGGGATCGGGCAGGTATTCCGCTCCTCGACCAACCCGGCGGGCGCGACGGGCGACGGCATCGCCGCTGCGCTCCGGGCCGGTGCGGTGCTCGGCGACCTGGAGTTCGTCCAGTTCCACCCGACGGTCCTGTGGCTGGGTACCGGCGCGAAGGGGCAGGTGCCCCTCATCTCGGAGGCCGTGCGCGGCGAGGGCGCCCTCCTGCTCGACGTCGACGGGCACCGGTTCATGCCGGCGGTGCACGAGATGGCGGAGCTGGCGCCGCGGGACGTCGTCGCGCACGCGATAGTGCGGCAGATGGCCGCCACCGGGGCCGACAACGTGCTGCTCGACGCCCGCCACCTGGGCCGCGAGTTCCTGCGGACACGGTTCCCGACGATCAACGCGCGGCTGCTGGAGGCCGGCATCGACTGGTCCGAGGAGCCGGTACCCGTGGCGCCCGCCCAGCACTACCACTCGGGCGGCGTCGTGACCGACCTCGACGGGCGGTCCTCGGTGGACGGCCTGTACGCCGTCGGCGAGGTGGCGTGCACGGGCGTGCACGGGGCGAACCGGCTCGCGTCGAACTCGCTGCTGGAGGGCCTGGTGTTCGCCTTCCGCGCGGCGCGCGACGTCGCGGCCCGGTTCGACGCCGGCGAGCTCAAGCCTGGAGCGCCCGCCGAGCGTTCCGGCGGGTCAGGGCTGGTCGCGGCCGCCGCCCGGTCACGCATCCAGAAGGTGACGTCCGCGGGGTCCGGCGTGATCCGGTCCGCGCGCTCGCTCGCCGAGGTCGACGAGCGGCTCGCCGCCGTCCGCGCCGACGCGCACCTGGCGCCCGAGGTGGTGGCCGAACCCCAGGCCGCCGAGTGGGAGACCACCAACGTCTACCAGGTGGCCCGCGCCCTGACCCGGGCGGCCACGCTGCGCGAGGAGACCCGTGGCGGCCACTACCGCACGGACTTCCCGAAGCCGGAGGAGGAGTGGAGGCGCCGGGTCCAGATCTGGCTCGACGACGACGGGGTGCTCCAGGCCCGCTGACCGGGCCGAGTCCGGATGCGGCAGTGACTTCGGTCGCTTGCACGCGGTCCTGTACTGAGATCGGTCGCTTGCCTTGAGATCGGTCATTTGATGGACCGATCTCAAGGCGACCGACCGAAGTCACGAGCGGAGGCCAGCAACTGACCGAACTCGGCCGCGAGGCTGTGGGCGGTCAGCGCGTGATGTAGCCGATCGGGTCGCCCGCCGCGATCTGGGTGCCCTCCGCTGTCGCGTGGTCCAGGGTTCCTGCGGCCTCGGCGACGAGCTGGGACTCCATCTTCATCGCCTCGACGACGGCGACGGGCTGGCCGTCGGCCACGGTCTCGCCGTCGGCCACCAGCCAGCGGACCAGGGTGCCGGGCATCGCGGGGAGCAGGGGCACGCGGCCGTCGTCCGCCCCGGTGCCCGACGTCGGAGGTGCGCCACCGGCCGTCATGCCACTCGCGCCGGGCCCAACCCCTGGGCCGGCGAACCCAAGTCCGCCCGGCGTGCGCACCTTGTGCCGCTTCCCGTCGATCTCGACCCACGTCTCCACGACCCCCGGCTCGACGACGGGCGCGGCGAGCGCCTGCGGGTCCAGCGCGGCGAGGAGCTCGGTCTCTATCCACTGGGTGTGGACGGCGAATCCGGACCCGTCCGGCGAACCGCGGTCCGACCCGGTGAACGCCGGGTCGGCCAGGACCGCGCGGTGGAACGGCAGCACGGTCGGCACACCCTCGACCACGGTCTCGGCGGCGGCCCGCCGAGCCCGGGCGAGCGCGGCGTCCCGGGTGGGCCCCCACACGACGATCTTGGCGAACAGCGAGTCGAACTCACCGGGGATCACCGAACCGGACTCCACGCCGGCGTCCACCCGGACGCCCGGGCCGGAGGGGGGCACGAACCGCTCGATGCGCCCGGGGCCGGGCAGGAAGCCGCGCGCCGGGTCCTCGGCGTTGAGCCGCAGCTCGATGGCGTGGCCGCGCGGCTCCGGGTCCTCGGTCACGGACAACGGCAGGCCGCTCGCGACGCGGAGCTGTTCGACCACGAGGTCGAGTCCAGTGGTCTCCTCCGTGACGGGGTGCTCGACCTGGAGGCGGGTGTTGACCTCCAGGAACGACAGGGTGCCGTCAACGCCGAGCAGGAACTCGACGGTTCCCGCGCCGCGGTATCCGGCGGCGGCGCACAGGTCGCGCGCGGACTCGTGGATCCGCTTGCGCACAGCGAGGTCGAGGAACGGCGCGGGCGCCTCCTCGACCAGCTTCTGGTTGCGCCGCTGCAGGGAGCAGTCCCGGGTGCCCGCGACGACCACGTGCCCGTGGTCATCAGCGATGACCTGCGCCTCCACGTGCCGGGGCCGCTCCAGGAACCGTTCGACGAAGCACTCGCCGCGCCCGAAGGCGGCCTCCGCCTCGCGGCGCGCGGCCTCGAACAGCTCGGGCACCTCCTCCAGGGTCCAGGCCACGCGCATGCCGCGCCCGCCCCCGCCGTGCGCCGCCTTGATGGCGAGCGGCAGACCGTGCTCCTCGGCGAAGGCGAGCGCCGCGGCGGCGTCGGGCACCGGGCCGTCCGAGCCGGGCACCAGGGGCGCGCCGACGGTCCGGGCCAGGTCGCGGGCGGCGATCTTGTCGCCGAGCAGCTCGATCGTCGCCGACGTCGGACCCACCCACACGAGCCCGGCCTCCTCGACGGCGCGCGCGGTGGACGCCCGCTCGGACAGGAAGCCGTAGCCCGGGTGGACGGCGTCCGCACCCGACCGGCGGGCGACGCCGAGCAGCTTCTCTATCGACAGGTAGGTCTCGGCGGCGGTGCGGCCGTCCAGGGCCCAGGCCTCGTCGGCGAGGCGGACGTGCGGCGCGTCGGCGTCGCCGTCCGCGTACACGGCGACGGAACGGATTCCCAGGTCAGCGCATGCACGGACGATACGGACCGCTATCTCGCCCCGGTTCGCGACGAGCACGGTGCGGATCATGGGGTGCCTCCTGGGTGGTTCTGGCCTGGGTGGTTCTGGATGGTGAAGCGGACGCGTGCGCCTGCGGGGAGCTGTCCGGCGAGCGGCACGTGGCCGGCGACGACCGCCCCGACCACCGGGTATCCGCCGGTCAGCGGGTGGTCGGCGAGGAAGAGGACCGGCTGACCGTCCGGCGGAACTTGGATCGCGCCGGTGACGCAACCCTCGCTCGGTAGCTCGGCGCTCGCGCGTTCGGGGATGCGGACGAGGGGATCGCCCTCCAGGCGCAGCCCGATCCGGTTGGATCGCGGGGTGACCAGCCAGTCCTGGCCGGTCAGCCGCGCGATGGTCGCGGCGTCGAACCAGTCGTCGCGCGGCCCCAGGACTATGGACAGCACCGTCACCTCGCCGGGTGCGGGCAGGCTGTCCTGCCTGTCGGACGACGGCGCCCCGGCCGGGTGCACCGTGTCGCCGGTGGCTGGTGCTCCGCTCGCTCCGGTCCCGTGCGGTCCTGCCGCGTGCGGTTCGACCGCGGGGACTCCGCGCTCCGGGCCGCCGACCGGCAGCAAGTCGCCGGAGCCAAGCGGTTCGGGCCCCAGCCCGGCCAGCACGTCGGTCGCGCGGCTGCCCAGCACGGGCGGTACGTCGATCCCGCCGCGTACCGCCACGTAGGCGCGCACGCCCCGGGCGGGTGGTGCGAGGCGCAGCTCGTCGCCGTCGTCCAGCGCGAAGGGCTCGCCCGGCAGCGGACGTCGGTCGGGGCGCACCGGCGTGGCGGCACCTGGTTCGGCGGGACCTGGCTCGGCGGGACTCGGCTCGGCGCCGTCCGATCCGTCGCCGCCCGGTCGCGCCGTGCCCGGCCGCACGACGATGTCGCCCACCGCCCCGGTCACCGCAAGTACCTGCGGGCCGTGAGCGCGCAGTCGCAGACCGCCGACAGACTCGACGACGGCTGCATCGGATGGGTTGCCCACAGCGCGGTTGGCCGCCCGCAGGCTCGGCCGGTCGAGTGCGCCGGACGCCGAGACGCCCGCCCCCTCGGACCCCGGCCGCCCGCGATCCTGGACCAGCGCCTGCACGCCGGGGCTGACCACCTCGAGCGCACCGCCCGCCGCGACGACGTCGGCCCGAGGTTGACCACAGCAGCTACTGCCAGGCAGCCCGGGATCCTGGCAGGAACCGCTGTGGTCGACTTCCGGGCCGGAGATGACCGGGCCCGACTGGGCCGCTGCCAGCGCGCGGACCGCCGTGAAGCGGACCTCGTCGCCCGGGAGGAGGAGGGCCGGGCGCTCGCGGGTCACGTCCCAGACGGGGGCGTCGGTGCGGCCCAGGAGCTGCCAGCCGCCGGGGCTCTCCCGCGGGTAGACGCCGCTGTACGGCCCGGCGAGCGCGACCGACCCGGCCGGGACCCGGGTGCGCGGGCTCGCCCGTCGCGGGACCACCAGCTCGGGGTCGTCGCTGGTCAGGTAGGCGAACCCGGGCGCGAACCCGACGAAGCCCACCGTCCAGGCCGCCGCGGTGTGCCGGCGGACCAGCTCCTCCGGGCTCCAGCCCAGCAGGTCGGCCGCCTCGGCGAGGTCGGCGCCGTCGTACAGCACGGGGATCTCAACGGCGCGCGCGGCGGAGGCGACGCGGCGGTCCAGCGGTCGCGCCCGCAGCTCCGCGGCCAGGGCCGACGCGGACACGGCCGACGGCCGGAACGGCACCAGCAGCGTCCGGGCGCCCGGCACGGGCACGCCGACGCCCCGCACGGGATCGCTCAGGAGGGACTCGTACAGTGCGACCGCCTGGTCCAGGTCGTCGAGCTCGACCAGGAGAGCGTCGTCGCGGGCGGTCAGTACCCGCATCACGCTGCGGAGCCGCTGCCCGCCGGGGCGAAGGCCGTGAGCTCTATGCCCTCGGCGTCGAACACCTCGCGGATCCGGCGCGCCATGGCGACGGCGCCGGGGGAGTCGCCGTGCACGCACACCGAGTCGGCGCGCACGGCGACGTCGGACCCGTCCACCGCCGTCACGACGCCCTCGGTGACGAGTCGCAGCATGCGGCGGGCGACGTCGTCGGCGTCGTGCAGCACCGCACCGGGCTCCCGGCGGGAGACCAGGCGGCCCTCGGGCGTGTACGCGCGGTCCGCGAACGCCTCGGTGGCGGTCGCGAGCCCCGCGTCGGCCGCCGCGGCGAGAGCCATGCTGCCCGGCAGGCCGAGCAGGACGAGCCGCCGGTCGACGTCGGCGATCGCCGCTGCGACAGCCCGGGCGACCCGCATGTCCACCGCCGCCATGTTGTACAGCGCGCCGTGCGGCTTCACGTAGGTGACGACGCCGCCCTCGGCGTCGGCCAGGCCGCGGAGCGCGCCGATCTGGTAGGCGACGTCGGCCTCGAGCTCGTCGTCCGGCACGTCCATGTTGCGGCGCCCGAAGCCGGCCAGGTCGGGGAACCCGACGTGTGCGCCGAGAGACACCCCCTGCGCCACGGCGGACCGCACGGTGCGGCGGATGGACACCGGGTCCCCGGCGTGGAAGCCGCAGGCGACGTTGGCGCTGGAGACGATGGCGAGCATCTGCTCGTCGTCGCCGAGGGTCCAGCGGCCGAAGCCCTCCCCGAGGTCGCTGTTCAGGTCGACGGCGCTCATGGTGCGGGTGTCCTTTCGGTGGTGCGAGGTGCCGAGCCGGAGGCTCAGGCGGACAGCAGGTCGAAGATCGGGCCCACCGCGTTGACCGCCATGTACCAGGTGACCACGGCGGCCAGGGTGCCGACCACCAGGAGCCACCGCGGGTAGCGGACGCTGCCCAGCAGCGAGCCGCGGAACCAGCCGATGTACATGAACAGGGTCAGGCCGATGGGCAGGATGAGGCCGTTCACACCCCCGACGAAGACGAGCAGGGTGGCGGGCGCGGTGCCGAGGGTCAGGAAGACCGCCAGCGAGACGACGATGAAGCCCACCGTCCACAGGTCCGCGGTGCGGCCGGTGATCTTCGCGGAGAACACGGGCAGGAACGAGACCGACGTGTAGGCGGCGCCGATGACGCTGGTGATCGCGGCTATCCAGAACACCGCGCCGAAGATGCGCAGGCCCGTCTCGCCCGCGGCGGCGGAGAACGCGTCGGCGCCGGGGTTGCCGGCCACGTCGAGCACGACGCCGGAGGCGACGACGCCGAGGACCGCCAGGAACAGCACGTACCGCATGACGCCCGTGACGATGATGCCGCTGACGGCGGCCTTGTTGACCTCGCGGATGTGCTCGGGGCCCGCGGTGCCGGAGTCGAGGAGCTTGTGGGCGCCGGCGTAGGTGATGTACCCGCCGACGGTGCCGCCCACGATGGTGGTGATGGTGGCGAAGTTGATGGTGTCGGGCAGCACGGTCTGCTTCAGTGCCTCGCCGACGGGCGGGTCGGACAGGATCGCGACGATCACGGTGAGCACGATCATCACCACGCCGGCCACGATGACCACCCGGTCCACGACGGCCCCGGCGCGCTTGGCGAGGAAGATCGCGATGGCGATGACCGCGCTGATCACGCCGCCCACCCGGGGGTCGAGGCCGAACAGGGCGTTCAGGCCCAGGCCCGCGCCCGCGGTGTTGCCGATGTTGAAGACGAGCCCGCCGAGCACGATGAGCACGGCCAGCACGTAGCCGCTGCCCGGCAGGGCGTCGTTGGCCAGCACGCTCGCGCGCTTGCCGGTCAGCGTGATCATGCGCCAGACGTTCATCTGGACGGCGAGGTCCAGGAGGATCGAGACGAGGATGCCGAACGCGAAGGCGGCGCCCAGCTGCTGGGTGAACGTGGCGGTCTGCGTGATGAAGCCGGGGCCGATGGCGGAGGTCGCCATGAGGAAGAGGGCGCCCAGCAGGGAGCGGCTGCGTGCTGAGGCGAACCGCCTGACCCTGGCGGCCGGAGGGCTCGTCGGCGTCTCTGCCGGCGAAGTGGCGGGCTCGTGGCTCGTGTCGGACATGGCGTCCTCCTGGTCGATGTGTTGAGCCGGATTGTTCAACAGTCAGGATGTTCCTCGTCGGATGTTTCCGCCGCATTGCGGAACATTGTCGATCATGACACGGCTCCAGTGCTCGGGAACAGCCCGGGACACCAGATATTTACGTGGCCGACCCTGTCGGATTGTTCAACGAACCTCTACGGTCGTGACGACCACCTCCGAGGGGAGAAGTGATTCAACATGTCCAGACCACGTACCGCCCTCAGGGTGCGAGCGGGCGCCGTCGCCCTCGCACTCTGTGCCACCACCGCACTGGCGGCTCCGGTCGCCGCCCAGGCCGCACCCGCGCCAGGGCCGGGCTCCGGGGCGGGCTGCCTCGACCCGAGCCTGCCGCTCTCGGTCGAGGAGAGCCGCCTGGCGGCGTACCTGCCCGACGCCGCCGACCCGACCGTTCCCGCAGAGAAGACCTATGCCCGCACCGTCATCGAGGGCGGCGGGTTCGGCGGATACACGGCAGCCTTCACGGCGGCCCTGTGCCGCACCCGCACGCTGGACGCCGCGACGGCCCTGGCCGAGCGCAAGGGTGAGGCCCTGTGGGACGCCGCAGTCCGCCGGGCCCAGAGCGACGGCCACGTACGCGGCGACCTGCCCGCGAGCGACGACCGGCCGCTGTACTGGACCCGCATCGAGGCCATGTCGGTGCTGCGCCAGTGGGCGCCGCGCGGCGGCCTCACCGACGCCGAGCGGGCCGAGCTGATCGATACCTTCGACAAGGCGGCGCGCGGCATGTTCGACATCGACCTGCCGCCCGGCGACGACGTCCTGCGCGTGATCGTCAGCGGGTTCGACGTCTTCACGCTCGACGGCGGTACCACCTCGTCGGCACCGGGTACCGTCGGCAACAACATCCGGTACGGCAACCCGTCGGGCGCCACCGCCCTGTCGCTGGACGGCACCACCTACCGCACCGACGACGGCATGCTCGCCCACGTCGAGGCCTACACGCTGCCGGTGAGCTTCCCGGAGTTCGAGCGGGGCTACCTCGAGGACACCGTCGGCCCGTTCATGGAGCCCGGGCCGCGCCAGGTCGACGCGTCGATCACGGTGAGCCAGGCCGGCGGGTCCCAGTTCAACCTGGAGCAGTGGAACGCCCGCTACCACGGCACCTTCGCGGGGAACGACAGGAGCCTGCCGTGCCCCGCCGTGGGCGGCGTGCCGCAGCTCGCGATCAACAACCCGGGCTGCAACATCCAGGTCGTCGACCGCTGGGGCGGCGGCGACGGGCTCACGGACCCGCCGCAGTGGACCACGGCGAGCCTGCCGATCGCGGAGATGATCGCCGCCGACACCGGAGCCGACGTCCCGCGCCCGCCGGGCGACACCTGGCCCGACCCGTCGGTGGCCTTCGGCGTCGTCTGGAACACCAGCTACACCCAGTTCCCCGACTGCACGTCGCCCGTACGCCAGACCTTCAACAGCCCGCCGTCCGTCACCTACCCGCCCGCGACGCCGCCGGTGCCGCCGGCCGACGGCTCCTGCTCGTACAGCGGGGGCGGCGGCAACTACCTCTCCAACGAGAGCGCCTACCGCAACACGCTGCTGCGTGACCGCGCCGGGCTCGACATCCCGGCCGGGCACATCCACACCCCGGGCATGCAGCACTTCGAGACGGACTTCGGCGTGAGCGACCCGACGTTCGACGCCTGGCGCACCTCGATAGCCGCCCAGTCCCGCAACCTGATCCACGCGGTGATCGACACGACCGACTGACCCAGATTCGCCGAAGTAGAGCGCTTGTCCGCCCCACAGTCGGACCAAACCGGCAGATAAGGCGGACAAGCGCTCTACTTCGGCGAATCCGTAGGATGAGTGAGTGACAACCGATCGGGCAGAGCGGAGTGCGGACGCCATCCGCGAGCTGATCGTCACGGGGCGGCTGACACCCGGGCAGCGGCTCTCGGAGCAGTCGGTCAGCGAGACGCTCGACGTCTCCCGCAACACCCTGCGCGAGGCCTTCCGGATCCTGGTCCACGAGGGCCTCCTGGTCCGCCGTCCCAACGCGGGCGTGGCCGTGGCCCGCCCCACCCTCGCCGACGTCGTCGACATCTACCGGGTGCGGCGGCTCATCGAGGTCCCGGCGCTCGCGGCGGGCGATCCCGCACATCCCGGCGCCCGCACCATGCGCGACGCCGTCGACGCGGCCCTCGCGGCCCGGCTCGGCGGCGACTGGCGGGACATCGCCGCGGCGAACATGCGGTTCCACTCGGGAACCGTCTCGCTCGCGAGCAGCCCGCGCCTCGACCGCGTGCATGCGAACCTCTCCGCCGAGCTCCGCCTGTCGTTCGGCCTGCTGGGCGAGAACGGCGCGTTCTTCGACGGTTTCGTCGACCGTAACGCGAGCCTCCTGCGCCGGTTCCTGTCGGGCGACGCCGACGGCGCGGCGGCCGACCTCAACCGGTATCTCACGGACTCGGAGCGCATGCTCCAGGACATCGTCGACGGCGCGGGGGTGCCCGGCGTGGCCGATACGGTGAGTCCGTGAGCACTCTCCCCGTCTTCGACACCCCCAGCACGGTCAACCCGGGGCTCGACGCCGCCTGGGTCGCCCGGACCGTGCGCATCGCCCTCGACGAGGACCTCGGCCCCGCTCCGGGCCGCGACGTGACCTCGCAGGCGACCATCCCGCTGTCGGCCACCGGGGTTGCCGAGCTGGTGGCGCGGGAGGACGGCGTGGTCGCGGGCCTCGTGGTGGTGCGGGAGGTCCTCGACCAGGTGGCGTCCCGCCTGGGCCTGGCCGGCCCGAGCGTCACGTTCCACGCGCAGGACGGCGACGCCGTCACCGCCGGCCAGGTCCTGGCGATGCTCGAAGGCCCCACACAGGTGCTGCTGGTCGCCGAGCGGACCCTGCTCAACCTGGCGAGCCGCGCCTCCGGCGTCGCGACGGCGACCCACGCCTTCGCCCGGGAGCTGGCGGGTACCGGCGCGCAGGTCCTCGACACCCGCAAGACGACGCCGGGCCTGCGCGCCCTGGAGAAGTACGCGGTGCGCGCCGGCGGCGGCACGAACAAGCGCATGGGCCTGTACGACGTCGCCATGGTCAAGGACAACCACGTGGTCGCCGCCGGGTCGGTCGCCGCCGCGGTCGCCGCCGTCCGCGAGAGGTTCCCGGACGTGCAGATCCAGGTAGAGGCCGACACCACGGCCCAGGCCCTGGAGGCCCTGGCCTCGGGCGCGGACTTCCTGCTGCTGGACAACATGGAGCCGGCGCTGCTCGCCGAGACGGTGGCCGCCGTCCGCGAGCGGGAGGGGCGCGACGGCGTCCCCGCGCACGTCGAGCTCGAGGCGACCGGCAACCTGACGCTCGAAAAGGCGCAAAAGGTCGCGGCCACGGGTGTGGACTTCCTCTCGGTGGGAGCCCTCACGCACAGCGCCCCCATCCTGGACCTGGCCCTGGACCTCAACCCCTGACTTCCTCTCGCTGAGTGCGGGATATTCGCCCCTCAGGTGTGGCAGACCGGGCGAAAATCCCGCACTCAGCGGGTGAGCGGCACCGATAGAATCGAATCCGTGACCGAGAACTCCGCTGCCGAGAACGCCGCGACCCCGCCGACCGACGACCTGCCCGAGCAGCTGCGGATCCGGCGTGAGAAGCGGGAGCGCCTCCTGGCACAGGGCACGGAGGCGTACCCCGTCAGCGTCCCGGTCACGCACACCGTCGCCGAGGTCCGCGCGACGTACGGCCACCTCGAGGCCGGCCAGGAGACCGACGACGTCGTGGGCATCGCCGGCCGGGTGGTCTTCGTCCGCATCGGCGGCAAGCTCTGCTTCGTCACGCTGCAGGACGGCGAGGGCAACCGCCTCCAGGGCATGCTGAGCCTCGCCGTGCTCGGCGAGGAGGCGCTCGCCGCCTTCAAGACCGACGTCGACCTGGGTGACCACCTCTTCCTGCGTGGCCGCGTCGGTGCGTCGCGCCGGGGCGAGCTGAGCGTCTTCGCCGACGAGTGGCAGATGGCGGCCAAGTCGCTGCGCCCGCTCCCGGTGCTGCACAAGGACCTGTCCGAGGAGGCGCGCGTCCGGCAGCGCTACGTGGACCTCATCGCGCGTCCCGCGGCGCGCGACATGGTGCGCCTGCGCGCCGGCGTGGTGCGGTCCCTGCGCGAGAACTTCCACCGCCGCAGCTTTCTCGAGGTCGAGACCCCGATGCTGCAGACCATTGCGTCCGGCGCGTCCGCACGGCCTTTCTCGACGCACATGAATGCGTACGACCTGGACCTCTTCCTGCGTATCGCGCCGGAGATCTTCCTCAAGAAGGCGGTCGTCGGCGGCGTCGAGAAGGTCTTCGAGATCAACCGGAACTTCCGGAACGAGGGCGCCGACTCGTCGCACTCGCCGGAGTTCGCGATGCTCGAGGCGTACGAGGCCTACGGCGATTACAACACCATCGGCGCACTCACCAAGGATCTGGTGCAGACGGCCGCACAGGACGTTCTCGGTACCACGCTCGTGACTCTTCCTGACGACTCCGAGTACGAGCTCGGCGGAGAATGGGCAAACCTGCGTATGTACGACTCGCTCTCCGAAAGCCTGGGCGAGGAGATCACTGCCGACACGTCGGTGGAGGAGCTCGAGAAGATCGCGGGCCGTCTTGATGTCGAGGTCGGCAACAAGAAGATCCTGAATCACGGAAAGCTCGTCGAGACGCTCTGGGAGCACCGGGTGGGCGACCACCTGTCCGCACCGACGTTCGTGCGCGACTTTCCCGTGGAGACGTCGCCGCTCACCCGGGACCACCGCACGGAAAAGGGACAGGTCGAGAAGTGGGACCTGTACATCCGTGGCTTCGAGCTGGCTACCGGCTATTCAGAGCTGGTCGACCCCGTGATCCAGCGGCAGCGCTTCGAGGCGCAGGCCAGGATGGCCGCGGCGGGCGACGCCGAGGCGATGCTGCTCGACGAGGACTTCCTGACCGCGATGGAATTCGCGATGCCCCCTTCGGGCGGAATGGGCATGGGCATCGACCGTCTGCTCATGGCGCTGACCGGTCAGGGCATCCGCGAGACCATCCTTTTCCCGCTGGTGAAGCCGCAGGCCTGAGGAATTCGAACCACCCGATGAGTTTGTGAGGATCTTGTGATGGATACGACGCTTGCGGTGCTCGCCGGGCTCACGCCCTCGGTGGGCGTCGGCCTGTTGTTCTGGTTTGCCATGCGCAAGATCCTTCGCGCGGACCGTCACGAGCGAGAGGCCCTCGAGCGAATGGATCGCGAGGGCATGGTGGCGGCAGCAGAAAGCACGGAGAATTCCCCTTCGCGCTGATCCGCGCGGCCGAGGTTATCCCTGGTCGCCTTCCGGATCAAAATCCACGCAGTTCAACTGCGCTGGGTGAAGTTTTGGTGATCGGTGTCACACGACCATTATTGACATGTCAATATTGAGTGCGGCATGCTCACGAACTAACCCCGGAAATTGTGGCTCGAAGGGAAGTACCCGCATGGTTCAGAAGGTTCAGCTTGTTCTCGAAGATGACATCGATGGCGGTGCCGCCGACGAGACCGTGAACTTCGGCCTCGACGGCGTCTCCTACGAGATCGACCTCAATGCCGAGCACGCGGCCCAGCTGCGTGACGCACTCGCTTCGTGGGTCGGCCACGCACGCAAGGTGAAGTCGCCGGTCGCGCGCAGTGCCGCCACCACGCGCCGGTCGCGTTCGGGCAGCGACACGGCGGCGGTCCGCGAATGGGCCAAGGTCAATGGCTACACCGTCAGCGACCGTGGCCGTATCGCGGCAGAGGTCCAGGAGGCATACGCGAAGGCCAACGGCTGACGCGTCGCCCGCACGACGGCATATTGCGCCCCGGCGCCCCATCACGGGGCGGCCGGGGCGTCGTGCATCTCCGGCCGGAGCACGGGCGAAACGTCATTAGGCTGGCCGCATGAGCACCCCTACCGCTGCTGCCCTGTGGATCGGCACCTACCCGAAGGCTGACACCGAGCCGGGGACCGGCGAGGGCATCTGGCGCGTCGGCATCGGCCCGGACGGAAAGTTCGCCGGTGGCGAGCTCGTCGCGCAGGTCCCCTCGCCGTCGTTCCTCGCGCTCCACCCGTCGGGGCGCACGCTCCTGGCGGTGGGCGAGGCGGGGCCCGGCAGGCTCACGTCCTTCCACGTGTCCGACGCAGGCACGCTCACCCTCGCGGCCACTGCCACCTCGGGCGGCTCGGGCCCGTGCCACGTGGTGGCCACCGACTCCGCCGCCTGGGTGGCCAACTACGGTGACGGCGTCGCCGCCGCCGTGCCGCTCGCCGACGACGGCGCGCTCGGCGAGCCGCGCACGTTCCCGCACGAGGGGACCGGCCCGGTCGCGGACCGGCAGGAGGGCTCGCACGCCCACTTCGTGCACGTGTGGGGGGACCGCGTCCTCGTGTCCGACCTCGGCACCGACGAGCTGCGCACCTACCCGCTCGACGGCTCGGGAGCGGACGGCGAACCGTCGGGGACCGTCGCCGCCGTCCTGCCGCCGGGCACGGGCCCGCGCCACCTCGTGGAGCTCGCCGACGGCACCATCCTCGTCGCGGGCGAGCTGGACTGCAGGCTGCACGTCCTGGTCCCCGCCGGCCCCGGTCGCCTCGAGCACGTCGGCTCGGTGGCCATCACCGCACGCACCACTCCCGACGGCGCCGCGGGCTACCCCTCGCACATCACCGTCGCCGGCGACCTGGTGCACGTGGGCGTGCGCGGCCCGGACGTCCTCTCGGTGCTCCGGATCCACGACGCGGCCGCGACGACGGAGGGCTTCGACGACGCCGTGCCGGGCGCCGTCGGGCACCTGGTCGTCGAGAACGTCGCCGACGTCGACCTCGGTGCGGGCGCCTGGCCGCGCCACCACGCGGTCCTGGCCGACGGCGGCATCGTGGTGGTGGCCGCACAGCTCACCGACGAGCTGATCGCCGTCCGGCTCGACCGCGCGTCGGGCAAGGGTGAGATCACGGACCGACTGGAGCTGCCCGTGCCTGCGTGCGTCCTGGAGGCATGATGCGGGACAGCCTGCCTCCCGGCCTCGGCGAGACCGGCGCGAACCGCCCGCTGCGGGTCGCGATGGTCTCCGTGCACACGTCGCCGCTGGAGCAGCCCGGGACGGGCGACGCGGGCGGCATGAACGTGTACGTGCTGGAGCTGTCCCGGGCGCTCGCCCGGCGCGGGGCGCAGGTGGAGATCTACACGCGCGCGACGACGTCCGCCCAGCCCAAGGTGACCGACGCCGAGCCGGGGATCCGCGTCATCCACGTCTCGGCCGGGCCGTACGAGGGGCTGGACAAGAACGACCTGCCCGGCCAGCTGTGCGCGTTCGCGGCGGGCGTGCTGCGCGCCGAGGCGCACCGGCCGGAGGGCTGGTACGACGTGCTGCACACGCACTACTGGCTCTCGGGGCAGGTCGGCTGGCTCGCGGCGGAGCGCTGGGACGTCCCGCTGGTGCACACCATGCACACCATGGCGCGCGTGAAGAACGCCTCCCTCGCACCGGGGGACGCCCCCGAACCGCACGGCCGGATCATCGGGGAGGAGCAGGTGGTCGCGGAGTCCGACGTCCTCGTCGCGAACACCGAGCAGGAGGCGGCCGACCTGGTGCGCGACTACCGCGCCGACCCCGGCCGGGTGCGCGTGGTGCAGCCCGGCGTGGACCTCGACGTGTTCTCGCCGCCGCCCGACGTCGACGGGAGAGACCCGGCGGAGCGGGACCGCCGTCGGGCCGCGCAACGGGCCGGGCTACGGGAGCGCCTCGCGCTGCCGGTGGACCGGAAGATCGTGCTGTTCGCGGGGCGCGTGCAGCTGCTCAAGGGCCCCGACGTGCTGGTCCGGGCGCTGGGGGAGCGGGTATGGGAGGAGGGGGACGGTCAGCCGCCCCTGCTCGTGGTGCTGGGTGGTGCGTCGGGCCGGCCCACGGCCGTCCGCGAGCTCGAGGCGCTCGCCTACCAGGAGGGGGTGGCCGCCCACGTGCTCGTGCGGCCCCCGGTGCCGCAGCAGGTGCTCGCCGACTACTTCCGGGCCGCCGACCTCGTGGCCGTGCCGTCGCACAGCGAGTCGTTCGGCCTCGTCGCGGCGGAGGCGCAGGCGACGGGCACCCCGGTCGTCGCGGCAGCGGTGGGCGGGCTGCGCACAGTGGTCGAGGACGGCGTCTCGGGGGTCCTCGTACCCGACCACGAGCCCGAGAGCTGGGCGCTGGTCCTCAAGAGCCTCCTGGACGACGACGCGCTCCGCGCCGGTCTGGCCGTAGGTGCTCGCGCCTCCTCGACCAGGTTCGGCTGGGACCGCGCCGCCGACGAGATCCTGGACGTCTACGAGCAGGCGCGCAAGCACCACTCGACGAGACCACAACCCGTGCCGAGATAGAACGCTGGCGAGGAGGTCTCGACAGGCTCGACCACCGCTGGTCGAGCCTGTCGAGACCTCCTCGCCAGCGTTCTACCTCGCTGTGCTGAGGGTCAGCGGCCCTGGTTCGCCACGGCGGCGATCGCGTCCTTCGCGGCCTCCGGGTCCAGGTAGGTGCCGCCCGGCTTCACCGGGGCGAGGGTCTCCTCGTCCAGCTCGTACACCAGCGGGATGCCCGTCGGGATGTTCAGCCCGGCGATCGCCTCGTCCGAGACGCCGTCGAGGTGCTTCACCAGCGCCCGCAGCGAGTTGCCGTGCGCGGCGACCAGCACCGTCTTGCCGGCCTTCAGGTCGGGCACGATCTCGCTCTCCCAGTACGGCAGGGCGCGCTCGAGCACGAGGTTGAGGGCCTCCGTGCGGATGACGGGGGCGTCGGCGTAGCGCGGGTCGGCGTCCTGGCTGAACTCGGAGCCCAGCTCGATCTCCGGCGGCGGCACGTCGTAGGAGCGGCGCCACAGCATGAACTGCTCCTCGCCGAACTCGGCGAGCGTCTGCTTCTTGTCCTTGCCCTGCAGCGCGCCGTAGTGGCGCTCGTTGAGGCGCCAGCTGCGCTTGACCGGGATCCAGTGCCGGTCGGCGACGTCGAGCGCCAGGTTCGCCGTCATGATCGCGCGGCGCAGCAGGGAGGTGTGCAGGATGTCCGGGTTCACGCCGGCCTCCTTGAGGAGCGCGCCACCGCGCTTGGCCTCCTCCACGCCCTTCTCGGAGAGGGCGACGTCCACCCAGCCGGTGAACAGGTTCTTGGCGTTCCACTCGCTCTCGCCGTGGCGGAGCAGCACGAGGGTGTAGGTCATGGTTCCCATCCTGCCATCGGCGCGGAGACAGTTGTTGCCGCCTCCAAACCTTGGAAGCGGCAACAACGTGTACGACGGCGGAGCGGGCGCGAGCCCTAGGACTCCGGGAAGTCGCCGGTGACGAGGAACGTCACTCGGCGGGCGACCGACACGCCGTGGTCGCCGAACCGCTCGTAGTACCGGCCGACCAGGGTCACGTCGACGGACTCCTGGACGGTGCCAGGCCACTCGGGCGCCAGGAGCAGGTTGAACGTCTCCTGGTGCAGCGCGTCGATGATGTCGTCGTCCCGCTCGAGCGCCTCGGCCACCGTCAGGTCACGGGTCGCGAGCAGCTTGGTGGTGCGCTGGGCCACGCGGACGGCGGCCTCGTGCATCTTCACGAAGGTGTCCCGCGCCTCCGGCACGATCGCCTGCGCCGGGTAGCGCCCGCGCGCCACCTGGGCCACGTGCCGGGCGAGGTCGCCCATCCGCTCCAGGGAGGCGCTCATCCGCAGCGCGCTCACCACGACCCGCAGGTCGGTGGCCACCGGCGCCTGCTGCGCGAGCAGGTGGATGCACCGCTCGTCGAGGGAGTCCTCGATGGCGTCGATGGTCTTGTCGGAGGCAATCACCTCCTGTGCCAGCTGGAGGTCGGCCTCCAGCAGCGCCGTACCGGCACGGGTGATGGCGGACTCGACGAGCCTGCTCATCTCGGTCAGGTCGTCTCCGACCTGCTGGAGCTCAGCTTCGAAGATCTGTCGCATCGGTTTCCTCTCGCACTCGGGGCGCACGGGCAGTTACGCGTCCGCTTGTCGCGCCGCCGAGGAGGGCGGGCAGGGCCGACGCGCGGCCGGGCCGCCCGTCCGGACAAGTCCCGAACGGCGCACGGCACAGCTACCGCCCGCACCCGCCAAGGTTCGGCGCCGCGATGTACCGGGAGGTTAACGCTCTTCCTCCCTGACATGAACAGTAGGCGACACGATCGTCCGAGCGCCCACCGACGTCGTCCTGCGGTTGAAACGTCGACCTACCCTGGAGGCGTGGACGGAATCATCTCCGGGGTACCGGTGCTGGCCGCCGGGATCTTCGGCGTGATCGTCGGCGTGGTTGCCACAGTGGCATTCCGCGTCTCCGAGCGGCAGCAGCACGCCCTTGCTCAGGCCGAACCCGACGAGCTCGACGCGGGTCTCGTCCGTGTGCTCTCCGTGCTGCGCTCCGCCGCCGTCGTGCTCGACGGCGAGGACGAGGTCATCCGCGCTTCGCCGCCCGCCTACGCGCTGGGCGTGGTGCGCAACGACGCCCTCGTGCACGCGGCGATCACCGATCTCGTGGCCCTGGTGCGGCGCGACGGCGTGATCCGCGAGCAGGAGCTGGAGCTGCCCCGCGGCCCGGTGGGCCAGGGCACGGTGCTCCTGCAGGTGCGCGTGGCCCCGCTGGGCCTCGAACGGGTGCTGGTGCTCGCCGAGGACCGCACGGAGGCGCGCCGCGTCGAGGCGATCCGCCGCGACTTCGTCGTCAACGTGTCCCACGAGCTCAAGACGCCGGTGGGCGCGCTGGCGCTGCTGGCCGAGACCGTGGCGGACGCCGCGGACGACCCGGTCGCCGTCCGCCGGTTCACCGAACGGATGCAGCGCGAGGCGGTCCGGCTGTCCGCCCTGGTGCAGGAGATCATCGAGCTGTCGCGCCTGCAGGGCGCCGGCGCGATGCCGAAGCTGACGCCCGTCCCGATCCGCGAGGTGGTGGAGGAGGCGGTCGACCGCGCCCGCACCACCGCGCACTCCAAGAACATCGCCATCACCATGGGCGGCGACCTGGACACCGAGGTCTACGGCGACCACAACCTCCTGGTCACCGCGGTCCGCAACCTGGTCGACAACGCCGTCGCCTACTCCGGGCCTGCCAGCCGCGTGGGCGTGGGGGTCAACGAGCGGGCCGGCCTGGTCGAGATCGCCGTGGTGGACCAGGGCGTCGGCATCGCCGAGGACGCGCAGGACCGGGTCTTCGAGCGCTTCTACCGCGTGGATCCAGCGCGCTCGCGCGACACCGGTGGCACCGGGCTCGGACTGAGTATCGTCAAGCACGTCGCCGCCGACCACGGGGGCGACGTCACGATGTGGTCGGAGCCCGGTCGAGGCTCCACCTTCACCCTGCGCATCCCGTCCGCGGACCGGCCCGACGCCGGGAACCGCGGCGCCGCGCGCGATGATGCGGAACAGCAGGACGAGCAGAGCCCGCAGGGTCAGCACAAGGCCACGGACGACGTGGCCGCCAAGAACGAGGAGGTAGGCGCGTGACGCGCATCCTGGTGGTCGAGGACGAGGAGTCGTACCGGGATCCGCTGACGTACCAGCTGACCCGTGAGGGCTTCGAGGTTATCGAAGCCGCCGACGGCAACTCGGCGCTCGCCGCGTACGACGCGGAGGGGGCGGACCTGGTGCTGCTCGACCTGATGCTGCCCGGGCTGTCCGGTACCGAGGTGTGCCGGGAGCTGCGGGCGCGCGGTGACGTGCCCGTGATCATGCTGACGGCCAAGGACTCGGAGATCGACAAGGTGGTCGGCCTGGAGCTCGGCGCCGACGACTACGTGACCAAGCCCTACTCCTACCGCGAGCTCCTGGCCCGGGTGCGGGCCGTGCTCCGCCGCCGGCAGCCCAACGACTCGGCGGACCACGACGAGGACGGCGTCCTCGAGGTCGGTCCGGTCCGGATGGACGTGGAGCGGCACACCGTCACCGTGTCCGGGGAGCTGGTGGCCCTGCCGCTCAAGGAGTTCGACCTGCTCGAGCTCCTGATGCGGAACGCGGGCCGGGTGCTGACCCGTGGCCAGCTCATCGACCGGGTCTGGGGCGCCGACTATGTGGGCGACACCAAGACGCTCGACGTCCACGTGAAGCGCATCCGGTCGAAGATCGAGCCCGACCCGGGTACGCCCAAGCACCTCCTCACGGTGCGTGGCCTGGGCTACAAGCTGGCCGACGACGAGGCGTGAGCGGCACGGGCGTGCGGCCGTCGGTGTCGCACGTCACCGGGTGACCAGGAGTCTGGTCACCTTCCGTTCACCTGAGGTTTGCTCGCGAGACCGCGTCCGTGAGTAGTTTCGCGGTCCGTGAGCACCTCCCTTTACACCCGTCTCGTCGCTGCCGCCACCGCAGGCGCACTTCTCGTGCCGCTGGCGGGCTGTGCGGCCGTCGGGCTGCCGGGTCTCGGGGCGGAGAGCGAGCCGAGCGCCGAGCCAGGGCCCGTGGTCGTCGGGAAGTTCCACGGGGTGGGCGCTTCGTCCCAGGAGTCGGCGATGAAGGCGTGGATCGCCGGTTTCCAGGAGCAGCACCCCGATGCGGCGATCAGCTACGACCCGGCCGGCTCGGGGGACGGCAGGGAGGCCTTCCTCACGGGTGACACGGCGTTCGGTGCCTCCGACGTCGCGCTCAGCGACGAGGAGATGGCGGCCTCAGGCCCGGCCTGCGACGGCGGGAACGCCATCGACCTGCCGGTCTACATCAGCCCCATCGCCGTGGCCTTCAACCTCGACGGTATCGACGGGCTGAACCTGTCGTCCGACGTGATCGGACGGATCTTCACGGGCCAGATCACGCGCTGGGACGACCCCGCGATCGCGGAGGCCAACCCCGAGGCAGAGCTGCCCGAGCTCGGCATCACCCCGGTGCACCGGTCCGACGACTCGGGCACCACGGAGAACTTCACCGACTACCTCCACGAGACCGCGCCGGAGGCCTGGCCGCACGAGCCGGACGGCCTGTGGCCGCTGACCGGAGGGTTCGCGGCGGAGGGCACGAGCGGCGTCACCGAGACCGTGCGGTCCACGCCGGGCAGCGTCACCTACGCGGACGCCTCGGCGACCACCGACCTCGGGCGCGTCGCCATCAAGGTGGGCAAGGAGTACGTGTCCTACAGCGCGGACGCCGCCGCTGCCGTGGTCGACGTCTCGCCGCGGATCGAGAACCGCTACGAGCACGACCTCGCCTTCGTGCTCGACCGGAAGATCGACAAGCCCTTCGCCTACCCGATGGTGCTCGTCTCGTACCTCGTCGTCTGCTCGCGGTACGAGGACCGGGCCAAGGGGGCCTTCGTCAAGGAGTTCGTCGAGTACGTGGCGTCCTCCGAGGGGCAGGAGCGGGCCGCGGCTGCCGCGGGCAGCGCGGTCATCTCCAGCGACCTCCAGGTGTGGATCACCGAGGCGGCGGACGCCATCTATCTGACCCAGCAGCGGACCGACGGGTGAAGAATGCCAGGCCGTGCCATGGTGGGCGTGTTGCGGATCACCCGCTCTACGCGACCTTGTTCACCCTCCGTTTACCTATATCTGGTGAGCAGGTCACTCCACCTGCCTAGCGTCCCCACTGACGCGCCGGCGATCGCCGCGCGTACGACTTGAACAGGATGGAACGACACGTGAAGATCAGCCGATTCCCCCGCGTTGGCTCCGCTGTCATGGTGGGCGCGCTCGCGCTGAGCCTCGCAGCCTGCGGATCTGACCCCGGTGCCGAGACCCCCGGCGGCGAAGGCTCCGAGGGTGCCACGGGCCTCTCCGGTGAGCTCAACGGTGGCGGTGCGTCGTCGCAGGAGTCCGCGATGGAGGCCTGGCGTGCCGGGTTCCAGGGCGCGAACCCCGACGTCACGGTCAACTACGACCCGACCGGCTCCGGCGGTGGCCGTGAGAACTTCATCTCCGGCGCCTTCGCGTTCGCCGGCTCGGACTCCGCGCTGGACGAGGACGAGATGGCCGACGCCGAGGCCCAGTGCGGCGCAGGCGGCGTCATCGAGTACCCGGGGTACATCTCCCCGGTCGCTGTCGCCTTCAACCTCGAGGGCTTCGACACGCTGAACATGTCCGCCGAGACGATCGCCAAGATCTTCAACGGCGACATCACGGCCTGGGACGACGAGGCCATCGCCGCGGACAACCCGGACGCCGACCTGCCGAGCACGGACATCACCGTCGTGCACCGCTCGGACGACTCGGGCACCACGGAGAACTTCCAGGAGTACCTCCACACGGTGGTTCCCGACGTGTGGACCTACGAGCCCGAGGGCATCTGGCCCATCGAGGGCCAGGAGTCCGGTGCGCAGACCGCCGGCGTGATCAGCGCCGCGCAGTCCGGCGAGGGCACCATCACCTACGCCGACGCGTCGCAGGTCGCTGACCTGGGCACGGTGGCCGTGGGTGTCGGCGACGAGTTCGTCGAGTACAGCCCCGAGGCTGCTGCCGCCGTCGTCGAGGGTTCGGAGCGCATCGAGGGCACCGGCGACCACGTCTTCGCCTACGACCTCAAGCGCGACATCGAGGGCACGTACCCGATCGTCCTGGTCTCGTACCACCTGGCCTGCGCCACGTACGAGGACGCGGCCACCGCCGACCTGGTCAAGGGCTTCTACACCTACATCCTGAGCGACGAGGGTCAGGCCGCGGCCGCCGACTCGGCGGGCTCCGCACCGCTCCCCACGACCCTCACCGAGCAGTTCCTGCCGTCGGTCGAGGCGATCACGGCCGGCTGATCCGGCTGAAGCAGTACCTGAGCATGTGACAGCCGGCCGGTGGCCGGGCCGGACGAGCACCGCAGACGCTCGTCCGGCCCGGGGACACCGGTCGGCTGTGCCAGGCTTGACGCAAGCATTGAACAGACTCACACAGACCTGACAAGGCGAGGAACATCTGTGACGACCACTGACAGCCCGCCCGCTTCCGTGGCGCCCGTGCGGCGCCGCCGGTCGAGCGGCGATACCGAGCGAGGCTTCAGCCGAACCTTCCGCTGGATCGCAACCGGGTCTGGCGCGCTGATCCTCGCGACCCTGGCCGCGGTCGCCCTGTTCCTCATCGTGCGCGCGTGGCCCGCCATGACGGCCAGCCCCGCCGAGCTCGCCGACTCCGTGGCGCGGTACCCCGACGACACGTCCTTCTTCGCCTATGTCGGCCCTCTCGTGTTCGGCACCCTGCTCGCGGCGTTGCTCGCCCTGCTCATCGCCACCCCGGTGGCGATGGGCATCGCGCTCTTCATCTCGCACTACGCGCCGCGCCGCCTCGCCCAGGTGCTTGCCTACCTGGTGGACCTCCTCGCGGCGATCCCGTCGGTGGTCTACGGCCTCTGGGGATTCACGGTCCTCACGCCGGCCCTCGTGCCCGTCTGGACCTGGCTGGGCGACTACGTCGGCTGGTTCCCGCTGTTTGCCGGCGACGCGTCGACGACCGGTCGCGTGCTGGCCACCGTCTCCGTCGTACTGGCCGTGATGATCCTGCCGATCATCACCGCGGTCTCGCGCGAGGTCTTCCTGCAGACGCCGAAGCTGCACGAGGAGGCGGCGCTCGCGCTGGGAGCCACGCGCTGGGAGATGGTCCGCACCGCCGTGCTGCCCTTCGGTCAGTCCGGCGTCATCTCCGCCGCGATGCTGGGCCTGGGCCGGGCACTCGGCGAGACCATGGCCGTGCTGATGATCCTGTCGCCCGGCTTCCTGTACTCCTTCCACATCCTCTCGGCCGCGCAGCAGCAGACGATCGCCGCCTACATCGCCCTGGACTTCCCTGAGGCGAGCGGCCTGGCGGTCAACGCGCTGATCGCCACCGGCCTCGCCCTGTTCGTCATCACGCTGGCGGTGAACATGGCCGCCCGGGCCATCGTCGCCCGCCGCAAGGAATTCTCGGGGGCCAACTGATGAGCGCCGACACCTCGACCATGGACTCCACCGCACGCACGCGTGCGCTCCTGACCACTGCCGAGCCGCGCCGCAGGCGCACCGACCGCTTCATGGCCGTGCTCATCTGGGGCGCCTTCGTGCTCGCGATGCTGCCGCTGGTCTCGCTGCTCTGGACCGTGCTGTTCAACGGCGCGGGCCGGATCACCATCGAGTTCCTCAGCTACTCGATGCGCGGCATCTTCGGCGGCGACCCGAGCGGTGGCATCTACCACGCCATCACGGGCACGTTGATCATCACCGGCTGGGCGGCGCTCATCTCGGTGCCGATCGGCATCCTGGTCGCCATCTACCTGGTCGAGTACGGCCGGGGAGCCCTGGCTCGGTCGGTGACCTTCTTCGTCGACGTCATGACGGGTATCCCGTCGATCGTGGCCGGCCTGTTCGCCGTCTCGCTGTTCACCATCTTCTTCGGACCCGGTGCACGTTTTGGGTTCATGGGCGCGGTGGCACTCTCCGTGCTGATGATTCCCGTGGTGGTGCGGTCCTGCGAGGAGATGCTCAAGCTCGTGCCCAACGAGCTGCGCGAGGCGTCGTACGCGCTCGGCGTGCCCAAGTGGCTCACCATCGTCCGGGTGGTGCTGCGCACCTCCGTGGCCGGCCTGACCACCGGTGTGCTGCTCTCCGTGGCGCGCGTGATCGGTGAGACCGCGCCCCTGCTCGTCGCCGTGGGCGTGACCGACTCGATCAACTTCGACGCCTTCGAGGGGCGCATGATGACGCTGCCGGTGTTCATCTACCGGCAGTACGCCCAAGGCGACGCCACATGCCGCGAGGGCCAGGCGAACTGTTTCGCCGACATCGCCCTGCAGAACGCGTGGGGCGCTGCCCTGACGCTGATCGCGATAGTGATGCTGCTCAACATCGCTGGTCGCCTCGTGAACCGCTGGTTCGCACCGAAGACCCGCTGAACCGCACCTCAGCTCACCCGAAGCCATACAGCCCCGAAGGAACTCAACGATGGCCCAGCGCATCGACGTCAAGGACGTCAACATCTACTACGGCGACTTCCGTGCCGTCGAGGGCGTGTCCATGACGATCGACCCCAAGTCCGTGACGGCCTTCATCGGTCCGTCGGGCTGCGGCAAGTCGACCTTCCTGCGCACCCTCAACCGCATGCACGAGGTGATCCCGGGAGCCTACGTCGAGGGCTCCGTGGAGCTGGAGGGCGTCGACCTCTACGGCGAAGACGTCGACCCGGTCGCCGTGCGCCGCACCGTCGGCATGGTGTTCCAGCGGCCCAACCCGTTCCCCACGATGTCCATCAAGGACAACGTGCTGGCGGGCGTCAAGCTGAACAACCGCAAGATCTCCAAGTCCGACGCCGAGGAGCTGGTGGAGTCGTCGCTGCGCGGCGCCAACCTCTGGAACGAGGTCAAGGACCGTCTCGACCGGCCGGGCTCCGGCCTGTCCGGCGGGCAGCAGCAGCGTCTCTGCATCGCCCGGGCCATCGCGGTGAAGCCGCAGGTCGTGCTGATGGACGAGCCGTGCTCGGCCCTGGACCCGATCTCCACCCTGGCGATCGAGGACCTCATCCAGGAGCTCAAGAAGGACTACACGATCGTCATCGTCACGCACAACATGCAGCAGGCCGCGCGCGTGAGCGACCGGACGGCGTTCTTCAACATCGCGGGCACCGGCAAGCCGGGCAAGCTCATCGAGATGAACGACACCGCGACGATCTTCTCGTCGCCCGCCGAGAAGGCCACCGAGGACTACGTCTCGGGCCGCTTCGGGTGACGGTCGCCCCTCGCTGAGATACGGCTGTGGCCACCCCGGTGGTCGAGCTTGTCGAGACCGGTCTCGACAAGCTCGACCACCGGGGTGGCCACATTTCTGCTTGGCGCTGCGCCTACTCCGTGGGGGAGGCGGACGGCGACGGCGACACGACCGGCGAACCCGACGGCGACGGCAGGGCGGCCACCGGCAGGTAGTCGGCGTACTCCGGCAGCGTGCCGTCGAACACCGGGAGCTGGAACTCCTTGGAGTCGCCGCCGACGGTGAGCGTCGCGTCGACGTACTCGCCGGGCGCCGCGCCCACGGTGTCGAGCTGGACCACCTCGCCGGTCTCCGTGCCCAGGTAGACGGTGCCCCCGGCCGGGACGTCCACGGTGACGGGAGCGGCGCCAGGAGCCTCGAGCGTGAACGACGCGTCGTCCGCCGTCTCGTTGGCGAGCGCGCCGAGGACGTTGCCTGCCTCGCCCTCAGCGGCCGACACGACCATGAGGTTGATGCCGCGCAGGTCCCTGTTCTCCTCGCCGAGCACGGAGATACCGACGCCGTCGGACGGGTCGTAGTTCAGGTCCGTGGTGGTCGGGGCGCAGGCCGCGAGGAGCAGGGCTCCCGTTGCGGAGACCGCGGCGAGGGCGATGGTGCGGGCGCCTCGAGCGGCGGTGGCGCGACGGGACACGGTGAACTCCCTGATGTTCGTCTGGTTCGGGCGGGGGCGGATCCCCGCCATATCCTAGTGGTCCTCGGGGTATGCCCGCGCATCGCGACCAGCGGCGAAATGCCCGGTCAGGGCGTGGCGACGGTCACGTCTCCGGAACGATCCGATAGTGCCGGACCGGGTGGTAACCGTCCGAACATTCACCCGCCGCAGCGCTCTGACCTGCGGAAACGTCCATCGGAATGACTCCAGGACAACCCCAAGGGCGCACGTTCTCCTGATTACGCCGTGGTAACCTGGTTTCAGGGAAAGGGGACATCTGCAGATGACGTTCACAGTAGGCGAGACGGTTGTCTACCCGCACCATGGCGCGGCGCTGATCGAAGAGATCAAGGTCCGCAAGATTCGCGGCGAAGAGAAGATGTACCTCAAGCTCAAGGTCGCTCAGGGCGACCTCACCATCGAGGTCCCGGCGGAGAACGTCGACCTGGTTGGCGTGCGCGACGTCGTCGGCCAGGAGGGCCTCGACCGCGTGTTCGAGGTGCTGCGTGCGCCGTACACCGAAGAGCCCACCAACTGGTCGCGCCGGTACAAGGCGAACCTCGAGAAGCTCGCGTCCGGCGATGTCATCAAGGTGGCCGAGGTCGTTCGCGACCTGTCCCGCCGAGACGCCGACCGCGGTCTTTCCGCAGGTGAGAAGCGAATGCTCGCCAAGGCTCGCCAGATTCTCGTGTCCGAGCTGGCTCTGGCCGAGCACACCGAAGAGGAGAAGGCGGAAGCGATCCTCGACGAGGTTCTCGCTTCCTGACTTACCCACAGGATCCGTCTGACATCACTGTCAGGACCCGGTGCTCGCGCCCCACGGGATCCTTCGCTTCAATCATGATCCTGTGGGGACCCCGACCAGATGACGACCCTTGCAATCCTGACGGCCGCTGGTTCGGGATCCCGTCTAGGGCGCGACCTGCCGAAGGCTCTGGTGGAGCTGGACGGCTTTCCACTTGTGCTGCACGCCGCGCGACGCCTCGCTGCGTCGGGCGTCGTGGACTCGATAGTGGTGACCGCGCCTGACGGCCTGGTCGGCGTCATGGCCGATCTCATGGCAGGCGACCCGCACGTGGGGATCCCCGTCCGGGTGACCGACGGCGGACCCACCCGGCAGGCGTCCGTCGCCGCGGGTCTCGCTCTCGCGCGTCCTGAGGACGACGTGGTGCTGGTGCACGACGCCGCACGGCCGCTGGTCCCGCCAGAGCTCGTCCAGCGGGTCGTGAGCGCTGTACGCAGCGGTCACGGCGCCGTCGTCCCCGGCCTGCCGGTCACCGACACGGTGAAGCAGGTGCGTCCCGACGGCGACGCGGAGCTCGTCACAGGTACGCCCGACCGCTCGATGCTGCGGGCCGTGCAGACACCGCAGGGGTTCGCCCGCGACCTGCTCGTGCGCGCGCACCACACGGGTGCGGAGCGTGCCGCCGCGGAGCACCTCGCTGCCACGGACGACGCGGGCCTCGTCGAGGCTCTCGGCGAACCGGTCCACATCGTCCCCGGCGACGCGGCAGCCTTCAAGATCACCACCGAACGCGACTTGTGGCTCGCGTCCCTCGTGCTGCAGGAGACCACCGCATGACCGACCCGTCCAGCACACCGGAGCCCGTGCGACCGGCTCCGGCCCCGTACCCCCTGCCGCGCACGGGCATCGGGGTCGACGTGCACGCGTTCGCGCCGGACGGCTCGGACCGCGAGATGTGGCTCGGGGGTCTGCACTGGCCGGGGGAGCGCGGCCTGGCGGGTCACTCCGACGCCGACGTCGCGGCCCACGCGGCAGCGGACGCACTGTTCTCCGCGGCGGCCCTGGGAGACCTCGGGTCGCACTTCGGGACCGGCCGTCCCGAGTGGGCGGGCGCGTCCGGGACCACCCTCCTCGCGGAAGCCGCGAGGCGCGTTCGGGCTGCTGGGTACATGATCGGTAACGTGGCAGTTCAGGTGATCGGAAACCATCCGCGGGTCGGCACCCGGCGCGACGAGGCACAGGCGGCACTGTCCGCCGCCGCCGGCGCGCCCGTGTCCCTCACCGCGACCACCACCGATGCGCTCGGCCTGACCGGTCGCGGTGAGGGCGTCGCGGCGATCGCGACGGCGCTCGTCGTGCCCGAGACCGGGAGCGCGGCATGAACAAGCGGAAGCCGCTCGACGAGCGGCGCGCAGAGATCGTCGAGGCGGGCCTGAGCGTGGCGATGCGCGAGGGCGTCGAGTCCGTGACCGTGCGCCGCGTGGCGCAGGAGGCCGGGATCTCGCTCGGTACGGTGCACTACTGCTTCGACGACAAGGACGCGATGCTGCGCGCCATGGGCCGTGCCATCGCGATGCGCGCGTCGGAGCAGGTGCTGGCGGCGCTCGACGCGGGGCCGGACCGGACGGCCCTGCTCGAGGCCACCGTCGACGCGATGCTGGGCGGCCTCAAGCAGCACCAGGAGATGCGGCTGCTGACCTTCGAGTTCGCGGTCTCGGGCGCGCGTACCCCGGTGCTGCGCGAGGTGGCGCAGGCCCACCTCAAGCAGAGCATCGCGATGACGCGCGAGTACCTGCAGCGGCTCGCAGACGTCGCGCACGTCAGGTTCCGCACCGATATGGGTGCGCTGGCGCGGATGACGGCGCTCCGCATCGACGGCATCGAGCTCGCGTGGATGGTGGACCAGGACGACGAGGCAGCGCGTGCGGGGTTCGCGGACCTCGCGGCCGCCGTCTGGGGTGACATGGAGCCCGTGGACGAGCTGGAGCTCGCGCAGGAGCTGTGATTCCTAGCCGAGGACCCGCTGGGTGTACGGGTTCGCGAACACGCCCTCGGGATCAGCGGCATCGCGGACCCGGCGGAAGTCCGGGAGCCGCTGGTACTGGCCCTCGAGGTACTCGGCGTCGCGGGTGTGCAGCTTGCCCCAGTGGGGTCGCCCGCCCGCGGCGGTGAGGATCTGCTCGGCGGCCTCGAAGTACCGCGCGTACGGCAGGCGCCAGTACTGGTGGACCGCCACGTATGCGGTCTCGCGGCCGTACGCGGTGGAGAGCCACACGTCGTCGGCGGGTGCGAAACGCACCTCGATCGGGAACGGGACGTTCTCGCCGGTGGACCGCTGCCAGGCGTCGATCTCGCCCAGCACCCCGACGACGGCGTCGCGCGGCACCGCGTACTCCATCTCGCGGAACCGCACCCGGCGGTTGGTGCAGAACACCTCGTGCGACGGCGCCGTGTACCGGCGGGCGCTCAACGCGCGGGCCGCGACGGCGTTCAGGGTGGGCGTCGCCGTGGGCACCGCCGTCGCCACGCGGTTCACCGCCTCGAAGAGCCCGTTGGACAGCACCTCCTCGTCGAGGAAGGAGCGGGCCGCCCCAGCGGCCTTGCGTGCGCGGTGGGCGAGGCCTGAGCCGGCACTCGTCCCGGCGTCGACGCGCGTGTTGCGCAGCGTGAGCGCCCGGCGTGTGGTGGGGAACCAGTAGAACTCGAAGTGGTCGTGGTCGGCGACCAGGTCGTGCACGCCCTCCAGGACGCGGTCCAGCGGCCAGGGCTCCTCGACGGCGTGCAGGTCGAAGGCGGGGACCGCCTCGATCGTCACGGTGCTCAGCACCCCCGTGGCGCCGAGGCCGAGCCGCGAGGCCTCGAACAGGTCGTGCTGCTCGGTCGGCGAGGCGTGCGTGACCTCGCCGTCGGGGCCCACCACCGTCAGGGCGCGGACGCGCGTGGCGAGGCCGCCGAACTTGGCGCCGGTGCCGTGCGTACCCGTGGAGATCGCGCCGGCTATCGACTGCCTGTCGATGTCGCCGAGGTTCTGCATCGCGAGGCCACGCTCGGCGAGGACCTGGTTGAGCTGGTGCAGGCGCATGCCCGCACCCACCGTCACGAGGGCGTGCCCGGTGTCCGGGTCACGCTCCACGCGGTGCAGGGCGTTGATGTGGTCCAGGCTGAGCTGTACGCCCTCGGTCGCCGCGGCCGGGGTGAAGGAGTGCCCGCCGCCGACCACACGGACGGTGTGGCCGTCCTTGACCGCACGGCGCACGGCGTCGGACAGCTCGTCCTCCGAGGCCGGCTGCTCCTGTCGCACGGGCGTGACGCTGACGTTGCGTGCCCAGTTCGTCCAGATCACGGATGCACTATCCCACGGCCCCGTCTCGTTAACTAGGCCTCTGTTCCGGGTCGGAGCCGGGGAGTAGCGTTCGGACATGAGCTCCGCAGCAGACACCGTCGCGCGGCTGTCCGCCGCCACGTCCGGACTGCCCGCCCCCCTCGCCGTCGTCGACCTGGACGCGTTCGACGCCAACGCGCTCGACCTCCTCAAGCGTGCCGACGGCGTGCCGGTCCGCGTCGCGTCGAAGTCCGTGCGCGTGCGCTCGCTCGTCGCGCGCGCCGCCGGGCACGGGTTCGCCGGCGTCATGGCGTACTCGGTGCGCGAGGCGTTGTGGCTGGTCAGTGAGGGTGTGCGCGACGTGCTGGTCGGCTACCCGACGGTGGACAGGGAGTCTCTGGCCACCCTCGCAGCAGACGTCACGGCCCGCGCGGAGATCACCCTGATGGTCGACGACGTCGCCCACCTCGGCCTGATCGCTGACGCCGACCAGGCCGCCGGCGCGAACGGCTCGGCGAACGCCCGCCCCATCCAGGTGTGCCTGGACGTCGACTGCTCGCTGCGTGTCGGCGCCGGGGCGCTGACCGCCCACCTCGGCACACGGCGGTCGCCGCTGCGCGAGCCCGGCGACGTCGCCGCACTCGCGACGGTGGCCCAGGCGAGAGGGCTGGCCGTGCGCGGCCTCATGTTCTACGAGGCCCAGGTGGCCGGACTGCCCGACACGAGCCCCGCCGTCCGGCTGGTCAAGCACCTGACGATGCGCGAGGTGAACGACCGCCGGGTGCGGATCCTCGCGGCGGTGCGCGACGCCCTCGGGCAGGAGGTCGAGCTCGTCAACGCGGGCGGGACCGGGTCGATCGAGGTGAGCGGCGGCGCGCCCGGCGTCACCGAGGTCACCGCGGGCTCCGGCCTGTACACGCCCGGCCTGTTCGACGGCTACCGCTCGTTCCGGCCTCGTCCGGCGTCGTTCTTCGGGCTCGACGTCGTACGCGAGCCCGCGCCCGGCTGGGTGACCGCGTTCGCGGGCGGATACGTGGCGTCCGGCAAGGCGGGTGCGGCGCGGGTGCCCCGCCTGTTCACGCCGGGCTACGCCCTGAACGGTCCGGAGGGCGTCGGCGAGGTGCAGACGCCGCTGCGGGTGACCCGCGGGGCGTCCGGCGCGGGGCTGCGCATCGGCGACCGCGTCTGGCTCCGGCACGCCAAGGCGGGCGAGATGATGGAGCGGTTCGACCAGGTGCACCTCGTCCGGGGCGACAAGGTCGTCGAGACGGTGCCGACCTACCGGGGCGAGCACAAGAACTTCGGGTAGGGCGTGGGGCGGCCCGCCGGGGAGAAATCGGGTAGAACAGGGCCATGCCCGTGACACACCACCACCACCGCCGCCTCATGACGGGCCGCGACCCCCACGAGCCGGGGCGCACCGCGACCCCGCTGGAGCTGCTGTTCGACCTGGCGTTCGTCGTCGGGTTCGGCGTGGCCGCGGAGCAGGCCGCCCACCTGGTCGCGGACGGGCACGCCGCCGCCGGCGTGATCGGGTTTGCGTTCTCGATGTTCGCCATCTGCTGGGCGTGGATCAACTTCACCTGGTTCGCCTCCGCCTTCGACACCGACGACTGGTTCTACCGCGTCACCACGATGGTGCAGATGATCGGCGTCGTGGTCCTGGCGCTCGGCCTGCCGGACATGTTCCATTCCATAGTGGCCGGCGACCGGGTGGACAACGAGGTGATGGTCGCCGGCTACATCGTGATGCGCCTGGCCATGCTCGTGCAGTGGCTGCGCGCGGCCAGGCAGGCGCCCGAGTACCGGGCGACCTGTATGGGGTACGTGGGGGTGCTGGTCATCACGCAGATCGGGTGGGTAGTCCTCGCCGTCGCGCCCGTGAGCGTGGGGGTCTTCTTCGCGTGCGGCGCGCTGCTGGGCGTCGCGGAGATGGCGGGTCCCTACCTGTCGGAGCGGTTCCGCGCCGACCGCCCCGGTGCGCGGAGCACCCCGTGGCACGCCCACCACATGGCCGAGCGGTACGGGCTGCTGGCCATCATCACGCTCGGCGAGGGCGTGATCGGCACGGTCGCGACCCTGTCCGCCGTCACGGGGGAGTCCGGCTGGACGCTCGACGCCGCTCTCGTGGCGTTCGCGGGTATGGGCATCACGTTCGGGCTCTGGTGGACGTACTACCTCACGCCGGACGCCGAGATGCTGCACCGGCACCGGGAGCGGTCGTACATCTGGGGCTACGGGAACATCCTGGTCTTCACGGGGCTCGCGGGCGTGGGCGCCGGGCTGCACGTGGCGGCGTACTACCTGGCGGGCGACGCCCACATCGGTGCCGTCGGGACCGTGCTGGCCGTCGCCGTCCCGGTGCTCGTGGCCGTGCTGGCCGACTACGTGCTGTTCTGGGTGCTGACCCGGTCGTTCGACGGGCTGCACCTGCTCCTGGTCGCCGGGACCGTCGTGGTGCTCGCCGCGTCCGTGGCCACCGCCGCGGCCGGTTTCCACATGGCCTGGTCGCTGCTCCTGGTGATGCTCGCGCCGGTCGTGACGATCGTCGGCTACGAGGTGCGCGGGCACCGGCACGTCGCCCGTCTGCTCGCCGAGGAGCCGAGCTGATCCCTGCGCGGACGGCGATCGCCGCCCGCGCAGGAAATGGGTACCCCGGCGCCGGTACCCTTGACAGGTGACCATTCGCCTGTTTGACACCGCCACGCGCGAGGTGCGCGACTTCAACCCCATCACCCCGGGCGAGGTCGGCATCTACCTGTGTGGCGCCACGGTGCAGGCACCCCCACATGTCGGCCATCTGCGCCCGGCCGTCGCGTTCGACGTCCTCCGGCGCTGGCTCACGCGGCGGGGCCTGACGGTCACGCTGATCCGGAACGTCACCGACATCGACGACAAGGTGCTGGCCAAGTCGGCCGCCGCCGGCCGCGAGTGGTGGGCGCACGCCGCGCTGTACGAGCGCGTGTTCACGCAGGCGTACGACGCACTCGGCGTCCTCCCGCCCACCTACGAGCCGCGCGCCACCGGCAGCGTGCCGGAGATGGTCGGGCTCATGGAACGCCTGGTCGAGAAGGGCCACGCCTACAGCACGGGCGAGGGCAACGTCTGGTTCGACGTCCACTCCTGGCCCGCCTACGGGGAGCTCACGCGGCAGAAGGTCGAGGACCTCAGCCCCGAGGAGGGCGGCGAGCCCACGACGGGCACGGCGAGCGACGCCAAGAAGAACCCGCACGACTTCGCGCTGTGGAAGGCACCCAAGCCCGGCGAGCCCGAGTCGGCGTCGTGGGACACCCCGTACGGGCGCGGGCGTCCCGGCTGGCACCTCGAGTGCTCGGCGATGGCCCGCCGCTACCTCGGCGACACGTTCGACATCCACGGCGGCGGCCTCGACCTGCGGTTCCCGCACCACGAGAACGAGCAGGCGCAGTCCCGGGCGGCGGGCTACGGCTTCGCGAACCGCTGGATGCACGTCGCGTGGGTCACCCAGTCCGGCGTCAAGATGTCCAAGTCCCTGGGCAACGGCCTCCTCGTCAGCGAGCTGCTGAACGAGGCACCCGCGCCCGTCGTGCGCTACGCGCTGGCCGCCGTGCAGTACCGGTCGATGCTCGAGTGGGCGCCCGACACGCTCGACGAGGCGCGCACCACGTGGGAGCGCCTGTCGGGCTTCGTCGCGCGTGCCTCGGAGCGGGTGGGCGACGTCCCGGCGGAGGAGGTCGCCAAGGCCGACGTCCCCGAGACGTTCGCCGCCGCGATGGACGACGACCTGAACGTGCCGCAGGCGCTCGCCGTCGTGCACGAGCACCTGCGGGCCGGGAACACGGCCCTCGCGGCGGGGGCCGATGCCGCGGTGCGTACCGAGCTGGTGACATTGCGTGCGATGCTCGATGTACTGGGGCTCGACCCGGCAGACCCGCAGTGGGCGGCGACGTCCACCGACGACCGGTACGCCACGGCGCTCGACGGGCTCGTCACGGCGGAGCTCAAGGCCCGCGCCGAGGCGCGCGCGGCCAAGGACTGGGCCACTTCCGACGCGATCCGGGACCGCCTCGCGGCCGCCGGCATCGAGGTACAGGACTCCGCCGACGGCGCCCGCTGGACGCTGTCCTGATCTTTTCCCTGGTGGTCGAGCTTGTCATGACCACCACTACCGAACCCGCGGTGGTCGCGACAAGCTCGACCACCTGCTGAGAGACGAGACACACCATGGCAGGAAACTCGAAGCGCGCCGGTGCGGTACGCAAGGCAGGCTCCAAGAAGGGCGCCCAGGTAGGCACCGGCGGTCACAGCCGCAAGGCGCTGCAGGGCAAGGGACCGACGCCCAAGGCGGAGGACCGTACCTACCACCCGGCGCACGAGCGCAAGCTGGCGGCCGAGCGGCGCGCCGCGGCGGCCGGCCGGCGACCAGGTGGCCGCACTGCGGGCCGCAAGGCCGCCGGATCGACCGAGGTCGTCACCGGCCGCAACGCGGTGCTGGAGGCGCTGCGCGCCGAGATGCCCGTCGAGGGCATCTACCTGGCCACGCACCTGGACGCGGACGACCGCACCCAGGAGATCCTGGAGATCGCGCACACGCGCAGCCTCCCGATGTTCGAGGCCTCGCGGCTCGACCTCGACAAGATCACCGAGGGCGCGGTGCACCAGGGCGTGGCCATGAAGGTGCCGCCGTACGACTACAAGGACGCCGACGACCTGCTCGACGCCGCGGCGGAGGCCGGCGAGCCGCCGCTGATCGTGGCGCTGGACAACATCACGGACCCGCGCAACCTCGGTGCGGTGCTGCGGTCCGCCGGCGCGTTCGGCGCGCACGGCGTGCTGGTGCCCGAGCGGCGCGCCGCGGGCGTGACGGCGTCCGCGTGGAAGGTCTCGGCGGGCGCCGCGGCCCGTGTCCCCGTCGCGCGTGCGACGAACCTGGCCCGCGAGCTCGGCGAGCTGAAGAAGTCCGGCTGCTTCGTGGTCGGGCTCGACGCCGGTGGCGACATGCAGGTGGGCGAGCTCGCCTACGCCACCGACCCGCTGGTGCTGGTCATCGGCTCGGAGGGCAAGGGCCTGTCCCGCCTCGTGCGCGAGGCGTGCGACGCGATCGTGTCCATCCCGATCGCCACCACCACCGAGTCGCTGAACGCGGCGGTCGCGGCGGGGATCACCCTGTACGAGGTCGCGAAGCAGCGTTCGACGCCGGCCGGCTAGTACCCCGGCCCGGTCGGGTCGCTACTCCTGCTCGGCCTCGCCCGGCGGGAGGCCGAGCAGGGCGTCCTCGTCCGGGCGGTGCCGGAGCACGTTCTCCACGTACGACTCCGCGGCCTCGGGCAGCGGGATGTCCCGCTGCGCCTGCTGCGAGATGAACCAGCGATGGTCGAGGATCTCGTGGAAGAGCTGCGCCGGCTCCAGCTTGCGGCGCAGCTCACGCGGGATGGCGTCGATGGTCGGGCGGAAGACCTGGCGGACCCAGGCGTGCGCCACGATCTGCTCCTGGTCGTTCTGCCGGTCCGTCGCCGCGCGGTAGCTGTCGAGGTCGTTGAGCATGCGCCGGGCCTGGTTCTCCTGCACGTCCAGCCCGGTGAGGCGGAGCAGACGGCGGGAGTGGTGCCCGGCGTCGACCACCTTGGGCTGGATGCGGACCTTGGTGCCGTCGATGTCGGTGGTGATCTCCAGCTCGCCCACGTCGAAGCCGAGGTCGTTGAGCCGCTCGATGCGCGCGGCGACGCGCCAGCGGTCGCCGGAGTCGAAGGCCTCGGAACCGGTGAGGGCGTTCCACAGCTCCTGGTAGCGCTCCACGAGGGCGTCGCCGATGGACACCTCGTCGACGTCCTCGTCGAGCAGCTCGCCCGCCGAGAGGTCCATGAGCTCGCCGATGATGTTGGTGCGCGCCAGGTCGACGTCGTAGTTGCGCTGGCCGCTGGTCAGCGTGCGATGGATGTCGCCGGTCTCGGCGTCGACGAGGTAGGCCGCGAAGGTCTCGGCGTCGCGCCGGAACAGGGTGTTCGACAGCGAGACGTCGCCCCAGTAGAAGCCCACGAGGTGGAGACGCACCAGGAGCACCGCCAGGGCGTCGATGAGGCGCGTGGCGGTGTCGGGGCGCAGGTCCTGGCTGAACAGCGCGCGGTACGGCAGGGAGAACTGCAGGTGCTCGGTGACGAGCACCGCCTCGAGCCGTTCGCCGTCGGGCGCCCTGCGGCCGGTGATGACGCCGACCGGGACCACCGAGGGCACCTCGATGCGGTGCAGCTGGCGAAGCAGCTCGTACTCGCGGTAGGCGACGGTCTCGCCGATCTCCTTGATCGCGAGCACCCGGCCGTTGTGGTTGACGAAGCGGACGATGTGCCGCGAGATGCCCTGGGGCAGCGCGGCGAGGACGTCCTCGGGCCAGTCGACCAGGGGCACGTCCCACGGGAGATCCAGCAGAGCGGGGTCGGGCGCGACCGCGGTGATCTGGAGGTTCTGCTGGGGCATGGGCACCATTCTTGCTGACGGAAACGCCGAGGTAGAACCACAGCGAGGTAGAACTACAGCGAAGTAGAACGCCGGATCGCGCTGGCGCTCTACCTCGCTGTGGTTCTACTTCGCCACGGTTCTACCTCGGCGACGGTGGCTGAGGATCAGCCGAGACGCTCACCCGTGTTCGCGGAGAAGATGTGCGAGTGGCCGGCCTCGATCGCGACGGCGATGACGTCGCCCTTGTCCGGGACGCTGCGCGGGTCGATGCGCACGATGAGCTGGTTGGTCTCACCGGCGGTGAGGTTCAGCTCCGTGTCGCCCTTGAGGGTGCCGTAGACGAACGCGTCCGAGCCGAGCTCCTCGACGAGGTTGACCTCGACGTCGAACGAGCCGGGGGTGCCGACCGGGACGACGTCGAGCGCCTCGGGCCGGAAGCCCAGGGTCACCTTGCCGCCGTCGGCCTCGGTGAGCTCGCTCGCGATGGAACGCTCGAGCGGGACGTCGGCGGAGCCGACCTTGACGACGCCGTCCTTGACGTCGAACGTGCCGATGTTCATGGCGGGCGAGCCGATGAAGCCGGCGACGAACACGTTGTTCGGGCGGTCGTACATCTCGCGCGGCGTACCGACCTGCTGGAGGACACCGTGGTTCAGGACGGCGATGCGGTCACCCATGGTGAGCGCCTCGGTCTGGTCGTGGGTCACGTAGACCGTGGTGACGCCCAGGCGACGCTGCAGCGACGCGATCTGCGTACGGGTCTGGACACGGAGCTTGGCGTCGAGGTTCGACAGCGGCTCGTCCATGAGGAACACCTGGGGCTGACGCACGATGGCGCGGCCCATGGCGACACGCTGACGCTGGCCACCCGAGAGGGCCTTCGGCTTGCGGTCCAGGTACTCGGTGAGGTCGAGGATCTTGGCGGCTTCCTCGACGCGCTGGCGGATCTCCGCCTTGGGCGTGCCCGCGATCTTCAGGGCGAAGCCCATGTTGTCCGCCACCGACATGTGGGGGTACAGCGCGTAGTTCTGGAAGACCATCGCGATGTCGCGGTCCTTGGGCTGCACGTCGGTGACGTCGCGGTCACCGATGAAGATGTGCCCGCCGTTGACGTCCTCGAGGCCTGCGAGCATCCGCAGCGAGGTGGACTTACCGCAGCCGGACGGGCCGACGAGGACGAGGAACTCGCCGTCCTCGATCTCCAGGTTCAGCTGGTCCACAGCCGGGCGCTCAGTGCCCGGGTAGACGCGAGTCGCGTGATCGAAAGTGACCGTAGCCATGACTAGTACATCCCTCCACCGGCAGGTACGTGCCGGACGATCCGTTGTGGTCGGGTGTCGTTGCTTCCACTCACGTGTCGGCTGTGACACTTGCAGCGCGATCGTACCCCGGTTCGTCAAGGCCGCGGTATCGACCGGGTCACGATCGGGTCAGTCCTCGCTCCGCAGCGTGCGCGAGAGTCCGGCGAGGACGGCGGCCAGTGCGTCCGGGTCCGGGACGCGGTGCGAGGCGAGCGTGTCGCCCGTGCCGACCTTGATCGACAGGTCGCCGGACTCGAGCGCGCCGAAGGCGTGCTCGTCGGTGGTGTCGTCGCCCGCGTACAGGACGCGGACCTTCTCGACCCCCAGCTCGGCGGCCACGGTGCCCCGCAGCCGGCGCAGGGCCTCGCCCTTGCTGGTCGGCACCACCGACACCTCGACCACGTCCTTGCCGTGCATCGGGGGCAGGCCCAGGTTGGCCGCCACCTCCTCGGCGGCCACGGTGATGGCGGCGGCGTCGTCCACGCTCGCCAGACGCGTGTGTACGACGGCGGCGGCGGGCTTGACCTGCACCCACGCCCCCTCCCGGCCCGAGACCGCCGACTCGAACCCGGCGACCAGCGCGTCGAGCTGGCCGGACTGGACGGTCGTCAGGTGGAACGGCACCTGCTCGACGCCGGTGGCGGTGGCCCGGCCGGCCTCCGCGCCGTGGCTGCCGACCAGGAACGTGCCGTCGGGGGCGACGGTCCGCTCCGCGAGGTCGGACAGGTCCCGGCCGGAGATGAACGCCAGGCGCACCGGGGCGTCCTGCGCGAGCGCGTGCAGCTGCTCGATGGCGGCGCGTGCGGCGCGCGTCATGGTGGACGCCTTGGGGTCGTCGACCAGCGGCGCGAGGGTCCCGTCGAAGTCGCACGCGAGCAGCCAGCCGGTGGTCGGCTTCCTGCGCCGTCCGTTCCCGTTGCCCATGCGGGCGAGCCGGCCGCGCGCGGGTGCGCCGTCGGGCACGGTGGTGAACGCCGTCAGGGCGTCCCGGATGTTGTTGTGGCGGGGCTCCGCGGAGCGTGGGTCCACGGTGAGCGGCCGCGGCGGCACGGCGGTGAGCACCCCGAGGAAGGTCTCCGACCACTTGGCGACGTCGTCGGCCAGGACCTTGCGGCGCAGGCGGCGCATGCGCCGCCGCTGTTCCTTCGGGTCCATGGTCGCGGCGGCGACGATGATGTCCTTCATCCCGTCGATGTCGTGCGGGTTGACCAGCAGCGGGCCGGGGGAGAGCTCATCGGCCGCGCCCGTGAACTCGCTCAGCACCAGGGCGCCGCGCTCGTCGGAGCGGGCGGCGATGTACTCCTTGGCGACCAGGTTCATGCCGTCGCGCAGCGATGTCACGAGCAGCACGTCGGCGGCCAGGTAGAGCGCCGCCATCTCCTCGGGCGGGTAGGAGTGGTGCAGGTAGTGGATGGCGGAGTGCCCCAGCTCGCCGTACTCGCCGTTGATCCGGCCCACCAGGACCTCGACGTGCTCGCGGAGCTCCTGGTAGGCGCCGACGTTCTCGCGGCTCGGGCTGGCCACCTGCACGAGGGTCGCGTGCTCGACGTCGAGGCGGCCGTCGTCGAGCAGCTCGCCGTACGCCTTGATGCGGTGCCGGATGCCCTTGGTGTAGTCGAGGCGGTCGACGCCGAGCATCAGCGTCTCGGGATTGCCGAGGTCGGCCTTGATCTCCTTGGCGCGCGCCTGCACCTCGGGCGTGCGGGCCAGGGTGTCGAACCGGTGGGAGTCGATGGAGATGGGGAACGACGACGCGCGCACGTGCCGGCCGGGCCGCCCGTCGGCGTCCGGGATCGTGATGACCGGGCCGCGCGTGGTGTAGCCGGTGAGGCGGCGTGCGGACCGCACGAAGTTCGCGGCGTCGCCGGTGCGCTGGAACCCGACGAGGTCGGCCCCCAGCAGGCCGTCGATGATCTGCCGGCGCCAGGGGAGCTGCGCGAACAGCTCGACCGGCGGGAACGGGATGTGGTCGAAGAACCCGATGCGGAGGTCGGGGCGCAGGTCGCGCAGCATGCGGGGGACGAGCTGGAGCTGGTAGTCGTGCACCCAGACGACGCCGCCCTCGGCCGCCTGCTCGGCAGCGGCGTCGGCGAAGCGCTGGTTGACGCGGCGGTACGCGTCCCACCACTGGCGGTGGTAGTCGGGGCGCTCGATGACGTCGTGGTACAGCGGCCAGAGGGTGCCGTTGGAGAAGCCCTCGTAGTAGCGCTCGATCTCGACCGCGGTGAGGGTCACCGGGACCAGCAGCATGCCGTCCGCCTCGAACGGCTCGTGGGCGAGGTCGGGGGCGCCCGACCAGCCGACCCAGGCGCCGTCGGCGTCCTGCATCACGGGTTCCAGCGCGGTGACGAGGCCGCCAGGAGACCTCTGCCAGGTCAGATCGCCATCTGGGCCGACCGAGAAGTCAACTGGAAGTCGGTTCGCGACGACGACCAGATCGTACCCGTCTTTACCCGGCAATGTACTGCTCCTTAGTTGTAGAAGAGTCTCGCTGTCCAGTGCCAAGAGTAGCGGCGCCTCTTGTCTGCTCAGGGTAACGAGCGGCCTGTTCACTCGCCGCACGCGTGCACGGGAATGCCGGGCGTCCGCTGCCCGCGACGACTACGGTGTGCCTCATGAAGGAGGTGAAGGCCTCGATCTCGATCCCGAACGGCGCCGGCCCTGCGGCCGGCTCGAAGCTCGGTGGTTACACGGTCGTGCGCGAGATCGGGTCGGGCGCCATGGGCGCCGTCTACCGCGCGGAGGACGACGGCGGGCACCCCGTCGCGCTCAAGGTGCTGCATCGCCACCTCGACGACCCCGCCGCCCGGGAACGCCTGCGCCGGGAGGCCGCGGCACTCCAGGGCCTGCGGCATCCCGCCGTGGCCCGCGTGCTGGACGCCGAGCTCGAGGGGCCCGAGGCCTTCATCGTCACCGAGCTCGTCGAAGGGCCCACGCTCGAGGAGGAGATCGACGAGCGCGGTCCGCTGGACTCCCGCGACCTCTTCGAGCTCGCCGACCAGCTCGCCGACGCGCTCGAGGCCGTGCACGGCACCGGCGTCGTGCACCGCGACCTGACCCCGTCCAACGTCCTCATCGCGCGCAGCGGGCCGGTCCTCATCGACTTCGGGCTCGCCCAGGGACCGGGCGACGTCCGGGCCACCCGGACCGGGTTCGTCATGGGCACCCCCGGCTACCTCGCCCCGGAGCTGCTCGACGGCGCGGAGCCCGGCCCCGACACCGACTGGTGGTCCTGGGCCGCCGTGCTCGCGTTCTCCGGCACCGGCCGCGCACCGTTCGGCGTGCGGCCCACCGAGCTCGTGCTGCGGCGCTCGCGGCAGGGCCAGGCAGACCTCGACGGACTGCCCCCGCGCACGGCCCGGGCACTGGGTGCGGCGCTCCGGGCGGTGCCCGTCGAGCGCTGGGGGCCCGACGAGGTGGCCAGGGCGCTCAAGGCCGAGTCGGCGGCGTTCATCGCCGCGACGACAGCTGCCGACGGTTCAGCCGGCCCGACGGCGGTGCTCGGGTCCGCCGACGCCCGCACCGCCTCGGCGCCCGCCGACCTCGGCTCGACGCGGGTCATGCCGCAGGGCCTCCTCTCGCACCCGGTGTCCGAGGCGGCCGGTGGCGTAGGGGTCGGCGCCGCGGCGGGCGCGGCCGCCGTCGCGGGCGCTGCCAGAGGGCGGTCGGTCACGGGACGGGCGGTCGGCGCCCCGCGCCCGGTTCCGCCGTCCGTCGAGCCGGCGCTCACCCCGGCGCCGACGAATCCCACGCACGTCGCCGGCTACCGGGGCCTGTTCGCCGTCGCGGGGCTCGCGCTGGTGGCGCTCGCCACCACCCGGCCAGGGATCGCCGTCGTCCTGCTCGTCGCGCTGATGATCGTGTCCCGCCTGGCCGGGATCGCCGTCGACGAGTTCCGCAACCGCCGCGCGCGACGCGGCCCGGGCCGGGCCGACGCGCTGGTGGCGACCGTTCTGTCTCCCTGGCACCTCATCCGCGCGGTGCTCGGCGTGCTGCCCGCCGCCGCGGTCGCCATCTGTGCGGACGTCATCATCGTGCTGCTCGGGCTCATCGTGTTCGCGCCCGGCAACGTGATCATCGCCCCCATCCCGACCGTCGAGGCGCGCTCGGTGGGCGGTATGAACGAGCCCATCGTCGACAGCCTCGTGCTCGGCGTCGCGATGCTGGTGACCGTGGTCGTCGCGTGGTTCGGACCTGCGTCGTACAGGACGCGCGTCGGGGCCGGGCCGATGCTGCGCCGGATCGCACCGAGCCAGGGACCCAAGGTCATCCTCGTCGTGGTCGTGCTGGCGCTCGCGGTGCTCGCCGCGCAGCCGTTGTTCGACGGCTCGGTGGACGTGCTGTGGTGGCCCTTGGGAGGCCGCCCCGACGTCGTGTGGTGATCCACAGGTCGGGTGTCGGGATCGTAACGAAACGTCCAGCCGTCTCCCAGCGAGCACTTGTAGTCTTGCGCTGGGCGCCTGTGGCGCCTCGCCCCATTGGCCCGCATCTCGAAGGACCCCGATGTCGACGAACCAGACCAAGGCGCAGCGTCGAGACGCCGCCCGTGCCGAGGCCCTTGCACTCCAGAAGAAGCAGCAGGCGCGCGAGAAGCGCAGCCGCCTGATCGTGCTGAGCGCGCTCGGACTCGGACTCGTCGTCCTGGTCGTGGCCGTGGTGCTGATCTTCCTCGAGGGCCAGAAGACGCCCATGGAGAAGGTTGACAACTTCCCGGCCGGCGTCGTCGAGCAGACCGGCATCCCGGTCGGGGCCGACGGCGTCGCGGGTACCGAGAACGAGGGCGCCAAGACGCTCGACGTGTACGTGGACTACATGTGCCCGATCTGCGGCCAGTTCGAGGCGGCGAACGCCGCGAGCATCGCTGAGATGCGCGAGGCCGGTGACCTCACGCTGGTGGTGCACCCGGTCTCGATCCTGGACCGTGTGTCGCAGGGCACCGAGTACTCGACGCGTGCGGCGTCGGCCGCCGCGTGGGTCGCCGACCAGGCGCCGGAGCAGTTCTCCGCGTTCCACGACGCGATGTTCGCCAGCCAGCCGGAGGAGAACAGCCCCGGCCTGTCCGACGAGCAGATCGCCCAGGTCGCGGAGCAGGCCGGTGTGCCGGCAGATGTCGCTGCTGGGATCGCCAGCGGCGAGGCGCACGAGACCTACGCCGAATGGGTCACTGCTTCGTCGGAGGTCGCGGGCAGCACCGAGTCCCTCCTGAACGCCCAGGGCAGCTTCGGTACGCCGACCGTGGTGATCGACGGCGAGCGGTTCGAGAACTGGCAGGTCCCCGGTGGGCTGACCGAGGCCATCACGGGTGAGGCGACCCCCTCCGCATCACCGTCGGCAGAGCCGTCCGCGGAGCCTTCCGAGTAATCCACAGGTTGTGGACGGCGGGGTCCCGGGCTGCGGCTCGGGGCCCCGCCGTCTGTTTCCGGTTGGTATGCGTCCTCGACTCGGATTCTGGTGGCCGGACCCGTTAGGCTGGTCCCCGCCCGCCGCCTTAGCTCAGCTGGTAGAGCTCCCGCCTTGTAAGCGGAAGGTCGTCGGTTCGAACCCGACAGGCGGCTCCAGAGGCCCGGGATCTCAACGATCCCGGGCCTGCTTGCTTTCGTTACACGGTTCCGATCGAACGGAAACCCACCGCAATCGCACACTGAGTGCGACTGGTCGCCGTGTCTAGCGCCGCGCCGCCGCCCCTGAGCTGAACCAGTGCACCAGTGACACGGCCAGCAGCACGGCCGCCTCCGCTTCCTCCTGCGATACCGACTTTGGCGCGTTCGGGTCTCCTCCGTGCCGGTCGTGGTGCCCCTTCCACAGCGCTTTTGCCATCCGAACGATGGTCTCGCTCGTCGGCGCGCTCGGATCCTCGCGCGTCAGCGGTAGACCCCAATCGCTGTCGTTCCTGAGCTGGCCGATCACATGACCCAACGTGGGGTCCTTCTGACTCGGCACCACGCGTTGGATCGTGGCGTCCTCCACAGCTCGGACGGCGAGTGCATACGCGAGCGTCGGGTTCGGGCTCACACCGAACGTCGCGTGCCAGGCTTCCGACAGCCGTTCTCCTGCGCGCCCTGCAGTGACCATCGCGTGCTCGGCCACCTCCTGCACACCCAGCGGCACACGCCGCTCAAGCCCGGGCTGCCCATCACGAGTGCCGACCGTCCACGCTGAGCCAGACTCAACCAAGATCCGTTCGAGACTGTCCAACGCCTTGGAGTCCCCCGCCGTGCCCAACTCGTGAATCAGGTAGTCGACGAACGGCAGGATGTCTCTTTTAATGGTCCAACCGACCTGGAGTGCAGTGAGCCCGATCCTCTCGAATTCCTCGGTGATCGGGTCACCAGCTCGGCGTATGCGCTCGAACCTGTCGACTACTTCTGGGCGTAGCCGCCTACGTCCGCCGTTGGAGTACGGCTGTACTCGGTTCTGGATCCACTCCCACAGGGACCGCACCATCCATTCCGGGATCCCTTCGTGGAGCCCGCCCGCTTCCTCTGCCGACTGGCCCATCGGCCGCCAGGTTCCCGTCATGTCGACGAGTATCGCGTGCGGCACTGACGCACGGCTGGCGTCAAGGGGGTGAACCTAAACGCAGGAGCCCCCGTGGCGTCCCACGGGGGCTCCTCAGTCAGAGCCTGCTACTTCTGGTCTGCTGTCACCCGCCGAACTGCTCCAGGATGGTCCTTTGATCGGGGCCGACGGCAGGCCTCTCGATGTAGTGCCTTGCCGTCGTTGACGAGTGCGCGTGTCCGAGCTGCGCGGCTGCTGCCGCGATATCGGCACCGCGATCTACCGCCGTGGCGACGCTCTTGCGGAATGTCTTCGGAGTGATCCAGGTCCACTCGGGGTGCCGCTCGCGGAACGTGCGCCACTGGCGATCCACGGTCGTCACCTCGCGCAGCCCGTTGCGGTCCGAGGGAAACACGAGGTTAAGTTCCCCCGGTGTTGCCTCGGCGGCGCGGCTTTCGAGCATCCGCACTGCGAACTCCGGCACCAGGTGCCCTCGCGGCTTCTTGCCCTTGGTCGTGTCTTGCCGAAACAGCCCTACGCCCTTTTCGCGGACCACCGTCCCGGTGAGGTAGACGACGTGCTTGGTGAGGTCCACCTCGTCCCACCGGAGCGCTAGGGCCTCGCCGGGACGGCATCCGGTGGCGAGCATGACGTCGACGAGGTCATGGAGGTCAATCGCTGTGGCCTTCTCGTCGGTGGCGAGCGCTGCCCGCAGCTTGATGACGTCCGGCACGGCAAGTGCACGGACATCCTCGCTCGCCGTTGCCGGTACCGGGGTGACCGATCGTGCCGGGTTCGCCGTTAGCGCGTCCTCGCGCACCGCGACGTCGAGCATCCCCTTCAAGCAGGTGAGCGAGATGCGCGCGTTCGCCGCGTGCTTCTCCACCTCTCCGGACACCCAAGCCTCTAGGCGCGACACCGTGCACTCGCGCAGCAGCAGTCCGCCGAGACCCGGGATGACGTACTGCTCGGTGGTGTAGCGGTACCGCTGGCGAGTGTTCACGGCGAGGGTGCTCGGGTCGATCTTCGTACGCAGCCAGTAGTTCGCGAGGACTTCGAGGCGCGTCTCTGCCGTGATGGTGTCTGAGGATGTCCGCTTGCGAATCGTCAGGTCGTCCCTCAGACGGCGCTCGGCTTCGGCACCAGAGCTGCCCCACGCCTCGACCTTTCGGGTGCGGCCGTCGTTGTCGCGGAACCTGACGCGCGCTGCCCACCGGATCTTCTTCGGGGGCACTGCGTCGCCGTCGGGTGTGTACCAGGTCTTGCCCTCGCCGACGAGCCGGACACCGTTGTAGTAGGGGGTGCGGGTTACGTTCCCGTGCGATCCCACGGGCATTGGCTTACGCGACATGGTCAGTGACCTCCAGGTTGGTGACTTCGTGGTTGGGGCGGCAGCGGGTGGTGTAGCCGGGGCCGGTGAGGGGTTCTCCGCAGTCGTCGCAGGCGGCGACCTGAGGTGGGCCGTATTCCCGCCCCGCAACACCCGCACCCCCGTTTGTGCTGGTCAGGGCGTCGGAGCGTGCGGGGGTACGCGGGGGTTGGCGGGTGTATGCGGGTGTTGAACCCCCGCGCTTGACCCGCGTACCCCCGCCTACCCCCGCATCGGAAATCGCTGTGACCTGCGATGACGGGGGTTGCGGGTGTTGCGGGGGTTGGATACGGACTACCTCAGGTGGAGTGATCGCCCAGACGGTGACCTTCTGCCGGTTGCGTGCTCCGAGGTCGTCCACCGTCCAGCCCGCCGAGCGCAGCGCGGGTGCGTTGCGCTTGAGGACACCGGCCACGGCCCGCACGCTGCGTGGCCACGTGCGCGGCGGCAGTCCGTCAGGCTGGACCAGGGAGTGGAGATCGGCGGCAGTGCCCTGCCACGGCTCGGTCAGGGTCTCGGTGAGGGCGGCGAGGAACGGGTCAGAGGTCACCGCGTCCAGGGCCAGGCTGTTGGCCTGATCGCTGTACGCGGACAGGGAGTCCGTACCGTGCACCTGGTCCAGTGCCCCGAGCACCATGGCGAAGTCAGCCATGCGCGGCATCGTGTCCAGACGCACCGAGGGCATCCGGGTCTTGCACACCCGGACCTGTTCCAGCAGCGCGCCGAACACGCGCGGGTGCGCTGATTCCCATGCGGTGGTGAGCTGCGATTCCGGGCGGCGTCGGTCCTCGGTGATCCGGTCCAGGTTGACCACAATGGACCGGTCAGCGAGGTCGGGGGCCATGGCTCCGACGTCGATTCCGTTCATGAGGATCACGCGCCGGAACGCGAACACGGACAGCCCGTCGTCCGAGTAGAGCTCGCGGCGCACGTCGCCGTCTCCGGTCACGGCCCGGCACAGCGAGTCGGACAGCCACGGCGGGATCGTGGAGAGGTTGTCCAGCCCGACCACCCAGGAACCCGACGCCGCTGTGACCCACCCGTCGGCGTCGCGGGGTGGCTTGCGTAGCGGCACCGGGGACGGGTCAACGAGCTGCACCAGGTTCTTCGTCGCGGACGACTTCCCGGTGCCCTGCTCACCCAGCAGCGCCAACATCGGGTGCGGGATGTGCGCCCAGCCGAGGGCGGCGACGAGCCAGCCCAGCACGAGCGGCCGGTCAGCCACGGTGACGTTCAGCAGCGCCCACAGGTCGTCCAGGCTCCCGCCCTCCTCCGGCATCGGCAGCGCGCCGGTCAGAGCGCTCCGGCGGAACAGGACGGGTGCCTCGGTGACGACGGACCACCCGTCGGTTCCGACGCGCACGACGTGTTCGGCGGCGTCGCCCAGGTCGATCCACGTCACGCCGCCGTGCTCGGCAACGCGCACGTGGACCTGTTCCGGCTCGGACTCGGTCGCGGTGCCTTGCAGCACGAGCAGCGCGTCAGCAAGGGCTTGCTGTCCCGCGATTGCCCCGGTGCGTTCGCGGTATGCCTTGGCCAGTTCGCCGCGTAGCGAGGACCGGCCACCGCGCAGCATCCGCACGACGTTCCCGCCCGTGCGGGGAACGGCGTAGGCGTCGCCGTCGGGGGTGCATCCGAGGTCGTACCGCTCTAGCGCCAGGTCCACCAGGACCGACGCGGCCGTCTTCTTCTCAGGCGCGCCGTCGGGTGCCATGGCGACGGCAGCCGGGTCAGGTGTGGAGGTGTCGGGTGCCGTCTCGTCGGGCTGCGGGGCGCTCATGCTGCGCTCCGGGCGAACTGCTCCGCGATCCACGCCTCGACGTCAGTGAGCCGGTAGCGCAGGTGACGGCCGACGATGGCGCCGGGCGGGGTGGGGCGACCGGTGGAGCGCTGCACGTACAGGCTGCGGACCGGGATGCGGAGCATGTCGGCCACCTCCTGCGGTGTGAGCAGCGTGTGAGCGGCGGGGGCTGCGGTGTTCGTGGTCATGGCGGTCTCCCTCTGCGTCGCGAGTGGTCGTGGTCGAGTGGGTTGAGTCATGCGGCTTGGCGCGATGTGGCCAGCCGTGCGCCGTTGTCGGTAGCAGCCGTCGAGGACGAAGCGAGGACGGTGGCGCGGATAGCCAGTAGGCGGTGTAGAGCGTGGGCGGCTTGCTGCGGGACGACGCCGTTGCCCAGGGCCTGGAGCTGTTCGTTGCGGGTCGTGTCGGTGTCGGTGACCCACCCGTCGGGAAGGCCCTGCATCCACTCCACGAACCGCGGGGCCAGGCGCTGCGCACCCCCGCGGCCGGTCGGCTCGGTCGGCGCCGGCGCGAGGCGTCCGAGGATCGGCTCCCACCGTTTGATGGCCGGGGTGTAGGTCCCGAACGCGGGCCGGTCGTCCCAGCCCGGCGTGGTCCCCAGGGCCATGCCGAGGTTCGGGCCGTACCGGTCGGCGCTCTGCCGGTTCTCGTTGTTGCTCGCCTTGGGCGTCGGCAGCAGCGTGACTGAGCCGGGCAGCATCAGGTCACCGGACGAACCGCGCCGGTTCGGGCCACCCTTGGTGCCGTCCGTTGCGCGCGGCGTCGGCAGCAGCGCTACAGATGCTCCATCTGGTCGGCCAGCGTCGGCTGATGCCCACCCCGCCGGCGCTTCGCCGGCGCCTGGCTGCCACCGTTCGTGGCGAGCTGCGCGGTCGGCGTCGCCAGCAGCAGCGGCAGCGCCCCCCGTCCCGGTTCGGAGCGGCGCAGGTCGCCCGGCGCGGTCGACTTGGGGTTGGTTGTCTTCGGCGTCGGCAGAAGCGGCTCCCCCGCCCACCCAGGCGGGATCGGCGGTGCGGGTGTCCCAGGCGAGGACGAAGACGCGGAAGCGGCCGTGCGGGGCGCCGACGTCGGCAGCGCGTAGGCCTGTCCACGCAGTGTCATACCCGAGACTGGAAAGGTCTCCGAGTACACGTCCGAGGGCTCGAAGATGGGGAGCATGTCTTGCTGGGGTGTTCGGGTCCAGGCATCGCGGGCAGGGTCCCAGCTCGCTATCGACCTCTGACTGGGCGCAGGCTGAATAGGCTCCACGGACGTTCTCCCATACGACGAGTCGGGGACGGACGGTTGCGATGGCCTCACGCATCGCGACCCACAGGTTGGAGCGGGTGCCCTCGGTCATGCCCGCCCGCTTCCCTGCCTGGGACAGGTCCTGACACGGCGACCCACCCGTCAGGACGTCGATCGGCGCCGCGGCGGCCCAGTCCACGGTCGTGACGTCGCCGAGGTTCGGCACGCCAGGGAACCGCGCGGCGAGGATGCGGCACGCCGCGGAATCGACCTCGGACACCCACGCCAGATCCATGGCGCCGAACACCTGGCGCAGGGCGAGTTCCAGGCCGCCGTATCCGGCGAACAGCGCACCCGCCCGCAGCGGTCGGCCCAGGGGCAGGGCAATGGCGGGCCTCATCGGGTCGCTTCCTCGGTGTCGAGGTGACGCCAGGTGGCAAGGGGCGTGCCGTCGTCGTCGGTCATCGCGGCCATGCCGTCGGCTACCTCGTCGGCACTCCAAGCGACGTCGGACACCGTGCAGGCGTAGGGCCGCTCGATCCGGGGGAAGATCCACCACCAGGTGGTGCGGCGTGTGACGAGCGTGTCGAGGTCGACGACGGCGAGCTGTTCGCCGTCGGGGCTGGTCTCGGCGCGCACCGGGTAGGTCCCGGCCTGGGCCTCGGAGTCCTCCAACCGTTCGCGCTGTCCGGGCTGGGCGGGCCAGTAGCACCAGCTCGTGTGCGTGCGGTGTACCTCGAGAACGAACGCCTCGACGTGGTGGGCGGGCCTTGCCGGCACTGCGGTCAGGTGGCGGGTGGTGTGCTTCATGGTCGTGTCTCCCTCGGGGTCAGGCAGCGTCGCGGACGGAGTACAGAGCGGGCGTGGCGGGCCAAGTGGCCAGGCAGTCGGCAGGCGTCGGCAGTGGCTTGGCCTCGCCCCACGTCGCCCCGGGGCGGGCGAGGTTGGGGCGGACGGCGTCGGACATGGCGCGGTAGTGGCGGAACCTCGCGACGGCCTCGTCGTCGGCCAGGCGCCGGCCCTCGGGGATGCCGTCGGTGTGCCCGGCGTCGTACCCGTCGGCGAACCCGTCCATGCGGCCGTCGTAGCGGCCGACGTCGTGGCCTGTGGCGTAGCCGTGCAGCCATGCGGCGATGACCTGGCGGGAGTAAGTGCGGTTCATGTCGGGTCCCTTCCTGGTGTGAGCTCGGGGTGGTGCTGCCCGGCCCGTGGGCCGGGCAGCGGTGTGGGTGTCAGGCGTCCAGGACCTCGCGCAGCAGCGCGACGTGAGCGGCGAACACCTCGCCTTCCAGGGCGGTGGTGAGCTCGGCGTACGAGTCAGCTGGGAACCACCCGGCGTAGCGGGCGTCGTCCATGCCCTGCACCTCGGGAAGCGGCAGGTCCCGGATGGCCGCGACCGCGGGGACGGTGACCATCCAGGCGTTGGCTCCGGCGCGGGGGTCGGGCACGCCCCGGGCGGGGAGCATGTAGAACTCGCCCGGCAGGCGCTTGAGCCCGGTCTCCTCCGCCAGCTCGCGCACGGCGGCGGCCTTGGGGGTCTCGCCGGGGTCGAGCATCCCGCCGGGCAGTGCCCAGCCGTGGCCGTCCTCGCGCTCGACGAGCAGCACGCGGCGGCGGTTGTTGATGTCGAACGCGAGCACGACGGCATCGGCGGCGACCACCTCGCCCCAGTGCCACAGGCCGCCCCGCCCCTCGGGCAGACCGCTCGTGATCGGGTTGATCGGCAGGCCGTCCACGACGTCGAACGGGACGACGGCGCGGGCCTGGCGCTCGGTCCAGTCGATGTCGCGGGGGTCGGTGGTGTCGGGGCCGTTCGGGGTGGTGGTGTTGTAGCTGGTGGTGCTCGACATGGCGGGGTCCTCTCGGGCCGTTGGACGGCCTGTTTTTGGCATGGGTGGGGTAGGGGCGCGGCGGTAGCGGTAGCGGTAGCGGTCGGCCGTGCCCTCAGAACTGCGTGAGGTGGGGGTTTCGGGGTGCGCCGCGAGGGGGCACTACCCCGCTACTTCCGCAGGATTCTGCGGTTTGTGGCGGTAGCGGCCCCGCTACCGGTAGCGGGGCCTGCGCTACCGTTCGCCGCGCTCGGCAGGGCCTCGGTGGGGGTGGTGGTGGCTACCTCGGCGGGCATGGGACCGATGGCGATGCGGGCCATGAGCGAGACCAGCGCGGCGGTGAACGCGATGACCGCGATCACGGCGGTGAGCGAGGCGACCAGGTCGAGTCCGAGGGCCGTGGCGGCGACGGTGAGGCCCATGGTCACGACGAACACGGTTCCGGTGCGGCGTACGGCGCGCTCGACGGCGGCGACGAGCTCGCGAGCGTCGCGCACGAGCTCGGCGTACTCGGTCGGGCTGAGGTTGTCGTTGCGGTTCACGGTTCCTCCTGCGATTCGGCGGGCGGTGGGTCAGGTGGTGGTGTGCTCGGTCGGCTATGCGGCGTCGGCGTCCGTAGCGGTGTCGGTGTTCGCCGGGCGTGCCTCGGACAGCAGGCGGCGCGCGGTCCGGCCGTCCACGTTGTGTCCGGCCTCGGCGAGAGCGGACACGGCGTGCCGGGTGGTGGCGTCCGGGTTGGTGGACAGCAGGTCGGCCACGATCGCCGCCCGGGCGGCGCGCTCCTCCTCGGTCGCTCGCGCCGGGCGGACGTCCCGACCCTGCGCCGGGCGGACAGCCGCCCGGACACGGGGGCGGCTCTGCCGGGCGGCGGCCACGGACAGCCGGTTGCTGTCCGGGGCGGACATGTCCTCCAGCTCGGCCCGGACAGACTCGGCGGCGCGAGCCTCGTAGTCCGGCCCGGACACGGCGACCGTGGCGATCCCGGCGACGCGGGCGTTGGTCTCCAGGTGCATCCGCGCCACGTCGGTCGTGGCGTCGGCGACAGCGGACAGCGAGCCGAGCCAGGCGGTGGCCTTGGTGCGCATGTCCTCCGGCGGCACGGTCCGCAGCGCGACGGCGCGTGCCTTGCGGCGAGCGGCCTCGGCGCGCTCGATGCCCTTGCCGGTCTCGTGGGCGCGGGCGGCGTCCTCGACGGTCAGGAACAGGCGGTGCATCCGGGCGTCGGCCCGCAGCTGTGCCCATGTCCGCCCGGCGGCGAGGTGGCGGTCACCCAGCAGGACCAGGTGCCACAGTCCGGCGGCCAAGACCGGCGCGGCGATGCGGAACAGAGCCGCGCCGAGGCCATGTCCGGCGTCGAGCTCGTGCCACGCGGCCAGGAACCCGGAGGCTCCAGCGAGCATCCACGTGATGGTGAGCAGAGTGCCGGCGGGGCGGCCGTCCCTGATGGCCTCGCGTGCCAGCAGCGCCACGGTGAGCTGTGCGAGCTCGAAGATGCCCGCGAACGCGATGGCGACGAGGACGTTCCAGCCGAGCATGTCGAGGCCGAACTGGAACATGCCCTCGTACGCGACGGCGGTGCACAGCAGCGCGACGGTCACGGCCATGGCCAGGACCAGGCGGCGTGAACCGGCGGGCCGGACGTTGGTGTCGTCGGTGGTGCTCATGGTGGTGCTCCTTCCGGGTCGTGCGGGGTCGGGTGGGTCAGTCGTCGGTGGGGTTGGGCAGCTCGATCACGTCGCCAGCGGCCTTGACGACCTCGGCGCGCACGAGGCCCTTGCGGACGTTGTTCGCTCCGGTGCCGTGCTTGACGTTCTTGGCGGTGACGCCGTGGCGCTTGGTGGCGGCGTTGACCTGGGCGGCGTCCCACCCCGCGTAGAGGGTGGGCTTGTGCTCGGCCAGGCGGGCGGCGAGCTCGTCACTCCAGATCTTCCCGTTGGCCCACTCGGGGTCGTTCTCGGGCCACACGGCGAGCAGGTGGTCAAGCACGGTGGAGTGGTCCAGGTCGGCGGGCTCCTCCCCGGCGGCCTGACCGGTCAGGAGGCCCTTGGCCTCGCGGATGGCACGGGCGCGCTCGACGATCTTGTCGGCCATGGAGCCGTCGATGAACGCGCCCCGGACGAGCTGCGGGTCCGACTTCTCACCGGCGAGCAGGGCGATGCCCTTGTCCTCCTGGGAGAAGATCGTTGCCCGGTGCCCGGCCTTGTACATCGAGGTACCCAGGACCATGTCGTTGGTGGTCTGGTCCCCGACGCGCAGGCACATGCGCAGCGACAGCAGCGCTGAGATGCCGGTGGGGATGGCGTCCTTGTTGGGGCGCTGTGTGGCGAGCCACATCATGATTCCCAGGGCGCGGCCGCGTCGGGTGATGTCCTCGACGGCGGCGGTGATCTCGTCGCCGTAGTCGCCGTCGGTGAACGCGAGCTGTGACTCGTCGATGACGAACAGCAGCGGCTTGAACCCGTACGGGTTACCCACCGCGGCGAGCTCGTCGGTGACCTTGGACTCGGCAGCCACGTCGCGGGGCAGCTCGCGGATGATCCGTGCCCGGCGGCGCATCTCGGCCTTGACCGCGAGCAGGTCGGCCCGCAGGGCCTGGAGGTCTTCCGGGTCGTCACCGGCGTTGCACACGTGGGCGATGGGGGCGAACGGCATGAGGTCGCCGGTGCCCTTGAGCTCGTGGATGTGCAGCTCGGTGCGCGGGTCCAGGGCGGCACCCAGGAGGAGCACGCGGAGCAGGAACGTCTTGCCCATGCCAGGCAGGCCACCCACGATCCCGTTGTTGTACATGAGGTTCGTAGAGACGTGCCGGCCGCGCTGGTCCTCGCCGATGACGAACGGCTCGAACACGTTGACCGTGCCCTTGTTGCGGTACTTCCACTGGGCCACGTCCCGCTCGGACAGGCCCTTGTCCGCGATGAACAGGTTCAGCCGCGAGGGGTGAGCCTTGGGGTTCCCCTCGGGCCAGACCGTGTCCTCGGGGCGACGCAGCGCGGAGGCGAGACGGTCCTTGCGCTCGATCACGTCCGCAGCGGTCGCACCGGGCGGGAGGTCGATGTGGATCTCGACGCCGCCCGTGGTCGGGAAGATCCGCAGGACCTTGATCTCGGCGTTGCCGCGCTTGGCCTCGCCCATCGAACCCAGACCGAGCGTGAGCAGCGCGTCCGTGACGACGTCCACGGTGAGCTTGGGGACGTCGCTCTTGTGGGTCTCGGCGATCGGGGTGGCGGCGTGGCGGGTGCCGACGACGCCGAAGGCGGTGAGCGCGGCGGTGCCGGTCGCGATGGCAGCGGCGGTCAGGCCGTCGGGGCCGGTGTAGGTGTACAGGGTGACCCCGGCGACGCCGGAGGTGAACCCGGCGGCGGCGAGGCCGCCGAGGCGGGCGCGGACGCCGTCGGCGTGCTCCTTGCGGAGCGTCTTCCACTCGGCGGTGCCCTTGACGCCGAGCATGAGCGCGGCGCGGGTGGTCTTGTTCTCGGCGTCGGTCACCCAGCGGGCCAGGTCCCGCACGCACAGCCCGAACCCGAGCCCGGCGCGGGCCAGGAAGCGGGGCAGGTAGACGAACGGCAGGCGGATGCCGTGGTGCCCGACCCACGACGCCAGGAACGCGCTCTCGCGGCGGACCGCGCCGAGGAACACCTCGGGCGACTTGGCCCACTCGGGCAGGATCGTCAGCGCCTCGTGGTCGCCGCGGTGCTCGACGACGCGCGGCGCACGCGGCGTCGCCTCGGCCTCGGGTGCGGTGGGGGCGTCGATGACCTCGCCGGTGAGCGAGTTGTCCTCGTCGGCCGTGACCGTGCTCTGGTTCAGCAGCCCGGCGGAACGGACCGTGAGGTCGGCGGCGGGACGGTCGAACATGGCTTGCAGCTCGTCATCGTCCGGGGTGTGCCCGGACGGCGTGTGCTCGTCGTTCGGCGTCGTCATCAGGCACCCGCTACAGAGGAGGCGGCGGACACGAGCCCGTCGAGGAAGGACCCGAGCGCGCTCAGGAGGGGGGCGCCGAATGCCGTGGTGGCCAGCGTCAGACCGAACAGCATCCCGAGGATCAGGGAGCCGTTCGACGTCTTCTTGAATCCGAGGCCTGCGACGACGAGGGCGAACATGATGAAGAACAGGGGCATGGTGACCATGGCGGTTACTCCTTGAATCAGGCGGTGCGGGTGGCGGGACGGATGACGACCCGGCGGGCCGTCGAGAGCGGGCTACCGACGACGAACGTCGGGGCCGTGGACGTGGCGCGGTTGGTGCTGGTCTCGACCGCCGTGCGGAGCGCGACGCCGAGGGCGACGACGGCGCGGCGGTGCCGGCGGATCGTGACCTCGTCGGGCGACATGGCGAGGGCGCACTCGGCGTCCACCACGGCGACCTCGGCAGCGATGACGGGTTCCTCGGCGGCGATGGCGGCGAGCTCGCTCGGCGTCGGCTCGTCGTCGAACGCGGCAAGGGCGGTGTAGGTGCTCATCGGTTGCCCCCGGTGTTCTCGTCGTCCTGGGCCTCGGCGTCGAGCGCTGCACTGTGAGCCGTGGCGACGGTCTCCTTCATCTCCTCGACGCGGTCGGCCATGCCCTGGGCCTCCTGCCCGATGGCGGCGGTGCCGTCGTGCTGGCGGCCGTGGCCGTCCGTGACGAGCGTGCGGGCGGCCCTGGACAGAGCCAGCGCCGCCTCAAACAGGTAACGGCGCGCTTCGCTCAGTGCCCCGGTGCGGTAGATCGACATGTCTCACCTCTCGATTGGGCTAGGCTGGCTAGCCATTTGGTTGTGTGGTTGGAGACTTGCACAGGCTGGCTAGCCATGTCAACCGACGGACGAAAGTTGGCTGACTTGGCTGTCCAAGCGAGTACTGTTGAAGGCATGAGCGCTCTCGACCCTGACGACCCGCGTCCGCCTTACCAGCAAGTCGCGGCAGCACTCCGTGCCGCGATCCTCACGCGCACCATCGCTCCAGGCGACAAGCTGCCTACTCAGAAGGAACTGGGAGAGCGCTACGGCGTCGCCCGCATGACCGTTCAGCAGGCACTACGCATCCTCAAAGACGATGGGCTCGTGACGTCGCGGCAGGGGAGCGGGATGTACGCACGCGAGCGAACCGAGCGACCCGTCGGGCTCCGTCCACATCTCGAATTGGCCTTTGAAGCAGAGGATGTCCGGATCGACGTCGTGGGCTACACCGCCGAAACGCTCCACGGTGCAATCGCGGAGCCGCTCGACAAGATCCGGACCGGCCGACTCGCGCCCAAGTCGATCCATATCCGGCTACTCATGTCGGACATGACCAAGCCGCTCGCGCTACCAGCCGCAGTCAGCGGCGATGACGTCGACAACGCCGGTACCAGGCAGCGGATGGCGGACATTGGCCACCGGCACATCAACGCCGTCAGGGACTCGGTACTCGAACTCGCTGACCTCGAGCTCGTACCTACGGTCACAGTGGAAGCACGCTCGTTCGGGTCCGCTCCGGTCTTCAAGGCGTACGTCATCAACGGAACTCTCGTCTTCTTCGGCTTCTACCCAGTGGTTACGCACGACGTCAGGGTCAACGGCGAGAAGGTCACCATCTACGACCCGATGGGCAAGGACGCTGTCCTCTTCCACTACACAGACGACGGCGACCCGGAGTCCATCGAATCAACCTTCGTCGTGCAGGTGCGCCAGTGGTTCGACAGTGTCTGGAACAGCGTGGCGACCGAGGTGGCTCCATGACTGACGCCGCGCAGCTCCTCAAGGAGTCGGCCGCCGTACTCCTCGACTTCGACGGCCCTGTCACGCCGCTCATGCCCACACCGGCCAACATGCACGCTGCCGATGCCGGTCGGCAGGCGCTCATCGCCCACGGGGTCACTCCACCCGACGACATTGCAACGACGTCGGACCACCTGGCCGTTATCCGCTGGACTGGAACATACGCACCGAGTGATCTCGCCGACGTCGATAACGCATGCACCGCAGCGGAAATTGAGTCCGCGCGAACCTGCACACCTACGCCTGGCGCACACGCTCTCCTTGCTGCTCTCCACGCCGTAGGGACGCCGGTCGTCATCGTCAGCAACAACGCCGCTGAACCGATCCGCGTCTACCTCGAACGTCATGGCCTGACGGGGTACGTGCGCGACGTCGTCGGGCGCCCGTTCATGCGTCCAGACCTCATGAAGCCGCACCCGCACACAGTCGTGCGTGCTCTGGAGGTGGCGGGGGTCGCTGCTCAGGATGCCGTTCTCATCGGAGACTCGGTGTCCGATATCGAGGTGGCGCGAGCGGCCGACGTCCGATCCATCGGCTATGCGACGACACAGCAGCGCGCGACCGAACTGCGTGAGGCGGGTGCTGACGTCGTCATCGAGACCATGTCGCGTCTTGTGAGAACTGGGGATCTGAACTAACAATGCGCGCTCAAGCCGAGAGGTTCTCCACCTGATCAGGTGGAGAGCCTCTTCTGCGCTAGTGCCGCTCTGCCCACACCATCTCAGCCGGGCGGCGTGCGTGCGCCCGTGCGGCTGCACTACGTGTCGACGACCGCCGGCCCCACCCTGCGAGGGCGGGGCCGGCGTCATAGGCGGGCCTCAGCGATCGAGGTATTCGCACGCGTCCCGGTGCACGACGGCTGACCACTCGCCCCAGCCCGGGTACTCCGCGGAGAAACTCCGCCAGGGGCCGCGAACATGAGTCACGACGCCGACCACCGTCACCATCGTGCCGTCGTAAGCGCGGGCGGTGCATCGGGTGGGGATCGGCTGCGGGAGCTTGACTGAGGGCACCGACGCCGGACCCTCGTGCTCGATCAGTCGCTCGGCGGCCCAGCCCCGCTCCTCCAACCCATGTTTCCGCCACGATGCGATCCGGTGCTCCTGCGCACGCTTGCCTTGCTCACGCTCTGCGTCGTCTAGGTGGTCCGTACCGTTCACGGAACCAGTATGCACCCGCGTTCGAACACACGTACGCATCGGGACCGGGTGCTGAATAGACACCACCCGACCAGAGCTACCGCTGACGGTGGCACTCCGCCCGCTAGCCACCGCAACGCTCAATCCGCCGCACATCAGCGCGGGCACGACCTTCGCGCGGCAGGGCCGACGCGATTATCGACAGCACGGCCCGTTGGGCGGGCGTTAGGTCGGTAGGCGCGTGCAATCTCAGAGGCCTCCGGGTCAGCCTGGCCGATCTGAGGTCAGGTAGTTGGACGGGGCCACGTATAACACTTTGGACGAAAAACTACCCTAATAGCGAATCCACGTTGTAGGCAAAGGGCTCCGAGTATACGGTCCGCGTATGACACTGAGCCAGACCCACCCCTTCATCACGTACAGGTTTAGGACCGAGGATCTGGACCAAGCGACGTGGATGCTGCTTGGCGAGGCCATGAGCAAGTGCCAGCACCTGGCAGGCTCCCCGCTAAAGCCGGATGCGGCTAGCAGGCTTGCTTCGGTGTACCTCGCGCGAGGCGTGCAGGCGACCACAGCCATCGAGGGCAACACGCTGTCCGATGAAGAGGTCGAGAAGATCGTCGAGGACGGGACCGCCGGCGTTCCCGAGTCTCGTCAGTACCTTGAGCGTGAGGTGCAGAACGTGCTCGCCGCAGTGCGCACGATGGATGAGGCCCTCAGGGGCGGAGAGAGGTACGCGATCGACGCCGGTCAACTGCGCGCACTGAACCTTCTTGTACTCGACGGCATCCCCGACAAGCCCGAAGTGCAACCAGGCGAGTTCCGACAGCACGACGTCACGGTCGGCGGCTACAAAGCACCGCACTGGACGGAGGTGCCGAGGCTCGTGGACGAGTTCGCCACGTGGCTGCGCAACATCCGAGCACTGCAGGAGGATGCGAAGCCGGAGCAGCGATTCGTCACGGCCGTCGTCGCAGCGGTTCTCGCCCATCTCTACATCGCGTGGATCCACCCGTTCGGTAACGGCAACGGCCGAACCGCTCGCCTCGTCGAGGTCCAAATCCTGTCGGAGTCGGGCATCGTTCCCCTTGTAGCAACCAACCTCCTGTCGGACCACTACAACAAGACTCGGAGCGCCTACTATCTGGCGCTCGACGCGGCCCAGCACAGCGTGGCCAGGTTTGTGAAGTACGCAGTCCAAGGTTTTACCGACGAGCTCCGCGAGCAGATCGACGAGGTGCGGAAGCTGTCGGAGAAGATCCACTGGGAGAGCCATGTCTACGAGACCTTCCGCAGCCTGCCAAGCACCGAGGCCCGCGCTCGACAGCGGCTGCTTGCACTCGAACTCCCCGTTGGGCGGGCGGTCACGACGGCCGAGACTGTTGTCTTGACGACGGAACTGGCCCGCAAGTACGCGCAGAACGGCGAGCGCACCCCGGCTCGCGATCTCAACGACCTCATGAAAATGGGCCTGGTTGAAAAGCTCGCCGGGACACGGAAGTACCGCGCACGTCACTATGTGATTAAGGCGTTCCTTCCACCTGTCGCCCCGGAAACCGTCCGGTAAGCAAGTGCGCGCCGCGTTCGGGTGGGTGACCCTCCACCTGCCATCCACGGCGCCAGCGCGTGGGCGACGATTCGCCAAGCCGGGGAGGGGCCAACTGAGGGACTACAGCGTGATCCTCGGCAGGACGTCGCCATACCAACTGGGACGGCTTCTCAATGCTTGAAGGCCTACCTGCACAGCGCTGAGTGCCTTCGAGACGAAGAGATCCCTGGTCTCCGCGCTCCGGTCTGCTGGCGCCTCTCTTCTCGGATGCATCTACGACTCAGGCGGAGGGAGAACTGAACCACCGCCGGTCTGGAGGTAATGGTTGGCGCGGATAGCGTCGGCCGTCTCAGCCGCGAGTTCGACATAGCGACTCGCGGCGCTGCGGGTGATCGTTGCTTCGGAGTTATGTGCGATGGAGTTGCGCAACGTGGTGAGTTCGCGAAAGATCATCGCCTCCTCGAACTCCAGCAGGCCTTCCTCGACAGCGAGGTGAGTCAGCTCTCTACCCGTGACTGGCTGCTGCTGCTCAGTGGGCAGAAATGTCTCCTGGAGTTGTTGCTCCAGGCGCGCGTAGGATTCAAGGACCGCCGCTCGCGGCGAAAAGGCGACAACGGCCGCCATGTCTTCTCGGAAATTTTCCGAGGCGACGGCATCGGCTTTAGTGCCGGGCCTCGAATGTAAGACGCCCCCGAACTCGTGCTCGACTTCCGTGAGTTTGCGCTCAAACTCGATCTCGAAGCCGTTGGTGCCTGCCTTGACTGACTTGACCTCAGAGGTCTCGAACAGAGTCTTGAGCGGCCCACGCATAATCAACACGAGGACAACAACTATGACCGGCCAGGCCAGCTGGCCGATCGTCACGCTCGCGAACTCAAGGTCTGTCACCCTGCTAACCCTAGTCACGGAGCACGCGCTTGCCGCTACTGGGAGCCATCCAATCTTGAGGTAGACGCCCGATGGCGCAGGTGGAGTTGGCCACTTGGCCCGACGCGCTGTCCCAACCGAACCGTGCCGACCCAGTACAGAGCCGAACGATGGTGCCCGGTGGCATCGTGGCCCCCACGGGGGTAGGGGCCACGATGGTGGCCATGCTCTGCATCTACAGAGGGCTGGGCTTCAGCGTGTCTGCTAGTTGAAGGGCAAGGGCGGCCGCACCGATCGCCACTTCGGCGCTGTCGCTCAACTCCCAGGCGACGGCAAGCACGGCTCCTGCGCACAGGGCTAGCCAGACCCTGTGCGACGTACCGTGCCCACGGTCAGGGGCAGCGTTTACACTCATCATGTTCCTTACTTTTGGAGGAGATCGAAAAGCGAGGACACTCGGCTCCGTCTGCGCCACAGACGGGGCCGACCTCGTTGCATCCATCCTTACATCCACCTAGGCGAACTAGATCGCTTCGGTGGTACTTATGGACAGTTCTCTACAACTGCGGGGTCGGCCCTAAATGGGTGTGGAGAAACCTGCACAACTCTGACCGCCCCCGGCGGACTCCGTCGTCGACGCCCAGGCGCTCACAGAGGAGATGCATCATGGACGGTTCTGACTGGGTTGCTGTGGTCAGCAACGTCGGCTCCCTCGGGTGGCGGTCAGTGGACAGCAGTGGACTCGGCGCGAAGCAAGCGGCACCGTTGACGCGTCCCCCGCAACAGGCCGAAGCGCCTGAAGATCGAAATGTCACGGGATCGACAGACAAAGAAACACCGTGTGAGCTGGTGTTACCTCAGCTGCCCGCACTCTCTTTGAGAGTGCGGGCAGCTTCGTCTTGATCTTGCATGACATTCAGCGTCGCGGTCGGCCGCAACTGGGTGAAGGCGCTCCGTGGGAGCCATGCCGCTCACCGTTCATCCAGCCGGCAGCGCTGCCAGGTGCCCGGCCGTGCTTAGGCTTCAGGATGGATTCGACAGTTCACGCAGCGTGGGTTGCCGTTGTTGGCACGCTCCTAGGCACGCTCACCGGTGGTGGTCTCCAGGCCTGGATGGGTCATCGTGCCTTGAAGTCCGCCCGCGAGGACGCTGCCGAACAACGTAGAGCGGCAGCCGCCGCGATCAACGTACAACTGGCGGAGGAACGCCTTCGGCGCCTGTGGGATGAGCGACGGGTCCTCCATAGCAACGTTCTCGCCGCGGCCGCAGCTTGGCGCTCAGCGATCGTCGACCTACAGGGATCGCTTCGGGCTGACAGCAAAGGATGGGAGGAGAGGCCGACGGTCGGTTTCATGCGGCACGCGGAGGAGAATCTGCCTGAGGCAGCGGCGGCGATCCGTAGCGCGGAAGAGTTCGGGCGATTACGGCAGGAGGTGGCCCTGATCAGCGGCGCTGATGTGCAACAAGCCGTGGCGCAGCTCCACACAACGCTTATTACGGCGATGAGAGCCACCACGCCAGGCACGAGCGCCACCACGACAGACACAAATATCGAAACTGGCGCTCAGGAGTTCTACGACAAGCGCACCTCGCTCGTATCGGCGATGCGCCGTGAACTAAACCCTGCGTCTCGCGCTGGCGATTTCGGGCCTCCATCCATGGAGGAGTAGCGGGCATTCGTTCTCGGACAACGCGACGGCTGTGGCGCGACCGTTGTGCAGTGCACTGCACTGCACTGCACTGCACGGCCCGTGCCCCTGGTGTCCCCGAGAACAAAATTAGAGCTGCCGATCGCACTCGATGCACTGACAATCAACGATGGGGACGTCGGTTGTCCGCGCCTATTTTTTAAGCGTAGCTGTCATCATCGCAACTGCTCTGCCTGCGCAAGTGTGAGCATGGTGTTGCGGGCTGCGGTCGGTGCGTCCATGCGCTTGAACGCTCCGTCCTGTGCGTAGACCACATCGATGCCGTACGCGTGGGCAAACCTGATGATGCTCACGTCGGGGCATTCGGGTAGGAGGAGCGCGAGGGAAGCCAGCCCGGGCGAGTGCATGCTGTAGTCGAGAAGTTGGCCCACCGCTTCGCGCACCTTGCTGCGCTTGTCGCTCGACTTCGCCTCGATAAGCTCCGGTCCGCCGTACGGACCGGCCGTCACGAACAGATCCGTGGGGCCGACGGGAGTCACCGACCGCTTCGACTCGATGCCGGCCCAAGAGGTATACGCGTCCACGAGCAGTGCCTCAGCCCTCCGAACCAGGGTCACGCCGCCTTCTCGCGTGTACGACGTCTCGACCACGTTCAGCGCCTCGCCCGGGACCACTCGTGCCGCCACGAGCTTTTCAACAACACGGAGCTCGTCTAGTGCATCTTCTTCGCTCTGCGTAGCGCGATGGATGCCCAAGGCGTTGATCAACATGTCGACGCGCTCGTCCGTCACGAACCGAGTACCCATGAAGTTGTCATTAGCGTTGAACCCAGGCAGCGTCCAGATGTCCTCATAGCGGATCTCTGTGAATGAGAACTCACGGAGCGAGTAGACGTTGTGGTACGAGCCCCGGTCCGGATCGGGAGACCAGAGGGCATCGGCAACCGCAGCATTGCGGAAGCTCGCTCCGACCTCCCCGATCCCGCGGACCTGCTTCATGCCGGTGAAGAGCACGATGTCGCCGGTGCGGACGGTGTTCATCCGTGCGTCGTGCGTGCTGACCGTCCCCCAGAACCGAGCAGCGTCAGCCGGGTGCAGTCGCGTCAGCTGCTCGTTCTGCGCTGGCGTGAGCGCATGACGTACCCGTCCTAATGGCACCGGTGCTTCCAGAGTGTCCCTCCAGTGCTTTCGCGCAACGGGGTTGCCGAGGCTCGGCTGAATCACGATCTGGACCATCGACGCTCCAAGCTTTAGTGATCGGGTCCGAGCTCGGTGTACTTGCGGGCGCTGCCACGTGCGAGCTCGACAGGGTACTTCTGGGCGTTCAGGTCAATCTTGGCGTGAGCCACTGACACGAGGTCGATATCGCACACGTCCGCCAATCGGACGAGGTACAGCAACACATCGGCCATCTCGTGGGCGATGCGTTCGCCCGGGCGGGTGCGCTGGAGCGTGGCCTCGAGGATCTCCTCGTTCGAGAGCCACTGCATCTCCGCCACAAGCTCGCCTACTTCGCCGGCTAAGGCCATCGCGAGATTTTTCGGTGAGTGGAACTGGTCCCAGTCACGCTCGGCCGCGAAGGCACGCGCACGCTTGCTGATGCTCTCGAGGTTGTGCTCAGTCGGGTCCATGCAACGGGTCTACCAGAACCCAGCGGATACCCCACGGAATGAACGGCATCCAGCGAGCACCTATGTACGTCTACAGCACC
>NZ_JBHSFI010000008.1:283015-341088 GCF_042654905.1 Promicromonospora alba
TCCTACGGCTGGGGTCGTCGCCTTTGAAGTTGGCTCTTTTCTTCTCCGCATACCCCTTACGCCGCGCGACCTCAAGGCACTATGCGGCAGGTTGCTGGTGTGCGCTCGTCACTCCGTAGGTTTTGCTATCTGGACCGCTATAGCTTCGAGCGCCCGATCGCGAGATTCCCCGGCAGGGAGGCTGGTCGCGATTCGCTCAGCTGTCAGGTGTCGTGAGAATTCAAGCGGCTGAGCAAAGAATGCGTGCAAATGCTTTGCAGCCGTCTCTTGCGCTCTCATGAAAGTGTGATTCACATATGCCGCCAGTCCGCCGCTGACCACTCCGAGAGCCGAAGCCGCCACAGCGGCCGCCGTACTCTGAGCGAATATCGCAACGACAACCGAGAGCGCCACAACACCGAACCCGGTCCAAGCTGCAGTCTGTGCCGCACGAAAACTCTTCTCCGCCTGTTCTGTCGCGATATTGTGGTATAGATCAAGCCGGTGGCTGTTTACAGACCATAAGGAGCCGAAATCATTCGAGTCGGATTCGTCTTCCGCTTCGCGCAGGTCACTATAGGCGCTGATCATGACTTGATCTCGAAACGACCTTCGAGTCCTGGTGACATACGAGTATGAGAGGAAGATCGAGATATATAGTCCGGCTCCAAGGCCGTAAGCCAGTGGATTAAGGACACTGTAAATATCGGCCCAGGACCACTGATACTCGGCAGAACTGGAGACGGCATGGTCTGCGAGAATTCCCCAGTAGCCCAATACCGCCCCGACGATGGCGCCGACAATACCCGCCAGAGCACTCATCTTTATGGCGAATCTGAGCACTCGTCGCCGTTCTGTGCTCCTGCGCCACTCTGCGGCAGCGGTCAAGCGCTCCAAGATCGGCTCCGGCACAGTTTCATCATGCTTTGTATTTTCGCGCTTGCGACTCTCTGGCTTAGTTAATCCGTCAGGGCGGTTTCTGCTATTCATGCATGCACGATAGCGCGTGAGTGGTCTCACCAGTGGTGGCGCCTACGCAAGCGAAGCCCCTACCCTCGCGCGGTGCTGCCATCGCTGGGACAGCCCGGGGCCACGTGTGACGCGCAGCGCACACTATCGGGGCGCGGGCTGCCGACCACGTAGTGGCGGCGGCGGGAGCGTCCCCCGGATCATCCCCATCTATTGCCTCACAGCTGGCCTAGGTTGCTCCAAGCGGACGCGAACCGCATCCTGCATCGATGCGGGTCAGGGCGACTGCGTGGTGATCCATGCGACTCCGTACAGATCGACGGGATTGCCCGACTGCTATCACGCGCCCGATTGCTCCAGGGCAGTCGTGGCGTGCTTCCGCCGGAGCACGGCAGGAGTGATGATGGGTTGGTGCTTGTGGAGGACCCGATGGCAGGTAGGGCAGACCAGCACGAGGTCCTTCAAGGTGGTGACGCTCTCTCCAATTTGGTGCAGGGGAACGACGTGGTGAACGTCGATGACGCCCTCTACCCCGTACGCCTCGGAGGACTCGAAGTCGCAGACCTCGCAGGCGAGGCGACCTGTCTTCTTAAAGACGCTCTGCTTCTTCTTCGCGACAAGTGTTCGGTCACGTTCGCGGCGACGGTGCTCGCGGAACAGGATCCGGCCCTCTAGTGCCCCGTACTCCTCGTCCTCGCCGGTCTCCTCGGGCGCGTCGTCGGACTCGCCGCGGGCGCGGATCAGGGCGACGGCCTGTGCGAGCTCGTCAGGCCGGTGCGCCCACGCCTTCCACACCCTGGTGTCCTCTGCCCCTCCGTGCTCCATACCCCGGCCTTCGTGTGCCGGGTCGATCGACGAGAAGTTGTCGAGCTTGAGCGCCACGCTCGAAGTGTTGCGGAACGCGGGGTTCGACCTGACAGCCTCCGGAAAGACGCGGAGCGAGCGCAGTTCCTCGCTGAGTGCCGCGACCTTCGCAGCGAAGCCGCCGCGGCCCTGTTCACGGACAAGTAGGTAGAGGTCGAGTGCCAGCATCAACTCATCGATGGACCAGTTCGGAGGCATCGTGGGACGGGTGACCTCGAAGCCGAGCTTGTTGAGGCGGTTCGCCACCGTGCTCTCTCCGCCTGAGAACATGTCAGGTGTCATGAGAGCACCGGTCTGGTACTGGTGGGCTACTCCTGTGATGGCCTTCGAGTCGTACCGCTTGCCGTCGACCACGATGAAGTAGTTCTTGGCCGGCTTGAAGCCGTACTTGGCGAGGAACGCGTCTCGTCCGAGGGCGTCGAACTCAGTGATCGCGTTGTTCACGGCTTCCGGGTCCGTCAGGTCTGCGAGGCTCATGCGCCGAACGTATCCGCGGTGTGTGACATGGGCCGAGGCCTTCGCCGCTGCCTTGGCAAGGTTCCCGGCGGTAACCCGGCGGAATGAGCGGCAACCAACGGGCATGTACGTATCTCTACAGCACTGGCGTTGGCCTAGGCGCTGCACTGATTGGCAACGGTCGAGACCCGGCGGTTATCCGACGGGAACGACCGTCCGGTAAGCGGAAGGTCGTCGGTTCGAACCCGACAGGCGGCTCCACGCAACACAGCAGGTCAGTGCCGTTCCGGTGCTGGCCTGCTGTCGTTCCCGGACCAGCGAACCAGGCTTGGCCTGACAAAGTGCCTGACTACGCACGCCGACCACGCTGAGTCTCACGACTGCAATTGACCGAATTCAGCGACTTCGGTCCGTTGGTACGAGATCGGTCATTCAACCGACCGATCTCGCATCAAGGGACCGATCTCGCTTCGCGCGGGAAGCAAGCGACCGAACTCAGGAGACCTCGGTCGTGCGCCAGTCAGCCGGCGAGCGTTCGCACCAGATGCTCCGCCACCGCGCGGCGCTGCGCCTCCGGCAGCTCGCGGTAGGCGAGCGCCTCGAACAGCCACAGCCCGTCAGCAGCGAGCCTGGTGACGAGCCGGGCCATGGCCGCGGCGTCGGTCCCGACGTCGGTGGGAACGGGCGCCCAGCGCTCCAGGACGCCGTTCCACGGTGCTACCCACTCGGGGTGCGTGGCCGACTCCAGCATGAGCTGCAGCTCGGCGCGGGTCGAGGACCGGGCGTTCACGCGGATATAGGCGGACAGGCGCTCGTCGGCGGTGAGCTCGTCGACGGGTCTGCCTGCTTCGGCCAGGAGGGACGCCTCCCAGCTGTCAGCGAGGTGCTGGTGGATGGCGACGAGCAGGTTGTCGCGGGACGGGAAGTGGTACATGATCCCGCCGCGCGTCAGGTCTGCCTCGGCCGCCACGGAGTCGAAGGTGACGGCGGTGACGCCCTCACGCTGGATGACGCGGACGGCGGCGTCGAGGATGCGGTCGCGGTTGCTCGGTCGCACGGGGGTCTCCGGGATGCTCGGGGCGTCAGTGGCCGGAGCCGTAGGCGGAGGACGCCGATCCGGGCCCGTAGGCGCGGAGCAGCGCGGTCGTGATGATCGCGCCGACCGTGAGGACCCCCGCGCAGACCACCATGACCGTCGAGTAGCTGTTGCCGAACGCGCGGAACGCGGCGTCGAGGACCTCGGGCCCGCTGCCCGGTGCGGCCAGGGCGTCGGTCAGGGACCGGCGGGCCTCGGTCGGGGCGCCGACCGGCAGACGGACGGTCAGGGTGTAGATGGTGGTCAGCAGCGAGCCGAGCAGCGCGACCGCGGCGAGGCTGCCGAACTCGTAGGAGACCTCTTCCACCGAGGAGGCCATGCCTGCCCGCCGGGCGGGCACGTTCCCGATGATCGCCGTCGAGGCCACGGACATCGCCGCACCCAGCCCGACGCCCGTGACGAGCAGGCCGCCGAGCAGCCACCCCGTCCCGTGGGGGACGGCGACCAGGGTCCAGGTCACACCGACGGCGCCCACGCCGAGGCCGCCGCCGATCAGGAACCGCAGGCCGACGACGTGCAGGAAGGCACCACCGAGGATCGACGACGGCAGGGAGCCGATCGCGACGGCGGCCACGAGCAGTCCCGACTCCAGGGGCGAGAAACCCGCCACGAGCTGGAACCGCTGGGTGGTGGCCAGCTGCAGGCCGCCCATGGCGAACATGGCGAACGCCGCGGCCAGCACGCCCGAGGCGAACGCGGCGTTGCGGAAGATCGACAGGTCCAGCAGCGGGAACGGCAGACGCCGCTGCCGGCGGACGAAGAGCCACCAGCCGACGACCGTCGCCAGCGCCGCGCTGAGCAGCACCGTGTCCGAGCGGTCGATCTTGACCACCTCCTTGATCAGCACCACGAGGCCGATCAGCGTGACCAGGGCCTGCACCGAGGAGATGAAGTCCCACTTCGTGCCGGGGTGCGGCTCGTCCTGCGGGGCGACGGCGACTCCGAGGACGAGGGCGACGAGGACTACCGGCACGTTGATCAGGAAGATCGAGCCCCAGGTGAAGTGCTCGAGCAGCGCGCCGCCGACGATCGGTCCGAGCGCGCCGCCCACCACCGAGAGGCTGCCCCACACGCTGATCGCGATGTTGCGCTCACGCTCGTTGACGAAGGCCACCCGGATCAGGGCGAGCGTGGCAGGCATCATCGCCGCCGCGCCGACGGCCAGCAGGCCGCGCGCGGCGATCAGGACCTCAGGGGTGGGTGCCGTGGCCGCCAGGAAGGAGGCGAGCCCGAACACGGCGAGGCCTGCCAGGAACATGAGCCGGTGGCCGAACCGGTCGCCAAGCGTTCCCGTGCCCAGCAGAAGGCCGGTCATCACCAGCGGGTACGCGTTGATGATCCAGAGGCTCTCGGTCCAGCTCGCGTCGAGCTCCCGGGTGAGGGTCGGCAGCGCCGTGTACAGGATCGAGTTGTCCAGGGTGATCAGCAGCAGGCCTGCGCCTACCGTCACCAGGAGCGTCCAACGCCGTCGGGGGCCGAGCAGCGACACGGGAGCGTCGACCGGCGGGCTCATCGTCATGGCTACAACTGTACTATCTAGAATGTTAAGTTACTCACCGAACGGACGTCGTCCGGAACGGCGGAGGCTCCCCGGTGCGAACACCGGAGAGCCTCAGAGATTCACCCGCCGATCATACGGCCAGACGTGCGATTACGCCCGCGGCCACTGCTGCGGCGTCGGCCATTTCGCGGTGCGGCCGTCGCCGCTGGAGGTGCCCGTCAGGCGGCGCCTGATCCACGGACCCACGTGCTGGCGCATCCATGCCGCGTTGGCGCTCGCCGTCTCGCGGAAGGCTGCGGGCGGGGCGGCGTCAAGCGGGGTGTCGTAGGCGGCGTCGTCCGGCTCGAGGCCGAGCGCGTCCAGCGCCGCGTTCGCCACCCGCTGGTGGCCCTCCGGGGTGAGGTGGATGCGGTCGTCGGACCAGAGGCGCAGGTCGCCCAGCGCCCGCATGCCCCACAGGTCCAGGACGTGCGCGCCGGTCCGGCGGGCGATGGACCAGACGTTCGCATTGAAGGCGCCCACGCGGCCGTTGGTCCAGCTCAGGGCGGCGCCGGCCTTGAACCCCGTTCCCATCAGGACGTCGGCACCGGTCGCCCGGAGCGCGACGACGGCGTCCTCCAGGGCGCTCGAGATCGCGTCGATGTCGGCCGAGGCGCGCAGGATGTCGTTGCCGCCACCCACCAGGGATACGAGGTCCGGCTGGGCCTCGATGGTGACGTCCAGCTGCTCGGCGATGATCGGGCGCAGCTTGCGGCCACGGATCGCGAGGTTCGCGTACTCGAGCGGCGCCTCACCCGCGGCGATCCGGCGTGCCGAGAGGATGGCGGCGAGGTTGTCGGCCCAGCCGCGCTGGATGTCCGGGGCGTCGGGGTACGGGTCCCACAGGCCCTCCGAGAAGGAGTCGCCCATGGCGACGTACCGCGCCCAGCGGACGGGTGCGGCGGTAGGGAGGTCGGGGGACTGGCCTTCCGGGTCTGGGGTCGTCGTGGCGCTCACAGCGCCCATTCTTCCGCTTGGACCGGGGAACTCGCTGGCCCGGGGGTGTGACGGGCAGCACAAACTGGCAGTGTCGGAGGGTGCCGGTAACCTCCTGGACGTGGAGACCATCGTGAACCCGACGCCCCCTGTCGACGCCGCTGCCGCCTCGGGCCCGCCCCCGTTGTCGCAGGTAGTTGCACCGGACTGGGCGGAGGCACTGGCAGACGTCGAACCGCGTATCCACGCGATGGGTGACTTCCTGCGCGCCGAGGTCGCCCAGGGGCGCACCTACGTGCCCGCAGGAGAGAACGTCCTCGCGGCGTTCAAGCGGCCGCTCGCGGACGTGCGCGTGCTCATCGTGGGGCAGGACCCGTATCCGACGCCGGGCCACGCCATGGGGCTGTCGTTCTCGGTGCAGCCGGAGGTGCGGCCCGTGCCGCGGTCGCTGGTGAACATCTACAAGGAGATGCAGGACGACCTCGGCGTCCCGCTCCCGTCGAACGGCGACCTGCGGCCGTGGGCCGATCAGGGGGTCATGCTGCTGAACAGGACCCTCACCTGCAGGCCCGGCGCCTCCGACTCCCACGCGGGCAAGGGCTGGGAGGAGATCACGGAGGCGGCGATCCGTGCGCTCGTGGCGCGGGGCGGACCGCTCGTGGCGATCCTGTGGGGCGCGAAGGCGCGCAACCTGAAGCCGTGGCTCGGGGACGTGCCGATCGTCGAGAGCGCGCACCCGTCGCCGCTGTCGGCGCGCAACGGATTCTTCGGGTCGAAGCCGTTCTCGCGGGCCAACGCGCTGCTCGAGCAGCAGGGTGCGCAGCCGGTCGACTGGCGCCTCCCGTAGGGGCGGCCAGGGAGGTCCCGGTTCGGCGTCGAGGGGCGGGCCGGCGTGTTGACACTGTGAAAGGGGAAGAGTGAAGAACAGTCACGTCCTTCGGGTACGCGGTGAGCCGATGAGCGAGGTGCTGGCTCCCGAGGCCGGCAGCCCTGATGTCGAGCGGGTCAACGGTGCCGAGAACAAGCTCTCGGACCGCGACCGGGAGATTCTCGCGTTCGAGCGCCGCTGGTGGAAGTATGCGGGCGCCAAAGAGGAGGCGGCACGGGAACTCTTCGATCTGACGGCTACGCGCTACTACCAGGTTTTGAACGCGCTGATCGACACTCCAGCCGCCCTCGAGCACGACCCGATGCTGGTCAAACGCCTGCGCAGGGTCCGATCGACCCGCCAGCGAGGACGCTCTGCACGACGGTTGGCCGATGAGAACCACTGAGCGGGCACCGATCCGACACAACGACCCGCTACTCTCTCTGCCGTGACGAAGAGTGGCTACCCCTACCCGCCCGACGAGTTCGACGTCGCTGTCCCCGGGGGCGCACCTGTGGGTGTGCACCGTGCACCGCGAAGCGGTTGGAGCTCGGCCTGGCCGTTCCTGCTGGTCGCTGTAGTGTGCGCCGCCGTGGCGTGGGGCGGCATCACGCTGCTGTCCGGAGGTGACGACCCTGCAGAGGCGCAGGGTGGCGCGTCGCCTTCGGTGTCGGCGTCCGGTTCCCCCTCGGCCTCGGCGCCGAGCGCTTCGCCGAGCGCGTCGCCGTCGGCAGAGGCGTCAGAGCCGAACGTGGCAGATCTGGTCGCTGCGGCCGATCCTGCCGCGAAGTACATGGTGTACAACCTCGGGACCGTCCAGGGCCTCGCAGGCGCTTCCAGCGACAGTCTCGTCGCCGGCGGTCTCGGTGGGTCGGAAGCCACCGCGACGCCCCCGGAGGCAGACCTCTCGGCCGTCACAGCGGCCGGCACCAACGCCGTCTGGTACGGCGAGGGGCGCGACAAGGAGGCCAAGGCGGCCGCCGCGATCCTGGGCATCCCGGAGGCCAACGTCGTCATGAACGACGCCGTGACGAGCTCCCCCCAGGCCGTCTGGGTGTTCCTGTTCACGGCACCGGCAGGCTGACGGCGCCGCCAGGTGAGCGTGCCGATGGCAGCGTTGTCGTCGGCTTTCGGTCAACCACTGGTCGGCTCCCGGGAAGGGCCGGAGTGTGGCCGATTCTCCGTCCGGCTCGTACCACGAGATTGATATCCGCCTGCCCGGGCGGCGCCTCAAGGCTCTGACCTGCCCGTTCGCCATCCGCTTAATACCTCATACGGGACATAGAGGGTTCCCTGGTGTGAGCCGGACCACTAGGCTCGAACCACCACGGGTCGACCGAGTGTCCCGTGCAGAGGTACAAGGAGAACTACGCATGGCCCAGGGCACCGTCAAGTGGTTCAACGCCGAGAAGGGGTATGGCTTTATTACCCCGACTGCCGGCGGCCAGGACCTTTTTGTTCACTACAGCGCGATCCAGTCCGATGGCTACCGGTCCCTCGACGAGGGGCAGGAAGTGGAATTCGAGGTGGGGCAGGGACAGAAGGGCCCGCAGGCAGAGCAGGTTCGTCCACTCTGATTCGATGGGACGACGGGCGGGAAGGGCCCGCCCGTCGCCCGCCGCCCCCCAGGACCGCCGGGACCCAGACCCCGGCGTCCGATCTGGACGGTCGAAGACGACCGTCGTTACTGCGCAGCCGGACGATGATGCCCGACGCCGCCGAGCAGCCGCCCGTACCGCGGCTGCTCGTTCTGGCACCTGGTCCCCGCCAGGCGAGCCTCGACCGGTAGGACTGCCCCGCCATCGGCCGTCCGGCCCGATACCGTGATTCGATGGGGGAATGACCCTGCTCGACGCGGTTGTAGTGGGTTCAGGACCCAACGGCCTGGCGGCCGCGGTGACGCTCGCCCGCGCGGGGCTAGGCGTCCGGGTCCTCGAGGCCCAGCCGACGATCGGCGGTGGCGCCCGTACCGTCGCGATCCCCGAGCTCGCGGACGGCATGTTGTTCGACCTCTGCTCCGCCGTGCACCCCATGGCCTGGGCGTCGCCGTTCTTCCGGTCCTTCGATCTCTCCGCACGTGGCGTCGAGCTCGTCGCACCTGAGGTCGCCTACGCGCATCCGCTCGACGGCGACCGCGCGGGCATCGCCTTCCGCGACCTGGCCCGAACGGCTGACCGGCTCGGGCCCGACGGCGACGCCTGGAGCGACCTGCTGGGCCCGCTCGCCGCCCACTGGCGGCAGGTCACGGCGCTCGCCCTGGGCGACAAGCGGACGGTGCACGGCATGGCGGAGGGCGTGCCGGGTTCCGGCGGGCACACGCCGCCCGTGCGGGCCCTCGCCTCGATGGTCCGGCCCGGTCTGCGGTTCGGCACCGCGCTCCTCGAGCAGGGCGGGCCCCGCTGGGACCGCAGGTTCCTCACGGACGAGGCCAAGGCGCTGCTCACCGGCGTCGCGGCGCACAACATCACCCCGCTCCCGTCGCTCGGGGGCGCGGGGACGGCCCTGCTTCTCGCGGCGCTCGCACACGCCGACGGCGGCTGGGCGATCCCGGTCGGGGGCTCCCAGGCGATAGTGAACGCGATGGTCCGCGACCTGGAGGCGCACGGAGGAACCGTCGAGACCGGCCGCCGGGTCACGAGCTGGTCAGACCTGCCGCCCGCGCGCGCCGTCTTCTTCGACACCACGCCCAGCACCCTGCTCCGGATCGCGGGGGACCGGGTCCGGCCGGGGCGCCGCGCGGCCCTGCGGCGGTTCCGGTACGGGAACGCGGCGGCCAAGGTCGACTTCGTCCTCGACGGCCCGGTCCCCTGGCGGGTGCCCGACGTCGGGCGCGCCTCCACCGTGCATGTCGGCGGGACGCGGGCCGAGCTGGTGGCCGCGGAGGACAGCGTCGCGCACGGGCTGCACGCCGACCACCCGGTGGTCCTGGTCAGCGACCCGAGCGTCGCCGACCCGAGCCGGCCGCGCGGTCCCGCCCGGCCCCTGTGGACGTACGCGCACGTGCCCGCTGGGTCCACGCAGGACGTCACGGAGGCGGTGACCAGGCAGATCGAGCGGTTCGCGCCCGGCTTCCGCGACGTCGTCGTCGGCTCGCGGTGCATACCCGCCGCGCAGATGGAGCACCACAACCAGAACTACCCGGGTGGCGACATCTCCGCGGGGGCGGCCACGATGTGGCAGATGGTCGCGCGCCCCACGCTCGCGCCCGATCCCTACCAGGTCGCCGAGGGGCTGTACCTGTGCTCCGCCTCGACCCCGCCGGGGCCGGGCGTGCACGGGATGGGCGGCTGGCACGCCGCCCGCCGGGCGCTGCTGCGGGAGTTCGACGTCCGCTCGCTGCCGGACCTCCGCCCGTGACCCACCTGACCCGGACGCGCCTTGCACTCTCATGGTCCGAGTGCCAATAATGTCTTAGCACTCTCCGTTCGAGAGTGACAGCAAGGGTCGAATGGTGAGGCCTCCGGTCACGGCGAGACATGATCGCCGGGACGGCAGGCCGTCCGTCGCGGGCACCGGCCGGCCTGGACAAGCCACCAGCGGAGGATTCATCCCCATGGCCAAGATCATCGCGTTCGACGAGGTCGCTCGTCGAAGCATGGAGCGCGGGCTCAACCAGCTCGCCGACACGGTGAAGGTCACGCTCGGCCCGAAGGGCCGCAACGTTGTTCTTGACAAGAAGTGGGGCGCCCCCACGATCACGAACGACGGTGTCTCCATCGCCAAGGAGATCGAGCTCGAGGACCCGTTCGAGCGGATCGGCGCCGAGCTCGTCAAGGAGGTCGCCAAGAAGACTGACGACGTCGCGGGTGACGGCACCACCACCGCCACCGTGCTCGCCCAGGCGCTCGTGAAGGAGGGCCTGCGTGTCGTTGCCGCCGGCGCCAACCCGATCGCCATCAAGCGGGGCATCGAGAAGGCCGTCGAGGCCGTCACCGAGCAGCTGCTGAACGCCGCCAAGGACATCGAGACCAAGGAAGAGATCGCCGCCACGGCCGCGATCTCGGCCGGTGACCCGGCGATCGGCGAGCTCATCGCCGAGGCCCTCGACAAGGTGGGCAAGGAAGGCGTCATCACCGTCGAGGAGTCGAACACCTTCGGCCTCGAGCTCGAGCTCACCGAGGGTATGCGCTTCGACAAGGGCTTCCTCGCGCGCTACTTCGAGACGGACCCCGAGCGCCAGGAGGCCGTGCTCGAGGACCCGTACGTCCTGATCGTCGAGTCGAAGATCTCGAACGTCAAGGACATGCTGCCGCTGCTCGACCAGGTCATGAAGTCGGGCAAGTCGCTCCTCATCATCGCCGAGGACGTCGAGGGCGAGGCCCTCGCGACCCTGGTGCTGAACAAGATCCGTGGCACCTTCAAGTCCGTCGCCGTCAAGGCTCCGGGCTTCGGCGACCGCCGCAAGGCCATGCTGCAGGACATCGCGATCCTCACCGGCGGCCAGGTCATCACCGAGACGGTGGGCCTCAAGCTGGAGAACGCGACGCTCGAGGAGCTCGGCCAGGCGCGCAAGGTCGTCGTCACCAAGGACGAGACCACGATCGTCGAGGGTGCCGGCGAGGCCGACCTCATCGCCGGTCGCGTGAACCAGATCCGCAGCGAGATCGACAAGTCCGACTCGGACTACGACCGCGAGAAGCTGCAGGAGCGCCTCGCCAAGCTGGCCGGTGGCGTCGCCGTCATCAAGGCCGGCGCGGCCACCGAGGTCGAGCTCAAGGAGCGCAAGCACCGCATCGAGGATGCCGTCCGCAACGCGAAGGCTGCCGTCGAGGAGGGCATCGTCGCCGGTGGTGGCGTGGCCCTCATCCAGGCCGGTGCCGTCGCGTTCGCCAAGCTGGAGCTCGAGGGCGACGAGGCGATCGGTGCCTCGATCGTTCGTGCCGCCATCGACGCGCCGCTCAAGCAGATCGCCATCAACGCCGGCCTCGAGGGTGGCGTCGTCGCGGAGAAGGTGCGCAACCTCCCCGCCGGTCAGGGCCTCAACGCCGCGACCGGTGTGTACGAGGACCTGCTCGCCGCGGGCGTGAACGACCCGGTCAAGGTGACCCGTTCTGCTCTGCAGAACGCGGCCTCGATCGCCGCGCTGTTCCTCACCACCGAGGCAGTCGTCGCCGACAAGCCGGAGCCCGCGGGCGCCCAGGGCGGCGACCCGACCGGTGGCATGGGCGGAATGGACTTCTGAGTCCTGCCTGACCCGCCCGGGCCCCGGCCCGGGCACCCTGTCCGACGCCGGTCGGTCACCCTCCCCACGGAGGGCGACCGGCCGGCGTCGGCCATTTCGAGAAGGTGTCAGGAGAACATGCGAACGGCTGCCGCCTCCGCCTCCGCATAGGTGCGCGCAGCGGCCGCCAGGGCCGCCTGGATCGCGTCCAGGGCGCCCTCCACCTGCGCCTGGGCGCCGCGCCACTGCGCTACGGTGCCGCCGAACGCGGCGGCCGCCGGACCGTGCCAGGTCGCCTGCAGGGCGTCGAGATTACGCATCAGCGCCCCCACCTCCGTCCGCACGGCCGCCACCGAGCCCGCCACTGCCGCGCCCGCCTGTTCCACCTGGTCGCTGTCGACCTCGAACCGCATGGTGTTCCCCTCCCGCGCGCCGGTCCGTCCGGCGTCGTCCGTCCGACGGTAGGTACGTGCGGCCCGACGGCGGGGCGTGTCCGGGGCCGGCTGTGCATAGGCGTGCCCCAGCCGGAGGTGTGGTCGTGCTCGGACCGCTGCGCGGCCGTCGGGAGGGTCCGGCTCAGACGGTGTCGAGCTTCGACTGCTCCTTGCGCAGCCGGTGCAGCTCCATGTCGAGGTTCTGCCGCGCGGGCTCCTCCCACGCGGCACCCATCGGGCTCAGGAACAGCGACTTGCGGGCGAGCAGCCGCTCGATGACCCGGATCCGCGCCCTGAGGTAGTCCTCGATCGGGATGTGCGCGTACTCCGCACGCACCGCCGCCTTGTACTCCTTGTAGCGCTGGGGCTCGGCGGCGAGCATCGCGAGGTCGGCGTCGTTCAGCACCGCGGCGTCGAAGTCGGTGGGGTTCGGCGCGTGCCGGACTATGGCGTTGACCAGGTCGGCGACCCGGGCCCCCGCGCGCTCGGGCACCCCGAGGCCGGTCAGCTCGTCGTGGGCCAGGATCGCGGAGGCGGTGGTCTGCTCGCCGCCCTGCGAGGCCTCGGCCACCTTCTTCTCGGCGTTGAACACCGCGCCGTGGTACCAGGCGGCGAGGCGCACCAGGTCGGGCTCGTGCGTCTCCTCGGCGAGCTGGTCCACCCGGTGCAGGACGGCGGCGAGGTGGCGCAGGTTGTGAAAGGCCCGGTGCTCGTCAGCCCAGCGGCCGAGGAGGGCCTGACCGACTTCCTCGATTGCCTCGGTCCCCGCCGTGGCCCCCGCGCCCAGCGCACTGCGGACGAAAGACGTGAGCAACCACTGCGGCGCGTCAGACGTGAGCACGCCCATGTGAGTTCTGCCTAACGGTCGATGTCGGTCACTGCACCGCCAGCCTATTACCGATTGGGTCAGTGGCGGCTACTACCGTCTTGGATGCTGGTCACGGCACCTGTCAGAAGCTCAGGGCACCGGGGTGACCTGGGTGTCTGACACTTCGGGGGTGTCTCCGGTCGGGAGGGCGACCTGGACGGTGAGGCCGCCGCCGTCGGTCGGCACGACCTCGACGTGCCCACCGTGCGTGCCCACGATCGCCGCGACGATCGCCATGCCGAGCCCCGAGCCGCCGGACTCGCGGGTGCGGGACGAGTCCGCGCGGTAGAACCGCTCGAAGATCCTGCGGCCCTGCTCCTCGCTGAGGCCGGGGCCGTGGTCGCGCACCTCGAGCACCGCCACGCCGTCGTCCTTCCGCACGCCGAGCGCGATCTCCGCGGGCGTACCCGCGGGCGTGTGCCGCGCGACGTTGCCGATGAGGTTGGTGACCACCTGCCGCAGGCGGTCGCTGTCGCCCTCCACGACCAGGGTGTCGGGCATCTTGCCTGCCGGGTCGTCCGGGGCGGCGGCCGCGTCGAGCGGTACCAGGGACACCTCTCGCGTCGGGTCGAGGGCGTGCAGGTCCTGGACGGAGTCGCGTGCGAGGGCGACCAGGTCGACGTCGGCCCGGGCTATCGGTCGGCCCTCGTCGAGCCGGGCGAGCACCAGCAGGTCGTTCACCAGCGTGCCCATGCGGCGCGCGGCGTCCTCGATGCGGAGCATCGTGTCGTCGACCTTCTCCGTGCTGTCCAGGGCGCCCATCCGGTACAGCTCGCCGTACCCGCGGATGGTCGCGACCGGAGTGCGCAGCTCGTGGGACGCGTCCGAGACGAACTGGCGCATCCGCACCTCGGAGGCCTCCTGCGCGGCGAAGGCCCGCTCGATCTGCGTCAGCATCGCGTTGAGCGACGCCGCGAGGGAGCCCATCTCCGTGCCGGCGGGGGCCTCGGGGACGCGCTGCGAGAGGTCACCCGCCGCGATCTGGGCAGCGGTGTGCTCGACGGACCGGAGCGACCGGAGCGACCGCTCCACGAGCACCCAGGCGGTGAGGCCGCCGAGCAGCACGATGCCCAGGCCGGACAGGATCAGGGTGCGGGTCAGGATCGAGACGGTCTTGTCCATGCCGACCAGGGGCAGTGACACCTGGACGACGGCCGGCTCGCCGGTCGCCAACAGCGTCACGGGGAGAGCGACCACACGCCAGCTCTCGCTCCCCGCGGCGTCTGTCACGGCGCGCACGGTGAAGGGGTTGCGGTTGCTCTGCTTGGCCTCCTCCAACGTCATGGTGGGCAGGTCGGGTTTACCGAAACGTCTCGCCGCCTCGGTGCCGAGTCCCTTGACGTGGCCGTTCTCGTAGGTGATCTGTACGTAGTAGTCGCTGGGCAGTGCTTGGGGGATGTCCGACTGGAGTGTCTCAAGGATCGGGTTCAGGTCGACCGACGCGGTGCGGAGCTCGAGGTCGACCTGCTGGACGAGAAAGTTGGACACCACCGTCGTCGTCGCGACTGCCGCGATACCCAGCCCCGCCGCGAGCAGCAGCGAGATGATCGCGACCAGCCGGGCGCGCAGCGGGATGCCGGACAGGCGCTCCTTGACGCGCTCAAGCACGGGCGGGCTGCGGAGCGCGGAGCAGATACCCCACTCCGCGCTTCGTGTGGATCAGTGGCGGCAGCGTCTCGCCGTCGATCTCCAGGGTGTCGATCTTGCGCCGCAGGTAGGAGATGTAGGACTCGACGATGTTCGCGTCGCCGCCCCAGTCGTACTGCCACACGTGGTCCAGGATCTGCGCCTTGGACAGGACGCGGCCGGAGTTGAGCATGAGGTAGCGCAGCAGCTTGAACTCGGTGGGGGACAGCTCCACCTCGACGCCGGCGCGGCGCACCTCGTGCGAGTCCTCGTCCATCTCCAGGTCCCCGACGTGCAGCACCGCCTCCTCCTCGGGGGCGGGCACACCGGTGCGGCGCAGCACCGCGCGGATCCGGGCCACCACCTCTTCGAGGCTGAAGGGCTTGGTCACGTAGTCGTCGCCGCCGACGGTGAGGCCCTGCACCTTGTCCTGCGTGTCGTCCTTCGCCGTCAGGAAGACGACGGGGGTGTGCCTGCCGGTCGCCCGCATGCGGCGGGTCACGGTGAAGCCGTCCATGTCGGGGAGCATGACGTCGAGCACCACGAGATCGGGCTCGACGTCGCGGACGAGCTGAAGTGCGCCGTTGCCGTCCGCTGCCGCATGCACCTCGAAGCCCGCGAAGCGCAGGGAGGTGGACAGGAGCTCGCGAATGTTCGGTTCGTCGTCGACCACGACGAGACGCGCTTCAGGAGTAGCCATGCTTCCAGTGTGCGGCTGGTTCCTGGACGATGCCTGAGATTCGCCCGGGAAATCGCCCGGGCACCGGAGGGGTGACACGTAGGGCCCGCCACCTGCCACGCCGCTAGGCTGGGGGGCATGTCAGCACCGTTCCCGCAGGTTCCAGGGCAGACGCCCCGGCGCACGTATCTCATCGTCGACGGTGAGAACATCGACGCCACGCTCGGCATGAACGTGCTGAACCGCCGTCCCGCACCCGAGGAGCGTCCCCGCTGGGACCGCATCTCCGCCTTCGCGGAGAAGGTGTGGTCGCAGGAGGTCGTGCCGCTCTTCTTCCTGAACGCGACGTCCGGCCAGATGCCCATGCCGTTCGTGCAGGCGCTGCTCGCGATGGGCTACAAGCCCATCCCGCTTGCGGCGCAGGGTTCCGAGAAGGTCGTCGACGTCGGTATCCAGCGCACGCTCGACGCGCTGATGGACCGTCCCGGCGACGTGCTGCTCGCGAGCCACGACGGCGACTTCCTGCCGCAGATCGAGGCGCTGCTCGACGACGACGACCGGCGGGTGGGCCTGCTCGGCTTCCGCGAGTTCGTCAACGCCCGGTTCACGGAGCTGGAGCAGCGCGGCCTGGTCATGTACGACCTGGAAGCCGATGCCGACGCCTTCACGACGATGCTGCCGCGCGTCCGGATCATCCCGATCGAAGAGTTCGACCCGCTCCGCTATCTGTAGCGGGGTCCGGATGCGGGATATGTCGAAGTAGAGCGCTCGTCCGAGTCTCCCTGGCACATGCCGGGAGACTCGGACGAGCGCTCTACTTCGACATATCCCGCATCAGTCAGTCCTGGCTCACCGTGATCGTGCCCTCGTAGGCCTCGCGGTCGCCCTGCGGCTGGATCGGGCGGGCGTTGTTGTCGTAGGTCTGCTTGAGGACGGCTATCTGCTCCGCCGAGAGTTCTATGGGCTCGTGGTAGACGACCCAGTCGACGCCCTCGGTGCACGGCGGCGTCGTCAGGCTGCCCGCGTACTCCTCGAACGTCGGGTCCGTCGGCAGCATCGCGGTGACGTCGATCGGCAGCTCGTCAGAGCCCGGCTCGGCCGCGCCGTCGATGAACGGCTGCCAGGCGTCGTTCTCGTCGCCCTGCTGGGCGAGGACGCCGAGGACGAGCACCTGCCCGTCCTCGGTGGTGTGGACGAAGTGGAACTCGGCGTCCAGCGCCTTGCCCTCGACGGTGTGCTCCGACGGCATGTGGAAGTGCACCTGGGCCAGGTCGAACTCGTTGTCCTTCCACTCGATCTCGGACGCGTCGCCGTCGGGCACGAGCTGGATCGTGTGGCCGGTGTCGACCGACTCACCGACGGTGGGCGACGACGAGATCTTCGGGTGCTCCGACAGCTTCGTCTCGGCGTGGTCGGGCAGGTCGATGGGCGACTGCGCGTCGCCGGCCTCGCACTCCGCGAAGTCCTTGGCGAGGTGGCCCCACTCGGCCGGGCCCTCCTCGCCGTCGTACGACCAGTGCACCTCACCGGCGGCGTGCTCGGCCGGCGGCGGGGCTGACGACGCGGCCGCACCGGGGGAACCGCCCGCCGCGCAGGACGCGAGCAGCGGGGCGAGGAGCAGGAGGGCGGGCAGGGCGAGCTTCTTCATGGAGGTACCTCTCGTGGGGATCATCCGATCACCCGGGGCCAGGAGACCGGCAGGTCAAAAAGTACTCCCGAAGTCCTGGCCTGATGCCCGCCCGAAATGTGACGTGTGACGCTTTACTTCACCGGCGTTGGCCACCAGGCGCGGACCGTGCCGAGCTTCCGGAGCGTCGCGGGTCGCCCGCCGCCGAAACCACCGCCGCCGAACCCGCCGCCGATCCGTGCGGTAGCGGCGTGCCTGCGTGACCGCACGACCTTGGGGTCGAGCAGGATGCCGCCGAGCATCATGCCGCCCGTGATGGGGCCGTTCTCGTCCGAGCCGTTCGCGTCGTGCTTCGCCTCGGCTGCGATCATGACGGCGTCCGCGTCCTCGCGGGCGAGCCGCGCGGCCTCCTGCACGAGCTTGCTCGCGCGCTGCGCCTCCCCGAGTGCCGCGGCGGGGTCGATCGGCTGGAGCGAGCGGGCGGCGTCGGTCAGCCTTCTCGCCTCTGCGAGCCGCGTCCGTGCGGGCGAGCCGACGGCGCCGCGGCGCGTGGCGACGAAGTCGGCGGTCTGCCGGAGCTGCTCGTCGACCCGGCCGAGGGTGTCCCGCAGCAGAGCGGACGCCCGGGCCGCGACCTCCGTGAAGTCCCGGGTCCCGGCGAGGGCGGCGTCCAGCGCGGCCTCCGCGGCCGCGATGCGCTGCAGCCCGGCGAGCGGGTCGCCGCCCTCCCGCGTGACCTCGACGTGCTTGAGCGAGGCCTGCGCGGCGGTGCGTGCGAGGGTCACCCGGAAGTCGCCCTCGACGGACCGGGCGGCGACCACGTCCTGGGTCAGCGACGCTATCGCCTTGTCGAGCCGCCCTGCCGCCCGGTCGAGGTGCGCTGCGGTGGCGTCGACGGCGTCGAGCAGCATGACCGCCTGGCCGAGCGCGTTCTGCGCGCCCCTCGCGTGCGCGACGGCGACCGCCTTCTGCCCGCCCTCCAGGGCGGAGCGCCCGGCGGACACCGCCGCCTTGGCATTGACCAGCAGCAGCTCGGCCTGCTCGGGGTTGCCCGAGACCATCGCCAGCGTGTCCGCCGGGTACCGTCCGGCGAGCCGCTCGAGGGTCGCGCGCGTCGCGGCCACCCGGTCGGTGACCTCCGGCTCCCTGGCGACGACGTCGGCCAGCAGCTCGGGCGTGCGCTGCTGCAGGCGGCGCAGGTCGTCGAATGCCCGGGTGCGGGCGTCGAGCGTGTCGGCGGCGCTCTCGCACAGCGCGATGACCCGGGTCAGGCGCGCGCGCCGCTCGGCGTCCCCGAGCACCGGGCGGTACTCGTCGGCCTCGTGGTGGTCCGCCCCCGGGGCGCCGTCTGCCTGCGTGTCCTCCGCCTGCGCGGCGACGTCCAGCTCCTGCCGGATCGCGAAGGCCTGCCGGACGTCGGCGGCGGCGCGCGCCAGGATCAGCTCGAAGTCCCGCGTCGCGTCGGCGCCCAGCTCCGCGCGGGCGAAGCCGAGCTCCTGCTCGCAGGTCTTGAGCGCGTCGTCGATGCGAACCAGGGAGCCCGACGCGCGCTGGTCGAGCTCGGGGACGGGCAGGTCGGCGAGCTCGTCCGGCGCCGGGCCGCCGGCCGCCGTGGAGCGGTCGGTGAGCCGGGTCAGGCGCGGCAGGAGCCGGGGGAGGACGAAGCGCCACAGGACGTACCCGAGGGCGGCGAGCACAAGCGCCCCGGCCACCGCGATACCGGCGACGAGGAGCGGGTCGGCCGCGGCGGTGCCGGCCCGCCGGACGGCGTCGGCGGCGTCCGTCGCGGCAGGTGCCCAGCGCTCGTCCTCGACCGCTGATGCCACCGAGTTGTCGATGGAGCGCAGCTGCGCCGTGGTGAGGGGGACGTTGGTGTCGGCGGACAGCCCGAACTCGTGGTCGACGGTGGCGACGGCCAGCAGGAGGTCGTCCGGGCCGAGGCCCGACTGGTTGGCGCTCGCGTTGGCCCAGTCCACGGGCTCCGTGCCGTCGAAGCTCTCGATGTACACGACGAACATGCGCAGGTCCGACTCGTCGGCGAGCCGGTCGAGGGCGGAGTCGACGTCCTGGCGCTCGGCGTCGCTGAGCACGTCGGCGCCGTCCGTCACCTGGTCGGTGAGGGTGATCGGCGGCGACGCCGGGAGCACGTCCGACATCAGCTGCGCCTGGGTCGCCGCGGACAGCCGCGGCGAGACGGACGGCATCGGCTCGGACGGCATGGTGACCGTGGCGTTGGCGGCCTGGGAGGTGGCCGCCAGCACGACACCGACAAGGCCTGCGAAGGCCACGATCGCCCAGCCCCCGGCTGCCCGGGTACTGGGTTCGTGCTGATGCTCGTGCCTTGCTGGGGACTCGATCACGTCCTGATAGTCACCCCGGGTTCAAGACCACGCAATCGGAGAGCGTGACGTTGCAGATCTGCAACGAATCCCCAGGTAAAGGCCCAGCGTGAAGCGCATTTTCACAGCCTGGTCAGGGCCCTGCTGAGCAGCGGGCCCAGCCCACGCCCCGACATCAGGAAGCCGCGGAATCCGCCGGTGACCCGTCCAGGTCCTCGGCGTCGACTATGCGGTAGGCGTAACCCTGCTCGGCCAGGAACCGCTGCCGGTGCGCCGCGAAGTCCTGGTCGACGGTGTCCCGCGCGACCACTGCGTAGAAGTGCGCCGTGCGGCCGTCCGCCTTGGGCCGCATGATGCGCCCGAGACGCTGCGCCTCCTCCTGCCGCGACCCGAAGGAACCCGACACCTGGATCGCCACCGAGGCCTCCGGCAGGTCCACCGAGTAGTTGGCGACCTTGCTCACGACGAGGCGTGAGATCTCGCCCTCGCGGAACGCCCCGAAGAGCCGCTGCCGCTCCTTGTTGGTGGTCGCCCCGGTGATGATGGGCGCGTCGAGGTGCTCGGCCAGCTCCTCGAGCTGGTCGATGTACTGCCCGATGATGAGCACCTGGTCGTCGGGGTGGCGCGCCACTATCTGCTCCACCACCTTCTTCTTGCCCGACGCCGACGCGGCGAGCCGGTACTTGTCCTCCATCTCGGCGGTCGCGTACGTCATGCGCTCGCTCTCCGGGAGCGTGAGCCGCACCTCCACGCAGTCGGCGGGCGCGATGTAGCCCTGCGCCTCGATGTCCTTCCACGGCGCGTCGAACCGCTTGGGCCCGATCAGGCTGAACACCTCGTCCTCGCGGCCGTCCTCGCGCACCAGGGTGGCGGTGAGGCCGAGGCGGCGCCGGGCCTGGAGGTCCGCCGTCATCCGGAAGACCGGGGCCGGCAGCAGGTGGACCTCGTCGTACAGGACCAGTCCCCAGTCGCGGGCGTCGAGCAGCTCGAGGTGCGTGTAGACGCCCTTCCGCTTGGTGGTCAGCACCTGGTAGGTGGCGATGGTGACCGGCTTGATCTCCTTGCGGGCGCCGGAGTACTCGCCGATCTCGTCCTCGGTGAGGCTCGTGCGCCGCACCAGCTCGTCGCGCCACTGGCGCGCGCTCACGGTGTTGGTCACCAGGATCAGCGTCGTCGTCCCGGACTTCGCCATGGCGCCCGCGCCGACGATCGTCTTGCCAGCGCCGCAGGGCAGCACCACGACGCCGGAGCCGCCGTGCCAGAACCCGTCGACGGCCTGCGCCTGATAAGGCCGCATCTCCCACGGCTTGGCCTTCTCGTGCTCCGTCCGCGGCTTGGTGACCGGGCTGAGCTCGATCGGGTGCTTCTCGCCGTCGACGTAGCCCGCGAGGTCCTCGGCCGGCCAGCCGAGCTTGAGCAGCACCTGCTTGAGGTGGCCGCGCTCGGAGGGGTGCACCAGGACCGTCGACTCGTCCAGCCGCTCACCGACCAGGCCCGCCGTGCGCCGTGACTTCAGCACCTCCGCGAGGACCGCCCGGTCAGTGGTGCGCAGCACGAGGCCGTGGGCCGGGTCCTGCGACAGCACGAGGCGCCCGTAGCGGGCCATCGTCTCGGCGACGTCGACCAGCAGCGCGTGCGGCACCGGGTAGCGGCTGAACTCGAGGAGCGTGCTCACCACCTGCTCCGCGTCGTGGCCGGCCGCGCGCGCGTTCCACAGGCCCAGCGCCGTCAGGCGGTAGGTGTGCACGTGCTCGGGCGCGCGCTCCAGCTCGGCGAACGGCGCGATCGAGCGTCGCGCCCTCTCGGCGTCCGGGTGGTCGACCTCCAGCAGGAGCGTCTTGTCGCTCTGCACGATCAACGGGCCGTCGGGCATGGGGGTCTCCCTCAGTTCTACGGCGTGGACGACGTCGGCAGGACCGACGCGATGCGGTGGACGGCGATCGTCAGCTCGGCCTCTCGATCCGGGTCGAGAGCACGGAGCCGGCCGCCGTCGAGGTTCAGGGGCTTCAGCTCGCGGCGCTCCAGCCGGCCGGTGTGGCCGGCCACCTCGACGATCACGGTGGTGCCGTCGCGGAGCGCGTCGCGCAGCAGTGCCAACCCGTCAGCGGGGTGCTGTGTTCCCGGGTCCTCGTCCAGGGCGCTCGCGTCGACGGCCGCGGCCGTCGTCACCGGGCGGTCCAGGGACGGCGCGTCGGCGGCCGCGAGCGGCTCCAGCGCACCCGGCCGCGGCTGATCCGCCGACGGCTCCGGCCGAGGTGGCACGGCGCTCACGACGCGGTACCCGCGCAGCGGGATGCCGCCGCCGGACGTCGAGACCGACCGCGCGACCTCCGCGGCGTCGGCCCGGGCCCGGGCGCCTGCGCGCGCCGCTTCCTCCACGGCGCGCAGGTCGGCGACCAGCGCCTCCGGGTCGGGGGTGCGGTCGACGACCTCGGAGGGCGTGCCCGCGCCCATCCGGATGGCGGCCGCAGACCTGGGAGCGGGCATCGCCCGGCCCGTCACGCCCCGGCGGGCGACGAGCACGCGCCCGTCCGGTCCTTCGAGTGCCGAGACCAGGCCACGCTTCCGCAGCGCCTCGTGCAGGGCCGCCGCGGGGACGGACGCCGCGAGCACTGTCGGCGCGAGCCGCACCAGGCCGAGGCCCACGAGCGTCGGGTCGTGCTCGAGGCCGGCGAGCACCGTCGCGTCGGCGGCCCGCAGGTAGGACGACGCGGTACCCACCCGCACGGCGCCGTGCCGGCGCGCGGTGTCCCGGACCAGGTACTCCAGGGGCTGCGGGACCGGTACGGGGGAGCGGTGGGCGAGCTCGTCGAGCATGCCGTCAGCGGTCTCGCCCTGGTCGAGCGCCCGCGTGACGGACGCCGGGCTGAACCGCACGGTGGTCGCGGCGCCCCGCGACTCGATGTCCGTCGACCGCTCCAGCAGCCGCGCGAGCCCGCGCGACGGCCGGCCGGGGACTATCCCCGTCAGGTCGCCCTGCAGCAGGATCTCGTCCACCTCGTGGGGCAGGACGGCGCGCAGCGCCTCCGCGGGATCGTCCCCCTCCGTGAGCAGCGCCCGGCCCGGAGTCGAGAGCGCGCCGGCCCCCGTCACGCCCAGCCACTCGGCCTCGATGAGCAGGCCCTCGACGGCGGTCGCGGGCGGCACGGAGCGCGGCGTGTGCCAGGTCAGCACCTCGACCACGTCCTCGGGTGCGGGCGCGAGGACGGTGTCACCGGTCGGCTCCGCCGCGAGCACGCCCAGCACGCCGTTGCGCAGCCGGGGCACCCACGGCCGCTGCAGGTCCGGTGACAGCGGCGCCCGGAGCGCCCCCTTGTCGTCACGGGAGCCCACGAGCCACGGTGCCCGCCGGGAGGCCAGCCAGGCCTCGACGAGCCGCGCCCAGCGAGCGGCGTCGTCCAGGTCATCCCAGTCGGTGACGGTCGGCACGTACGACGGCGGCGCCTCGCCGTCGTCCCGGACGAGGCCGGCCAGCGCGGCGACCTCGACAACGAACGCCGTCGCCCGCTCGTCGGTCTCCAGCTGGGCGGCGACCCGGCGCAGCTCGCGCACGCCCAGGCCACCCGTACGGAGGACCGACGGCGGGCTCTCGTCCCACGACTGCCGGAGCAGCCGCACGCGCCGGACGAGCTCGAGCGCTGCGCTCGCCGCCTCGGCGTCGGCAGTTGCGGTGGCTACCGCCCGGCCCCGCGGCTCGGGCGGCAGGGTGCGCGGCTCGCGGTGGGTGCGCCCGTCGCGGAGCGCCAGCCCGACCAGGCGCGGCAGCACGACGTGCCTGGCGTCCGACCGGACCAGCAGATGCTCGGTGACCAGCCAGTTCACGGCGTCCCGCGGGCGGGTGCCCGCAGGCGGCACGACGCCGACCGGTGGACCCCAGGCGAGCGCGTCGAGGATCGCGCGGGCACCGGGTGGCGCTCCCGTGAGGAGCGCGCCCAGCGCCGCAGCGGTCCCGGTCCGGCCGGTGGCCGACCCGAAGGCGTGGCCCACCGCCTCGGTCAGCCCTGCCGGGACGGGGTCGAGGTGCGGCCCCAGTCCCGCGGGGTTCGGCCCGAGCAGCTCGTCGAGGCCCGGCACCGTGCGCAGGTCGAGCGTGGTGCCGTACTCGCCGCCCGCGTCCCAGAGCAGTGCCTGCTCGACGGCGCGGCGAACGGCGGCGTCGACACGGGGTCCGTCCTCCGCCGACCCGCCGAGCGCCCAGGTGACGACCTCGGCGCTGAGCGGCCCGGCGAGCGGCGACCCGCCGGGGCTCTCTTCCGGGGGTTCGGACGGCAGGCGGAAGACGGGTTCGAGGGCGAGCACCGCCTCCAGCACCTGCAGGGTCAGGGCGTCGGAGCGGGCGAGGGCGCGCTCGAGAGAGGTACGGCTGGAGGCACGGGCCGCGAGCGAACGCAGCGTGGAGGGGGAGGGCGCGGCTAGATCGGGACGGGCGCGCAGGAGCGCGGCGAGCGCGGTGTCCGAGCGCTGCCGGAGGTCGTCGGCGAAGTGCCGCGTGGCCGCCGCCGGCGCTGCGGGGAGCGAGGAGGCCATCCTGACGATGCTACGCGGGTTTCCGGGGCCGGAGTTCGGCCGGTCCACGCCCGGGGCCGCCTCAGAGCTGCGCCGTGCGACGGCAGACCTCCTCCCACGGCGTCTCAGTGATGCCGAAGCGGGTGCGTGCGGCAGTGTCGTCCAGGACGTACGGGCGCTCCCACTGATAGATGATCTCGCGCATCTCCCGCATGAACGGGGAGACCAGGGCGGTGGCGCCGAGAGCCGCGCCGCGCAGGGAGGAGATCTTCACCGGCGGCTTGCCGACGCTCGCCAGGACGTCGGTGAGGGCCTGTGCCTGGGTTCGCGGCGCGTTGCTCGGCACGTGCCAGACCCTGCCGTGGGCGCCGGGGTCCTCGGCGGCGGCGACCAGGGTGCGGGCCGCGTCCGCGACGTCGGTGAAGGTGTGCGGCAGGTCGGTGCGGCCCATCATCACGGCGCGCTTGCCCTGCAGCGCGGTGGGGACCTGGCGCGAGATGTGGCCGTTGCCGCCGACGCCGCGCCCCATGTAGTCGGAGCCGCGGATCTCGACGGCGCGCAGTCGCCCGGCGTCGTGCCCGGCCTTGGCCTCCGCCCACATCCGGGCGCGGAGGCGTCCCTTGTGGTCGGTCGCGGCGTCGGGCAGGTCCTCGGAGAGCGGGACGTCGACGGGGCCGTACGGGTAGAGCGTGCCCGTGATCGCGTAGACGGCGCCGGAACGCTCTGCTGCCGACAGGAGCGAGGCGGCGAGCGAGGGCCAGACGCGCTCCCACTGCGTGTAGTCCCCGGGGTTGGCGCAGTTGTAGAGGTAGTCGGTGCCCTCGGCGGCACGGGCCAGCGCGTCCGCGTCCGAGGCGTCCAGGGCGAGGTGCTCGACGCCGTCGATCCCGGTGCTGCGGCCCGAACGGCTCGCGACGGTGACACGCGAGCCGCGCTCGGCCAGCAGGGCCGCGACGTGGGTGCCGATGGGGCCCGCTCCGACGATGAGGTGGCGGTCAGTCATGATCATTGCTCCATTCTGAGAGCGGTGCTCTCGTTCCGTGCCGTCAGCGTGGCACGAGCGGGTGCACCTTGGCAAGAGCAGTGCTCGCGTTTGTGTGCGGTGATCCATCAGTGGCACCCTGGAGCACATGAGCCCGGCCCGAACCGCGCGTGCCCTCGCCCGCGAGACGATCACCCGAGAGATCCTCGACTCCGCCCGCGCGCGGCTGACGACCGACGGCGCCGCCGGGTTGTCGCTGCGCGCCGTCGCCCGCGATGTCGAGATGGTCTCCTCGGCCGTCTACCGGTACTTCCCGAGCCGCGACGCGCTGCTCACCGCCCTGCTCATCGAGGCGTACGACGAGCTCGGCACCGCCGCGGAGGCCGCGGACGCCGGTGTCGCCGACCGTTCGGACGTCACCGCGCGCTGGCTCGCCACCTTCCGCGCCGTCCGGACCTGGTGCGTCACGCACCCGGGAGAGTTCGGGCTGCTCTACGGCACGCCGGTGCCCGGCTACGCCGCACCGCGCGACACCGTCGACCCCGCGACACGGGTGGTGCGCGTGCTCATCCGCATAGTGGGGGACGGCTACGCGGCCGGGGCGCGCCCACCGGTGGTGCCGGCCGCCCCGGGTGCTGCGGCGGACCCGGGGACCGTCGCGCCGGCGCTCGCCTTCGTCACGCAGCACGGGCTCATCGAGGGGGCCGGTCCGGCGGACGAGGAGCTGCCGGAGACCGTCCGGCGCGCCGTCATGGCATGGACCGAGCTGTTCGGGGTGATCTCGTTCGAGCTGTTCGGGCACCAGGTGGGCTCGATCGCGGACCCCGAGGCCTGGCTGGACGAGGTGGCGCTACGCCTCGCCGCGGACCTGGGTATGCGCGCCTGAAAACCGGCAAACGGCCCTCCTGGACCAGGCCGCCGGCAGGTCGTGCGGGCGAAGAGTGGTCAATGCATGCGACGCGGCACGGTTCTGCCCGGTAACCTGGTACTTCCGGTCCAGGTGGCGCGCTCAGCTCGCAGCAGCCAGGGCCGGTCCGGGCAGATCCCCGAGCAGTTCCCGAGCAGTTCCGACAAGCACAGAAGAAGGTCGCAGTGCCCACCGGCAAGGTCAAGTGGTTCGACACCGACAAAGGCTTCGGTTTCATCGCCAACGAGGACGGAGGCGAGGTATTTCTGCACGCCTCCGCGCTGCCCGACGGCGTCGTCCCCAAGCCGGGCGCACGGGTGGACTTCGGGGTGGCCGACGGCCGCCGCGGTCCCCAGGCGCTCGCGGTCAAGGTGCTGGACGCCGCGCCGTCGGTCGCAAAGGCGAAGCGGAAGCCCGCCGACGACATGGCTGTGATCGTCGGCGATCTCACGCAGATGCTGGACCGCGTGGCCAACGACCTGCGCAAGGGGCATTATCCGAAGAACCCGGAGCTGCTCGCCAAGATGCTGCGCAAGGTCGCAGACGACTTCGACGCCTGAAACCACACGAGGTCCCGAGGAACATGGTCACGACCATCGCGCCCGCCATACGAACATTCACCAGGCGGATCGCCGCACGCTCGAGCCGAGACGCCGTGCTGAACGGTGCCGCAGAGCTCGCGCGCGCCGCCGCACAGGAAGTCGCCGAGCGACCGGAGGACGTCGGGGAGCACCTCGGCACCTTCTTCGAGGACGAGCGGGTGGTCTCCCACCGCTTCGACGCGACCATGCGGGGGTACCGCGGCTGGCACTGGACGGTCACCGTGACACGCGTGCCGCGTGGCCGGGCCGCCACGATCAGCGAGGTCGAGCTGCTGCCCGGCGACGAGGCCATCCTTGCCCCGGCCTGGCTGCCGTGGTCCGAGCGGCTGCGCCCGGGCGACGTCGGCCCGGGTGACGTGCTGCCGTTCCGCGCCGACGACCCGCGGCTCGAGCCCGGGTACACCCCGACGGGTGACCCCGAGGTGGACGAGGTGGCGATCGACGAGCTGGCGCTCGCCCGCACCCGCGTGCTGTCCCCGCAGGGCAGGGCCGAGGCCGCCGAGCGCTGGTACCGCGGCACGCGCGGACCCACCACCGCGGGCGCCGTCGCGGCGGCCGCCGAGTGCATGACCTGCGCGTTCCTCATCCCGCTGTCCGGTTCGATGGGGCAGCTCTTCGGGGTGTGCGCCAACGAGTGGTCGCCCGACGACGGCAAGGTCGTCTCGCTCGACCACGGCTGCGGCGCGCACTCGGAGACCGACGTCGAGGAGCACCCGACCGACTGGCCCGCGCCCGCGCCGCTGATCGACGAGCACGAGGTCGAGCCCGTCTCGCGGGTCGAGCGCACGTCGTCGGTCGAGCCTGTCGAGACCCCCGCCGAGGACGAATCCCCCGCGTGACCCGCGACCCCTTCGGCACCGGTGCGCTGCGGCGCGCGGTGACCGAGGCGTGGCGTGCGTCGCCCACGCGTTTTCGCGAGGACGCGAACTCCGAGGAGGACCACGCCCGCGGGTACTACCGCGACCGGGTCGTGGTCGAGCTCGCGCAGAACGCCGCCGACGCCGCCGCGCGCGCCGGGATCCCCGGCCGGCTGACGTTCCGGCTGGAGCAGGACGTGTCTGGCGCAGGTGGGCCGGGTGACGGCGCCGCGTGCTGGCGGCTCGTCGCGGCCAACACCGGTGCGCCCCTCGACGCCGACGGCGTCGCGTCGCTGGCGTCCCTCCGCGCCTCCGCGAAGGTCTCGGCCGATGCCGACGAGGGCTCCGGCGAGGCGATGCGTGCCGTGGGGCGGTTCGGGGTCGGGTTCGCCGCCGTCCGTTCGGTGTCCGACGACGTGGTCGTCCGCTCGCGCACCGGCGGCGTGCGCTTCTCGCTCGCCGCGACGCGCACCGAGCTGGGTCTGACAGAGCCGGACGCCGAGCGCGATCCGTGGCACGAGAGTGGCGATGCCGAGTTCGGTCCGTCGATCGAAGCTCGCAGCGACTTCGGTCCGTTGCCTCCAGATCGGTCAATCGATGGACCGATCTCAGAGCAAGCGACCGATCTCGGCTCGGGTCTCCTGCAACCGACCGAACTCGCGCCACTCGCTCGGCAACCTGCAGAGCTCGCTCAGGAAGCCCGGTCCCGCGGCGACGCGCTGCCCGTGCTGCGTCTCCCGTTCCCCGCACCCGCGACGACGCCGGACGAGCCGGACACCGTGGTCGAGCTCGTGCTGCGCGACGCCGACGCCGTGGCCGCCGTCCGCGCTCAGCTCGCAGCGCTCGACGACGCGCTCCTGCTCGCCCTTCCCGCGCTCGACGAGGTGGTCATCGAGGACGACTTCGCAGGTCAGCCGGGTTCTGAACCGCACAGTGCGACGCCGACGCCGGGCCGGCGCGTACTGCGCGACGTCGGTTCGCGGTGGCGCGTGCACCGCGCGTCCGGCGCGCTCGGGCCCGACGACAGCCTGCCGTCCGAGGCGCGCCGCCCTGACTGGTCGGTGCTCTGGGCGCTGCCCACCACGGGCGGACGCGCGGCGGAGAGCGCGGCGCTGCACGCGCCGACCCCCACCGACGTCCGGCTCACGTTCCCGGCCCTGCTCATCGCGTCGTTCCCCGTCGACCCCGGGCGGCGAGGTGTGCTCCCCGGCCCGATGTCGGACCGGGTGGCCGCCGAGGCCGGCCGCGCCTTCGCCGCGTTCCTGGGCGAGCTCGGCGCTGAGCGCGAGGTCCTCGGCCTCGTGCCGACCGGGCTGCCCGCCGGCGACGTCGACGCCGCGATCCGCGCGTCGGCCGACGCGGCCCTGCGCGACACCCCGCTCCTCCGGCTGAGCGCGCCCGCTCCGGGCCGCACCGAGGCGGCAGGCGCCGACGGCATGCCCGGTGCCCCACTGCGCATCGCGCCGCGGGGTGCGGCCTTCCTCGCCGGGCCGCTCGGCGAGGACCCGGCCCTCGCCTCCGCGCTCGCCGCCGGTACCTCCGCGGCCCTGGTCGCCGTGCCGGTGCGGTACCAGACGCTCGCTCGCTCGCTGGGTGCCGAGTCCGCCGACCTCGCGGACGTGGTCGAGGCGCTGCCGCCCGAACCTGGCGTGATCCGCGCGGCCCTCGACGCCATCGCCCCGCACGCCGGCGAGCCCACGGTGCTCGAGGCGGTCGCCGGGGCGCCGCTCCCGCTCGCCGACGGCCGCGTGACCCGCGGCGCTCGCGGCACCGTGCTGCTCGACGCACCGCACCTCGCCGGGATCGCCCGCGCCCTCGGCGTCCGCGTGGTGCACCCGGACGTGGCACACCCGCTGCTCGAACAGGCCGGCGCCGCCTCCACCACCCCGCACGGGCTCCTCGCGGACCCGGCGGTCCGGTCCACGGCGCTCGCCGCCGCGGAGGACGTGCTGGACGACGGCGACGCCGAGCACCTCGGGGCAGTCCTGTCGGCGCCGTCAACGGCGGGCGATTCGTCGTCCGACACCGTGCCGGATCCGGGCGGATGGGACCCAGGCGCGCTCGACGACCCGACGTCCGCCGAGGTGGTCGTGGCCGTGCTCGAGCTGGTCCGGCTGGCGGCCGAGTCCGGTTCGGCCGACCTCCCGTTCTGGCTGGGCGAGCTGCCGGTCGTGGCGGACGGCAACGTGGTGCCGCTGCGTGAGGCGGCCCTGCCCGGTACGTGGGCGGCCGAGCACGTGGACCTCGCGCTGGTGCGGGACGACGTCGCCGAACGCTGGGGGAGGGCCGCCCTCGCCGCCGCCGGCGCCCGCGCCGAGCTGGTCGTGTACCGGGTCGCCGACGTCGTGACCGCCGACGGCGACGACGCCGACTACGGGCCCGACGACCCCGCCGGATGGCTCTCCGACTGGGACGAGTACCTCGAGCACCTCGCGGACGAGCTCGGCCCGGGCGCGTGGATCGGGGACGTCGAGGCGGTCTCGGACCTCGACGCGCTGCGTGACGCGACGGACGCCGGACCTGGCCCGCTCGCCGCGGCGCTCGGCAGGGTGTCGGCCGACCCCGGCCTGCGCCGCGCGCTCCTGACTCCCGTACGTTCCCCGGACGCTCCCGGCCGGCAGGCCGTGTCGTACACGGCGTGGTTCCTGCGACGTCGGGTCGGTGCGCCGTTCGCGCTCGACGACACCCCGCTGCTGCCGCCCGCTCCGCCCGCGACCACCGGGCTCGACGACGACGTCCTGGCCGCGCTCGGCGGGTTCCACAACCTGGCTGACCTGCCCGGACACGACTGGCCGGCCGTCCTGGAGCGGTTGCCCGAGTCACAGGCGGACGAACGCCGGACCGTATCCGCCGACGTCGCGCGCGCCGTCTGGGCCGGCCTGGCCGCGCTCGCCCGCGCCGACGACGCCCGCGCCATCACGCCGGCCCGGCTGCCCGCGCTGGGGCCGTCCGGCGTCACCGTGGAACGCGTCGACGACCTCGCGGTCGCCGCCTCGGCGCGCTGGGCTCAGCTCGGTCCGGTCGTCCCCGCCCCGGCCGACGTCGCAGAGGCGCTCGCCGAGCTGCTGGACCTCCCGTTCGAGAGCGATACCGGCGTCGCCCCCGACGAGCCCGGCGAGGCGGTCGAGCTCGACCCGCGGGTGCGGGCGCTCGCGCCGGACGCGCCGGCGACCTGGCGGCGCCACGACGTGCTGACAGTCGAGGGAAAGCGCGTCGCGTGGTGGGTTGCGGCCGATGCGGTCGCGCACGCCGCATCATCCGAAGGCCTGGCCCGAGCGTTGGCCGAGCTCACGGGCGTGGACCCGCTCCTCCTGGAAGCCGCGCTGCGCGACCCGGCACGCGCGGAGGAGCTCAGCGCCGAGCGCGTCTGGGAGTGATCGGCGGCTTCAGCGCCACCCGGACCCCTAGCGGTGGCGGCGGGCCCAGAGCAGGCCCAGCCCGCCGAGCGCCATGCCCGTACCGCAGATCCACACGGGTTCCAGGCCGCCCCGCCCCGTGAGGTGCAGGATCAGCGTCACGATCAACCCGATGGCGAACAGCACGATGCCCGCGCCGAAGACGCGGAAGAGATCGGCGCGCGGAGCCGGCGGGCTGGGCCGGCGCTCCTCAGGATGGGCCAGCAGGGAGCGGATCGTTGGCACCCTGCCAGTCTACGGACAAGGGCCCGTCAGGCCCGTCGACGCCTCCCGCGTCATCGCGGGTGAACTGTGCCGGTCAGGCGCGCAGCGCCGCCATCATGGGGGTCAGCGCGTCGAGGATCTGGTCGTAGCTGCGCCGATAGGTGTCGGCGGAGCGCCGGTAGGGGTCGATCACCTCGTCGTCGTGGTGCCGGCCGACGTGGTGGGGCCGTTCGAGGAGCGCGGCGGGTACGAGGGTGGCGAGCCGGGCGGCGTCGTCCTGCCCGAAGACGCTGCCCGGGGGCAGGGTGCTGGACAGTCGCCCCAGCTCGGCGACGGTGACGGTGCGGTGCACGGCGGACGGTACCGCCTCGACCACCCGGGTGCGGTGGTCGGGCGTCAGGGCGAGAATCAGGTCTGCCTGTTCGACGAGCTCCCTGGTCAGCTGCCGCGCGGCGAACTCGGCGGGCGGGAAACCGCCGGCGGTGAGGAGCTCTGCCATGGGCTCGGAGATCGGGTGGCCGACCAGCGCGTGGGTCCCGGCGCTGCTGACGTCGACGGACGAGTCGAGAACGCTGCGCAGCAGGGTCTCGACGGCGGGGGAGCGGCAGATGTTGCCCGTGCACACGGCGAGCACGGTAAGCGACATAAGGGATGCCCCTCTCGAAAAGTCTGTTAAGTCGGGCGCCATTCTAAGCATGCATTACTTTGTCTTGACCGGTTTGTCGGCGCTTGACAAGTTAAATCACCCCTTAATGCACCCCTGAAAACGTGAGGGTGAATTCTGCCGTGCCCTCTTGACGGCTCGCAGGTAACGTGACGCGAACCGTGCGGACATAGCCATCGGGGGGTCTGGTGACACATCCTGGATGGGGCGACAAGTGGGCGGACGCACCGGTGTCCCCGCCCGCGAGCAGCCCTTCTCAAAGTACGCAGGCAGGCAATGACGTCGACGAGGGCGCCAAGGTTCTGCCCCTCAGAAAGCCCCGGACGAGCGACCTTCCCGCGCCGGGGTCCGGGGGCCTCGCCACGGTCACGAGAGTGCGTCCCGCACCTCCCGCACCGGCGCCGTGGAAGAAGCCGCCGCTGCCCAGGCGGGTGTACTGGACGCGCCAGCGGCGCCGGAGCCTGAAGATCGTCGTGCTGAGCGTCACGGGGCTGCTGGTCGCCCTCGCGGTCCTCATGGCGTGGGTGGCACTCGACGCCGTGCGGGTCCGCGACTCGCTGGCCCAGGCGGCCAGCGGCGTCTCCACGCTGCAGGCCGATGCCGTCGCCGGCCGCACCAAGAACCTGGACGCGACCGTGGCCGAGCTGCAGAGCCATGCCTCCGACGCCCAGGCGGCGACGGCGGGCCCGCACTGGACGCTGGCGAGCCGGCTGCCCGGCGTCGGGCCGACGGTGGAAGCGGTGGCGACCATGGCCGCGGTGGTCGACCGCCTCGCGCAGGGGCCGCTCCCGCAGCTCGCCTCGGTCGTCGAGGTGGCCGACCCGGCGACCTTCGCGCCGCACGGTGGCCGCGTGGACCTCACACCCCTGGAGGGGGTGGCGCCGGACGTGCGGCGCGCCGACCAGTCCGTCGGGTACGCGCAGCAGCGCGTCGAGGACATCGACCGGTCGCCGATGCTGCCGCAGGTGTCCGCCGCCGTCTCCGACCTGGAAGGGCAGCTCGGTGACCTGCGCATGTCGACGGCGACGGCGGCCCGCGCGGCGCAGCTCATCCCGCCGATGCTGGGCGCCGACGAGCCGAGGGACTACCTCGTCCTGGTGCAGAACAACGCGGAACCGCGGGCGCTGGGCGGGGTCGTCGGGACCGTGCTGGTGCTGCACGCCGACGGCGGCAGGATCGAGCTCACCGACCAGATGCACGCCAGCCAGGTGGGGCCCTATGTGCCGCCGCCCGGCACGCTGACGGACGGCGAGGAGGCGATGTTCGGCGACGCGGTCGGCGGCTGGATGCAGAACGTGACGTCGACGCCGGACTTCCCGCGGGCCGCGGAGATGGCCCGCGCGATGTGGGAGGGCGAGACGGGACAGCTCGTGGACGGCGTGCTGTCCGTCGACCCCACCGCGCTGGCCGGTCTCCTGGAGGCGGACGGGTCCGCCCCGGCCGGCGCCGGTGCGGGACTGCTGGGCGAGGAGCTGGTGAGCTACCTCGTCAACGGCATCTACCTCACCGAGACGGCGGACGACGCCGACCTGATCTTCGCCGACTTCGCGGAGTCGGCGTTCGAGTCGTTGTCCGAGGGCTCCGGTGAAGCCGGCGGGATGGTCGACGCCCTGGCGAAGGCCGCGCGCGAGGGCAGGCTGCTCGTGTGGTCGGCGCACCAGGGGGAGGCGCACCTGCTCGAGGGCACCGTCCTCGACGGCGGCCTGCGCGGGGTGAACGGCTCCAGGCCGGTGGTCGGCGTCTTCACCCAGGGCCTGCAGACGGCGAAGGTCGGCCATTACCTCGACACCGCGGTCGACGTCGTCGAGCGGGGCGCCAGGCCCGACGGGGCACGGGAGCTCGAGGTGACCGTCGCCTACACGTCGCGCGTCGGCGAGCCCGGCGCGGGCTCGCCGCCGGACTACCTGGCCGGTCAGGACGAGAGCGAGCCGGGCCTGATCCGGCTCCGTTCGATCGTCTATGCGCCCGCGGGCGGTGCCGTTCTCGACGCGTCCGAAAACTCGGAGAAAACCGGGATTTCGCCACAGCAGCATGATGGTCTCTCCAGGGCATTCGACGACATAGAAATTCACCCTGGCGAGACAGTGTCTGTGACCTATGCAATTATCACTGGGAAGCACCAGGACGGCGATGTCATTCTTCGTACGACACCGGGTACACGACCTGCTGAAGTGTCCGTCGGAAAGTGACGCCGACCGGCTGATCAAAAGTCACTATCCAGGGGACAGGGCAATGCTTCGACGCTTCATCAGTGCTCTATTGATCGCCATCGTGGTCGTGCTGGCGCCGGCCGGCGCCGCGTATGCGGGCCAGGCAGGCGCGGACCACCGCGAGCAGCCGTGCGTCAGCGCCGAGTGTGCGGACGGGCCGGGCGCCGGTACGGGTACGGGCGGTGCGGACAGCCGGATGAGCATCGTCGCCACCGGCCCGACGAGCTTCCCGTACCTCGCGATCGCCGGCGGGCTGGTCGTCGCCGGCGTGGCCGCGATCGTCGTCAGCCGGATCCGGACCCGACAGAACTGATCCTCCAGGGCCATCCGTACGCGGCCTTCCGATCGGCCGTGCTCCGCACCTCACCGCCTGGATGAGATGCAGCGCACGGCCGTACTCAGTGCACCAGCCTCGATGTACCTGTCCAGGGGGAGTGTGCCTTGACCGTCGAGAACCATCCGAAGGCCGCCGACGTCGATCGCGAAGCAGCCGCGCTCAAGGAGCTGGACGACGAGGCGGCACGGCTCGCCGCGTCGATGACCGCGCCGGCGCCGCGCAAGGGTCCGGCCGCTCCGTGGCAGGAGATCGTCACCGACCGCGCGCTGTTCGTGGACATCGTGGCAGTGATGGCCGCCGTGACCCTCGGCTACGTGCTGCGCTTCGACCGGCAGGTCCACGTCGAGCTCTTCGAGCCCCGCGGCGGCCAGTACGTCCTCATCTCGGTGGCGCTCGCCGAGGCGTGGGTGATCGCGATCGGCCTCGCCGGAGCGCGCAGCCCCCGCATCCTGGGCTCGGGACGCGAGGAGTACGTACGGGTCGCGAGGGGCTCCCTCGCGCTCTTCGGCCTCACCGCGATCGTCTGCTATCTCGTCAAGTTCGACCTCGCCCGCTCGTACGTGGCGGTGACCCTGCCCGTCGGCCTGGTGCTCCTCGTCGTCGGGCGGCGTGTCCTCGCGGCGCGGCTGCACGCCGAGCGTGCGCACGGCCGTTTCCAGCGCCGCACGCTGATCGTGGGCGGGCGGGACGCGGTGCTCGACCTCTGCCGCCGCGTGGACCGCGCGCCCGAGGCGGGCTTCCTGGTAGTGGGTATCTGCATACCCGGCGGGGCCGGTGTCCCGTCGCCGGTCGACGGCGTCCCGGTGCTCGGCCGCGTCGAGGACGCGGCCGAGGCCGCCCGCACGATCGACGTCGACGTCGTCGCCGTGACGGCGTCCGACAGTGCGACCCCCGCGGCGCTCAAGCAGCTCGCGTGGGACCTCGAGGTCACGGGCGCTGAGCTCGTGGTCGTCCCGGCGCTCGCAGACGTCGCCGGCCCGCGGATGCTGATCACGCCGGTGGACGGCGTTCCGGTGGTGCAGGTCTCGCCGCCCGGTTACACCGGCCTCCAGCATGCGATGAAGCGCGTGTTCGACCTGGTCGTCGCGACGCTGATCGCGGCGGTGGTCGCCGTCCCGATGCTGCTCCTCGCGCTCTGCGTGCGGTTCACCAGCCCCGGGCCGGCCATGTTCCGGCAGCAGCGGATCGGCCTGAACGGCAAGCCGTTCACGCTCTACAAGCTCCGGTCGATGCGGCAGGGCGCCGAGGAGAGCCTCACCGACGTGCTCGACGGCGAGGTGGGCGTCTACTACAAGCGCAAGGACGACCCGCGCGTCACCTCGCTCGGCCGGTTCCTGCGCAAGTACTCCCTCGATGAGTTCCCGCAGCTGCTGAACGTCATCAAGGGCGACATGAGCCTGGTCGGTCCCCGGCCCCAGGTCGCGCTCGAGGTGGCCCAGTACGACGACGCGCTGCGGCGTCGCCTGTTCGTGAAGCCGGGGCTGACGGGCCTGTGGCAGGTGAGCGGCCGCAACGACCTGACCATCGACCAGGGCACGCGGCTGGACCTCTACTACGTGGAGAACTGGAGCCTGCTGGGCGACATCGGAATCATGCTGCGGACCGCTCGCGAAGTGTTCGCGCCGAGCGGTGCGTACTGATCGCCCGGATGCGCGGCATTAGGCACGGCAATACGATTTAAAACTATTGCCGGTCGGTTGGTTCGCCGATTTTCTCGGGGCGATAAGTGGGCATTTGTTTTAGCGGGAAAGGGGAATGGTGCGTTCAGAGAGCGGCAGGAGCAGGGGTGACGACCACGCGGACGTCGAGACCGCCGTCGACGTCCGGATCCGGGTGCTCCACGTGCTGCCCGCCCCGAACGGCACCACGCAGTACGTCGACCACATGATCGGCGGCGCACCGCCGGAGATCCAGATCCTCACGTTCTCGTGGCCGCGCGCGATCCTCGGCGCGTACGACGTGCTGCACGTGCACTGGCCGGAGTTCCTCGTGCGGCAGCGGACGCCGGTCGGCCGGTTCGTCAAGGCGATCCTCGCCCACCTGCTCCTGCTGCGGCTCGACCTGACGGAGACGCCGGTGGTGCGCACCGCGCACAACGTCGCGCCGCACGAGTCGGGCGGCCGCCTGGAGCGGTCGTTCCTGGCTGCGCTCGACCGCCGGACGGTGCTGTGGATCAGGCTCAACCCGACGACGCCGCTGCCGTCCGGGGTGCGGAACGCGACCATCCCGCACGGCCACTACCGGTCTGTCTTCCCGCCCGACCCCGGCGCGCGGCCCGAGCCGGGGCGGCTGTTCCAGTTCGGCCTGATCCGCCGTTACAAGGGGATCGAACGGCTGCTCGACGTGTTCCGCGCGGTCAACGACCCGGCGATGCGCCTGACGATCGTCGGCAGGCCCGAGGACGCGGCCCTCGCGGACCACATCAGGGCGGTCGCCGCGGCGGACCACCGGATCCAGGCCAGGCTGGAGTTCGTGCCCGACGACCTGCTGGCACGCGAGGTGCGCCGCGCGGAGCTCGTGGTGCTGCCCTATCAGGAGATGCACAACTCGGGGGCCGCACTGCTCGCGCTGTCCCTCGACCGGCCGGTGCTCGTGCCGCGGAGCGACGCGACCGACGGGCTCGCCCGCGAGGTCGGCGAGGGCTGGGTGATCATGTACGACGGCGTGCTGCAGCCGGCCGACCTGCTGCGGGCGATGGCCGTCGCGCGGATGACCCGCGAGCGAGGGACCCGGCCCCACCTGGACGAGCGCGACTGGGAGCTGATCGGCCGGCGTCATGCCGAGGCGTACCGCAAGGTAGTGCCGCATCTTGCCGGCGGGCGCCGGTGAGCGGTACGCCCGTGGGCACGGACCCGGCTCCGCTCGGCAGGCAGGCGGCTCGGGGCGGCGCCGTCACCATGGGCGGGCAGCTGCTCAAGGTCGGCGTCCAGGCGGTCTCGATAGTCGTCCTGGCGCGGCTGCTGGCGCCGGAGGCCTTCGGCTACCTGGCCATGGTGCTCGCCCTGGTCGGTGTCGCCGAGACGGTGCGGGACTTCGGGCTGGCCAACGCCGCCGTCCAGGCGAAGACCCTCTCCGACGCGGAGCGCGACAACCTCTTCTGGCTGAACACCCTGATCGGTGCGGTGCTCACGGGAGCTGGCATCGCCTGTGCGCCGCTCGTCGCGGCGTTCTACGGGCAGCCGGAGCTCGCGGACGTCACCCGCTGGGTGTCGCTCAGCTTCCTGCTGAACGCCGTGGCGACGCAGCACCGGGCGAGCCTCGTGCGCGGGATGCGCCTGGGCGCCGCCGCCGTCGCGGACGTGGCCGGGCCGGTCGCGGGGCTGTGCGTGGCGATAGTGGTCGCCGTCGCGGGCGGCGGCTACTGGGCTCTGGTGGCGCAGCAGCTCGTCGGCGCGTTCGTGATGTCGGTGGGGGTGGTCGCCGCCGGCCGGTGGGTCCCCGGCCTGCCGCGGTGGGACGTCTCCGTGCGCCCGTTCGTGCGGTACGGCTCGAACCTGCTGGGCGCGCAGCTCCTCGGCTACGCCACCCGGAACATCGACACCGCGATCCTCGGCGTGCGGTTCGGCGCGGGCGTCGCGGGCCTCTACAGCCGCGTGTACCAGCTCATGGCCCTGCCCATCCGGCAGGCCACCTGGCCGGCCAACCGCGTGGCGCTGCCCGTGCTCTCCCGCGTCCACGACGATCCGGTGCGCTACCGCGAGTTCCTCCTGTTCGGTCAGACGATCCTGCTGCACACGATCGTCCCCGCACTGATGCTGGCGGCGGCGCTGGCCGGACCGGTCGTCGACGTGGTGCTCGGCGAGCGGTGGTCGTCGGCCGCCCCGGCCTTCGCGATCCTCGCGGTCGGCGGCGTCTTCGAGGCCGCGGGCTTCGCCCCGGGCTGGGTGTTCCAGTCGGCGGGGCGGACCGGTGCGCTGCTGCGGTTCACGCTCGTGACCAGGCCGGTGGTGCTGCTCGCGATCGGCGGCGGCAGCTTCTTCGGCATGACAGGTGCCGCGCTCGGCTACGCGGCGTCGACGGCGGTGGTGTGGCCGCTGGGCCTGTGGTGGGTCGGCCGGGTCACCGAGGCGCCCGCGCGGGAGCTGTTCTGGAACGGCGTCCGGGCCTTCGTGTGCCACGGCGCCGGCGCAGCGGCCGCCGGGCTGGTCGCGAGCCGCCTGGCCGACCTGGGCTCGTGGCCGACCCTCGCGGTGGGCCTGCTCGCCTGGGCCGGCGTCGTCGCGCTGCAGGCCTTGCTGTGGCGCAGGCTCCGGACGGACCTGGGCGTGCTGCTGCGCGGCGCGCGCCTGCTCTCGCGGAAGGGGGCGGCCCGTGAACCGTCCCGCACCTGAGACCTCCAGGAGGCAGCACGTGGACGCAGGACCCAGGACGACCCTGGTGTGGCTCGAGGGTGCGGCGGAGTCGGCAGCCGCCGGCGTGCACCTGGACGGGACGCTCAAGCGCCTCGCCGCACTCGGCATAGCGCCCCACCGCGTGGTCGCCCGGCGCGGGCGGTCCGGCGGACGGCTCGCACGCCTCGTCCGGCTGCTGCTCGACTCCGTGCGGCAGCCGCGGCACGGGCTCGTCGTCGTGCGCTGGCACCCGTTCGCGCTGCCGGCGCTGGTCGCGGCACGGCTGCGGGGCGGGGCCTGTGTCGTCTGCGCCCAGGGGGTCCTGGCCGAGGTGGAGGCGGTCCACCCGTGGATCGGCCGCTCCCGCCTCATGCGGTGGGTGGCGCTGCGCCCGCTCTTCGTGGCGGACCGGGTGGTCGCACCCTCCGCGGGCATCGCGCGCTGGGTGGTCGAGGTGACGGGCCGGCCCGCCCACGAGGTGACGGTCCTGGAGAACGGCGCCGACGTCGGCCTGTTCGCCGCCGCGCGACGGGCCCCCGAACAGCCGCCCTACTGCGTCTTCGTGGGAAACCTCGCGCCGTGGCAGGGGATCGGCGACCTCGTGGCCGCCGTCCGGCAGCCGGCCTGGCCGGACGGGCTGCGGCTCGTCGTGGTCGGCGACGGCGTCGAACGCGAGCGGGTCCTGGCCGCCCGGGCCGACGGCGTCGAGTGGCGAGGCACGCTCGACCGGGCGGACGTCGCACACATGCTGGGCGGGGCGACGCTCGCACTCGCCACCCGTGGCGCCGTCACGGCGAGCGCGCGGGGCACCTCACCGTTCAAGGTGATCGAGGCAGCGGCCGCGGGCCTCCCGGTGGTGGCGACCGACGTACCCGGTCAGGCTGAGGTGGTGCGCGACCTCGGCAACGGCGTGGTGGTGCCGCCCGGCGACCCGGCAGCCCTCGCCGCGGCGGCGGCCCGGCTCATGGCGGACGGCGGCTACCGCGACCGGCTGCGGCAGTCCGCCGTCGAACGCGTCGCGGCCTACGACTGGACGGCGGGGAGCGACCCGCTCGGCGCGGCGATGAGCGCCGCCGCACGCGCCGTCGGACGCGCACGCTGGGGCCTGGGGCGCCCCGCCGACTCTATGACGGAAGGCCTGGTCGAAACGCGATGACGCATGACACGACGAAGGACATCACGAACGAGACGACGGAGGACACGGCGCGCGACACCGCCGGCGCGCGGCCCCTCGGCCTGCTCGCCGACCTCGCGGCCAACCGGACGAGCGACGACCCGCGTCGCCCGGGCACCGCCGGCGTGCTGCCGACAGTCCTCACGCTGCGCTTCCTCGCGACGTTCCTGTACCGCGCCTCCGCACGAGCCGGCAGCTCCGTCCCCGTGCTCGGCTCGGTGCTCAAGCAGCTCAACCACGCGATCACCGGCGCGGACATCGCCTGGTCCGCACGCATCGGACCGGGGCTCGTGCTGTGGCACCCCACCGGCGTCGTCATCGGTCCCCGCGTGGTCGTCGGTCGCGACGCCCGCGTGCAGCAGGGCATCACGCTGGGCGCCGCCCGGTCACGGACCGGGAAGGACGGCGACCCGGTGCTCGGCGACGGCGTCTATGTCGGCGCCGGCGCTCGCGTCCTCGGGCCGGTACGCGTCGGCGACCGGGCGCGGATCGGCGCCAACGCGGTGGTGCTCATCGACGTCCCGGACGACGCGTCCGCCGTCGGGGTCCCCGCTCGGATCATCGCCTGACGAGAGATCGGTCGTGGGCGCGGCCGGCGCGCAAGATCGGTCGGATGCACGCGGCCCGAGACGAGATCGGTCACTTGCTTTGAGATCGGTCAATCAACGGACCGATCTCAAGGCAAGTGACCGATCTCGAACCACGACGAGTGCAACGGACCGATCTGACGGCACCCGGGGCCGTCGCCCTGGAGCTAGTGGTTGCCCGGACCGTTCTGGGTGCTCAGGGAGCCGTCCGGGACCTGGACCGTCTGCAGCTTGCTCGTCGGGGCGAGGCCGGAGCCTGCGTCGTCGCTCCGGACCGGTGCCCAGACGGGTGCGATCCGCGGGATCCGCGGCACGGTGGAACGGCGGTGGGGGACGCTGTTGGTCGGTCCGGCGTCGGCCGCGGTGACCGAGGGGCGCTCCGCGGGCCGGTCGGTCGGCCTGGTCCCCGCGGGCTGTGCCGGCTGGGCGACCGAGAGCGGCTCCGCCATGCGCTTGGCAGGTGCGGAGTCGGCCGCCCGGGCGTCCGCCGTCGGCTCCTGGACCGGTGCCGGTCGCGCGGGTCGCATCACCTGTGCCGGCTGCGCCACGTGTGCCACCCGCGCCGGCTTCTTCCTGCCGGCGCCGCGGCCCTTCTTGCCGGACTTGCCGCCGGTGTCCTCGGTGCGCGGCTGGTACTCGTAGCCGTAGCTCGCGCCGTAGGTGTCCGCGCTGCGGCCCACCTTGTTCAGGACTATCCCGAGCACCCGGGCGCTGACGGTCGACAGGTTCGCCAGCGACTGCCGCAGCTGCTCACGGCGGATCTGGCCGGCGCCGGCCACCATGAGCACGCCGCTGGTCATCCGGGCGATCAGTGCCGCGTCGGTGACGGGCAGCAGCGGCGGGGTGTCGATGATCACGTAGTCGAACCGTTCGCTCATCTCGTGGACCAGCCGGGCCATGGCCTTCGAGCCGACGAGCTCTGCGGGGTTCGGCGGCACGACGCCCGACGGCATGACGAACAGTCCCGCGGAGCCCCAGGGCTGGATGACGTCGTCGATGGTGGCCCGCTGGATGAGGAGGGTCGTGAGCCCCACCGACCCCTCCATGCCGAGGTATCCGGCGACCGAGGGACGACGCAGGTCGGCGTCGATCAGGAGGACCCTCGAGTCCGCGTCGGCGAGCGTGATGGCGAGGTTGATCGCGGACGTCGTCTTGCCCTCGTCCGGCACCGACGACGTGACGACGAAGGCTTGCGGGCCGCCGTCCAGATCGAGGAACTGCAGGTTCGTCCGCAGCCTCCGGAACGCCTCGGACCGTGTGTGGTACGGGCTCGTCTGGACGACCAGCGGGTTCTTCTCCGCCTCGTCGTCCATGGTGATGGCGCCGATCACCGCCGAGTCGGTGACGGCACGCACGTCCTGCTCGGACCGCACCCGGGTGTCGGCGATCTCCCGCAGGACGGCGAGAGCGATCCCGACGGCCGCGCCGAGGAGGAAGCCAACGAAGATCATCACGGGGATGTTCGGGTAGCTGGCGGAGCCGGGCGGGGCGGCCTCGCGGACCATCTGCAGCTGGACCGGGGAGTCGACGGTCTGCTGCGGGGTCTCCAGCTCGTCGACGCGCTCCGCGAGGCTCTCGGCGACGGTGTTCGCGATCCGTGCGGCAACCGTCGGGTCGGCGTCGGTGGCGGTGATGTCGATCAGCACCGTGTCGGTCACCGGTGCCGCCTGGACCCGCGTGCCGAGCTCGCCGGCCGTCGTGTCGAGGCCCAGCTCCACGATCACCGGGTCGAGTACCTGAGGGCTCCGCACCAGGTTGGAGTACGACACGACACGGCGCTGGACATAACTCGTGCCCGTGGCCAGCTCGGACGTCGACTCCGCCCCGTGGAACGACACGAATACCTGCGACGAAGTCGTGTACGCGGGCGTCCTGGTGAACGCGAACAGGCCGGCGAGCATGATTCCGGCGAGCGCGACAGCGGCCACAGGGGCCCAGTGCTTACGGGCGATCCGGAGGTATTCGGTAACGTTCAACGCGTTCCCCTGATGATGCACGATCGTTCGGTTTCGGTCGGCCGAGAAGCGCGCCGATTTGCGTCCTGCCGATTTGCGTCCTACAGGGTCGGGCAGAGTTGCATATCGGGTTTCGTTCCCGCGCCTACCTGCGCTTCCGTTGGTAATCTAACGGACGTTCGGATGAACCGCGCCCGCAGGGATATATGTCCTTTTCGGGGTGGATCATGGCACGCAGCGGAGGGGCGCAGTTGCGAATTCTGCATGTCACGGACCGGTATTCCGGCGGCGTCGGCCGTGCGATCGACCGCATTACGGAACTGGTTCCTGAGGCCGAACATCATCTGTTGTCCACCGGTATCGAGAGCATTGACGGACGCGGTGTCTACCGCACCGCCGCCCAGCTTCCGGACGGGATGTCCGCCCGGGTGCGGGCGGTCCGCCAGGTCATCGACGACGTGGCGCCCGACGTCGTGCACGCGCACTCGAGCTGGGCCGGTCTGTACACGCGGCTGCGGAGGCTTCCGGTGCCCGTCGTCTACCAGCCGCACTGCTACTACTTCGAGCGGGCAGACCTCTCCGCGCCGGTGCGCAGCGCCGTCCGGGTCCTGGAGCGGGCCCTGGCGGCGAACGGCTCGGTGGTCGCCGCCGTGAGCCGCCGCGAGGAGAGCCTCGCCCTGTCGATGGGCGTGCGAGACGTCGTACGCATCCCCAACGCGCCGTCGTCGGCCGCGGTCCGCGAGGCCGGGGCCCGCTCCGGCGCGCCGGCCGGGGACCGCAGCACGGTCACGATGGTCGGCCGCGTGGTCGCCCAGAAGGATCCGCGCTTCTTCGCGGAGACGGCGCGGTACGCCTACCGGTCCGGCCTCGGGCTGTCCTTCCGCTGGCTGGGCGACGGTGACAAGGCGCTCGTGCGCGAGCTGCGGGACGCGGGGGTCGAGGTCACCGGCTGGCTCACCGCGGACGACGTCATGCGCGAGCTGGTGGCCTCCGACGTCTACCTGCACTGCGCCGCGTACGAGGGATTCCCGATCAGCGTGCTCGACGCCGCCCGGGTGGGCCTGCCGACCGTCGTCCGCCGGATCCCGGCGTTCGAGGGCACGGGCCTCACCACTGCCCGGACCCCGGCCGAGGCCGCCTTCGCCGCCCACGCCGCCGTCGCGGACACCGAGCAGCGGCTCCGCATGATCGCGTCCGGCGACCGGCTCGTCGGCGAGATGGACGAGTCGGCCCTGCACGACGGCGTCGTCGAGGCGTATGCGAAGGCCACCGGAGGGGCGCTGGTGCCGTGACGGCCGGTCGGGCCGTGGATGTGCGCGAGGTCGACCCCGACCGCACCATCAAGCAGCTGCTCGTGGCCCTGCTCCTGGTCGGGAGCGCCTGCTACGTGCTGCTGGGCAGCCCGTTCATCCCTGCCCGGTTCCTGTACGACAGCAAGAAGATCGCGACGATCGCGGGCGGCTACCAGGGCTACGACTCCGACAAGTCCTTCAGCACGGTCGGCGCGATCTACCGCGCGGTGGGCCTCGCCGACCAGCCGATGTGGGCCGCGATGCTGGGCTACGTGCTCTTCGTGGCCGTCCTGCTCCTCTCCCTGCGCGGGCGGATCGGGAATGCCGGCCTCGTGTCGCTCGCGCTGATCGCGGGCGCGATCGTTCTCGCCGTCGTCTACGTGGGCACGTACTCCAAGGACGTGTTCGTGCTCCCGATCGCGCTGATCGCGCTGTGGCGACGCCGTGGGCTCTGGCCGGAGCTCGTCCTCGTCGGCGCCATGGCGTACTACGCCCACGAGTTCCGCGACTACTGGTATCTCGTCATCGGCGGCTACATCGGGTTCCGCGTGGTCATGGCGCGGGGCTTCTCGGTGCGCAGGATGATCGGCACAGCGCTCGCCGCGCTCGTCGTCCTCTCCGTCGTGTTCCAGAACTATCTGGGGGTCGAGCTCGACTTCTACCGGACGAAGGTCAACGAGGTCCGGATCGGCGACGTGGACACGCGCACCCTGATCGAGCCCTTCTTCGACCTGGAGGGCCCGGTCGGGAGCCTCCTCAACTCGGCCACGGTGCTCGTCACGTTCGCGGTGCCGCTGCCGCTGTTCCTGCGGCTCTCGCCGTACTACCTGGTCGTCGCCGTGTTCCTGCTGGTGCTGTGGTTCATGTTCGCCCGGGCGGTGCACCTGTCGTCGGACGAGTCGCGGACCGACCCGCGCTGGGCACGGCTGGTGGCGCTGGTCCTGAGCCTGACCGTCGTGCAGAGCGTGTTCGAGCCCGACTACGGGTCGTACGTGCGGCACCTGACGCCGATGCTGCCGCTGATGCTGGCGGTCATCCTGTGGCGGCCGCGCGCGTTCGGCGGGCCGGGGGCGCCGACGGCGCAAGCTTCCGTGCGGGTCCCGGGCGACGCCGACGTCCCGGCCGCAGCGCGTTGAGGCCACTCGCGTAGGCGGTGGTGATCCCGTGCCGCGACAGGCTACAAGGCATCTGCATGGTTCCTGCAAGGACCCCTCCCTACGTTGGGTCACGGCGTCGATGACGCCGAGCTCACGCTCGTCCCCCGGGCGGTGAGCACCGGCGTTCGCCCCCGCCCCCTGGGGCGAACGTGCAGGTGCTACCACCCGCGTTCCGGCCACGGCAAGCCTGTGCACGACACCGCAATTGCGATTACGTCTCCTCGACCGCCGACTAATCTCTGCCTCCAGGTGCCCTACGCCGAGGCAGGGAGACGATGGTGCGATTCCAGCTGCTAGGTCACGTGTCCGCCCGGAGCGAGCACGGTCCGGTCCCGCTCGGCACGGCGCGTCAACGAGCGGTGCTGGCAGCGCTGCTGATCGAGCCGGGTGTACCTCTCTCGTCCGACCAGCTTGTCGAGCGGGTCTGGGGCACGACGGCGCCGCGCAGCGCGCGGCAGACCCTGCACAGCTACATCTCGCGGCTGCGGTCCGTGCTCGGCGACGCGGGCGGCCCGGCGCCGACCCGCAGGTCCGGCGGTTACGTGCTCGACGTCGACGCCGCCGCGGTGGATCTCCACCGTTTCCGTGCTCTGGTCACGCAGGCCCGGTCCGCCGACGGCGACACCGCTGGCTCCCTGTGGCAGGACGCCATGGCCCTCTGGCGGGGCGCACCGTTCGCCGGCCTCGACAGCGACTGGCTCCACTGCCTCGCCGTGACGCTTGCGGCCGAGCGGCAGGCTGCCCGCCTCGACTACTACGACCTGCTGCTGCGGCGCGGAGAACACGCGCGGCTCCTGCCCGAGGTGACCGCCGACGCGGAGGCGCACTCGCTCGACGAACGGCTGGCCGGGCAGCTCATGGTCGCCCTGTACCGGTGTGGGCGGCAGTCCGACGCCCTGGCGCACTTCCGGCTGGTCCAGGAGCGGCTGGCCGACGAGCTCGGCAGCGATCCCGGGTCGGCGCTCCGCGACCTGCATCAGCGGATCCTGCGGCACGATCCGGAGCTGGCCGTGCCGGTGGCCGTCTCGGCGACCGTCTCGATGGCCGCTCCCGGCAACCCCACCGGCTCACACACCGACGGCGCGGCGGACAGCACCTCGGCAAGCGAGCCTCCCGGCCGGGCCAGGCCGTCGCACCGGCCGGCACAGCTACCCCTCGACGTCGCCGGGTTCACCGGGCGCGACGGCGACCTGCGGCGCCTCGACGCGCTGCTGCCCGACGTCGCGAACGACCCGGCGACCCGGACCGTGGTGATCACCGCGGTCCGCGGTACGGCCGGGGTCGGCAAGACGGCGCTCGCGGTGCACTGGGCGCACCAGGTCGCGGACCGGTTCCCCGACGGGCAGCTCTACGTGAACCTCCGCGGCTACGACCCGGAGCAGCCGATGCGGCCTACGGACGCGCTCGCCCGGTTCCTGGTCGCGCTGGGTGTTGCGGAACGGGACATCCCGCTGGACGGCGACGAGCGAGCTGCCCGGTACCGGAGCGAGCTGGCCGGGCGCCGGATGCTCATCGTGCTGGACAACGCCGGCAGCGTGGCCCAGGTGCGGCCCCTGCTGCCTGGGAGCGGCTCGTCGACAGTCGTGGTGACCAGCCGGGACAGCCTGTCCGGCCTGGTCGCGGTACACGGCGCCCACCAGGTCGATCTCGACCTGCTCCCCGCGGCCGAGGCCGTGGACCTGCTGCGCCGGCTGATCGGGCCACGCGTCGTGGCGGAGCCGGAGGCGGCCGCGATGCTCGCCGAGCAGTGCGCCCGGCTCCCGCTGGCGCTCCGGGTCGCCGCCATGCGGGCCACGTCGCAGCCGGACCTGCCCCTGGCCGAGGTGGTGGCCGAGCTGGCCGACCGGCAGGAGCGGCTCGAGCTGCTCGACGCCGGCGGCGACCCGTACGCGGCCGTGCATGCGGTGCTCTCGTGGTCGATCCAGCACCTGCCCGAGCAGGGCGCGCGCACGTTCCGGCGGCTGGGCCTGCACCCGGGACCCGACCTGGACCAGTACGTGGCCGCCGCCCTGACCGGCCTGACGTCGAACGCGGCCCGCCGCGTCCTGGAGTCGCTCGTCAACGCGCACCTGCTGCACCGGACCGGTCCGGGCCGGTACGGCATGCACGACCTGCTGCGCGCCTACGCCACCCATCTGGCCGGCACCGAGGACAGCGACGAGGACCGGGAGGCAGCAGAGGAACGGCTCCTCGGCTACTACCAGGCCGCAGTGGTCGCCGCGATGGACACCCTGTACCCGGGAGAGGCGTTCCATCGACCCGATGTCACCATGTCCGGCGTCCCGATCCCTGATCTGACCAGGCCGGACAGTGCTCATGGCTGGCTCGAGGCCGAACGGTTCTGCGTGGTCGCGATCGCCGAGCACGCCGCTGACCACCAGCGGTCCGGCTACGTCGTCGGACTTGCCCGGACCTTGCACCGCTACCTGGGCGACAGCAACCTCACGCACTTGATCGCCATCAACGGACACGCCCTGCGTGCCGCCGAACGTAGAGGTGACCGGGCCGACCAGGCCTACGCGCTCCGTGGGCTCGGCGTCGGCTACACCCGGGTGAGCAAGTACGAGACCGCCACCGATCATCTCCGGCGGGCGCTGGCTCTGTTCTGCCAGATCGGCGACCAGACGGGTGAAGCGCTCGCGCTGATCGGACTGGGAATCATCAAGTGCCGGCTGGGCAGCTACGACGCCGCGCTCGATGATCACCGTGAGGCGATCGCCCTGGCCCGACAAGTCGGCGACCGCTTCAGTGAGGCGTCCGCGATGACCAACCTCGGCCTGGTCGAGGAACGGATGGGCAACTACGCCGGGGCCGCGGAGACCGAGCAGCAAGCTCTTGCGATCCTTCGGGACATCGGCGCCCGGAACTCCGAGGCGATCGTCCTGAACAACCTTGCCAGCGCCGAGCTGGAGCTGGAGCGATACCCGGAGGCCATCGACCACGTGCAGCAGTCCCTGGCGATCATCGAGGAGATGGGCAGCATGATGAACAGGGCTCACACCCTGGACACGCTTGGTGTCCTGCACCTGCGCCTGGATGAGCCGGAGCCGGCCCGTGAGTGCTTCCAGCAGGCGCTCACCCACTACCGGCAGGTCGGTGACCAGGGCGAGCAGGCCTGGCCGGTGAACGGCCTCGGTGAGGTCGCCCGGGTCACCGGCGACCCGGCCGCCGCCCTGAGCTTCCACACCGAAGCGCTCGCCATGGCCACAGTCGGTGGGTCACGGCACCAGCAGGCCCGCGCCCACGCCGGCATCGGCCACGCGCACCGCGCCCTGGGTGGCGCGGGCTGGGCTCGTGCCCACTACGAGCAGGCTCACCTCATCTACGCCGAGCTCGGTATGCCCGACGCCGTGGAGATGTTGGAGCTGATGGGCGACGTGGCGGTCGCGTGAGCGGCTGGTCGGGGAATCGATCGTTCCGCAAGCCGCCACCGCCCGACGTCCTGGAGACCGAACCAAGCCCATGTGTCACCCGGCGCACCGCCTACTCTCTTGCCTCTGGCGGCTCGATATGGAGGTATGGGCGGACATGATCTGGTTTCAACTGCTCGGTCACGTCTCGGCCCGGGGCGAGGGCGGTGAGGTTCCGCTCGGCTCGGCCCGGCAACGGGCCGTCCTGGCGGCGCTGCTGGTCGAACCCGGCACGCACGTCTCGCTGGATCAGCTCGTCGACCGGGTGTGGGGCACGACGCCGCCACGCAGCGCCCGGCAGACCCTGCACAGCTACGTGTCGCGGCTCCGGAGCGTGCTCGACGACCACGACGGGCCGCTCCTGGAGCGCCGCTCCGGCGGCTACGTCCTGGAGGCGGACGATGCCACGGTGGATCTGCAGCGCTTCCGTGTGCTCGTCGCACAGGCCAGGCAGGCCGACGACGACCGCGCCGGCGCTCTCTGGCAGGAAGCGATGGGTCTGTGGCAGGGCCGGCCGTTCGCCGACCTGGACAGCGACTGGCTGCGGTCGACGGCGGTCAGGCTCGAGGCGGAGCGGCTGGCGGCCGTCCTCGACCACAACGACCTGCTGCTGCGGTCCGGAGAGCACGCAGGCGTTCTGCCCGGCGTGGCTGCCGCCGCGGAGAAACATCCGCTCGACGAACGGCTGGCCGGGCAGCTGATGCTCGCCCTGTACCGGTGCGGCCGTCAGTCCGACGCACTGGCCCACTACCGGCTGCTCCAGGAACGGCTGGCCGACGAGCTCGGCAGCGATCCCGGCCCTGAGCTGCGCGAGCTGCACCAGCGCATCCTCCGGCACGACGCGGAGCCGGCTGCGCCGGATGGCACATCGGATGCGGACCGGAGCGCGCCGGCGTCCGGCCCGTCGTCCGCCGCGTCGTCGCGCCCGGCGTCCGACGCCACGGCAGGCAGGCTGCCCCGCCCCGCACAGCTACCCCTCGATGTCACGGGGTTCACCGGCCGCTCCGACGACCTGCGGCGCCTGGACGAGCTGCTGCTGCCCGGCGCGGACGAGGGCCGCGCGGGGCGGACCGTGGTGATCACCGCGATCCGGGGGACCGCGGGTGTCGGCAAGACCGCGCTCGCGGTGCACTGGGCGCACCGGGTCGCCCACGACTTCCCCGACGGGCAGCTCTACGTGAACCTGCGTGGCTACGACCCGGAGCAGCCGATGCGACCGACCGATGCCCTTGCCCGGTTCCTGGCGGCGCTCGGCGTCCCCGAACGGGACATCCCCCTGGACGACGACGAGCGGGCCGCCCGGTACCGCAGTGAGCTCGCCGAACGCCAGATGCTGATCGTGCTGGACAACGCGGGCAGCGTGGCCCAGGTGCGGCCGCTGCTGCCCGGGAGCGGGGCCTCGACGGTCGTGGTCACCAGCCGGGACAGCCTGGCCGGCCTGGTCGCGGTGCACGGCGCCCAGCGGATCGACCTGGACCTGCTCCCTGCCGCCGACGCCGCCGACCTGCTGCGGCGGCTGATCGGCCCCCGGGTCGACGCCGATCCGGTTGCCGCTGAGCTGCTCGCCGAGCAGTGTGCCCGCCTTCCCCTGGCGCTCCGGGTCGCGGCGGTGCTGGTGACCTCGCAGCCGGACCGGCCGCTGGCCGACGTCGTGGCGGAGCTGGCCGACCGGCAGGAGCGGCTCGAGCTGCTCGACGCCGGCGGAGACCCGTATGCGGCGGTCCACGCGGTCTTCTCGTGGTCGATCCAGCAGCTGCCCGAGCAGGCGGCACGGACCTTCCGGCGGCTGGGCCTGCACCCCGGGCCAGACCTGGACCAGTACGTGGCCGCCGCTCTGACCGGCCTGGCTGCGAGTGCGGCTCGCCGGGTCCTGGAGACGCTCGTCAGCGCCCACCTGCTGCACCGGACCAGCTCCTACCGCTACGGCATGCACGACCTCCTGCGGGCCTACGCCGCCCGTCTGGCCGCCACCGAGGACACCGCCGGCGAACGGGCAGAGGCGGAGCAGCGGCTGTTCGCCTACTACCAGGCCGCGGCGATCGTCGCCGTGGATGTCCTCTACCCGAACGAAGGGGACCACCGGCGGGTGGCGGGTAGCGCGGGAGTCGAGATCCGGGAGCTGGCGGGTCCGGACGCGGCGCGCGGCTGGCTGGAGACGGAGTGGCTGTGCGTACTGGCCATCGCCGAGCACGCCGCCGACGTGGGGGCGTCCGACTTCATCCACGGGTTCGCCCAGACAGTGAACGGGTACTCGGGCCAAACTCACTTCGCGGACGTGCTGACGATCAACGGCCATGCCCTGCGCGCCGCCGAACGCGCTGGAGACCTGGCCGGGCAGGCCCAGGCACTCCGCCAGCTTGCCGCGGGCTACACACGACTCAGCGCGTACGAGGCGTCCATCGATTACGCGCGGCGAGCACTGGTGAAGTTCCGCCAGGTAGGTGACCTCGACGGCGAGGCGCTCACGCTGACCAACCTCGGTTCCACCGAGAACATCCGTGGCCACTACAGGGACGCGCGCGGCTATCACCGTGCGTCGCTGGCGGTGTTCCGTCGGACCAAGGACCGGCACGGTCAGGCGATGGCGCTGAACAATCTCGGGGTGAGCGAGGCGCGACTGGGCAATCTCGCCGAGTCCGTCGGGGTGCAGCATCAGGCCCTCGCCATCTTCCAGGAGCTCGGCTCCCGGTTCAGCGAGGCCGTCACGCTCGGCAACATCGCCGGCGTCGAGATGCGTCGGGAGCGCCTCCCGGAGGCGGCCGACCTGCTCCAGCGGTCGATCTCGATCGCAGAGGAGATGGGCAGCGATCGCAGCCGCGCCAACTCCCTCGACACGCTCGGCTCCCTCCATCTCCGGCTGGGCGAGCCGGACCGGGCTCGCGAGTGCTTCCAGCAGGCGCTGGCGCACTTCGTGCTGAGCGGCGAGCGATCTTCCCAGGCATGGTCGACCAACGGGCTCGGTGAGGTCGCTCTGTTCACCGGCGACGCCGCGGGCGCTGTGGCACGGCACACCGAGGCGCTCGCTCTCGCCGGTGCGGACGGCGCTCGGCATCAGCAGGCCCGCGCCCACGCGGGGATCGGCCACGCGCACCGTGCCCTGGGGAACCCGGACCTGGCCCGGACCCACTACGGGCAAGCCTGTGCGATCTACACCGACCTGGGCATGCCCGAGGCCGAGGAGATGCGCACCGCACTGGCGGAGGCGCCGGCAGCGTGACCACGTCCGCAGGGTGACCACCTCGCCAGGGGGCTACCTCAGTGGCGTCGGCCAGTGGTGTTCGACGCACCCCAGAGCATCCCCGCGACGCTCTGCCGCACGCCGGGCGGCACCACGTCGGCCGGCATCATGCGTGCGATCCGCCGCGCCGGCGACGCGGCGACCTTGCGGTGGACGTACGGGTAGAGGGCGCGGAGCCGGTCGAACTCGGCGCGGGTCCCGGCGTCGTCGTGCCCGGGGAGGGCGTCGAGCGCGGCCCACGTGTCATCGGCCAGCGCGCGCAGCGGAGCGGGGACGGGCACGTCCTGCCAGGTGGCGGGGACGTGGTGCAGTGCAGGGTCGATGAAGGCGTCCGCCCGGGCCACCGCCGCCGCGTCGTCCGGGTCGATCATCGGCAGGCCGAGAGCCGCTGCCGCGGCGAACACCGGCTCGTCCCAGCGGCGGACCAGGTCGCCGTAGCGCACGAAGGCCCGGGGCATCGTCCGGGTGGTGAGCTCGGTCCCGAGCATCAGGTTGATCCACCCCGACACCCGGTCGACCAGCCCGCCACCCTTGTAGAAGGCGGCCCTGCTGCCCGCCACCTCCGCGGGCGGGCGCAGCATCGTGATGCACGACGCCGCGGTGCCCGCCGACACGGCGCCCTCCTGCCAGAGCTCGAAGAACCAGAGCAGCCGCGGATCCTTGATGACGAGGTTCCCGTGCTGCCGGACCTGGGCGGTGAGCCACTCCTGGATCTGACCGCGCGCGTCCCCTTCGACGCTCGCCCGGTCGACGAGGTGCCACGCGATGGGCCGCGCGTCCGACGTCTGGACACCCGCCGCCCGCAGGATGCCGTTGTGGAAGTCCACTACCCACTGCGGCTCGGAGAAGCCGTGCGGGTCCGCGGTGTCCGACACGACCTCCGGCCCCGGGACGTGCAGTCCGAACTCGCGCAGCACCCCGGTGAGCATGCTCGTGCCGCTGCGACCGGAGCCGGTGACGTAGACGACACGGACAGGGGCGCTCACCGGCGGTCAGCCGCCAGGATCACCGGCGTGCCGTGCACCACGGGGGCCCACTCGGTCGCCTCGTCCAGCGCGTTCAGGTCGTACCCGTGCGCGCGGATCCGGTCCCCGAGGTGCTCGTTGACGACGTTGCGGTAGCGGGGGAGCAGCGCGGCGTCGGTGACGTCGCGGAGCAGGTCGGCGCGGGGCGTCCCGCGCCGCGACCCGAGGTTCCCGACATGGCTCCGGACACGTCCGGCCAGCTCCCCCCGCCCGCCGGTCCGCCACAGCTCGGCGTAGCGGTTGCTGCGTCCGGCGTCGACGGCGCCGATCGCGGCGGTGTCGACCTCGATGCCCAGGAACTTGGCCACCCGGCCGAGCTCGCGCTCGGGTTCGCGCATCAGGTGCTCGTACCGCAGCACGAGCAGGTTCTCGATGTGCAGCGCGTCCTCCGCGAACACGTCGTGCGCGTGCACCCAGTGCTCGACGAGCCTGGGGAAGCCGTAGGTGAACCGCCCACGGGTGCTCGTGGCCCACTTGCGCACGGCCAGCGCCTGCACGATCGGGTGCCGCGTCACGACGATGAAGCGGGACCTCGGGAAGATCTCCTGGAAGTAGCGCATCTTCGTCAGGTTGGGCGGCGACTTCTCGACGAGCACCGCGGCGTCGAGGTCCCAGTAGGGCGACCAGCTCGCCCAGAGCCGCGCTCCGGCGTCGGGCACGCGGCGCGCGTCCTCTTCGGTGAGGTGCGCGTGCGGGTGAAACGACCATTCGGACGTATTACCCAGACCGCCGACATATGTGTCCTGGATATGCTGACCTTCGTCCATCACGGCGCCCGTTCCGGTCAGCCCGGAAGCGTCTGGGCTCGCACTGATTATCCGGGCGAGAAGGGCGGTCCCGCTGCGATGAAGGCCACCGACAAAGGTGATGCGACGGTCGTACCAGGGCGTGCTGCTCGTGCGCGTACCGGACATCGGGAAACCTAAGCTGGTCGGCTGGAATGGGGATCGCTGGTGCCCCGCAAAAATATGCGAGGAATGTGCCGCGTGCGACCCGAATCGTCCGGTCGCCGCGCCATTTACGAACTGCAGGACGGCGGCTGTCACCCCAGGATGGTGCCGCACCGCCACACGGGCATATCACGGGGGAAAAGGAAATGGCAGTGAGTGCGGCTCGGCCTGTTCCATCAGCTCAGCCGGTATCGGCCGGGGCGCCGAAACGGAGACCTACGGGATTCCGCGCGGACGTCCAGGGGCTCCGGGCGGTAGCGGTCCTCGCGGTCGTCGCCGACCACGTGATCGGCTGGCCGCGGGGCGGGTTCGTCGGCGTCGACGTGTTCTTCGTGATCTCCGGGTTTCTCATCACCGGACTGCTGCTGCGGGAGTACGAGCGCACGGGAACCATCTCGTTCTCCGCCTTCTACGTGCGCCGGGCCAAGCGGATCCTGCCGGCGGCGGTCTTCGTCCTGCTGGTCACGGTCTGCGCGTCGTTCGCACTGCTGGGCGCCGAACGGTTCCGGAGCGCCGTGGGTGACGCGCTCTACTCGTTCCTCTTCGTCGGCAACTGGCACTTCGCGCGCGAGGGCGTCGACTACTTCCAGGAGTCGTTGCCGCCGTCCCCGCTCCAGCACTACTGGTCGCTGGGGGTCGAGGAGCAGTTCTACCTGGTCTGGCCATGGCTCCTGCTGGGGTTGCTGATCGTCGGCGCGCGGCACCCGGGCTGGCGGCGCGGGCACGCACGCGCGGTCGCGGGGGTCGCGGTCGGCGTGCTCTGCCTGGCCTCCCTGGCTTGGGGTCTGGCCGAGACGACAGCGCAGCCCACCTGGGCGTACTTCACCACCTCGTCGCGGGCCTGGGAGCTGGGCGCGGGCGCGCTCGTCGCCGTCCTGTCGACGCGGCTGAGCATCGGCTCGGAGCGCGTGCGGTCAGCGCTCGCCTGGCTGGGGCTCGCCGGTATCGCCGCGGCGATCCTGGTGACGCCCGAGGGGGAGGGCTTCCCCGTGCCCTGGGCGCTGCTGCCCGTGCTGTCCACGGCGCTCGTCATCGCGGCGGGCGTGGGCGGTCCGGTGGCGCTCTGGCCGCTCACGCACCGCGCGGGCCAGTACCTCGGCGAGATCTCCTACAGCCTGTACCTGTGGCACTTTCCGGTGGCGATCCTGCTGCTCGCCTTCGTGCCGCAGGGTTCGGCGGCCTACCTCGTGCTCGCGCTCGGGCTCACGTTCGCGTTGTCGGCGGCGTCGTACCGCTGGCTCGAGGCGCCCGCCCGGCGCGCCGCGTGGTTCCGGCGCCGTGGCCCCCGCGCCCGGCTCGTACCGCGGGCGGGGTGGTACCGGTACGCGGCGGCGTGCGTCGTCGTCGTGCTGCTCGGGGCCGGGGGCTTCGCGGCGGTCAGGGCAGCCGCCCCAGCCCGGCTCGCGATGCCCGGCGTCGTCCTGGCCGGCAGCACCGCCGCCGACCCCTCCGACTGCGTGGGCGCGGCCGCGCTCGACCCGCGCCATGACTGCACGCTGAACGCAGGGACCGCCGTGGCGCCCGACCCGGCCGGCGCCTCGTACGACACCGGCGGGGCCTTCGCCTGCTACTCGTACCAGGGCGAGCCCATGAAGACCTGCACCTTCGGCAGCGACCGGCCGACGGCGACCCGGGTCGCGGTGGTCGGCGACAGCCACGCCGCGCAGCTGGTGCCGATGCTGCAGCCCCAGCTCGAAGCCGCCGGCTGGCGGGTCGACACCTACGTCGGCAACGGCTGCCGGTGGCGCCTCGTGGAGAGCGACTCCCTGTGCCCCGGGCTGCCGAAGATCCAGGAGGCGCTCGAGCGAGGCGGGTACGACGTCGTCGTGACGACGGCCTCCCGAGCGCACGGCGAGGTGGCGCGCGAGGACTACGTCGCCGCCATGGCGCCCGTCGCCCGGAGCGGCACCGAGGTGGTCGTGCTGGAGGACAGCCCCGACGCCGACGCCGGCTCCACGCGCTGCGTGACGGCGGTGGCCTTCGCCGTGGCCGACGGCTGCGGGACGCCGGCCGGCCGGGCGCTCGCCGCACCCGACCAGCTGGCCGCGGCGGCCCGTGACGTGCCGGGCGCGCACGTGGTCGACCTGACCGACCTGTACTGCGCGGCGGGCGAGTGCCCGTCGGTGATCGGCAACGTGGTGGTCTACCGCGACACCGGCGGGCACATCACCGGGACGTGGGCCAGGACGCTGGGACCGTACGCGGTCGAGCGGATCCAGGCGGCGCTGCGGGGGTGACCTGCCCCGACCTGCGGTATCGGAGCGCTGCCCGCATGATGGTCACGACCGCGAGCCAGGGGGGCACCCGATGATGCGTCCGGAAGACGGCGCGTACCTCGCAGGGCTGCGCTCCGCTACCACCACCGTGCTGGCCGACACCATCGGCCCGGGCCCGGTAGCGCTCCTCGACGCGCCCAACCAGCGCAACGTCGGCGACTCGCTCATCTGGGCCGGCGAGCTGGGGTACCTGAGGCGCCTGGGCATCGAGATCCGGCACGTGAGCGACCTGCGCGGCTACCTCGCGGCGGACGTCCGCGCGGCCATGCCCACCGGCACGATCCTGATCCACGGCGGCGGCAACTTCGGCGACCTGTGGCTCGGGCACCAGGAGCACCGGGAACGCATAGTGCAGGACTTCCCCGGCCACAAGATCGTCCAGCTGCCCCAGTCGGTCTGGTTCCGGTCCGAGCGCCGAGCGGCCGAGGCCGACCGCATCATCGGCGCCCACCGCGACTTCACGCTCCTGGTCCGGGACACCCCGTCGCAGGCGCGGGCCGCCGAACAGCTGCCCAGCGTCCGCGCGGTGTACTGCCACGACATGGCCCTGGGCTGGGAGCCGCCGTTCTTCGACCAGCTCGCCGACAGCACCCGGCGCATGCTCGTGCTCGCCCGCGCCGACAAGGAGAACGCCTCGGGGCTCCAGGACGTCCCGCCGGACTGGGCGCCCGGGCTGGTCGCCGACCGGACCGACTGGCGGCCCGACGCCGCCGCCGACTGGCGCCACAGGGCGGCACGGCTCGTCGCGACCCTCAGCCACCAGCGCGCCCGGGTCGGCCGCCGGATGCCGCTGCCGGCACTCGGCGCCGCGAACAAGCCGGTCGCCGCGGCGCTCGCGGCGATCAACACGGTGAACATCGACAGCGGCGTGCTGCTCTTCGCGCCCGCCCGCGGCGCCGTCGTCGACCGCCTGCACGCGCACGTCATGGCCACGCTGCTGGGCATCGAGCACATCCTGCTGGACAACAGCTACGGCAAGCTGCGCGCGATCTACGACGACTACACGGGCAAGTTCAGCACCGCCCACCAGGTGTCCGGCCTCGACGAGGCGCGCGAGCTCGCCGCCCGGCTCTGGGGAACCTGATGCTCGCGTTCGTGACGTCGCTGCGCCACCCGCACAACTCCGCGGACTACGGCCGGGTGGAGGAGCTGCTGCGGCTCACGCTCAGGTCGCTGACGGCGCAGACCAGCGACGACTACCTGGTGTTCGTGGTCGGCAACCGCGCGCCGGAGATCGAGCCCGGGCTCGCCGAGCGTGTGCGGTTCGTGCCCGTCGGCTTCGCGGCACCGGAGGCGGCGGACGGACCGCACGCCGGCCGGTCGCAGTTCGTCCGGGACAAGGGCAGCAAGATCGGCGTCGGGCTGCTGGCCGCGCGGCCGTACCGGCCCGACCACGTGATGATCGTCGACGCCGACGACTTCGTGAACCGCGACCTCGCGGAGTTCACCGCGCAGCACCGGGACCACCCCGGCTGGGTGGTCGACCGGGGCTGGGTGTACTCGCGGGCCCGGTCGGTCTACCGGCGTCAGCCCGACTTCCACCGGACGTGCGGCAGCAGCTTCGTCGTCCCGTTCGAGGCGTACGGGGTACCCGACGACCTCGACGAGACAGCCACGCAGGACGAGGTCCTCGCGGGGTTCGGCGACCGGGTCGAGAACGTCATGGGCGCGCACCGGCACGCGCTCGAGTGGTACGCCCGCCACCAGGGAAGGGTGCTCGAACCCCTGCCGTTCCGCGGCGCCGTCTACCACGTGGACACGGGGGAGAACCACTCCGGCAAGCGGCTGCGCGGGCTCGCCAGGCCGCTCGACCCGGAGTTCGCCGTACGGTTCGGCCTCCCGCCGGCCCGCCGGACGACCGCGGCGCTGTGGTCCGCCGTCGGACCCCGGGCGGCGGCCGAGACGGCGCTGACGACGGTCCGCCGGGTGCTGGGACCGGTGGTCCGCCGGGCGCTGACGGCGAGCGGGCGCGCGTGACCGTCGAGGTGGTCCACTGGAACCCCAGGCGGCCGGTGGTGCCAGGAAGGCTCGGCAGGCTCGTTCCCGTCCGGCGCCGGGTCAACAACTTCGGCGACCTGATCGGCCCGGCGCTCGTCGAGCACATCCTCGCTGCCCGCGGCATCGATCCGGCACGGGGGAGCGCCCGCAGGCTGCTCACGGTCGGCTCGATCCTGCACCTGGCCGCGCCCGGCGACGTGGTCTGGGGCTCCGGGATCAACGGCAAGGAGGCGCACCTGCCGCCCGGCCTGGGGCTGGACGTGCGCGCCGTCCGGGGGCCCATCACGCACCGGCTCCTGCGCGAGGCGGGGATCGAGGCGCCCCGCGTCTTCGGCGACCCGGCGCTGCTCTGGAGCCGGTTCTGGCCTCGGGAGAGCTATGCCGACGGCGAGCGGCGGGCCGTCGGGTTCGTGCCCAACCTGCACGACTGGGTGCGGCACCGCGACGACCCGCGGACGATCGCGCCGCAGGGCGACCTCCACACGATCGCCGGGCAGATCGCGCGGTGCGATCTCGTGGTCGCGACGTCCCTGCACGGCATAGTGCTCGCCGA
>NZ_JBHSFI010000008.1:341169-419845 GCF_042654905.1 Promicromonospora alba
GCGAGGAGTTCCGTGTCGCGGCGTCCGTCGACGAGGCGGTGGAGCTGGGCGGCGTCCGCCCACCCGTGTGGGACGGCGACGCCCTGCTGGCCGCCTTCCCGCTCGACCTGTGGGCGTGAACGGGGCTCCTGCCCGCTCCCCTGACCGATCTCGGTAGCTTTCGGGGCATTCCGTGCGGTAGCGATCGCCGGTATTGTCCGAACCTGTGTCCCCAGCGCGCTGTACGACGTCGTCCGCGTCCCGGCCAGGGCCTGCCCTGCGCGGGGCGGTCACCCGCGCGGTCCTGGGCGTCGCGGTGGCCGCCTGCCTGACGGCGTGCGCGGGGCTCCTCGACCCCGGCGCCGAGCCGATGCCCGCGCCGGGGATCGCACCCGGGGTGGTCGCGGAGGCGGTGCCCGTCCGGCTGGCGCCTGATCCTGGGCCGTCCTCGGTGGGCCCGATCCGGGGAAAGCACACCCAGGAGGCCGCGGCGGTGGACGTGCAGCCGGCGCCGAGCGGTTCGGCGTCGCGCAGCGCGGACCGTACGCCGCCTCCCGGGTCGGACGACGAGGCGGGAGCGGGCGGCAGCGGAGGCGGTGGTTCCGGCGGGGACGATGACGGAACGGGCGGGACCGGCGGTGACGGGGGCGCCGGCGGCGCCGAGCCGGACCTGACCGACGCCGTGCAGTACGCGGCGGCCCTGGAGGACGCGGTCAACGGCCATCGCACCGCCAACGGCCTGGCCGCCCTGGCGCACGACACCTGCGCCTACGACGTCGCGCTCGAGCGGGCCGAGGCGCTGATCGGCAAGGAGCTGGCGCACGCGCCGCTCGAGCCGATCTTCGAGACCTGCCCCACCTCTGCCGTGGCGGAGAACCTGGCCAAGGGTGGGTGGTCACCACCCGAGGCGGCCCAGGGCTGGATGGACTCCGAGGGGCACCGCGCCAACATCCTGAACGGCGACCTGACCAGGGGCGCCGTGGCCTGCGTGCCCGACGGCGGCGACCCCGCCGCGCCCGTCATGATCTGCGCCCACGTGTTCCTGGGCTGAGCCAGGCGGCGGTGACAAGGGCTCGGCGGGCGAGCGGCGCGGCGCCTCGGCTTGTGTGCCCGGGCAACGCGGTGTCGAATCGACCCCGTGCTCCGCGCCCTGACCCGCCTCGCGATCCCGCTCCTGCTCGCCACCGCACTGCTGACCGCCTGTGGGGCGGGGCCGTCCGGCGACCCCCGGGGTGTCGAGGCGACGCCCGGTCCGTCGCCGACCTGGACCCCGTCCGGCAGTGTGGACCTGGCCGATCCGGAGCAGTACGCGGCAGCCCTGGAGGAAGGCGTGAACGCGGCCCGTGCCCAGCGGGACGTACCACCGGTGGAGCACGACGAGTGTCTCGCCGCCGTGGCCGTCGAGCGGGCAGGGGCGCTGATCGGTGCGCCGAAGCTGGTTCACGCGCCGTTGGAGCCCGTGCAGGAGACCTGCCCGGGCAGCGCGTTCGCCGCCGAGAACCTCAGCCGCACCGACCAGCCGCCGCAGGACGTCGTGCAGGCCTGGATCGACTCGCCGTCGCACCGGGAGAACCTCGTGGACCCCGAGCTGCTGCGCGGCGCGATCGGGTGCGTCAGGGCCGGCGGCACGCCCGCGATGCCCCTGCTGACGTGCTCCCACGTGTTCCTCGGTTGAGCCGGAGGTCACGCGCCTGGAGCGGGACCGCAGGCTCAACCGATAGCGGCAGAGCCTGACTCTCCCCACACCCTCCTCGATACCCGGTCGAGGTAACCTGGTGCGCCCGTTATCGTGAGCCGCGCACCCGTCCGGAACGACCGCAGGAGAAAAATGGCGCAGGCGACGACCACCGCCGTCGAGCGACCCGACGAACTGGTTCCGGAACCCCGCAGCCCCGGGACCGACGCGGCTCCTGCCGCCGCGGGTGCCGGCCACCCGTTCCGCACGGACATCAACGGTCTCCGGGCGGTCGCCGTGCTCGCCGTCGTCGTGTTCCACGCGGGGATCGCGATCCCCGGCGGCTTCACGGGCGTCGACATCTTCTACGTGATCTCCGGCTACCTGATCAGCTCGCTGCTGCTGCGCGAGGTGGACCGGTCCGGGGGCGTCGACCTCGTCGAGTTCTGGACCCGCCGCATGCGGCGCCTCGTGCCCGCGCTCGCGCTGGTCGTGACGGTCACGCTGCTCGCGAGCGTCCTGGTCCTGTCGCCGCTGGTCTGGGGGCGCCTCGCCTGGCACGCCGCGTCGGCGATGCTGTTCGTCTCCAACCTGCTGTTCCCGTACCAGGGGCAGGACTACTTCTCCGACTCCGTGACCCCGAGCCCCTACCTGCACACCTGGTCGCTCGGTATCGAGGAGCAGTTCTACATCTTCTGGCCGTTGCTCATCCTGCTGGCGGTCGCCGTGGCCCGCCGCACCCGCGTGCCGGCCCGCCGCATGCTGCAGCTCCTGTTCGCCGGAACGTTCGTCGTATCGCTCGCCACCTCCGTCTGGCTGACGACGGCCGCCCCCGACTGGGCGTTCTACGTGCTGCCGACCCGCGCCTGGGAGTTCGCCGGCGCCGCGCTCGTCGCGACCCTGCCCTGGGGCCGGCTCGCCGAGCTCTCCCGGCTGCGGCCGCGGCTGCTCCGGGCCCTGCTCGGCACCGCGGGGGTCCTGCTGCTGGCGCTCTCGTTCGCGTTCGTGCACGAGACCGACCCGTTCCCCGGCACCGTGGCCCTGCTGCCCGTGGGCGGCGCGCTGCTCGTGCTCGCCGCCGGCAGCATCCCCGCGGACGGGACCTGGGTGGACCGGGTGCTCGGCCTGCCGGTGCTGCAGCGGATAGGCGACGTCTCCTACTCCTGGTACCTCTGGCACTGGCCGTTCGTGGTGCTCACCACCGCGGCGGTGCAGGACGACGCGATCTGGATCAAGGTGCTCGCGACGCTCGCCGCGCTCGGTGCCGCCGTCGCCACCTACCGCTGGGTCGAGAACCCGATCCGGTTCAGCAGCGCCATGAAGTCGTGGCGCCGCACCGCCGCGGTGACCCTCGTCATCGGCCTCGCGGTGGGCACCCTCAGCGTCGGCACCCGGGTGGCCACCGGAGCCGTGCTGCAGCAGGAGCCCTACGCCACTGCCGTAGCAGCCGGCGCCCAACCCGAACCGTACGACTGCACCGAGACCGCCGAGACGGCGTCGGGCGCCGAGCTGTGCCTGTTCGGCGACGTCTCCGCGACCACCACCGTGCTCCTCCTCGGCGACTCGCACGCCGCGCAGTGGGCCCCCGCGTTCGACGCCGCGGCGGCCGACGCCGGCCTGCGCCTCGTCCTCCGCTGGCGGCACGGCTGCCCCGCGGCCCAGGTCGACGTCGAGCAGCGCGCCGGACGCGGGTCGTGCGCCCGCTTCCAGACCGAGACCCGGCACGTGGTCGACGAGCTGCGGCCCGACGCCGTCGTCGTCAGTCAGGCGCAGATCTACGGCGACCGCATGCTGCACACCGATGGCACCCGGATGACCGGCGACGAGGCCCGCGCCGCCTGGACCAGCGCGAACGACAAGCTGTTCGCCCACCTCACCGCCGCGACGCCCACCGTGGTGGCGGTCAAGGACAACCCCCAGCTCGACGTCGACCCGCTCGACTGCCTCACCCGGCCGCTGGACCGGCTCGGTGACTGCAGCATGTCGCGCGCCGAGGCCGAGAGCTCGAACGGCGACTTCCCCCGGATCAGCGCAGAGATCTGGAGCAAGTACGGTGTTCCCACCTGGGACGGCGTCTGGTCGGAGACGTGCGACGCGAACAGCTGCGGCATCGGCGACATCGACCACCCCGTCTACCGGGACTATCACCATCTCAGCCGCGACTACGTGCTGACCCAGGTGCGGTCGGTGGAGCAGATGCTCAAGACCGCAGTCCGCGGCACGTCGTCGAGCACCATCGGGTAACGAAGGGCAACATCGGACCATGGCTCACGACCAGGCCCAGGCGCGGGGCGCCGTCGACCGGTTCTTCAAGATCAGCGAACGCGGGTCCACGGTGTGGACGGAGGTGCGCGGCGGACTCGTCACCTTCTTCACGATGAGCTACATCGTCGTGCTGAACCCACTCATCCTCGGCAACGTGCCCGACGGCACCGGCCAGTACCTGGGCGGCGGCACCACTGGCGGCGACCTTGCCGCGATCGCCGCGGCGACGGCACTGGTCGCCGGCGTCATGTCCATCCTCATGGGCGTGGTCGCGAACTTCCCGCTGGCGCTCGCGGCGGGGCTCGGCCTGAACGCCGTCGTCGCGTTCTCTGTGGCGGCCCTGCCGGGCATGACCTGGGCCGACGCCATGGGCATCGTGGTGCTGGAGGGCCTGGTCATCCTGATCCTGGTGGTCACGGGCTTCCGGGAGGCCGTGTTCCGGGCTGTGCCGCGCGAGCTCAAGATCGCGATCAGCGTGGGCATCGGCCTGTTCATCACGTTCATCGGTGTGTACGACGCCGGCTTCGTGCGCATCCCCGCCTCGCTGGCGACGCCCACGGAGCTCGGCATGGGCGGCTCGCTCGGCGCCTGGCCGCTGTTCGTGTTCGCGTTCGGTGTGCTGCTGGCCGCCGTCCTCATGGTGCGCAAGGTGCGCGGCGGCATCCTCATCGCGATCATCGCCTCGACCGTGCTCGCCGTGGTCATCGAGGCCGTGGCGCAGATCGGCAGGCGCGCCGAGGACAACCCGGGTGGCTGGTCCCTCAACGTCCCGGCGCTGCCCGACTCGGCGGTGGCCCTGCCCGACTTCTCGCTCATCGGGCAGTTCTCGCTGTTCGGCTCGTTCGAGAAGATCGGCCCGATCGCCGTCATCCTGCTGGTGTTCACGCTCCTCATCGCCGACTTCTTCGACACGATGGGCACCATGGTCGCCATCGGTGGCGAGGCCGGGCTGCTCGACGAGAAGGGCAACCCGCCGCGCACCACCCAGATCCTGATCGTCGACTCGATCGCCGCGTCGGCGGGCGGCATGGGGTCGGTGTCGTCCAACACGGCGTACGTCGAGTCGGCGTCCGGCGTGGGCGACGGCGCCCGCACCGGTCTCGCCGCCGTCACCACGGGTGTGGCGTTCCTGCTGACGACCTTCCTGGCGCCGCTCGTGACCGTGGTGCCGCACGAGGCGGCCACGCCCGCGCTGGTGATCGTCGGGTTCCTCATGGTCGTCCAGGTGACGGGCATCGACTGGAAGAACCTCGAGGTAGCGATCCCCGCGTTCCTCACGATGGTGCTCATGCCGTTCGCGTACTCGATCACGGTGGGCATCGGGGCGGGCGTGATCTCGTACGTGCTGCTCAAGGTCGCCGTCGGCAAGGTGCGTGTCGTGCACCCGCTGCTGTGGGTCGCGGGGGCCCTCTTCGTCGTCTACTTCCTCCTGGGGCCCATCCGCGCGGCGGTAGGTATCTGACCCGCTGAGCGGGTCAGCGAATGCACGCTTCTACCCAGTGATCGGGCCCGAACTCGCGCTGAGTTCGGGCCTAATCACTGGGCACGCGAACTCGCGGTACGCGAACCCGCGGCACGCGAACCCGCGGTACGCGGGTCACCGGGAAGCTGCCGGAGAGCCCAGCTCGATGCGGGACCCCGCATCCGGGTAGCGGCCAGGGGTCCAGCCGTGGGCCGCCAGCACCTTGGCGATCTGCGCGCCGACGCCACCCGGTCTGTCGTTGTCGGCAGGCTTGAAGCGCAGCATGATCACCTGCCCGGACGCCAGCAGCTGGTTCTGCCGAGGGGCGTCGCGGACCAGCGCCTGCGGCGTGCTGTGCGGCCCGACGCCGTCGATCTCGACCACGAGCCAGCGTCCGTCGGGCAGCCGCCAGATGAAGTCGACGCGTGCCACGGCCTTGCCGTCGATCACGATCAGGGCCTGGATGTCGTCCGGCGGCACCCCGTTGTCGTGGCACGACAGCCGGGCGGAGGACTCGGCGGGCGACTCCGAGCGCGTGACGACCAGGCCGAACAGCTCGTGGAGCCGGGCGGCACCGTGCCGACGTCGGACCAGGTCGTGGAGGGCGGCGAGCTCGACCGGGCCGAACCGGTGACGTCGCGCGAGGTCGTCGAGCACGGCGAGGACGTTCTGGCGCGGAAGCTTGACTATCGCTTGCGCGGCGGCGTGGTCGATACGCGCGACCTGGCGGTCGTCGATCGACACCGTGGGAAAGGGCAGGTAGTCGACGACGGCGACGCCGTGCCGGCGGAGCCGCGGCGAACGGTCCGCGCGGGCCACCTCCAGGGGAAAGCCGCGGGGCAGCCCGGACACACCGTGGAGCACGAGGGCGCAGGCTCCCGTCGCTATGGTGTCCGGACCGTGCACCAGCAGGGCGAACCAGGTGCGCCACCTCGCGGCGTGAGCGAACAAGTCGTCCCTGACCCGGTGCGCGAGCGGCACGGGGTCGGTGTCGTAGACAGTCCGTGCGGGGCTGGTCCAGCGCTGGTGCCGGACCAGGCGGCGCCGGGTCTCGCGGCCGATGCCGAGCTCCTCGCACTGGAGCGTGGACAGGAGTCCGGCCTGCCGCCGGAGCAGCGGCTCCGCCGCCCGGGGGATCTCGAAGGTCTTTGGCACAGGACCTACTTCAGCAGCGCGGAGTCGGCCGCGTCGTGCCGCCGTGGCGGGCCTGTGCACAACTGCTGACCGATGCCCCCTGTGGTCGATCTCGGCGTGCTGCGCAGGGGTCATCGAATGCACGCTTCTACCCAGGGATTAGGCCCGAACTCAGTGCGAGTTCGGGCCTAATCCCTGGGTAGACGCGCGCACCAGGTCGAGGCGGAGCGTCGTCAGGCCGCCAGGGCCTGGCGGGTCGGTTCCGGCTCTACGTCCGGGTAGGTCACCTGGAGGTACGGGCGCGGGATGCGGTGCGAGCGGGAGAGCCGGGCGCGCACGCGCACGTGCCAGGTCCGGTACGCCCACACGGTCGCGACCAGGGCTACCAGGAGGGTCGCCACGGCGCCGATCAGCACGGCGTACCGCGGGCCGAACGTCTCGCCGACCCAGCCCACCACCGGGGAACCGAGGGGCGTCGTACCGAGCACCACCAGCACGTAGATCGACATGACCCGGCCGCGCAGCTCCGGGGGGACCGAGAGCTGGATCGCCGCGTTGGCCGAGGTCAGCATCGTCAGGGACGCGAAGCCGACCGGGATGCACATCAGCAGGTAGCCGAGGTAGGTCGGCATGACCGCCTGGATCCCCATGGCGAACGCGAACGCGAACGCGGCACCCAGCACGAGCCGTACCCGCGGTCGTTCCCGCCGGGCGGCGAGGAGCGCTCCCGCGAGCGAGCCGATCGCGAGGACCGACCCGAGGATGCCGTACTCGCTCGCGCCCCGGCCGAACTCGACGCGCGCCATCATGGCCGACGTCAGCTGGAAGTTCAGGCCGAACATGGAGACCACGCCCATGACGACCATGATCACGACGATGTCGCTGCGGCCGCGGATGTAGGCGAGACCCTCGCGGATCTGCCCCTTGGCGCGCGAGGCGACCGGAAGGGCGCGCAGGTCGCGCATCCGGGTGAGCGAGATGATGACGGCGCCGAACGCGATGCCGTTGATGACGAACACCCAGCCGGTGCCGACGACGGCGATGAGCAGACCCGCCACACCTGGCCCGATGAGCCGCGCGGCGTTGAAGCTCGTCGAGTTGAGGCCGACGGCGTTCGCGAGCCGCTTGGTCGGCACGAGCTGGGCGACGAAGGTCTGCCGTACGGGGCCGTCGATCGCGCTCACGACGCCCAGCAGGGTCGCGAACACGTACACGTGCCACAGCTCGGCCGCGCCGGACAGCACCAGCGCACCGAGCCCGAGGCCCAGCACGCCCATGCCCCCCTGCGTGAGCATCAGGAGCTTGCGGCGGTCGACGCGGTCGGCGAGCAGGCCGGCCCACGCGGACAGGAAGATGTGCGGGATGAACTGCAGGGCGGTGACGATGCCGACGGCGACACCGGAGTTGTTGGTCAGGACGGTCAGTACTACCCAGTCCTGTGCCACGCGCTGCATCCAGGTGCCGATGTTGGCGACGAGAGCGCTGGCGAACCAGAGGCGATAGTTGCGGTACTTCAGGCTGGCGAAAGTTGCGCTCATCGAGCGGCGATCCGGATCAGGAGCTCGCTGGCTCCTGCAAGGATCTCTCTCTCCTCTCCGGTCAGGGTGGACAGCTGTTTGGTGAGCCAGGCGTCACGGCGACGCCGGGTCTCGGCGACCTCGCGCGAGCCCGCGGCGGTGAGCCGGACGACCACCTGCCGGCGGTCCGTCGCGTGCTCCACCTTCTCGACGAGACCGAGCTCGGTCAGGGTGTTCACGGCTCGGGTCATCGACGGCGGCCGGACGCGCTCGTGCTCGGCGAGGGAACCAGGGGACATCTCGCCGTGCTTGTGCAGCACCGTGAGGATGCCGAACTGGCCCTCAGGGAGGTCGGCCTCACCGCGCTCCGCACGCAGGCGGCGGGAGACGCGGGTCAGGGCGACGCGGAGGTCGCCCCCTACTGTGGCCGGGCTTCGGCTGGATCTGCGGGAGCTCGACACCCCGCCAGTCTAGATCATTAGCCTTGCTAACGGTACGTGCGTGCGGTCACACTGAGGTCCGCGAAGTAGAGCGCCTGTCCGAGTCTTCCGGCGACAACCGGGGAGACTCGGACAGGCGCTCTACTTCGCGGACCTGCCGAGGGTCAGAGCGCGCGGTGCGTCTGCGCGAACTGAGCGGGACCCGGCTGCAGGTCCTGCTGGACGTTCTCGAACCGCTGGCCCTGCTCGCTGTGCGCCTTGAGCCGGCTCTCGAACTCGGCCTGGGTGCGCAGCTCGTCCTCGGTGGGCCAGAGGCCGATGCCGAGGATGAGCAGGAACGTCACGACGCTCACCGCCATGACGAGCGGCACGAGCAGCTGCATCGTCGAGGCGCCGGCGGGAACGTTGTTGATCGGGTTGATCACGGATACCCCGGCCATCCCGGTGTAGTGCATGCCGGTCACGGCAAGCCCCATCACCAGTGTGGCCACGATCGTGGCGAGCGTGCCGCGGATGTGCACCGTGCACCACAGTGCCGCGGTGGCCGCGACGACGGCGATGACGATCGAGGCGATGACGTAGACGGGGTTGTAGACGACCTCCGCCGACATCTCCATCGCTTCCATGCCCATGTAGTGCATGGCTGCGACGCCGGCGCCCGCGAGGGCACCACCGACGAGCATCGCCGGGAGCTTGCGCTTGCCCAGCTCCGTGATGAAGAGGCCCGCACCCACGACGACGATGGCGATCGCCGCGCTGAGGAGGGTCTCGGGTACGTCGTACCGGATGGTTACACCGGATGCGGAAAAACCCAGCATGGCGACGAAGTGCATCACCCAGATGCCGGTACCGCCTAGGGCAATGGCGCCGAACACGAGCCACGCCGCGCGCGTGCCGCCCGATGCTGCTCGGGCGCGAGACGTGCACGCAAGGCCCGTCGCTGCGCCGGTACACGAGATCGCGTACGCCAGCAGCGGCGTCACGATCCCGAAGGTGAAGTGGTCGATCACTGGCATGGTGTTGAACAGCCCCTCGAATGGTTCCCTAGGATGCCGAAACGTTACAGAGTCCCCACGGCTCGGACAATAGGCTGAACTCCCCGTCCAAGGGATATTGCGGACGTGATCGCGCTGGTCAGACTGCTTCGATCACGTAGTCGACGCACGCGGTGAGCGCCGCGACGTCGTCCGGGTCGACCGCGGGGAACATGCCCACCCGGAGCTGGTTGCGCCCCAGCTTGCGGTACGCGAACACGTCCTGCACGCCGTTGGCGGCCAGCTCGGAGATCACTCGCCCCGCGTCGATCTCCTCGGCGAGGTCGATGGTGCCGACCACCGCGGACCGCTCCTCGGGGCGCGCGACGAACGGCGTCGCCCACTCCCGTGACTCGGCCCAGGAGTAGAGGATCTCGGCGGACGTCGCGCAGCGCTTCGTTGACCACTCGAGCCCGCCCTGGTCGATCAGCCACTCGACCTGGTCGGCCAGGAGCAGCAGGGTCGCGACGGCGGGCGTGTTGAGCGTCTGGTCCTGGCGCGAGTTCTCGATCGCGGTCGTGAGCGACAGGAACTCCGGCACCCAGCGCCCCGAGCCCTCGACGCGTGCGGCGCGCTCGACGGCAGCGGGGGACAGGACGGCGAGCCACAGGCCGCCGTCCGCGGCGAAGGCCTTCTGCGGCGCGAAGTAGTAGGCGTCGGTCTGGCTCAGGTCGACGGGCAGGGCCCCGGCCCCGGACGTCGCGTCGGTGAGCACGACGGCGCCGTCCGGCCCCGACGGGCGCCGCACCGGCGCCATGGCGCCCGTGGAGGTCTCGTTGTGTGGGGAGGCGTAGGTGTCGACGTCGCCGGCGGGCTCGAGGTAGGCGACGGCGCCGGGCTCGGCCGAGATTACCTGGGAGGGCTCGAGGAACGGGGCGCGCGACGTTGCGGCGGCGAACTTGCCGCCGAACTCGCCGAACGCCGCATGCTGCACCTTGCGGTCCACGAGGCACAGCGTGGCGACGTCCCAGAACGCGGTGGCGCCGCCGTTGCCGAGCACCACCTCGTATCCGTCGGGCGCGCCGAGCAGCTCCGTGACACCCTCACGAATACGGCGCACCAGGTTCTTCACGGGCGCCCGCCGGTGTGACGTGCCGAGCACGTGCGCGTTCGCCACCAGATGATCCACCTGTCCCGGGCGCACCTTGGAGGGGCCGGAGCCGAATCGTCCGTCGGCGGGCAGCAGGTGTGGCGGGATTGTCAGTGGCACAGAACTAGACTAGAACCTGGGCCGACGCCCGGGCCGCACGTGTCCAGGGCGACTGGGCGGCTGTGCGCATGACGGGAGCTGACGTGACGGATCTGATCGACACCACCGAGATGTATCTCAAGACGATCTACGAGCTCGACGAGGAGGGCATCACGCCCTTGCGCGCGCGCATCGCGGAACGGCTGGGGCACTCCGGTCCGACGGTGTCGCAGACCGTCGCACGCATGGAGCGCGACGGTCTCGTGATCGTGACGGGCGACCGGCACCTCGAGCTCACCGAGCTGGGCCACGACAAGGCGATGCGCGTGATGCGCAAGCACCGCCTCGCGGAGCGGCTGCTGACCGACGTCATCAAGCTCGACTGGGAGCACGTGCACGTCGAGGCATGCCGCTGGGAGCACGTGATGAGCGACCTGGTGGAGAAGCGCCTCGTGGGGCTGCTCGACCACCCGCACCACGACCCGTACGGCAACCCGATCCCCGGCCTGTCGGAGCTCGGTGAGGAATACACCGACGTGCCGTTCCTGACCGGCGTGATCTCGCTGCCCTCCGCGTTCGAGGCGGCGGCGAAGAAGGGCGTCAAGGGCGAGCCGCTCGCGGCGTCGCTCACCCGCATCGCCGAGCCGCTGCAGACGGACATCGAGCTGCTCGCTCGCCTGTCCGAGGCCGGCCTGGTGCCCGGCTCCCGCATCACGGCGGAGCACAGCGGCGGGACCTACACGGTGGCGGTCGACGGCGCAGGTACGGCGCTCGAGCTCGGTGAGGACGTGGCCCGCCACCTCTTCGTCGCGACCGCCTGAGGCGCAGCGCAGGGTGGGGGTCGAGGAACGAGGCACCCGCCCGGAGCGGAGTCGCAGCCTCAGGCGGCACGGGCACAGCCTGAACGGACCCTCGCGGGCCCTGCGGCAGTCCCGTTTTCCGTCCGATTTGCCCGAAAGGTAGCACCCCTCGCGCGACACGCTCTGGCACTCGTTGCCGGAACGTGACATCGAGGGTGAGGTCCGGTACGTTCGGACCGCTCCCACGGAGTTATTCGTGGGGGTCCTCGGACGGACGCCGAACTCTGTCACCGGCCGGGGCCCCAAGACGACCGCATGACAGAGGCGGGGGACCCACCAACGGGCGCCAGGGCGCGTCCTCGGGGTGAAGCCGGGTATTCCTTCGGGATGCTCGGCCGGGTGATTTCTCCCACCCGAACCCGACAGCTGACCTCGAAGGCGTTCAAGGAGAGGTACTACGTGACTGCACGTACGACTCGCGCTCGCCATCGGGCTGCGCGACGACCAGTGACTCCGTTCACCGAACTTGCTCAGAACGCCGCAGTAGGCCGCCGCACCGCGGTCGCAGCCGCTGGTGGCGCGCTCCTCGTCTCGACCTTCGGTGGCGCGCTGGTCGCCCAGGCGGCTCCGGTGGAGACCGGCCACGCGAAGATGAACTCGGTCGACCTCAACGCGCTGGCGACGCAGGCCCGTGAGGCGCTCTCCAACGCACCCGTCGTGTCGGTGGCACCCGACGCAGAGCTCAACGTCGAGAAGTCCGCGGTCTCCGTGGTCTCCGCCGCCGAGAACGAGGACTACCAGGCGGAGCTCGCCGCCGCCGAGGCCGAGGAGGCAGCCGAGGCTGCCGCCGCCGAGGCTGCTGAGGCCGCCGAGGCAGCCGCCAGCACCGCCTCCAGCTCGGTCGACATCCCCGCATCGGCGATCGGCAACTCCGTGATCTCGATCGCGAGCCGCTACATCGGCGTGCCGTACGTCTCCGGTGGCTCCAGCCCTAGTGGCATGGACTGCTCCGGCTTCACGAAGTACGTCTACGGGCAGCTCGGCATCAACCTGCCGCACTCGTCGTCGTCGCAGGCCAGCTACGGCACCCAGGTGCCGGCGTCCGAGGCTCAGCCGGGCGACCTCATGTGGACCCCCGGGCACGTCTCGATCTACGCCGGTGGCAACACGATGATCGACGCGTCCAAGCCGGGCACCGTCGTCGACTTCCGCACCATCTGGCAGTCGAACCCCACGTTCATCCGCCTGGGCTGATCCCAGCCACGTAGTACCGCAAGCAGAGATTCGCGAAGTAGAGCGCCTGTCCGAAATTCCCTGGTGTCGCCAGGGAGATCTGGACAGGCGCTCTACTTCGCGAATCTCTGCTTTGCCATCGTTCGCTGGTTACCCATAACGCGCGCGCCGCCGGTAGCGTTGGAGTGCAATGGTGCTTGGGCGAAGAGAGGTCTTGCGATGACGCGATCCGAGGTCGTACTGGTCGGGGTGGACGGGTCGGCCGCGAGCCTCCACGCACTGGACTGGGCCACCGCCTACGCGCACCGCGTGGGCTGGGCACTGCACATCGTGTGCAGCTATTCGCTGCCGTCCTTCACGGCCGCGTCGCTCGACGGCGGATACGCCGCCCTCGACGACACGACCATCCAGGAGGGCGCCAAGTCGGTTCTAGCCGAGGCGGAGGCGCGCGTGGCGGACGCCGGCGTGCGCGCCACGACCGAGGTCGCGACCGGCGACGCGGCGGGCGTGCTCGTGGAGCTGTCCGGCGACTACGGGCTGGCCGTCGTCGGCACGCGCGGCCGGGGCGGGTTCACGGAGCGGCTGCTGGGCACGGTGTCGTCCGCGCTGCCCGCGCACGCGCGGTGCCCGGTCGTCGTGGTCCCGCTGCGCGCCGAGGCGAACAGGGGCGTCTCCTGGACCGTGCCGGGCTCTGGGCCGGCGGCGGACGCCGAGACGAGCACGACGACGTCAGGGGCGGCCGAGATCCGGGAGGTGCGCCGCATCGTCGTCGGCGTGGACGGGTCGCCGCAGGCCGAGCGGGCGCTGCAGCACGCGATCCTGCAGGCGAACGCGTGGGGCGCGGAGCTGACCGCCGTCACCGGTGTGCCCGTGGGGAACAGCGGGATGCTCGCGTGGCTGCCGTCCAACATCGACCGTGAGCAGGTGCTTGCCGACATCGGAGCCGGCATGGACGTCCTGGTCGACAAGTACGAGGCGCAGAACCCCGGCCTGCGGATCCGGCGGATCGTGCTGGACGGTACCGGTGCGGAGCTGTTGACGGAGTTCTCGACGGCGTCGGACCTGGTGGTTCTGGGGTCGCGCGGCCGAGGCGGGTTCCGCGGGCTCCTGCTGGGCTCCACGAGCCAGGCGGTGCTGCACCACGCGGCGTGCCCGGTGCTCGTGGTCAACAAGCACTGCACGGACTAGGTCCGCGAAGTAGAGCGCCTGTCCGAGTCTCCCTGGTTGCCACCGCGAGACTCGGACAGGCGCTCTACTTCGCGGCCTACTTCGCGGACCCGGCCTCGGCGGCGGCCAGGAGGACGCAGGTCGCCACGCCGTCCATCGCGGTGCGGACCTCGTCCAGCGGGGGCATCGACGGCGCGAGGCGCACGTTCTTGTTCTCCGGGTCCTTGCCGTACGGGTACGTGGCGCCCGCCGGCGTCAGCGCGATCCCCGCCTCCTTGGCGAGCTGCACCACGCGGGACGCGGTACCCGGGGCGACGTCGAGCGACACGAAGTAGCCGCCCTTGGGCTCCGTCCACGACGCGATGCCGTACCCGCCCAGACGCTCGTTCAGGATCTGCGCCACTGCCTCGAACTTGGGCGCCAGGATCTCGCGGTGCTTCCGCATGTGCTCGCGCACGCCGTCGGCCGAGCCGAAGAACAGGGCGTGCCGCAGGTGGTTGATCTTGTCCGGGCCGATCGAGGCCGCCGACAGGTGCTTCTTGTACCAGGCGATGTTGGCCGCCGAGCTGGCGAGGAAGGAGACGCCCGCACCGGCGAACGTGACCTTGGACGTCGAGGCGAACATGATCACGCGGTCCGGGTTCCCGGCCTCCGCGGCCAGCGCGATGGCGTTCGGGCTGGTCACCTCGTCGTCGGTCAGGTGGTGCACCGCGTACGCGTTGTCCCACAGGATGCGGAAGTCCGGCGCGGCGGCGGGCATCGAGACCAGCGCGCGGGCGACGTCGTCGGTGATGACCGCGCCGTCCGGGTTCGAGTAGGTGGGGACGACCCACATGCCCTTGATGGTGGGGTCCTCGGCGACGAGCGCGGCCACGGCCTCGGCGTCGGGGCCGTCCGGCGTCATGGGCACCGAGATCATCTCGATGCCGAGCGCCTCACAGATCGTGAAGTGCCGGTCGTAGCCCGGGACCGAGCAGATCCAGCGCACCTTCTCCTCGCGCGCCCACGGCTTCGGGGACTCGGGGAACCCGAACAGCTCGGCGTACGCGACGACGTCGTGCATGGTCGTGAGCGAGGCGTTACCGCCGGCGAGGAGCTGCTCGACCGGCACGTCCAGCAGCTCGGCGAAGATACGCCGGATCGGGAGCCCGCCGTCGAGCCCGCCGTAGTTGCGTGCATCGGTGCCCGTGTCGTCGGCGTGCACGCCGACGCCAGGCAGGGCCAGCATCGGCTCGGCGAGGTCGAGCTGCTCGGCCGACGGCTTGCCACGCGTGAGATCCAGCTTCAGGTTCTTGGCCTGAAGCTCGGCGTAGGCCTGCTGAAGCTCGGGGAGCGCCGGGAGCATGACGGTGGGGGACGACGTCGTAGTGGTCACCTCCCGGAGCCTACGCTCAGCCGGCGGTCGGTGACAGTTCGGAGCGTCCGTCCTTGCCTTCCGCGGCGGCCTCGTCCTCGACGACGTCGGCCGGATCGCCGGCCGCCGAGGCAGGCACGTCGGTCTCTGCCGCAGCGTCCTCGGTCTCTGCCGCAGGGTCCTCGGCGTCAGCAGGGTCCGGGACGGGTTCTGCGACGGCCTCGGCTCCGGCGTCCTGGGCGGGGTCTTCGCCCGGTGCCTCGCCCGGCTCCTCGCCGGAGGTGTCGTCCGTCGCGTCGTCTGCCGCGGTGTCCGTCGCCTCGTCCGTTGCCGTGCTGTCCGTCGCCGAGTCCGGTGCCGTGCGCGCAGCCTCTTCGGCTGCCGCATTCGCCATCTCGTTGGCGGCGGCCGCTGAGTGCTCGCCGCGGAGCGCGACCAGGGACTCCTCGAGGATGTCCAGGGCCATCTCCAGCTCGGGCTGGACTATCGACAGCGGTGGTGACAGGCGGACCGTCTCGGTACGCGCGTCCTTGGCGAGGACGCCGCGTTCCAGCAGCGCCTCGCACAGCTCGCGCCCGGTGCCCAGCGCGGGGTCCAGGTCGATGCCCGCCCACAGCCCGATGGTGCGGGCCTCAGCCAGCAGACCTCGTTCGACGAGTGCCTCGAGCCGTTCCGTGAGCACCTTGCCCGACGCCGACGCACGGGCCTGGTACTGACCCGTCGAGAGCAGGTCGAGCGCGGCGATGCCGACAGCGCACGCCAGCGGGTTGCCGCCGAACGTCGAACCGTGCGTGCCAGGGGTCAGGACGCCGAGGATCTCCGGCTTGCCGACCACCGCCGAGACCGGGATGATCCCGCCGCCCAGCGCCTTGCCCAGGCAGACCAGGTCGGGCTGCACGTCCCAGAGCTCGCAGGCCAGGGTGGTTCCGGTGCGGCCGAGCCCCGACTGGACCTCGTCGGCCACCAGGGCGATGTCCTGCTTGGCGGTGAGCTCCCGCAGGCCGGGCCAGAAGTCGTCCGGCGGCACCACGACACCTGCCTCGCCCTGCACCGGCTCCATCAGGACGGCCACCGTGGTGTCGTCGACGGCGGCGGCCACGGCGTCCAGGTCCCCGAACGGAACCCGTCGGAAGCCCGGGGCGAAGGGTCCGAACCCGTCGCGCGCGGTCGGGTTGTCGGAGAGGCCGACGAGGGTGGTGGTGCGGCCGTGGAAGTTGCCGGCGGCGACGATGATCGTCGCCTCGTCCTCCGGCACGCCGCGCACGTCGTACCCCCACTTGCGGACCGCCTTGACCGCGGTCTCGACGGCTTCCGCGCCGGTGTTCATCGGTACCACGAGGCTGTCCTCGCCGCCGGTGGTCAGTACCCCCACCACCTCGACGAGCCGCTGGGCGAACTCCTCCAGCCGGTCGTGGTCGAACGCACGGGTCGTGAGAGTGACCTGGCGCAGCTGCGTCATCGCCGCGGCCACGAGGCCTTGGTGCAGGTGCCCGAAGTTCAGGGCCGAGTACCCCGACAAGAAGTCGAGGAACTCGTTGCCGTCCGTGTCCCATACGTGCGTACCGTGCGCCCGCGCGATAGTGATCGGCAGTGGGTCGTACGTCGGGGCGAGTGCGCCGTGGGTCGTGTCCGCCATGACCCGCAGCCTAGGGCGGGTCATGCCATCCCGCCGAGCAGATGCGTATATGCGCTGCCCAGCCGTGCCTACTTCTGCTCGATGACCCGGGGGAAGCGCTCCGGAGGTGCGCCGAACGCGACGCGGGACTGGGCGATCACGGTGTGGCCGAGGGCGCGTGCGCCGACCCAACCGACTATCGCGCCCACGCCGAACGGCAGGATGCGCCCCAGCAGCAGGCTGCCCTGCTTGGCGACCTGCTTCTGGATGAACCGGTGCGTGAGCGCCTTGTTCACCTTGTACAGCGTGGTGCGCGGCATGCTCGTGAGCAGCACCTTGCCCCAGGCGACGCCGGAACCGCCGATGGCGTTCTCGACGTCCTGTGCACCCTGGTCGCCGAGCACCGTGGCCAGGAGCAGGGCCCGCCGGCGCGGGACGTCCTGGACCTCGATGCCGTGCACGTCCGCCACCGCGAGGGAGAACGCGGCCGACGAGGCGAAGAACGTCGCGACATCGCTCGTCGACAGGGCGACGCTCGCGGCGGTGCCCACGGCAGGGATCGCCGCGGCGGCGCCGACCGCGGTGCCCGTCGTCTGGATCACCCGCATGTACTCCTTCTCCAGGAGCTTGATGACCTCGGCCGGGCTGGCGTCGGGGTTGCGCGCCCGCACCTTGTCCACATGCTTGTGGATGCTCGCGGACGGGATGGTCACCGCCTTGTCGACCAGGTGGTCGAGCGGGCTGTCGGGCTTGTAGTGGACCCAGTCTGCTGGTGTGACCTCGACGCCGTTGTCCGGCTTCAGTACCGCGTCGCCAGGAGTCGGCTGCTTGTCGGACTCCGGTGCCGTCAGCTTCTGCTTGTCGTCGACCATGTCAGTCCTCCGTCGGCTGCTCGAACTGCGCGTTCGGGATCTGGGCGCCCGCCTTGAGCGTGCGGCCCACCGTGCATGCCTTGTCGATCGACCGCTGCGCGATGGTGAGGAGCTTCGCGCGGTCCTCGTCGTCGAGCATGGACAGGTCGATCTCGAACTTCTCCGTGAGCACCGGGTACCGGTCCTCGGCCATGTCCTTCGGGTCCTCGACCCGGATGGTGGTCTTGTAGTCGTCGCCGAGCCGCCGCGCGAACGCCCTGTCGCTGCTCATCCCGGCGCACGCCGCGAGGGCGACCTTCATCAGCTCACCCGGCGTGAACACGGCTCCCGCCTCGGCCGGACCGATCTCGACGCGCGCACCGCGGGCCGAGAAGCCCGTGTAGGTGCGGATGCCGTTGCGCTCCACCCAGAGCGGGTCGGTGGGCGAGGGGGTCACGGCGTCTGCGGCGCTCGTGGCGCTCGAGGTGGTGATCTGCTCCGTCATGAGGATCATCCTTCCACTGGTCACCGACACGGTCACGGAGTGAGGGCCAACGCGTCCCGCTCGGTCGGACTAGTGCACAACGCGAACAGGGCCCGGGACGTTCCCGTTCACCGCGCAGAGTGCACCCGACGCTGCGACGATCGTGCTCATGGCGCAGAACCCGAGCGACAGCCCCGAGGCGGCCGGCCCGACGCCGACCGGCCCGACGCCGACCGGCCCGGCGCCCACCGACCCCGCGGCAGCACAGCCGACGCCGTCGGCCGCCGCACGGTGGCGGCCCGACTGGCGCGACCTCGTGAAGCGGCTCGTCGGCGTCGTCGCGGTGATCGTGGCCGTCTGGCTGATCTACCTGTTCCTCGACGCGTTCCTGCCGCGGTGGTGGGCCCAGGTGATCGGCAACGCGGTGGACGGGTCGTTCACCGCGGGCGCCTGGTGGGGTCTCCTGATCGGCGGCGTGTTCACGCTGGCGCCGGTGCTGCTCCTGGCGCAGGCGGTCCTCACCAGGAAGTCCTTGCGGGTGCGCAGCGGGTTCCTCATATTGGCGGTCCTGCTCGCGGTGCCGAACCTCCTGACGCTGGGCATCGTCCTCGGCACGTCGGCAGCGGCGCACGCCGGCGAGCGCATCCTCGACGTCGACGGGCCGGCGTTCCGCGGCGGGACCGCATGGGGTGCGGTCATCGGCGGCCTCGTCGCGCTGACGATTGTGACGATGAGCATGCTGTACCGGCGCCGCGGCACCCAGCTCAAGCAGCTCCGGGCGAAGCAGAACTGACGGCGGTGCGCGTCGTGGGCCGCCCGAGCGCTCGACGTAGGCTTGCCGCATGACCGCGATCGACACCCCGTACGAGGACCTGCTGCGCGACGTGCTCGAGAACGGGACCCACAAGGGCGACCGGACCGGCACGGGGACGCGCAGCGTCTTCGGGCGGCAGATCCGGTACGACCTGGCCAAGGGCTTCCCGCTGATCACGACCAAGAAGGTGCATCTGAAGTCGGTCGTGTACGAGCTGCTGTGGTTCCTCCGTGGCGACTCCAACGTGCGGTGGCTGCAGGAGCGCGGGGTCAAGATCTGGGACGACTGGGCCGACGAGTCGGGCGAGCTCGGGCCGGTCTACGGTGTCCAGTGGCGCTCCTGGCCCACGCCCGACGGCGGGCACGTGGACCAGATCGCGAAGGTGGTCGAGCAGATCCGCACCAACCCGGACTCGCGGCGGCACGTCGTGACGGCGTGGAACCCCGCCGAGGTGGACGACATGGCGCTGCCGCCGTGCCACGCCCTGTTCCAGTTCTACGTCGCGGACGGCAAGCTCAGCTGCCAGCTCTACCAGCGGTCGGCCGACCTGTTCCTCGGCGTGCCGTTCAACATCGCCTCCTACGCGCTGCTCACGCACATGGTCGCGGCGCAGGCAGGCCTCGAGGTCGGCGAGTTCGTCTGGACCGGTGGCGACTGCCACATCTACGACAACCACGTGGAGCAGGTGCGCACCCAGCTCGAACGGGACCCGTACCCGTACCCCTCGCTGCGGCTGGCACCGCGGGAGTCGATCTTCGACTACGAGTTCGTGGACGTCGAGGTGCTGGGCTACGTCTCGCACCCCACGATCAAGGCACCGATCGCAGTCTGATGATCGGACTCATCTGGGGACAGGCACGCGACGGCGGCGGACGGCCGGTGATCGGCGCCGGCGGCGACATCCCGTGGCGCGTGCCCGAGGACTTCGCCCACTTCAAGCGCATCACCGCGGGCCATCCGGTGGTGATGGGACGGCTCACCTGGGAGTCGCTGCCGAAGCGTCCGCTGCCCGGCCGCACCAACGTCGTCGTCTCGTCGCGCGGCCTGGACAGCGTGGCGGACGCGGACGCCGTGCCGGCCGCGACCATCGGCGAGGCGCTCGAGATCGCGGCGAACGCGCCCGGCGGGGACGAGATCTGGATCATGGGCGGCGCACAGATCTACAGCGAGATGCTGCCTGTCGCCGACGTGCTCGAGGTGTCCGAGATCAACAAGGAGGTCGAGGGCGACGTCTTCGCGCCCGAGATCGGCCCCGAGTGGGCGGTCACCGCGTCGACCGAGTGGACGACGTCGTCGTCCGGCCTCCGGTTCCGGCACCTGACCTACACCCGCACCTGACGGACCCGCGCCACGGCGAAGTCGGCCAGGTCGGCGGCGTCGACGGCGGAGAGCCGCCGGTCGGCGACCGCGGCGACCAGGTCGACGTCGATGGACGTCCCCGCCTCGATCCGGCGCGTCGTGTCCCAGGCGAGGGCCGGTCCGGCTCCGATGTAGTCGGTGACCCGGACGAACCAGGGGTCCACCCTGTCTGGCTGCATGGCGGGCTGCACGAGGAGGAGCGTCGTCCACGCGTCACCCGTGCGCCGCGCGACGGCGATCCACGGCGAGCGGGAGCCGTGCGCCCGCGCCTCGGAGTCGGCGTCCGCCGTGAGCACGACGCTCTCGTCGGCGAACGGGAGGCGCCAGAAGATCCCGCCGTAGCCGGCCCCCGGCCGGCCGCTCGTCGCCGGGCTGGCGATCACCACGTCCGAGTCGGTGGCGCGCAGGCTGCTCGACCAGCCGAGGGCCCAGGCCCCCACCTCCGGGAGCAGCACCCCCGTGAGCCGGCGCCGCTCGACCAGCTGCTCCCAGCCGCGCTCGTCCGTCCAGCTGACCTGACCGGCCAGCGTGGCTCCGCCGTCGACCACCTCGTCCGAGACGGTGCGCTGCCTGCCGTGGTTGGAGAGCAGCGTCGGGCCCTGACCCCTGACGAACGTCCGGCCGCCCCAGTAGGTGGTGCCGTTCACGTCCGCCACCGCCATCGAGACGCCGTAGTGGTGCCGATGATCGGTCGGCGCCGTCTGGGCCATCGCCACACCCTCGAGCGAGTGCAAGGGGTGCAGGTGAGGGCGCGGGCTGTGCACGCCGGGCATGGTCTCGCCGTCGGCGTAGCGGGCCAGCGGCTGGTCGTCCGCGGTGAGGGCCCAGCCGTCACTGGTGGCCGACCAGGTGGCGCGCCCGCCCGAACGGACGGTCCGCGCCCGGCCCGCCCGGTCGGACGACGTCGTCGGGAGCCGCCGCGCAGGGGGCACAGGCCCCGTGCTCGACCGCACGACGAGGCCCGGCATGACCGGCCGGCTCCGGGCGGGAACAGGCCTGTCCCCGCCCTGCGCCGCACTGCCGCGAGCCACGACGATCTGGTGCAGGAGCCCCCAGGCCCGCCTGCCGAGCTCCGCCTGCGGCACCGCCGCCGTCGTCAGGGACGGCGTCGCGTAGTGCGCGAGCTCGATGTCGTCGAAACCCGCTATCGAGATGTCCCCCGGGACGTCGACCCCCGTCTCGTTGAGGCGCGCGAGCAGGCCGAACGCGACGAGGTCGTTGAACGCCACGACCCCCGTCGCCCCGCTCCGGAGCACCTCGTCGGCGACCCGGTAGCCGTCGTCGACCGTCGAGCCGCAGGGCACAGTGGTGACGCGGAGGCTGTGGTGGCGCTCGCGGGCCTCCTCGAGTGCGCGGACGCGCAGCGCGTGCGACGCGCTGGCGCGTGGGCCGGCGGCGTAGGCGAGGTCGAGGTGCCCCAGCGAGACCAGGTGGTCGACGATGCTGTGCACCCCCGCGCCGTAGTCGACGCGGACCGCCGGTACGTCCAGGCCCGGGACGTCGCGGTTGATCAGGACCACCGGCTCGACCTGGGGCAGCAGCTCGCGCAGGACGTTCTCCGGGCTGCGCGGCGCGGCGAGGATCAGGGCGTCGCAGCGCCGCCGGGCCTCGAGGGCGATCTCGGCCTCGGTCTCGGCGTGCTCGGCGGTCTCGGCGACCAGGAACCGGAAGCCGAACGGCTCGGCCGCGGCGATGGCCCCGCGCAGGATCTGCTGGAACATCGGGTTCGCGAGGTCCGGTACGACGAGCGCGACGGTGTTCGTCCGGCCGAGGGAGAGGCCGCGCGCCAGGTTGCTGGGGTGGTACTGCAGGTCGGCGGCCGCGGCGCGCACGCGCTCGGCGATGTCCGCGGCGACCGACGACTGGCCGTTCATGACGCGCGAGACGGTCGCGCGTGACACGCCGGCGGCCGTGGCCACCTGCGCGATGGTGACGCCGTTCCGCGCGGCCCGGGCCATCAGGCGTCCTTTCCGGCGACGGTGACCCGGACCGGGCCGAACAGCGCGCCGCCGCGCTCCGCGGCGGGCGTGCCCGGCGGGGCGGCGGCGAAGAGGCCGACCTCCGCGCCGATCCAGTGCCCGGCCACCGCTGTCCACGTCGGCCCGAGGTCCTGCCAGGCTCCTGTGCCGAGGGCGCACCACGAGAACGATGCGGTGCCCGAGTCGTCGATCGCGAGCCGCACGTCGAGGGTGTCGCCGGGCGCCGGGGCCTGGGCCAGCGATTCCTCGACGGCCGCCGCCCCTGCCGGGGTGCTGCGCCGGAGCGCGACGTCGACACCGGTCGGCGTGCGGACCAGGCCGAACCAGGCGTACTCCCGGCCGAGCAGCACCAGCCCGCCCCGGACACCCGGCGAGTCGCCCTGGAGCGTCACCCGGGTCGTCCACGTGCTCGGCCGGCCGGGGAGCTGCTGGCACAGGACCGCGCCGTGCTCCCGGAGGTCGCCGCGGGCCGTGACCTGTGCCCGGAGGCGCAGCGCGCCGTCGCCGGACGCCTCGACCCAGCCGGGTTGCGGGTTCGCCTGCCAGTGCCAGCGCACCGCCGGCCCGGGGATGGTGAAGTCGTCACTGCGGACGGGCTCGCGCCGCCCGTCGCCCCCCGCCGGCACCGGCTCCGCAGCCGGCACCGGCAGGGGATGCACGGCGACGGGCCGGCCGCGGCCGTGCCCCAGGGGCTCACCGATCTGGGGCCACCCGTCCACCCAGCGCATCGGCTGCAGGTGCACCACGCGGCCGAAGACGCCGCGGTCCTGGAAGTGCAGGAACCAGTCGGACCCGTCCGGCGCGTCCACCCATGCGCCCTGGTGCGGGCCGTTGACCGGCGTGGTGTCCTGCTCGAGCACCACCCGGTGCTCGTACGGGCCCCACACGGAGCGGGACCGGAAGACGGTCTGCCATCCGGTCGCCACGCCGCCCGCCGGGGCGAAGATCCAGTACCAGCCGTCCCGCTTGTACAGCTTCGGGCCCTCCAGGGTCCGGAAGCCGGGCAGCTCCTCGCCGTCGACGACGGTGCGCGGGCCCCCGACCACCTGCCGCAGGCCCGGGTCGACCTCGACCACGGTCAGCCGGTTCTTGATCCCGGCGCGGCTGCCGGCCCAGCCGTGCACGAGGTACGCCTGGCCGTCGTCGTCCCACAGCGGGCACGGGTCGATCAGGCCCCGGCCCGGCAGCAGGCACCACGGCTCGGACCACGGACCGCGGGGGTCGGTGGCCGTGAGCACGTAGATGCCGTGGTCCGGGTCGGGGTACACGATCACGAAGCGTCCGTCGTGGTGCCGCAGGCTCGGCGCCCAGACGCCCGAGCCGCGGCGGGGGAGCGCGTAGTGGTCGACGGGTGGGACGTGCGGCAGTGCGTTGGCGACGTGTTCCCAGGTCACGAGGTCCCGTGAGTGCAGGACCGGGAGCCCCGGAGCCCGGTTGAAGCTCGACGCGACCAGCCAGAAGTCGTCGCCGACCCGGATCGCGTCCGGGTCGGGCCAGTCGGCGTCGAGGACCGGGTTCGAGTAGAGCGCCATCGCCTGCCTTTCGTCCGTCACATCGTCGTGAAACGCGAGAAACCGATTCTTGGTTCGTTTCTCGCGGTGCGGTGGGGGTCACCCTAGCAACCGGTTTCCCGCTCGCGGTAGGTGCGCACCCGATCGGAGACGAGCGAGGCAAAAGGGGCCTTGCGGACCGTCGGGGTCGTCGGGTACGGTCCCGGAAACCGGTTGCTGTATGGATTCACAATCGGGCGTGGCTCAACGGCGAGCGGGAGGCATACCAATGGTGGTAGCGACGAGGACCGTGAGGACGCGGGGATGACCGCGGCGACCACCGAGGCGCCGGGGCCGCCCCAGGTGAGCCCGGGCACCGACCGTCAGCGGGAGCGCCGTCGTCCGCGCGGCGCACTCCTGCGGCACCGGACGCTCTACCTGATGGCGGTGCCGGGCATCGTCTACTTCCTGGTGTTCAAGTACGCCCCGATGGGCGGGCTGGTCATCGCGTTCCAGGACTACATGCCGTTCCTCGGTATCGGCGGCAGCCCCTGGGTGGGTCTCGACCACTTCGTGCGGCTGTTCACCGAGGACACCTTCGTGCTGCTGCTGCGCAACACGCTGGTGATCTCCCTCATGCTGCTGGTCTTTGCCTTCCCGGTGCCGATAGTCCTGGCGCTGCTGCTCAACGAGCTGCGGGGCAGGTACTTCAAGCGCAGCGTGCAGTCGGTCATCTACCTGCCCCACTTCCTGTCGTGGGTGATCGTCGCCTCGATCTTCTACGTGCTGCTGTCCACGGACGGCGGCAGCATCAACAACCTGATCGTCGACGCCGGCGGCGAACCCGTCCCGTTCCTCACCGACCCCGACTGGCTCCGGCCGCTCTACATCGGCCAGGAGATCTGGAAGGGCGCGGGCTGGGGCACGATCGTCTACCTCGCGGCGATCACCGCGGTGGACACCCAGCTCTACGAGGCGGCGGAGCTCGACGGCGCAGGCCGGCTGCGCCAGTCCTGGCACATCACGCTGCCCGCGATCCGGCCGACGATCATCGTCATGTTCATCCTGGCCATCGGCGACTTCCTGGAGCTCGGCTTCGAGCACATGTTCCTGGTGATGAACTCCCTGAACCGCGAGGTGGGCGAGATCTTCGACACCTACGTGTACACGACGGGCATCCAGAACGGGCAGCTCAGCTACGCGGCCGCCGTCGGACTCTTCAAGGGCCTCGTCGGCCTGCTGCTCGTGATCATGGCCAACCGGCTCGCCAAGCGCTTCGGCGAAGAGGGCGTCTACTGATGCGCCCCGTCGGCACCCACCGGGCAGCGAAGGGAGGTGCACGGTGTTCTCGTTCGAAGGCTTCGTACGGATCAACACGTTCCTGACCGGCGTGTACCGCGTCGCGTTCCTCAACCTGCTCTGGCTGACGACGACGCTCCTCGGCCTCGGCGTGCTCGGCGTCGGCCCGGCGTCGTACGCGCTGGCGAAGTACCTCGACCGGTGGCTGCGCGCCGGCGAGACCCCGCCGCCCGCCCGCGTCTTCTGGCGGTACGCCAGGGAGCGGGCCGGGAGATCGATGGTCGTCTCGTGGATCCTGCTGGCGGCCGGCGGCGTCATCGTCACCAACGTCTTCCTGGTGGAGAGCTGGTACGTCCAGGTCCTCAACGTCGGCGCGCTGGTGGTGCTCGCGATCACCGCGGCCTACGTCTACCCGGTCCTGGCCGCGACGGACCTTGCCACGATCCCGCGGCAGCTCGGCGGGGCGCTGATGATCGGCCTCGGCTCGCTGCACTGGACGATCCTCGGCGCGACGGTCGTCGGGGCCACCTGGTGGGTGCTGTGGCAGTTCGCGCTGCCGCTGCTCGTCCTGTTCGGGATGGGCATCCCGGCGTACGCCGTCGCCCTCGTCACCCGTGCCGTGTTCCGCGGCCTGACGGCGGAACCGGCCATCGACCCGGCCACGGACACCGACGGAGAGGCGGAACCGGCGAGACCGCGAGCCGTCGCATCTCGGTAGCTCTACCCGCCCGCCCGCAACGTCGCGGACGGGTGACGACCTCACACCACTGAAGGGACAGCTCATGAACTCACGAAGGAACGGCACGGCGGTCGCGTCGGCGACGGTGCTCGCGCTCACGCTCGCCGCCTGCGGCGGCGGGTCCGGCGACGGCGACGCCGCCGCGGACGGACCGGTGACCTGGATGGCGATGCTGCACACCCCGACGACGCCGGAGAAGGACGGTGTCATCGAGAAGGCGCTCGAGGAGCACACGGGCACCGAGTTCGACGTGCAGTGGGTACCCGACGCCTCGAAGGAGGAGAAGATGAACGCCGCCCTCGCCTCCGGCGAGCTGGCCGACATCGTCTCGCTCACGCAGAGCGACAGCACCACCGTCCGGACGGCGCTCACCTCCGGCATGTTCTGGGATGTCGAGGACTACCTCGCGGACTTCCCGAACCTGTCCCAGATCGACCCCGTGACCCTCGACTCCGCCCGGATCGACGGCGAGCTCTACGGCGTGCCGTTCCAGAAGATCAAGGCCCGCTACGGCGTCGTCGTCCGGCAGGACTGGCTGGACAACCTCGGTCTCGAGGTGCCCCACACGATCGAGGACCTCACGAAGGTGGCGCACGCCTTCGCCCACGACGACCCCGACGGCAACGGCAAGGACGACACGACCGGGTTCTACGACCGCGAGGAGAGCTTCAAGGTCGGCTTCCGCTCCCTGACCGGGTACTTCGGCGCGGGCAGCCAGTTCGAGGTGACCGACGACGGGCAGGTCGTGCCGACCTTCACCACCGACGCCTACAAGGACGCCATGGAGTGGTACCGCGGCGTGTACGAGGACGGCGGCGTGAACCAGGAGTTCGTCACCGTCCAGAAGCAGAACCAGCAGGACGGCATCGCGCAGGGCAAGGGCGGCATCGTCGTCACGGGTCTGTTCGAGGCGAAGAACTACCTCGCCCTCGCCGAGAGCGCTGACCCCGAGACCCCGATGGAGTGGGCGCTGGTCAACGACATCACCTATGAGGACGTGCCCCGTCGCATCCTCACGGACACGGGTGGCGGCATGGGTGGCTGGCTCGCCATCCCGAAGTCCGAGGTGGAGTCGGAGGAGGAACTGACGAAGGTGCTCGGGTTCATCGACAAGCTGATGGACGAGGAGGCGTTCGGCCTCATGACCAACGGCGTCGAGGGCACCCACTACGAGGTCGACGGCGAAGGCGTCGTCACGGTCACCGACCAGACCGCGTGGGAGCAGGAGGTCCAGCCCTACGCGTCCTCCCGTCCGTCCGAGAAGGTCGTCACGTACAAGAGCACCACGCCGTACGTGGACGAGGGCAACGAGCTCATGGCGGAGAACGAGGAGTACGTCATCACCAACCCGGCCCAGTCGCTCACGTCCGAGACGTACGACAGCCGGTGGTCGACCATCGAGCAGCAGGTCACCGACTCCTACAACCAGTACATCACCGGGGCCATCGAGATGGCCGACTTCGAGGCGACGATCGAGAGCCTGCGCGGCCAGGGGCTCGACCAGATCATCGAGGAGTTCACGGCGGCGTACGCCGAGGTGAACGGCTGATGACGGTGCACGCCGGCCCTGAAGCTCCGGAAGCAGGTGGTCTCCTGGAGACCGCAGCACTCCAGGCCGAGATCGACGCCGCCGCACAGGCCGGTGGCGGCACCGTGGTCGTCCGGTCCGGCGTGCACCGCACGGGCGCGCTGCGCCTGCGCAGCCATGTGGAGCTGCACCTCGAGGCGGGCGCCCGGCTGGAGTTCGTGCCCGACCCCGACCTGTACCCGCCGGTCGAGGCACGCTGGGAGGGGGCGCCCAGCCTGATCCATTCGCCGTGCCTCTACGCCGGCGGCGAGACCGACGTCGCGATCACCGGGCTCGGCACGATCGACGGTCAGGGACAGCGCTGGTGGGACACGTTCCGCGACGACCGGGAGGCTCTGGCGTACCCGCGCCCGACCCTGATCGGGCTGCACGGGTGCGAACGCGTGACCATCCGGGACGTGTCGCTGCGCGACTCGCCGGCCTGGACGGTGCACCCGCTGCTCTGCCAGGACGTCAGCGTCACGGGGGTGCGGATCACCAACCCGCCCGACTCGCCGAACACCGACGGCATCAACCCGGAGTCGTGCCGGAACGTCCGGATCAGCGACTGCCACATCGACGTCGGCGACGACTGCATCACCATCAAGTCGGGCACCGAGAGCTCGCCGGAGCGGGTCCCGTGCGAGAACATCACGATCACGGGCTGCACGATGGTGCACGGGCACGGCGGCGTCGTCATCGGCAGCGAGATGAGCGGGGGCGTACGCAACGTCGTCATCACCGGCTGCGTCTTCCAGGGCACCGACCGGGGGATCCGGATCAAGTCCCGGCGAGGCCGGGGCGGCACGGTCGAAGACATCCGGGTGACCAACCTCGTCATGACCGACGTCATGTGCCCGATCGTCGTCAACCCGCACTACTTCTGCGGCCCGGACGGCGACGAGCCGCGCGTCGGCGACCGGAGCGCGCACCCGGTCGACGACTCCACGCCGGTCTTCCGCCGCATCCACCTCGCGCACATCACCGCGCGCGGGGTGCACGCGGCGGCCGGGCATATCTTCGGACTGCCCGAGCAGCCCCTGACGGAGCTCACCCTCGACGACATCGCCGTCTCGTTCGCCGCCGACGCCGTCCCGGGCCGACCCGCGATGGCGGACGGCGTGGACCTCATGGTGCGGCAGGGGTTCCACCTCGGGAACGTCGCGGACTCGGACCTCAGCCGGGTCCGGGTCGACGGCGCCGACGGTCCCGCCTTCCACGTCGAGGACAGCCCGACGCTGCGCCGCGAGGAGGTGGGGTCCGATGGCGACGGCGACTGAGCGGGTCGCGGCTCCGGCGGAACCTGCCCTGCGGCGCACCGTGGAGGTCTGGTCGGCAGTGGCCGGCATGGCCCTGTCCACGGTGTTCCTCGACGCGTTCACGGTGGTGATGAACCGGCTCGACCGGGCGGAGTTCGCCGCCACCCTGTACCCCGAGATGCAGCGAATCGGCCTGGACCTGACGGCGAGCGGCGTCGCCGGCGATCCCTACGACGCCGCGCGGACCCTCGCCGCCTGGTTCGGCTTCACGCTCATGGTGGTACTCCTGCTCGGGATCACGGGGATCTTCGTGGCCAGACGCCGGCCGGGGCGACGCAGCACCGGGTGGTTCTTCGCGACCGCAGGCCTGGTCTGCCTGGTGGGCAGCCAGCTCGTCCTCTACCCGGTCGCCTTCCTGTTCTTCGCCGGCGCGGGGCTGTTCGCGCTGCGGCGGCCCGATCGACGGCCCGACCGAGGGCCCGACCCTGGGAGTACACGATGAACCCGACAGACACCGCACCCCGGGTGCCCCTGGAGCGGCTGGTCGGCCGCACGCCCGGCTTCCGACGTCCGACACCTGCGGTGCGGGCATTCCGCATCGTCAACGTGGTGGTGCTCGGCGGGTTCGCCGCGCTCTGCCTGCTGCCGTTCCTCAACGTCCTCGGCAGCTCGTTCGCGACGCCGGGTGAGCTCGCGACGCGCAGCTTCGTCGTCATCCCCGAGACGTTCACGCTCGACGCGTACCGCTACATCCTGTCGACGTCGACCATCTTCCGGGCGCTCGGTGTCTCCGTGTTCGTCACGGCGATGGGGACCTTCGTGAGCCTGCTGCTCACGTCGTTCATGGCGTACGCGCTCTCGAAGCCTTACCTGCGCGGGCGGCGGGTGATCAACTTCCTCGTCATCTTCACGATGCTGTTCAGCGGCGGCATGATCCCGACGTTCATCGTGGTGCAGAACCTGGGGCTCATCGACTCGCTGTGGGCGCTGATCCTGCCCGTGGCCATCAACGCGTTCAACTTCGTCATCATGCGCAGCTTCTTCCAGGCGATCCCGGACAGCCTCGAGGAGGCGGCCCGCATCGACGGCTGCTCCGACCTCGGGGTGTTCCTGCGCATCGTGCTACCGCTGTCGCTCGCCTCGATCGCGACGATCGGCCTGTTCTACGCCGTCGGCTACTGGAACACCTACCAGAACGCGATCCTGTACATCAACGACTCCGAGAAGTGGCCCATCCAGGTCCTGCTGCGTCAGATCGTCATCGTCGCGAGCGGCATGAACGCGGACGCCTCGGTGGTCGACGTCGTGCCGCCGGCCCAGTCCGTGAAGATGGCGGTGATCGTCGTGGCGACGCTGCCGATGCTCCTGGTCTACCCGTTCATCCAGCGGTACTTCGTGAAGGGGGCGCTGATCGGTTCGGTCAAGGGCTGACGGAGTGGTCAGCTGGGGATGGCGGCGCGATAGGCCGCGTGGAAGTTCCACGCGTGGTCAGCGGTCTCGCCGAACACCTGGGACTGCACGGTCAGGGTGCCGTCCGGTGCCCACGCGAGGCGGGTCCGCCAGGTCGTGAGGTTGTCGCCGAGCAGCGAGCAGCGCACGTCCAAGGTGTCGGGGCTGGTCCAACCGGCAGTGACGACGGCGGGCTGGTCGTCGACGACGGTCCGTACCGGACGGTCGAACCGCAGCTCGACGTCCCAGCCGGTTGCGGTCCGGCCGTCGGCGCTGGTCAGCCGACCGCCGCCGGTGTCCAGTGAGAGCACGAGTTCGGCAGGGCCGGGGCCGTCGACGACGTTCGCGTAGCGCTCAGCGACGGGCTGTGCATGTGCTGGGTCATGACGAGGCGCGGGCCAGGGCAGCTCGACGGCGGTGCCGTGCGCGCCGCTGAGGCCACGGCCGGCGTCGAGCGCTTCGACCAGCGGGTCGATCAGCAGGTCGAGCACGTCGTCGATGAACCGGTCGCCGCTCGGGCAGGCCTGGAAGTCCGCGGTGACCACAACCGCGAGGCCCCGGGCGGGGTTGCCGTAGACGAGCTGGCCGCCGAGCCCGAACATGAGCCACCATCCCGGACGTGGGAGCCAGAGCTGGTAGCCGTAGCCGCCACGCAGTGCGGCGGCGGAGTTCTGCAGTGCGGTGTCCGCCTGCGGGCTCGTGGCATCCCGGAGGTAGTCGGCAGGCAGCAGACGGACGCCGTCGTGCACGCCGTCGTCGAGCAGGAGGTGCGCCAGCCGCAGCAGGTCGCGCGGGGTGCAGATCAGCCCCGAGCCGCCGTGGGCGATGCCCTCCGGCCCGGTGAGGAACCGCAGGTCAGGGCTGATGCCCAGCGGGTCGAACAGCCGGGGGCGCAGGAAGTCGGGGAGCGAGGCGCCCGTAAGGCGTTCCACCAGTGCGGCGAGCGTGTACGAGGCGCTCGTGTCGTAGGTGAAGACCGTGCCCGGCGGATGTGTTGGCGGCACGCGAAAGTAGGACTCCAGCCAGCCGTCGTCCGTGCGCTTGTACGTGGTGGACCGGTGCGGGCCGCGCATGGCGAGCATGTGCCGGATCGTCGTCGCCTCGAGCCACGGATGCACCGGGCCCATCTCGGGGAAGTGCTTCGTCACGGGGTCGTCGAGGCTCAGCAACCCCTCGTCCGCGAGCAGCCCGATGGCCAGGCCCGTGACCGTCTTGGACACCGAGTACATCCGCTGCGGCGTGTCCAGGTCGATCGGCTCGCTCACGGCGTGCGCGACGGTCTCGCCGCGGACGCTCACCTGGACGGTGTGCAGGGCGATGCCGAGCGCATGCGCCCGGCGGCCGAGCGCGGCGATCAGGTCGCCGACGAAGATGTCCGGCACGCGTACCTCCTCAGGGCGAACCCAGGTTCGCGGAGTGTGTTGCGCAGCGTAGACGTTGTCTACCGTGCGCAACACACCCCGCGGACGTACTAGTTCTCCGGCTGGCTCGACCGTCCTGGCGGAGCCGCGTTCTGCGGTCAGACCAGGTCGCGGACGGCGGCGTACTGCTCGCGGATCGCCGGCTTCGGGTCGGCGTCGAGCGTCGTGGCGATCGTCGTGGACCACGCCGGGGCAGCGGCCTCCGGATCGCCCGCGGCCGCAAGGGTCCAGGCGGCCTGGCGCGCGGCGCCGTCGGCCACGTACTCGCCCGGCTCGGGGATACCGATCGGCAGCCCGAAGACCTGCGGCGCGATCTGCTGCACGGCCGGCGACTGCGCCGCGCCGCCGATCAGCATCACGCGGTCCACCGAGACGCCCTGCGCGCGCAGCGCGTCGAGGCCGTCGGCGAGCCCGCAGAGCATGCCCTCGATGTAGGCGCGGGCGAGGTGCGCGCGGGTCGACGTCGCGAGGCGGATGCCGTGCAGGGTGCCCGTCGCGTCGGGGCGGTTGGGCGTGCGCTCGCCCTCCAGGTACGGCACGAGCACCAGTCCGTCCGAACCGGGCGGGGCCTGCAGCGCGAGCTCGGCGAGGCCGTCGAAGTCGACGTCGAGCACCTCGCGGGCGGCGTCCAGCACACGCGCCGCGTTGAGCGTGACGGCGAGCATGAGGGCGTTGCCCGTCGCGTCCGCGAAGCCGTTGATCGCGCCCGACCCGTCGGCGGTGCGCTTCGGCGCGACGGCGGAGACGACCCCTGAGGTACCGATCGAGATGGCGATGTCGCCGGACGTCATGCCGAGCCCGAGGGACGCGCCCGCGTTGTCGCCGGCGCCGGGCCCGATGAGACAACCGGTCCCTGAGCCAGTCGAAGGGTCGACCGCTGAGCCCGCGACGGACGGGTGCGCGACGGCGCCCGCCTCGGCCACGCCGACCACGCGCGGCAGCACGACGTCGGTCCGCCCGAGGCCGCGTTCGAGCAGGTCGAGGCGGTACTCGCCGACGGCGGCGTCGTAGTACCCGGTGCCCGACGCGTCCGACCGGTCGGTGAACAGCTTGTCCAGCTGCGGGCCCAGCGGGGCCGTGGGGTCGTCGGCGGGCCCGTAGCCCGCGATGCGCCAGGACAGCCAGTCGTGGGGGAGCGCCACCGCGGCGACGCGCGCCGCGTTCTCCGGCTCGTTGTCGTGCAGCCAGCGCAGCTTGGTGACGGTGAGGGAGGCGACGAGCACCGAGCCGACGGCGTCGGCCCACGCCTGGGCGCCCGTCTCGCGGCTGCCCTCGCCCAGCTCGGTGATCAGGGCCTCGGCCGACGGCGCGGAACGGTTGTCGTTCCAGAGCAGCGCGGGCCGGATGACGTTGCCGTCGGCGTCGAGCACGACCATGCCGTGCTGCTGACCGCCCACGGAGAGCGCTGCGACGTCGGCCAGGCCGCCCGCCGCGGCGGCGGCCTCCTGGAAGGCGTCCCACCAGTGCCGCGGGTCCACCTCCGTGCCGTCCGGGTGCTTGGCGGAACCGGTGCGGACCAGCGCTCCGGTCTCGGCGTCGCGCACGACGATCTTGCAGGACTGCGTGGACGTGTCCACGCCGGCGACGAGGGGCATCGATGCTCCAGGAAGAGAATGAAGGGGAAGGGACGCGGCTGGCCACGCTACCGCGTCGAGTTCGCAGGCTGAACGTCGCCGCAGAACCTCGCGGACGTGTCAGACGTACAGGTCACTCGAGTGACCTGTACGTCTGACACGTGGCTGAGGTTCTGACAGTTCAGGCGCGCGGGGAGGTCAGCCGATCAGGTGCTTCAGCGCCAGCTGGTGGAGGCGGACCAGGCCGTAGTCCTTCTCGGCCAGGGCGTCGACGTCGGGGTCGGCCTCGGCGAGGAACGAGTCGAACGTCTCGCCCTCGGCGAGGGTCGACTGGCCCAGCTCGAAGATCCCCGCGTGCTCGAACGCGGCCTGTACCTCGGAGTCGGCACGGTATGCGGCGGCCTTGGCCGCGAGCATGTCGTAGGTCTCCATGTTGGCCTTGGCCGACTCCCACACGCCGTCGAGGTACTCGGTGCGCGACGGCTTGTAGTCGAAGTGGCGCGGGCCCTCGTAGCGCGGGCCGCCGTTGGGGAACCCGTTCTCCAGCAGGTCGACCGTGAAGAACGCGGACAGCAGGTCGCCGTGACCGAACACGAGGTCCTGGTCGTAGCGCGGCCCGTGCTGGCCGTTCAGGTCGATGTGGAACAGCTTGCCCAGGTGTAGCGCCAGGGCGATGCCGTGGGTGTAGTTGAGGCCGGCCATCTGCTCGTGGCCGGTCTCCGGGTTGAGGCCCACGATGTCGCCGTTGTCGAGCGAGTCGATCAGCGCGATGGCGTGACCGATCGTCGGCAGGAAGATGTCGCCGCGCGGCTCGTTGGGCTTGGGCTCCAGGGCGATCTTGAGCCCGTAGCCCTTCTCCTTGATGTAGGAGCCGACGGTGTCGATGCCCTCGGCGTAGCGCGCGTGCGCGGCGTTGAGGTCCTTCGAGTTGTCGTACTCGGTGCCCTCGCGGCCACCCCACATGACGAACGTGGAGGCGCCCATGTCGGCGGCCAGGTCCACGTTGCGCAGCACCTTGCGCAGGCCGAAGCGGCGCACGTCGCGGTTGTTGGAGGTGAACGCGCCGTCCTTGAAGACGGGGTGCGTGAACGTGTTGGTCGTGACCATCTCGCAGACCATGCCCGTGTCCGAGGCGGCCTGCTTGACGGAGTCGATGTGCTTCTGGCGGGCGGAGTCGTCCGAACCGAAGGGGTAGACGTCGTTGTCGTGGAACGTGAAGCCCCAGGCACCGAGGTCGGCGAGCTTGCGGACGGACTCGGCGGGGTCGAGGTCGGGGCGGGTCGCCGTGCCGAACGGGTCGGCGCCAGGCCAGCCGACGGTCCACAGGCCGAACGAGTACTTGATGTCGCTCACGGAGGTCTCCTCATCGAGGCGGCCCCGGTATGCGGCGCCGCATTTGTTGTACGGATGAACTATTGCGCGAGGTTCGGCTACAGTCAAGGCGTGACCACCGCCGGGACCGCACGCGAGAGCACCACGTGGACGGGCCCTGGCGCGGCCCGGCAGCACACCCTGCGCGAACGCAATCTCGAGCTGGTCGCGCGCGCCGTGTTCGAGGTCTCCGAACCGCTATCGCGCGCCGGCGTCGCCGCCGCGACCGGCCTGGCCCGGGCGACCGTGTCGACGCTCGTCGACCAGCTGGTAGCCGCCGGGCTCGTGCGGGAGCTGCCCGCGGTGACCGGCGGGAGAGCCGGCCGACCCGCGGTCCCGCTCGTCCCGGCACCCCGTTCCGTCGTCGGCCTCGGGCTCGAGGTGAACGTGGACTACCTCGGCGCGCGCGTGCTCGATCTCACCGGGGAAGTCGTGGCGGAGCAGGTGATTCCCGGCGCCTTCCACGACAGCGACCCGACGGAGGTGCTCGGCCGCCTCGGCAGGCTCGCTCGCGAGGTGTCCGACGGCGTCGCGGCGTCCGGCATGACCGTCGCCGGGGCCCGCCTGGCGCTCCCCGGCCTGGTCGACCCGCGTACCGGGCTCCTCGAGGTGGCACCCAACCTCGGCTGGTCCACGCTCGACCCGGTCCCGCTGCTGGGGCTCGGCGACCTCGAAGTCCGCATCGCCAACGAGGCCAAGCTCGCGGCGCTCGCCGAGCTGGCCGGCGGCTCCGACGTCGCGGCACCCGACTCCTTCATCTTCGTCTCGGGCGACGTCGGCATCGGCGCGGCCATCGTCGTCGACCGCGCGCTGTTCCTGGGGGAGCGCGGGTGGAACGGCGAGATCGGGCACGTCGTCGTCGACCCGGCCGGGCCCCGCTGCTCGTGCGGCGCGTTCGGCTGCCTGGAGCAGTACGCGGGCAAGGAGGCGATGATGCGCGCGGCGGGCCTGCCGCCGGACTCCCCGCTGGACGCGCTCCTCGCCCGGCTGACCCGGGACGGCGCGGGCCCCGCCGTGTCGGGCAGCGCCATGGCCACGCTGCCGGCCGGGCGGGCGCTCGGCTCCGCCCTCGCCGACTTCGTCAACCTGCTCGACGTCTCCACCATCGTGCTGGGCGGCGCCTACACCGAGCTGCTGCCCTGGCTCCGGGCCGACGTCGAGGAGGTGCTCGCCGACCGGGTGCTCGCCGCGCCGTTCGTCGACCTGGACGTCCGCGCCGCGCAGGCCGGGCCGCAGGCGGCGCTCACGGGCGGCGCACGCGAGGTGCTGCAGGCGGTGCTCGCCGACCCGGCGGCCTGGGTCTGACACCGTCGGTCGAGCTCGTCGATCGGGGCCACCGCAAAGATGTGCGCCTGGGCAGACTCGAACTGCCGACACCCGCTTTAGGAGAGCGGTGCTCTATCCACTGAGCTACAGGCGCTCGCGCCTCTCCGTACGGAGGAGCGCGTCCGGCGTCGGGCGATGCCCGGACCGGCGCACACAGCCTAGCGGCAGCGCGGCCCGATGCGCGAAGTGCCACGTTCAGGCGCAGGTGTCGATTTAGCAACATCGGTCACAAACCTTGACCAATCTCTCGTGGGGCAGAACGATGCTCACCAACCCGGTGTAACGATGCGCCGGTCCGCACGACGACCGTGCGGGGGCCGGACGAGAGGATCGATGATGTTCCTTCGACAGAACAGGTCCCGGGGCGCGTTGGCCCTGGCGACGGCCGCAGCCGCGGGCCTGCTGCTGGCAGGCTGCTCCGGAGGCGGTGGGAGCGCACCCACGGCTGCGCCGAATCCCTACGCGACTGCCGAGGGGATGGAGTCGGCGACCGAGCTCATCGGCGAGTACCCGCGCGAGGAGACGCTCTTCACCAGCGGCACCCAGTGGGGCCCGCCCGCATCCTGGAACCCGATTCCCGGTGCCGGTGGCGCCACCGGCCTGGGCGGCCTGCTCTACGAGCCGCTGTTCCAGTTCGACCCCATCACCCTCGAGCTGAAGCCCTGGCTCGCCGAGGGCGGCGAGTGGACCGGCGACGACACCTACGAGCTCACGCTCCGCGAGGGCCTCACCTGGCAGGACGGCGAGGCGCTCGACGCCGAGGACGTGGTCTTCACCGCGGAGCTCGGCAAGGTCGACGCCGTGCCGTGGAGCAACCTGTGGACCTGGCTGGACAAGGCGGAGGCGACGAGCGACACGACCGTCGAGTTCACGTTCTCCGACCCCCGCTTCCAGGAGTGGGACAACTGGCTCTACACGACCATGATCGTGCCGGAGCACATCATGGGTGAGTGGTCGGACGACGAGCTGCTGTCCAACCCGAACGAGGAGCCGATCGGTTCCGGGGCGTTCAAGTTCTCCGCCGTCGGGCAGGACCGCATGGTCTGGGAGCGCAACGACGACTGGTGGGCCAAGAGCGAGCTCGGCCTCGAGATGCCGATGAAGTACATCGTCGACGTCGTGAACACCTCCAACGAGGTGGCGCTCGGCCTGATGCTGTCCGGCAGCCTCGACCTGAGCAACAACTTCCTGCCCGGCGTGAACACGCTCGTGGACCAGGGTTCCGTCAGCACCTACTACGACGGCGAGCCGTACATGCTGGCGGCGGCGTCGGCCAACCTGATCCCGAACCAGACGCGGGCCCCGATGGACGACGTCGACTTCCGGCAGGCACTCGCGCGGTCGATCGACGTCGACAAGATCGTCTCGAACGCCTACGGCGGCCTCGTGTCGAAGGCCCACCCGTCGGGTCTGGTCCCGGCGTTCGAGCAGTACTACGACGAGGACGTTGCCGCGGAGCACGGGTTCACGTTCGACGCGGAGGAGGCCAAGTCGATCCTGGCCGACGCCGGCTACGAGGACACCGACGGCGACGGGTTCGTCGAGACGCCCGACGGCGAGAAGATCGACCTCAAGCTCATCGTCCCCGCCGGCTGGACCGACTGGATGGAGGCGGCGCGCGTCATCGCGGAGGACGCCTCGGCGGCCGGCATCAAGGTCACGGCGGACTTCCCCGACGCGGGCGCCGTGGACGACGCCCGGGCCACCGGCGACTTCGACCTGCTGATCAACGGCAACGCGGGCATCAGCAACACGCCCTGGACCTACTACAACTACGCGTTCTACCAGCCCGTCCAGGAGCAGATGCTGGCGGGCAACTTCGGCCGGTACGAGGACGAGGAAGCCTGGGAGCTGGTGCAGGACCTGTCCCGGACCGAGAGCGGCACACCGGAGTTCTCCGAGACGCTGTCCCAGGTCCAGGAGAAGTTCATGACGGACCTGCCGGCGATCCCGCTCTGGTACAACGGCGCGTGGGCGCAGTACAACGAGTCGCAGTGGACCAACTGGCCCAAGGAGGGGCGCGAGGACGCGTACTTCCCGGTGATGTGGAACGGGTACGTGCAGATGGGTGGCCTCAACGCGCTGCTCGCACTCGAGCCGGCCTCCTGACGTATGGGCGGCTATCTCGCTCGTAAGACGCTGGTCTATGGCCTGACCTTCGTCGTGGCGGTGACGCTGAACTGGTTGATCCCCCGGCTCATGCCGGGGGATCCGGTTCAGCGGATGGTGGCGCGCACCGCCGTCCAGCACCCCGAGACGATCGTGGCCATGACCGACTACTACGAGCGCATGTTCGGTCTGGACCTACCGATCTGGCAGCAGTACCTGAACTACTGGGGCTCGCTGTTCCGCGGTGACCTGGGCACGAGCGTGTGGCTGTTCCCCACGCCGGTCAGCGAGGTGGTGCTCGACGCCGTCCCGTACACGCTCGGCATCATGATCCCGGCGATCCTGCTGAGCTTCGTGGTCGGCAACACCGTCGGCGCGATGGCGGCGCGCAGCCGCTGGCTCGACAACGTGGCGCTGCCGGTGGGCTACCTGGTCACGGCGATGCCGTACATGTGGCTGGCGATCCTGCTCGCGTGGGGCTTCGGTGTCGCACTCGGCTGGTTCCCCGTGGCAGGCGGCTACGACTTCGGCCTCGTGCCGCAGTGGTCGTGGTCGTTCGCGTTCGACCTGCTGCAGCACTGGGTGCTGCCGTTCCTGTCGCTCTTCCTCGTCTCGCTCGGCGGCTGGGCGATCGGCATGCGGAACCTGATCATCTACGAGCTCGAGTCGGACTACGCGAACTACCTCGCCGCGCTCGGTGCGCCGAGGCGGCTCATCCGGCAGTACGCGTTCCGCAACGCGCAGCTGCCGCAGATCACGGGTCTCGCGCTCCAGCTCGGCACCATCCTGGGCGGCGCCCTGGTGACCGAGATCGTGTTCGCCTACCCGGGCCTGGGCAAGCTCGTGCTGTCCGCCATCCAGAACCAGGACTTCTTCCTGCTGCAGGGCACCCTGCTGTTCGTGGTGATCGGCGTGCTGGTCGCCAACTTCGTGATCGACATCGTCTACGTGCTGGTCGATCCCCGCACCAGGACCGGACTGACAGGGGGAACGGCATGACGGCGACTCAACCGGTCTCAGGGCCGGGGACCGAGGCGACCGAACCCGGTGCGGCCGGCCCCGTAGCGGGCCGCAAACCCGGCGGCGACGCACGCGAGACGCTGTACTTCGCGCTGCGCAACCCCAAGGTCATCATCGGCATGGTGGTGGTGCTCGGGTTCCTGCTGCTCGGGCTGATCGGGCCGGCGTTCCTGAAGTACGCGCCCATGGACTACGCGGGGCCGCCCATGGCGCCGCCGTCGGCAGACTTCCCGTTCGGCACCACCACGTTCGGCCAGGACGTCTTCGCGCAGTTCGTCGCCGGCCTGCGGTCCACGTTCCTCGTGGGCGTGCTGGGCGGCGCGGTGTCCGCGGTGATCGGCATGACCATCGGGTTCGTCGCGGGCTACCGCGGCGGCCTGATCGACGAGCTGCTCAACATGCTCACCAACGTCGTGCTCGTGATCCCGGGCTTCGTGGTGCTGATCATCATCAACGCCTACCTGGGCGTGCGGAGCGTCCCGATGCAGGCGCTGTACATCGGCGTCTTCAGCTGGCCGTGGGTGGCGCGTGCCGTCCGCTCGCAGACCCTGTCGCTGCGCTCGCGGGACTTCATCGACCTGGCGCGGCTGTCCGGGGTGGGGGTGGGCACGATCCTGCGGCGCGAGGTCGCGCCCAACATGTACTCCTACCTCTTCATGACGTTCGTGCTGCTGTTCGGCGGGTCGATCCTTACGGCGGCGTCGCTCGACTTCATCGGGCTCGGGCCCACCAACGCGATGTCGCTCGGCCTGATGATGAACCAGGCGGTGCAGTGGAGTGCGCTCCATCTGGGGTTGTGGTGGTGGTTCATCCCGCCGGGGCTGGGGATCACGCTCATCGTCGGCTCGCTCTACATCATGAACGTCGGCCTCGACGAGGTCTTCAACCCCAAGCTGCGGGAGATGTGACATGGCCCTGGCTGTGAACGACCTCAAGGTCTGGTACCGCACGCGGCGCGGCGACGTGAAGGCCCTCGACGGCGTCACCTTCGAGGTGGCGGACGGCGAGATCATGGGCGTGGCCGGCGAGTCGGGGTGCGGCAAGACGACGCTCGGCAAGGCCCTGATCCGCCTCGACACCCGCATGCGGCACGTGGGCGGCACGGTGGTCCTGGACGACGACGAGCTGCCGCTGGCCGACGACGGCGCCATGCGGCGCCACCGCTACCGCGAGGTGTCCCTCATCCCGCAGTACGCGATGTCCGCGATGAACCCGACCCGCAAGATCGGGCGGATGATCAAGGACCTCCTCGGGGCGCACAACGTCCGGTACGGCGACGTGCTGCCCGAGCTGGAGCGCCGCCTCAAGCTCGTCGGGCTGGAGCCGGACGTGCTGAAGCGCTACCCGATCGAGCTGTCCGGCGGCATGAAGCAGCGTGTGGTGCTCGTGCTCTCCACGCTGCTGAACCCGTCGCTCCTGATCGGCGACGAGGTGACGTCGGCGCTCGACGTCTCCTCGCAGAAGGCGGTGGCCCGGGCGCTCGTCGAGTTCCGCGACCACGGGTTCGTGAAGTCGATGATCGTCATCACGCACGACATCTCCGTGCTGTTCCAGGTCGCCGACACCATCCTCGTCATGTACGCGGGGCACCTCGCCGAGAAGGCGCCGGCCAGGACGATCATCAGCGACCCCCTGCACCCCTACACGAAGATGCTCATCGGGGCGCTGCCCAAGGTCGGCGACCGGTACGAGGAGCAGCAGCTCGAAGGCATCGAGGGGCGGCCGCCGTCGCTCCTCGAACCGCCCGCCGGCTGCCGGTTCCGCGCCCGCTGCCCCCTGGCGCACGACAGGTGCGCGGAGGCGCCACCCTTCCGGGAAGTGGCCCCTGGGCACCACGTCGCCTGCTGGGCGGTGAGCTGATGCTGACCCTCGACCACCTCGACAAGGTCTACCGGACCGGCACCTTCGGCACCTCCGACCTGCACGCGGTGCGGCAGGTGAGCCTCGACGTCCAGCGCGGCGAGGTCGTGTCGCTCATCGGCGAGTCGGGCAGCGGCAAGTCGACGATCGGCAAGCTGGTGCTCCACCTGCTCGACTCCTCGGGCGGCACCATCACGTTCGACGGGCAGGACGTCACCAAGCTCTCGTTCCGCGCCCGCCGCGACTACTACCGCAAGGTCCAGGGCGTGTTCCAGGACCCGTTCTCGTCGTTCAACCCCATCTACAAGGTGGACCGCACGTTCGAGACGCTGCGTCGCTCCTACTTCTCCCGGGTCTCGTCGGGGGAGTGGCGCACGCGGCTCGAGGACGCGCTCGCCGCGGTGACGCTCGAGCCCGACGACATCCTCGGCAAGTTCCCGCACCAGCTCTCCGGCGGGCAGCTGCAGCGCCTGCTCATCGCGCGGGCCCTGCTCCTCGACATCGAGCTGCTGGTCGCGGACGAGATCATCTCGATGCTCGACGCGTCGACCCGCATCGATGTGCTGAACCTGTTGGGTGAGCTCAAGGCGCGTGGCCTCGGCATCCTGTTCGTCACGCACGACCTCTCGCTCGGCAACTACGTCTCCGACCGCGTGGTCATCCTCTACAAGGGGCGCGTGGTGGAGCGCGGCGTGACGAACGCCGTCTTCGACGACCCGCTGCACCCCTACACCCGCGACCTCCTCGCCTCGGTGCCGCACCTGGACCGGACGTGGGACGAGGTCGAGGCCGAGGAGGCCGAGCGCACCAGGCGTCTGGCGGGCCGCTGCCTCTACCACGAGGCGATCACCGCACAGGGCCGGGCCCTGGGCGAGGAGGCGGAGGCCGCCGACGGCACGCCCGACGGCGTCGGCCTGGTCGAGTACGCACCCGGACACTTCGTGGGGTGCTTCCGCAAGGCTGCGGAGGAGGCGTGCCCGGCCGCGCCATGACCCTCCCGCTGGTCGAGCTCGTCGAGATAGGGCCTCGACAAGCTCGACCACGGGGGGTCAGGACTTGATCAGGATCGGGACGCCCGGGGTCAGGTCGGTGAGCTTCGCGAAGTCCTCGGCTGTGAGCCGGATGCAGCCGTTGCTCACCGCCTGCCCCTGGCCCACGCCCACGTGGATGGCGGTCGCGGCGTAGTCGGTGCCGTAGAACCCGTCGAGGGCCTCGCTCTGCATCGACAGGAACACCGACATCCCGGTGTTCACCGCCTCCGTGACCGTGAATACCTGGGTGATTCCCAGCGGCGTCGGCGTGGCGGACGCGCCGACCGCCGCCGGGAGCCGGTCGCTGGAGCCGTCGGCCTGCGTCACCGTCACCGTGCGGTCGGACACGTCGACCACCACCGACCGCTTCTCCCGGATCAGCAGGACGTCGCTCCCGCGGAGCCAGCCCGCGGTCCCGTTGACCTGATCCGGGTCGCGCGACGGCAGGGCACTCCGCCCGTACGGGATGAGCACCTGCACCCATCCCGGCCGGCTGTCCAGCACGAGCCAGCGCGCCTCGGCGTCGTAGTAGCGGGACTCGAGGGCGAGGACCGGCACCTCGGTCACGTCAGGGCTGGCCCAGACCGGGATGCGGGGGTCGTTCGGCCGCGCCACCGAACCGGGCAGGTCCTCCAGGGACCCGACCTCGGCCTGCGGCAGCGCGCCCGGCAGGATCTCGGCGATGTCGGGCCGGGGCAGCGACCGCAGGGAGTACTTGGCGGGGGTCGGCGTCGGCGACGGCTTCGGCGTGGGGCTCGGCGACGGCGACGGGCTCACCGACGGCGTGGCCGCCGCCGGAGCGGGCTCGTCGCGCGGCAGCAGGCCGACCCACGCCGCGGCCCCGAGCAGCGCGACCGCTAAACCGCCCGCGATCCAGGCCCAGAGCTTCCGTGACATGCACCGGACGATACCGGCCCGACATCTATGTCCGATATCTTCGGTTTCGCCTAACCCCTGGGAATCCGAACTCTTGTTCGATATTCTCACCCGGCACCCCTCGATCAAGGAGAGATTCCCGTGGCACCCGCCGACCGGACGTTCCCCGTCACGACCGTCCCGACGCGCCGTTCCCGCAGACTGGTCCTCACCGGCGCGATATCCGTCGCCCTCATCTCGACCGGGTCCGCGTACCTGGCGATGGTCCAGTTCGGCATCGACGTCCTCGCCATGAACCAGGGCACCGCGTACGCGACGGCCGGCGTCTTCGAGCTGTCCCTCGTCACCGTCGCCCTCCTCGCCCGCGAGGCCGCCCGGGACAACCGGCCCGGCGGCACCCTGCTCACCCTGACCTGGGCCCTGTCGTCCGCGTCCGGGGTGTTCGCCGCGTGGCACGAGGCGTACATCGGCCACCCTGTTGGCGCGATCCTGTTCAGGTTCATCGTGCCACTGCTCGCCGCCCTCATGTGGCACCTGGCGCTGATCGGCGACCGGCACCTCGCCACCGGCACGACCTGGTCGGCGATGCGGCAGTCCGCGCGCATGCACGCGCTCTTCCTCACCACCGAGGACCTGTTCCGGGCGCAGAGCCTGCACGACGGGTCACGGGCCGCGCGCCGTCGGCTCGCCCGCGCCGAGGCCGGACGCCGCAGGGCGCGCTCCGTCGCCCTGCGCACCGTCCCGCCCATGGAGATGCGGGCGCAGGTCGCCGCCTGGTGCGAGGCGCTCGCCGCGGTGGGGGACGGCACCGCCGACGTTGCCCGGCTGCACCTCGCCGACCGGCAGCGGCTGACCGGCATCCTCGTGGACGACGAGCTGATGGACGGCCGCGCGTCGGACACGCGGGACGGCGCGCGTGCCGGCGTCGGGGTGGGTGCGCCCGACTACGAGCGCCGCGCCGCCGACGCCGTCGCCGCTGAGTTCGCCGACGTCCGTCCCGTCGCGCGGGGCCGGGACGGGGACGTGCGCGGCGAGGACTTCCTCGACCGAGACGTGTACGACGGCGGGGTGTACGACGGCGAGCTGTTCGACGGCGAGACCGATCGCCGGTCCGCGCGCGTCAGCGCAGCCCTCGACACGCCGCGCCAGGGTGTGAGCGAGCGCGCGCCCGCGCCCGAGCTCGATCCGGACGAGGCGGAGACGCCGGCCGCCGAGCCTGCGGAGGCGGCGGACCGGGCCACGGCGAACGTCCGGGAGGCGTTGCCCCCGCGTCGCCGTCCCCGGCGCAACACGGGGCTCGGGACCGAGGACGCCGAGCGCATGATCCAGCTGCGCACCAAGGGGCGTACGTACCGGGAGATCGCCGAGGAGGTGGGCGTGAGCCGGTCGACGGTGGGCAAGCGCATGCGCGAGTTCACGGAGACGGGTTCGATCCCGATCGTCAGGGCGCGCTGACCGGAGCCCGGCTCGCCCGAGTCCGGCCAGCGCCGCCTACTCGCCCGAGTCGGCGTGGGCGATGCTGCCGAGGGACTTCCAGATCAGGATCAGCGTGATCCCGGCGCCCGCGAACCCGAACCAGAACGGGGCGGTCAGCCCCCACTGCTCGGCGATGAAACCGCCGATCGCGTTGCCCAGGAGGATCCCGCCGTACACGCTCACCATGTTGAGCGAACCCACACGCCCCTGGAGGTCGAGAGGGGTGGCGCGCTGGCGCACTGCGTTGGAGATGGAGCCCCACACGAACGCGTAGACGCCGAACCCGAACATCGCGACGAAGGCGCCCCACACCGTCGTGTTGAGCGCCAGCGCCAGGTGCCAGATGACCTCGCAGGTCAGGACCACGCGCATCAGCGTCGCGAACGGGACCCGCTTCTGCAGCTTGTCGAAGAAGGCCGTGCTGAGGAGACCACCCACCGCTGTCGCGGTGGTCAGCATGCCGAACTGGAGCGTGCTCATCCCCAGGTGTTCCGTCGCGTAGAGCACGAGCACGCCCATGGGCGCGGCGTAGGCGACGTTGAACGTGAGGATGGTGAGCATCAGCGTGCGGACGGCGGGGGTGTGCCACACCCAGCGCAGGCCCTCGGTGATGTCCTGGCGGATATGGGTACTGGTCTTGCGAACGGCGGCCTGGGGCACCGAGATCCGCGAGATCAGCACGATCGCCAGCGTTGCCGTGACTGCCTGGACGGCGAACGGCCAGGCCATGCCGGCGGCGAACAGGAAAGCGCCGATGGGCGGCCCGGCGAGCTGGTTGGCCGTCACGAAGCCTGCCATGAGGCGGGCCTGGCCGACCGCCAGGTCTTCCTTGGGGGTCACCATCGGCAGGAGCGTCTGGCTCGCGGAGTCGGCGAACACCTCGGCCACCCCGAGGGCGAGGATGACCGCCAGCACGAGGACGACGTTCACGACGTCCGTGACGATGAAGACGCACAGCGCGACGATCACCGCGACGCGCAGGCCGTTGGCGATCATCACCATGCGGCGGCGGTCCAGGCGGTCTGCCAGGGCGCCGGCCCAGAGGCCGAACAGGAGCCACGGCAGCGACTGGAGCATCGCGGCGAGCGCGACGAGGAACGGGCTGTCGGTCTGCGACGCGACGAGGAGCGGTCCAGCGGCGAGTGCTATGCCGTCGCCGATGTTGCTGGTCCAGGACGAGGTCACGAGCCAGCGGAACGACCGGCCGAGCCGGCGGGGGAAGACCGCCTCGATGAGTGCTCTCACAAACGTTCGAGTCTAGGTACGGCGTCCAGGCTTTTTTCTTCCGGTCGGGTCGGGCCGGTCGAAGGGGGTGATATCACCGGCGCGGGACAGGGCTTTCCGGCGCTCATCAAGGCCTTTCGGCAGGTGTCGACGGCGCGGCGGCGGGGACACGCGGGATCGGCGAGATCCTGCGGCCGAGCGGGCGGCAGATGGGATATAACGGACACTTCGATAACGTTTTAGAAGCGCACGACTCAACAGTTGGACGATCGTCCGACTCGGTGTTGACGTCCGCCGGGAACAGGTGCAGACTCTCACAAGACGGTGCGCATCGCCCGCCCCCTGCGCGGTGCGCACTGTCATACCCCGTCGGGCTCCGGCCCGTCTGCGAAGCCCCTTCGGACCCCCTGCCGAAGGGGCTCTTGCATTTCCCCGACGACGATCACCGCGGCCGCTCGCGTCCCGGTCCGGCACTCCGCCGTCCGCCCGGCGCGCACCGGGTGACCTGCACGCGGGACACGCCAGGGACTTCGGAGCACCCGGCGTGTCGCGCGGCGTGGCGTCCGACCCTTGCGGACGCGACGCGGTTAGCGTGCTGGTGTGAACGCTGCACGCCGCCAGACCGCAGCCGCCTCCGAGATCTCGGCCGATCTGTCCGAGGAGCTCTCGGCCGCGCTGAAGGACGAGACAACGGACCCGGCCACCGAGCTGGCAGCGGAGGAGGCTCCGAGGACCACAGGGGACCCCATGGCCGAGTCGGTCGCGCGCTGGCGCGCCGGGCTGGTCCGGCTCGCCGGGGGATCCTCCCTGGCCGACGTCGGGCTGCTGGGCGAGGCCGTCATCGACCTGTCGACCGCCCATCCCTCGGGAGTCGCCCAGCTCTTCGCGGGGCGGCCCACGCGCCTGTCCAACCTGGTGCGGGAGTCCGGCTCGCTGCCGGCGGCCCGCCGCCGGGCGCGGGCGGTCGCCGCACGTTCCGCCGAGCACGCGCAGCGCTACGGGGTGTCGCCCACCTACCTGGCGATCGGCGTGGCCACGTGGATCGAGCGGCCGACGACCGGTGGCGACCAGAGCGACATGGAGGCCATCACCCGGGTACTCGGCCCGGCGAGCACGGTGTCCGCCCCCGAGCACGAGTCCGACGACAGCCCGGCCGACGCGCCGGCGCTCACCGGTTCGGTCCCCATCGTGACGCTGGCCATGCCCTCCGGCCGGCCCGTGCCGCCGTCGGACGGCGAGGAGGACGAGCCGCGCGTGGTGCGCGCACCCGTGCTGCTCCGGCCCGTCATGCTCACGCCGCGCAGCGACGGCGAGGGCGACTACGACATCACGCTCGACTCCACGGTCGAGATCAACCCGGTGGTGGCGCGCACGCTGCGCGCCCACGGCGCACTGCTCGACCCGACGGCGCTGGCCAAGGCGACGTTCACGCTCGCAGGCTTCAACCCGTCAGACGTGCTGGACCGCGTGGCGAGCCTCGGTTCGGCGGTGCTCGGCGAGTTCCAGCTCGACCGGCGGGTGCTGGTCGGCACGTTCGTCCACCCCGGACAGGTGCTGGTCGACGACCTCGACGAACTGGGCCCCGCCCTGGGGCGGCACGAGGTGGTCTCGGCGCTCGGTGGCGTGGACAACTCGGTGACCCAGCTCGGCAAGGTCGAGCTCCCGGAGCGGCGCGTGGGCGACGCGGACCCGGCGCACGAGCGCGGCGTCGGCGACCTGGACCCGCACCAGCGACACGTCGTGGACGCCCTGGCCACGGGCAGCCACCTGTTCGTCGACGCGCCTGTCGGGTCGGACGTCGCGGGCACGCTGGCCGCCGTCGTCGCGGAGGCGAACGCAAGCGGCCGGTCCGTGCTGTACGTCCCGGGGCACCGTCGCGCCGCAGACGCGCTGGCCGCGCGCCTCGACTTCCTCGGCCTGGGCGGGCTGCTGCTCGACATCGCGCCGGTCCCGACCTGGCGCACGTCGACGGCGCGCCGTCTGCTGGAGGCGATGGCGCCCGCACAGGAACGGATCGACGCCGACGGGGTCGCCCGTGTCCGGGACGCGCTGATCGGCTCGCGGGCGCAGCTCGCCGGCTACATCGGGGCGCTGCACCGGGTGCGCGACCCGTGGCGGGTCTCCGCGTACGACGCCCTGCAGGCCCTGGCCCGGCTCACCTCCGAGCGCCCCGCCCCGGCGACCCGGGTGCGGCTGGCCTCGGAGACGGTGCTCGTCCTGGCCGCCGAGCGTCGCGCCGAGCTCGCCGCCGACCTCGAGCGGGCGGCCGAGCTCGGCGCGTTCTCGCTTCGGTCGGCGTCGAGCCCGTGGTTCGGTGCGCACATCCTCACCGACGAGGACGCCCGCTCGGCCCTGGCCCGGGTCACGCGCCTCGCCGACCACACGCTGCCGGAGCTGCGCAAGCAGATCGAGTACGTCGCCCAGGTGACCGGCCTGGTCGAGGCCACAACGGCCAACCAGTGGGGCGAACAGCTCACGATGCTGGGTGGCATGCGCGGCACGCTCGACGTGTTCCAGCCGATGGTCTTCGAGCGCACCGCCGCGGACATGGTGCAGGCAACGGCCTCGAGCCGGACGCGGGCCGAGCAGGGCGTCGAGATGGGCTGGCTGACCCGGCGCCGGCTGAAGCGGCGCGCCCGCGAGATGGTTCGTCCCGGGGTCCGGGTGCCCGACATGCACGCGGCCCTCGTCGAGGTGCAGCGGCAGCGCGAGGTGTGGCAGGCACAGTGCCCGCGCGGCGGCTGGCCGACCCTGCCGGAAGGCCTGGCCGCGGTGGAGGAGACCTACGAGGCGGTCCGCATCGATCTCGAAGCGCTCGAGCCGGTGCTGCGCTCGTCGCAGGCGGGCGGCGGGCTGCTCGACCTCGACCTGTTCGCACTGGTCCAGCGGCTCGCGTCGCTCGCGGAGACCGCGGACGCGCTGACCCCGCTGCCCGAGCGGACCGCGGTGCTGCGCCGGCTGAGGAAGGCCGGGCTCGGCGAGCTGGTCGACGACCTCGGCGACCGCCGCGTGGAGACCGACCTCGTGGGGCCGGAGCTGGAGCTGTCGTGGTGGTCGTCGGTGTTCGAGCAGATCCTCTCGACCGAACCCGATCTCGCCGGACAGGACGGCGCCGGGCTGGACGCGCTCGCCGGCCGGTTCCGCGAGCTCGACCGCCGGCACATCGAGTCCCTGTCCGCGCCCGTACGGGCAGCAGTGCGTGCGCACCTCGGTGCGGCGATGCGCGACGAGCGGGAGGACGCCGAGGCCCTCTACGCGACGCTGGTCGAGGGCGGGCTCAGCTCGATGCGCGACCTCGTGTCCGGGCACGGCTCCACCGTGCGGCGCCTGCGGCCCACCTGGGTGTCGACGCCGACCATGGTGCCGCACCTGCTGCCCGCCGGGCGGAGCGCTGACCTGGTGATCCTCGACGCGGTGCAGCACGTGCCGGTCGAGGTGGTCGTGCCCGCGCTGGCCCGGGGCCGGCAGATCGTCGTGGTCGGTGACCCGCGGTCGGCGTCGGGCACCGCGGTGCGTGACCTCGCGCGGCTCCTGCCGCGCGTCACGCTGCAGCCCGAGCCCGCGCGCCGGGACCCGCAGCTCACGGGCCTGCTGGCCGCCCACGGGTACGAGGGCATCATGCGGCCCGCGCCCATGCCGCGCACCGAGGCGCTCGTGCACTTCTCGCTCGTGGACGGCACGGGGATGCCCGACCCGGTCTCCGGCACCGTCGAGTCGACGCAGGCCGAGGTGGAGCAGGTGGTCGACCTCGCGATCGAGCATGCGATGACCCGGCCGGAGGAGACCTTCGGCATCGTCACCGTCACCGCCGCGCACGCCGACCGCATCCGCGAGCGGCTGCTCGCCGAGGTCCGCGCGAACCCCGCGCTCGCGCCGTTCTTTGCCGGGTCACGGCCCGAGCCGGTGGTCGTCGCCGACGTCACGGGCGTCGCCGGGCTGGCGCGCGACACGATAGTGCTGACGCTCGGCTTCGGGCGGACGCCGCACGGCCGCGTGCTGCACCGGTTCGGCGTGCTGGGCGACGGCGGCGGCGACGCGATGCTGCTCGGCTCGCTGGGCGCAGCCCGCAAGCGGCTGCACGTCGTGTCGTGCTTCCCCGCCGCCGACCTCGACCCCGAACGACTGCGCGGCCCTGGGCCGCAGCTGCTCGCGGAGGTGCTGGCCTTCGCCGAGGAGCGCTCAGGCCTCGCCGACCAGGTCGAGATCGGCAACGGCGTGGACGTCGCGCGGTCCGTCGACCGCCTGGTCGTGGACCTGGGGGAGCGGCTGTGGCGCTCGGGTCTCGTGGTCGAGACCGACTACGGACTGCCCGGCGGCGACCGCATCCCGCTCGCGGTGGGGCATCCGGACCTGCCGGGCGAGCTCCTGGTCGCTGTCCTGACCGACGACGCCGCCTACGTGGCCGAACCCTCGATCCGCGTGCGCGACAGGCAGCTCGCCGAGCAGCTCGAACGACTCGGCTGGGTGGTCGCGCAGGTGTGGTCGGCCGCCGCGTTCCTCGACCCGGACGCCGAGGCGGAGCGGGTGCGCCGCGTGGTACTTGCCGTGCGGGACGCCCGGGTGGGTGTCTCGGGCGGTGTGTCGCCGGCGGGGGAGCTGGTGGTCCCGCAGGTGCTGGACGACTGACCCCTGGGCGGGTTCGGGTCTCGGGCTTGCGTGAGCTCGGTCGGTTGCTGGGTTGTGTGGGCCGACTTCGGTCCGTTGCACGGCTGCAGCGCTGACTTCGGTCGCTTGCTCTGAGATCGGTCATTCGATTGACCGATCTCAGAGCACCTGACCGAAGTCACCTGTCCGGCCGGGCAACGGACCGATCTCATATCCGCACGGGTGACAATGGTGGAGTGAGCGAGTCCGTGAACCAGCCGTTCGAGCCGGTGTCCTCGGCTGACTCGGCGACATCGGCTGACCCGGCAACGTCCGCCGATTCAGCCGTGGGCGGCGCCGATCTGACGGCGTCCGCCGACCCGGCTACGAGCGGCGTCGACTCGACAGCCGGTGGCGCCGGCCCGCGGCGGCGCGGGCCTCGGCGTGCCGTGCGGCGCGGGACCGAACGTGAGGCAGTGCTCGGGGTGAGTGCCGACGAGCGGCCGGCCGGCTGGAGCGAGGGGGCCGACGGCGGCGGCGCGGCCGGCGCCGGCCACGACTCGAACGACGAGCAGCTCCGCCGGGACGTCCCGCCGCACTGGGCCTGACCCCCTGCTGCCGACAAGTCGAGAACGGGGTCATGTTCGCAGCACGTTCGCTCCGGAACACAACCCCGTTCTCACCGCACCTCAGGACCCGTCAGTTGGACTGGGAGGGTGACTGCGTGACCTGCTGCGCGCGCAGCAGGTCACGGATCTCGGTGAGCAGCACGACCTCCTCCGCGGCGGCCTCCTCGACAACCTCTTCCGAGGTCTTGCGCAGGGACTTCAGCTTGTTGATCGGGAGGATCACGAAGAAGTAGATCGCGGAGGCGATCAGCACGAACATGATCAGGCCCTGGATGAACAGCCCGATCGGGAATTTGGTGGTCTCGTGGCGCCAGTTCGGGACGTCGAAGGCGATACCCGAGAAGTCCGGTGCGCCGACGAGCCACCCGACGAGCGGCATGATGAAGCCCTCCACGAGGCCGTTGATGACCCCGGAGAAGGCGGCGCCGATGACAACGGCGACTGCGAGGTCGAGCACGTTGCCGCGCATGATGAATTCCTTGAAACCCTGAAACATACTGTGTCCCCTGCTGTTGTTCATCGGTGGTCGAGAGCCGCCGGGACCGGCCCGGTCAAGGATTCTGCGGTGACATCGAACATTCCGCACCTTGGATGGACATTCTGCCGAATTGCGGCGCTGTTTGCCCCGCTATGCCCGGGCGCTAGCGGCCGTACCGCCCTACGGCACCAGTACCGCCGTCACCGCGCCCCAGCCCGAGACCGCCGACAGCTCCGGTGCGTCCTCCGGGACCACGGCGACGAGCGTGACTGTACGGTCGCCGTCCGACGCCGGACCCAGCAGCCCACCCGGGGCCTCCGGCTCGCGTCCAGGGGGGACGGGCAGCACCAGCGCGCCGCGCGCGAGGTACTGGGGTGCTCCGTCCGGTTCACTGCCCGACGTCGTCCCGGCCAGCAGGTCGATCCGGTCGCCGGGGCGCAGGAGGGCGGCGACCGCGTCGTCGGACAGGCGGACCGGGACCACGACGGTGCCGTGCGGTGCGGCGTCGGAGACGCCGTCGTCGGAGACGAGGGTGGCGTGCAGCGGCGCGCCCGCTGGCAGCCCGACGACCGCCGCGCGACCGAGCAGGCTGCGCACGGTGTGCAGCACGCCGGGCGGGGCGAGGTCGGCGGCGACGGAGCGCACGACGACGTCGTCCCGGGTGAGGGTGGTGCCTGCCGCGACGGGCCGTGCGGTGACCGCCACGTCGATCGTGGGCGGGGGCGGCGGGCGCAGGAGGTGCACCGTCACCGAGGCCGCGAGACCGAACAGGGCGGCCGCCAGCGCGAAGCGCCAGCGCCACAGGATCCGCCGGGCGCGCCGGAGCGCGGTCGAACGGGAGCCGCCCGGTCCTGGCCTGCCCGGACGTGACCCGCCTGGACGCCGTTGGACCAGACCCAGCCGGCCCGGACGTGACCGGGACCCGCCCGGCAGAGCCAGCAGACCACCTGGGCCAGCCGGCTGGTCAGTGGGCTGAGCGGTTCCGACGACTACGTCCCAGGGCGTGCGCACGTCGGAGCCGGGCGGCGAACCGCGGCGTGCGGCAGGTTCGGCGATCGTGTCGAGAAGTCCCATGCCTGCGACGTTATGCAGCAGGGGAGGGAGCACGGCGCCGCCGTCGGGCAGCCTGTGCACGAGAGGCGGAGAACGCGACCTGTGGTCACGCTCGCACCGTTGGCGGCCCGTCGAACGGGTCCGCGCCGCGGCCGAAGAAATCCGGCCGCGGGATCAGGCAGAGGCGGCCTTCGACGTGCTCGACCCGCTCGACGACGACCCAGAGGACCCGGACGAACCGGAAGAGCTCGACGACCCCGACGAGGAGGACGAGGACGACGACCCCGAGCTGTCCGAGGACGAGGCGCTCGACGAGCCGGAGGAGGACTCCGACTTGCCCGGCTTCACGGTGCTGCTCGTCGACGTGCTGCGCGAGTCTGTCCGGTAGAAGCCGGAGCCCTTGAAGGTGACGCCCACAGAGCTGAACACCTTTCGCAGCTTGCCCTGGCACTCGGGGCAGACGGTCAGCGAAGAGTCGCTGAACTCCTGGTGGATGTCGAACGCGTGGCCGCAGTCGGCACACCGGTACGCGTAGGTGGGCACGTGCACTCCTCTTGGACATCAGGCCGGGCGGAGCGTCGCGCGCTCACTGGAACCGGCTCTGGCACTCGGGGTTTCCGAGTGCCAATAGTAACGGCCCGGTGGCGGGGGATAGTCCCAGGACGTCCCGCGTGTGTTCACTCCCGTGCGTTCACTCAAGCACAGGGGCGAGCGGTAGTCTCCAGTGCGTGTCCGCGACCACTGCCGCCGAGCCCGTAGAGCCCGCCGAAACAGCAACCTCCGACGGTGCGGGACCGACCAAGCCCCGTCGGACTCGTACCACTCGTGTCCGCCAGTTCATCGTCGGCACCGCCGTCATCCTGGTGCTCGTCCTCGTCGCCCTGATGACTTTCGGCTGGCTGACCGCACGCCGGCCGCTCCCGGAGTACTCCGGGGAGATCCAGGTGGAGGGACTGAGCTCTGACGTGCGCGTCAGCCGCGATGCCCAGGGTGTCCCGCAGATCTACGCCGACTCGGCAGAGGATCTGTTCCGCGCGCAGGGCTTCGTGCACGCGCAGGACCGCTTCTTCGAGATGGACTACCGCCGGCACGTGACCGCGGGCCGTCTGGCCGAGCTCGTGGGCAACAACCCCGACGCGATCCAGGCGGACATGGTCACCCGCACGTTCGGCTGGCGGCACGTCGCGGAGGAGGAGTTCAACATCCTCGACGACACGACGCGCCAGTACCTGCAGGCGTACGCGGACGGCGTCAACGCCTACCTCAAGAACCGCAGCCCCGCCGAGACGGCGTTCGAGTACACGGTGCTCGACGTCAGCGTCGAGGTGAACGAGCCGGAGACGTGGACCCCGATCGACTCGCTGGCCTGGCTCAAGGCCATGGCCTGGGACCTGCGCAGCAACTACGACGACGAGCTGGACCGGGCTCTGGCCTACAGCACGCTCGACGACGCGTCGCGAGTCAACGAGCTGTTCCCGGCATTCTCGGTCACCGAGAACGCGCCGATCCTGGATCCGGCCGAGGCGGGTGCCACGCAGTCGACGCAGCAGACCCAGGAGAGCCAGGCGACCCAGACGTTGTCGAGCACCGGGGTCGCCTACGAGAGCCCGCACCTCACCGCGGCCCTGGAGTCCGCGCAGCGGGCCCTGGACGCCGTTCCGGTGCAGATCGCGCGCGGCGAGGGCACCGGCTCGAACTCGTGGGCGGTGGCGGGCAAGTACACGGAGTCGGGCAAGCCGCTCCTGGCGAACGACCCGCACCTCGACCTCGCCGCCCCCGGTATCTGGGCGCAGGTCGGCCTGCACTGCAACCAGGTAGGCCCGGAGTGCCCCTTCGACGTCTCCGGGTTCTCCTTCTCCGGCTTCCCCGGCGTGATCATCGGGCACAACGCGGACATCTCCTGGGGCCTGACGAACATGGGCGCCGACGTCACCGACTTCTTCATCGAGCGGGTCACCTACGACGGGGGCCCGAGCTACCTGCGTGGCGTGGAGTGGGTCCCCGTGGAGACGGAGACCGAGGTGATCCGGGTCGACGGCGGTAGCCCGGTCGAGTTCGAGGTTCAGCGGACCGTGCACGGCCCGATCATCTCGTCCGTCATGGACGAGGCCACCATGGACGCCGTGCGCGACTCACCCACCGAGATCGGCACGGATCAGGGCCTCCAGTACGAGATCTCGCTGCAGTGGACGGCGCTCAAGCCGGGCCGCACCGCCGACGCCGTGTTCGACATGAACCGCGCGAAGACCCCGGCGGACATGAAGGCTGCCGCCGCGAAGTTCGAGGTCCCGTCGCAGAACATCGTCTTCGCCACCACGGACGGCCACATCGGTTACCAGGCGCCGGGCAAGATCCCGGTGCGCGCCAGCATCCCCGGCGCCGTGGAGTCCGACGGTTCCTGGCCGCGCCCGGGCTGGGACGCCCGCTACGACTGGACTGGCTACGTGGCTCCGGAACAGATGCCCGGCGTCGTGGACCCGAAGGAAGGGTTCATCGTCGCGGCCAACCAGGCAGTCCTGCCCAGCGGGTCCGGGCCGTTCATCACCCGTGACTGGGACTACGGGTACCGGTCGGAACGCATCCGCACGCTCATCAGCCAGGCGATCGCGGAGGGCCGCAAGCTCACGGCCGCCGACATGTCGGAGATCCAGATGGACCAGTGGAGCGTGTTCGCCCACACCCTGGTGCCGGTGCTGCGCGAGGTCGAGCTGCCGGCCGGCTACGACTCGGACGGCCAGAAGCTCCTGGCCGACTGGGCCGACTACACCATGGACCCGGACTCAGCGGCCGCCGCCTACTTCGCGGCGGTGTGGCGCAACCTCCTGGAGATCACGTTCAACGACGAGCTGCCGCAGCCCATGTGGCCCGACGGCGGGAGCCGCTGGCTCGCCGTGATCCAGGGCATGCTGGACGAACCGAGCGACCCGTTCTGGGACGACCAGTCCACGGTGGCCGTCGTGGAGAGCCGCGACCAGGTGCTCACGGAGGCGCTGGTCAGCGCCCGCCAGGACCTCACGGTCGAGCTCGGCAAGGACACCAGCGACTGGGAGTGGGGCACGCTCCACCAGCTCAAGCTGGAGCACCTGGTGCTCGGCGGGCCGAGCATCCCGACGCCGCTGGCCGCGTACATGAACCCGGCGCCGGTCAAGGTCGGCGGCGGATCCTCTGTCGTGAACGCCACCGCGTGGGACGCCTCCAGCGGCAGCTTCGACGTGACGAGCGGCCCGTCGATGCGCATGGTCGTCGACCTCGCGGACCTCGACGCCTCCACCTGGGTGGTGGTGACCGGCACGTCCGCGCACCCGGCGTCCGCGCACTACGACGACCAGCTCGAGGCGTGGGCGGCGGGGGAGACCTTCCCGTGGCCGTCCAGCCCCGAGGCGGTGACCGCCGCGCAGGTGGACGAGCTGACCCTCACCCCGTGAGGTAGTCCCGCCCGTCGTTGGTCGAGCTTGTCGAGACCCCGTATGCCGAACCGGGTCTCGACAAGCTCGACCAACGACGTCGAGCTCGACCAACGACGTCCGAGCGAGCGGCCTAGCCGCCGAGCAGGCGCCAGTCCGTCGTCGTCGCGACGGCGTCCACGCGGATGTCGTGCTCCTCGAGCGGGAGCGGGTGGTCCGCGGCGTCGTACACCTCTTCCGGGAAGACGACGGCGATCACCTTCGCCCCCGGCCGCAGGTGCGTGAGCGCCCGGTCGTACCAGCCGCCGCCCTGCCCGAGCCGCACCCCACGGGTGTCGACAGCGATAGCCGGCGCCAGGACGACGTCGGCCAGCTTGATGGCGTCGGTGCCCAGCGTGGCGCCGCCGGGTTCGGGCGGCCGGCCCGGCGCACGTTCGAGGAGGTCGTGCGAGCCGGTGTAGTCCGCCCAGTCGCGGGCCAGGCCGGCCCCGAGCACGGGAAGCAGCACGCGGACCCCGCGGTCCATGAGGCGGTCCAGGAGCGGCAGCATGCCGGGTTCGGCGCTCCGCGCCGCGTAGGCCGCAACACAGCCCGCATCGCGAACGTCGGGAATTGACTCGATGATGTCCGCTAGCGATTCAGCCGCCTGGGCCCGTTGCCGGGCCGACCGATGGCCGCGTTGTGCGCGGATGGCGCGGCGGAGCTCTTCCTTGGCGTCACCTGTCTCCATCCCGGGTATGACGGGGTAAGGCTGTGGCGTCGGAACAGAGATGCCGCTCATGACCGCTATTGTGCCAAGACTCCGAGACAAGATTGTTACGAACAGCGTACGAAGAAGGCGAGAACATGACCGAGCGGCTGCTCGACGGGTCCCACACCACCGAGCGTGGTAGACCCACTCCAACGCCGGGATTCGTCTTGGGACGTGGCAAGGGGCGAACGATGATGCCGTCGAGCAAGTCGGACGTGCCAGAAGGCACGACGGGAAAGTTTGTTAAGGGGTGGACGGTGGCCAAGCCATGGCCGGTGACGCTGCGCGAGGACACGTCGGCGGGTGCAGTCGTGCTGCGCCCTCTCCGCCGGCGGGACGCGACCGAATGGTCCCGGCTCCGGGCCGAGAACGCGGCCTGGCTGGAGCGCTGGGAGGCGACGGCGCCCGGTGCGAACCGGTACATCGCCTCGACGTTCGGTGAGTACGTGCGCTCGCTCTCCGCGCAGGCCCGCGCCGGGACGTCGCTCCCCTTCGGCGTGGAGCTCGACGGCGCGCTCGTGGGGCAGCTGACGGTCTCCTCCATCACCTGGGGATCGATGTGCTCGGCGAGCATCGGGTACTGGGTGAGCGAGAGCGTGGCCGGCCGGGGCGTCATCCCCACAGGCGTGGCGATGGCGATCGACTACGCGTTCTTCCTGGGGCTGCACCGCATCGAGATCAACATCCGGCCCGAGAACAAGCCGAGCCTTCGTGTGGTCGAGAAGCTGGGGCTGCGGGACGAGGGTGTGCGCGAGCGGTTCCTGCACATCCAGGGCCAGTGGCGGGACCACCGAACCTTCGCGGTCACCCGCGAGGAGGTCCCGGAGGGGCTGCTGGCGCGCTGGCAGCGCCTGCGGGACGCGCCCTGACGGCGGGACACGCCGCGCGTGGTGCCGCTGGGCGTGGCAATGCTCGCCTAACGTCGTGTCGTGGAATCGACTGCAGGACTGACAGCCGTAGCGCTGTTCGTCCTGTGGCTGGGCTATTGGCTGCCGAGCCTGGTGCGTTACCGGTCAGAGCTCGCCGACGCGCGGGTGACCGACCGGTTCTCGGCAGGGCTGCGCATCGTCGCGATGAGTGGCTCCGGACGGAAAGGAGGGGCGATGGTTACTGACGGCAAGCCGCGGGAGACCGGGCAGGGTGTGCCGCGCGTCGCCCGCCCGACCCCGAAGGGGCACCCGCTCCAGATCATGGTCCGTGGCCGCCCGCTGACGGCGGAGCGCATCCGCCGGGTCGAGCGGCGCGCGCGGCGTGCCGCGCGTGCCCGACGTCGTCTCATCGTGTCCGCGTTCCTGATGGTGTGCAGCATCGCTGCCTGGGTGTTCGTCGGTCTCGACCGGCTGCACTGGGGCATGGCGGTCGCGCCGTCGGCGATGCTGCTGTTCGTGCTGTTCCTGGGCCGCCGTGCGGCCCGGGCGGCCCGGCGGGCGGACGCTCGGTGGCAGGCGACCGTGCGGGCGGCGCGGCAGCGTGCCACGCAGGCTCGTGTCCTCGCGAACGGCGGGCCCTACGCGCCGCGAAACCGGGCGCAGGTCACCGGTCTGGCGACCCACGGCTCGAGCACGCAGACGCAGGCGATCCCACGGGTCGTCCGCAAGGACGTGCTCGACGAGATCCTCGACGGCCCGGCCGAGCCGAAGGTCATCGAGGTGCCCGTCGAGGACGAGGCGAAGGCCGAGCGTCCGGTAGAGGCCAAGGAGCCGGCAAAGCGGGAGCAGCTGCCGAGCGGGCGTGCCTGGGACCCGGTCCCGGTCCCGCTGCCCACCTACGTGACCAAGCCGGCGGCACCGCAGCGTCAGCCGGCGGCACTTCCGGCCACGTCGACGGCGTCCAGGGGTTCGGCAACACCTTCCGGTCCGACGGCGGGTGCTCCGGGCCGGCAGCCGGGGTCCGGTGCGGTGCTGCCGCCGTCGATCCCCGCGTCCGGCTCCGTCCGGGCCGGGGCCGACCCGGTTGCCGAGGACGAGCTCATCCGGGGCGAGCCGCCGCGCATGAAGTCCGAGACGCTGGGCAAGCCGCTGGAGGAGATCCTGGCGCGACGCCGGGCGGCCGGGTGACGTCGCCGGTCCAGCTCGCGCGGGTCACGTGCTCGTGACCCGCGCGACACCGGAAGAAGTTGCGGATCACCTGAGGTGAAGTGCTACTCTTCTGCAGTCCGAGGGGCTATGGCGCAGTTGGTAGCGCGCTTCGTTCGCAATGAAGAGGTCGGGGGTTCGAATCCCCCTAGCTCCACCGATTGAGGGCCGTTGAGTCTGGCGTAAAGCCAGTTCAGCGGCCCTTTCGGTTTCTGCCGGACCGCCATGACGAAGGGTGGCCGAATGAAAATGCCACGGGTTGTGCCACGCGTGAGGTGGCGGCTGGCGCGCATGAGCGGTCATGGACGGTCGGTGCCACGCACACCTGTCGCCCATGAACGACCACGCTGAGGACGACGAGAACCTGTCGGGACTGATGCTCAGGTGGTCGACGCCGCGCGCGCCGCTATGGCCCTCCGTCAAGCGACGCGATCTCAGGTCACGCAGATCCGGCGGCCGGACGCCACACACCGCGAGCAAAGCATCCGTATGTGAAACGAGCGCAGTTCTCGTGGCACGTACCAAGCGGGCGGGCCTGCGCCAGACGCTCAGCTCATCGTCTTCAGCGGCACGCGCAGCGCGACCCTCCAGCCTTCTGAGTTCGTCGGCCCTGCTTCGAATGTTCCTCCGAGTAGTTCGGCGCGCTGTCTGAGGCCGATCAGTCCGTGCTTCGCGCTCGGCAGCGGCATCACCGGTCGATTCGGTGCCGTGTTGATCACCTCGGCCAGTACGGCGCCGTCGTCCTGGGCGACTTGGACGCGGACCGCGGCGCCCGGGGCATGTTTGCGGGCGTTCGTCAGCGCTTCCTGCACCGTGCGGTAGATCGCCCGCTGCAGCGGAGGGCTGAGCTCTGGCAGCGGGCCTGTCTCGAGGCGCGCCTGCAGGCCGGCGTTGTCGACGAGCTCGTCGAGCTGGTCGAGGGTGGGCTGGGGTGCGAGGCCATTGCCCGCGCCGCCTCCGGCGCGGAGCAAGCTCACCATGTACCGCAACTCGTCCAGCGTGCGCGCCGCGAGCGTGCGGATCGTGTCGGCGGCTTCCTTCGAGATCGATTCCTGGGTGCTCACCTGGAGCGCTCCGGCCCGCACCGCGATCAGGCTCACCTGGTGGGAGACGACATCGTGCATCTCTCGGGCCAGGTGGGCGCGCTCCTGTGCCAGCACCTTCTGGGTCGCCAGCGCCTGCTCGTGCTCGCGGACCTCGCTGATCTCCTCCAGGCGCCGGGACAGTTCCTGCTTGGTCTGGAGCAGCTGCCCCAGGAAGACCGCTGCGCCCGCGGGTGCCAGTGAGTACACGCCCCACACCGGCCAGGCCGATTCGGCCAGGATGTCGCCGCCGCCCCACCACGGGGTGATGGTCAGGCCCGCGTAGACCAGGGCGCATCCGCTCAGCAGCCACCGGTTCCGGGTTGCGCACGCGACCGTGAACAGCGCGATGAGCGACGCCGCCGACTGGCCCATGAGCAGCGGCATCGGGAGCGTGGCGATGAAGACCGCCAACGGGAACCGGCGGCGCACGGCCAGCGCGATCACCCCGGCCACGAGCACGATGTCGTCCCACCCGTTACCGGGCATCTGGTTGAACGCCAGGTCGGCCCCGGCCACGGCGATAAGGGTGGCGTCGAGGAGGACTGCGGGCCAGCGTGAGCCCGAGTGCCACCAGGCCGTGATGTGGCCCATGAGCGAGGTCATCGCTGCTCGCCCTTGTCGAGCAGGCCCCCGCGTTCGGCCAGGAGCGCGGCTTGGACCCGGTTGGCGACCTGGAGCTTGGCGAGGATCGCCGAGACGTGGTCCTTGACGGTGCCGACGCCGAGGTAGAGGCGGGCGGCGATGTCGGCATTGGACAGTCCGTCGGCGAGGTGGACGAGTACGGCCCGTTCCCGGTCGGTCAGGGTGTCGATGAGGACGGTGTCGGCGGGCTCTCTGCGGGTTGACGCGAGGTAGCCGTTGACGACGGTGGAGGTGACTCGCGGGGAGAGGGCCACGCCGTGGGCGGCGAGGGTGCGCACCTGCAGGGCCAGGTGGTCGGGGGAGGTGTCCTTGAGCAGGAACCCAGCCGCGCCTCGGTGGAGGGCCGCGGTGACGTACTCGTCGTTGTCGAAGGTGGTGAGCATGGCGACCACAGGCGGCGACGGCTTCGAGAGCATGCGGTCGAGCACGGTCAGCCCGTCCACATCGGGCATACGGATGTCGAGCAGCACGATGTCGGGTTGCAGCCGTTCGGCCTCGGCGACCGCGCGAGCGCCGGTGACCGCGCCGACGACCTCGATGTCCGGTGCGGCGTTGAGGATGAGTTCGATGCCGCTGCGGATCAACGCCTCGTCGTCGACGATCAGAACCCGGATCACGGCCGCTCCTCCAGTGTCGTTTCCACGGATCGATTCGTAGCACGGCCGTGCCTCGTCGCGCTTGCGTCACAAGCGTTCCGCGGCGATTGCCGCGGGTCGGCGGGGGGCCTTCGGCCGGTCGGCGGGCGAGCGATCCCTGCTGGGAGGGATCGGTTCCCGCCGTCTGCGGTAGCGCGGCGGACCTTCGCAGGATGGGTCGTGCGCCCGCGCCGCCGCAGGCTGAATCCATGACTGATACCGACACTGTACGCAGCGAGCGGATGCTGGTCCGCACCGACCGCGAGACACCGTCCGAACCGAAACCGCAGCGAGGCAGCGCATTCGGTCGCGTGCTCGGGCTCGACCTGGCCCGTGCGCTGGCGATCTTCGGCATGTTCTACGCGCACGTAGGACCGATGCAGGAGTTCAGAAACCCTGTGGTCAACACGATCATGCAGATTCCGCACGGCCGCTCGTCGGCCCTGTTCGCGGTCCTGGCCGGCTTGTCGCTGGTCCTGCTTGCGGGTGGCCGCCGACAGCTGCCGGCGCTCGAACGACGGCAGCGGATCGTCAAGATCGTCATCCGGGCGGTCCTGCTGATCGCCCTCGGTACGGTGCTGACGCTCTGGCTGCACACCGACATCGTCATCCTGGCGTTCTACGGTCTGTTCTTCCTGCTCGCGCTGCCGTTCGTGCGGTGCGGCGTCAAGACGCTGGCGGTCCTCTCGGCCTCGTTCGCGGTCGTCGGCTCCGTGGTCTACTACTGGATCGCCATGGCGCAGCCGGCCTTCGTCACCGCTCTGAACGCGCATGACCCGATCACCCGCATGGGTGCCGACGGCTTCGGCCGGCTGCTGTTCACTGGCCTCTACCCGGCCCTCCCGTGGCTCGCCTACATCTTCGCGGGCGTGGCGATCGCCAAGCTCGACCTGTCCGCCAAGTGGGTGCGTGTCGGCATGGCCTCGGTCGGTGCCGGACTGGCGCTGGCCGGTTATGGGCTCTCGTGGGTGTTGCTGAAGGTCCTGTTCGCCGGAGGCGGCATGGGCGGCGGATTCGGTTCCTCCGGTTCGAGCATGGCGTCGTCTTCGACGGGCTCGGGCTCGTCCGGGATGAGCGGTTCGTCCGGCACGTGGTCCGATTCGCTGAGCGAATACGATCCGTGGTCCTCGGACATGCTGCAGTTCCTGCTCTCGGCCTCGCCGCACTCGGGCACCGCGTTCGAGCTGTTGGGCAACATCGGCATCGCGATGCTGGTCATCGTCGGATCGGTCGCCCTGCTCGACCGGTCGGCCCTGGCCCGCAAGCTCCTGACGCCGATCACGGCGGCCGGAGCGATGTCCCTGACCCTGTACGTCGCCCACCTGTGGGCCCTCAATCACGTCCCGTCGAACAGCGACGGCGGCCCGGTCACCGAGGCGCTGGCGGTGTGGGGCTGGTTCTGCGTGGTGGGCATCGGGTTCGCATTCGTATGGTCCCGGTGGTTCAAGCGCGGGCCGCTCGAATACGCGATGCAGTGGGCCACGAGCCCCGCCAAGCTGGTGCGCTGATCGACTGCACCGCTGTCGCAACGGGGCCGCTGGGTCGGAGCGCTCGCTCCGGCCCAGCGGCTTGCCTCCACTTGATACAAGGAGAACGACATGACCGCTCTTGACGTCACGCTCGTGCGTGCGGATGACGCCGACCGCCCGGCCTTCCGGAAGGAGCTGCAGCGGGCGTTCACCGAAGCGGCCGCCGCCTACGGCATCGGGGGGCAGGAGGTCCCGATACCTCCCGACGAGGACGTCCGAGCCTCGTTCCGTGCGCCCGGAGCCGCCGTCTACTACGTGCTGCTCGAGGGAGCGGTAGTCGGTGGCGCGGCGCTGCAGATCGACGCCCGGACGCACCGCAACTCGCTGAATTTCTTCTACGTCGCCCCGGAGCACCATGGCCGCGGGATCGGCCTGAAGGCGTGGAGAGCGATCGAAGCCGCACACCCGCAGACCGAGGTGTGGGAGACCGGAACGCCCTACTTCGAGCAGCGCAACATCCACTTCTACGTCAACAAGTGCGGGTTCCACATCGTCGAGTTCTTCAATGAACGCCACCCCGACCCGCACGACTTGCATGGGGCGGAAGCGGACGAGGACCATGCCGAAGAGCCGGGCGGCGAGGGGTTCTTCAGGTTCGAAAAGGTTATGCGGCCGTAGAACGGCGGACCGATCCGGTCGACTGCCGACTTCCCAGCCGGTCGGGGGTCGCAACTCCCGCCGATCGCCGAGTCGGATACCGCGAACTGCCGGATGGGCCGGGCCGCCCTCTTCACCACAGAGTTTGAGCCATGACTCATTTGCAGCCACTGCAGGAGAAAGCAGCTCCGCAGGAGCATGCGCCCGCCTCGCTTCTGACCCCCGGCACACCCGACGATCCGGCTACGACCGCTCCCGCTTCGCAAGGCGACGCGTCGATGGGACGCCTCGTCGGAGTGGACCTGGCCCGCGCGGTGGCCGTGTTCGGTATGTACACCGTGCACGTCGGGCCGATGCTCTCGACCACGAGCGGCGTCGGCAGCTGGGTCCGGTACATGGCCGACGGGCACTCGTCGGTCCTGTTCGCGACCCTCGCGGGCTTCTCGCTGATGCTCATCGCGGGGCGAAAGGAGCCGAAGACCGGCCTGGCCGGACGGAAGGCGAAGGCGCGTATCGCCATCCGCGCGGTCGTCCTGCTCGCCTTCGGCACGCTCTTGGCGAAGCTCTACGGCGACGTCATCATCATCGGCTTCTACGGGGTCTACTTCCTCGTCGCCATGATGTTCCTCAAGCTGAGCGGGAAGACGCTCGCGATCACCGCGGCTGCACTCGCGGTCGCCGGGCCCCAGCTGGCGTTCCTCATCCGCCCGCTGCTCAGCGGATCCGTCCAGCAGACCGTGGACGCGTACGACCCGCTGGAGAAGCTCAGCGGCGTCGGCGTGATCGACCTGCTGTTCACCGGCTTCTACCCGACGATCCCCTGGATCGCGTTCGTGGTCGCTGGTATGGCCCTGGGGCGCGTCGACCTGTCCGCCCCCGCCAACCAGCGGCGCCTCGCCGCCCTCGGCGCCGGACTCACGACGGTCGCCTACGGCCTGTCGCTGCTGCTGGCCGGCAAGGGCGCGCTTCGGAGCATGGCCGAGGACGGATCGTCTGGTTCGTGGTCGGGCTCCGGTTCCGGCTCGTGGTCAGGCTCGTCGAAACCGCCGATGGACAGCGGGTCGTTCGAATACCAGCCGTCGGCTCACGACCTGCTCGTCGCCGGGCCGCACAGCGGGACCACGTTCGACATCATCGGCAGCGTCGGCATCGCGATCCTGGTGATCGTGGGCGCGACGTTCCTGATGGACCACCTGCCGCGCCTGCGCCGCCTGATGACGCCGATCGTCGCGGTCGGCACGATGTCCCTGACGGCCTATGTCGGCCACTTCGTGGTCATGTCCGCGCTCTCCCTGCCCGGAGGCGGCGTCCAGGGTTCCTGGATCCCGGTGCTCACGCTCATCGTCGGAGCGATCGTCTTCGCCGCGATCTGGTCTCACTTCTTCAAGCGCGGCCCGCTCGAGTACCTGCTCGGCCTCGCCACCAAACCGGTGAAGTACATCAAGTAGCGAAGCGGGGCGCCGGGCCGACGGTTCGGCGCCCCGTCACAGTCTTGATCGTCGGGAAAGGTAAGCGCATCGGTGACTCGGCACCCCAGAAGAGGTCGGGGGTTCGAATCCCCCTAGCTCCACAGACTGAAACCCCGCTTGACCAGGGCATACGCTCCGGTCAAGCGGGGTTTTCTCGTTGGCCGGGAGGTGTGTTCGTTCGAGCGCGGCCCCAGGCGGCCCTCGCATCGTCGCTCAGGACGGGTCGTCCGAGGGTGTCCCGGACTTCGTGTGGAGGATCTCGCGAGCCTGGGCCGCCGCGCGCACCAGGCTCTCGCTGATGAAGTCCATGAAGCGGGCGATGTTCTCGAGCCGCTCGCCGGCCGGGGTGTCGCGGCCGAGGACGCTGACCCCTTGCCGCGCGGACGTGGCGAGCAGGGCGTTGGACTGCGCGGTGCCGATGATCGACTGGTACCAGACGTCGTTGTCGGCGACGTAGCGCTCGCGGCGACCCTCGCCGGGCTCGCGGCGGACGAGGCCCTGGCCCTCGAGGAACGAGATCGCCTTGGACACCGATGCTGGGCTGACCTCGAGACGCTGGGCGAGCTCGGCTGCCGTGACGCTGCCCGCGTCGCTGGTGAGGAGGCAGGTCAGCACTCCGGCGCCGATGCGCGGCACGCCCGACTGCATGAAGAGCGTGGTGAAGGACTCCTCGAACTCGCGCACGGCTTCGGCGTCGCGTCCGTGAGCCTGCGGGGCTGCCTCCTGCCCGCGGGGCGCCGTCTGCTTGCGCCGGTGGGTGCGGCGCTCGGCGGCCCGGTGGGCCAGGTCGGCGCGGTAGTCGACGGGGCCACCGTTGCGCAGGACCTCGCGCGTGACCGTCGAGGTGGGCCGGTCTAGCCGTCGCGCGATCTCCGCGTAAGCGAGGTCGTCGGCCAGACCCAGCGCGATCTGCTGGCGTTCCTGCTTGGTGAGCCTGCCACCCGGCATAGCGATCTCCTTGGTGCTCGTGAGTAGCTCCAGAATAGCGTTCACCTTCCATCAGTGCAACGCTCGCCGGGAAGTGTGTTGCGTTAATTCCACACATAGCGCAACGATTTATACGTTCTGACCTGCGCAAAGACGGAAGCAATGCAACACGAGTGTTGCCCGATCTGCGAACGCAACGTAGCGTTTGCGACATCAGAAAGTACGGGCACCACCGAGCACAGGAGCTGAGCATCATGCAGAACTTCGACACCCCGAACCCGATCACCGCCGTCCTGGACGTCCCCGCCGCACGGGTGCAGCTGATCGCCGCTGACCGGGCCGACACCGTGGTCGAGGTCCTGCCGGCGGACGCCACCAAGGGCCGCGACGTGAAGGCCGCAGAACGGACCACCGTCGAGTACGCCGACGGCGTCCTGCGGATCGTGACGCCGGTGAAGCACGAGGTCCTCGGCGCCTCCGGGGCCATCGAGGTGACCGTCCAGCTTCCCGCCGGCTCCGGCGTCGAGGGCAAGGCGGCCACCGCCGAGCTGCGCGGCGTCGGCCGGTTCGGCGTCGTCACCCACGAGGCCTACGGCGAGATCAAGCTTGACGAGGCAGCGAGCGTCAAGCTCACAGCCCAGGCCGGTGACGTCTCGGTCGGTCGTCTGAACGGTCCCGGGGAGATCAGCACCATGCAGGGCGACATCAACGTCGTCGAGGCGGCCCGGGGCAAGGTCGTGCTGAGCACCCAGGCGGGCAACGTGACTGTGGGCGTCGCCGCCGGCGTCTCCGCGTCCCTGGGCGCCGGTACCTCCATGGGCCGGATCGAGAACGCGCTCAAGAACACCGGTGCCGCCGAGGTGGAGATCCACGCGACCACCACCCAGGGCGACATCGCCGCCCGCAGCCTCTGACAACACTCCGAACCCGGCCGGGCCGCCACGGCGGCCCGGCCCGGCAGGCGGGGTGATCCGGAACTTCGAGAACGTGACGAGAGGGAATCAGATGAGTACCGAGGCAACGACCCGAGCAGGACGCGAACCTGCGATCTGGGTGCAGGGTATGGAGAAGTCCTACAAGGACCTGCACGTCCTGAAGGGCGTGGACTTCGAGGTGGCGCGTGGCAGCATCTTCGCGCTGCTGGGCTCCAACGGTGCGGGCAAGACCACGATGGTGCGGATCCTGTCGACGCTGCTGCGGCCGGACGCCGGTACGGCGACCGTCCTCGGGTTCGACGTCACGAAGGACGCGCAGCGCGTCCGGGAGTCGATCAGCCTGACCGGGCAGTTCGCTGCGGTCGACGAGGTCCTGACCGGTCGGGAGAACCTCGTCCTGGTCGCCAAGCTGCGCCACCTCAAGGACCCCGGCAAGATCGCCGACGACCTCCTGACCCGGTTCGACCTGGTCGACGCGGGATCGCGGAAGGCCGGGACGTACTCGGGCGGCATGCGGCGCCGGCTGGACATCGCGATGAGCCTGATCGGCAACCCGCCGATCATCTTCCTCGACGAGCCCACCACCGGCCTCGACCCCGAGGCCCGCATCGAGGTCTGGCAGGTCGTCGCGGAGCTCGCCAAGCAGGGCACCACTGTCCTGCTCACCACGCAGTACCTCGACGAGGCCGAGCAGCTCGCCGACCGGATCGCGATCCTCCACCAGGGCCGCATCATCGCCAACGGCACGCTCGCCGAGCTCAAGGCGCTGCTGCCCCCGGCGAAGGTCGAGTACGTCGAGAAGCAGCCCTCCCTGGAGGACATCTTCCTCACGCTCGTGGGCACCAACGGCAAGGCCGGCAAGGAAACCAGCGACGAGTCCAGCAAGGAGCAGTCATGAGCAAGCACTTCTTCGGCGACACCGCCGTCCTGACCGGGCGATCCCTGAGCCACATCCTCCGGAGCCCCGACACCATCGTCACGACAGCGGTCACGCCGATTGCGATGATGCTGCTGTTCGTCTACGTCTTCGGCGGCGCCATCCAGACCGGTACCGACAACTACGTCAACTACCTCCTGCCCGGCATCCTGCTCATCACCATCGCCTCCGGCATCGCCTACACCGCCTACCGGCTGTTCCTCGACCTCCAGGGCGGTATCTTCGAGCGGTTCCAGTCCATGCCGATCGCTCGCTCCTCGGTGCTGTGGGCGCACGTGCTCACGTCACTGGTGGCCAACATCGTCTCGGTGGTGGTCGTCGTCCTGGTCGGCCTCCTGATGGGCTTCCGCTCCGGCGCGGGCGTGCTGGCGTGGCTCGGCGTCGCGGGCATCCTGGTCCTCTTCACCCTGGCCCTGACCTGGCTCGCCGTCATCGCCGGCCTGTCCGCCAAGACCGTCGACGGCGCCAGCGCCTTCTCCTACCCGCTGATCTTCCTGCCCTTCATCAGCTCGGCCTTCGTCCCGACCGAGACCATGCCCGGCCCGGTGCGCTGGTTCGCCGAGAACCAGCCCGTCACCTCCATCGTCAACACGATCCGCGACCTGCTGGCCCAGCAGCCGGTGGGTGCCGACATCTGGGTCGCGCTCGGCTGGTGCGTCGGCATCCTCGCCATCGCGTACTTCTTCGCGATGTCGGCCTACCGCCGCAAGATCAGCTAATACGAACCGGACATGCCCCTCTGTCTCCCTGTGGGACGGAGGGGCATCGCCGCATCGCACCCGGCTCTTCGGCCGCGGCAGTCGATATGGCCGCGATCCCGATAGCGTCGTTCGTCCTCATCCTTGATCGTGTGCCCCAGGGCGCCACACGTACCGCACGTCCGGCTCGTGCTCCTCGTTGTGGCGGCCGTCGGTGTACTCCGCGACCACGAAGCCGTGCCGCTCGTAGAAGCGGCGTGCCGGCTCGTTGACCTGGAACGTCCACAGCGCCAACCCGGCCGGACGAAGCTGTTTCGCCAGGTGCACGAGCCGGCCGCCGATGCCCCGGCCCTGCCAGGCCGGGTCGAGATAGAGCTGGTCCAGGGATTCGCCGTCCACCACCATCATCCCGACCACCGAGCCCTCGGCCGTGGCCACCCACGTCTCCTGACCGGGCACGACCACCTCGCGGAACCAGGACCGGACCTCGTGGTCCGTATGGGCTCGGCGCACGCTCGGAAGCGCCGCCGTGAAGGAACGCAGCCATACCGCGGCTACCGAGGCGGCATCGGAGTCGACCGCACGGCGGACGGCGAAGTCGTCGGTCTGCATAGCGGCGCATGCTCGCAGACGCGCGATGTGGCGCGCACCTGGATTCCCCGCGGCCGTGCCGGGTTCAGTTGCCTCGCGCCATGGCGAGGGTGCCCTTGAGGTCGAGCCCGGCCTTGGTCCCGCCGTCGCACAGGATGTCGACGCCGGTGAGGTAGCCCGGCCGGTCACTGGCGCAGAAGGCGAGGACCTCGGCGATCTCCTCGGGCTTCCCGTAGCGGTGCAGGGCTGCGTACTCGACGAGCTTGTGCGATCCGCTCTTCTCCTCCAGCCGGCCCATCGTGGTGTCGAAGCTGCCGGGGGAGACGGACAGGATGCGTGCACCCTGGGCGCCGAACCGGGCGGCCATCTCCTGGGAGTACCACATGACGAAGTTCTTGCTCAGGGCGTAGGCCAGCCCGGAGCGCAGGTTGCCCGGCAGCAGGTTCGCGCGGGCGGTGAGCCGGGACACGAAGCGGGCGGGGTCGGTGAACGCCAGCCGGTACGTACGGTGGGATACCAGGGCCCGGGGCGCCATGTGAGCGGCGGACGAGGCCACGTTGACCACGGCGAAACCCTCGCCGGCGAGGGCGAGGGCGGCCTCGGTGACATGGATCGTCCCCAGGGCGTTGATGGCGATCATCTTCCCGGCGTCACCCATCTGCGGGCTGACGCCGGCGCTGTGCACGACCGCGCGCAGGGTGCCGTCGGCGTCGGCCTCGCCGAACAGGTCCTCGACCGACTGCCGGCTGGTGATGTCGCAGCGGGCGGAGACGGCCTCGACGCCGTCCTTGGTCAGCTGTGCCACCGCGTCGTCGAGGCGTTCCTGGTTCACGTCGGCGATGACGACGCGGTGGTCACGGCCGAGAATCCTCGCTGTCGCGAGGCCCATGCCGCCGGCGCCGCCGGTGACTATCGCTGTGTGGTTCATGGTTCTTCTTTCCCCTGGGTGCGACGGCGCGCTGCTCGGTGCGGCGCGTCGTCTGCGCATCATCCCGCCCTACGAGCCTGATCACAGCGCAGGGTTGCCGCCCACCGTGTCCATTCCGTTACTCTTGGGCTCGCCATGAACCTGACACGTCCCGCCCGTTCGCCGCTCGCCGCTCCTCGGCGTGGGCTCACGAGCGTCCTGACGGCCATGTTCCTGGTGCTCGTGGTCCTGGGCGTGCAGGCCGTCTGCGGTGTCCACCTGGACGGCGCCGGTCACGGCGGCACGTCCGCGTACGGCGCGGTGGATCATGACGCGGCGCAGGCCGCGGCGACCGCCCCGGACCAGGTCACCGGCGTGGCTGCCGGACACCACGGCGACGGTCACGGCGAGGGTCCGAACCACTGCGCCGAAGATCGCCCGGTGACCGCGCGGTCCGACCGGACCGTGTCGCCCTCGGTAGACCTGGCAAGGGCTCCGGCCCTCGCCATGCAGTGGCTGGTACCCGAGCTCGCGCACCACTGCCTTCAAGAGCCGGCAGGACTGGCCGTAGCCGCGGCGCCGTCGCTGCACGCCCTCGGGATCTCCCGGACGTAGACCACCACATCCCGTCGACACCACCCCATTCAGGTGTCGGCCGGTTCAGCGCGCCCCGAACACCGGGCCGCGCGTGTGGTTCTACTCCGATCCGAAAGGTCCCAGCTTTCATGGAGCCCAGCTTCACCCTGAACCCGGCCGTGCGCGGCCGTGGTCGTCATCGGGCGGCACGCCGCCCCGTCCTGGCCGACGTCGCCCGGACCGCCACCGAGCAGGCCGCCGCGTTCGCCGGCCGTACCGCCGTGGCAGCAGCAGCCGGTTCCGGCGTGCTGCTGTCCCTGGTGGCCCCGTCTGCCCAGGCGGCACCGGCCACAGAGGTCAGCTCGTCGCTGGCCGGCAAGGCCGTCAGCGGCACGCTCAACACGACCGACCTCAACGCCCTGACCACCCAGGCCAAGGAATCCGTCGCCGCCGCCCCTGTGGTGACCGTCGCCACCGACGCCAAGCTGAAGATCGAGACGGCCGCCGTCTCCGTCGTCTCGGCCGAGGAGAACGAGGAGTACCAGGCGGAGCTGGCCGCCGAGGCAGAAGCGGAGGCCGAGGCCGAGGCAGCCGCAGCCGCCGAGGCCGCTGCTGCCGTGGAGATCCCGGCATCGGCCCAGGGATCGGCCATCGTGTCCATCGGGATGCGGTACCTCGGGGTGCCGTACCTGTGGGGCGGCGAGACCCCGGCCGGGATGGACTGCTCCGGGTTCACGTCCTACGTCTTCGCGCAGGTCGGGATCAACCTTCCCCGGACGTCGTCCGAGCAGCGGTACGCGGGGACCGAGGTGCCCTGGTCCCAGGCGCAGCCCGGTGACCTGCTCTGGTCGCCCGGCCACATCGCGATCTACGCCGGTGACGGCATGCAGATCGAGGCGCCGGTGCCGGGCAAGTCGGTCCGGTACACCCAGGTCTGGCAGTCCAACCCGGTAGTCCTGCGGGTCGGCTGACCTACCAGGCGTGCGGGGCGGGTGCTGTGCCCGCCCCGCACGCCGACGAGGGAGGGACAGCATGGGGCCGCGGTTTCATCCCCATCGGCGGTGGGATAGCCTCCGTGCCGTGCGTGTGATCTCGCTTCTTCGTTCGACGGTCGCCGGGCCTCGCCGGCGCCCGGTCGGCGTGCTGGCGATCCTGACGGTGATCGTCGGCGTGGTCACCATGCACTCGATGAGCGGGTCACCGATCACGCACTCGCACGCCGTACCGCACGAGGCCCCCGTGGTCGTCGCGGAGCAGGTGACCGCCGCTGCCGCAGTCGTCGCCACCACCGCCGTCGTCCGCGCTGTGGCGGAGGCGCCGGACGGCCACGGCGAACAGGGCGCGGGCGACTGCGAGGGATGTTGCGGCGACGGCCTCGTGACGGCGATGTGCCTCATGGTCCTCGTCGCGCTCCTGGCCCTGGTCGCGCCCGCACGTCGGCTGCTGTGGCGGGCCCCGCTCGAGCTGGCGATGGCCCTGACGCCGGCGCTGGTCGGCGTCCGCGCCGTCGCCGCTCCTTCCTTGCACGAGCTCTGCATCTCTCGGACGTAGACCCGGGTCCGGCGCCTCCCCGCGCCGGCCCGACAGCCCCGCCGTGCCCCAGCGCGGCCGGGTCAGTGACTGTTACCCGAGAGACGAGCTAGAGGAAGACCCCATGAAGCGCACCGTTATGTCTGTCATCGTCCTGGCCGGAGCACTTGCCCTCGCGGGCTGCTCGGGCGAGGAGCCCGCGCAGGACACCACTACCGTGGCCGGCGAGCACGCAGAGCACAACGACGCGGACGTCATGTTCGCGCAGATGATGATCCCGCACCACGAGCAGGCGATCGAGATGGCCGACGTCGTCCTGGGCAAGCCCGACGCCGACCCCCAGATCACGGAGCTCGCCACCCAGGTCAAGGCCGCCCAGGCGCCCGAGATCGAGGAGCTCGGTCTGTGGCTGGACACCTGGGGCGCCGAGCGCACCGCTGAGCACTCGGGCCACGCCGGGATGAGCGGCATGATGTCCGAGGAGGACATGCAGGCGCTCGCCGACGCCGCAGGCCCCGAGGCGAACCGGCTGTTCCTGGAGCAGATGATCGCGCACCACCAGGGCGCGGTAGAGATGGCGCAGACCGAGATCGAGTCCGGTCAGGACACGGGCGCGGTAGAGATGGCGCAGACGATAGTCGACACGCAGCAGGCCGAGATCGCGACGATGGAGGACCTCCTCGCCTCGATGTGACCCTCCGGTGGTGCGCCGGCACACGCCGGCGCACCACCCCTGCTGTGAAGGAGTCCGCACATGCGCCGAACCTCGCGCTCCGGCGCGGTCGTGGTCCGGGCGACCGTCGGAGTGCTCGCGGCGCTCATGCTCGCGCTGTGGTGCGCGCCGTCCGCCACCGCCCACACCCGGCTCGAATCCTCCGTACCCGCCGCCGGGTCGACGTCGGACAGTCCCGTCACCGAGGTCACGCTGCGGTTCACGCTGCCGGTGAGCCAGCTCGGCGAGGGGATCGTGATCGACGGGCCGGAGGGCGCCGTCGTGGCCGACGTCGCTGCCGCAGGGGACGGCCTGGTCCTGGTGGCGACACCGTCCGAGGCACTGACCGCCGGCGACTACACGGTCACCTGGACGGCAGCGGCCCAGGACGGCCACCCGCTGGAGGGCACCTTCGGCTTCACCGTCACGGGCACGGGCACGGGCACGGGTGCGGGCACGGGTGCGGGCCCGGGTGAGCCGACCGGAGGCACGGGAACGCCGTCGGCGGGCGCGAGCCCCGGTGCGGGTCACGACATGAGCGGTATGGACCACGACATGGGCCACGAACCGTCCGCGATGGACAGCCCGACGACCGATGTCGCTGCGGCCGTCGCCCGGCTCGGCAGCGCGATCACGCTCTGGAGCGGGCTGGTCGCCGCCGGTGCCCTGGCGTTCACGGCCTTCGTGCTCCGAGGGCGCGACGAGGCGGACGCGCCGGTCGTGCTGCGGCTCGCTCGCTGGGCGGGCGTACTGATCCTCGGCGGGCTCGCTGTCCGGGTACTGGCCGGATCGGTGTTCGTCGCCCATGGCGACCTCGCCGCGGCCGTCTCACCGTCGGCGATCTCGAACTCGCTCACCGGCACCACCCTCCGGGAGGTCGGCCTTCAGGCCGCTGGTGCTGTCGCGCTCGCGGTGGGCGCCCGGCGGACCTTGCGCGGTTCATGGCTCGCCGTGATCGGTGGGGTGCTGGTGTTCGCCGGGCACGTGCTCGGCGGCCACAGCAACACCGTCGAGCCACGATGGCTCATCGTGACCGCCGACGTCGCACACCTCGCGGCCGCCGCCACGTGGGTGGGCGGCGTCGTCTCGATGGGCCTCCTGCTGCGCGCCCGGCACCGGAACGGGTACGACCTCGACGCCGCACTGATGGCCGCCCGCTTCTCCGTCGTCGCGGCCCTCTCGGTCACGGTGGTCGGAGTGGCGGGGGTGGTGCTGGCGGTCGGCATCCTGGACCGCCCGGAGCAGCTCTGGCAGAGCACCTGGGGACTCCTGCTGCTGGCCAAGGTCGGCGTCGTCCTGGTGGTCGGCGTGGTCGGCGCGTACAACCACTTCCACGTCGTGCCGAGGCTCACGGCCCGACGCCGCGGCGTGGTGCGGCATGCCGGCCGCTCAAACAGGGCGGGCGGCGTGCTGCTGCGCAGTGCGGGACGAGAGACCACCCTGATGGTCGTGATCGTGCTGCTCACGGCCTGGCTGGTCGCCGCGTCGGTCCAGGACTGAATCCGTCCGCCAGCGAGGGGTTCGCTCCACGCTATCCTGACCTCCCCCAGGTCCTGTGCCCTCCGCTGTAAGGGCACCGGCCGTACGACTCAGCCCTGAAGAGGACCTTCGTGAACTCCATATCTGAGCCCGGCCAGCCACCGTTGGACAGTGACATCGAGAAGGCGCTCGCTGGGGGTGCCAGGCCGCCGGTCGGGCGTTACCGGCTCGACCTTGCCACAGGGGAGTGGGCGTGGTCGGACGAGGTCTACGTGATGCACGGTTTCGAGCCGGGCGACATCGTGCCGACGACGCCCCTGATGCTCGCGCACAAGCACCCGGACGACCGTGCCCGGGTCGACGGCGTGCTGCGGCATGCGGCGGAGACAGGGCAGCCGTTCAGCTCGGTGCATCGCATCGTGGACGCCGCAGGAAAGACCCGCACACTGGCCGTGACCGGTCAGGGCCGTCGCGATCCCGTCACCGGTCAGGTGACGGAGCTGTTCGGGTACTTCATCGACGTCACCAAGGCGCAACGGGAGGCGGCGGCACGAGAGGCGTCGGCCTCGATCCAGGCATCCTCGGAGCGGCGATCGGTCATCGAGCAGGCCAAGGGCATCCTCATGGTCATTCACGGCATCGAGGAAGAAGCCGCGTTCGACCAGCTGCGCGAAGCGTCCAACCAGTCGAACATCCCTCTACGGGACATCGCTTATTCCCTGGTGCAGCTGTTCTCCGGGCCGGACGTCACCGAGTTCCCGACCAGTGAGGCCATCGACGAGTTCCTGGCCAACCCGATCCGCCCGGACGATCTCTGACGCTCCGGCGGTCTCGCGTCCCCGACACGGTGACAAACGGGACGATGCGACTGGAAGGTCGTAGTGCAAGAGTGAGGGTGGGGGCAAGGGAGGTGACGCACGAATGGACGTGCCACAACTTCTTGGCCTGCTCGCGAGATCTCTCGCGAAGGACACTGTCCGTCCGTGGGCGATGCGGCTGTGCGAGGCGTGCGTGGACGCCCTCGGGGCGCAGGGCGGAGCTCTTACTGTCGTGGGCGGGCCGGGCGAGCGGGTCGCCGTCAGCACACCAGGGGTGTTCGAGGACCTCGAACCACTGCAGGAGGTTCTGGGCGAAGGGCCGGTGCCGCAGGCGATGGCCGAGGACCAGCCCGTGGTCACGCACCTCGGTGCGGTGGTGGACGAGTATCCCGTCTTCTCACAGCTGGCCGGTCCGGTCGGCGACAAGGTGACGCTGTACGCGGTGCCGATGCGGGCAGGCGGTCAGGTCGTCGGGGTGCTCAGCCTCTATGTGACGGATGATCCGCAAGCCCGCAGTGCGCAGGACCTGCGGTTCCTCGCCGACATCGTCGGGGCGTCCCTGCTGGGGGACACCGAGCTGCTTGACGGGTCGGAGCGAGCCTGGCTTCATCGGGCAGCCGGAATGGTCATCGCCCAACTGGGGATAGGCGTCGAGGATGCGCTCGCGGTGATCCGGGCGAATGCCTTCTCGCGATCCACGAGCCTGCGATCCGTCGCGGAGGACGTGCTCGAACGGCGTCTGACGTTCTCTCTCGACGAGTAGCCATGGCACGATCAACGGGTGAGTGACAGGACCCAGGACCACACCGTTCCTCGGCTGGTTATGATCAGCGGACCGATCGCATCGGGCAAGAGCACGGTGGCCGGAGAGCTTGTCCGGCTGTTGCGCCTGGAGGGCTTCTCTGTCGCGCTCGCCGACCTCGACACCATCGCGGAGATGGCGCTGCCGACGCTGCCGAGCTGGGACTGGGCGCACGGAGTCCACGCGCAGCTGGTCGGCGCCTGGCTGAGGACCGGCGTCGACATCGTGGTCGACGAGGGCACCTCGAGCCCGGCCGAGGTGCAGCAGGTGCTCGACCAGGTGCCGGAGGGCACCGACGTCTTCCACGTCGTGCTGACCGCCGACCTCGACGCCTCTCTCGCTCGGGCGAGGGCGGACTCCGGACGCGGGATCAGCCAGGATCCGGCCTTCCTCCGCGGCGATCACGAGGCCTACTCGCAGCACCTGCCGCAGCTGCCGACCAGCCTTCGGCTGCACGTCGAAGGTGAGGAGCCCGCGGCGCTGGCACGCGGAGTCCTCGCCCGTCTCCTACCTTGAGGTACATGTGTCGCTCTACTGACTGGTTGGTGGACACGTGACGATCGACAAGCGACGGCCGTTCTCCAAGGGTTCGTCGCGAGGCAGACGCCGAGGGCGGGCCGCGGTTCCGCTGTACGAGTTCGACCCTCCGGTCGGCACGCCGTACGGCCTCGAGGTGAACACCATCGAGGACTTCTTCGCGAAGCACGATCCCTGGCCGTGGGACACGTCCCGTCCGGGCCGTGCCACCTTCCACTACCTGATCCTGGTCACCGAGGGCGAGCTGCTCCACGACGTCGACCACGTCACGCAGACCGTGGCGCCCGGCCAGTGGCTGTGGGTCCGTCCCGGGCACGCACAGTGCTGGCACCCGCCGAGCGCTGCCCGCGGCCCGTTCATCCATGTCGCTGAATATGCTCGGCTGCTGGGCTGCTCGATCCGTACCCTCAGCCGCGCCACCCGGGATGCCACCGGCAAGGGAGCACGTGAGGTCATCGACGAGCGACGACTCCTCGAAGCCCGCCGCCTGCTAGGGGTCGCCGGCTGGGACGCCCGGGCCGTGGCGACGCATCTCGGGTTCACCGACCCCGGGAACTTCGGACGGTTCTTCCGCGCTCGGACCGGCCTGACGTCGGCCGCCTTCGCCGCCGGCGCGGTCAGCGAGGCCGACTCCGGCAGGTGAGGGACGGGTCATGAAGCAGTTGCTCCTCGCCGCTCTCGTCGAGCACCGACTACCGGCTCCGCTGCGGACACCTGCTTGTCACCCATGGACAGGCCCTGACCGGCAGGGCGCGGCGCACAGGGCTTACCCGTAGCTCGTGACCACCGAACCTGGGCCCGTGGGTTGACGACCGGCGGGAGTCCGATCGCTTGGATGGTAGGCATGAGCACAACCACTGCACTCGCCGCGGCTCCGCGGGCAGAGACGCGGCAGCGCTGGCACTTCATCGACTCACTGCGCGGGTTTGCGGTCCTCGGGATCCTGCTGGTCAACGCGATCGACATCATCAGCCCCGGGATGGACCGCATCCTGGCGGGCGGCGCCATCGTCCCGGACCCGGTGCGGGACGCACTCTTCCTCACGGTCCAGACCCGCTTCGTGCCCATCTTCGTCTTCCTGTTCGGCATGAGCCTCTGGATAGTGCTCGACGGCGCCCGCAACCGGTCCCAGCGCCCAGGCCTGGTGCTGGTCCGCCGTCTGCTGGGGCTCGCTGCCATCGGCGGGCTCCTCATGCTCGTCTACCCCGGCAACGTGCTCCTGGAGTACGCCGTCGTCGGCCTGCTGATGCTGCCGGTCGTCCACTTCGCGCCGCGCTGGGTGGCCCTCGGGGCAGGCGTCGTGCTCACGGTCGCGGCATACGCCATGTTCGGCGGTGGCATCGTGTCCCTCCCCGGCCTCATCCTGCTCGGCGCCGGCGCGGCGGCCTTCGGTCTGCCCCGCGTCCTCGAGACCTCGCGCAAGACCGTCGCCATCGCGTTCGCCGTCGCCGCCGTGCTGACCGTGCCTGCCCTGATGTGGCAGCTGACCGCTCCCAGCGACCCGCGGTTCACGAACCCGGGCGGTATCGCGGGCCTGGTCATGGCCGTGCTCTACGTCACGGGTCTTGCGCTGCTGTGGCACACGCCCGCGCGGCGGGTGATCGCCGCGGTGTTCGAGCCGCTGGGCCGGATGGCGCTGACGAACTACGTAGCGGCCGCGATCGTGATGGCCCTGGCCGCGCAGCTCGTGGACTTCGGCCAGATGACCAGCGTGACGCCTGTCGTCGTGCTGGCCCTCGTGGTGATCGCCGTGCAGTCCGTGCTCAGCCGCCTCTGGCTCAAGTACTTCGTCTACGGTCCGGTCGAGTGGCTGTGGCGCAGCGTCACCTGGCTCCGGCCCGCGGCGCTCCGCCGATCCTGAGCACGTCGATACCGATCACGGTACCGATCACTTCGTGTCGCGGACGGCGTCGGTGAGGTGCAGCTCCTGGATGTGCCGGTGGCGGGGATGCGCGCGGCGCTCCAGCTGGCCCTTGTCGTCCAGCCGCGCGACGAGGGACGCGACCGCCTGGGGTGTGACGTCGAGCCGGCGGGCCAGCTCCGCCCCGGTGAGGCACGGACGACACCCGAATCGCAAAGAGCACGACCATGGCAGACCGGCCTATCGCTCTCATCACCGGAACAAGCAGTGGAATCGGCGAGGCCATGGCGGCGACGCTGGCCGCCGACGGGTACGACCTGGTCCTGGTCGCCCGCCGGCGCGAACAGCTGGAGGTGCTCGCGAAGGAGCTGGCGGACGTCGGCGCGGCGAGCGAGGTCATCTCGGTCGACCTCTCCGAGCGTGCCGGGATCCAGCTGGTCGCCGACCGTGCTGCTGCCGGGGACATCGACGTGCTGGTCTCCAACGCGGGGGTCAGTGCGTACGGGCCGTTCGAGGAGATCGCCCCGGAGGACCTGGACCGGGCCTGGACCCTGAACGCTGACGCGACGCCGTTCCTTGCGCGAGCGGTACTGCCCGGCATGCTCGGACGCGGACGCGGCGGGATCATCGCCGTGTCCTCGACCCTCGCCTTCAGTGCAGGGGCTCCGGCCCGTGCGGGAGACAGTCGTGGCATGCCGAAGCGGGCGCTCTACGTGAGCGCGAAGGCCGGGCCCGTCGCGTTCGCTCGCGTTCTCGCCACCGAGCTGGACGGCACCGGGGTGCACGCCACCGTGGTGTGTCCCGGGCTGGTCTCCTCCGAGTGGAACGACGGCGCCTCACGCGTTCCCGTCGCGATGTCCCCCGAGGACGTCGCCACGGCCACCTGGTCGAGCTTCACGCGCGGTGAGGTCGTCTGCCTGCTCGGGCTCGAGGACCTCGGTCCGCTCGACCGGCTGGCGCAGGCGGAGCTGGAGATCGCCTCGGGAAACATCA
>NZ_JBHSFI010000008.1:419932-587500 GCF_042654905.1 Promicromonospora alba
AACGCGCCGCGTCTCCCAGCTCCTCCTCGATGCGGATCAGCTGGTTGTACTTCGCCGTGCGGTCGGAACGCGAGAGCGATCCGGTCTTGATCTGACCGCAGCCGGTCGCCACCGCGAGGTCGGCGATGGTGGTGTCCTCGGTCTCGCCCGACCGGTGCGACATGACCACCGTCCAGCCCGCCTGGTGGGCGGTGGCCACCGTGGCCAGCGCCTCGGTGAGGGTCCCGATCTGGTTGACCTTGACCAGCACCGAGTTGCCGACGCCGGTGCGGATGCCCTCCCTCAGCAGGGCCTGGTTGGTGCAGAACACGTCGTCGCCCGTGAGCTGGCAGCGGTCGCCGACGCGGGCGGTCAGCTCGCGCCAGCCGTCCAGGTCGTCCTCCGCCATCGGGTCCTCGATGGAGACGACCGGGTAGGCGTCGATGAGCCCGGCCAGGTAGTCGGCCTGCTCGGAGGGTGTGCGGCGCACCCCTTCGCCCGCGTAGTCGTAGACGCCGTCGCGGAAGAACTCCGACGACGCCGGGTCCATGACCAGGCCGATGTCCGTGCCGGGCCGGTAGCCGGTGCGCTCGATGGCGGCCAGCACGAAGTCGAGCGCCTCCTCGGCGGTCCGCAGCGCGGGCGCGAACCCGCCCTCGTCGCCGACCCCCGTGGAGTGGCCGGCCGCGAGCAGGTCGCTGCGTAGGGTGTGGAAGACCTCGCTGCCCATGCGGACGGCCTCGGCGAAGGTGCCTGCCCCCAGGGGCGCGATCATGAACTCCTGGAAGTCCAGCGGGTTGTCGGCGTGCGCGCCGCCGTTGACGATGTTCATCATCGGCAGCGGCAGGAGGTGCACGTCGGGGCCGCCGAGGTAGCGGTACAGGGGTTCGTCGGCGGACGCCGCGGCGGCCTTGGCGGCGGCGAGCGAGACACCGAGGATCGCGTTGGCGCCCAGCCGGGACTTCGTGGCGGTGCCGTCCAGGGCGACCAGCGCCGCGTCGAGACCCGCCTGGTCCGTCGCGTCCCAGCCGCGCACCGCTGTCGCGATCTCCCCGTTGGCGTGGGCCACTGCCCGGTCGACGCCCTTGCCGTGCCAGCGCGCGGGGTCGCCGTCGCGCAGCTCCATGGCCTCCCGGGCGCCCGTGGAGGCGCCCGACGGGACTGCCGCGCGCCCCAGTGATCCGTCCGCCAGGACGACGTCGACCTCGACCGTCGGGTTGCCCCGGCTGTCGATGATCCGGCGGGCGATGACGCTCTCGATAACGGTGCTGCTGCTTCCGACTGCTCGTGCGGACATGGGAGTCCTTCCCGTTGTCGTGTGCCGTGCCCCGGCTGCGACAACGCTGGCGCTGAGCCCGACAACGCCGAACCATACAGCAAACCTGTACAGATTAGGTGTGCAGAATAGGTGTACAGATATGCTGCACAGTTCCGCTGGGCAGCGGGGTAGAGTGTCCTGTGCCTACCTCGGAAGCCGCCGCCATCGCCGCAGAGCTGCGCACCGCGATGGGCAAGCTCACGCGGCGCGTGAAGCACGAGGACCGCATCCCGCTGGGTCAGGTGGCGGTGCTCGGTGCGCTGGACCGTGACGGCGCGATGACCACCAGCGACCTCGCCGCCGACCAGCGCGTACGCCCCCAGTCGATGGCCCGGGTGGTGGGGCTGCTCATGGACGAGAACCTGATCACGCGCCGGGCGCACCCCACCGACGGCCGCAAGGCGCTGGTCGAGCTGTCGGACGCCGGCCGTGCCGCGCTCGAGGCGGAACGCGGACGCAGGGCCGGGTGGCTCGCGCAGGCCATCGAGGCCGAGCTCACCGACGAGGAACGGGCGTTGCTGGCCCGGAGTGCCGCTCTGCTGGAGCGGCTCGCCTCGCGCTAGCCCGCGACGTCACAATGGGTTCGGGCACCTACTCGTTCAGGGCGGACGACGTCGGCGCGTCCTCGGGCCGGAAGTGACCGGCCAGGGCCAGCGCGAGGTCCTCCGGCTTCTCCTCGGCGACGTGATGTCCGGAGTCGATGCCGAATCCGTCCACGTCGTCGGCCCACTCGCGCCAGATGACCAGGGGATCGCCGTACAGGTCCTCGATGTCGTCCTGGAGCGACCACAGGACGCGGAGCGGTGCGGTGACCCGTCTGCCGGCAGCGCGGTCCGCCTCCTCGTGCGCGCGGTCCACCGTGAGGCCGGCGCGGTAGTCCTCCAGCATCGCGCGCACCACCTCCGGACGGGCCACCGCGTCCATGAGCTCGGCGTGGTTCTCGGCGCCCATGGCGGCCGGGTCGGCCTTGCCGCCGTACCACGCGACCGGATCGGCGTTGATCACGCGTTCCGGGATGTCCGGCTGGGCGAAGAAGAACCAGTGCCACCACTCCGTGGCGAACCTCGCGTCCGCTCGGCGGAGATGTTCGCTGATGGGTACGCAGTCGACCAGCGCCAGCCGCTCGACCGCCTGCGGGTGGTCGAGGGCCAGCCGCAGCGCCACGTAGCTTCCGCGGTCATGGCCCGTCAGGCAGAACCGTTCGTGGCCCAGCTGCCGCATGACCGTGAGCATGTCGCCGGCGACTGCCCGCTTCGAGTGGGCGGTGTGCTCGGGGTTGGCGGCAGGGCCCCGCGACCTGCCATATCCGCGAAGGTCGGGACACACCACGGAGAAGCCCGCGTCGACGAGCCGGGGAGCCACGCGGTGCCAGGTCGCCGACGTCCGCGGATGGCCGTGCAGGAGGAGGACAGGCGGACCTGACCCGGCATGCCGGACGAAGATGGACGCATCGTCTGTCTCTACCTGCCCGGTAGCGAATCCCTCGAACACACGTCGAGGTTATCGAAGCGTCACGGGCAGTGCGGGACCGGTGCGCTCCAGGTGCTGCTCGAACGGTTCGAGACGTAGTAGTCGCTGACCCAGCGGCCGTCGCGCAGCTTGTTCCACACCCTTGTGCTCCCGACGGTGCTGCCCCGGTCCTGGCACATCACGTGGGCAAGAGCGCCACGTGGCAGCGGGCTTCCGGTGATCGCGTACGACGTCCCGGGCCCGGTGCGGGCGTTGAGCGAGGTGGTGGTCACCTGTCCCGGGTAGATGCACCGCGGGAGCACCTGAGTGAACCCGGTGTTCGACGGGGTCGAGACGTAGTAGTCGCTGACCCACGCACCGCTGGTCAGCCGGTTCCACACGGAGGTCGTGTGGACCTGCTGCCCGGTCGTCTGGCACATCACGGACAGCGAGGCGCCCGGCGAGTAGGAGCGGACGACGGGGTAGGTGGGCGCCGGGCCGGTGCGGGCGTTCAGCGACGTACTGCTCGTCACGCGGTAGGTGCGTGCGACGGTGGCGACGGGCGCCCTGAGAGAGTCGGAGTCGATGTTGATGGTCACCCCGCCCCAGGTCTCGTCATGGTCCCCGCGGTACTGCTTCGCCCGCTGGAAGTCGGCCCAGTGCGAGTTCGGCGCGGTCGGCCAGCCGGTCAGCGCGGAGTTCCCGTCCCAGCGGGCCATCCACACCGCGTCCGGGCGGGCGTACGTGGTCGAGCTGTACGAGTCGGAGAGGTCGCGCAGCCCCGAGTCCTGATGGACGTACACGCCGGCCAGGTACCCCGATTGGTGCAGCTTCTTCGTCCAGGCCGAGACGTATCGGAGCACCGCGGTGCGGCACGACGAGACCGCGCGGTCGTAGTGCTCGACGTCCGCGTACAGGGCGCTTCCCGGCAGCAGGCCCAGAGCCTTGGCCCTGGTGACCGCGTCACCGGCGTCAGAGGTCCCCCGGGCCGTTGCGTTGTCGGCGGTGAAGAGGTTCGGCTTGTCGCCGAACATGCAGTACGGCTGGTAGCCGAGGTAGGTCGGCAGCAGCTTCCAGCCGCCCGCGACGGCGTCGCGGACCCAGGACGAGGTCAGGTTCGGCTGTGCGCAGGCGCGGTTGTTGCCGCCGAAGTAGATGTTCACCGTGCTGTACGGCGAAGTGCCTTTCCAGGCCTGCAGCGCGGCGAGCGACGGCGCGGTACAGGCGTCGAACCCGAGGCCGACGGCGCGCGTCACCGTCGAGCCTGACGGATACAGGACAGGGGTCTCGGGCTCGGCGGCCGCGGGGACGGTCAGTCCCGCGACGAGGATCGCCAGGCTGCTGCCGAGAACGGCCGCAGCCCGGAGGATCGTGTGTCTGGCGGCCATGGCGCACCTCCTGCTGTTACTGCTGACGGACCAGTCGTCCTGTCGAAAGTGTGCGCCTGTTCGGACCCTTGCGCGAGGGACGAAAGCCCCGAGTTCCTGGGCAGTTTCGACATTCACCCGCTGCGCTCGCGCCGCCCTGTTACTGTCGCCGCCATGGAAGGTCCCACCTCGCGGGAGCCCGAGACGGTGCTCGAGACCGATCGCCTGCTCCTCCGGCCCTGGCGGGTGTCCGAGGCCGCGGTACAGCGGGAGATGTGGGCCGAGCGTGACCCGCGCGTCCCTCCGCACCGTCGGATCGACCCCCAGGGCCGTCCCACCATCGAAGACATCGAGGGCTGGATCCGCGGCCAGTCGCGATCCGGCTCTCTCGCCCTGCTCGCGGCGGAGCGCAAGGGATCCGGTGACGTCGTCGGCTACTGCGGGCTGATCGCCAACACCCACGGACAGGACGACGAGCCGGAGCTCGCCTACGAGCTGCTGCGCCGAGCCTGGGGCCAGGGGTACGCGACGGAGGCCGCGCGGGCGGTCCTCGGGTGGGCGCACGAGTCGGGCTACCGACGTCTCTGGGCGACGGTCCGGGCCTGGAACGTCGCCTCGCTCGGCGTGCTGGCGAAGCTCGGGTTCGCCGAGACCGGCCGCGTGGAACGCGACGAGGCGCACGGGGACTTGCTGTTCCTGGCGAAGCGGCTGTGACCGGCCGGGCGACCCGGTCGGCGCCCCTCACCGAAGGTTGCCGGACTACCGACGGCGGCGCGGCCCGAGCCGTTCGGAGACGTCGGAACGGGTGATGGTCAGCGTCGCGGTGTCGACCACGGCGCGACGCGCCCAGGCGACCTCGCGGATGTCGATGAACGCGCGGATGCACTCGGCACAGCCGTCCAGGTGGAGCTCGAGCCGGCGCGCGCGGCGCGGCGGCAGGTGCCGGTCGAGGTAGTCGTGCATGGCGGCGCGGGTGGAGCGGCACTCCGGCCCGGTGACGGCGCGGACGTGGGCGACACGGGGTGCCGCGCCTGCCCGGACGTGGTCGGGCAGCGGCAGGTCCGCCATGGAACCGCTGGCCTCGGCGTCGGTGTCGAACACCGCGCGTAGGTCGTCGATATCCAGGTCGATGGCGATCGTCACGCGTTCCAGCCCCCTGTGCGCACGGCGTCCGGTTTTGACCGGCTGGGTCCTAGTTTTACTGTGGATGTGGATACATCGAAATTTGGGTGTGATATTCCCTTTGCGAAGGCTGAGCTCAGCCCAGGTCGAGCAGCTGTGCGTGCAGGTCCAGGAGGCTCGTCGCCCGCAGGTCGAACGTGTCGTCCGGGCCGGGCGGATCGCCGTCGGACCGGGGTACGTACGCCGTCCGCATGCCTGCCTTCGCGGCGGCCCGCAGGTCCCACGCGTGCGCGGCCACCATGACCGGCGTGCCGGATCCGGTGGGTGCGCTGTCGTTCGCCAGCGCGTAGATCGCCTGGTCCGGCTTGTACGTACGCGCGTCCTCGCTCGACAGCACCTGGTGCCACCGCAGCCCGGCGTTCGTGCCGATGCCGGCCAGCACCCGGCGGCTCGCGTTCGACAGGCCGAGCACCGTGAAGTCGGCGGCGAGCAGGTCCAGGCCGGCGACGCTGTCCGGCCAGGGCTCCAGCCACTCGGACGCGTCGGCGAGTCGGGCGGCGGCGTCGGGCAGCAGCAGGCCCTCGCGAACCAGCAGGCCCAGCGCCTCGCCGTCCAGCTCATGGCTGGGTGCGAACGCGCGCCGGCCCTCGACGATCGCGCGTTCCTCCTCGGCGACGTGTCCCAGCCACCGGCCGGCCACCTCCGCTGCCGCACCGCTGTCGATGCCGGCCACCGCCGTCACGCGCCGTTCCATGCTCCCGGTCTGATCGACCAGGGTGCCCAGGACGTCGAAGACGAGGGTCGGCCGGCCGGTCCCTTCCGTCGCAGGTTCCATCCGTCCACCGTAGATGAAACGGCGTACCGCGGGGATTGCACCACCTCGCCACACCGCGACAGCTCTGATCGCGCTCTGGATGCGAGTGGGCGGTGACCGTCCTAGCTTCGTGGGGCGGCAGCGCGGTCTCGACGACTGCGCTGCCGCGCCACGACGACGGACGGCTACTCCTTGTGCAGGGCGTCCTGCACCGCGCCCGCGGCCTTCTCCAGCGTCTCCGGGCGCCCCGTGGTCCCGTGGAAGCGCACGTCGGGCCTGGTGGGGTCGCTTGCCACGGTTGACAGCGCTACTGACGAAGCGAAGTCCCGGCCGAGGTTCCACCGTGCCTATTCCTTCGGCATCGTCACGGGCATCTTCTTCATCGTGTCGTGGGTCGGCCAGTTCGTCTTCCAGGCCATCGCGGTGCGGAACGACGCCGTGGAGCACGGCTCGGAGTTCACGTGGTCCGACTTCTTTCCGCAGTTCCTCTCGTCCACGTTCGAGAACTGGCAGTCCGAGTTCCTGCAGCTCGTGTGGCAGGCGGCCGGCCTGATGCTCTTCTACTTCTGGGGCTCGTCGCAGTCCCGTGAGGGCGAGGAGCGCGTCGAGTCCAAGATCGACGCGCTGCTGGAGGACCGCGGCATCGATCCGGAGAGCCTGGACCGCGTGGTGAAGGACCGCGCGGAGGGCAAGCGCTCCTGAGGTCGCACTTCGGACGCCGTGCCCATGAGGCTAGGAGGCGCTGCGCAGGCCCCGGAGCGTGTACTCGGAGCGACGGCGGTAGCCGTCGCGCGGCTGTTCGGCACAGGCCCGGGCGATGATTCCGCGTTCCCAGATGAGGAGCCAGACGTCCTCCGCCGTAAGGTCCGCCCGGACCTTGCCGGTGGCCTGCGCGTCGGCGAGGAGCCTCGCGGCGTTCTCGTTGGCGTGCTCGCAGAGGGCGTTGACCGCCCCGGAGGTGGGCATGGACCGCAGCAGGACGTCGTTCGCGGCGGGCTCGTCGTACTGGAGGAGCCAGATCTGCCGTAGGTAGCTCTCGAACTGTTCGACCGGGTCGTCGATCGCACCGACGGCCGTGATGATGCCCTTGATGCGCTCGGCGACGAGCTCTTCGACCACCGCGTCGATCAGGCCCTGCCGGCCGCCGAAGCGGTGGTAGATGGTGCCCTTGCTGACGCCCGCCGCGCGCGCCACGGCGTCGAGCGGGGTGTTCAGCCCGTGGGCGCGGAACACGTCGAGGGCAGCCAGGCGGATGCCCTCGACGTTGCGCTGCGCGTCGGCGCGCAGGCGCGGGGTCTCCGACGTCACCGACCGGCCCCGGCAGAGGCGGGCGTACCGACCGTCTCGGCCCAGCTCGTGTCCAGGGCCTGCAGGAACGCGTCGACCGGCTGAGCGCCCGAGACGGCGTACTTGCCGCCGAACACGAAGAAGGGCACACCCTGTATGCCGTACTGGTGGGCCTGCTGGATGTCGGCCTCGACGGCGTCCGCGAACTCCCCGCTCGCCAGCGCGGCGAGAGCGGCGTCGCGGTCCAGGCCGACCTCGGCGGCCAGGTCCGCCAGGACCTGGTGGTCGGCGACGTTGAGCCCGTCGGTGAAGTACGCCTTGAACAGCTGCTGGACCAGCTCGTGCTGCTTGCCGTGCGCGGCCGCGAAGTGGCTGAGCTGGTGCGCGGTGCGGGTGGCCACCGCCTGGGCCTGGTCCAGGCGGTAGTCCAGGCCGATCTGGCGGGCGCGCTCGGTGACCTGGTCGTTCATCGCCTGCGCCTGCTCACGCGGGAGGCCGTGCTTGGCCGACAGCAGCTCGGTCGGGCTGACCGGGGCGTCGTCGTCGGTCAGGTGGGGCATCAGGAGGAAGCTGTGGTAGCGGATGTCGACGCCGGAGGCGTGCGGGAACTTCTCCAGCGCCTGCGCCAGGAGGGTGTCGCCCATGTAGCAGAACGGGCACATCACGTCGCTCCACACGTCGACCACCAGGCGGTCCGTGGCCTGGCCGAATGCCTCGCCGGCCATCAGGAGCACGCCCCGTCCAGGTCGCAGACGCCGAACGCCTCGCCCGTGGGCAGGAGCTCGAACGGCGACGTGGGGACGGGCGACGCGGCGGCGTCGACGGCCTCGGTGGACTTCTCCGCGGGGGAGGCGACCACCGGGGCCGGATCCGCGATCACATTACTTGACGTCATGGTCAAGAACCTTAGGCGGAACTTGAACCATGCGTCAAGATCGCCACCGAGGGGCTCAGTCGAGGACGGCGAACGCCTCGACCTCGACGAGCACGTCGGGCTCGAACAGGTAGTCGACGCCGATGAGCGAGACAGGCGGCAGCGGACTCGGGATGCCGAGCTCGTCGGACACGCTCGCGAGGCCCGCCATGAAGTCGTCCATCTTCTCGGGGCTCCAGTGCGTGACGAAGAACCGGAGGCGCACGACGTCGGCGAAGGTCGCGCCGGCGCCGGCGAGGCCGCGGGCCGTGTTGCGGAGCGCCTGTGCCACCTGGCCGGTGAGGTCGCCCGGAGCTATGTGGTTCGCCTCGGCGTCGCGCGCGATCTGGCCGGCCACGTGCACCTGGCGGCTGCCCGTGCCGATCGAGACGTGGTGATAGGGGACTGGCTGGAACATGCCCTCGGGAGTGAGCAGCTGGACGGTCATGGAAGGTCCCTTCGTTGCCGGTCTAGCAGGTATCGCATGTCTACCTGGTGTCCGAAGGGAACTTCAACGAGACTAGGTTTCATGCCGGATACCGCCGAACCAGCCGAGCGCATACAGATCTCCACGCACCACCGTGAGCTGCTCGACCAGGTGCTCGACAAGTGGTCGCTGCAGGTGCTGGACGAGCTCTGCGAGCAGCCGCTGCGGTTCAACGAGCTGCGCCGGGCCATCCCGGTCGTGACCCAGAAGTCGCTGACCGCGACGCTGCGGCGCCTCGAACGCAACGGGATGGTCGACCGGGTCATCGTGAGCTCGCGCCCGATCGCCGTCGAGTACCGCATCTCGGCACTCGGGCGATCCATCCAGGACCTCATCGACGCGCTGTTCCACTGGAGCGCCGAGAACATGCCCGACGTCGAGCGGGCGCGGGCACGGTTCGACGCCGAGGACTGACGCGGGAGCGAGAGGTGACCGGCGCGGGCGCCGTCGGATCAGCCGTTCCGCGCCGCGACGGCCAGCAGCTTCTCCAGCAGCGGGAGCGGCGACGCCCCGGGGGACCGGATGGCGCGCAGCTCGCGGACGAAGCGCAGGCCCTTGACCGGGACGCGGACCAGCCGCCCGGCGGTGAGGTCGTCCCGGACGGCCAGGATGCTGAGCACCGCCGGCGCCGCACCCGACGCGACGGCCGTCCGCACCGCCGCGGTGGTCGGGAGCTCGGCCAGCGGGGTGGCGATCTCGTGCCCGGCGTCGGTCAGGAGCTGCTCGGCGCTGAGCCGGGTGCCGGAGCCCTTCTCGCGGGTCACGAGCGGGGTGCGGGCGAGCTCGGCGGCGGTCACGCCCCGGCGTCGGGCCCAGGGGTGCTGCGGCGCGACGACGGCGACGAGCTCGTCCTTCGCGACGGTGGTCGTGAGCAGGCCGGGGATCTCCGTCGGTGTCTCCACGAACCCGAGCTGGTGACTGCCGTCGGTGACCAGCTCGATGGCGTGCGCGCTGTTCGTCGCGGTCACCGAGATGGCATGCTCGGCGGCGTCGTGGCCCCGGAGCGTCATGAGCCAGCGGGGCAGCAGGTACTCCGCGACCGTGAGGCTCGCGGCGATCGCGAGAGGTCGCGCGTGACCGGCGGTGCGCAGTGCGGCGACACCGGCGTCGAACCGATCGGCCGCCTCGACCGTCTCGGCGGCCCACTGCGCCGCCATCGTGCCGTCGAGCGTGAGCGTGCTGCCGCGCGGCCCGCGGACCAGGAGCGCCACCCCGAGCATGCGTTCCAGCCGGCGCATCCGGGTCGACGCGGCCTGCTGGGTGATGTCCAGCGTCCTGCTCGCGGCGGAGATCGAGCCGACCTCCGCGATCGCCGAGAGAAGCCGGAGCGACGGCAGGTCCACACCGCTCCCAGCTACAACGTGAGGTTGTGGTTCCACAATGAGATCGAGGATACCGGCCGGGTCCACCGGTCGGGAGACTGAGACGTATGGCCCGCTTCAGCATCGCCGCCGTCACACCGAACTGGTTCGCATCGGTCATGGGTACCGGGATAGTCGCCAACGCCGCGGTGACGCTGCCCGTGCAGCTCCCGGGCCTGCGCCAGGCCGCGGTCGGCTTCTGGCTGCTCGCGTCCGCGATGCTCGTCTTCTTCCTGACCGCCACGGTGCTGCACTGGCTGCGGCACCCCGCGGTCGCGCGTGCGCACCACGCCGACCCGGTGATGGCGCACTTCTACGGCGCCCCGCCGATGGCACTGCTCACCGTGGGCGCCGGGACGCTCCTGATCGGCCGGGACGTGGTGGGCCTGCAGGCCGCGGTCGCCATCGACGCGGTGCTGTGGACGGCGGGGACCATCGCCGGCCTGGTCAGCGCGGTGGCCGTGCCGTACCTTGCCTTCACCCGGCACCGGAACGCCCCCGACGCGGCCTTCGCCGGATGGCTGATGCCGGTGGTCCCGCCCATGGTCTCGGCCGCGACCGGCGCGCTCCTCCTGCCGCACATCGCGCCGGGGGAGGCCCGCGAGACGATGCTCCTGGCCTGCTACGCGATGTTCGGGCTGAGCCTCGTCGCGTCGCTGGTGATCCTGCCCCAGCTCTGGAGCCGGCTGATGCACCACCAGGTCGGCGCGGCCAGGATGGTCCCCACCCTGTGGATAGCGCTCGGTCCGCTCGGCCAGTCGGTCACCGCGGCCAGCCTGCTGGCGGCCCACGCGGGCGGCACGTTCGGGGCCACCTTCGAGCGCGGGCTCGTGTACTTCGCCGTCGTGTTCGGAGTCTCGGTGCTGGGCTTCGCCCTGATGTGGGCGGCGATCGCCGCCGCCGTCACGGTGCGCGCCGCCGTCCACGGGCTGCCGTTCTCGCTCACCTGGTGGTCGTTCACGTTCCCGGTCGGCACCTGCGTGACGGCGACCGCCGGGCTCGCCGCGCACACCGGGCTGACGGCGCTCGCGGTGCTGTCCGTGCTGCTCTTCGCCGGGCTGGTGGTGGCGTGGGCGGCCGTCGCCGTCCGGACCGCATGGGACAGCTTCGGCCGGCGGCCGGCGCGGGTGCCGGCGCCCGCCGAGGTGCTCGGCGAGCGGCGCGTGCTGACCACCGTGGGCTGAGCCGACCGGCGCCCGGGATCAGCGGACCGGCGTCACCACCCCGGCCGCGGCCGCCCAGGACAGGGCGCGCAGGCCTCCGGACCGGATGTCGTCGACGTGCGCGGCGAGCTTCGCCGGGTTGTCGTGCTGGAAGCCCTGGCGCAGCAGTGTCAGACCGGGGCCGAGGCGGAGGTGGAGCCCCCAGGTCAGGTGCGCGATGGCGAAGCCGAGGGCCGCGGCATGGCGCAGGTCGGTCCCGGCGAGATCGCTGAGGGCCCGGCCGTAGGTCTCGAGGATCGCCGGCTCGTCCAGCTCGCCGGAGCCACCGAACCCGCGGTAGAGGGAGACGAAGGTGCCGAGGTCGAACCCCACGGGCCCGACGCCCACGTGCTCCCAGTCGATGAGGGCGAGGGTGCCGCGCGGGTCCAGGCCGGCGTTGCGGGGTGTGAGATCACCGTGGACCAGGGTCTTCGGCAGCTCCGCGGCCCGTGCGCCCAGACCCTCTGCGGCGTCCAGGCAGGTGTGCAGGTCGCGGACCTGGTCGGGGGTGAACAGCGCCCGGAGCAGTGGGTCGTCGGCCAGCGCCTCGAGGTTCTCGTGGCCCGTCTGGATGTGATGGGTATAGGCGGCGTAGCCCTCCAGCTCCAGCCAGGGGGCGTCGAGCAGGCCGGGGCGCAGCACCCCAGGGATGTACAGGAGCGCGGCGCGGCTGGCGGCGATCGTCGCGGTGTCGGGGGTCCAGCTCTGCTGCAGGACGGCGCCGATGTCGCGCATCACCACCCAGGTGAAGCCGTGATGGCTGAACACCGTCGCGGCAGGCGGCGTCGTCAGCCCGTTGGGCAGCAGGTCGGAGATGCCGCTGCCGTAGAAGTGCGCCTCGCGGCGGTCCAGGAGGCTGTCGCGCGAGTCGAGCAGCGTATGGCGGCCCCAGCCCAGGATCTTGACCGCCCACAGGGACGGGCAGGTGTTCGGCGCCGCGATGCTCGCCCGCAGGACCGCCGCCTGACCAAGACCGGTCGACTGGTCCACCACCGAGAGCACTCGCGCGCCCGCGCCCCAGGGTCCGTCGTGGGAGGCCAGCGCGGCCTCGATCGTGTCGGCGTCGGGCAGGACACGCTCGGTCATCGGTTTCCTCACGGCAACGGTGCTGTGGAGTCTCGGACGAAGCACATCCGACCACGGTCGGGCGAAAAATGTGCATTTCATTCTTGATGCGACGGCCAGATCTCATGACCCATGTCGAGAATCCGGCGGCGGCTCCGTCCCAGGGTCAGAAGCGGCCGCACGGGCCGCGCTACAGAGAGCGAGCAGCATCATGATCACGCGGATGGAAAACGTAGGCATCGTCGTCGAGGACCTGCCGGGCGTCATCGAGTTCTTCACCGAGCTCGGGCTGGAGCTGGAGGGCGAGGCCACCGTCGACCAGGACTGGGCGGCCCGCGTCTGCGGGTTCGACGAGGTCCGGTGCGACATCGCGATGCTGCGGACTCCGGACGGCAACGGCCGCGTCGAGCTGATGAGGTACCGCACGCCGACGGCGGTCCGCACCGGACCGGTGAACGCACCGGCGAACACGCTGGGTCTGCACCGCGTCCTGTTCGCCGTCGACGACATCGAGGGTGTCGTCGCCGGCCTCGGGTCCCGCGGCGTGGAGCTCCTGGGCGAGCTGACGCGCATCGAGGACAGCTACCTCTTCTGCTACGTCCGCGGTCCCGAGGGAATCATCGTGGCGTTCGCGGAGAAGCTCGGCTGACGGTCCGCCAGATCTGCCGCCGTCCGATCAGACGCACGACCCGAGAACAACCCGAGGAGCGATACCGATGGAACAGAACGAGCTCACCGAGGTCCTGAACCGGCCCTACAGCCAGGAGCTGCTGGCCCGTGACATCACCCGCCTGGCCTACGTCGCCAAGGACGGTACGCCGCGCAACGTCCCCATCGCGTTCGTCTGGAACGGCTCGACGATCGTCATGTGCACCACGAGGAACGCCCCGAAGCTGGCGAGCCTGCGCGCCAACCCGACGGTCGCGCTGACCATCGACACCGAGTCGCACCCGCCCAAGATCCTGCTGATCCGCGGGCGGGTGGAGCTGGACGACGTGGACGGCATCCCGGACGAGTACCTGACGATGAACACGAGCTACGAGATGACGGCGGAGCAGCGGGTCGAGTGGGAGAAGGAGGTCCGCTCGCTCTACGACGGGATGGTCCGGATCGTCGTGACCCCGACGTGGGCGAAGCTGATCGACTTCGAGGCGACCCTGCCGAGCGCGGTCGAGGAGCTGGTCCGGGGGCGTGCGGAGCGGCAGCGGGCGTGACACCTGTGTGCGTCCGGCGGGCGCGTAAAAAGGATCGCGGACGGGTCGCGCGGGGAGATTGGATGCGGTCATGGCGGTCATCATCAGCAAGCCCGGGATCGACGAGCTGAGCGAAGTCCTCGGCACGCTGCGTGAGTGGCAGGACGACGCCGCGCCGGTGCAGCTGCACCCGGGGGACGTCGGCTGGTACTGGAGGTTCGGTGCTCAGCAGACCGCCGAGGCCCTGCGGACCTGGAGCCGGGACGGGCGGGTGCTCGCCGTCGGGCTGCTCGACGGCGCCACCATCCTGCGGCTGACGACGGCGCCCGACGTGCGGCGCGACGAGGAGCTGGCGCGGCAGCTGGTGGCGGATGTGACGCGGCCGGAGCACGGGGTGCTCCCTGAGGGAGCGGTGAACGTCGAGGCGCCGTCCGGCACCCTGGTGAACGACCTGCTGGCGGCCGAGGGCTGGGGCACCGACGCGCCGTTCACCCCGTTGCTGCGTGACCTCACCGATCCGGTCGAGGAAGCCGGCGTGCGGGTCGAGGTGGTCGGGCCGGACCAGGTCAGCGAGCGCACGGCAGCGCAGCGAGCGTCGTTCGACGTCTCGACGTTCACCGACGAGCGATGGCACGCGATGGCGGCCGGTCCTCTCTACGCCGACGCGCGATGCCTGCTCGGCTATGACGACGCGGGCGAGGCCGTGGGGGCGATCACGGTGTGGTCGGCCGGTCCTGGAAAGCCCGGGCTGATCGAGCCGTTGGGGGTGCACCCGCACCAGCGCGGTCACGGCTACGGCACAGCGCTCACCGTCGCCGGGGCGGCCGCTCTGCGCGAGCTGGGTTCGTCGAGCGCCCTCGTCATCACCGAGAGCACCCGCGCTGCCGCCGTCGCTACCTACATGTCGGCAGGTTTTGAACGCCTGCCTGAGCGTCTGGACCGGCGCCGGGCCGGGTAGCTGCTCTTGCCCGGGTAGACGGAGGGCTCCGGGGAGTCACCCCGTCGTCAGTACCTCGACACCCAGCGCTCTGATCTGCTTGACGACGGCGTCGTGCGGGTCCGCGTCCGTGATCACCCCGCTCACCTTCTCCCAGGGCAGCACCCGGAACCGGGAGGCGGTCCCGATCTTCTCCGACGACGCGAGGATGTACGTGTCCGCCGCTCGCGCGGACAAGGCCCGCTTCATCGCGGCCTCCTCCGCGTCTCCGGTGGTCAGACCGGCCTCGGGGTGTACGCCGGTGACGCCGATCAGGCAGATGTCGGCGGAGACGTTCTGCGCCGCCTCGACCGCGGCGGCACCGTAGGCGACCGCTGAGTGCTTGAAGACCCGGCCGCCGAGCAGGAAGATCTCCGCCTGCGGATGCTCGAGCAGGGCGACGGCGATGGTCGGGCTGTGCGTGATGACCGTGCACGCGAGGTCCGGCGGGAGCGCCTGGGCCACGGCGAGGGCGGTCGTCCCGCCGTCGAGAATGAGCGCCCCACCGGGGCGCACCAGCCCGGCGGCCAGCGAGGCGACCTTGCGCTTGCTGTCCGGAGCCACGCTCTGCCGTGCGGCGTAACCGACCACGGCCGGCGAGACGGGGAGCGCGCCACCGTAGACGCGCTGGACCAGGCCCTCGGCGGCGAGGTCGCGCAGGTCGCGCCGCACGCTGTCCTCGGAGATGCCGAGGTTCGCGGCGACGTCCTTGGCGACGACCTTGCCCTCGCGCGCCAGGAGTCCGAGCAGGTGATCACGCCGTTCAGCAGCCAGCATCCGCATTCTCTCCCGTTCTTGCACGTTTATGCATGTACGGTAACACTCATGACCGACAAGCCCCTGCTGATCCTGATCGCCGGCCCCTACCGCTCCGGCACGGACGGCGACCCACAGGCCATGGCCGCCAACCTCGCGCGCCTCGAAGCCGCTGCCTGGCCGGTCTTCGAGGCCGGGCACATCCCGATGATCGGGGAGTGGGTGGCCCTGCCCGTGCTGCGCTCCGCCGGCGCCGGGATCACCGACCCCCTGGCGGACGAGGTCCTGTACCCGGCCGCCGATCGCCTGCTCGCGCACTGTGACGCGGTGCTGCGCCTGCCCGGCGACTCTGCCGGAGCCGACCAGGACGTCGCCATCGCCCGTCGTCGGGGCCTGGCCGTCTATCACGACGTGACCGAGATCCCCCGTCGGGTTCCGCAGGAGATCGCATGACCGGCCACCCCGGCGTCGAGGTCCCGGACCACCGCGGCCGCACCGGCCTCGACCAGGTCGGCCGGGGCCTGGACCGCAATCCCGGCGTCGTGGTCCGCGACGTCGAGCTCACCTCGCGGGGCTGGCACGTCCTGCGCCGCACCACTCTCGACTACCGCCGCCGCGACGGGCGCTGGGAGAGCCAGCAGCGCGAGACCTACGACAGGGGCAACGGCGCCGTCGTCCTGCCCTACGACGTCGGACGCGGCTGCGTGCTGCTCACCCGGCAGTTCCGCTACCCGGCCTACGTCAACGACCACCCCGACGGGATGGTCGTCGAAGCCGCCGCCGGGCTGCTCGACGCCGACGATCCGGTGACCGCCGTCCGACGGGAGAGCGCCGAGGAGCTCGGCGTCACCCTCGGCGAGCTCACCCACGTCCTCGACGCCTACATGAGCCCCGGGTCGGTCACCGAGCGTCTGCACTTCTTCGCCGCGCCCTACACGCCGGCGGACCGGACCGGGGCCGGCGGCGGGCTCGAAGAGGACGGCGAGGACATCGAGGTGCTCGAGCTGTCATTCGCCGAGGCGCTCGCCATGACCCGCGACGGACGCATCGTCGACGGCAAGACGATTCTGCTCCTGCAGTGGGCGGCTCTGGACGGGCCTTTCGCTGCCGCCCGCATCGATCAAGCGGCATAGCCTGGAGCCGAACCCGACGGAAGGAAGCACCATGTCCCGCGTTCTCATCATCGGTGGCCACGGCAAGATCGCGCTCCGGCTCGCCCCTCTCCTCGTGGAGCGCGGCGATGTCGTCACGAGCGTGATCCGCAACCCCGACCACCAGGACGAGGTGGCGGCCACCGGAGCGATCCCGCTGATCGCCGACGTCGAGCACCTCGACACCGACGGGCTGACCGCGCTCCTGGACGGGCAGGACGCCGTGGTCTGGTCGGCCGGCGCGGGCGGCGGGAGCCCGGAGCGCACCTACGCCGTCGACCGCGATGCCGCCGTCCGCTCGATGGACGCCGCGAAGGCGGCGGGCGTATCGCGCTACGTGATGGTGTCGTACCTCGGCGCCGGGCCTGGTCACAGGGTGCCGGAGGACAACTCGTTCTTCGCCTACGCGGAGGCGAAGACGGCGGCCGACGAGCACCTGCGCGCCTCGGATCTCGACTACACGATCCTCCAGCCCGGCCCGCTCACGCTCGACGAGCCCACCGGGCTCATCGAGGTGGCCGACCCGGGCGACGGCCGGGTCTCCCGTGCCGACGTCGCGGCGGTCGTCGCGGCTGTCCTGGCGGACAGCACCACCGTGGGGCGCACCATCGCGTTCGGCAACGGCGGGACGCCGATCGCGGAGGCAGTCAGCGGCACGGTCCAGAGCTGATTCAGGTCTGTTGACGACCGGGCTGCGTTGCCGACATCGGTTGTGTTGAGCACCCGCGGCCCGCGCCAATCCGAGCCTGTGAATAACCCTCGGTCACCGCGCTAGTCGCTGGGATACTTGGTGACGGCCAAACATACGTGCGTCGTCCTGCCTGAGGAGGGATCGCGATGACAGTGCAGTTCGATGTTCGACTTGTCGAGATGCCGATGCCTGACGGGGAGATATCAGTCGCCGACCTGGTGGCGATCAGCGGCAAGCTGCAAGAACTATCGACGAGGGTAAGTCGTTGGATCGGCGGCATCGATGGCGTCGGCCGTGGTTCACGTGCGGTTGAAGCCGCGGCCGCACTAAGGATCTCCGGTATCGGGCAGGGCAGCACCACTCTTCAGTTCAAGAACGGGACGCACGACGCACTGGACTTCGACATGCCGTTCGAACGAGAGGTGAGTTCGAGATTCTGGGAGATCGTCACTGCGATCGGTAATGACACCCCTCCAGCGGACGCGCCGGTCAACGTACGGGAGAGCGCGGTCGCGCTCCTCGACTCGTTGCAGCACGCGGCACCGTTGGTCGAGGTGACTCGGAACGACGGCGCTCGCGTGACGTTCCGACCGAGTGAGCGCGACAGGGCGGTCTGGCTGGAGCAACCGACAGCATCGGTGCCGTCGGCGACGTCAGTGGTTGGAAAGCTCGAGATGGTCGACCTGCGTGCCAGGCGGTTCCGGCTCGCTGACGACGTCGGCAATCGAATCACTCTTGAGCAGGTAGATGACGCGGAGGCTGTTTCACGCGAACTTGTGGGCCGGCGCACGGAGGCGACAGGTGTCGCCGTCCGGGATTCACGAGGAAAAGTGACGTCCATCGAATCGCCGGAACTGCACGCGGTCGAAATCCCTGACACGTGGCAGCACCGGGGAGAAGCGAATCGATGGGTTCCCGACGCCACTATGACCGGACCTGATCCCGACGGCGGCGTCGAATTCGACGACGACGAGTGGGACAGCTTTCTCGCCGCTGTTCGGGGTGGGTGACCCGTGGTCGACGCACAGTTCGTCTTGCTGGATACAGACGTCTGGAGCATGGTCTATGCCCGCGCGCCGAAGAAGCGTGACGAGCGGGCGGCAGGATGGGCAGCGCAACTGCAAGGCAGGACAGTTGTGATCTCGACACAGACTCGGGCAGAGGTCCTGTCGGGTCTGGCGTCGAGAGATCTCGGTGAGCGTCGACGTTCAGCGATCGTGGCACAGCTCGACGCGACTCCAACCGTTCCTGTCACAGAGGACATCGTCGTCGCGTACGCCGACCTCACTGGTGATTGCCGCCGTGCCGGTCACGCGCTCCAGCACAAGCAGCACACCGGCGACCGTTGGGTCGCTGCCACGGCCATCGCAACGGGTATTCCGCTGCTCGCGGGTGACGCCATCTACCGGGGCGCTCCGGGTGTACCGATCTTCGGTGCGAATCACGCGCCTGCGGCACAGCTCTTCCATCGTGAGTAGGGGTTGCTGATCATCAGACACGATGGCGCGGGGCGGAGCGTCACCACCGCTGCCCATACGATCGGCAGATGCCTCAGAAGCTGGTCGTCGCCGCGCTCGTCGTCCTTGTGCTCACGAGCTGTCAGGCAGGCTCCGGCACGGGGCAGGCTGTAGATGAACCTGCAGGTCAAGAGGCCACGTCCGTGACTCTTCCACCGACGAACGGGCAGTTCGACTATCAGCTCGGAACCGCCTACGAGCTCGACGGTGGGCTCGACGTCGTAGTGCGGGACGCGACGGCCGGGCCCGCCGCGGGCGCCTACAACGTCTGCTACGTCAACGGGTTCCAGACCCAGCCCGGCGAGGCCGATCTCTGGCTCGACGGCAACGAGGACCTGCTGCTGCACGACGCGGCGGGGGAGTTAGTCGTCGACCCGGACTGGCAGGACGAGTACGTCCTGGACCCGTCTACCGAGGCGAAGCGCGATCGCATCGTCGACATCCTCGGCCCGGTGATCACGGGGTGCGCCGACGCGGGCTTCGACGCGGTGGAGATCGACAACCTCGACACCTGGACCCGGTTCACCGAACCGAGCACGGGCCTGATCGAGCGGGACCCCGCGCTCGCGCTCGCCGGCTCGTACATCGACCTCGCGCACGAGTCGGGCCTGGCCATCGGCCAGAAGAATGCCGCCGAGGCGACGACGGCGGCCCGTGAGCTCGGCTTCGACTTCGCGGTCACCGAGGAGTGCGCGGCCTACAGCGAGTGCGGCTCGTACACCGGCGTCTACGGGGAGCGCGTGCTCCAGATCGAGTACACCGACAACCTTCCCGCCGGGTTCGACGCCGTCTGCGCCGACCCGGACCGTGCCCCGCTGACGATCCTGCGCGACCGGGACCTGGTGGGTCCCGACGGCGCCGCCTACGCCTACGAGCAGTGTCAGCCTGTTGATTCAAAATGAATCACCGCGTAGTCTCGCGGCAGGAGGTCACCATGTCGAACAACATTGCCCGTGTTGATGAGTCGGACCTGAGGATGGCTTATGTCCGTGCGCGCCTGGCGGAGATCGAGCGGACCCGGCGCGTGTATCTCGCGGCCGAAGGTGGAATGCCACAGCGCGACATCGCGCGTGCCGTGCACATGTCTCAGTCCGCTGTGCATCGGCTGATTGCCAGGGCCAAGGTGCTGGGCGTCGGTGAGTCGGTCGAAGAGATCGTCCTCGAGAGACACGTGGGCAAGTGCTCGACCGACGAGATGCTTCGACGTCTGCGGGAGACGAGGGCCTGGCTGCCCCGCGTCGTCGACCCTGTCGATGGTGTTCTACCCGGTTCGTCAGAGGAAGACGTCGAGGTCCTGCTCGAAGGTGGGTTTCTCACCGAGGCCGAGGTTGACCTGATCCTTGATGCGCATGAGTGAGCTGCGCGACGAGGTTCACGCTGCTGCGCTGACCGCGATCTCGGACGAGCGCCCGCTGGACTTGATTCTTACGCGCGCGGAGCAGCGCCGACTCGTGCGGTTCGCTCGTGACTGGTATCTCGATACGCACGCCGAGAGCGTGACACGAGGCGGGACGTGTGTGGTGGTCACTGCGGGACCGCCTGGTGCAGGCAAGAGCTCGACCTTGTCGACAGCTGTGGAGGACGTCCGCTCACGCCTCGTCATCGATGCCGACGTCGCCACGGAATTTCTTGCACGCTGGTGTGTGGACGCCGGGACCTACAGCGACGTCCTCTCCCGGGTCCTGCCCGATGGGCGGAACGTCATGCCCTTGGACCTGTCGCCGTTGCTGCAGACCGTGTCTACCGAGGTGTGCAACGCTGTGCGGCGCTCGGCACTCGAGAGTGGGCTCGACATCGTGGTCGAGAGCACCATGTCCACACCTGCCTTTGGAGAGCGGCTGCTTCTGTCGCTCTCGAAGGCTGCCTGTCGGCAGCTGATCATCGTGTCGGTCGAGACGAACAGGACGACCGCACACGAACGCGCTCGTGCGCGGTGGTGGGCAGGGCGTCTCGATGACCACGAGCTCGGTGGACGTCTGGTGTCTCCAGAGGTGATCGATGCTGGCTTCGGTAGTGGCGATGCGGTCAGTTCGTCCCGCAGCTGTGCCCGCGACCTGGTGCGCATCATCCGAAGCGGTGGCAGCACGCTGGATACGGTCACGTTGATGGAGTACGACGACGGTGCGCTCATCGCGGTCGACGCGGATCCGCCCACCTCCGTCGACAGGGCTGCCTCGATCATCTGAGTCGAGGGCCTACGGTTTGGACCGCCAGTCCCGAATCCTCAACCGCCAACAGAAAGTCTCCGCATGAAGATCGTCGACGCCAAGGTCGTCGTCACCTCGCCCGGCCGTAACTTCGTCACGCTCCAGATCACCACCGACGACGGTGTGACCGGGCTTGGCGACGCCACCCTCAACGGGCGGGAGCTGGCCGTCGTCAGCTACCTGCGGGACCACGTCGCGCCGCTGCTGATGGGGAGGGACCCGCACCGGATCGAGGACGCCTGGCAGTACCTCTACCGCGGCGCGTACTGGCGCCGGGGTCCCGTCACCATGGCGGCCATCGCCGCCGTCGACGTCGCGCTGTGGGACATCAAGGCGAAGGTCGCCGGCCTGCCGCTGTACCAGCTGCTCGGCGGCGCCAGCAGGGACCGGATCATGGCGTACGGGCACGCGAGCGGCGCGAGCCTGCCCGAGATCTTCGACTCCGTGCGGGCGATGCAGGAGCGCGGCTACCGCAGCATCCGCGTCCAGAGCGGGGTGCCGGGTCTGCAGTCGGTCTACGGGGTCCACGCGACGACGTCGGCCGACGGGTCGGCCCCGGACGTGCTCGCCCGGCCCGTGGTCGAGGACTGGGACACCGCCGCGTACCTGCGGTACATCCCGCGCGTGTTCGAGGCGGTGCGCAACGAGTTCGGCCCGGACCTGCCGCTGCTGCACGACGCGCACCACCGGCTGTCCCCGATCGAGGCGGCCCGGCTCGGCAAGGACCTGGAGCCGTACGACCTGTTCTGGCTCGAGGACTGCACGCCCGCAGAGGACCAGGAGGCGCTGCGCCTGGTGCGGCAGCACACGACGACGCCGCTGGCCATCGGCGAAGTGTTCAACACAGTGTTCGACTACCAGACGCTCGTCGACGAGCGGCTCATCGACTACGTGCGCTCCGCCGTCACGCACTTCGGCGGCGTCAGCCCCATGAAGAAGCTGTTCGACTACGCCGGCCAGCGCGGGATCAAGAGCGCGATCCACGGACCCGAGGACATCTCGCCGGTGGGCATGGCCGCGGCGCTCCACCTGGACCTGGCGATCCACAACTTCGGCATCCAGGAGTACTCGGGCCACACGGACCTCACCAACGAGGTCTTCCGGCACGCGTACACGTTCGACGACGGCTACCTGCACCCGGGCGAGGCTCCGGGCATCGGCGTCGAGCTGGACGAAGAGCTGGCGGCGGCCCACCCGTATGCCCCGGGCTACCTCCCGGTCAACCGCCTCCAGGACGGCTCGGTCCACGACTGGTGAGCTGTGCGTGCGGCGGATCACAGCTTCGCGGCAGATGCACGCCCATCCGATAACGGATCGGCACCGAACCTGGTGTGTAGAGATGAACGGGTCTGCGTGAGGCAGACTGGGCCGGTGGCATCACCACCGGTCCGGACTTCCTCGCGCGACTCTGTCGACGCGCTCCTCTCGGCGTGCGCCGGCGGTGACCCGGCGTCGTTCACTCCTGTGTACGACGCGCTGGCCCCGGTAGCGTACGGCGCGTCGCTCGGCGTCCTCCGGGACCCCGACCACGCGGCAGAAGTGACCCAGGAGGTAATGGTGGAGGTGTGGCAGACGGCGGCACGGTTCGACGCGGCTCGCGGCTCCGCGCGCACCTGGGTCGCGACACTCGCCCGACGGCGCGCGGTCGACCGAGTCCGCTCGGAGCAGGCACGCCGCGACCGGGACCAGCGCGATACCGACCTGCGCAACGGCGAGTCCGCGCGCGACGTCGTCGTCGAGGACGTCGAGCGCAGCCTCGAAGGCTCTGCCGTGCGCCGCTGCATCGAGGGGCTCACCCCGACCCAGCGCGAGGCGGTGGTGGTCGCGTACTACGGCGGCCTCACCTATCGCGAGGTCGCGGAGCAGCTCGGCGCGGCCCTCCCGACGGTGAAGAGCCGGATCCGCGACGGGCTCATCCGGCTGCGGGACTGCCTGGGGGTGGCGCACCATGTCTGACCGAAACGACGGCGGGACCAGGGACGACGCGCGAGGCGACGTCCGTGACCTCCTGCCCGGGTACGCACTGCACGCCCTCGACGACCTGGAACGCCGGTCCGTGGAGCGGCTCCTCGAGTCGGACGCCGACGCGCGCCGCGCCCTGGACGAGTACCACGAGGTCGTCGCGTCGTTCGCCGTCGACACCGAACCCCCGGCCGCGCTGCGTGCGAGCGTGCTCGACCGCGTCCGGAACACACCGCAGGTCTTCGGCGCGAGCGCCCCGGCTGAGCCGTCAGGCACTGATGAGTCGTCCGGTACGGCCACGCCGTCGCCGGCTACGGCCCTGCCTCCGGGTCAGGGGCCGACGGCGGGCGGTGACGGCGACGTCGTCGACCTCGCCGCGCGCCGGCGGACCCGTCGCTGGGGTGTCGGGCTCACCGCCGTGGCCGCCGCGGCGGCCATCGCCGTGCCGACGACCATCGCCGTGCAGGTGACGGCGGAACGCGACCGGCTCCGGGAGCAGAGCGAGATCGTGTCGGAGATGCTGGTCGACCCCGACGCCTCGATCCTCCGCGGCACCGTCGAGGGCGGCGGACAGGCGTCGGTGCTGGTCGCCGACGACGACATGTTCTTCCGCGCCGATGATCTGCCGGAGCCGGGCGCCGGCCGCGCCTACCAGCTCTGGGTGGTCGCGGAGGACGGCAGCGTCTCCTCGGCGGGTGTCCTCTCCGTGCGGGACGGCGAGACGGCGTCACTCGTCCAGGGTGTCGAGGGCATCGGGATGGCCGTGACCGTCGAGCCGGAGGGCGGCTCCGAGCAGCCGACGACGGACCCGGTAGTGGTCATCGGCGCCTGACCGCCTGCAGCGGGCAACCCGGACGACGGGTTGCCCGCTCTTTCGTGTGACCGCTCTTTCGTGTGACCGCTCTTCGTGTGCGCCCGCTCCTTCGCGTGCGCACAGCCCTTCGTATGCGCACAGAAGAACGGGCCCTCCGGTTCTCGACAGGCTCCACCACCGGTGGTGGAGCCTGTCGAGAACCGGAGGGCCCGCTCAGCGGTCACCCTTCAGAGAAGGGTCACATCTTCGGCATGAGCACCGCGTCCACGAGGTAGACGGTCGCGTTCTGGGTCATCACGCCACCACAGATCACGTTCGCGTCGTTCACCTTGAGCTCGTCACCGCTGCCGGTGACCTCGAGGGTCTCGCCCTGGACGGTGGTCTGCTCGCCCATGACCTGGTCGGGGGTGAGCTGGCCGGGCACCACGTGGTACGTGAGGATCTGCGTCAGCAGGTCGCTGTCCTTGGACAGGGTGTCCATCGTCGCGGCGTCGATCGCCTTGAAGGCGTCGTCGACCGGGGCGAACACGGTGAACTCGTCACCGTTCAGGGTGTCGACGAGGTTCACGTCGGGGTTCACCTCACCGCTCACCGCCGCCACCAGGGTCTTCAGCAGCGGGTTGTTGGAGGCGGCCACGGCGACCGGGTCGGTGGACATGCCGGTGACCGAACCGGGGCCGTCCGGCACCTGCTCGGCGTAGCCCGCGCAACCGGGGCCCACGAGGTTGGCGGCCGGGTCTACGGCCATGTCCTCGGTCATCTCGTCCGAGGGCTCCTCCGCGGGGGCCTCCTCGGTCGCGGTGGTCTCGCTCGTTCCGGCCGCCTCGTCCTCGGGGCCCGAGCTGCAGGCGGTGAGGCCGATCATGGTCAGGGCGACGATGCCGACTGCTGCATAAGACTTGCGGGTACGAACGTTCATCGGTCTCTCCTCGGTGTGTCGTCACCCCGCGTCTCACGGGGCGTCTTGACCGAGGTTCGGAGCGGGCGGCCACCCGGATGGGACCGGATGTGGACGAGTTTTTTTCGGCTTCCCTGACCCGCGCCGGATCTGCCCTGAACCCCTGCCCCACCCATCCGGCACGGCCGCCGTGCCGAACCGGGCACATGGGAACCCTCATCGTCATCGGCCTCCTGGGAGGCCTCATCACCGGAATATCGCCGTGCATCCTGCCGATGCTGCCCGTGATCTTCTTCGCGGGCGGCGTGCAGGGTGCACGGACACGGAGCGCCGACGGCACCGGGGGCACAGGCACCGGCGGTACTGCTACCGCCACCGCCACCGCCACCACCACCGCCGCCGTGCGCACGCGGCGCTCCCTGCGCCCCTACATAGTCATCGCCGGGCTGGTCCTGAGCTTCAGCGTCTTCACGCTGCTCGGCTCCCTGCTGCTCTCGGTGCTGGGTCTGCCCCAGGACCTGCTGCGCTGGGCCGGCATCACCCTGCTCGTCCTGCTGGGCATCGGCATGATCGTGCCCCGGCTCGAGACCATCCTCGAACGTCCCTTCCAGCGCATCGCCGTCTTCGGGGCGAAGCGGGGTGCGGCCCGGCAGGACCGGGGCGCGTTCGTCCTCGGCATGGGCCTCGGCGTCCTCTACGTGCCGTGCGCCGGACCGGTGCTCGCCGCGATCACGGTCGCCGGTGCGACAGGCAACATCGGGCCGGAGACAGTCGCCCTCACGGTGTCCTTCGCCGTCGGCGCGGCGCTCCCGCTCCTGCTGTTCGCACTTGCCGGACGGCGGATCGCCGAGCGGGTACAAGCCTTCCAGCGGCACACGAAGGCCATCCGGACCGGTGGCGGCGTGATCGTCATCCTGCTGGCCATCGCCCTCGCGTTCAACCTGCCCGCCGCGATCCAGCGGCTGCTCCCGGACTACACGGGCGCGCTGCAGCAGCGCGTCGACTCCTCGGAGACCGTGCGCGAGGCGCTCGACCTCGGCGGCCTCGTGACCGACGAGAACCGTGAGCTGTCCAACTGCTCGAACGGGGCGCCGGTCCTGGAGGACTGCGGCACCGCGCCGGAGATCCGCGGCATCGACGCGTGGCTCAACACGCCGGACGGGGAGGCGCTCCAGCTGGAGGCCCTGCGCGGCCAGGTCGTGCTGGTCGACTTCTGGACCTACTCCTGCATCAACTGCCAGCGGTCCATCCCGCACCTGAACGCCTGGTACGACAGGTACGCCGACGTCGGCGAGGGCTTCGAGGTGATCGGGGTGCACACCCCCGAGTTCGCGTTCGAGCGGGAGACGCGCAACGTGATCCAGGGGGCGAAGGATCTCGACGTGACCTACCCGATCGCGCAGGACAACTCCTACGCGACCTGGACGGCCTACCGGAACCGCTACTGGCCGGCGCAGTACCTGATCGACGCGGACGGCACCGTGCGGCACATCCGGCTGGGCGAGGGCGGGTACGAGAACACGGAGAAGCTGATCCGGGAGCTCCTGGCGGACGCCGACCCCGGCGTCGACCTGCCCGAGCCCACGACGGTCCAGGACGCGACGCCGCTCGACGAGATCACGCCGGAGACCTACTTCTCCATCAAGCGCGTCATCAACTACTCGGGCGAGCCGAGGTATGCGGCGGGCCGCCAGGAGTTCACGCTCGCCGACGAGCAGAAGCAGGACACCTTCTCGCTCGGCGGGACCTGGGAGGTGGACTTTCAGGGCGCGCGTGCACTGTCCGACGACGCGCGGGTGCGCCTTGCGTACCGGTCGGCCGACGTCTTCGTGGTCCTCGGCGGGGAAGGGAGCGTCGAGTCGACGGTGACCACCGGCGGCCGCTCGACCACCACGAGCATCGACGTCTCGGGCAACCCGAGGCTCTACCCGGTGCTCGAGGGCGACGGGCCGACCGAGGGGTTGGTGGACCTCGAGGTCCCGGAGGGCGTGCAGGTCTACACGATGACGTTCGGCTGACGCCGGTCAGACGTCGTCGAGCAGGAGGACGTCCGGCGGCACCAGGGTGCGGGTCTGCAGCAGCTCGGTGACCAGGTTGTGGTTCAGCATGTTGCCCACCGGCTCGCCGACCTCCTCGCGGGTCAGTCCGGGCACACCCGCGCGTGACAGCCGCCGTCGGACGCCGGACACGAGGTGCTCCACGCGCTTGGAGCTCCACTGCTCGTCGGGCAGCAGGGCGCCGAGGTCGGTGGCGACCTGCTGCCACGTGCACGGCTGCGGGTAGGCCTCGTGGAGCAGGTACTTCTGCGCGAGCGAGACGAGGGCCAGCCGCTCGTCGGCGCGCAGCTTCCACGGCTTGTCGCGCAGCGTCGCCGCGTCGGGCGCGGGTCGGGGCAGGCGTCCGTCCTGGTCCGCGACGTACAGTTCGAGCAGGTGCCGGCGCCTCGCCGTGCCGTTGACGAAGACCGGCGTGTACCCGGCCTCGACCGGGTAGGGGTCGTCCTCGGGGAACAGCGTCATCGAACGGGGCAGCTGGAGCGCGCGGTGCCCCGTGTTGGCGAGCCACCACCGGCCGCCCCGGAACGTCACGGAACCCTGGCTGCGGCTGATCCGCAGGTCGTCCTCGCCGACGCAGACGTGCACCTCCGGGCGGTTGCGCCCGAACACCACGGTCCGCTCCTCCCGGGCACCGAGCCGGACGCCGCCTGACACGGAGAGGGCGTAGATGGTGTTCGGCTCGGACGTCGGCACGCCGAACGCCAGGCTCGCGTGGTTGGGGGAGAGCGGTTCGGTGCCCTCCATCTGCGGTATGTCCGTCAAGGCGACCTCCAAGTGTTTCCCGTCGCCAGCGTCGCACGCCATCCCCGGGACCCCTCCCGGCGCCCGGTCAGGACACGGCGGGGAGGGCGGCCGCGACCGGCTCGGCGATGTCCAGGGCGAGGGCACAGAGCTCGTCGACCGACTCCTCCCCGCTCCCCTCGAGGTGGATGCGGACCAGCTCCGCGACGATGTCGCCGTCACCGTCCCTGCTGACCGCCACGCGGTTGACGATGGAGACCAGGCACGAGTCCTCCGACCACGAGTCGCCCTCGTTGAACACCTCGTGCCCGCTGAGGACGAAGCGCTCGCCGCTGTCTTCCGAGAGCGGGTCGCTGTGCTGGAACAGCACCCGCAGCTCCGTGCCGTCGTCGACGTCCCACTGGCAGTCCCACTCGGCGAACCCGACGACGGGACGGGCGGCATTGCCGGGCAGGCGTTCGAGCGGCTCCCCGGCGAGCAGGTCGCACGCGCTCTGCGTGTAGAGCGAGCCCGCGGCGGGTTCCCATGTGCGGCGGGGGACCTGACCCTCGTTGAGCAGGGTGGTGGTGTGGTCCAGGTTCGCGTCGGCGATCTCGCAGAGATTGTCGACCTCGCCCGCCCCCGCCGGCTCGTTCCACGTCTCCTGCCACACGTCCAGCGTGATGTTGTAGTCGCCGCCGGGCAGGTAGAGGTCGCGGCTGCACTCCTCGGGCAGGTCGGACTCGTCGTTCACCACGGTGATCTCGCCGACCTGCCGGTTCGGCTCGTCGGGCTCCGCGCTGTTGTGCCAGATCGTCAGGCCGGCCACGATCAGCGCACCGTCGTCCCTCGTCACGACGACGTCGCAGCTGTTGAGGTCGCCGTTGTCGGTACGGATCCGGGTCTGGCCGAACGCGCCGAGCGACTCGACGTCGAGGAGCGCGCACGGGTCGGCGGTCGCCGGGTCGCCGACGATGCTGGTGTTCTCCCCGGCCGCGCGCTCTGGATCGGGGCCGCCGTCGCCGTCGCCGCTGCCCGTGTCCGCTCCCGCGACGGGCGTGTTGCCGCGGTCCACGGCGACCCAGATCGCGGTGGAGATCGCGGCAACCAGCACGACGGCGGCGGCGACCGCTGCGAGGAGCCACCGCGGGCGTCGCGGGGCTCCGGCCAGTGCCGGTCCGACACCCGTCGTCGGGTCGCCGGCCAGGATCGCCAGCTCCCGCCGCGCCTCGCGGAGGTGCGGCCGGCCGCCGGGCTTCTTGGCCAGCATCCGCAGCATGACGGGCGACATCCGGCCTGCCCTCGTGGGCGGCCTGACCTCCTCGGAGACCGTCTTCCACAGCAGGGCGTGCGCGTTGTCGTCGCCGAACGGCGTGGTGCCCTCGAGCGTGTAGTACAGGGTCGCGCCGAGCGACCAGACGTCGGAGGCCTCGGTGAACCGCTCGCCCTTGGCTACCTCTGGCGCCAGATAGCCCGGGGTCCCGGTGAGGGCGCCCGTTGCGGTGACCGTCTCGTCGTTGTGCAGCGCGCGGGAGATGCCGAAGTCCGCGAGCTTCGCGAACCCGTCGTCGGTCACCAGGACGTTCGCCGGCTTGATGTCGCGGTGCAGGATCCGGTGGGCGTGGACCGCCTCGAGGCCGCCGGCGAGCTGGGCGCCGTAGCGGGCGGCCTCCTCGACGGTGACCCGCCCGATCTTGGAGAGCGGCCGGCCGGCCACGTACTCCATGACCACCCAGACCTCGCCGCCGTCGTCGACCACGTCGTGCACGGCGACCACGTGCGGGTGGTTGATCCGGGAGAGGGTCCGGGCCTCGCGGCGGACCCGGTCAGCGCCGTCGTCGTCGCCCTCGTACCGCGTGCGCTTGAGTGCCACCGGCCGCTCGTGCAGCCGGAGGTCGGCGGCCCGCCATACCTCGCCGTGGCCGCCGGAGCCGAGGCGTTCCTCGAGCCGGTAGCGGTCGCCGATGATCTGCCCGCTCTGCACCTGTCGTCTCTCCCCCCGAAGGACATGTCAGTCCATGCGCCGTGCTGGAAAGACGCTAGTGCAACGTGATCGGGGAGGACAGGGCTCGGATGCGGCCGGGATCACCCGGACGTCGCCCAACGTTCCCGCGCCGCCGGTCAGACGCCGGCCGGCCGGTCCAGCTCGAACGAGGCCAGCTCCGTGGCGACGCCGTTGACCTGGAGCGCGACGGCGTGCGGCCCCGGGTAGTAGCGGCGGGTAGTAATCGGCCGGAACGAGTGCTCACGGCTGAGCCGCACCTGCTCGCCGGGCGCGAGGGTCCGGGTGGCCAGCTTGAACGTCTTGGCAGTCTGGGAGCCGTTGGCCTTCTGATGGTGGACGACGTAGTCGATGGACAGCCGAGCCTCCTCGGCGCCGACGTTGCGGACCTCCGCCGTGAACCGGAGCGTGCCGCCGAACGGCACGCGGTCGCCGTCGAGCACCGGGCCGTCGATCTCGAGCGCGGCGGGGGCGAACCCGAGCAGCCCGAGGGCGCCCGGATGTCCGCGCTTGACCAGCGTGCGGAGCGCATGCCGGACGAGGCCCTGGGTCGTCGCGACGGGTTCGGCGAGCCAGCGCCCGGCCGTGTCGACCACCAGCCCGGGATGGTCGCGGCTCAGGTCATTCAGGTGGTTGGCGACGGAGCGGCGCACGTAGTCGCTCTCGTCCCGGTAGAGGGCGTCGAGGACGGGGACCGTCGCCCCGGGGCGCGCGAGCAGCTCCGGCACGCGCACCGCCCAGGGCAGGTACGGGCGCGTGCCCTCGCTGGCCAGCCTGCGGACGTCGACGTCGTCCGACCGGGCCCAGCCCGCGGCGATGCCGAGGGCGCGGTCCAGGTCGTGGCGCAGGAGGGTGCGCACCGCGAACTCCGCGGTGAGGCGCCCGGTGAGCTCGGCCAGGAGAGCCATCGCGTCGTCGAAGGCCGCGTCCGTCCTCTCCTCGACGGCCCTGGCCGCCACGGCGCTCGTGACGGGCCAGATCAGCCAGCCGGTGAACGGCGTCGCGCCGTCGCGCGCCGCGCGGACCACGCGCGCGAGGTCCGCGTATCCGCCCGGCAGGTCGGCCAGCAGCGCGTCGCGCAAGAGGTCCGCCCGTTCGCGGAGCGCGAGCTCACCGAGCCGGCCGGCCGTCGCGGGCAGCGCGTGCAGGGCGACGCCTGGAGCCGCCGCGGCCACGGCCTCGGTGAGGGTGGTGGCCGTGCGGTCACTGATGAGCTGGTCGGCGAACGGCATGCGATTCCTTCTCGACGAGGGCGGACGTGTCAGAGGCTCAGGTCACCATGGTGACCTGAGCCTCTGACACCGGCGCTCAAGCTCGCCCGAGCCTGCGGTTCCGCTCCGGGCGCGTGCCTCGTTCCTCGGCCCGCACCCTCCGCTGCGCCTCCGGCTCAGGCGATGGTCGTGTCGACCGTCACCGGGATGTTGCCGCGGGTGGCGTTCGAGTACGGGCACATGGCGTGCGCGCCCTCGACCAGCTTGTCGGCGGTCTCCTGGTCCACCCCGGAGACCTCGACGTGCAGCGCGGCGCTCAGGCCGTAGCCGCCGCCGTCCAGCGGAGCGATGCCGACCTCGGCGACGACCGCGGAGTCGTTGATCTGCACCTTGTGCGCTGCGGCCACGGACTTCAGCGCGCTGTGGAAGCACGCCGCCCAGCCGGCGGCGAACATCTGCTCCGGGTTGGTGCCTTCGCCCGACCCGCCCATCGCGGTGGGGATGGCCAGCTTGAGGTCCAGCACGCCGTCGTCGGACACGACCTGGCCTCCGCGGCGGCCGTCTCCCGTAGACGTCGCGACCGCCGTGTAGATGCTGTCAGCCATGTTGCGCTCCTTCTCGAGGCCGGCGCGCGTGCAGCGCCAACCATGTAGACGAACTAGTACGTCTACCGTAAGGGGTGAATGTGGCTCGGCACAAGTAGCGGTCCGAACGGGGTCGTGGCGAAGAGCGGCGCGAGCCCGCCGCCACGTGCGATGGCGGCGGGCTCGCGCAGGTCGGAGCAGGGTGCGGTCTACGTGGGCGAGCCGGCCCGGGCGGCGTCGACCACCGCGAAGATCGCGCGCTCCAGGGCGGTGCCCACCCGGGACGGGTCGTCGAGGTAGCCGGTCAGCATGGCGCCGTCGCGCAGCATCATCAGCTCGTCGGCCGCCTGCTCGGGGTCGGCCACGCCCAGCCGCCCCGCCATCGCGGCGAAGGTCTGCCGGTACCAGGCGCGGTGCTCCGCGACGGTCTTCCGGACCGGGCTGCCCGGGTCGGCGTACTCGGCGGCGGCGTTGATGAACGAGCAGCCGCGGAAACCCGGGCGGCACGTCTCGGTACCGACGGCGCGGGCGAACCGGCGGAGGACCTCGGCGTCGTCGCCGGTAGCCGCGCGTACGCCCTCGAGCGCCTGGCGCTCCCAGGCTGCCTGCCGTTCGAGATAGGCCACCACCAGCGTGTCCTTGGTGCGGAAGTGGCGGTAGAAGGTGACCTTCGTGATCCCGGCGCGCTCGATGATCTTGTCGGCGCTCACCGCGCGGATCCCCTGCGAGTAGAACAGCTCGGTCGCCGCGTCGAGGATGCGGTCCCGGGTGGTCGGGCCGCTCGATGTGGTGGTGCTCATCGCGCCATCTGCTTCCGTGTTCGTTCCGGATGATCGGAACGAACAGTCTACGCGGAGGTGTACTGACGGGTTCGTCTACCTCGCCTCGTTCGGGTCCGACCTGTTCACCCGGGAGTCAGCCGGCGTTGGGTTCGCCGCCACCCCGGGGTTTCCACATCCCGGCGTCGTGGGGGAGAATGTGATCCGTGGTCATCCGGAACGCCCGATTCGTCCCGCACCACCGATCTGCGTCCGCTGCGGCTCTGCTCGCGGCAGCCGCCCTCGTCCTCGCCGGCTGCGCGGTGCCGACGGCCGAGGGCGTCGACGGCAGGACGGGGGAGAACTTTCAGGTCCGTGAACCATCCGGGCCGGCGCTCGTGCTCAACTCGACCGACCCCGCAGAGCTCGCGCTCACCGCGAGCCAGGCCTTCTTCCACGCGTCGCCCGTCGCCGTGCTCGCATCGGCCGACGACGACGACGCGCGCGCGACCGCCGCGGCCACGGGAGTCGCTGTCACCGCCCCCGTGCTCCTCAGCGACGGTGGTGTCTCCGACGACAACCTCGTCACGGAGCTCGAACGGCTCGGCGTGAGCACCGTCGTCGTCATCGGTGACGAGGCGGCGGTCGCCGCCGCCGGGGAGGCCACCGGCAAGGCGGACGTCGTCCGGTTCGACCCGGGTGCGCTCAGCGCGGCCGCCGAGGCCGCTGCCTCCGCGGGTCGTGGTGGCGGGGACGACAAGAAGCAGAACGTGACCAAGGTCGAGATACCCACTGCCGACCGCCTCGATGCGAACAAGGTGGACAGGCTCCGTTCGGAGATCCCCGACGTCGCGGACCCGGAGCTGCTGCAGGAGATCCTCGTGGCGGTCGACCCGAAGGTCGGCCAGGAGGCGGCGATCGGCACCGCGCTCGCCGCCGGAGCGGTCCCGGTAATGGTCCCGGGCGGCAGCGTCGTCGCCGGACCGGAGACCGTCGAGACCATCCGTACGCTCCAGCCGCTCGGTGTGGTCGGGATCGGCAGCGAGTTCGGCTCGGCCGACGACCTGGGCTGGCAGGTGACCATGGCGACGTCGGGCACGACGCTGCCCGACGGCGCGCTGCAGCTGTTCCCCGGCCGGTACGTATCGACGTCGTACACCGTGCCCGCCGGTTCCACCGACCCGGCCGCCGCAGCTACCGGTGCCGTGGCCGGAGCCGCTGCCAACGGCGAGCTGCTGGGCGGCACGCCCCTGGTCACCATCACCGCGAGCATGCGATCCGGCGCGGCGGGGGAGGACGGCGACTACGTCGACGAGCAGCCCCTGGACGTGCTCACCCAGGCGGTCGACGCGATCCGCGAGGCGGGCCAGCTCGTGCTGCTCGACGTCGCGCCCGGCAACAAGCCGCTGGCCGCGAAGCTCAAGGAGATCGAGCCGCTGCTGGCCAAGCCGGGCGTCGGCCTGTCGGTGCACCCGGAGTTCCGGGTGGCCGGCAACGGTGCGGAGGCGGGCGCGGTGCCCGTCGCGGAGCTGCAGGCGGTGGTCGACCGGCTCGCCGCGATGGCGACGGCGCGCGGCCTGCCGCAGATCATGCTGGAGGTGCACCAGTCGACGGCGGCGTCGGTGGTGGACCGGTCGGCTCTGCGGGTCCCGCCGCAGGTGGCGGTCGTCTTCACCGCCGCGGGTCCGGCCGAGGGGCAGGCCACGGCGGACGGCGTCTGGGCCGACGTCGCCGCCGACCTCCCCCGGGGCGCCGTCCTGGGCTGGTCCGCGCCCAGCGCGGTCCCGGCCGACCCCGCCAGCATCATGCCCACCGAACCGCTCCTGGGTCTGGTCTCCGCAAGCTGAACCTGCGAAACTGCGGGCAACCATCGGAGCGAAGGGGCCCTAACAATCGTGACCACCGTGAGCAGCGGCGCGGGCATCGTCGCCGACGCCGTCATCCCAGCACCTGTCGAGCTCGAGCCGGCCGAGGGGGTGCTGGACCTCACGACGGTCACCGTCCACGCGGCTGACGGCGCGGTCGCGGGTCTCGCGGGCGAGCTCCTCGCCGCCGCCGGCGCCCTGGTGGTGCCGGACGGCGGGGTTCCCGTGGCCCTGACGCCGGATCCCGCGGCGGGCCCCGCGGGCTCCAGCAACCCCGAGCGCTACACGCTGACCGTGACCGCCGACGGCGTGACCGTCGCGGCGCCCGAGCGGAGCGGCCTGCTGCACGGCGTGCGCACGCTGCGGCAGCTCGTCGCCGCCGCCCGCCGGGAGGCCGGCGTGCCGCTCGAGGTGGGCGCCGTCGTCGTGCGGGACGAGCCGCGGTACGCGTGGCGCGGGCTGTCGCTGGACGTGGTGCGGCACTGGTTCGGGCCGGCGGACCTGCGGGCCGTCGTTGACCTCGTCGGCTCGTACAAGATGAACCGCCTGCACCTGCATCTGACCGACGACCAGGGCTGGCGGCTGGAGATCCCGTCCCGGCCCGCGCTGACGGAGAAGTCGTCGCAGGGTGCGGTGTCGGGCGCGACGGGCGGTTTCCTCACCGCGCGGGAGTACCGCGAGCTGCAGGAGTACGCGGCCGAGCGGGAGATCGTCGTCGTGCCGGAGATCGACGTCCCCGGGCACGTCAACGCGGCGACCCACGCTTACGGCGAGCTCATGCCGTCTGGCGAGCCGACAGACACCTATGACGGGATCGAGGTCGGCTTCTCGAAGCTGCACCTCGACCTGCCGGCCACCGAGCCGTTCCTGCGGGACGTGTTCAGCGACGTCGCGCGCATGACGCTGGGGCCATGGGTGCACTTCGGCGGCGACGAGGTGCTGGTGATGCAGCCCGAGGAGTTCGGCCGGTTCGTGGTGCTGTGCCAGGAGATCATCGCGGGTGCGGGCAAGACGCCGGTCGCCTGGCAGGAGGCCGGGGGCTCCGCGCACGGCGACCAGGCGGCGGCTGCGGCGCTGGCGGGTGACGCCGCGGCGTCGGGCACTGATGCCGGGGCGGCCGACGGCGAGCAGCCCGCACTCGTCCGGCCCGGCACGATCCTGCAGTACTGGGACACCCGGCCGGACCACGCGCCGTTCGTGCGCGCCGCGCAGGCCGGCGCGAAGTTCGTGATGTCACCGGCGGACCGGGCGTACCTCGACATGAAGTACACGCCCGAGCATCCGCTGGGCCAGGCCTGGGCGGCGTTCGTCGAGCTGCACGACTCCTACGACTGGGACCCGGCGGCCCTGATCGACGGCCTGCCCGAGTCGGCGATCGAGGGCGTCTCGGCCGCCGTCTGGACCGAGACCCTGTTGAACCGTGACGACCTGTTCTCGATGCTGCTGCCCCGGCTCGCCGCGGTGGCCGAGATCGCGTGGTCGCAGCCGGAGGCGAAGGACTGGGAGTCGTTCCGTGCCCGCGTGGCGGTCGAGGCGGCCACCTGGCGCCGCGAGAACGCGGCCTACCACCCCACCCCCCAGATCGACTGGTGACGTCGCCGAAGTAGAGCGCCTGTCCGGACACACGCTCTACTTCGCCGACGGCCTGTTGGCGAAGTAGAGCGGGCGTCCGGACAGGCGCTCTACTTCGCGGGCTTCGCGGGGCGGGCGGCCAGCGCGGCCGCGTAGAGGTCCCGCTTCGGGACGCCTGCCGTCTCCGCCACCTCGGCCACCGCCGCCTTGAGGCGTTCACCGGCTGCGACCCGTTCCAGGACCTCGCCCACCACGTCGTCCACGCTCGCTTGCACCTCGGGTGCGCCGCTGACCACCACGCAGATCTCGCCGCGGAGCTGCTCCGCCGCTGCCCGCTCGGCGAGGTCCGCCAGCGGGCCGCGCAGCACCTCCTCGTAGGTCTTGGTGAGCTCACGCGCGACGGCGGCGGGCCGGGTCTCCCCGAACGCGACGGCCATGGCGGCCAGCGTCTCCGCTATCCGGTGCGGCGCCTCGAAGAACACCATCGTGCGCGGCTCGGTGGCCAGGGCGCCGAGCGTCCGGGCGCGGTCGCCTGCCTTGCGCGGCAGGAAGCCCTCGAAGGTGAAGCGGTCGGTCGGCATGCCGGAGAGCGCCAGCGCCGTCAGCACGGCACTCGGCCCGGGGGCAGCGGTGACCCGCAGGTCGCGCTCGATGGCGCGCTCCACGATCCGGTACCCCGGGTCCGAGACGGAAGGCATCCCGGCGTCGGTCACGACCACCACCGTGCCGCCCCCGGCGACCACGTCGAGCAGCTCGTCGGCCCGGGCCGTCTCGTTGTGCTCGTGGTAGCTGGTCACCCGGCCGCGCACCTCGACGCCGAGCCGGCCGACCAGCCCGTGCAGGCGGCGGGTGTCCTCCGCCGCCACGACGTCGGCCTGGGCCAGCAGGCGGATCAGTCGCGGTGAGGCGTCCTCCGTGTTGCCGATCGGCGTGGCGGCCAGGACGAGGGAGCCGGCCTCGGGCGCGGGCCCGGGAACCAGGGACGGTTCGGTCATGAAGCACAGGGTCCCACGCTCTATGCTGGCCCGGTGTCTCAGCAGCCTGACGCCACAGGAGCGCATTTCGCCGCAACGGAGCAGGCTCTGCCCGGAACGTACGGCGCGCACATGCGCCGTGAGGTCGTCGGCGGCCACATGACGCGCACCGGGTCGTTCCCCGCCGTCGGACAGCGGGCTGCGGAGCCCGAACCCCCGCTGCGCGACCAGCTCCTGCGGGATCTGCTGGGCGAGCGCCGCCTCGCGCTCGGGCGGAGCGTCTCCGACCGGTTCTGGGGCGTGCTCGGCGCGCTCGTGGTGACGGCGATCGCCGCCGGAGCGCGGCTGTGGGAGCTCGGGCGCCCGGGCAAGCTGGTCTTCGACGAGACCTACTACGTCAAGGAGGGCTGGTCGCTGGCCAGCCTCGGCTTCGAGGCGGCGTGGCCCGACAAGCCGAACCCGGCGTTCGAGGCGGGCGACGTCAGCTCGTACAAGACCGACGAGGCCGAGTACGTGGTCCATCCGCCGGTCGGCAAGTGGATGATCGCCATCGGGATGCGCCTCATGGGCGGGGCGCAGGACCCGATGCACTGGCGCATCGCCAGCGCCGTGATCGGCATCCTGGCCGTGCTGCTGATGGTGCGCATCGCCCGCCGCATGTTCTCGTCCACCATGCTGGGTCTGGTCGCGGGTCTGCTGCTCGCGGTCGACGGCGAGGCGATAGTGCACTCGCGCACCGGCCTGCTGGACCAGTTCCTCATGTTCTGGGTCCTGGTCGCGTTCGGTTGCCTGGTGCTGGACCGGGAGTGGGCCCGACGGCGGCTCGCCGACCGCGTGGCGCAGATCGTCGACGCCGGCGGTGCGATCGGCAAGTACGGTCCGCGGCTCGGGTTCCGCGGCTGGCGGTTCGCGGCCGCGGTGTCGCTGGGCCTCGCGTGCGGCGTCAAGTGGTCGGGCCTGTACTTCGTCGCGGCGTTCTGCGTGCTCACAGTCGTCTGGGACATGACGGCGCGGCGCACCGCGGGCGTCGAGCGCTGGTGGGAGGACGCGCTGGTGGTCGACGCCGTCCCGGCCGCCCTGATCATGCTGCCCACCGTGGTCGCCGTCTACATCGCGTCCTGGTCCGCCTGGTTCGCGCACCCGAAGTCCTACCTGCGCAACTGGGCCGAGGTGAACGGTGTCGCACCACCGACCTGGTGGCCCGACTGGGGATGGGCGCAGGGCGCCTGGGAGGCCGGGCGGTCGCTGTGGGAGTACCACCACATGATGTGGGACTTCCATACGGGCCTGGACTCGGACCACAACTACGCGTCGCACCCGCTGGGCTGGATAGTGCAATGGCGGCCGACGTCGTTCTACTGGGACAAGTACACGCCGGGCCAGGGCCCCTGCCCCGCCGACGCCGTGAGCGACTGCGCGACCGCCGTGACGTCGCTCGGCAACCCACTCCTGTGGTGGCTGGGCGCGGTGGCGATCCCCATCGTGCTGGTGCTCGCCGTCCGGTTCCGCGACTGGCGTGGCGCCGCCGCCCTGACGGGGATCGCCGCGGGCTGGCTGCCCTGGTTCCAGTACTCGTGGCCGCTGGCCGACCGGACCATCTTCACGTTCTACACGATCGTGTTCACGCCGTTCGTGATCCTGACCCTCGTGTACCTGCTGGCCGTAGGGATCGAACGGACCTCGCGCAGGAGCGGTGACCGGCGCATAGTGTGCTGGCTCGCGGCTGTGGTGGTGGTGCTCATCGTGGGCGTGAGCGTGCTCTACTACCCGATCTGGACGGCGATGCCGGTGCCGTACGACTACTGGCAGCGGCTCATGGTGCTACCGAGCTGGATCTGACCGCACACCGCGATCAGACGGCGGACGAGTCGCGCAGGTCCACCCCCGCGGCCGTCAGCTCCCTCTCCGCGACCTCGCCCTGCGCCTCCGACACGGGGATCGTCAGATCGGTCAGCACCCGCGCCGCCAGGCCCGCGCGGCGGGCGTCGAGCGCGGTGTGCTTGACGCAGTGCGACTCCACGAGACCCACGACGTCGACGGCGGTGATCCCGGCGTCCTCCAGAACCGTCGCGAGGGTGCGGCCGTGCTCGTCCGCGCCCTCGAAGCCCGAGTACCCGTGCGAGTACTGGCCCTTCTTGAGCCGGACGTCGGGGTCGAGGTCGGCCAGCGCGGGATGCAGCTCGGCGTTGGGCGTGCCGGCGATGCCGTGGGCCGGCCAGGAGTCGACGAAGTCGGGGGTCTCGCTGAAGTGCTCGCCCGGGTCGATGTGCCAGTCCTGTGTGGTCACGACCGTGGCGTACCGGTCGCGGTGGGCGGCGGCATAGGCCGCGACGCGGTGCGCTATCTCGTTCGCGCCCTCGGTGGCGAGCTCGCCACCCTCGCAGAACGTGGGCTGGACGTCGACGACAACGAGGGCCCGCCGTGCGGGCTCGGACTCGGTGAGGCTCATGCTTCTACTCTGCCACCGCGGCGGGGGGCCTGCCCTGACCGTCCAGCCCAGCACACTGCATGCGACACGCCGACGACGGGAGGCAGTGTGTAGGGGTCGCGAATTTCCGGCGGGGCCGCAGCCGCAGGGTGCTTGGATGGGGCATGGACTCCATCACCTCCAGGCCGCGGCGCTCCGGTTCTGCCATCGCTGGGTCGGCGGGTGTGGCCCTGCTGCTCCTCGGCTGCACCGGTTCGCCTGAACCGGGCGTCGTGTCGCCGAGCCCGACCGCCTCGGTGCCCTCCACGGCGTCAGACCCGGCGTCGGGCGGCGAACCCTGGGACGGGCAGGTGACCACCGACGTCGAGGTGGTCTCGCAGGAGCTCCCGGTCCCGTGGGCCTTGGCCCCGCTGCCGGACGACAGCTTCCTCGTCACGATGCGGGACGACGCCATGCTCGCGAGGGTCCACCCGAGCGATGGTGCCGAGAACGGTGGTGTCGAGTACCTCGCCTGGTCGAGCGGAGCGCAGGAGCTCGCCGAGCAGACCGTGGCCGAGGGCGAGGGCGGGCTCCTGGGCGTGACCGTGGACCCGGAGGACGCCGGCCCGGTGATCGCGGTCTTCCTGTACCGCACGGGGGAGACGGACAACGCCGTGCTACGGGCCGAGCTGGACCTCGACAGCGGAGTCCTGCGCGACCTCACGACCGTCCTCGACGGCATCCCCAAGGCCTCGAACCACAACGGCGGCCGGATAGCGTTCGGGCCGGACGGCTACCTGTACGTCGCCACGGGCGACGCCGGTGACCCCGCCAACGCGCAGGACCCGGAGTCGCTGGCCGGCAAGATCCTACGCGTCACGCCCGACGGCGAGCCGGCGCCCGGCAACCCGGATGCGGGCTCGCCGGTGTGGTCGATGGGCCACCGCAACGTGCAGGGCCTCGGCTGGGACCCCAGCGGGCGGATGTTCGCCGGTGAGTTCGGCCAGGACGAGCTCGACGAGCTGAACGTCATAGAGCCCGGCGGCAACTACGGCTGGCCCGAGGTCGAGGGCCCGGGCGACGAGGCCGGGTTCATCGACCCCGTGGCCTGGTGGCCGACGTCGGAGGCGTCGCCGTCGGGCATCGCCGTCACCGAGGAGGCCGTGTACCTGGCTTCCCTGCGGGGCGAGCGCCTGTGGCGCGTGCCGCTGCTCGGGGATGCCGCGGCAGTGGCGGACGGCGAGAGCCCCGGGTTCGGGGAGCCGCAAGCGCTGTTGGAGGGGGAGTTCGGCAGGCTCAGGGCGGTTCACGCGGGGCCTGACGGCGAGCTCTACGTGCTGACGAGCAACACAGACGGCAGGGGTGAGCCGATGAGGGAGACTCCGGATGGCCCATTGGTCGACGACAGGATGCTGCGGGTCACGCTGACGCCGGCGGAGTGATCCAGGGACCACAGCCACCGGCGTATTCCGCTGGGCGCGGGGCTCTAGGATTGGAGAGCAGTTTTCCCGTCCTTACGAATTGGAGCATCCAGCGATGGCTCGCCACCTTGTCACCAGTGCGCTTCCGTACATCAACGGCATCAAGCACCTGGGGAACATGGTCGGGTCGATGCTCCCGGCTGACGTCTACGCGCGTTATCTGCGGCAACGCGGCCACGACGTGCTGTACATCTGCGCCACCGACGAGCACGGCACGCCCGCGGAGCTCGCCGCCGCGAAGGCCGGCCAGCCCGTCGCCGAGTTCTGCGCCGGGGCGCACGAGACGCAGAAGGAGATCTACGACGGCTTCGGCCTGACGTTCGACTACTTCGGGCGCAGCTCGTCGCCGCAGAACGCCGAGATCACACAGCACTTCGCACGGCGCCTGCACGAGAACGGGTTCATCGAGGAGCGCGCCATCCGGCAGGTCTACTCGCCGGTCGACGGGCGCTTCCTGCCCGACCGTTACGTCGAGGGCACCTGCCCGCACTGCGGCTACGACAAGGCGCGCGGCGACCAGTGCGAGAACTGCACCCGCGTGCTGGACCCGACCGACCTGATCAACCCCCGCTCGGCGATCAGCGGCTCCACCGATCTCGAGGTGCGCGAGACGACGCACCTGTTCCTGCTGCAGTCGAAGCTGCAGGGCGAGGTCGAGGCGTGGATCGACGAGAACAGCAAGGAGTGGCCGCTGCTGTCGACGTCGATCGCGCGCAAGTGGCTCGCCGAGGGACTGCACGACCGCGCCATCACGCGTGACCTGGAGTGGGGCGTCCCGGTCCCGGCCGACACCTGGCCGGAGCTCGCCGCCGACGGCAAGGTCTTCTACGTCTGGTTCGACGCCCCGATCGAGTACATCGGCGCCACCAAGGAGTGGGCGGACGCCGCTCCCGACGGCGAGACGCGGGACTGGAAGTCCTGGTGGTACGAGGCCGCCGACGTCCGCTACACGCAGTTCATGGCCAAGGACAACGTCCCGTTCCACACGGTGATGTTCCCGGCAACGCAGCTCGGCGTCCGCGAGCCGTGGAAGATGGTCGACTACGTCAAGGGCTTCAGCTGGCTGACGTACTACGGCGGCAAGTTCTCGACGTCGCAGCAGCGCGGCGTCTTCACCGACGCCGCCCTCGAGATCCTGCCGGCCGACTACTGGCGGTACTTCCTGATCGCGAACGCGCCGGAGTCCGACGACTCCTCGTTCACGTGGGAGCACTTCGCCGGGACGGTGAACAAGGACCTGGCCGACACGCTCGGCAACTTCGTGAACCGGGTGCTGACGTTCTCCGCCAAGCGGTTCGGGAACACCGTCCCCGCCGGCGGCGAGCCGGGCGAGGCCGAGGCGAAGCTCGGGGCAGAGGTCACGCGCCTCCTGACCGAGCTCGAGGAGCACATGGAGGCCCTGCAGTACCGCAAGGCCGCCAACGCCCTGCGGGCGCTCTGGTCGGCGGGCAACGCGTACCTCGTCGAGAAGGAGCCGTGGAAGCAGGTCAAGACGGACGAGGCCGCGGCTGCCGTGACCCTGCGTACCGCGATGAACCTGATCCACCTGTACGCCGTGGTCTCCGAGCCGTTCATCCCGGCGAGCGCGGCGACGCTGCGCGGGGTGTTCGCGCTCGACGGCGACACCGCGACCTGGGTGACCCCGGAAGCGGCGGCCGCGCTCGACGCCGTGCCCGCCGGGGCCAGCTTCACCGTGCCCCCGGTGCTGTTCGCCAAGATCAGCGACGAGGACCTGGAGGGGTTCCGCGAGCGGTTCGGCGCGGGGTCGGTGGACTGACCCGGAGATGGCGAAGCGCACGCGGGAGCGCGGATTTCCGGCCGATCCGGAGCCGCTGCCCGTACCCGTCGTGGACAACCACACCCACCTCGACCACATCGGTGCCGTCCTCGCCGAGGCAGCGCCCGACGGCGAGCCGGCGGGCCAGGCCTGGCCGCCGACCGTGGCCGACCACCTGGCCCGCGCGGCGCGTGCGGGCGTGGACCGGGTGGTCCAGGTGGGCTGCGACCTGCCCTCGGCCCGCTGGACCGCCGACCTCCTGACCTCGTTGAGTGCTGGCTATCTGCGGCCTACGGCACCCGGAACGGCGCAGATAGCCAGCACTCAACAGGCCAGGGTGGTGGGGGCGGTGGCTATTCATCCGAACGAGGCGACCCTGCATGCCGGGGTGCTCGAGGTGGGACCGGACGGGCTGACTCCCGAGGCCGAGGAGCACCATGCGGTGAGCCTCGACGACGCGATCGCGGAGATCGCCGACCTGGCCAAGGGCAACCATCGCATCCGCGCGATCGGCGAGACAGGCATGGACCTGTTCCGCACGGGCCCGCGCGGCGAACAGGCTCAGCGGGCGAGCTTCCGCGCACACATCGCCCTGGCCAAGGAGCTGGGCCTCGCCCTGCAGATCCACGACCGGGACGCGCACGCCCAGGTCATCGAGGTCCTGCTGGCCGACGGCGCCCCCGAACGCACCGTCTTCCACTGCTTCAGCGGCGACGCCGAGATGGCCCGCGTCTGCGCCGAGAACGGCTGGTACCTCTCGTTCGCGGGACCGGTCACGTTCAAGGCGAACCACGATCTGCGGGACGCCCTGACGGCGGCGCCGCGGGAGCTGATCCTGCTGGAGACCGACGCCCCCTACCTCACGCCGCACCCGTTCCGGGGGCAGCCGAACGCCCCCTTCGCGGCGGCCCACACGGTCCGGGCGATGGCGGCTCATCTCGAAGAGGACCTCGGCACGTTGTGCACCGACATAACCGTGAACTCGGAGCGGGTCTACGGCAATTGGTGAGAATGGCGCGCTGAGACGAAGAATGCGGTATTTCATTTCATACCCGCACGGCTTTTCCCAGAGAGATTGTTCCGTTACGGTCTGGTGCTCGTGGTGAGGTACGCACGGCCGTGGCTCGCGAGCAGAGCGGCCCGCTGGGTGGTCCGTGGCGCCGTCGTCGGCACGCTCGTCGCTGTGACCGGCGTCTACGTCGCCAACGCGAACGTCCTGACCATCGACTACAACGGCGAGCTCCACACCGTGGGCGTCTACGGTGACACCGTCGGCGAGGCCCTCGCATCGCAGCACGTCGAGCTCGGGCGGGACGACGTCGTACAGCCCGCTGCTTCCTCCAGGATCGGGCAGGGCGGCACGGTGGTCGTCCGGACCAGCCGTGAGGTCACCGTCGAGCTCGACGGCCAGGTCATGACGCTGCGCACCACGGCGGGCACCGTCGGCGAGCTGCTGGCGGCGCTGGGGCCGCGTGGCGACGGTGCGCTCGCCACCGCCTCCCGTACCACGCGGCTGGACCGCGACCCGGTCCGGTTCTCCACGGTCAAGCAGGTCAACATCGCCGTGGACGGCTCGGTGCTCGAGTTCCACACCACCCAGTCGACGGTGCGCGGCGTGTTCCGCGAGGCGGGTATCACGCTGTCCGACGGCGACGTCACCTCCGTACCGCCCGACGCCGCGGCGGTGGACGGGATGGTCGTCATGGTCAGCCGCGACGCCTCGTCGTCGCGCACGGTGACCGAGGTGCTCCCGTTCGAGACCGAGACGATCGAGGACCCGAGCCTTCCGGAAGGCTACGAGTCGATCCGCACCGCGGGCGTGGCCGGCGAGGTCAGGGTGACGTATGCGGTGAAGACCGTGGGCGGGGCCGTCGTCGAACGCACCGAGATCGAGCGCAAGGTCACCCGGAAGCCGGTGAACGAGGAGGTGGTGGTGGGGACCATGGACGTAGCCACCGCCCCCGTGGATCCCGGCTCCGCCCGGGCGCTGGGTCAGGCGATGGCGGCCGAGCGCGGCTGGGGCGCCGACGAGTTCTCGTGCCTGGACCAGCTCTGGCAGAAGGAGAGCGGCTGGCGCTGGAATGCCGACAACCCGAGCAGCAGCGCGTACGGCATCGCGCAGGCGAACCCAGGCTCGAAGATGGCAACGGTCGGCAGCGACTGGCTGACGAACCCGGCCACCCAGATCGAGTGGGGCCTCGGTTACATATCCGGGCGTTACGGAACGCCGTGCGGCGCGTGGGCGCACTCGGTCGAGATCGGTTGGTACTGATCCACGTTCTTTCCAAACGACATTTGGGATATTGCTTGGCGTTTCGGACCCTTTGCTGAACGTATTGCCGCTTTCGGCTTGCATTCGGTAACGGCGGAGTTACCGTCTCAGGGACCGCCGGATCGGTCGGCCGGGCTCGTGCCTCGCGCGGGAGCTGCGTGGGAGGCGCGCCGTCTTGTCTTCCGTGCCCGGACCGCTCGAGGACTGGACTCGCGTGACATCTCCGCATCCGGCTCAGGGCAGCCCCGGACAACAATTCACCGACTCTGAGGCCGACGGCGACGCCGGCGTCACAGAACTGTTCGACGCGCCTTTCTCCGACTCGCCTTTCTTCGGTTCGGCGCAATTCGGCCCGGCGCCGCCGGCGGACGAGGTATTTCCCGCGGGAATGACCGTCGCGGACATTGCCAACACCCGCTCCGAGGTGATGGACACTCTTCCGCCCGGACACCCTTCCGGCCCGATGCCGGTCGTGGCGAAGGACGGGGCAACGCTCGCGACGCCCCCTCCGCCTCCGCCACCGCCTGCGCCGGGGCCTCCCCGGCGTCGCCGCGGGGTAGTGGTCCTCGGGAGCCTCGTCACCGTCGCCCTGGTCGGTGCCGGTGGCGTCGCGGTCTACGGGGCGGCCCACAAGACCGTCACGCTCGACGTCGGCGGCGAGGTCACCTCCGTCGAGACCTTCGAGGGTGACGTCGCCGACCTGCTGACCGACCAGGGTGTCGAGGTCACCGGGCGGGACGCCGTGACACCGGGCCTCGACGGTGCGCTGCGTGACGGCGGCACGGTGGTGGTGCGCTACGGCCACAAGGTCGCCGTGTGGGCCGACGGCGGGGAGCGGACCGCATGGGTGACGGCACTCGACGCCGACGAGGCGCTGACCCAGCTCTCGCGAGGGGACGGCACGGTGGTCCTGGTCCCGACGCGGGCCGAAGGTCGGGTGACGCTCCCGATGCAGCTCGACGTCGACGGTCCCGTGCACCTGGCGATCGGCGGGGAGGTACGGCGGGTGGCCGACGGCTCCGTGCGGCTCGACGAGCTGCTCGCAGCCCAGGACGCTGCCGTCGACAGCGACGACCGGGTATCCGTCCTGCACCGGGACGTGCGCGGGCAGAGCGAGCCGGTGGTGACCGTCCTCGTCAAGGAGGTCAAGGCCACGATCGAGGAGGTCGCCAGCAGGATCCCGTACGAGACGGTGACCACGACGGATCCGGGCCACTACGCGGACCTGGGCCCGTACCTGGCGTCCGAGGGCGCCGACGGCAAGCGGGTGACGGCCTGGGACGTCACCCGGATCGACGGCAAGGTGGTGAGCAAGGAGAAGGTGAACAGCTGGGTCGCGCGGACACCTGTGGACAAGGTGATCGTGTACGGCACCAAGGAGCGCCCCAAGCCCAAGCCGGAACCGAAGCCCAAGTCGAAGTCCGACTCGAAGTCCGACTCGAGGTCCGACTCGAAGCCCGATTCGAAGTCAGGCTCGGAGCCCGAGCCGAAGCCGGAACCAGAACCGGATTCTGAGCCGAAACCGGATTCGACGCCGGATTCCGACTAACGGTCGGAGGGGCCGCGAGGGCGCGGGGCGGCGGCCGTGTCGGCGTCGCCCCGCGGCCTCCGCGCCCATCCTGGCCTGCGGAGATCCACTGTCCGCCCGGTCGCGGCCCCTCCCGCGGGCCCCGTTCGGGGCCTCCCACGAGTTGGACGCTTGTCCTGAACGAGTGACCGACAACACAGTTGCAACCCACAAAGATGGTTGGCCGAGCGGTAACAAATCAGTTACTTTCGGTTGTCCTCGCTGGCGCGGGGGTGTCACGTGGTGTAGGCCACGGCACTCCAGCGGCGGCAGGACGGCACTGGACGCGGAACCTCGCGGGCAGTGTGAGACCGCCGGATCGGCCGGTCGAGACCGCGACGGCTCGCAAGAGCTGCAGGGCCTGTTCGGCCGCTTCGTGGTAGGGAATCTCGCCCCAAACGGGATGCCCGCCTCGCCGCCCGTGCCCGGGACGTCCGACGACTGGACACGAGTGAACCCCCGTTTTGAGCAGCAGAGTTCTGGCTCCATCCCCAGCATCAACTCAGAGTCCGAGGCTGTAGCACCTCAGGACACCCCCTCGAAGCATCGCCGTCGTTGGCCGCTGATCGCCGGCCTCTCGGCCGTCGCGATCGTCGCGTCCGGTTCGGTCGCCTTCGCCGAGGTACAGAAGACCGTCACGTTGGACGTCGACGGCACCACCAAGACCATCACCACCTACGCCGGTTCCGTCGCGGGCATGCTCGAGTCGCAAGGTGTCCGCCTGGGCGAGCGTGACGTCGTCGCCCCCGGAACCGATGCCAAGCTCTCCGACGGCGACCAGGTAGTCGTCCGCTACGCCCGCCAGGTCACCATGACCGACGGCGACGCGGAGCGTGACGTGTGGGTCACCGTCACCGACGCGGGAGAGGCGCTGACGACCCTCGCCGAGCGCGGCGGCGACGTCGCACTGGTGGCGTCCCGCTCCGGCGACCGCGCCTCCCTCCCGCTCCGCCTGAACGACGACGGCCCCGTCGCAGTAGTCGCCGACGGCACCACCCGTGTGGTCGAGGACCACTCGGCGAGCGTCGACGAGGTGCTCGACGGCCTCGAGGTCGAGCTCGACAAGGACGACCTCGTGAGCATCGCCCCGGTGGCCTCCCTGGCACAGGACAAGGCGATCGCCGCCAAGGACGCGACGTCCGCCGAGAAGGCTGGCGCCGACGTCGCCATCCAGGTGCAGCGTGTCGAGAGCAAGAAGGTCACCAGGAAGGCCAACCTGGACTTCGACACGAAGACCGTCCAGGACGACGACCGCTACGAGGACGAGGACAACCTGGTCCGGACCGAGGGCGAGCAGGGTGTGCGCACCCGGGTCGTCCTGGTGCGTATGGTCGACGGCGAGATCGTGTCCCGCAAGGAGCTCTCCAACGCGGTCACCAAGAAGCCGGTCGACCGCGTCGTCGTCGAGGGCACCAAGGAGCGTCCCGTCGCGGAGGAAGCCACCGCCGACGTAGAGCCCACCAAGAGCTCCCCGGTGCCTGCGGGCTCCGCCAGGGAGATCGGCCAGCAGATGGCCGCCGCTCGTGGCTGGACCGGCGAGGAGTGGACCTGCCTCGACCTCCTGTGGGAGCGCGAGTCCGGCTGGAACCACCTGGCGGCCAACCCGTCGTCGGGCGCCTACGGCATCGCGCAGGCGCTGCCGGGCGACAAGATGGCCTCCGCCGGTGCGGACTGGGCGACCAACCCGGCCACGCAGATCGAGTGGGGTCTCGGCTACATCGCGGACCGCTACGGCACGCCGTGCGGTGCGTGGGGCCACTCGGAGTCGGTGGGTTGGTACTGATCCAGCCCTAGGTCGCTCTTGTGCTGCGCGCCCTCTCCGGCGGGACTTGCTTCGCTGCGTCCCACCTCCGAGTGCGCTCCGCACGAACGCTCCAGATAGGCTCGCCTGCATGAACGAAACCTCAAACGCCCTGCTCGGTCCCGCGGAGATCCGCGACCTGGCAGGGCGTTTGGGCGTTCGGCCCACGAAGACGCTCGGCCAGAACTTCCTGCACGACGGCGGCACGGTCCGCAAGATCGTGCGGATCGCCGGGCTGAAGCCCGGTGAGCGCGTGGTCGAGGTCGGACCCGGGCTGGGCTCCCTGACTCTTGGCCTGGTCGAGGCCGGAGCCTCTGTGGTGGCCATCGAGATCGACCGGCTCCTGGCCGGGCAGATCGCCGAGACCGTGCGGGACCGGTTCCCGGACGCCGACTTCGAGGTCGTGCTCTCCGACGCGCTGGACGTCACCACCCTGCCCGGTGCCCCGCCGACGGCGCTCGTGGCGAACCTCCCGTACAACGTGGCGGTCCCCGTGCTGCTCACCATGCTGGAGCGGTTCGACTCGCTGGAACGCGTGCTCGTGATGGTCCAGGCGGAGGTGGCCGACCGGATCGCCGCCGTGCCGGGTTCCAAGATCTACGGCATCCCGTCGGTGAAGGCCGCCTGGTACGCGTCGGCCCGCCGGGCCGGGACCATCGGGCGCAACGTCTTCTGGCCCGCCCCGAACGTCGACTCCGCGCTCGTGTACCTCGAGCGCAGGGAGCCGCCGTCGACCACCGCGCCGCGCGAACAGGTCTTCAAGGTCGTCGACACCGCGTTCGCGCAGCGCCGCAAGACCCTGCGGGCCGCGCTGTCCGGGCTGTTCGGCTCGGGGGTCGCCGCGGAGGCGGCGCTCCGTGCCGCGGGTATCGACCCGAGTGCGCGTGGGGAGACGCTGGTGGTCGAGCAGTTCGCGCGCATCGCGGAACAGCTGGGTACGGATCAGCCGGCGGAGGGGGACGAGTGAGCGGGCGTCTGAGCGCGGCGCCGCCGCCGTCGGTCCGGGTTCGTGCGCCCGGGAAGGTCAACCTCGCGTTGCGTGTCGGACCGGTCGGGAGCGACGGCTACCACCCGCTGGCGACCATCTTCCAGGCGGTGACCCTGTTCGAGGAGGTCACGGCCACGCTGGCGCCGCCGGGAGCCGGCATCTCGCTCACCGTCTCCGGCCCGCAGGCGGACGACGTCCCCACCGACGAGACGAACCTCGCCTGGCGGGCGGCCGCGCTGCTCGCCGACCGCACGGGGCTCGCGGCCGACGTCGCGCTGCACATCACCAAGGGCGTGCCGGTCGCGGGGGGCATGGCCGGCGGATCCGCTGACGCCGCTGCCGCGCTCCTGGCCTGCGACACGCTCTGGGAGGCCGGGGTGCCGCGCTCCGAGCTGGTGGAGATCGCCGCCGAGCTCGGCGCGGACGTGCCGTTCTCGCTCCTGGGACACACCGCCGTCGGCACGGGCCGTGGCGACCTGCTGACACCGGCGATGACGCGCGGGGAGTTCCACTGGTGCTTCGGCACGCAGCGCGTCGGCCTGTCGACGCCCAGCGTGTTCCGGCGGTTCGACGAGCTGGCCGGCCCGTCGACGCCCGCCGTCGCACCTGCCGACGACACCGAGCTGATGCACGCGCTCCGGGCCGGGGACCCCGTGGCGCTCGGCAAGGCGCTGCACAACGACCTGCAGGCGCCGGCGCTGGATCTGCGGCCCGAGCTCGCCGAGGTGCTGGACGTCGCCACCGAGTCGGGGGCGCTGGGCGTCATCGTGTCCGGTTCCGGTCCCACGGTCGCCGCGCTGGGGCGCTCTCGGCAGCACGCGCTGGCGCTGGGCGCCGCGTGGACGGCGGCCGACGTCGTGGACGCCGTCTGGTGCGCGAGCGGCCCCGCCCCGGGCACGCAGATAGTCACGTCGATCACCCGCTGACCCTGCCGGCCCTGCTTCGCGGAGGTTCAGTAGGCGATCTGGGGGACGAAGACGTTCGTCAGCTGCGTGTGCGCCGCGATCCAGCGCGTGCGGCGCGCCGCCGTGTTGCTCTCGGTGGTCAGCACGCACTCGACCACCCGCTCGACGGAGCCCGTCATCGCGGCCAGCGCCTGCGCGGCGTTGATGCCCCACTCCTCCAGCAGCACCTGCGCGCCCGCGCCGTTGGTGAGCTGGAGCGGCGTGCTCGCCCGCCGGGCGAACGCGACGAGCGAGTCCTTGTGCGCTGCGGGGATGTCGCCCTCGACCATCGCGCAGGCCAGGTCGGGGAGCAGCCCTGCCGCCGCGACCACTGCCGCTGCCACCGGCCCGCTGCCGAGCACCGCGACACGTGACGGGTCCACGCGCGCGAGGGTCCGCAGCGCCTGCACCGCCCGCACGGCGTCGGTGAAGACGACGCGGTTGTAGGGGTCGTCGAGGTCGTCCGGGGGCAGCTCGACGACGAGGTGCGCGAACCCGCCCGACGCGAGCCACTCGAGGTCCCGGTCCGCCGTACGGCCGGCGGGCCGCAGCTCGACCAGGCCGGGCAGCGTGCTACCGGCGCCGGTCGGGGTGATGAGCCGGCCCGCTACGGGGTACCCCTCGAACCCGGCGAACGTCACTGCCTCCACCGTCAGGTCCCGGGCCCGGGCGGAAGCAGCCGACAGCACCGGCGCGACCTCGATGTCGCGGTGCGCGGCGAAGGCCTGCGACCAGAACGCGTCGAAGTTGGCGGGCTCGTCGGTGGCCGGCGGCGCTGCCGGCGCCACCGCGACGAGCGGCAGGTCGTACTGGGGCACGGGGAAACCTCCGGGGATGAACGTGCGTTGCGGAGCCTACCGCCCGGGCGCGACAGGTAAATTTCCCGTCCGTGCCCCGGCTTCCCGTCAGATGATCTTGCCCAGCCACGCGAGCTTGCGGGGGAACCGGTAGTCCCCGCCACCCTCGTGGTTGTTGTACGGGTAGACGTCCATCTCCTTGACCACCGGTTCGGCCTGGTCGGGCGCCCAGTTGTTGAACGCCGCGTACACCGTGGACGGCGGGCAGGTGGCATCCATGAGCGCCACCGAGAACAGGCCTGCCGCGCGGGCCCGACGGGAGAACGACACCCCGTCCAGATAGGAGAAGGTGCGCCAGACCTGCGCCTCGACCTCCGGGTCACGGTATACGGACAGGTACTTCGTGATCTCGCCGTACGGGAACGAGTCAGTGATCGACACGGCGTGGCGGTAGTGGGTCAGGAACGGCACGTCAGGCATCGCGGCGACGACGTCGGGCACCAGCCCGGCCACCGCGATGCTGATGCCGCCGCCCTGGCTCCCCCCGTTCACCGCCACGCGCAGCGGGTCCAGACCAGGGATCGCGCGCACGGCGTCGACGGCCCGGGCACCGTCGGTGAAGACGCGGCGGTAGTAGTGCTCGTGCGGGTCGAGCACGCCACGGGTCATGAACCCCGGGGCCGCGGGGCCGGAACCCACCGGGTCCGCCGTCGCCCCGCCCGCGCCCCAGCCAGAGCCCTGCCCGCGCGTGTCCATGCGCAGGTGCGCGTAGCCGGCGGCGGCCCAGTGGATCTTCTCGTGCGGCAGACCCCGCCCGCCGCCGTAGCCCTCGTACTCGACCACCACGGGAAGGTCGCCGTCCGCGTGCGCGGGGCGCGTGAGCCACGCCTTGACGGGATGCCCGCCGAAGCCCGGGAACGTCACGTCGTCGACCACCACCTCGGTGAGCCCGACGTCGATGCGCTCCACCTGCGGCGCCTCGTCGAACGTGCGCGCCTCGGTCAGGGTCGCAGACCAGAACTCGTCGAAGTCGGCGGGCTCGTCCACCTCGGGGAGATACCTCTCGAGATCGGACAGCGGCATGTCGAACTGGGCCACGTGGATGCTCCTCGGCGTAGTCGTCAGCAGGGCCGACGGCGGAGTCGACGGGCACGATCGCCGTCGACGGTGGACAGCGTAACCGCGGCGTCCGACATCGAACAGGTACCTGTCGGAGCCTCCCGGGCCAGACAGGACAACGGCCCGTGTCCGCCCGCCGTCCCGCGGCGAACTAGGCTGCTTGGGTGGCACATCTTCTCGGCGCGGACGGCATCGCGCTGACCATCGGTACTCGCACCCTCCTGTCCGAGGTCTCCCTCGGCCTCGACGACGGCGACCGCGTCGGCGTGGTCGGACCCAACGGCGCCGGCAAGTCGACCCTCCTGCGCATCCTCACCGGCACGTCGCAGCCCGACGCCGGACGGGTCACGAAGGTGGGCGGCACGGTCCTCGGCATGCTCGACCAGCGGGACGAGCTCGACGCGGACGCGACGATCCTCGACGTCGTGCACGGCGACGCGGAGACGCACGTCTGGGCGTCCGACGCCCGGGTCCGCCAGGTGCAGGAAGGCCTGCTCGCCGACCTCGCCTGGGACGCCCCGGTCGCCAAGCTCTCCGGCGGCCAGCGCCGGCGTGTGGCGCTCGCGGCCCTGCTCGTGCGGGACCCGGACGTGCTGCTGCTCGACGAGCCCACCAACCACCTCGACGTCGAGGGCGTGGCCTGGCTCGCCGCCCACCTCCGCGAGCGGTACGGCCGCCCCGGCGCGACCGGGGCGCTGGTGGTCGTGACGCACGACCGCTGGTTCCTCGACGAGGTCTGCACGCGCATGTGGGAGGTGCGCGGCGACGGCACCGGCGCCATCGACGGGTACGAGGGCGGTTATGCCGCCTACATCCTGGCGCGCGCCGAGCGGGCGCGGCAGGCCGCGACGGCCGCGGAGAAGCGGGACAACCTGCTGCGCAAGGAGCTCGCCTGGCTCCGCCGCGGGGCCCCGGCCCGTACGTCCAAGCCGAAGTTCCGGCTCGACGCCGCGTCCGCGCTGATCGACGACGAGCCGCCGCCGCGCGACTCGATGGAGCTCACCCGGATGGCGACGCGCCGGCTGGGCAAGGACGTGCTGGACCTGGAGTCGGTCTCGCTCGAGCTCGGCGGCAAGGTCCTGTTCGACGACGTGACGTGGCGCCTCGGCCCCGGGGACCGGTACGGCGTGGTCGGCGTCAACGGTGCGGGCAAGACGACGCTGCTCGCAATGCTCGCCGGCCGCCGCGAGCCGGACTCGGGCCGCGTCAAGCGCGGCAAGACGATCCACGTCAAGGAGCTGACGCAGGACGTCTCCGAGCTGGACGAGCTCGGGCGGCTCACGGCGGTCGAGGTGATCGAGTCGGAGAAGGGCCGGGTCGTCGTCGACGGCAAGGAGCTCACGGCGTCGCAGCTCACCGAGAAGCTCGGCTTCACGCGGGAGCGGGCCTACACGCCGGTGAAGGACCTGTCGGGCGGCGAGCGGCGTCGGCTGCAGCTGTTGCGCCTGCTGGTGGCCGAGCCCAACGTGCTGCTGCTCGACGAGCCCACCAACGACCTCGACACCGACACGCTCGCAGCGGTCGAGGACCTGCTGGACGGCTGGCTGGGCACGCTGATAGTGGTCTCCCACGACCGGTACCTGCTGGAACGGGTCGCGGACCGGCAGGTCGCGCTGCTCGGCGACGGGACGATCCGCGACCTGCCCGGCGGCGTGGAGGAGTACCTGCGGCTCCGGGCAGCGGCCAAGGCCGCCGGCGCCTCCGCCTCGGGCACCCCGGCAGGCGGCGGCGCCGGTACGGCGGGCGGTTCGGCCGCCGGCGGGACGACGTCGGGCACGGCTCCGGCGTCGGGCGGCGACTCCGGGGGAGACGCGGTCAACCAGCGCGACATCCGTGCCGCCAAGAAAGAGGTCTCCCGAATCGAGCGCCGTCTTGCGAAGATTGCCCAGAAGGAGGCCGAGCTGCACGAAACAATCGCACAGCAGGCCACGGACTACCAGGCTGTCGCTCGGCTGGACGCGGAGCTCCGCGACCTGGTGAGCGAGCGCGACGAGCTCGAGGCGGCCTGGCTGGAAGCGGCGGAGGTGGCGGGATGACCGACAACGATCTGGCACCGCTCGACGGGGTGGACCGAGCGCTCGTGGACGCACTGCGCAAGGACGGGCGCACGACGCTCGCGGTGCTGTCCGAGATCTCGGGGCTGTCCCTGTCGGCGGTGCAGGTGCGGGTGCGGAAGCTCGAGGCGCGCGGCGTCATCACGGGGTATCGAGCGGTGGTGAACCCGGAGGCGGTAGGGCTGCCGCTCTCCGCGTTCGTGGAGATCACGCCCCTGGACCAGGCGCAGGAGGACGACGCGCCCGAACGCCTGCGCGGCATGCCGGGCATCGAGTCCTGCTACTCGGTGGCGGGCAACGCGAACTATCTGCTCACGGTGCGGGTGGCCTCGCCGAGGGCGCTCGAGGAGCTGCTCGGGCGCATCCGCCGCACGGCGAAGGTCTCGACCCGCACCACCGTGGTGCTGCAGACCTACTTCGAGGGTCAGACGACCGAACCGGCCTGACGGCCGACGCCCGACGACGTCGACGCGCTGAGATGCCGTCGAACGTAGGCGTTGTCGTCGCTCGATCGCCGAACGTAGGCTTCGTCGCTCTATTGGGGCCCAAGCGGCGACTGCTCCTACGTTCGACCAGTCCCGTACCGAGGGGCTGGCCGAGTTTCTCCCGGTGCGTCGCTTCCGTCTTTTAAGGGCGGATTGTTACGCTCACGCTCGCCAGTACATCGCCCGGCCCGGCGTCGGGATGACGAAGGAGCGCCGAGGGAATGCCCACCACCCGAACCTGGCTGCAGGCGGGCGGTGGCACCGTCGCAGCCGCCCTGATCGTCGCCGCCGTGGTGCAGGCGATGAACTCGAGTGCGATGTGGGTGTCCAACGACCCCGTCGGCGAGTGCGGCCAGACGTCCGGCGGCGCGGTGGTCGCGGCGCAGAACGTGCTGTCGGCGGGCACCGGTCTGGAGCCGGTCGACGGGTCGTGGGACGCCGAGTCAGAGGTCGCGGCCAAGGCGTTCCAGGCCTACAACGGCCTGCCGGTGAACGGCTGCGTCGACACCAGCACGTGGCTCACCATGCGTGCCTACCTGATCTCCCTGTGCGACCCGGAGTTCGACTGCCGGGGGCCCGACCACCGCGTGCGGTACGCCGCGCCGGGCGGCGCGCGGCAGGCCTTCTTCGCCGACAACGAGTGCGACTGGGGCTCCTACGTGCTGCCGGGCGCCGCAGGCAGTCCTGTCACGTCGAACAAGATCACCGCGCTCTCGCGGGACGCGGTGGTCGAGATCGAGTGCGAGAGCTGACGTGGTCACCACCATCGAGGAGCCGAGGATCCGGCCGGAGTGGCTGCTCGGCGGCGCGGTGACGCTGCTCGGCGCGATCATCATCATCGTCGTGACGCTGATCCTCGGCGCGCGGGAGGACGAGCCCGTCGTCACGCCGGTGGACGCCACGGAGCTCACCGCCGGCACCTGCGCCGAGGACCTGCGCCAGCCGCACTGGGTGCCGGAGGCCGTCGATCGGGCGGAGGTCGAGTGCCCCGCGGACATCTCGGCAGCGATCGGCCGCACGACCGCGGAGGACCACCTCGGCACGTGGATCACCTACCCGCTGGAGGGCGACGACAACGGTCAGACGTTCCGCGGCGGGCCCGGCCTGTCCTGGCCAGAGGACGAGGTCCGCTCCGGCGCGTACCACCCGGCGTCGGCCATCACCTACGTGGCGTACCCGGGCTCCACCGAGCTGTCGGGCGAGCTGTCCGGCGACAACGTGACCGTCGAGTGGTCGGATCTCGCGGACTCGGGCCGGGAGGCGCGGGTGACTCGCGTGGACAACAACGGGTTCGGGCCGGTGCGGGTCGAATGGACCGACGACGCGGGCTCCTACCTGCTGCTCGGCACGATGGGCCGCACGCCGGAGGGCGGCTCGGGGCCGACGGTGGCCGAGCTGCTCAGGATCGCGGACAGCGTCGCAGCGGAGGACGGGTAACCCGACCGCGAAGTAGAGCGCTTGTCCGCAGTCTCCCGGGCGGCACCCAGGAGACTGCGGACAAGCGCTCTACTTCGCGGTCCTGCTACGGAGTCAGAGCGTCTCGGTCAGGACCTCGTCCAGGGCCTTGACGCCGGCCTCCAGCGCCTCGGTGGTGACCGTCAGCGCCGGGCGGAACCGGACGGACCGCTCGCCGCAGCCCAGCAGCAGGACGCTCCGCTCGGTGAGCGCGCCCAGCACCCGGTCGCGGACCTCGCGGGAGGGCAGCGTCAGCGCGCACATCAGGCCCTTGCCGCGGACGTCGGTCACGCCGTCGTGCCGGGTGGCCAGCTCGGTGAGCGCGTCGTGCAGGCGCTTGCCCATCGTGCGGGCCCGGTCGACCAGGCCCTCGGCCTCGTAGGTCTCCAGGATGCGGCGCGAGCGCACCATGTCGGTGAGGTTGCCGCCCCAGGTGGAGTTGATGCGCGACGAGACGGCGAACGCGTTGTCCGGGACCTCGTCGACGCGGCCACCGGCCATGACGCCGCAGACCTGGGTCTTCTTGCCGAAGGCGACGACGTCGGGGGTGATGCCGAGCTGCTGGTACGCCCAGGTCGTGCCGGTGATCCCGGCGCCGGTCTGGACCTCGTCCACGATGAACAGCGCGTCGAACTCGCGGCACAGGTCCTGCATGCCCTGCAGGAACGAGGTGCGGAAGTGGTGGTCGCCGCCCTCGCCCTGGATGGGCTCCATGATGAACGCCGCGATGTCGTGCGGGTTGGCCTCGAACGCCGCGCGAGCGGCCCCGAGGGCCGCCGCCTCTGCCGCGTCCATGTCCTTGCCCTCGGCGATGTACGGCGAGGGGATGCGCGGCCAGTCGAACTTGGGGAACCGGGCCACCTTTCCCGGTTCCGTGTTCGTCAGCGACATCGTGTACCCCGAACGGCCGTGGAACGCGTGCTCCAGGTGCATCACCTGGGTGCCGAGCTCGGCGGAGCGGCCGTTCGCCTCGTTGAAGCGGGACTTCCAGTCGAACGCGACCTTGAGCGCGTTCTCGACGGCGAGCGCGCCGCCGTCGATGAAGAACAGGTGCGGCAGCGCGGGGTCGCCGAGGACGCGCGCGAACGTGTCGGCGAAGCGTGCCATCTCGACCGTGTAGATGTCGGAGTTGGACGGCTTGTTGATCGCTGCCGTGGCGAGCTCTTCGCGGAACGCCGCGTCCTCGGCAAGGGCGGGGTGGTTCATGCCGAGGGGCGAGGAGGCGAAGAAGGTGAACAGGTCGAGCCACTCGCGACCGTCACGCGCGTCGACAAGTGTGGAGCCGTGCGACCGGGTGAGGTCGAGGACGAGGTCGAACCCGTCGACCAGGAGGTGCTCGCGAAGGGTGGGGAGCACTGCGGTGGGCTCAAGATGTGTCGTCATGCTGGAAAGGTAGGCAATGATCCTGCCAAGTTTCAATGCCTATGGAAATGTTCCTGTTAGCCCCGCATGTACTTGGGGCGTCGCGTGGCTAGCAGCTCGGCCGTCCCGAGCGTGAGCGTGGACCCCAGCAGCACCAGGAGCACCAGGTTCCAGCCGCCCGACGCCGCGTGCACGGCGCCGATCACGGCGGGAGCGGCAGCGGCCACGGCGTAGCCGAACGCCTGCACCGCCGCGACCGTCCGCCGGATCTGGGCGACGGTGCGGCACCGCAGGGCGACGAGCGTGAAGATCACCACGAAGTTCCCGCCCTGGGCGATCCCGGCGAGGCTCACCCACAGCAGCCACCACTGCGGCGCCAGCAGGAGGCCGGCCGGGAGCGAGACCCACAGCAGGCCCATCGTCACCGCGGCACCCCGCATCGGCACCCGGGCCGCCAGTGCGAGCGGGACCAGCACGCTGCCCGCTATGGCCAGGCCCTGGAAGGGTGCGGCCGCGTTGCCCGCCGTGGTCACGGACAGGTCCAGCAGGTCGCGCAGCAGCTCGGGGAGCCAGGCGGTGACCGCGAAGTACGAGAACGACTGCCCGGCGAACGCCACCGCCAGCGCCCAGGTGATCGGACGCCGCACCACACCGCCCCAGGTCTCGTCGGGCCGCTCGGTCGGTGGCGGGGCGGGCGTACCGGTAGGCCCGTCGACCAGCCTTTCGGCGGGCGTCTCGCCGGGGGCGCCACCGTCGTCCCCTGGCGTGCGGGGCGCACGGGTCGCACGCGTGACGTGCGGGTCCGTCGTGCGGCGGGTGGTGACGAGCCAGACGACGAGCGCCGCCGCCGCGACGAGCGACCAGGAGGCGACGGCGCCCTGCCAGCCCACGAGGGCCGCGAACGGCGCGGTGAGCGACGTCGCGAAGACGCTGCCGAGGTTCATCGTGGACGAGTACAGGCCGGTCGCCAGCGCCGTCCTGGTCGGGAAGTCCCGCGCGATGATGACCGGCACCACGACGTTGCCCACCGTGATCGCGCTGCCCAGCAGCACCGTGCCGGCGAAGGCCGCGACGACACCCGGTGTGCCCGTGCCCGCCGACCGGATCAGGGTCCCGGCGATCACGCCCACCAGGGCTACCGTGACCGCCGAGTACGGCCCGGCCCGGGCGATCAGGGCCGACGCCGCCGGCGCCACCACGCTGAAGCACAGTGCGGGGATCCCCACGAGCAGTCCGGCGAGGGTCTGGTCCAGCCCCAGCCCTGTCGCGACGTCGGCCATGACCGGCGGGAGGGATGTGATGGGGGTGCGCAGGTTCAGGGCGAAGAAGAGGACCGCGACGAGCAGCGCGGAGCCGCCTGCCGCGGTGCGGATGTTGCTCATGATGCTGTCATTGTGCGCGACGGGGTCTGTTGGTGCGTCGGGCGTCCAGCGCATCGGTACATGGTGTGCAGATCGTCATAACGGCTTCCCAGGAGGGAATGCGGCTTTCCCGTTAGATTGGGCGACCGGTCAGCAGGTCCGGGACAACAGGGGTGTCGAATGAAGCAGCGACAGGTCTTCCGAGGTGTGGGAGCACTCGTCGGCGTACTCATGCTCTCAGGCTGCGCGTTCGAGCTGGGGAAGCTCGACTACACCGAGCCGGAGTTCGTCGGCTCGTACGTGGGCGACGGCGCCACGACCGTCGTCGCGCTCGGTGAGGACCGCACCTTCACCGCCGTCGGCGTCCCGGACGAGGTGCTGGCCAACGCGACGGGTGGCACGGTCGACGAGGTCCCCGCCGAGATCGAGGGCACCTGGAAGTACGACTCGAAGAGCTCGGCCGACCACGTCGAGCTGACGGTCACCGACGCCGACGGCATGCCGGCGGAGCTGGGCGAGCTGCCGCTGTACGTCGCGGACGCCGACGACCTGTTCTTCCTGCCCGACCAGCTCGGACGCGAGAAGATAGTGGTCCGCCGGGACCGCTGAGCCGGGCCCGCCCGTCACCACTTCCGGCGTACGGTCGCCTTGCCGCCGGTCACCAGGCTCGCGGCGGGGACGTCGTCGGCCACCACGGCGCCCGCTGCCACTACCGCGTCCCTGCCGATGCTGACGCCGGGCAGGATCGTGGCGCCGGCGCCGATCCAGACGTTCTCCGCCACGTCGATGGGCGCGCCGCTCAGCCAGGTCCGGCGGTCCTCCGGATCGACCGGATGGCCCATCGTGATGAACGTGGCCTTCGGCCCCACCATGACGCGCTCGCCGAGCCGGATGCCCGCGTAGTCCAGGAACGTGCAGTTCTGGTTGATGAACACCCGCTCGCCGAGGTCCAGGTTCAGGCCATGGTCCGTGTAGAACGGCGGATAGATGGTGGCCCTCGCCGGCAGCGGCCGACCGAGGATCTGCTCGAACAGCTCCGCCTTGCCCGCCTCGTCGTCGAACGGCAGGACGTTCAGGCGGGAGGTGAGCTCGGTGGCCCGCAGGACTCGCTCGGCCATCGCCTGGAACTCGGGGCTGTGGATGCGCATGAGGTGGTCGTCGGTCATGCGCCGATCCTGTTACAGGTGCTCGTCGAGCTCAGCCGTCGAGCTCAGTCGTCGAACTGAGCGGTCACCGTGCGCAGGAGGTCCGCGAGCTGCGGGCGCTCCGCGGGCGACAGGGCGGTCAGCACCTTGGCCTCGATGTCCAGGAGGTCGCTCATCGCCGCGTCGACCCGCGCGAGCCCCTCGTCGGTGAGCTCGACCAGCACCCCGCGGCGGTCGTCGGGGGAGCGGTGCCGCTGCACGAACCCGCGCGACTCCAGCCGGTCTATCCGGTTGGTCATGGTGCCGCTGGTGACCAGCGTCTGGGTGACGAGCGTGCCGGGCGACAGCCGAAAGGGCTCGCCGGCTCGGCGCAGCGCGGAGAGCACGTCGAACTCCCACGTCTCCAGGCTGTGCCGGGCGAAGGCGGTGCGGCGGGCGAGATCGAGGTGCCGCGCGAGGCGGGACACGCGGCTGAACACCGTGAGGGGTTCGAGCTCCAGGTCCGGGCGCACGTGGCGCCACGCGGCGACGATGCGGTCGACCTCGTCGGCGGGACCTGTGTGCTCCATGGCGAGAGGCTACCGGATATCTCGACATCAAGAATCTCGACAGGACGCCCGTACGGCGTCGCTCTTGGTCAGGGGGTGTACGACGACCGTAGGCTCAGGCCTCGTGGGAAGAGACATCAGGGTGCACCAGGTCTACGCCGGTCGAGTGCTGCAGGGTCCGGGCGCGCGGTCGCTCGTGCCGGACGAGCTGGAGCGGCTCGGGTCGGAGCGCGTGCTGCTGGTGACGACGCCGTCGTCGGCCGAGGTGGGCCAGGGCCTCGCAGTCGCCCTCGGGGAGCGGCATGTCGCGACCTTCGCGCGCCCGGTCCAGCACACGCCCGTCGAGGTGACCGCCGAGGCGCTCGCCGTGGCCGGGGAGGCGCGGGCCGACGCGATCATCGCCATCGGTGGTGGTTCGGCCATCGGGCTGTCGAAGGCGCTGGCCATCCGGACGGGCATGCCCCAGGTGGCGGTACCGACCACGTACGCGGGTTCGGAGGCCACGCCGGTGCTCGGCGAGACGGAGAACGGCGTCAAGACGACGCGGCGGGACCCTGTCTTCGCGCCGGGCACAGTCGTGTACGACCCGGAGCTGACGCTGTCCCTGCCCCGCGGGCTCACGCTGACCTCGGCCCTCAACGCGCTGGCGCACGCCGTCGAGGCACTGTGGGACACCGGCGCGAGCGCGGCGACCCGGGCGTACGGGGTCGAGGCCGCCGACGGCATCCTCACTGCGCTCCCCGTGGTGCTGGACCGCCCGTCCGACGTCGTCGCCCGCGGCCGGCTCCAGGAAGCCGCCTGGCTCGCGGGCGCCTGCCTGGCGCAGGCCCGGATGGGCCTGCACCACCAGCTCGCGCACGTGCTCGGCGGGACCTTCGGCCTGCCCCACGCGGAGCTGCACGCCCTGCTCCTCGCGCACGTCATGCGGTTCAACCTCGCCGCTGCACCCGACGCCGCCGCGCGCCTGGCACGCGTCGCGGACGGCGACCCGGCGCTCGCTATCGCCGCCCTGGCAGCCAAGCACGACGGTCCGACGTCGCTGGGCGCGCTCGGCGTGCCGCGCACCGCCCTGCGCGGGGTGGCCGAACGAGTGGCGGCCGATCCCTATCCCAACCCTCGGCCCGTGACCGCCGACGCCGTGGAGGAGCTGTTGCTCGCCGCCTGGTGAACCTCAGGCGGCCGGCTTGCGCGCGAGGAGATGCGCCTGCGGGAAGCCGCGCGCCGGATCCTCGGCCGGTGCGATGACGAGGCGCGCCACCTCGTCCGCACCGGACTCCGCCAGCAGCCCCGTCACGTGGTCGGGCGAGTACCGCCACGCGGGCGACACCTTGTGGTCGAAGTGCTCGGCAGCGCGGCCGGCGTCGCCGAGCGCCTGGAACGCGACCAGCAGATGACCGCCGGGTGCCACGACCCGGCTGAGCTCGGCGAGCGTCGCCGGGAGAGCGTCGGGCGGCGTGTGGATGATCGAGTAGTTTGCCAGCACCCCGGCGAGCGTCCCGGAGGCGATCTCGAGCGAGCCCATGTCGCCGACGTCGAAGCGGACGCCGGGGTTGGCCGCGCGGGCTGTCGCCACGAGCTGCGGCGAGAGGTCGACGCCGAACGCGTCGACGCCGCGGTCGCGCAGGTACGCGGTGACGTGTCCGGGCCCGCAGCCGACGTCGGCCACCGGGCCTCCGCCCGCCTGCCGGACCAGGTCCGCGAACGCCCGGATCAGCACGTGGTTCAGCGGGTAGCCGGCGAACGCTTCACCGATGTACGCCGTATAGGCATCGGCCATGCCGTCGTAGTCGCTTCGAACGGTCGCGAGATGTTCGGGGGACGTCACGCGCCGCAGCCTAGTGCGCCGTCGGTCGGCAATCGCTGACTCACGCTCAAGAATATGTCCATTTTGCGGCGAACAGTGCTTCGGTTTCTGATCCAATATCACAGGGTGAAACCGGGCGCCTATTAGGGGTGAATATCCCTTTCCCATTGCAGAGTCCGTGTCGTGTGCTTAATGTATGGAACGCGAACACTGTTCCGCTCGCAGGTGATCATCCTGTGATTTCCCGTTTTTTGGAAGGAATAGCCCCATGACCGTTGTTGACATCCTCTCGGAGCTCCTGCACAACCTCGGCTACACCGTCGAGCAGATCCTCTGCCTGATCGGTCTCTGACCTGCAGGTACGTCGTCAGCCGCGTTCCGCGGCGGCATGAGTAGCATCCCCAGCTGAACGAACACCCCTCGCGAGTTATCGCGAGGGGTGTTCGTTATATAAATGCGGCACGCACACTTTTTGCCTCAGGGAAAATACGGGTGCGCCAGCGCAACTGCGTGCCCGGATGGTGGCAGTTCGGGCGCATTGCTCGGCAGCTCAGCGCCTCAGCGCGAGTGCCGGGTCAGCTCCGGCTTCTTTTCCATGTTGTGCAGGCCGTTCCACGCCAGGTTGACGAGGTGGGCCGCCACCTCGGTCTTCTTGGGGCTGCGGGCGTCCAGCCAGTACTGGCCGGTGAGCGCGATCATGCCGACCAGCATCTGCGCGTAGAGCGGGGCGGTCCTCGTCTCGAGCCCCGCGGCCCGGAACTGCGGTTCGAGGATCGACTCGACCTGGGTGGCGACGTCGCCGATCAGGCTCGAGAACGTCCCGGTCGCCTGAGCGACGGGGGAGTCGCGCACGAGGATGCGGAAACCGTCCTCGGACGACTCGATGTAGTCCAGCAGGGCGAGCGCCGTCCGCTCCAGCAGGACCTTGGGGTGACCGCCCGAGCCGAGCGCACCCGTCAGCGCGGTGGTGAGTGCCTGGACCTCGCGGTCCACCACTACCGCGTAGATGCCTTCCTTGCCGCCGAAGTGCTCGTACACGACGGGCTTGGAGACCTCGGCGCGCGCCGCGATCTCCTCCACGCTCGTGCCTTCGAAGCCTTTTCCGGCGAACAGTCCGCGGCTGACCGCGAGCAGTTGCTCGCGGCGCTGACTGGCCGTCATACGAGGTCGGTGGGTACGTCGGTTGTCGGCGGCCATGGTGCTCATTGTGCCCGAGCGACAGTTCCGGACGTGTCCGGAACGTGCCGGACGGGCCAACGCGGTGGAACGCGGATGTGGCTGACGACTCGCTCGGTACGGGCAGGGGCATGGCTCAGGACCTGGCAGACTGTTCACGGACGTGCGACGGTGGCACACGCCCGCTTCGGGTCACGACGGAGCCGCGCGCGCCCGGTCCGCCTTGGTGTAATCGGCAGCACAGAGGTTTTTGGTGCCTTTAGTCCAGGTTCGAATCCTGGGGGCGGAGCCATCCGGATCTGACGAACCCACCGATCGGAGCACTCGTGACCGAGACACCTCAGCCGGCAGCAGTCATCGTTCTTGCCGCCGGCCAAGGCACCCGCATGAAGTCAGCGTTGCCGAAGATCCTGCACCCGCTCGGCGGCAAGCCGATGGTCGGGCACGCGCTGACCGCCGCTCGTGAGCTCGAGCCCTTGCAGGTCGCCGTGGTGGTCCGGCACGAGCGCGAGCTCGTCGCGGAGGCGATCGGCCAGCTCGATCCCGAGGCGATCCTCGTGGACCAGGACGACATCCCCGGCACGGGCCGAGCGGTGCAGTGCGCCCTCGCGGCGCTCGACGCCAAGGCGCAGGCCGCCGCGGTGGTCGCGGGTATCGCCGACGGCGAGATCGTGGGCGACGGCGTCGAGGGCGCCGTCGTGGTCGTCGCGGGCGACGTACCGCTGCTCGACGGCGCCACCCTCGGCCAGCTGCTCTCGGCGCACCGCGCCGACGGCAACGCGGTGACGGTCCTCACCACCGAGGTCGCCGACGCCACCGGCTACGGCCGGATCGTCCGCGAGCCGGACACCGGCGACGTGCTCGAGATCGTCGAGCACAAGGACGCGAACGCCGACCAGCTCGAGATCCGGGAGATCAACTCGTCGGTCTACGTGTTCGACGCCGCGACGCTGCGCAAGGGCCTCGGCGGTCTCGACAGCCGGAACGCGCAGGGCGAGGTCTACCTGACCGACGTCATCGCGTTCGCCCGTACCGAGGGCCTGCACGTGCGGGCGCTGCTCGCCGACGACCCGATGCTCGTCGAGGGCGTCAACGACCGGGTGGCCCTCTCGGTCCTGGCCCGCGAGATGAACCGCCGCATCGTCGAGGAGTGGCAGCGCGCGGGCGTCACGGTCCAGGACCCGGCCACCACGTGGATCGACGTCGACGTCGAGCTGTCTCCTGATGTCACGCTGCTGCCGAACACGCAGCTCAAGGGCGCGACGGTGGTCGCGACCGGCGCCACGATCGGCCCCGACACCACCCTGACCGACGTCGAGGTGGGGGTCGGCGCGACGATCGTCCGCACGCACGGTTCGCTCGCCGTCATCGGCGAGGGCGCGTCCGTCGGGCCGTTCGCCTACCTGCGTCCCGGCACCAGCCTGGGGCGCAAGGGCAAGATCGGTACGTTCGTCGAGACCAAGAACGCCCAGATCGGCGAGGGCAGCAAGGTCCCGCACCTCTCCTACGTGGGCGACGCGACCATCGGCGAGCACTCCAACGTCGGTGCGGCGTCGGTGACCGTGAACTACGACGGCGTGCACAAGCACCGCACGGTGATCGGCTCGCACGCCCGCACGGGCGCGGACAACATGTTCGTCGCGCCCGTCACGGTGGGTGACGGTGCCTACACCGCCGCCGGCTCCGTGATCCGCCGGGACGTGCCCGCCGGCGCGCTCGGCGTCACCGCCGGGCAGCAGCGGAACATCGAGGGCTGGGTCGCCCGTCGTCGGCCGGGGACGGCCGCCGCGGACGCCGCGGCGAACGCCCACGGCGTGGCGTCCGGTCTCGGTGATCAGGCACAGCGACAGCTTGCCCAGCAGAATGCAGCCGGGGCGCCCACTGCCCCGCAGGCCGCGGCTGCCCAGGCCGATCCGGCCGACCTGGCCCCCGTTCCCGGGGCCGACAAGGAAGGAAAGTCCCACTGATGTCCACCAGCATCGCTCCCGGTCCGAACCGCCACCCGCTCGTCCTCGCAGCGGGACGGGCACACCCTGAGCTGGCGAAGAACGTCGCGAAGGAGCTGGGCATCGATCTGCTCGGCGTCTCCGCGTACGACTTCGCGAACAGCGAGACCTACGTGCGGTTCAGCGAGTCGGTGCGTGGCATGGACCTGTTCCTGCTCCAGTCGCACACGATGCCGGTGAACCAGTGGATCATGGAGCAGCTGCTCATGGTCGACGCGGCCAAGCGGGCCTCCGCGCACTCGGTCACGGTCGTCGCGCCGTTCTTCGGTTATGCGCGCCAGGACAAGAAGAGCCGTGGCCGCGAGCCGATCTCGGCCCGGCTCATCGCGGACCTGTTCAAGACGGCCGGCGCCGACCGCCTGATGAGCGTGGACCTGCACACCGCGCAGATCCAGGGCTTCTTCGACGGCCCCGTGGACCACCTGTGGGCCATGCCGATCCTCGTCGACTACGTGCGCACCCGCGTGGACGTCGAGAACGTCACGGTCGTCTCGCCGGACGCCGGACGCATCCGCGTCGCCGAGATCTGGGCCTCCAAGCTGGGCGGTGGCCCGCTGGCGTTCGTGCACAAGACGCGCGACGTCACGCGGCCCAACCAGTCCGTCGCCAACCGCGTCGTCGGTGACGTGCAGGGCCGCGACTGCGTGCTGGTCGACGACCTCATCGACACCGGCGGCACGATCGCCGAGGCCGTCAAGGTCATCATGGCCGCGGGCGCCAAGTCCGTGACCGTCGCGGCGACGCACGGCGTGCTGTCCGGCCCGGCCGCGCAGCGGCTCACCGAGTGCGGTGCGCGCGAGGTCGTCGTGACCGACACCCTGCCCATCGAGGACGACCGCCGGTTCCCCAACCTCAAGGTGCTCTCGATCGCGCCGCTGCTCGCGTCGGCGATCAACGAGGTCCACTCCGACGGCTCGGTGACATCGCTCTTCGACGGCAACTCCTGATCCTTCGAGGTCAGCCCGGGTGTCCGTCCGGGCGCCTGTCTGGGTATACGGTCTGACCCTTGACTCGGACGCGGTCAACGGAGGACCGTGTCTTGACAACGATCTGGGAGGGTCAGTGACCGTCACCGTCGTGGTGCCCACGTTCAACGAGGGGCCCAACGTCCGGGTGCTCACCGAGCGGCTGTGCGCCGCCTTCGGTGTGCTGCCCGACGACGGTCGGCCCTCGGGAGCCCTGCACGGGCCCGAGGGCGGCCCGGCGCCGATAGGGGCGCCGGACCTGGCGGAGATCCTCTTCGTCGACGACTCCACCGACAACACCCCTGACCTGATCCGCGAGGTCGCGGCCACCGCACCGGTGCCGGTGCGCCTGCTGCACCGGGAGCAGGCCGAGGGCGGGCTCAGCGGCGCCGTCGTGGCCGGGCTGCGGACCGTCACCACCGAGTGGGCGGTCGTGATGGACGGCGACCTGCAGCACCCGCCGGAGCTCGTGCCCGCGCTCGTCACGCGCGGACGCGAGGCGGGGCTCGACATCGTCGTCGCCTCCCGCTACACCGGCGACGGCGACGCCGGTGGCCTGGACGGCTGGTGGCGCCACGGTGTCTCGATCGCCTCGGCGCTCCTGGCGCGTTCGATGTTCCCGGTGCGGCTGCGCAACGTGACCGACCCGCTCACGGGGTTCTTCGCCACCCGGGTGGACCGGCTGGACCTCGACGCCCTGCACCCGCGTGGCTTCAAGATCCTGCTCGAGCTCCTCGCCCGCAACACGCTGGCCGTGGGGGAGGAGCCGTTCGTGTTCGGCGAGCGGTACGCCGGGCACTCCAAGGCCACCTTCAAGACCGGCCTGCGCTACCTGGAACAGCTCGCCGCCCTGCGGTTCGGGCGGATGTCGCGGTTCGCGATCATCGGCGGCTTCGGAGCCGTGCTGAACATCCTCATCCTGTGGGCCCTCACCGGGCTGGGCGTGCACTACGTGGCGGGTGCGGTGATCTCCGCCGTCGTCACGATCCTGACGAACTTCCTGCTGCAGGAGCGGTTCGTGTTCCGCGACCTGCGGAACGAGGGCCGCGGCGTCTGGTCGCGGTTCGCGCACTCGTTCGCGTTCAACGGCACCGAGGCGGCGATCCGCCTGCCCGTGCTGTGGTGGCTCGTCGAGTTCACGGGCATGTGGCCGGTGCTCGTGCAGGCGGTGACCCTCGTCGTGGCGTTCCTGCTGCGCTTCGTCTTCCACGTCCAGGTCGTCTACAAGCCGCGTCGCACGCAGCCGTCGATCGGCGTCACATCGTCTCTCGGTGCGGACCGCGCCGACGAGCGGGTACAGTAGTCAGGTTGCCTCGGCGAGGGACGCTTGACGGCCGCGGCGGGACTCGATCCCGCCAGCACCAGGCCGGCGTCCGTGATCGACTGGGCGGCCGTCGGCGGCCCCTGGAGTTCCCTCCAGCACTCCGTCCCACGGCCCCGCTCCGCGCCCGTCACGTGTCCCGCGCCGACGCAGCCGCCGACCGAGTTGCACACACAGACCTTCCAGGAGTGAATTCCCATGGCCGAGATCAAGCTCGCCGCTGAGGCCCGTACCGAGTTCGGCAAGGGCGCTGCCCGCCGCATCCGCCGTGACAACAAGATCCCCGCTGTCCTCTACGGGCACGGTGGCGACCCGGTGCACGTGACCCTGCCGGGCCACGAGTCCATGCTGGCGCTGCGCCAGACCAACGTGCTGCTCAACATCGACGTGGACGGCAAGGGCCAGCTGGCCGTCGCCAAGGACGTCCAGCGCGACCCGGTCCGCAACACCATCGAGCACATCGACCTGCAGGTCGTGCGCGCCGGCGAGAAGATCACCGTCGACATCGCCGTCAACATCGTCGGCGAGTCGGCCCCGGGCACCATCCACCTCGTCGAGGAGCAGACGCTCTCGGTCGAGGCCGAGGCCACGCACCTGCCCGAGTCCGTCGAGGTCTCCATCGAGGGCCTCGAGTCCGGCGCGCAGATCCACGCCGAGGACGTCGCCCTCCCGGCGGGCTCGGTCCTGCTCACCGACCCCAAGGCCGTCGTCGTGCTCGTCACCGAGCCGCGCGGCGAGGCCGGCGACGACGACGCCGCTTCCGCCGAGTCGCCCGCCGAGGCGTCCTCGGAGAGCTGAGTCTCCCGTAGCACCCCGAGTGATCGGCAGATTGTCAGGTGATCGGTAGCTCCAACTGCCGATCACCTGACAATCTGCCGACCACTCACCAACCGTGAAGGACACCTGGATGAGCGACCGGCCCTGGCTCGTCGTCGGGCTCGGCAATCCTGGCCCCAAGTACGCCGGCAACCGGCACAACGTGGGCCAGATGGTGCTGGACCTGCTCGCCGAGCGCACGGGCGCGCGCTTCTCGAAGCACGCGCGGGCGCAGGCGGTCGTCGCCGAGGCGCGGCTCGGCGTGCTTCCCGGCGGAGCCCCCGGTCCCCGCGTGATCCTCGCGAAGCCCACCACCTACATGAACACGTCGGGGGGTCCGGTCAGCGCGCTCGCCAAGTACTACGACGTCGACCCCGAGCAGGTGGTCATGGTGCACGACGAGGTGGACATCCCCTTCGACACGATCAAGCTCAAGATCGGCGGGGGCGAAGGCGGCCACAACGGCCTGCGCGACACCACCAAGGCGCTCGGGACCAAGGACTACCACCGCGTGCGGGTGGGCGTCGGCCGGCCGCCGGGCCGGATGGACACCGCGGACCACGTGCTCAAGGACTTCTCCACCACGGAGAAGAAGGACCTGCCGATCCTGGTGGACGACGCCGCCGACGCCGTCGAGCTGCTGGTCACCGAGGGCCTGCTCGCCGCCCAGGGGAAGTTCCACACCGCCAAGGCGTGATGCTCGCGGTGGCCAGGCCGGTCGAGACCCAGTTCTCGACCGCCCGGCCACCGGAGCTGCTCAACCGGCGGCGCGCGTCAGTGCGCCTCCGCCCCCGCCCAGGTCGTCAGGTAGCTCTCCGGGCCGCGTGCCAGGTCGTCGATGATCTCCTGCCCGCCCACGAGCCGCAGGTCCTCGACGTAGTCGGGCACGAGCCCGTAGTGCGCGACACCGTCGACGTTGATGTCCCACGTGCGCTCGCCGGTGGTCTGCCGGTCGAGCAGCGTGCCGCCGTCGAACGACCGGAACGGGTAGGTGACGGGGTCGGCCGCGTCACCCCTGGGCGGCGGCGTGCCGCCGAACCCGTTCATGTCGAACCCGAAGCCGATGCCCGCGCCGTACCGGTCGCGTACCGGTGCGGTGCGCTCGTACTCCTCGACGAACTCGTGGGCGGCGTGCCCGTAGATGGTGGCGAACCCACCGAGGGCGTAGAGCCGGTCGAGGTACCGCTCGTCCATCCAGGAGTGGGTGGACAGGACGCCGGGGTAGTCCTCGGCCTCCAGGATGTCGAGCGTCTGGTCGGCGGCCTTCGCGCTCATGTGGTCGATCTCGACCATCATGTTGCGCTCGATCATGCCGCGGACGGCGTAGGCGCCGAGCCCGCTCAGCCCCTTGGTGTTGCAGAGCGTCCCCGGCGGGTAGAGGGGCAGCACGGGCGGGAGGTCGTCCTCCAGCTCGGGCGGCAGCTCGCCGTTGCCCGGGTTGTGGTCGTGCGGCTGGTCGGCGGGGCAGGAGCGCGCGTCCCACCAGGTGCCGGTCGAGAGGAACTGGCCGGCATTGATGATCGTGCCCATGGACCCCTCGTCGAACCGCACGCCGCACAGCGCGTTGTCGAACTTGTGGCACAGGTACATCGATCGGACGCCCAGGTCGTACAGCTCGTCGAGGCCGGCGTCGATGTCGGCCCGCGAGCAGTTCGGGATGCGCAGGGTCTGCTTGCAGCCGAACGGCTCCGACGTCTCGACGCCGAGCACGACGGCGAGCTTGCCCTCCTCGATCACCTGGCGGGCCTGCTCGCTCGTGGTCACTATCCGGAACCAGCCCTTGCCCGCCCCGCCGTACTGCGCGTCGACATAGGCCTGCAGGTCGTAGGTGTCCTGCGCCTGGAGGCGGATCGCCGTCATCTCGTCGCAGCTCTGGTAGGTGCCCGGGTTGATGGAGCACAGCAGGCCGTTGGTGACCAGGTCGTTGACCATGACGCGTTGCCCGCCGCGCCAGGCCCGCTCGACCCAGCGGTAGTACATCTGCTGGTGGGTGAGGGAGTCGTAGGCGGGCCAGTCGGCGAACGTGGGCCAGCCGGTGGTGTCGTGCGTGCCGATGGGCGAGCCGTCGCGGGTCAGGTTCTCCAGCAGGGCGCCGAGCCCGTGCGGCTCGTGCGACGGGCAGTCCCGCAGGGCCGCCGCGATCCCCTGCTCCGAGAACACCTTGCCGCAGACGGCGGCGCCACCCATGCCGTCCTCCATGAACAGGTGGGTGTGCGCATCGATGAGGCCGTACACGGTCCCGTCCGGCCGGGTCCCGGTGAAGGGCGTGCCCGTGACATTGACCTCTGACTCGGGGCTGGGCAGCGTGGGTTCAGCGAGCGCCGCCGCGGCTTGTTCCTCGGCGGTCCGCTCCGGTGTCGCCTGAGCCGGTGCCAGCAGCGCCGTCGCGCTGAGGCAGGCGGCGGTGACCGCGGCCGCGAGAACCGCCGTTCGTCTGATGCGTCGCACAAGACCTCCCGCTGGCCGGGGCGAGGCCAGGGCTCCGCCGGGTCGCGACGGCGCCTTTGCCGTTGCTGAGTTCGACACAATAACAGGACTTGTCACGCACAGGGTAGATGTCGGCAAAAACTAACAAGCCACTTCTTGCCGAGGTTCAGCTGGTGGTCCCGGTGAGCCGCCGGGGAGGCGCGAAGAGCCAGCGCGCCCCGATCCTCGGTGCCAGGGCACCGAGCCCCAGCCCGACGGCGATCGCAGCAGCCCAGAGCGCCACCGGCAGCCACTGCGACTGCGGGGCGGGGATCCAGATGGCGTTGCGGTACAGCAGGCACAGCAGCCCGAGCACCACCGACGTATGCGTGACGAACACCGGCAGCGTCCGCGCTCCGATCCACTCCAACCCGAGCGACCTGGGCAGATACCGGGTGCCGGGCACCCGGGACACCAGCACGCTCACGGCCACCCCCGCCGGTACGCCCGCGATGTTGGCCAGCAGGTAGAGGCCGGGCACGTCGGCGACGCCCAGCTGCCGCACGGCCACCTGGATCCCGAGCCAGACGACGACGGCGACCACGGCCCACAGCCAGGTGACCCGCTGGGCGAACCGTTCGAGCAGCGCCCGCAGGTGCAGGCCACCCAGGAAGAAGAGCAGGAACTGCGCGGTACCCCGCCACGCGATGCTCTCCGGGTCCCAGCCGGCCAGCGCCCACCCGCTCACGCAGGCGGCGAGCACGAGCTGTACGGGTGCGGGCACCCGGCGCAGCGCTCGCGCGATCACGAAGAACGCGGCGAGCGTCCAGATGAACCAGAGCTCGGAGCGGGGGACCAGGAGCGACCAGGCGAGGTGGCCTCCCAGGGTGCCCCAGTCGGCGTCTGCCACCTGGTAGTAGCCGGTGAGCAGGCGGACCACCAGGGAGATCGGCTCCCACAGCACGAACACCCAGGCGAAGAACAGCAGCTTGCCGCGCGCCAGGCGGGACCACGGCACCGCCGTCCACTTCGCGGCGAACATGCCGGCCACCGCGAAGAACAGCGGCATGCGCAGGCTGCGCAGCGTCTCGTTCACCTCGCGCAGCACGCTCACCTCGTACCCCGTCGACCACGTCCAGTTGGTCGCGTGGTACAGCACGACGAGACCGATGGCGAGGCCGCGGGCGGCGTCGGGCCAGGCGAGACGGACGGGGGTGCGCGGCCCGACGGCGGGGCGGTGCCCCGGCACGCCTGCGTGCCGCGGGGATCCGGGAGGGGTGAACATCGCGGGTCATCGTACGTGCAGTGCACCCCGGAAGGGCAGTGGCGCCGGCAGCACCGTGGGAGGCGCTGTCAGTGTCCGGGAGTAGCCTGGGATCAGCCCCTCACGCCGTCGACCGCACCCGGTCGTGCTCGTGATGGGCCCGTCGTCGTGCGCCCTCGAAGGACAGAACCCATGAACCTCACCGGCCTGCTTCCCACTCTTCTGCGCGATCCCGGCGCTGCCGCTGCCGTCGAGCATGTGCGTGCCCGCGGCTTCGCGGACGTGGTGGGGCCGGCGGGCGTGCGCCCGCCCCTGCTCGTCGCCGCGTCCGGGCGGCGTCCGCTCGTGGTGGTCACCGCGACGGGCCGGGAGGCCGACGACCTGGCCGCGAGCCTGCGGAGCTACCTCCCGGAGGACCAGGCCGACGACGTCGCGGTGCTTCCCGCCTGGGAGACGCTGCCGCACGAGCGGCTCAGCCCGCGCGCGGACACCGTGGCCAAGCGCCTCGCCGTGTTCCGCCGCCTGGCGCACCCGGCCGAGGGGCACGGGCAGGCGGGCGCGATCCGGGTCCTGGTCATGCCGGTCCGTGCGCTGCTGCAGCCGGTCGTCGAGGGTCTCGGTGAGCTCGAGCCGGTCCAGCTGGACATCGGCGCCACGGCCGACCTGACCGACGTCGCCGAGCGGCTCACCGCAGCCGCCTACACCCGCGTCGACATGGTGGAGCGGCGCGGCGAGTACGCGGTGCGCGGCGGCATCCTCGACATCTTCCCGCCCACGGAGGACCACCCGCTGCGGTGCGAGTTCTGGGGCGACGAGGTCACGGAGATCCGCTGGTTCGCGGTGGCCGACCAGCGCAGCCTGGAGATCGCGGAGCGCGGGCTCTGGGCGCCGCCCTGCCGCGAGATCCTGCTGGACGACGCCGTCCGGGCGCGTGCCGCAGAGCTCGTCGAGACCCTGCCGGGCGCGGTCGAGATGCTCGACAAGCTGGCCGCCGGCGTCGCCGTCGAGGGCATGGAGTCGCTGGCGCCCGTGCTGGTGGACCGCATGATCTCCGTCCTGGAGCTCGTCCCCGACGACGCGCTCCTGGTGGTCAACGAGCCCGAGCGCGTGCGCCGTCGCGCCCACGACCTGGTGGCGACCACCGAGGAGTTCCTCGCCGCGGCCTGGACCGGGGCGGTGGCCGGCGGTGCGGCGCCCATCGACCTGTCCGCCGCGTCCTTCGCGACGTTCGCCGAGGTGCGCGAGGTAGCGGCCCGCCGCGCCCTAGGCTGGTGGACGCTGTCGTCGTTCACGCAGGACACGGAGCTCAACGACCTGTCAGACGCACAGGTCACCGGAGTGGCCTCAGCGTCTGACACGTTCGTAGTGAGCGCTCGGGACGTCGAGTCGTATCGCGGGGACCTCGCGCGGGCGCTCGACGACGTGCACGGCCTGCAGGTCGCGAGCTGGCGGCTCGTGCTGACGACCGAGGGCCACGGCCCCGCGAAGCGCATGACGGAGCAGCTTTCGGCGGCAGGCACCGCGGCCCGGCTGGCGATCTCGCTGGAGGACGAGCCCGAGCCGGGCGTCGTGCACGTGGTCGCGGGCGGCGTCGGCAAGGGCTTCGTGGCGCCCGACCTCAAGCTCGCCGTCTTCTCCGAGCAGGACCTGACCGGGCGGGCGGGCTCCGGCACGCGCGACATGCGCAAGATGCCCAGCCGACGGCGCAACGTGGTGGACCCGCTCCAGCTCAAGGCCGGCGACTTCGTGGTGCACGAGCAGCACGGCGTCGGCCGGTTCGTCGAGATGGCGCAGCGCACCATGGGCACGGGCGGCAACCGTGCCACGCGCGAGTACCTCGTGATCGAGTACGCGAGCAGCAAGCGCGGCCAGCCGGGTGACCGCCTGTTCGTGCCCACCGACCAGCTCGACCAGGTCACCAAGTACACCGGCGGGGAGTCGCCGTCGCTGTCCAAGATGGGCGGTGCTGACTGGAAGAACACCAAGGCCAAGGCGCGCAAGCACGTCAAGGAGATCGCGAGCGAGCTCATCCGGCTCTACAGCGCGCGCATGGCCACGCAGGGCCACGCGTACGGGCCGGACACCCCGTGGCAGCGTGAGCTCGAGGACGCCTTCGCCTACGTCGAGACCCCGGACCAGCTCGCGACGATCGACGAGGTCAAGGCCGACATGGAGAAGTCCGTGCCGATGGACCGACTGGTGTGCGGCGACGTCGGGTACGGCAAGACGGAGATCGCCATCCGGGCCGCGTTCAAGGCGGTGCAGGACGGCAAGCAGGTCGCCATCCTGGTCCCCACGACGCTCCTGGTGCAGCAGCACTTCGAGACGTTCTCCGAGCGGTACACCGGGTTCCCGGTGAACGTGCGGGCGCTGAGCCGCTTCCAGTCGGCGAAGGAGTCCGAGGAGACGCTGGCCGGCCTCAAGGACGGCAGCGTCGACATAGTCATCGGCACGCACCGCCTCATCACCGGGTCCGTCCAGTTCAAGGACCTGGGTCTCGTGGTCATCGACGAGGAGCAGCGCTTCGGCGTCGAGCACAAGGAGACGCTCAAGCAGCTGCGCACCAACGTGGACGTGCTGGCCATGTCCGCGACCCCGATCCCGCGCACGCTCGAGATGGCGGTGACCGGCATCCGCGAGATGTCGACGCTGGCCACGCCCCCGGAGGAGCGGCACCCGGTGCTCACCTACGTCGGCGCCTTCGAGGAGAAGCAGATCGCGGCCGCGCTGCGGCGCGAGCTCCTGCGCGAGGGCCAGGTCTTCTACGTGCACAACAAGGTGGAGACCATCCAGCGCACCGCGTCCCGGCTCAACGAGCTCGTGCCCGAGGCTCGCATCGGCGTGGCCCACGGCAAGATGGGCGAGCACGAGCTCGACCGGGTCATCCGCGCCTTCTGGGAGAAGGAGCTCGACGTCCTCGTGTGCACCACGATCATCGAGACCGGCCTGGACATCTCCAACGCCAACACCCTGATCCTGGAGCGCTCCGACATGCTGGGCCTGTCCCAGCTGCACCAGCTCAGGGGCCGGGTGGGCCGTGGGCGTGAGCGCGCCTACGCGTACTTCCTCTACCCGCCGGAGAAGCCGCTCACCGAGACGGCGCACGACCGGCTCGCGACCATGGCCGCCCACACCGACCTCGGGGCGGGCATGCAGATCGCCATGAAGGACCTCGAGATCCGCGGTGCGGGCAACCTGCTCGGCGGCGAGCAGTCCGGCCACATCGCCGGGGTCGGGTTCGACCTCTACGTGCGCATGGTGGGCGAGGCGGTCTCCGCGTTCCGCGGCGACGCCGAGGAGGAGGCCCCCGAGGTCACCATCGAGCTGCCCGTCGACGCGCACCTGCCCGAGTCCTACATCGCCACGGAACGGCTGCGGCTGGAGGCGTACAAGAAGATCGCCACCGCGCACGACGCCGCGGCCCTCGACGAGGTGCGCGCCGAGCTCACCGACCGGTACGGTGCGCTGCCCGACGTCGCGGACGCGCTGTTCGACGTCGCGGGCTTCCGCAACCACGCACGTCAGGCGGGGCTCACGGACATCACCGCACAGGGCAAGTTCGTCCGGTTCGCGCCGGTGAGCCTGCCCGAGTCGGCGCAGCTGCGCCTCAAGCGGCTCTACCCCGGGACCGTGCTCAAGCCCGCCATCCGGGCGATCCTCGTACCGTTCCCCACCACCGCGCGGATCGGCGGCCGGCCGCTGCGTGGCACCGAGGTCCTGGAATGGGCCAGGGGCCTAATCGATGCGGTGATTCTGGCGGACGTCGGGGCGGCGGCTAAGGTCGGCACCAGCGCTTGAGCCCTGGTGTCGCGGCATGTGGGCGTAGGTGAAACTCGAATTCACAGCAACTGGCCGGGAACGTATAGGCTCCACCCGCGTAACTCGCTCATCATGTCTTTTTTGTGTGGAGGACCCCGCATGGCTCTCGGACACCGCACGCGTGCGGTCATCGGCTCGATCACGGCAGCAGCCGCACTCGGAGCGCTGCTGACCGGCTGCTCGGCCAGCTCGGACGAGACGGCGGAAGCCGCGGAGCAGGTCCAGGCGGATCCGGACCTGCGTGCGATGCTGCCCGGTGAGCTGCTGGCCGAGTCCACGCGCATCACCGTCGGCACGGAGTCGGGCTACCCGCCCTTCGAGTACACGAACGAGGCGGGACGCATCGTCGGGTTCGAGATCGACCTGTTCGACGCCGCCTCGGACCGGCTGGGCCTGAAGTACACGTTCAGCGACATGCCGTGGGACTCGCTGGTCCCTGAGCTGTACGCGAGCAATGTCGACGTCGTGGCTGCCGCCATGTCCGACACCCCGGAGCGACAGCTCGACTCCGACTTCGTCAACTACTACAACGACAGCGACGCGATCATGGTCCCCGCGGGAAATCCCAAGGGAATCAAGACGCTCGCGGACCTGTGCGGCCGGCCGGTAGCGGTGCTCGGCGAGTCCACGCAGGCCGACGCGCTTGCCGCGCTGAACTCGGCCGAGTGCCAGGCCAAGCCCGTCACCGTGCTCGAGTTCGGGTCTGACGCCGAGGCGCTCGCCCAGGTCGAGGCAGGCAAGGCGGACGCAGAGCTCACGCAGTGGTCGACCGGCCGGTACAACGCGAAGCAGATCGGCTCCGGCGACGTCTTCGAGGTCGCCAACACCGAGCTCCTCAACCCGACGCCCCTGGGCTTCCGGTTCCTGAAGGGCGACGTCGAGCTGGTGCGGGCCTACCAGGCTGCCGTGCAGAGCATCATCGACGACGGCACGTACGCCAAGATCCTCGCGAAGCACGACCTGTCGGTCGGTGCGCTGGAGACGGCCACGATCAACAACCAGGCGGCGTCGCAGTGACGCATCGCTGAACGTCGCGCGCGACGGGCCGTCCCACACCGTGGGGCGGCCCGTCCTGCTTTGTCGGGAACCTCCAGACGCGGCTCCGCGACGGCCGCCGCGCCGTCCGCCACGTCGGCCGCTCAATCATCCCAGGAATAGTGGTCACCCTAGTGACCATTACGTCGCTCGTCGGTTAGCCTGGTAACCGAAAGGAGCAGTCATGGCCAGAACTTCCCTCCGGACCCGGCGCGACCTCGCCTCACTCGGCGACCACGTCCGTGCCTGGCGCAAGATCCACGGCCTCACGGCCCAGCTCGTCGCCGATCGTGCGGGTATCACGCGCACCACGCTCCGCGCGCTCGAGACGGGCACCGGAACGGTGAGCCTGGAGAACACGTTCGCGGTGCTCCGCGTGCTCGGGGTGGCTGACGCCGTCGTCGGCGCGACCGATCCGCTGACCACCGAGATGGGCAGGTTCCACGCGGAACGGGCCCTGCCGCAGCGGGTACGAGTTCCGAGCTGAGAAGGTGAACCGCGTTGTCGATACACGTCGAGGTCGAGCTGCCGGGCGGCGGACAGGCGCGTGCCGGTGACCTCGACATGCACCTCAACCGGGGCGGCGCCCTGGTCGGCTGCACGTTCCGCTACGACGACGCCTACCTGCGCGACGCGCGGGCGTACGCCCTGTGCCCGGAGCTGCCGCTGACGCCGGGGAACATCCCGTCCGGCAGCGATCGGCCCCTGTTCGGCGTCCTCGCGGACTGCCAGCCTGACCAGTGGGGCCGCACCCTGCTGTTCAACGCGGAGCGGCGCGCCGCTCGTGCGGAGGGCCGCGGGTTCATGACCCTCACCGAGGTGGACTTCCTGCTCGGCGTGCAGGACGAGACCCGCCTGGGGGCGCTGCGCTTCTCGCTGGACGACGGCAAGACCTTCATGGGCCCGCCGCGGGCGGAGGTCCCCGACCTGGTCGACCTGCCGTCGCTGACGGCGGCGGCGGACGCCGTCGCGCAGCACCGGGAGACCGACCACGACGTGCGGCTCCTGGTCGCGGCCGGGACCTCGATGGGCGGGGCGCGACCCAAGGTGACGGTGAAGGACAGCGCCGGCGACCTGTGGATGGCCAAGCTGCCGGAGAGCGGCGACCGGTGGGACGTGCAGGCCTGGGAGTACCTGACGCTGCGGCTGGCTTCGGACGCGGGTATCGAGGTCCCGGTGGCGCGGCTGCACCGCATCGGCCCGGCGCGCTCCATCCTGCTGACGCGCCGGTTCGACCGACGTCCGGACGGTGGGCGCATCGGGTTCCTGTCCGCCGACAGCCTCACGCAGAAGGCGTTCTTCGAGGTCATCGACTATCGAACGCTCGCGGAGACGCTGGCGGACCACTCGGGCAGGCCGGCCACGGACGGGCACGACCTGTTCCGCCGGGTGGCGTTCACGCTGCTCGTGCGCAACGTGGACGACCACATGAAGAACCACGGCTTCCTGCGCCGCTCCGACGGCTGGTCGCTCTCGCCGCTCTTCGACGTGAACCCCAACCCGTTCGCCGTCGCGGAGTCGACGCCGCTGCGCCCCGGCGACACACGCATCGACCGGGACGTGCGCGTGCTGCTGGCCACCGCGGACTCGTACGGCCTGCGGCAGGAAGACGCCCGGCGGGTGCTGGCCGAGGTCGCGGCTGCGACGTCCGGCTGGTCGCGGGTAGCGCGCGACATGTCGCTCCCGCCCGAGGAGATCGCGCTGATGGCGGAGGCGTTCGAGAACCCGAACCGGGACGAGGCCCAGGCGGCCTGACCTGCGGGCATGCCGGCACGTGGCAGCGCGGGGTTACGCTCCAGACGTGACTGGTAATACTCGGCCCATCGAGGCCTCCATCCGCACGGACTTCCGCGACGAGATGGACTACGGCTCCTACCTGGGGCTCGACGCGCTCCTCTCGGCACAGCACCCGATGAGCGACCCTCCGCACCACGACGAGCTGCTGTTCATCATCCAGCACCAGACCACCGAGCTGTGGCTCAAGCTGGTGGTGCACGAGCTGCGTGCCGTCCGCGGATTCCTCGACAGTGACGACCTGTCGCGGGCGCTCAAGGGCCTGGCCCGCGTGAAGCACATCCAGCGCACCATCACCGAGCAGTGGTCGGTGCTGGCCACCCTCACGCCCAGCGAGTACGCGGAGTTCCGGGGGTCGCTGGGGCAGTCGTCGGGCTTCCAGTCGCACCAGTACCGCGCCGTCGAGTTCCTGCTGGGCAACAAGAACGCCGGGATGCTGCAGGTGTTCCGCGACAAGCCCGAGGTGCACGCGCAGCTGGCGCAGCTCCTGGCCGAGCCCACCGTGTACGACGCGTTCCTGCGGCTGCTGGCCCGGCGCGGGCATCCCGTCCCGGCCGAGATCCTGGACCGCGACGTCACGCAGGCATGGGTCGAGCACCCGGAGCTGATCAAGGTCTTCAAGACGATCTACGAGGATCCGCACGACAACTGGGAGCTGTACGAGGCGTGCGAGGACCTGGTCGACATCGAGGACGCGTTCCAGCTGTGGCGGTTCCGCCACCTGCGCACCGTGCAGCGGACCATCGGCTTCAAGACCGGCACCGGCGGGTCGAGCGGCGTCGGCTTCCTCAAGCGGGCCCTGGACCTGACGTTCTTCCCCGAGCTCATCTCCGTGCGCACCGAGATCGACGGCCCGCTCGGTGGGTGACGGCGTGCCCGGCGGAGTGCCGGAGGTGACGCTCCCCGGCGTCGTCGACCGCCATGTGCACCTGGGCCTGGTCGATCGCGCGCTCCTCGCGGACGGCCCGGTCACCGAGGCGCACGACCTGGGCTGGGACCCGCGCGAGGTGGCCGCCTGGGCGGCCGACCCGCCGTCGGGTGTGCGGGTGCGTTACGCCGGGCCGTTCCATACCGCGCCGGGCGGGTATCCCACCGGCCGGTCGTGGGCGCCGGATGCCGCGGTGCGGCATGTCGCGACGCCGCGCGAGGCCGCCGAGGCGGTAGCCGACGTCGTCGCCGCGGGCGGGTTCGCGGTGAAGGTGGCCCTGCACGCGGGTATGCCCCTGCTGCCCGACGACGTCCTGCGCGCGCTGATCGACGAGGCGCGGTCGGCGGGGTTGCCGGTGCTCGTGCACGCCGAGGGTGCTGGTCAGGCCGAACGCGCGGTCGACGCGGGCGCGGACATGCTGGTGCACGTGCCGTGGACCGATCCGCTCCCTGACGAGGTGATCGCCCGGGCTGCCCGCATGACCTGGGTCTCCACGTTCGCGATCCATGACGGGCCCGGCCGGCCGGCCGGGCTGGAGCGGGCGCTCGACAACGCGCGGCGCTTCGTCGCGGCGGGCGGCACCCTCGTCTACGGCACGGACATGGGCAACGGTCCGACGCCGGTCGGTGTCAACGAGCGTGAGATCGAGCTGCTCGGGCGGGTTCTTGAGGGTGAGGCCCTGCGGCGCGCGGTCCTCGGCCCGCCGTCGGCCCCCGCGCTGGAAGCGCCCCTCCCGCTCCCGGAGACGGCCGCGGACCTCATCACCTGGCTCCGCGCCTCCCGCCACCTCCCCCGTTCGGCGAAGTAGAGCGTGTGTCCGGGACACACGCTCTACTTCGCGGTCTGCCGGCCGCCGAGGTAGAGCGTGTGTCGCGGACACACGCTCTACCTCGGCGAACCGGTCAGTTGCGGGTGATCGTGAACGTCGACGTCGGGTTCTCGATGTCGCGGTAGTTGTTCTGCAGCGTCAGGCCGTTGAACGTCGCCGAACCGACCGCCGGCCCCTGCCCCTGTTCCGGCATCGGGTTGGCCCAGATCCCGTACCCGGACCTCGCGTCGTACTGGTCACCGCTGCGCTGGGCACCGGTGATCGACACGTCGGTGAACACGGTGTCCCGGATCGGGTTGACCGGCTGCCCGCCCAGGTACTGGGTCTGGAACATGATCCCGGAGTACGTCGGGTCCACGATGTCGAGGTCGTTGACCCGGATAGCCGTGAACGTCTTCGACGCCGAGAACAGCCACACCGCCGGGAACACCTGCGCGCCCCAGAAGTGTCCGCCCGAACGCACCACGGAGATGCCCTCGAACCGGGTCGGCGCCGGGCCGAACCCCTCCATCGGGTACCCGAAGTCCAGCGAGCTGATGGTCACGCCGGAGTAGACGAGCGTGTCCGCGATGTAGATGTTGCGGAACGTGTTGTCCTGCCCGCCGTAGACGGCGAGGCCGGCGGCCCGCCAGGTGTTCGTGGACGTCAGGTTCTCGAACACGTTGCCCCGCTGGCCGCTGCCACCGGCGTCGGTGGCGGCGAACAGCGCGAACGAGTCGTCCCCGGTGCCGCGTGCCTGGTTGTTGTGCACGTGGTTGTTCGCGCTGCCGTTGGTCATGTTCAGGGCGTCCGCGAAGGTGTTCCGGATCCGGGAGTCCTTGATCTCCGAGCCGTCCATGTTGGCGGCCCAGAACATGCAGATCATGTGCTCGACCCAGATGTTGTCGATGGTCATGTCGGACACGTTGGCGAAGTCGAACACCTTGCCGGGGCCGTCGATCCGCGAGGTGTAGTTGCCGAAGTAGGCGAAGTCGCGGAACGTCGAGCCGTTCGCCGTGCCCTCGGCCCGGAAGCCGATGTCTGTGTTCTCCTGCGCGGCCGGCGCATGGAAGCGCGTGAACCACGGCCCGGCGCCCACGATGTCTACCGCCTTGCCGTAGACCTGGAACTTGCTCGCGGTCTGGTAGTCGCCCGCAGGCAGGTAGACGCCGGCCAGGTTGCCGGTGGTGTCCATGCGGAACCGGTCGAGCGCGTTCTGCACGTCCTGGTGCGTGAAGCCCGTGGGCTGGATGTAGCGGGCGGGGTCCGGGTTGGCCTGCGGCGTCACCTGCTCCAGGTCGACGAAGTCCACGGTGTACGTGCTGGTGTTGCTCGCGGTCTTCTGCAGGCGGATGGTGTGCCCGGCCTGGACGGTGGTGCCGAGCAGGGCGTTCGCCTCGTCGTAGATGTGCCGTGGCGCGCCCTGTCCCGGCTGGTTGCCTGGGTTCGCCTCCGGGCCGTACAGCCACGCGTACCGCGAGGTCAGGTCGATGTTCTTGAGGAACTGGCCGTCCACGTACACGGCCAGCGTGGAGTTCGTACCGCCGCCGCCCGCGGCGTCGGGCATGGAGAACCGCACCACCAGGGAGTTGGTGGGCGCCCGCGTGGTCCACTGGACGTACTCACCCGTCGCGTCGAGCGTGACCGCTCGGCGCCCGGACGCCTCGCCCGCGAGGTCGCCGACCACCCGGTTCGGCCCGATGGCGACCGCCCCGCCGCCGGTCACGCCGTCCTCCGCCTCGTAGGTGTCGAACGGCATGTTGGCGCCGCGGCCGATGAACAGCGACTGCGTCGCCTCGTTGTTCGCGCGCCGCGCCTCGACCTCCGTCGAGTCGGGAGCGGCGGTGATCGTGACGTCGTAGGAGCCGTCGGCGGCCGGCCAGGTGCCCAGGTTCACACTCTGGCTGGTGGCGCCGGCAGCGATGGTGCCGGAGACCGAGCCCGTAAGGGTGCGCACCGTCGTTCCCGACGAGTTCTTCACGACGACGGTGAGGCCGTGCGCCCCGGACGAGGTGGCGACCGTGCCGCGGTTCGCGATCGTCGCCGAGAAGGTGACCGTCTCGCCCGCCGCGGGGGTGCTCGGCGTCCACGACACCGTCGGGACCAGGTCGGAGCTGGCGATCTGGGCGACCACCAGCGGATCTGGTCTGACGTACTCGTTGTCGTTCTCGGACTGCTCGGAAACGGTGTTCGACGGGTCGACCGCGGCACCGATCTCGTAGGAGCCGGCGGGCAGCGCCCCGACGTTCGCGCTGACAGCTGCTGTGGCGCCGGCTGCGAGGGCGCCGACCGGTACGGTCGCCTCCGTCTCACCGTCCACGGTGAGCGCGACGTTCGTCGCCGGCGAGCCCAGCGTCCCGATGTTCCGCACCGTGGCGGACAGCGTGACGTCGTCGGACTCGGTCGGCGTCGCCGGGGTCGCCGAGACACCCGTGACCGTGAGGTTGGGGTTCGCTGCCGGTGCGCCGAACACCTGGAGCTCGGCCACCTGACCGTTGCCCGAACCGGTGTTGCCCGTGAACCGCAGACGCACCTCGCGCGCGGTACCAGTGACCGGGACGGTCACGGTGTTGCCCGTGGCGGGGGAGAAGGCCCGTGCGGCGGACGGTGCGAGCGTGGCCCACGCGTCACCGGTCCCCGTACGGCCCTGCACCTCGAAGGTCTGGGTCCGTGGTCCCCAGGCGGTGGCCGGGGGCAGCTTCACGACGACGTCGCTCAGCGTGGCCGCCGACTCCAGCGTCACCGCGAGCGTGCTCGGGTACTGGCCGCCCGCGCCCTCCCAGTAGGTCGAGGTGTTGCCGTCGTTGGCGTTGCTCGCCACGTAGTTCCACTCGGTCGACGAGGCCGCGACGGGGCGGCCCGGGGCGAGGTCAGTGCCCTCTACCGGCTCCTCCGGGTCGGGGGCGTCGCGCGTGCCGCGCACCTCGAGCTCGGAGAGCTGGCCCGCGGACCAGCCGGTGTTCGCGGTGATGGCGACGCGCAGGTAGCGCGCCGCCGTGTTCGGCACGTCGATCGTCACCGTGTTGCCCGACGCCGGGTCGAACCGCCGCTGGGCGCTCGCGGCGAGCGTGGTGAAGGACGCACCGTCGGCTCCGGCCTGTACCGACAGGGTCTGTGTCCGGGCCTCCCAGGCGGCGGGGAGCTTGAGGACGACCTCCTCGACGGTGGCCCCCGCGCCCAGGTCGACCTGGGCCCACTGCGGGAAGCTGTTGTTGGTGGACTCCCAGTAGGTCGCCTGGTTGCCGTCGGTCAGGTTGCCGGCCAGGTAGGGCGCGTTGTTGCTGCTCGCGGCCGCGGGCGCGCCCGCAGAGAGAACGACGGGCGCGGCGGCGGCCGTCACCGGAGCGAGCCCTGCGGCCGTGAGGGCCGCGGCGGTGAGCAGTGCCAGGAGCGCGGGAGCTCGTCCCGGTCTGGGCCCGGGGCCCGTTGCGTGGCGTGGCGTCGTGGAGCGGAACATCGTCGTCCCCGATCTCCCGTCGTCGTTGACGGGGTGTCGTCGTCTGATGAATCGTCGGTACTTGCCGTGCTGCTGTTGATAAACGTGCAGTCACTTGTAGAGTTTTTGCGCTGGAGCGGTACGGACTTTACTGACGGTGCGGTTGGGGCGTCAAGGGTCCGACGCCGGCACCTGGTTCGGCCGCGGCCTGTGCAGGACGTACGCTCGGGCCGAAGCCGATCGACCTGGAGCCTTCGTGACAGTCCCCGCTGCATCCGCCGCCCCGCCCGTGAACCTGCCCGCCGCTCTGCGCGAACGGGCCGCCGCGCTCGACGCGGGCGACCCGCTCGCCCGCTACCGCGACCGCTTCGCCCCGAGCGAGGGCCTGATCGCCTACCTGGACGGCAACTCGCTGGGCCGGCCGCTGACCGCCACGCGCGAGCGGCTCGCCTCCTTCGTCGATGGGCCGTGGGCGGCGCGCCTGATCCGGTCGTGGGATGAGGGCTGGATGGACGCGCCGACCGAGCTCGGCGACACCCTCGGCCGCGTGGTGCTGGGCGCGGCGCCGGGGCAGACCGTCGTCGCCGACTCCACGACGGTGCTGCTCTACAAGCTCGCCCGCGCCGCGGTCGACGCGCGCCCCGGGCGCCGCGTGATCGTCGCCGACACCGAGAACTTCCCCACCGACCGGTTCGTGCTGCAGGGCATCGCCGCCGAGCGCGGCCTGGAGCTCCGCTGGATCACGCCGGACGCCGAGGCGGGTGTGACGCCGCAGGACGTGGCGGACGCCGTCGGGCCGGACACCGCCCTGGTCCTGCTCAGCCACGTCGCCTACAAGTCCGGGTACGTCGCCGATCTGCCGGCGATCACGCGGATCGTGCACGACGCCGGGGCGCTCGTCCTGTGGGACCTGTGCCACTCCGCGGGCTCGGTCCCGCTGGACCTGGACGCCGGCGGGGTGGACATCGCCGTCGGCTGCACCTACAAGTACCTCAACGGGGGGCCGGGGTCGCCCGCGTTCGCCTACCTGGCGGCGGGCCTGCAGGACGAGGTGCGGCAGCCGGTCCAGGGCTGGATGGGGGCGGCCGACCCGTTCGCGATGGGGCCAGAGTACGAGCCCGCGACCGGGATCCGGCAGCTCATCAGCGGCACGCCGCCGGTGATCGGCATGCTGCCGATGCGCGACATGCTGGCGCTCGTCGAGGAGGCCGGCATGCCGGCGGTGCGCGCGAAGTCGCTGGCGCTGACCGGGTTCGCGATGGAGATCGCCGACGAGTACCTGGCCGGTGTGCGGGTGGCCTCGCCGCGCGACCCGGAACGCCGGGGGAGCCACATCATGCTCGACCACCCGGACTTCAGGCGCGTCGTCGCGGAGGCCTGGGCTCGCGGCGTCGTGCCGGACTTCCGCCCGCCGCAGGGCCTGCGCGTGGGCCTCTCGCCACTGAGCACAAGCTTCACGGAGGTCGCGGAAGGCCTCTGGACGATCCACGCCCTGCTGGGCTGACCTCTTTGTCGCCGAAGTAGAGCGTGTGTCCCGGACACACGCTCTACCTCGCTGACTCACATGCCGCGAAGTAGAGCGTGTGTCCGGGACACACGCTCTACTTCGGCGAAGAGTTGGTGAGAGAGAGTGCCAGGGCGCCCAGGGACTTGAGGGTCTCCTCGGCCGCCTGCTCGTCGTAGCCGCGCGTGCACACCGCGATCACCAGGGCGTCCGGACCCGGCGCGCCCACGAACGCGACGTCGTGCCGGATGCCGTCCACCCAGCCGGACTTCGAGCCGAACGGGACGCCATGCGGTACGGCCGCGGTGAGCTGGCGGTCGGTCTGGCGGCCGAGCATCTCGCACATCCACGCGGTCCGTTCCGGGCCGGCCAGCCTGCCCGTGACCAGGGCGGACATGAGGAGGCACAGGTCGGCCGCCGTCGTGCGGTGCGAAGCGCCCGCCTGTTCCGCGGCCAGGTCGGAGTACTTGCGGCCGAAGACCGAGCCGGCGGCACCGGCGTCGGCCAGGACCTTGTTCACGGCGGGCAGGCCCACCCGCTCGGCCACGATGTTGGTCGCCTCGTTGGACGAGACCACGATCATGCGTTCGACGACGTCGCCCAGCGGCATCGGGGTGCCGTCCGGCGGCAGGCCGCTGTCGACGTCGTCGGGCTCGATCGTGTACTCGCCCGCGCCGGGCACCTGGGAGGTGAACGTGCGGGTCGCGGTGCAGGTCTCGGTCAGGCTCGCCGTCCCCGCGTCGAGCGCGCGGGCCGCCGCGACCAGTACCGCGAGCTTCACCGTCGAGGCGGCGTAGAAGTCCAGCCGGTCCTGCCGCGCGGCCAGGACCTCGCCCGACGCGCGGGCGATCCGGTAGGCCACCACCGGCACCCCGTCGCTGTGCGTCCCTGTCGACACCATCCGGTCCAGTCCTCTCGTCGATCCTCGCCCTATGTCGCGGTCTGGTGGACGACGTCGGTCCACCCCCGGATCAGCGCCCGCGACTGCGCCTCGTTCTCCGCCGCGTGGACCATTGCCGCCGCAGCCAGCGCCGCCCGGTCGATGCCCTGCTCCGAGAGCGCGGCCTCGTCCCACGCCGCCACCCGCTCCGGCCGCGCCTCGGGGTGGAACTGCAGCCCCCAGGCGCGTTCCCCCACGCGGAAGGCCTGGATCGGGCACTCCCCGCTGGAGACCAGGAGCGTCGCCGACGGCGGCAGCGCGGTCACCGAGTCCTCGTGGTTCTCGATCATCCACAGGGGTTCGTCGGGAATGCCCGGCAGATCGCCGAAGAGCGGGTCGGCGGCGGCGGCGGGCAGCACCGTCAGCGCGCACATCCCGCGCTCCGTCTCACCTGACTGCGCGGTCACGCCGCCTCCCGTGACGTGCGCCAGCAACTGGCCGCCCAGGCACAGGCCGAGCAGCGGCAACCCGGCGTCCAGCGCCTCCGTGGTCAGCCGCCGCTCGCGCGCCAGGAACGGGTGGTGCAGGTCGTCGTCCGGCATGAAGCCACCGCCCAGCAGGACCAGGCCCGCGAACCCGTCGAGATTCTCGGGAAGCTCGGCGCCGGGAATCAGGACGGGTTCGAGGCCGGCTTCGGGAAGCCACTGTTCGAGCCGGCCCATCAGGCTGGTGGGCGAGTTCAGGACAACCAGGACACGCGTCATGCCTCGACCCTAGGCGCCACCAGTTCTCGCGCGAAGTGACAGGCCGCCACGTGGGAACCAGCGTCGGAGCCCGTGCCGTCGCGGACGACGAGAGCGGGCCGTTCGGTCTCGCACACCGCCGGGATGAGCCGCAGGCCGGTCTCGGGGCGGTCGGCCGACGGAGCCGTGCGCGCCTCGGGCAGGGTGGGCGCGAGCCAGCAACGCGTGTGGAACGGGCAGCCGGACGGCGGGTCCACGGGGGAGGGTGGGTCGCCCTCGAGGACTATGGCGCCGCCGCCGACGGTGACCGATCCGCTGGGCGAGGGCTCGGCCAGCGAAGGCGCTGCCAGCCGGATCGACGGGTCCGGCACGGGCACCGCCGACAGCAGGGCCTGGGTGTACGGGTGCTGCGCGCCGTCGTACACCTCGGACTCAGGGCCTTGTTCGACGATGCGCCCCAGGTACATCACCGCGACGTCGTGGGCGATGTGCCGCACCACTCCGAGGTCGTGCGCCACGAACAGGTACGACAGGCCGAGCTCCGCCTGGAGGTCCTCCAGCAGGTTGATGACCTGACCCTGCACCGACACGTCGAGGGCGGAGACCGGCTCGTCGCACACCAGGATCTTGGGCCGCAGCGCGAGCGCGCGGGCGATGCCGACCCGCTGCCGCTGGCCACCGGAGAACTGGTGCGGGTACCGGCTCGTGTGGTCGGGATCCAGGCCGACGAGCTCCAGCAGCTCGCCCACCGCGGTCCGCCGTCCGCCCGCCGGGTCGATGCCGTGGATGGCGAACGGCTCGCCCACGATCTCGCCCACCGACATCCGCGGGTTCAGCGACGTGTAGGGGTCCTGGAACACCATCTGCACGTCGCGGCGCAGCTGCTTGCGGCCCGCCCGGGACAGGCGCGAGACGTCCACGCCGTCCACGAGCACCGCGCCCGACGTCGGCTTCTCGATGCCGACCAGCACGCGCGCGAGCGTCGACTTGCCCGAACCGGACTCGCCCACCAGGCCGAGGGTCCTGCCACCGTCCAGGCTGAGCGAGACGCCGTCGACCGCCTTGACGGCGCCGGTCGATCGCCGCAGCAGGCCGGTGCGCACGGGGTAGTGCTTGACGAGGTCACGCACCTCGAGCACGGGATCAGTCATCGCTGCCTCCTTCGACGGCGGACGGCGCGGGCTGGGTCTCGACAGGCTCGGCCGCCGGGACATCGGGCCGTGGCTCCCGGCCCGCCATGATGTCCGGGGCGAAGTGGCACGCGGATGCCCGGCCCTCGGCCGGGACGGCCAGCGGAGGCACCTCCGTGCGGCAGATGTCGCGGACGGCGTCGCAGCGCGGGTGGAACGGGCAGCCCGAGGGCATGGCGGCCGGGCTCGGCGGCCGACCAGGGATGACGGGCAGGCGGCCGGTGCCGGACGCCGACGGGATCGAGCGCAGCAGCGCTCGCGTGTACGGGTGCGCGGGGGCCCGGTAGACGGGCACTACCGGTGCCTGCTCGACGGCGCGGCCCGCGTACATCACGGTGACGTCGTCGGCCACGCCGGCCACGACGCCCAGGTCGTGCGTGATGAGCACGAGGCCCATCTGCCGCTCCGCCTGGATCTCCGCGAGCAGCCGCAGCACCTGCGCCTGGACGGTGACGTCGAGGGCGGTGGTGGGCTCGTCGGCGATGAGCACGTCGGGGTCCAGCGCCAGCGCCGACGCGATCATGACGCGCTGCCGCATGCCGCCGGAGAACTGGTGGGGGTACTCCTTGACGCGGGCCTTCGCGTTCGGCACCTTGACCAGGTCGAGCAGCTCGACGGCCCGCTTGCGGGCGTCACCCCGGGACATCCCGCGCCGCGCCCGCAGCGCCTCCGTGAGCTGGTAGCCGACGGTGTGCACGGGGTTGAGCGCGGCCAGCGCGTCCTGGAACACCATCGCCACCTGGTCGCCGCAGCGCGCGCGGTGCTCCTTGCGGCTCAGGGTGAGCAGGTCGGTGCCCGCGAGGCGGACGCTGCCGCCCGCGACCCGCGCCGTCTCCGGGAGCAGGCCCAGCACGGCCAGCGACGACACCGACTTGCCCGAGCCGGACTCGCCGACGATGGCGAGCGTGCGGCCGGCCTCCACCCGGTAGGACAGGCCGTCGACGGCGCGCACGACACCGTCGGACGTCCGGAACTCGACGGCGAGGTCGGTGACCTCGAGGAGCGGCGTGCCCGCGTTCGTCGCGGCGCTCATGCCGCCAGCCTCGGGTCGAGGGCGTCGCGCAAGGCGTCGCCGAGCACCACCAGGGACAGGACGGCGGCGATCAGGCAGACCAGTGGGGCGATCAGGATGTGCGGCGCCCCGCCGAGCACCCACTCGGAGCCCTGCGAGATCTGGATGCCCCAGCTCGTCGCGGGCGGCCGCACCCCGATACCCAGGAACGACAGCACGGCCTCCGTGCCGATGACCGCCGCGATCGAGGTCGGCACGAGGGCAGTGACCGGCCCGACCGCGTTGGGCAGGACGTGCCGGAACATGATGCGCAGGTCCGAGGCGCCCAGCGAGCGGGCGGCCGTCACGTAGTCCAGGTTCTTCGCCTCCAGGACGCTGGCGCGGACGTACCGGGCGTAGCCCATCCAGTTGAACAGGATGAGCACGACGGCGGGCAGCAGGATCACGTCGAACGTGCCCGCGCCCAGGTCCACGTTCTTGAACAGTGAGAGCAGAAGCAGCGCCGCCAGCAGCAGCGGGACCACGAGGAACACCTCGATGGTGCGCGAGATGAGGTAGTCCGCCCAGCCCAGGTAGTAGCCGGCGAGCAGGCCGAGCGTGACGCCGATGAGCAGCGAGGCACCCACCACGACGAACGCGAGCAGCAGGGAGGGTCGCACCCCGGCCACCATGGTGGCCAGCACGTCGCAGCCGAGCGCGTCGGTGCCGAGCGGATGCGCCGCGCCCCAGCCCTGCGGGTCGAGCCGCGCCTCGCGGATGGCGCAGGACCGCGGGCTCGTCGCCGTGAACAGCCGCGGGAACGCGGCCATGACCGCGAAGAACAGGACGATGAGGGCCGCGACGATCACGTCCGGGCGGCGGCGGAGCGTGCGCCACGCGGCGGAGAGGAGGCCGACGTCATTCATAACGGATCCTCGGGTCGAGTAGGGCATAGACGATGTCGACGACGATCATCACCAGGACGGTCACGACGGTCAGCAGGGTCACGACGGCGATGACGAGTGCGACGTCGTCGTCCCGCACCGCCTGCCACAGCACACCGCCGATGCCGTAGATGTTCATGATTCCCTCGGTGATGACGGCGCCGCCGAGCCCCTCGACGAAGGCCAGGCCGATCGCGGTGACCACCGGCACCGAGGAGTTGCGCACCACGTGGTGCAGGACGACGCGCCGCTCGCCGAGTCCCTTCGAGCGCGCCGTGCGTACGTGGTCGCCCTGGTAGGACTCGAGCTGGCTGGCGCGGACGAGCCGGATGAACGCGGCGGAGCCGGCCAGGCCCAGCAGGATGCCGGGGACGACGATCGTGGCCCACGGGTGGCTGGGGTCGAAGGACGGCTTGAACCAGTAGGGCGGCCACGAGTTCTCGCCGAACGTCTGCTCGGACCAGCGGTTCAGCGGCACGGCAACGACATATCGGTAGACGACGAGCAGTACGAAGACCGGGAACGCGTCGATGAGGACCGAGCTGAGCCGGATCCCGTGATCACCGAAGGAGCCCCGCCACCGCGCGGCAGCCGACCCGAGCAGCATGCCGAGGGCGAGCCACGTGACCAGCACGACGCTGAACAGCCGCAGCGTGTTGGGTGCGGCGGCGGCGACGATGTCGGTGACCTCGCGGCCGCGCAGGTTGGTGCCGAGGTCGCCGCGCGCGTACTGGCCGAGGCGTTCGACGAACGGGCCGAGGCAGGGGTTGCCGACCTGGTCGAAGCACGGGTCGTCGAGGTTGAACCGCCGCTCGACGGAGGCGATCTGCGCCGGCGACGCGGCCCGGTCGCCGAAGAACGCCTGCGCCGGGGTGCCGTTGAGCTGGATGGCGACGGTCGTGAGCAGGTGCAGCACGAACATCACGAGCAGCAGCGTGCCAACCGCCTGGGCCAGACGCCGCGCGATGTAGCGGCCCATACGTCCTGGAGTTCCTTGCCTCGGGGGGAGCGGGCCCCGGGCGGCGCGTGGAGCGAGCGTCGCTGCTCGCCCCAGCACCACCCGGGGGTGGGTGCGTACTACTCGGTGATCTCGATGTCGCGCAGGACCGGCGCACCCGAGAACGGGTTGAGGATCACGTTGCCGAGCCGCTCGCTGTAGTAGGTGGCGCTGAAGCTCCACCGGAACGGGATGGTCGGGAACTCCTCTGCGAGGATCGCCTCGGCCTCCTGGTAGAGCGCCACGGACTCGTCGAGCGACGGCGCCGCCGCGGCCTCGTCCAGCTTGTCCTCGAACTCCTCGCTGTACCAGCCCCAGTGCCCCGCGCCGGGCTCGCCGGACGCGTAGAAGCTGAGGTAGTTCTCGTTCAGCGGGTAGTCCGGGAACCAGTTGTTCCGGAACATGCCGTCGAAGCCCTGGTCGGCGCGGAGGGTGAAGTAGTCGTCGCTCGAGACGATGTCGAGCTCGTAGGGGATGCCCAGCACCTCCTCGATCGAGTTGCCGATGGCGGTGAAGTACTCCACCTCGGCGTCGTCGTCGCCCAGGCTGATCTGCAGCGTCTCGCCATCGGGCCAGCCGCCGGCCGCCTCCAGCGCCGCCTTGGCCGCCTCGGGGTCGTAGACGCACCACTCGCACGTGCCCGCCTCGCCACCGGGGACGCCGCCCGGGACAACCCAGGAGTCGGCGGGGGTCGCCTGGCCGCTGCCCAGCGAGGAGATGATGCCCTCACGGTCGATCGCCATCGAGATCGCCTTGCGGAACTCCTTGTCGTTCCACGGGCCCTCGGTGTAGCCGGAGAAGCCGAGGAACGTCAGGGCCGATCCCGGGCGCTCGACGTAGCGCTCGGAGAGCTCGGGGTCGCTCTGCGCGGCCTCGACCTCCGCCGTGGGCGGGAAGGACAGGTCGATGTCGCCGGTCTGGAAGTCCGCCCAGCTCGCGGTCTCGCCCTCCGAGTACTCGGTCCAGTGGATCGCGTCGTAGCTCGGGGCCTCGTCCAGCGGGTAGTCGGCCCACCGCTCGGCGGTCAGCTCCTGGCCCTGCTGCCAGCCGGTGACCTGGAACGGGCCGTTGCCGATGGGCTGCGTGGCGCACGCCTCGACGTCGTCCAGGCACTCCTGGGCGACCGGGAAGAAGCCCGTGTAGCCGAGCATCGTCGCGAAGCCCGCGAACGGCGAGTTGAGCGTGACCTCGAGCGTCAGGTCGTCGACGACCTCGACCCCGGACAGCTCGTCCGCCGCGCCCTCCGCGATGATCTCGCCCGCGTCGTCCGTCTCGGGCTGCATCTCGTCGTAGCCCTTGATGATGCCGAAGAAGTAGTTGGAGTACAGGCCGTTGTCGCCGTCAGCCGTGTAGTTCCAGGAACGGGCGAACGCCTCGGCGTCGACGGGCTCACCGTTCTGGAAGGTCAGGTCCGGCTTGATCGTGATGGTCCAGACCGTGTTGTCGTCGTTCGGCTCGATCGACTCGGCCACGTAGTTGTACGGCTCGGTGGTCTCCGGGTCGTACCGGACCAGACCGTCGTAGACGGTGTCGAGAACGCTGATGTTGTCGTAGGACCCCGCGTCGCCCGGGAAGAGGGTCTCCATGTCCTGGCTGAGCCAGGTCTCGAGCGTGAGCGGCCCGGCGCTGTCCGGCTCGGTGTCGTCCGGGGTGCACCCGGCGACGGTCAGAGCCACGGCGGCACACGCGGCAACTGTGGCGAGTGGTGCCTTCCTCTTCCGTGCTGCTCGTGCTTGCCTCACTTCTTGCCTCCCCTGTTCGGCTCCCCGGTCGGAGGTCGGGGAGGTTTGGACCATATCGCCACAGGAGGCCGGTCGCTTGGAAATTCGTGTAAACCGGCTGTAACGATTCGTCAGGACCCCTTCCCAGCGTTCGCGGGACGAACGAGGCGCGCGAAGTGCGCGGGCCGGAGCCGTTTCCGCCACGCGGGTGCGTGGCGGAAACAACTCCGGCCGGCAGCTCAGTGCAGGACCGTCAGCGCCGTACTCGCACCGCCTCGCTCGTCGCCGAGGCCGTCGTGCCGTCCTCGGCCCGGGCCGTCACCTCGACGGACAGCTCGTGCCCGACGTCCCAGGGCTTGACCTTGTACCTCTGGTCGTCACCGGACGACTTGCTGCCGCCCCGGATCGGCTCGCCGTCACGGAGCCAGCGGTAGGTGAACGTCGCCTCCTGCGACCACGTGCCGGGGTCGGCGGTGAGGGTCTTTCCCTTGGCCGGCCTGCCCTTGACCACGGGCGGCGTGAGGCTGACCAGCCCGGGGTCGGCCACGAGCTGTCCCACGCCCCAGCGGGCCGTGGACTGGTAGCCGGCCCCGGTCGGGTCGGCCCAGTTGCGGACGGCGGTCCGTGCGCCGTCGGCCGCGTCGTTGACCTGGAAGTCCAGGCCGTGGAACGTGCCCGGCCCGCCGTAGGACAGCAGGTCGATCGCCGCCTCGACCCGGTACCCGCCGTCGGTCAGGGTGGTGGCGCTCGTCAGGCGGGCGCGCTGCGCCGCCTCATCACCCGTCCCGAACGACACCGCGTTCTGTGCCGAGACGCGGATCTGCGTGTCGTCGGCCCGGTACCCGCCGTTCTTCGCGTTGCCGCCGTCCACGTAGATCTCCACGGAGTCCTGGATCCACGGGTCGGAGCCGGAGACGTCGACCACCGGGTCGGCGACGTCGGCCAGGACGAACAGCGTGCTCCCGCGCCACAGCGTGCGGACGGTCGCGACCGCTCCGCCCGAACCCTCCACCTCCTTGGTCGTCGTCACCGTGCCTGCGGTGGCCCACACGTCGTCCAGCTCGCCGTCGATCTCCGGCGCCGTCGTCGCCTCCGCGACCTCCAGGTACGACAGCTCCTCGAGCAGCGTCAGGGTGCCCAGCGCACCCGGCGTGTTCCACGTCGCGGTCTCGTCGCCGCTGGTCACGCGGGCATCGAACGCCGCGGTCGTGCCCTCCTCGAAGGCAGCGGGCAGGTGCACGACGACGTCGTAGCCACCCTCCCGCTCGGTCGCGACCGCGTCCGCGCCCTCGGCCCCGCCGGTCACGGACCCGTCCCGGGCGACCACGTACTCCGCGTCGCCGAGCGCCAGCGTGACCGCGTCGCCGGCCGCCGCTCCGGCGTCGTCCACCGAGACGAACGCCGTCAGGTGGTCGGCCGCCCAGCGCAGCTGGAAGGCGGCCTCGCCGCCGTCCGGCGCGTCGAACGTGTGCAGCGGCAGCCGGTCCCACACCGGGGAGGCGGTCGCCGAGGAGTCCAGCGGCACGTCACCCGCGAACACGTTCGCCGTGCGCAGCCGGGCCGGCAGCTCGGCGCCCACCGCGCCGTAGTAGGCGGGCTTCGCCTGGTACCGGTCGTCGAAGATCAGCGGCGCGCCGCTGTCGACCCGCCACGACCGGCCGTCGGTCAGGCCCCACGCCGTCACGCAGAACAGGTCGTCCGCGTGCGCGCGGAACGCCTCGAACGCGTCCCGGAAGTAGTACCCCTGGTCGATCAGCCGGGCCTGGCTCACCGGAGTTCCCGTCGTGACGTCGAACTCCGTGACCGCCTGCGTGACCGGCAGGTCCTCGAACCGCGCGAGCGCACCCTCCAGCGCGCTGACCGGCATGGCGAGCGACACGTGGAACTGGTGCCCCACGCCGTCCACCGGCACCCCGCGCGCCAGCAGTCGCTCCACCAGGGCGAGGTAGCGGTCCTGCTTGCCGCCCTGCTCGGTGTTGTAGTCGTTGATGAACAGGGTCACGGGCCGTGCGGTGTCCTCCGCCGCGTACGTCTCGTTGAACGCCTCGTCCGCGTACCGGAACGCGAGGTCGATGAACTCCTCGCCCAGCACCCGGAACCACTCGCTGCGCCGCAGCCCGTCCGGGTTCTCCGCGCCGTCGGACACGACCTCGTTGACCACGTCGAACGCGACCAGCGGGTTGGTGTCCGAGCCGAACGGCCCGTATTCGGTGCTGAGGTTCTCCGCGACGTCGAAGATGTGGGTGCGCAGGCGCTCGCGGAGGACCGCCTGGCCTTCCGCGGTGGCCGGGAGCGGCTCGCCGGCGTCGTCCTGGAAGAACCACTCGGGGGTCTGGCCGTGCCACACCAGCACGTGGCCGTAGACCCGCACGTCGTTGGCCTGGGCGAAGTCCATGAGCGCAGTGGCCTCGGGATGACGGCGGAACGTGCGCTCGTCGTCGTACCAGGCCTCGGGCTTCATGTGGTTCTCGGGAGTGATCTGACCGAAGTGGCGGTTCAGTAGCTGGGCGGCCGCGCCAGACGTCTCGCGGCTGTCGATGGCGACGCCCATCGGGAAGTCGACGGTCTCCTTGATGCCGGTCAGGTCCTCGATCAGCGGCGGCTCCGGCACGGAGACGACGATGTCGTCGATCAACCAGTCGCTCGTGTTGCCCCCGTTGTAGGCGGTCTCGAAGTAGAGCAGGGCGTCGTCGTGGTCCGGCACCGTGAAGGTGGCGGTCACCTGGGTCCAGCCGGCGCTCGTGATGCCGCTGAACTGGCCGAGCGTCGAGAAGGTCTGGGCGCCGTCCGTGGTGGTCGCCAGGCTCAGCCAGATGTCGCCGGGGGTCTGGCCCTCGGCGAAGCGGACCCAGGCCGAGGCGTCGTAGGTGACGCCCGCCCGGAGCACGCCGGTGACGTCCCGGGCGATCCCGTCGCCCGTGGCGTCCCGGCCGGTCAGTGCGGCGGACCGGGTGGAGTCGTGGGCGTCCGAGTCGGTGACCGCGAGCGTGAAGTCCGAGGTCTCGGTGCCCTCGCGCGGCACCCAGCCGCCGAGCGTGCCGTCCTCGAAGTCGGTGCTGATCACCGGGCCCGACGCCGGGGGAGTGCCCTGCGGGAACGTGAAGCTCCAGCCGTCGGCCAGCCGTTCGGTGACGACGGTCCGGACCGCGGCGAGAGTGCCCGACCGGTCGCCGCCGCCGTCGTGCGCCAGGACGAGCTCGCCCGGGACCATCGCGGTGCGGAGGTTGGCGGTCAGGGTCTCGACGTCCTGGGTCTCCCAGTCGGCGATCGTGTTGCGCACGGCGAGCGGCTGCATCCCCAGCTCGACGGCGACGCCGGGCGTCACGCCCCACGACCCGTTCGGCGCGCGCCAGAACGGGATCTTCTGGTTCGGGTTGCCGAGCGCGTCGCGGATGATCCCCAGGTTCTCGACGAGGTCCGCGCGCACCTGCTCCTCGGTCCAGGAGCCCATGTCGGCGTAGCCCGTCGAGTGGTTGCACAGCACGTGGCCGTCGGCGACGATCCGGCGCAGGATCGCGGCCCCGCCGTCAGCCTGGATGTTCTGCCCGATGACGCAGAACACGGCCTTGATCTCGTGCTCCGCGAGGAAGTCGAGCAGGGCGGGTGTGGTGCCGGGGTTCGGGCCGTCGTCGAAGGTCAGGGCGGACACGTTGCCGCTGCCCTCCGCCGCGTACGCGGGGGTGGGGACGGGGTTGATCGCCCCGCCGGGGACGACGTCGCCCGGCGGGACCGTGTCGGAGGTGGTCACCATGATGTCGTCCACGAGGATCGTGTAGGGAGCGGCTTGGTCGGTGCTGCCGAGGTAGGCCTGCAGCTCGGCCGGGTCGCCGTCGGCCGTCCAGGTGCCGGTGACGGTGGTCCAGTCGGTGCCGATGGTCGTGTTGCCGATCCAGCTGTAGGACGGCTTCATGACGAACCGGACATCGGCGCTGGTGGGGCCGGTGGGTTCGGCGGGTTCGGCCACGCGGGCGCGCATGCTGAACGTGTAGGTCGAGCCGGCGTGGAAGATGCCGGTGGGGGACTGGATGCCCTCGTAGTCCGCTGCCCGGGTGATGGCGAGCACGCTGCCCGCGCCGTCGGGGTCCGCGACGATCTCGAGGCCCGCGCCGCCGCTGGGCGTCCAGGCACCGGTGGTGCCGTCCTCGAAGTCGACGGCGGTGACGACGGTGTCGGCTGTGGCCGCGGTGGCCGTGCTGCCGGCGGTGGCGACCGGTGCGTTGACCAGCGCGCCGGAGAGGACGAGGGCCGCGAGGCCCGTGCTGGTTCCCGCTCGTGTTAAACGATTTCTGAGCGACGAACGGGATCCGCCCGTCGGACGGGGTCTGTGTGCCGGTCGGGGCTCATGGGTGAAACGATTTCGAAGAGGCATTCGGCGCTCCCTTGCGCGTGTCTTCAGGTGCGGGGCGGACGCCGGAGCGACGGTGCAGCGGCGTACGTAAGGGCAGAGTAGCCAGCGGGAGCGGTGCCGTCGAGAGGCTGGGCCGCGCGCTGTTCCCCGCCCCCTCTCGTGGGCTCCCGCGCCGGCCCAGCGATCGGGCCCGGAAACCGTACGTTTCTGGGCCCGATCACTGGGCTGTGGCCGAACTGCGGAGCGCGGAGCGCCGCGGCCCCGGCGGGCTACGCCGCCGGCAGCTCCTTCAGGGCTCCCTTCGCGATGCGCAGCCGCCGCGGCGTCCGGCGCGCGACCACCGAGTCGTGCGTGACCAGCACGATCGTCAGCCCCTGGTCCTTCCACAGCCCCTCGATGAGGTCCACGATCTCGTCGCGCGTCTCCTCGTCGAGGTTGCCCGTGGGCTCGTCGGCCAGCAGCACCTTCGGGTTCTTCACCAGCGCCCGCGCGATCGCGACGCGCTGCTGCTGCCCGCCCGAGAGCTCGCCCGGCAGGTGGTCGCCGCGGTCGCCGAGGCCCACGGACTCCAGCGCGGCCAGCGCGCGCGCCGTCCGGCTCTGCCGCGCGACCTTTGCCGGCACGAGCGCCGTCTCCACGTTCTCCAGCGCGGTGAGCGTGGGGATGAGGTTGAAGTTCTGGAACACGAAGCCGATGGTCTCGGCCCGCGCGGCCGTGAGCTGCGCGTCGGTCATGCCCGCGAGGTCCTTGCCGTCCAGCTTGACCGTGCCGGACGTCGGCCGGTCCAGCCCGCCGAGCATCTGCAGCAGGGTGGACTTGCCGCCGCCCGTCGGGCCCTGGACGGCCACGAGCTCGCCGTCGCCGATGGTCACCGACACGTTCTTGAGCGCGCGCACCTGGCGCTTGCCCTGGCGGTACGTCTTGGTCAGGTCGTCGATCTGATACATGGACTTGCCCTTTCTGAGCGCTGGGAGGGGACTAAGCGAGGGACCGGAGGGCTTCGGCGGGGCGCAGCTTCGCCGCGCGCTGACCGCCGACGACGCCCGCGAGCAGCCCGCCCAGCACCGCGAGACCGACCGCTGCCAGGACTATCCACAGGCTCACGGGCGCCTGGAGCACGATGTCGACGGCGTTGCCCGCGGCCCCGGCGAAGGCGTCGGAGCGTTCACCGAACGCGCCGCCCCCACCGCCGTCGGGCGCGCTGTCGCCGCCCTGCGGGCCGCCGCCCGCCGGCATCAGCCCGCCGGGCCCGCCCATGGTGAGGCCGCCCGACGCCCCGCTGAGCGTGATGCCCGCGAGGTTCACCGCCCACACGGCCAGCGCGCCGAGTGCGAGGCCCACCGCGCCGCCGATGAGGCCCTGCACGACGGACTCGCCGGCCACCTGCCCCACCACCCGGTTCCGGCTCCAGCCGATCGCCTTGAGGGTGCCCAGCTCGCGCGTCCGGCGGTTCACGCCCGAGACGGTGAACAGGATCGCGAGGCCGAACGCCGCCGCGAGCACGATCACGCTCAGCCAGGTGCCCAGCGTGCCGATCAGGTTGGACGCCGTCGAGAGGGAGCCGGTCACGCCCTCCGCGAGGTCGGACTGGGTGCTCACCGACGCGTCGGGCAGCTCGCTCTCGATGGCGGCGGCGACGGCGTCCACGTTCTCGGCCGAGTCGACCTGCACGTAGACGTCGGTGACCTGGTCGGCGAGGTCCGCGAGGGTCTGGGCAGTGGCGAGCGGGAGGTAGGCGTCGGACGCCGTCGCGACGCCGTCACCCGTCGTGGACGTGACGGTGCCCACGATCTCCAGGTCCTTGCCGCCCACCGTGATCGTGTCGCCGACGGCGAGCTCCTCCTGCTCGGCGTAGGTGGCGTCCAGGACGGCCACGTTCTCGTCGTCCGCCTCCAGCGTCCGGCCGTCGGCCACCTCTGCGGTGGTCAGCGGGCCGACGGCGGTGGCGTCGGGGTCCACGCCCGTGACCGTGAACTGGTCGATCTCGAACGACGAGCCGCCTGTCGAGCCCTCACCGCTGCCGTCCGCACCCATCTGCATCCGGACTGGGCCGTCGGCAGGGTCTGGCATCTCGCCGGAGAACGACATGTTCTGCAGGTTGAGCGTCGCGGCGACGCCGGACACGTGGTCCAGGCGGGTGACGGTCTCCAGGGCGGTGGCATCGAAGGGTGTCGACCCCATCGCGGCGGTGAGGCGGTCCTGCGAGAGGTTGCGTGTGCCCTCCTCGGTCGTCTCTCCTTCCTCCTCGCCGAAGTCGAAGCGGCCGGGGCCGCCGCCCTCACCCCGCTCGGCGGCCTGGGTGACGGCGATGTCGGTGCCGACTCCGTAGACGGACTCGAGCACCTCGGACTGGGCGTTCCTGACGCCTGTCGATACCGCGTTGACGACGATGACGAGCGCGATCGCTACCGCGAGACCGATTGCTACGACGACGGTCTGCTTGCGTCGGTTGCGCAGCTCTCTGCGCAGATAGGTGAAGAACATGGGCTCCTGCCTGGGGTCGGGAGGGGACGTGCGGAAAGTTGGTGTCCGCGCGGACCGCCTTGCGGGCTGTAGCGCTGCGCTCTGGGGTACGGGGCGAGCGGGCGGAGCGGTTCGCGCCGCAGGACGGTCTGCGCCGGACGTCCGGAACGCTAGGCGGGCTCGCTGTGGTGGCCCTGTCGCGGACCTGTGGTGACCCTGTGAACCGCGGGCGCACGGCGCGGCGACCGGGTTCGCCGTTCGGGCGCGAGCGAGCCGTGGACGGTTCCGCGCAGCGTCGCCGGACGTCCTACGCTGAGGTCGTAACCATCGAGCAACATCCTTAGAAGGAGATTCCGTGGCTAGCATCGAAGCCGTTGGAGCACGCGAGATCCTCGACTCGCGCGGCAACCCCACCGTGGAGGTGGAGCTCGTCCTGGACGACGGCACCTTCGCCCGTGCGGCGGTCCCGTCCGGCGCATCGACCGGCGCGTTCGAGGCCGTCGAGCTGCGTGACGGCGACAAGGGCCGTTACCTGGGCAAGGGCGTCGAGAAGGCCGTCGCGGCCGTCAACGACGTGATCGCCCCCGAGCTCATCGGGTACGACGCCGACGAGCAGCGCATCATCGACCAGGCTCTCCTCGACCTGGACGGCACGCCGAACAAGGGCAAGCTGGGCGCGAACGCCATCCTCGGTGTGTCGCTCGCCGTCGCGAAGGCCGCCGCCAAGAGCTCGGGCCTGGACCTGTTCCGCTACGTGGGCGGCCCGAACGCGCACGTCCTGCCCGTGCCGATGATGAACATCCTCAACGGCGGGTCGCACGCCGACTCGAACGTGGACGTCCAGGAGTTCATGGTCGCCCCGATCGGCGCCCCGACGTTCCGCGAGGCGCTGCGCACCGGCACCGAGGTGTACCACTCCCTCAAGTCCGTGCTGAAGGAGAAGGGCCTGGCCACCGGGCTGGGCGACGAGGGCGGCTTCGCGCCGAACCTCGGCAGCAACCGTGAGGCGCTCGACCTGATCCTCGTCGCCATCGAGCGCGCGGGCCTCACCCCGGGCAAGGACGTCGCGCTCGCGCTCGACGTCGCCGCCACGGAGTTCTTCTCCGACGGCGTGTACGCGTTCGAGGGCGGCAAGAAGACGTCGGACGAGATGATCGCGTACTACGAGCAGCTGGTGGCTGACTACCCGCTGGTCTCGATCGAGGACCCGCTGTCCGAGGACGAGTGGGACGCCTGGGCCGGGCTCATGGGGAAGGTCGGCGACAAGGTGCAGATCGTCGGCGACGACCTGTTCGTCACCAACCCCGAGCGCCTCGCCCGCGGCATCGCCGAGAAGTCGGCCAACTCGCTGCTGGTCAAGCTCAACCAGATCGGCTCGCTCACCGAGACGCTCGACGCCGTGGAGCTGGCCCAGCGCAACGGCTTCACCACGATGACCTCGCACCGCTCCGGCGAGACCGAGGACACCACCATCGCCGACCTGTCCGTGGCGACCAACGCCGGCCAGATCAAGACCGGTGCCCCGGCACGTGGCGAGCGCATCGCCAAGTACAACCAGCTGCTGCGCATCGAAGAGGCGCTCGACGAGGCCGGCACCTACGCCGGCCGGTCGGCGTTCCCGCGCTTCCAGGGCTGATCTGTTCCGCCTGCGCTGAGCTGTCAGACACCGACGGACGTGTCAGACGCACAGGTCACCCGAGTGACCTGTGCGTCTGACACGTCCGTCGGTGTCTGACAGCTCTTGGGTTCCACAGGGTCGACACACGGCGCGCCGGAGGTAATGCCGGTACAAAGGCCTCGCGAATCGGCACAATCGACCCATGCCTTCCTCACGTCGTCCGGCGCGACCCTCGGGCTCGGCCCGCGGTTCGGGCGCGCGCCCGTCGACCCCGCGTGCGGGAGCGGGTGCATCGGGCGCCAAGAAGGCAACGGGCTCGAAGCCTGCGCCTACGGGCAAGGCTGCCCCCAAGAAGAAGCAGTCCGGTTCGACGGCGAAGGGTTCCGCCGGGGGAGGTTCGGCGGCCTCGTCGCCGGCTTCGTCCGCGAGCAGGGCCACGCCGACCAGGTCGGCGCCCGGCGGGTCAGCCGCGCGCAAGCCCGCCGCGCCGTCGTCGACGAGCCGCCGCACCGCCGCGCCGCGAAGTGCGCCCGCTCGATCTGCCGCGCGCCCGGGCACCGCAGCTCCGAGGGCTGCGCGGCCGGCGTCGGGCGGCGGGGTGAAGCGACCCGCGCAGCCGCGTCGCCGCAGCGCCGTCAACGGCAGCGTCCCGCCGCCGCGCGCCGACCGTAAGCGCGGCAGCTTCGGGCTCGTGCTGCCCGAGGTGCTGACGGTCCGCGCCATGGTGCTGTCCGTGGTGGTGCTCCTCGCGGTGGTGCTGCTGCTGCCGACCGTGCGCGCCGTCGTGACCCAGCAGGCCGAGCTGCGCGAGCTGCGGGCGGAGCTGAACCAGCAGCTGGTGCAGAAGGAGGAGCTCGATACCGAGCTCGCCCGCTGGGACGACCCGTCGTACGTGATCGAGCAGGCACGGTCGCGGCTGCACTTCGTCATGCCGGGGGACAAGGTGTGGCGCCCCCTGGACACCGACTCCGTGCAGCAGGAGGAGCCGCCGCCCGGCGTCGTCGAGCCGTCGCCCGGCGCGTCGGAGGACGCGGACACCCCCTGGTTCACCAGCGTGTGGGACTCCGTGCGGATCGCGGGCGGCGAGGACTAGCGCGCGCGTCCGTCCGATCACGTGCCGCACCACTCCTGGGAACGGTCTCTTGAGGGACACATCTCTTGAGGGACAATGGAGCGGTGAACTCCGTGATCGAGACAGTGTCCGACGACGATCTGCGCGTCCTGGCCGAGCAGCTCGGCCGCGAGCCGCGCGGCGTCGTGGGGATCGCGGCGCGCTGCGTGTGCGGCCGTCCGACCGTGGTGCGCACCGCGCCCCGCCTGCCCGACGGCACCCCGTTCCCGACGGTCTTCTACCTGACCCACCCGGGCGCGACCGCCGCCGCGTCGACGCTCGAGGCGAACGGTGTGATGAGGGAGATGACGGCGCGGCTCGAGCAGGACGAGGAGCTCGCCGCCGCCTACCGGAAGGCGCACGAGCACTACCTCGCCCAGCGTGAGGCGATCGGGCACGTCGAGGAGATCGCCGGCATCTCGGCCGGCGGCATGCCGACGCGCGTCAAGTGCCTGCACGTCCTCTTCGCGCACGCGCTGGCCGCCGGGCCCGGCGTGAACCCGCTGGGCGACGAGGCGCTGGAGCTGGCCAAGGACAGCTGGCGCCCGGACCGCTGCACCTGCTGAGCCTCGTCCACAACCACGTGAGGTTTCTCGCGGAACGCGCGCTCCGGCACCCGTAGGGCGGAGCGGGCTGGAAGAATCTTCGCGTGACTTCCTCTCGTGTGGCCGCGATCGACTGCGGCACCAACTCGATCCGCCTGCTCGTCGCGGACGTCGACGCCGCCGGCAACCTCACCGAGCTCGACCGCCGCATGGAGGTCGTGCGGCTCGGCCAGGGCGTGGACCGCACCGGCGAGCTGGCGCCCGAGGCGCTGGAGCGCACGCTGGCGGCGACCCGGCAGTACGCGGCGGCGATCGAGGCCGCGGGGGTGCGGCGCGTGCGGTTCGTGGCGACGTCGGCCACGCGGGACGCGCGGAACCGTGACGAGTTCTTCGACGGCGTCCGGGCGGCGCTCGGCGTCGACGTCGAGGTCATCACCGGCGCCGAGGAGGCGCAGCTCTCGTTCCGTGGGGCCACCGGGGCGGTCGCCGAGGCGCACGCCGGCCCCTTCCTGGTGGTCGACCTCGGTGGGGGATCCACCGAGCTGGTGCTCGGCACCGGCTCCGTCGACGCGAGCGTCTCGATGGACGTCGGTTCGGTGCGGATGACGGAGCGGCACCTGCACAGCGATCCGCCGTCGTCGGCGGAGATCGCGGCGGCCCGCGCGGACGTGCGGGCCCACCTGGACGACGCCGCACGCGCGGTCCCGCTCGCGAAGACGGCCACCCTGGTCGGGCTGGCCGGTTCGATCACCACGGTGACCGCGCACGCGCTGGGGCTGTCGGAGTACCGGCGCGAGCGGGTGAACCAGGCAGAGCTGCCGGTGCAGGCGGTGCTGGACTCCTGCGCGGCGCTGGTCGAGGCACCGCGCGCCGAGCGCGCGGCGATGGGCTTCCTGCACCCGGGCCGGGTCGACGTCATCGCGGCCGGGGCCCTCGTCTGGTCCGAGGTGATCACCCGCGTGGCCGCCGACGTCGCGGCCGCCGGCGGTTCGCTGACGAGCGTGGTGACGAGCGAGCACGACATCCTCGACGGGATCGCGTTGTCCATGGCGTGAGCCGGAGGTGAAGCGCAGGGCGCGGGCCGAGGAACGAGGCACGCGCCCGAAGCGGAACCGCAGGCTCACGCCATGCCCGCAGGGCGTGACTTCCGTCCGCCGGGAACTTCCGGCGGTGGCGGCCCGTTGTGGGTGCCAGAGGATCGAGGACGTTCCTGCAGCGGCGACGACGGCGTGGGGTGCATCACGCACACGCCGCCCTTTGGCATGTCAATGCGGATGCGTGGCGCGCGGTATCCTGGGAATCATGCCTCAGAACGACCTGACCTCGGTCAGCCATGCTTCCGATGCGGCGAGCACGCCGCGCCCGCGGAAGGTGCCGCGCATCGTGGTGCTCGGCGGCGGGTCCGTCGGCCTCTACGTGGCGCGCCGCCTGCGAAAGAAGCTGAAGAAGCGGGAGGCGGCGATCGTCGTCGTCGACCCGCGGCCGTACATGACGTACGCGCCCTTCCTGCCCGAGGCGGCCGCTGGGTCGATCGACGCCCGCGACGTCGTAGCACCGCACCGCAAGGCCCTCAAGGGCATCGACGTGCTGCAGGGCAAGGTCACCACGATCGAGCACGGGCGCAAGGCCGTGAAGATCCAGCCCGAGTCGGGCGACGAGTACGAGGTGACCTACGACCAGCTCGTCGTCGGCCTCGGCTCGGTGTCGCGCACGCTGCCCATCCCGGGGCTCGCGGAGTCGGCCATCGGCTTCAAGAACGTCGAAGAGGCCATCGCGGTCCGTAACCACGTGATCAACCGGATGGACGTCGCGTCCTCCACGTGGGACGCCGACCTGCGCAAGCGCATGCTGACGTTCACCTTCGTCGGTGGCGGGTTCGCCGGCATCGAGGCCCTCGCCGAGATCGAGGACATGGCGCGTTACGCGACGCGGCAGTACCAGACGATCGAGGCGTCCGACCTGCGGTTCGTCATGATCGAGGGCGCCGGGCGCATCCTGCCCGAGGTCACGGAGCCGATGGGCGAGTACGCCCTCGCCGAGCTGAAGAAGCGCGGCATCGAGTTCCACCTCAACACCTTCCTCTCGTCCTGCGTGGACGGGCACGTCGTCACGTCGACGGGCGTCGAGTTCGACACCGAGACCATCGTGTGGACCGCGGGCGTCAAGGCGAACCCGGTCATCAAGGAGGCGTCCGACCTCCCGTTCGACAAGATGGGCCGCGTCACCGTGCTGCCCACGCTGCAGGTCGCGACCGAGGACGGCGAGATCGTCGAGGGTGCCTGGGCCGCGGGCGACTGCGCCGCGGTGCCCGACGTGAACAACCCGGGCAAGTTCTGCCCGCCGAACGCGCAGCACGCGATCCGCGAGGCCGTGCGCCTGGCCGACAACATCGTGGCGCTCTACAAGGAGAAGCCCGCCGTCGACTACGACCACAAGAACCTGGGCGTCGTCGCATCGCTGGGCCTGTACAAGGGTGTCGCCGAGCTGTTCGGCTTCATCAAGCTGCGCGGCTTCCTGGCCTGGGTGGCGCACCGTGGCTACCACGTGATGGCGATGCCGACCGGCAACCGCAAGGTCCGGATCCTGATCGGCTGGATCGGCCAGTTCCTCATGGGCCGCGAGCTGGTCTCGCTGGGCTCGCTGCACGACCCGCGTCAGGAGTTCCGCAACGCGTCGGTGCCGCCCAAGCCGGCGGGCGAGAAGGTCGAGCAGAAGGCGGAGTCGTCCGCCGAGCGCGCCGAGTCGGGCGCCAAGTCCTGACTCCGGCCTTTGCGTGAGTTGTCAGACCTTCGCGGACGTGTCAGACCGACAGGTCACCCGAGTGACCTGTCGGTCTGACAACACGCAGGTGGTCTGACACGTCAGCGAGGTTCTGACAGCCTGACGGCGAGGGTCCCTTCGCTGGCCGTCGCTCGGTAGTCTCTGGGGTGCGCCCCCATAGCCCAACTGGCAGAGGCAGCCGGCTTAAACCCGGCACAGTCCCGGTTCGAATCCGGGTGGGGGCACGTAGCGCTCGCATGACCGGCCGGCCGGCGGCCGGCCCGGGTAGCCTCGGTGATGGGCTCGGGTGCAGCCGACCAGGTGACGGGCTCCGCGAGGAGGCGGTCGGTCAGGCGATGAGCTCCGCGAGATGGCGGCCGGTCAGTGACGCCTCCTCGCGGGCCAGGTCGGCGGGCGTGCCCTCGAAGACGACTCGGCCGCCGTCGTGCCCGCCGCCGGGACCCATGTCGATCACCCAGTCGGCGCGCGCGACGACCGACAGGTTGTGCTCCACGACGATGACCGACCGGCCGGAGTCCACCAGACGGTCGAGCAGGCCGGCCAGGTTGTCGACGTCCTGCATGTGCAGGCCGGCGGTGGGCTCGTCGAGGACGAACGCCGGGGTGTCGCCGCCCATCTCGATAGCGAGCTTGAGCCGCTGCCGCTCGCCGCCGGACAGGGTGTTGAGGTGCTGGCCGAGGGAGATGTAGTGCAGCCCGACGTCGGACAGGCGGGAGAGCATCGGCACGATCGCCTTCTCCGTGAAGAAGCCCAGCGCCTCCTCGACGGACATGGCGAGCACGTCGGCGATGTTCTTGCCGCGCAGGGTGTAGCCGAGGACCTCGTCGGTGAACCGTTTGCCGCCGCACGCCTCGCACGGGCTCGCGACACCCGCCATGAAGGCGAGGTCGGTGTAGATCAGGCCGACTCCCTTGCACACAGGGCACGCGCCGGCCGAGTTCGCGCTGAAGAGCGCAGGCTTGACGCCGTTCGCGCGGGCGTACTGCTTGCGGATGGGCTCGAGGATCCCGGTGTACGTGGCGGGGTTCGACCGCCGCGAACCGCGGATGACCGACTGGTCCACGAACGTCACGCCGTCGCGCGGCAGGCAGCCGTGGATGAGGGAGCTCTTGCCCGACCCGGCCACGCCGGTCACCGCCACGAGCACGCCGAGCGGGACGTCGACCGTGACGTCCTGCAGGTTGTGCAGGGTCGCGTGCTCGATCCGGAGGAAGCCGGTGGGGGTGCGCGGCGTCTGCTTGACCGTGACGGCCTGGTCCAGGTGCTTGCCCGTCGCGGTCCCGGAGTTGCGCAACCCCGCGATGTCGCCCTCATAGACGACGGTGCCGCCGTGCGTGCCGGCGCCTGGGCCCATGTCGACGAGATGGTCGGCCGCGGCCATGACCTCGGGCTTGTGCTCGACGACGAGCACCGTGTTGCCCTTGTCCCGCAGCCGCTGGAGCAGCGCGTTCATCTGCCGTACGTCGTGCGGGTGGAGGCCGATCGTCGGCTCGTCGAACACGTAGGTCATGTCCGTCAGGGCTGAACCCATGTGCCGCACCATCTTGGTGCGCTGGGCCTCTCCGCCGGACAGCGACGACGATTCCCGGTCCAGCGACAGGTACCCCAGCCCGATCTGCTCGAACGTGGCGAGCAGGTCGCCGAGGCCGTCGAGGATGGGCTGGACCTGCGGGTCGGTGAGGTCGCGCACGAGCTCGGCGAGGTCGGTGAGCTGCATGGCAGCCGCTTCGCCGATGTGCTTGCCCTTCACCAGCGACGACCGAGCCCGGTCGTTGAGCCGGGTGCCGCCGCACGCCGGGCAGGCGGTGAACGTGGCGAGCCGGTCGACGGCGGCGCGCATGGCGCCCTTCATCGACTCGACGTCCTTGACGAGGTAGAGGCGCGTGATCTTGGGGACCAGCGACTCGTAGGTGACGTTGATGCCGCCCGCGACGATCTTCCGCTCGGCGCCGTACATCAGGTCGTGCCACTCGGTCTCGCTGTAGTCCGCCAGCGGCTTGTCGACGTCGAACAGGCCCGAGTCGGCGTAGACCTTCCAGTACCAGCTGCCGACCCCGAAGTTCGGGAACGTGATGGCGCCCTCGTTCAGCGACTTGCTGCGGTCCACGAGGGCCTCGGTGTCGATGGCCGAGACGCGGCCCAGGCCCTCGCACTCGGCGCACATGCCCTGCGGGTCGTTGAAGGAGAAGAGGTTGGACCCGCCGATGTACGGCTGGCCCAGACGCGACCAGATGACGCGCAGCATCGTGTAGGCGTCGGTGGCCGTGCCGACGGTCGAGCGCGCGTTCGCGCCCATGGGCTCCTGGTCCACGACGATCGCCGCGGAGAGGTTGGACAGGGTGTCGACGTCGGGCCGCGGCCGGGACGGCATGAAGCCCTGGAGGAACGCCGAGTACGTCTCGTCGATCAGACGCCGCGACTCGGCGGCGACAGTGCCGAACACGAGCGAGCTCTTACCCGAGCCGGAGACCCCCGTGAAGACGGTGAGCTTTCGCTTGGGGATGTCGATGGAGACTCCCCGCAGGTTGTTCTCGCGAGCCCCGCGCACCTCGATAGATCCGAACACCACTGTCCTTTCCTGGTCGGTGGTCCCATCGTGCCAGCAGGCACTGACACTCACCCTGACTGCGCAGGCGGGCGTTTCGGCCGGGGGCCGTTACGCCAGGAGCAGACGGCGGAACGACCTACGGTGTCAGTGGGGTTGGGTACCGTGACGGGTACCAACGGCGGGAGTGGGCAGATGGCAATGATCTCAATAGGTACCGCACGTACTGCTGGGCTCGGCACCACGAACGAGGGCGGGCCCGGAGCCAGACCCGGCACGCTCGAACACACCCGCGAACCGCTGTTGCGTGACCTGGTCGGCGGCATCCTGCGGCGCACACGCCGGGAGCAACGGCGCACGCTCGCCGACGTCGCGACCGACGCCCGGGTCTCCACCGCCTACCTGTCCGAGGTCGAGCGCGGGCGCAAGGAGGCATCCTCCGAGGTGCTTGCCGCCGTGTGCGAGGCACTCGGCATGCGGCTCGTCGACCTGGTCGAGCGGGCGTGGGCGGAGCTCGCCCTCGCGCTGGCGGCGCAGGAGGAGAGCCGCAGGGTTCGTGTCCTGTCGTCCGCTGCTCGTCGTGCGGCGGGCTTCTCGTCGTCCCGCCACCCGCTGCAGGCGGAGCAGGCCGCACCGGCCGGCACCTCGGGCACCGGCCGGCGAGGCGAGGCGGTGCTGCTCGCGGCGTGAGGCCTCAGAGCCCCGCGCGTCGCCTTCCGCCCGGACGGACGTCGTCCACCCGGTCCACGATCTTGTCGATCATCCCGTAGGCCAGTGCCTGCTCGGCAGTGAACCAGCGATCGCGCTCCGCGTCCGCGGCGACCGTCTCGACGAGCTGACCGGTGTGCTCGGACTGCAGCCGGGTCATGACGTCCTTCAGGTGCCGGATGTTCTCGGCCTGGACGACGACGTCGCTCGTCGTCCCGCTGACCTCACCCGTCGGCTGGTGCATCATGATCCGCGCGTGCGGCAGTGCGTATCGCTTGCCCTTGGTGCCCGCGGCGAGCAGGAACTGCGCGATGCTGCCCACGAAGCCGACGGCGACCGTCGAGACGGCGTTCGGCAGGAGCCTCATCGTGTCGTAGACGGCGAGCCCGGCGCTGATGGAGCCGCCGGGGGAGTTGAGGTAGAGGCCGATCTCGGCCCCGGAGTCCTCGGCGGAGAGCAGCAGGAGCTGCGAGGTGACGCGGTTGGCGACGGCGTCGTCGATCTCTGTGCCGATGAGCACCATGCGCTGGTGCAGCAGGCGCGAGCCGAGGTGGTCGTCGAAGGGCTGGGTGTGCGCTGTCTCGGTCATGTCCCCACGATCGCCCCGTGCGGACCGGCCGGGTAGCGATCTCTGCCCGCCGCAGATCTGCTCATGGCAGACCGTGCGCCAGAGCGGGTGCATCAGAGCGGGTTGCCCTCGGGGTCGACCGTCGGGAACACATCGAAGTGGATCTCGAACGGCACGGCTCCCGGCATACCCTCCTGATTGTTCAGCGGGTCGAGATGTTCCGCGGCGAACTGCTCCCAGGCCTCGACGACCGCCTTCGCCTGCTCCCGCGTGGCCCACTTGTTGACCGTGACGAACGTCGCGGAGCCCATCCACGACTCCAGGGTCTCCTCGTCCGCCTCCTGGCCCGCGCGGGTGAAGGCCATCACCCGTTCGTTGCGGAGGCGCAGGAACTCCATGTTGACCGCCTCGGCGGTCTGCCGGCCCGCGGGGGAGTCCTTGCCCGCGCTCGAGATGCTGAACCCACCGGGGGTGCGTTCCCACCAGCGCTCCCGTGCGGTGCCCTTGCCCTCGACCTCGCGGACCAGCCCGTGCTTGGCCAGCTGGCGGAGGTGGTAGCTCGTCGAGCCGCTGGACTCGCCGACGATCTCGCCGAGCTTGCTGGCCGTGAGGGGCCCGCGGATCGGCAGCAGGTCGAGGATGCGGATGCGCAGTGGATGGGCGAGTGCGCGCAGCGCTGCGGGGCCGAGCTCGGCCGGCGGGCCCGCGGCGGTGGGTGTGGCGGCGTCCGGCACCACGCGAGGTAATGGCGCCGAGGAGCGAGAGTCTCGTCCCGCCTGCCCGCCCGGAAGGTTCTTGCGTGCTGTCGCCATAGGCAGGACGTTACCCACTCGACGTGGCCGAGACCGGGCGGTGGGTACGGGGCACACGACGATCAGCGCAGGGAGAGCGGGTGGCGAGCCGCCAGGTTGTCGCGCACACGCTCGGCCTGGGCGCGCTGTCGCTCGGCGCGCTCGATCTCGCGGCGCTGTGCCTCGGGGTCGGTCTGCCTCGGCGCAGCGGGCTGCCGGACCCTGGCGGGGGCGGCAGCGCGGAGCACTCCCAGGGGCTGCGGAACGGCGGTGCGGACGGCGGGTGAGTAGACGCTCATCGCGATCTCCTGGCTTCGGGGCTCGTGAGGGGACTAGCAGGTGTGCGCCACCCTACGCATGCCAACATCTCTTTGCAAGAGATTCTTTGCAACTAACTCTTTGGAACTGGCTCTGGTGCGGAGCTGCCTCCGCCGGGCTTGCAAGCGCCACCGGGCACTGCCCTACTCTGTAACTTCCGTCGGTTTTCACCCCCTTGGTCCGAAGCAGGCCACGACGGCGGCGTCGCGCCGTATGCCCGAACCTCGTCCGCACCGTGGAGTCTTCGTGTTCCATCTCGCCCGGCTGTCCCTCGCGAACCGAGCCGTCGTGGCGCTGGTGACCATCGCGACAGCGGTGTTCGGGGTGCTGAGCATGACCTCCCTCAAGCAGGAGCTGATCCCGTCCCTGCAGCTCCCGACCGGCATCGTGAGCGCGCAGTACCAGGGCTCGTCACCCGAGGTCGTGGAGGAGCAGGTCACTGACGTGATCGAGGACGCCATCGGCTCGATCGACGGGATCGCGGCAGTCCGGTCCACCGCGTCCACCGGCGTCTCGCTCACCACCGTCGAGTTCACCTACGGCACCGACATGGAGGCCGCCTCCCAGCGTCTCCAGACCGCGGTGGCGGGCATTCAGCCCGCCCTGCCCGAGGGTGTCAGCCCTCAGGTCACCACCGGCTCCGTCGACGACGTCCCGGTGGTCCAGCTGGCCGTGGCGGGCGACAAGAGCCCCAACGCGCTCGCCGACACTGTCGAGAACGTGGTCGTACCCGCACTGGAGGACGTCGACGGCGTCCGCGCGGTCGCGGTCACCGGCGAGCGCGAGACAGAGGTCCGCATCCTGCCCGACCAGGAGAAGCTCTCCGCTGCAGGCCTCACCGCCGAGGACCTGACCACGGTGCTGCAGGACAACGGCGTGGTCGTGCCGGCAGGCGAGATCACCGAGGGCGGGCGCGCCTGGTCCGTCCAGCTCGGCAAGCCCGTCGACATGGTCGACCAGATCGAGCAGCTGCCCGTCATCCCCGGTGGAGCCGGCGGCCCGGGTGCGGCAGCAGGCGACGCGGCAGCGGGCGGCGCCACGGGCCCGGACGCCGACGCGATGGCCGGCGTCCTGCCCGCCGACCCGGGTGCGCCTGCCGTGCCGGACAGCCCGCCGCTGCTGGGGCAGGTCGCATCCGTGCAGCTCGAGCCCGTGGAGGCGACGTCGTACTCCCGCCTCGACGGCGAGCCCTCCCTCGGGCTGGCCATCACGAAGACGCCGGAGGCGAACACCGTCGAGGTGTCGCACGCGGTCGAGCGGGCGCTCGCGGAGCCCGAGGTGGCGGACACGCTGACCGAGCGCGGCGTCGACACCGCGGTCGTGTTCGACCAGGCGCCCTTCGTCGAGGACTCGATCCACGGGCTGGCCACGGAGGGCGGGCTCGGCTTGCTGTTCGCCGTCCTCGTCATCCTGGTCTTCCTGATGTCGATGCGCTCAACGCTCGTGTCCGCGATCTCGATCCCGCTGTCGCTGGCGGTGACGTTCATCGCCATGAGCGCGGGCGGCTACACCCTCAACATCCTGACGCTGGGTGCGCTCACGATCTCGATCGGCCGTGTGGTCGACGACGCGATAGTCGTGATCGAGAACATCAAGCGGCACATGTCGTACGGCGAGGAGAAGACCACAGCGATCCTCGCGGCCGTGCGTGAGGTCGGCGGGGCCATCGCCGCCTCCACGATCTGCACCGTCGCCGTCTTCCTGCCCATCGCGTTCGTCGGCGGCATGGTCGGCGAGCTGTTCCGGCCGTTCGCCCTGACCGTGTCGATAGCGATGCTCGCCTCGCTCGTCGTGGCGCTGACGATCGTGCCGGTGCTGGCGTACTGGTTCATCAGCCCGCCCAAGAAGGCCGGCCGCGGCGCGGCGCTCGCCCGGGCGGCGGCGGAGGAGAAGGAGAGCCGCGGCGTCTGGCAGCGGATCTACGTGCCGACGCTGGACGGCGCGCTGGGCCGGCCGGTCGTGACGATCGCCGTGGCCGTCGCGATCCTCGGCGGCACGGCCGCCCTCGTCCCGAACATGGAGACGAGCTTTCTCGGGGACAGCGGCCAGGACACGGTGACCGTCACGCAGCACTACGCGCCCGGCACGTCGCTCGCCGGGCAGGACGAGGCGGCGCAGCAGGTGGAGGCCGCCCTGGCCGACGTCGAGGCGGTCGAGAGCGTGCAGGCCACCGTCGGCAGCGGCGGCGACATGTCGATGGCGGCCTTCGGCGGGGCCAGCGCCGGCCTCAAGGCATCCTTCGCGGTCACCCTCACCGAGGACGCCGACGGCGCGGACGCCGCAGCCGACATCCGCGCCGCCGTCGGAGGGCTGACCGAGGAACCCGCGACCGAGGTCTCCGTGTCCGCCGGTGACTCCGTGGGTACGTCGTCCATCGACCTCGTGGTCCGTGCGCGCGACGACGCGACCCTGACCGAGGCCACCGGCCAGCTGCAGGAAGCGACGAGGGGTCTGACCGGGGTCGCCGAGGTCAGCAACGACCTGGCGGCGGCGCAGGAGATCGTCGAGGTGACCGTCGATCGCAAGGCTGCGGCCGGCTACGGGCTCACCGAGACCCAGGTGACCGCCGTCGCGTCCGCCGCGATGGCCGGTGCGCGGGAGATCGGCGAGCTGCACACCGCCGAGGGTCCGGTCGGGGTCACGCTCGCCGCGGGTGCGGTGCCGAGCACGATGGGCGAGATCAGGGAGATCCCGGTCCCGACGGCGGCCGGCGCCATACCGCTGAGCGACGTCGCGAACGTGGAGGTCGCCAGGACGCCGACGTCGATCAGCCGGATCGAGGGCGACCGGTCGGCGACCGTCTCGGTGACGCCCGCCGGTGACGACCTCGGCGCGGTCACCGAGACGGTGAACGCCGAGATCGAGTCGATGGACCTGCCGGCCGGGGCGACGGTGTCGGTGGGTGGCGCGGCGGCCGACCAGGCGGAGGCCTTCAAGAACCTGGGGATGGCGCTCCTGGCCGCCATCGCCCTCGTGTTCATCGTCATGGTGGCGGCGTTCCGCAGCCTGGCGCAGCCGTTCATCCTGCTGGTGTCGATCCCGTTCGCGGCGGTCGGGGCGCTGGTCGCGCTGGTCGCCACGAACACGCCGCTGGGCGTGCCCGCGCTGATCGGCACCCTCCTGCTGGTGGGCATCGTCGTGTCGAACGCGATCGTGCTGATCGACCTGATCAACCAGTACCGCCAGGACGGCATGGGGCTCGACGAGGCCGTGCGCGACGGCGCCCGGAAGCGCCTGCGGCCCATCGTCATGACCGCCCTCGCCACGGTCTTCGCGCTGCTGCCGATGGCCCTCGGGCTGACCGGCGGCGGGGCGTTCATCTCGCAGCCGCTGGCGCTGGTCGTGATCGGCGGGCTCGTGTCCTCGACCCTGCTGACGCTGTACGTGGTGCCGGTGATCTACGTGATCTTCGAACGCCGGACCGAGCGGCGCCGAGCGGCCGACGAGGCGGCCGGGCGCACCACACGCCGGCCGCTGACCGGAGCCTTCCCCAGTGTGGCGACCGGTGCTTTCCAGACCGTCGGCCGGGAGGCCGCGGCGCAGCGTCGGGCACAGGGCGGACCTGTCCAGCAGGGTGGACCTGTCCGGCCGAGCTGGCCTCCGGCGCAGCCCGACCAGCTGCGTCCGGCGCGGCACAGCAGGCCGACGCCGGCTCAGGCTCCAGCCGCCTGGCCACCTCAGGTAGCGCCGGCCTGGCAGCAGCAGGCCCCTCAGCAGCCAGCCCCACAGCGACAAGCGCCGCTGCGGGCGGCCGCACCGCACCCGCCGCAGAACCAGCCGCCGCAGAACCAGCCGCCCCAGTTCCAGCCGCCCCAGTTCCAGCCGCAGAACCAGACACCCCAGCACCGACCCCCGTCACCGTGGCCGCCGCAGCCCGGAGGGGATGCTGAGCCGACCTACCGACGGCCCGCCCCGCCTCCGGCCTGGCCGCACCCGCTGGATCCGCCCGACTGACGGCCGGCTCCGACGTCCGCTTCGAGAACACGATCAGGCACGGTTCCGGGGCCAGAACCGTGCCTGATCGTGTGATGGAGACGGGCTTCCGCCGGGGCGACCGGCCGACGTCGGCCTGCTACGCGTCGTCGAGCTTGAGGCGCAGGGCGCCGCCGACGAGGACGATCACCGTGTACCCGGCGAGCACGCTGATGCCCACCCACGGGTCGAGGACCTCGGGCACCTGCGCGCCGGTCGGCGTGATCGCCGATCCCGCCACGCTCGGCAGGAACTTGTTCACGTCGAGCACCCACTCCACGCTCGATGCGAGCGCCACGGCGATGCCGAACACCATCGGGATCACCAGGAACACCGCCACGGTCGTGAAGATCGCGCCCGCCGTGTGGCGCAGCAGCGTGCCGATGCCCAGCGCGAACAGCGCCACCAGCACGGTGTAGATGACGACGCCGTAGAGCTGTCGGAGCTGGACGCCGTCGGACCAGTCCAGCGACATGTCGTTGGCGTTCAGGATGGGGTAGGTCACGAGCCAGCCCACGAGGAGGGACACGGCGGTCAGCACGGCCGTGACGAGGGCGAGCACTACCGCTTTCGCGGCGAACGCCCCGAGCCGGCCGGGCGCCGCGGCGAACGTGGACCGGATCATGCCCGTCGAGTACTCGCCCGTGATCAGCATGGCGCCGAGCACCGCGACCACGAGGGCGGCGAACTCGTACCCGCCCGCGATGACCGTGGGCGCGCCGAACACCGCATCCATCGAGGCCTGGTCCTCGGCAGCCATCTCGACGTCGCTCATCTGGTCGCTCAGGAACTGCGCCACGAAGGCCATCATCACCGCGACGCCGACCATGATGACCACGGTGGAGCCGAGCGTCCACCACGTCGAGCGCAGCGACCAGAGCTTGATCCATTCCGAGCGCAGCAGCCGGAAGAAGGTGACGTTGTGTACCGGGGTGTGCCCCGTCGTCGTGCCCGGCGCAGTTCCGTCCGCCGGAGCCGTGACCGTCGCGCTCATGCCTTGCTCCCCTCGAGGTCGGTCTGGGTGCCCGCGTGGCCCGCGATGGCCTCGGACTGGTACTCCACGGAATCGGCGGTCAGCGACATGTAGGCCTCTTCGAGCGTGGACGCGACGGGCGTGAGCTCGTGCAGCACGATCCTGGCGGAGGAGGCGAGCTCACCGACGGTGGCCGCGTCCGTGCCCCGGATCTCCAGGAGGCCGGGTTCGACGGACTCCACCTCGGCGTCGGTGCCCTTCAGGAGCTCGGCGAGCACCGTGGCCTGCGGCGACCGGACCCGCACGATCTTGCGCGCGGCGCCGTCGACGATCTCGGAGACCGGTGCGTCGGCGAGGATGCGGCCCTTGCCGATGACGAGCACGTGGTCGGCGGTGAGGGCGACCTCGCTCATCAGGTGGCTGGACAGGAAGACCGTGCGGCCCTCCGACGCGAGGAACTTCGCGATGTTGCGGACCCAGAGCACGCCCTCGGGGTCGAGCCCGTTGACGGGCTCGTCGAGGATGAGCGTGCGGGGGTCGCCGAGCAGGGCCGCCGCGATACCGAGGCGCTGGCCCATGCCGAGCGAGAACCCGCCCACGCGCTTGTTCGCGACGGGCCGCAGGCCTGTGAGTTCGATCACCTCGTCGACCCGCTTCGTCGGGATGCCATGTGTGGCTGCCATGGCCAGCAGGTGGTTGCGGGCGGTCCGCCCGGTGTGCACGGCCTTCGCGTCGAGCAGCGCGCCCACCTCGCCGAGCGGGCTGCGGTGCGCGGCGTAGGGCTTGCCGTTCACGGTGACCGTGCCCGCGGTGGGCTTGTCCAGGCCCACGATCATGCGCATGGTGGTCGACTTTCCGGCGCCGTTCGGGCCCAGGAAGCCCGTCACCTGGCCCGGCTGCACGGTGAACGTGACTCCGTCCACGGCCGTCTTCGTGCCGTACCTCTTCGTCAGGCCTGTGGCCTCGATCATCACTTGCCCTTCCATCTGGCACGCCGGGGTGGCCTCTGCGGCCACTGGTTCGGTCACGACAAGATTGGTTACGACGAGACTAGGGAGCCGACGGCGCCCGCCGCACCCTTTACACGCCCGGATCATCCCTCGGGCGGACCGAGTTCATCCGAAGGTATGACCCGGGAACTACTGAGACCTTCCCAGCGTTCCCTAGGATGGTCCGACAGACCAGGAGGAGCAGATGAGCAACCCCGTCTTTTCGAGAAGCGACGTCTTCGGTGAGCCCCGTCGCACCGGTGCAGCTGGCGCTCGCCGTGGCGGCACCGCCACCTACCCCAACCAGACTCCCGCATATGGCACCCCGCCGCAGGCCGGCCAGTACGGCCAGTACGGCGGCCAGCAGCCCATGGATGCGTCAGATCTTGACGCGATGTACCAGTCGCCGTCCGCCACCACGGCGGACACCAAGCGCATGACCTATGACGACGTGATCATCAAGACCGGTGGGCTGCTCGCCCTCCTGGTCGTGGTGGCCGCGGCGACGTGGACGCTGGTTCCCCCAGCCATGCTCAGCACTGTCATGTGGATCGGCCTGATCGGCGGACTTGTTCTCGGCCTGGTCAACGCCTTCAAGAAGAACCCGAGCCCCGCGCTCATCGTGGCTTACACGGTGTTCGAGGGCGCGTTCCTCGGCGCGATCTCGCTTGTCTACAGCCAGCTCGCGCAGGGTGCTGTACCTCAGGCGGTGATCGGGACAGCCTCCGTGTTTGCCGTGAGCCTGTTCCTGTTCAAGAGCGGCAAGGTTCGGGTCACCCCGAAGTTCACGCGCTGGCTCATGTTCGCCCTGCTCGGGTACGCCCTGTTCAGCCTGGTGAACTTCGTGCTGCTGATGACGGGCGTGCTTGACGACTTCGGTATGCGCAGCGGCCCGCTGGGCGTGATTATCGGCCTCGTCGCGGTAGGCCTCGCCGCCGCGTCCCTGATCGTCGACTTCGACTCCATCAAGCGTGGTGTCGAGGCCGGCGTGCCCGCCAAGATGGCCTGGGCGGCGGCCTTCGGCCTGCTGGTGACGCTGATCTGGCTGTACCTCGAGCTGCTTCGTCTCGTGACGATCATCAGCAGCTTCGGCAGCGACTGACCCACCGGCTGTACCAACGGCGGCCCGGTCACCTTCCAGCGGAAGGTGACCGGGCCGTCGTCGTGCGCGGCGGGACTATGCCCGAGCTGTCCGAGGCCGCACGGCGGCGGCGACCAGCACGCATCCCGCGGCGAAGAGGAACCCGTGCGTGATCCGCAGCTCCGGCCCACCGAAGAACTGGGGGAGCACGAGCACCAGGGCGATCGCCAGCGGGATGCCGGCCCACCTCGGGCGGGTACCCGCCCGCCACAGGGCGACCCCTGCCAGCACCCCGGACACCGCAAGCAGGAGCAGGCCCGCGGCGAACAGGGTGACTGCCCACGGCTGCATGCGCAGCACCTCGATGTCGGCGAGCATCCCGAGGTCGCCGTCCCGCAGCGCGGCTTCCGCGATGGTGCGGATGCCGAAGATCTCGGCGCCGAAGTAGAGCGCCGCAAGACCGGCGCCGGTCCATGCGGTGACGAGCGCCCAGGTCGCGGCGCCGACGCCGGCTCCCGGCCGGACGCCGGCACGATCGCCGTCGTCGGCGGGACCTGCCTGGGCGAGGACCGTCCGCAGTCCCAGGAACGCGGGCGCGACGAGGGCGAGGCCGAGGATCCCGAACAGGTGCGCCACCACCCAGCGGTCGGACGCGAAGGCCGTGGCGAGGTTGATGGTGGCCACCATCTCGTCCGGCCAGGGCCGCAGCAGGGGGAAGAGGAGGAAGGCGAGGCCTGCGGCGACGAAGGCGAAGCGGGTCCAGCGGACGGTGGTCATGAGTGGCTCCCGGTGATGGTGTCGCTCTGAGGTGTGTCGGACCGTGCGAGTGCGGCGACTCCCGCGACGAGCATGTCGAGCAGCACCGTGAAGCTCTGGTCGACGTCCTCCCGCATCCGGAAGCCGCCGCCGAGCTCGAGGGTGACGAAGCCGTGCACACCGGCGCGGACCGCGCGGACGGCGTCGATCAGGCGGGCGTCCGGGAGGCCGAAGCCCCGCAGGACGGCGACGACCACCTGAACGCTCTCGGCCGCCGCGTCGCGGAGCGCGGCGTCGGCCGGAGCGTCGGGGTCCGGGCCGATCTGGGTGGCCGCGTACCGCCCGGGGTGGTCCAGGGCGTAGCTGCGCCAGGCCGTCGCCAGAGCGCGGAGCGCGTCGGCCCCCGCCCGGCCGACGGTCACCGAGGTACCGGCCGCCGTGAGCTCGGCGACGGCGATCAGCGTGACCTCGCGGCGCAGGTCGGCCAGCGAGCCGACGTGCTTGTAGAGGCTGGGGGCCGCGACGCCTGCCTTCGCGGCGACCTTCGCGAGCGTCAGGTCGGCGAACCCGGTCGGCCCGCCGGCGTCGACGACCTCGACCGCCAGACGCACCACGGCGTCGGGGGACAGGCCCGCCCTAGGCACGTGCGCCGCCGTCCTGGGCCTGGGAAGCGGTAGGTGCGGGCAGGGGCGGGAGACCGGCGAGGAGCTCGAGCACGGCGGGCACGACGACGTCGGCCGCCTGGTGCTGCGGGTAGTGGCCGACGTCGGGAACCAGGATGCCGCGGGTGTCGATCGCCCCGGTGATCCAGGCGAGCTCGGCCGCGGGGTCGGAGAAGTCGGGGTCGAGTGCGCCGACCACGGTGACGGAAGGCGCCTTGACGGCCGCCAGGCGGGCCTCGACCACCGAGTGGTCCAGCGCTACCGCAAGGTCGCGGAGGGAGCGCAGCCGGGCGGGCTCGCTCATGTTCCGCCGGATCGCGGCGACGTGCTCGGCGTGCCGGGGGGAGCGACGGCCCTTGGTGATCGAGGAGTAGAAGGACTTCCAGAACGCGGCGCCCCACGGCCGGGCGAAGAGCACCCGGTAGGCCACTCCCATGACCTTCTGCATGCCCGGGGCGCCGGGCTGGCGCAGGTACGGGCTGAGCAGGACCAGGCCGCGCACCAGGTCCGGGCGCTCCGCGGCGGCCCAGGCGGCGGCCGAGGCGCCCATCGAGTTGCCGATCAGCACCGCAGGTCCGGCGTCGAGGTGCTCGACGAGCGCGATGAGGTCGGTGCCCGTCGCGTCGTCGCCGTGCGTGTGGAACGTGGCGTCCGAGTCGCCGTGGCCGCGCAGGTCGGCGACGACCACGCGGTAGCCGGCGTCGACGAGCGCGGGGGCGACGTCGTCGTAGGTGGACCGGAGGTCGCCCATGCCGGGGACGGCGACGACGAGCGGCCCCGCGCCCGTGTCGCTGTACGCGATCTTGCCCTCGGGGCGCGGAAGGAAGGCGAGCGAGGCACTCTGGCTGGTCGTCATAGCCAGAAAGCTACGCCTATTAGCCAAGGAGCACAAGACCTGTCAGAACTTCGCGCATGTGTCAGACGCTCAGGTCACCCGGGTGACCTGAGCGTCTGACACATGCGCGAAGTTCTGACAGGTGCACGGGATCTTGCGAGCGGCCCCGGCGGGGTCAGGACGGGCGGGGCACCACTCCGAAGTAGCCCTTCTCCGCCTCGCCGTTCTCCGCCTTGATCACGTGCATCACGGCATTGATCAGCGCCAGGTGCGTGAACGCCTGCGGGAAGTTCCCGAGGTGGCGTCCCGTGCCCGGCTCGATCTCCTCGGCGTAGAGGTTGAGCGACGACGCGTAACCGAGCAGCCGCTCGCACAGCGACTTGGCGCGCTCCACCTCACCGATCTCGACCAGCGCCGACACGAGCCAGAACGAGCAGATCGTGAAGGTGCCCTCCTCGCCCTGCAGGCCGTCGTCGGTCTCGTCGGTGCGGTAGCGCAGCACCAGGCCGTCCTCGGTGAGCTCGTCCGCGATCGCCAGCACCGTCGCCTTGACCCGGTGGTCGTCCGGCGGCAGGAAGCGCAGCAGCGGGACCAGCAGCAGCGACGCGTCGAGCGCCGGGTCGCCGTAGCGCTGCGTGAAGACGCCGCGCTCGTCGACGCCCTTGGTGCAGATGTCGTCGGCGATCTCGTCGGCGATCTTCTGCCAGGACTGCGCGTAGTCGAGCTCGTCGTACAGCCGGGCGAGCTTGGCGCCCCGGTCCATCGCGACCCAGCACATGAGCTTGGAGCTGGTGAAGTGCTGCGGCTCGCCGCGCACCTCCCAGATGCCCCGGTCGGGCTCGTGCCAGTGCTTCGCGGCCTCCTCGACCTGCCGCTTGAGGATGGGCCACAGCGACTCGGGCAGCTGGTCGCGCGACTTGGCGTGCAGCCACACGGAGTCCAGCACGGCACCCCACACGTCGTGCTGCCGCTGGTCGTACGCGGCGTTGCCGATGCGGACCGGCTGCGCGCCCTCGTAGCCCGACAGGTGCGGCAGCTCGAACTCCTCGAGGGTCTCCTCGCCGCCCACGCCGTACATGATCTGGAGCTGCCGGTTGTCGCGGCAGACGTCCTGGATGAACGCGAAGAAGTCGTTCGCCTCGCGCTCCAGGCCGAGGGTGTACAGCCCCCACAGCGCGAACGTGGAGTCACGGATCCACGCGTACCGGTAGTCCCAGTTGCGTTCGCCGCCCGGGGTCTCGGGCAGGGACGTGGTGGCTGCGGCGATCAGCGCGCCCGTGGGGGAGTAGGTGAGGCCCTTCAGGGTGAGCGCCGACCGCTGGAGGTAGGCACGCCACGGGTGGTCCGGGAACTCGCCCTGCGTGATCCAGTCGCGCCAGAACCGCTCGGTGCGCCACATCGCGTCGAGGGCGCCCGCGTACGTCGTCGGCGCGCTCTGCGAGCCCCACGACATCGCGACGAAGTGCGTGGCGCCCTCCGTCATCCGCGTGCGCGCGGTGGCGCGCTTGCCCTCCAGCCCGAACCGCAGGCTGGACTGCAGGTGCAGGTCGGGGTTGGAGTCGCCGACGTGGGCCACCACCGACGAGTACCCGCTGTTCTCGTACTCCCAGTCGACCTCGGACCGGGCGTAGTCCGGGCGCGGCTCGCACACGACCTCGAGGTCCACCGTGCCCGAGACGCACTTGATGGTGCGCATCAGGATGTGCTCGGCGTCGTCGTCCGTGGGGGTGCGGCGGTGCGTGCCCGAGCGCGACTCGAGGTCGTGCCACGGGCCCATCAGCATCGCGTCGCGGACCACGAGCCAGCCGGTCGGAGTCTGCCAGGTCGTCTCGAGGATGAGCGTGCCGGGCAGGTAGCGGCGCGCGACGGGGACCCGCACGCCGTGCGGTCCCACGCGGAAGTAGCCGGCTCCCCGGTCGAGGATCTTGGCGAAGATGCTCGGGGAGTCGGGTCGAGGGACGCACATCCACTCGACGCTGCCCGACGGCGCGATCAGCGCGTTGGTCTCGCAGTCGGAGAGGAACCCGTACTCGCCGATGTGCGGGAACTTGCTGCGCCCGTCCCAGGCACGTGGGGAGGCGCCGTCGCTCGTCGTGTGTCCCTTCACCGGACCCGAGTTCGTGGGCTTCGGGGTCTGGCGGCGCCGTGAGGATTTGCCGGATGCCGTGGGAACTTCGGCATCGGCCCCCACGGGCTCAATCGATTCGAGCGTCATGAGACTCAAGGGTTCCGCACGTTCCGCGCGCCTGGCAAGCCGGGCGTGTGTGACGCGCGGAACCCCCGCTCCATGCACCGTCATGAACTCTTGAAGGGAATATCCGGGTTGTGTCGATCGAGCGGTTTCCCGTTCGACCTGTGGGTGAGAAGGTCCCATCAGGGGGCCCGGACACTCAGGAGAAGAAACCATGCCGAAGTACATGCTGATCATGCGCTCGACCGACGAGACGATGGCCGTCTACGAGAACATGGACTTCGAGAAGATCATGAACGACATGGGCAAGTTCAACGAGGACATGGTCCAGGCGGGCGTGCTCGTCGCCGGCGAGGGCCTCACGGACGCGGCCGACTCCGTCGTCGTCGACTACTCGTCCGAGACGCCCGTCGTGACCGACGGTCCCTACGGCGAGACCAAGGAGCTGTTCAACGGCTTCTGGATCGTCGACGTCGCCTCGCGAGAGGAAGCCGTCGAGTGGGCCAAGCGGGCACCGCTGGCCGGCCCGGGGAGCAAGCTGGAGATCCGCCGCGTACAGCAGCTGGACGACTTCCCGCAGGACAACGAGCACGTCCAGAAGGAGCGCTCGTGGCGCGAGTCGACCGGTCAGCTCTGACCAGCGAGGACGCCGCCCGGCGGGCCGTCGAGGCGGTCTGGCGGATCGAGTCCGCGCGCATAGTGGGTGCGCTCACCCGCTACACCCGCGACTTCGAGCTCGCCGAGGACGTGGCCCAGGAGGCGCTCGCCGAGGCGCTCGTCTCCTGGCCACGCGACGGTGCACCGCGCGATCCCGCCGCATGGCTCGTCGCGACGGCGCGGCGCCGGGCGATCGACGCCTACCGGCGCCGCGCCGGGCGGGACGAACGGTACGCCGCGCTTGCGCACGGTCTGGCCGAGGGGGAGGCGACGTCGGGCATCGGAACGGGGCCCGCTGGGGCCGGGATGAGTGTCGTCGCAGGTCAGCCGGGCTCTGACCCGGCTGATGTCGATCCCGACCGGATCGACGACGACGTGCTCGCGCTCATGTTCGTGTCCTGCCATCCCGTGCTCTCGCGGGAGGCGCAGGTCGCGCTCACGCTGCGCGTCGTGGGCGGCCTGACGAGCGACGAGATCGCCCGGGCGTTCCTGGTGCCGGTCGCGACGGTGCAGGCGCGCATCACGCGCGCCAAGAAGACCATCGCGGCGGCGCAGGTCCCGTTCGAGGTGCCCGACGGCGCGGACCGGACCGCCCGGCTCGCCTCGGTCCGCGGTGTGCTGTACGTGATCTTCACGGAGGGTTCGTCGGCGACGTCGGGCGACGACTGGATCCGGCACGACCTGGCGCGCGAGGCGGTGCGCCTCGCCCGGGTGCTCAGCCGGCTCGCGCCCGAGCCGGAGACGTTCGGCCTGCTCGCACTGCTGGAGCTGACCGCAGCCCGGTTCCCGGCCCGCACGGGGCCGTCGGGGGAGCCGATCCTGCTGGAGGACCAGGACCGGCGGCGCTGGGACCGGGCGGCGATCATCCGGGGCAGGGCGGCGCTGCGCCGCGCCGTCGGCCCGGCGGGTATGGGGGTGTACGCCCTGCAGGCGGCGATCGCGGAGTGTCACGCGGTGGCGAGCTCGGTGGCCGAGACGGACTGGGAGCGGATAGTCGTGCTCTACGAGGCCCTGGGTCGCCTGGCGCCCTCACCCGTGGTGGACCTGAACCGGGCGGTGGCTGTCGCGATGGCACGCGGGCCCGGCGTCGGGCTGCGTGTGGTGGACGGCCTGGTGGAGCAGGGTGTGCTGGCGGGATCGCACCTGCTGCCGGGGGTGCGGGGCGAGCTGCTCGCGCGGCTGGGCCGCACCGCCGAGGCGCGTGGCGAGTACCTGCGCGCGGCCGAGCTGTGCGGCAACACCGCGGAGCGGGGCGTCCTGGAGCGCAAGGCCTCGGCGCTCCCATGACCCGCCCCAGACCGTTGAGTGCTGGGTATTTGCCCTTTCGAATCGTTCTGAGAGGACAAATACCCAGCACTCAACGGTCTAGCGGAGGCGGAGGGTGGCTACCAGGACGCCCGTGAGGCACAGGGTTCCGCCGATCAGGGCGAACAGGGTCGGGATCTCGCCCAGTACGGCCCACGACATGAGGACGGCGAGCGGCGCGGCGGCGTAGGTCGCGGCACCGAGCCGGCCCGCCGTCGTGCGGGTCAGGGCGAAGCCCCAGGTGATGAACGCGATGGCCGTGGGAAAGACGCCGAGGTAGACGACACTCAGCGTGGCCGACGTCGGGGCCGCGGCGAGCTCGTGCAGGAGCACCGGCGCGAACGGGAGGCACGCGACCGCGCCGACCACGCAGCCCAGCCACGTCATGGTCAGGGAGTCCACCTTCGGCAGCAGGCGCTTCTGCAGGATCGTGCTCCCGGCGTAGATGACGGCGGCGGCCAGGCCGAGGGCGACGCTCACTGTGTCGGACGCCCCGCTCGACGTGGCGAGCGCGATCCCGGCGACGCCGGCGAAGGCGATGCCGATGCCGGCGAGGAGCCGTGCCGGGAATCCCTCACCGAGCGATATCCCGGCGAACACCGCGATCAGGATGGGGGCGAGCCCGACCAGGAGGGATGCGGTCCCGGCGTCGAGGGTGCGCTCCGCGGTGTTGAGGGCCAGGTTGTACAGCCCGAACCAGAGGACGCCCCAGACGATGACGCCGGCCAGTGTCCGGCCGCGCGGCAGCCGAATCTTGCCGGCCAGGCCGGCGATGACGGTGAGCGCGAGGGCGCCGACGAACATCCTGCCCAGGGCGAGCGGGCCGGGGGAGAAGTCGTGACCAGCCGCCCGGATCCCGATGAACGCGGACGCCCACAGCACCACGGTCACCGCGGCGGCCGCGGGGACGAGAAAGCGGTTGGTGGCCGGCGGAGCAGCCACGGCGATCAGGGTCATGTCCGGAACCCTGCCCGACGTCGGAGCCGGGGTCTGGCGGTTATCGGCCGTGGTGTTGGTCATGGTGCGATCGTCGCCCCGAACTACTGTGAAGCACCAGCGATTCTTTCTTCATCCGAATTCAGTCTCGCTGTACAGTGGCCGCATGCTCGACGTCCACCGCCTCCGCGTCTTCCGTTCCGTCGTCGCCTCCGGTTCCATCGGTGCGGCCGCGGCGAACCTCGGCTACACGCCGTCCGCCGTCAGCCAGCACGTCTCGGCGCTCCAGCGCGAGACGGGCCTCAAGCTCCTGGCCCGGCACGGCCGCGGCATCCGGCCCACCGCGGCCGGGCATGCGCTGGCCGCCCAGGCCGACGGCGTGCTCGAACGGCTCGGCGAGGCCGAGGCCATGGTCGCCGACCTGCGCGCGGGCCGCACCGGGTCGCTCTCGGTGGCCTACTTCGCCTCGGTCGGCTCGGCCTGGCTGCCCGACGTCGTACGCACCGTGACCACGCAGTTCCCCGGCGTCCGCCTCGACCTGGAGCTGGCCGAGCACATCCCGGACAAGACCGAGGACCGGGCGGACCTGCAGATCGTCGTCGCGAACGCCGAGTTCGCGGCGGGGAGCGGCTTCACGGCCTACCACCTCCTCGACGACCCGTACGTCGCCGTCCTGCCGCAGAACCACCGGTTCGCCGACCGGGACGAGATCGAGCTCGCCGAGCTCGAGGACGAGTCCTGGATCGACAACGACTTCGCTCGCGGCTGGTGCCGGCGCAACCTCCTTCAGGCGTGCACGGCGGCGGGCTTCAGCCCCACGTTCCGCGTCGAGGCGCACGACTACCCGACGGCGGTCGCGTTCGTGGAGGCGGGGATCGGCATGACGGTGCTGCCCGAGCTCGGCGCCGTCAACCTGCCGCCGGCGACCGTCTCGGTGCCCGTGGTGCGGCCCGCTCCCGTGCGCTCGATCTACGCGGTGCTGCAGGACGCCGTCGCGCACACCCCGCCCGCCATCGCCGCCCTGGACGCGCTGCGGCAGGCCGCCGTCGCTTCGCGGGCAGCCGTGGTGGCCGCATAGGGTGGATGGGTAACGGCGCCGGGGACTGCTCGGCGCCCTCCCGATCGAGAGGTAATCCTCGTGACCACGCTTCCTACCGCCTCCGGCACCTTCGGTGACAAGCCGGAGCTGACGTTCCCCGAGGGTGGCGCACCCGCCGGCCTGCAGGTACAGGTCCTCTCCGAGGGCAACGGCCCGGTCGTCGAGTCCGGGCGCACCATCGTGGTGAACTACCTGGGCCAGACCTGGGGCGGCCACGTCTTCGACAACTCGTACGACCGCGGCACGACCATCGACTTCCCGATCGGCGTCGGCGCCGTCATCGGCGGGTGGGACAAGGGCATGGTGGGCCAGAACGTGGGCTCGCGTCTGCTGCTGTCGATCCCGCCGGAGCACGGGTACGGGGCGCGGGGGGTTCCGCAGGCTGGGATCGGCGGCGGGGACACGCTGGTGTTCGTCGTGGATGTTGTCGACGTGAAGTGACGCTTCTTTAGGGCCCGCGGGCGGAGAACAAGAACGCCTGCGCGGACTGGGCCGACGAGGGGCCTCCTGAGGCGGCTCACCTGTTTCGTCCCTTTACGTCCGCGCAGGCGTTCTTGTTCTCCGCCCGCTCTTCTGTGGGCGTCACTTCCCGTGGGGGTTGGTTGGCTGGTTTGGCGGGGCCTACCGGTTGGCTGGCTGGCTGGTGGGGGTTAGCTGGTTGGGGGGTAGGCGATCAGCTGGGGGGAGGCGAAGCTGCCTACTGCTGGGGCGCCCGTGTTGTTGATGATGTGGTTGATGCCGCCCGAGCCGTTGAGGAAGACGCTCGTCATGGAGCGGAACTTCACGTTCGGGGTGGTGGGGGCCTGGATGCCCGACTCCACGCGGATGTCCTGGCCCTGGTTGAAGAACGAGTAGACGCCGAGGCCTGTCGCCTCGTGGCGCGTCACGTCGTCGGCCACGCGGTAGGAGGCGTAGCCGAGGCGGTCGCCGTCCATGAACGCCGCCTGCGACGGCGGGTCGTACGGGATCTCGCTCTGGTAGAAGATCGTGCGGCCGTTCTCGCCGTTCCAGATCGTCTGCTCCTCCTGGTAGTGCTCGACGAACAGGCCGGTCGCCGTCACGTCGTCACCGTTGACGACGACGCCGTGCGCGCCCGTGTTGCCGCCCCAGGAGACGCCCTGGCCGTGGTCCGCGCGCCACGCCCAGATGTGGTCGAGCAGCGTGTGATCGCTGTTCACCTCGATCGAGGTGACCGCCTTGCCCTCCCAAGGGCCGCCCACGCGGACGAAGACGTCGGTGAGCGTGGTCGGGTTGGCCGGGTCCGAGACGCTCGCGTCCTCTGGACCCACCTTGATGAGCGTCGCCGACTCCGGCACGTTCGCGTCGGCGGTGATGCCCGCGACCTTCACGCCCGCGACGTCGCCGATCTCCAGCACGCTGTTGCCCGCCGTCGGGGTGAGCGAGGCGTAGCCGAGGCCGAGCACCACCGTGTCGGCACGGTCGACCCGCAGCGCGGCGTCGAGCTCGTAGACGCCCGGCGTGAGGATGAGGTTCTTGCCGTCGGCCAGCGCGGCATTGATCGACGCGGCGTCGTCGACGTCCTCGCGGGCGACGTAGAAGTCGTCCATGCCGATCGACGTGCCCGACTCGGCAGACGTCGACCAGTCGGTGCCGCTGCTGTCGGTGCGCGCGTTCGGCACGAAGACGGCGAGCTCACCGTTTCCGGTCCGGTACAGGAAGGGGGCCTCGCGGCTGATCGGGGTGTTGTCGAACGTGGTCTTGACGCCCTTCACCCCGTTGCCGAGGTCCTGCCCGAAGTCGGTCGCGGGAGCGCCGTCGACGCCCGAGAACACCATGTTCCAGACGCCGCCGTCCCAGGTGCCGACCTCGCTGTTGCGCGTGAACCACTGCTGCTGCGAGCCGGTGGCGATGGTGCCGGCCACCCGGGAGTTCGCGAGGTAGCCGCCGGAGGCGAACTCGCCGTACCGGCCGAAGACCGTGAGGCTGCCCTGGATGTCCATGCGGCGCATCGGCGCTGCCTGCGACACCGCCCAGCGCATCTGGTGCGGCTCGGTCACGCCCGCCGGGAACGGGCGAGCGGCGTCCTCGCCGACCGGGCGCTGGATCGGGTTGATCGCCAGGTTCGACATCGACCGCCAGAAGTGGTTGAGCGAGCCGGGGGCGGCGCACTCCCACGGCCGGTCCGGGCAGCCGACAACGGGCTCCACGTGCAGTGCACCGTTGATCTGGACCGCGTTCGGCTGCGCGCCGAGGCCCGAGATCGACTCGTAGTACCCGACGGTCTGGTTGACGATGTCGGTGGCTGTGGCCGGGTCATCCTGGCCTGCGGCGCTGCCGTAGGTGCCGGGCTCGAAGAAGACCTGGTGCCGGCCCAGGCTCATCTCGGCCTCGTCGTTCACCGAGTCGAGGAACGTGTTGATCTGGTCTGTCGTCCAGGACTGGTCGATGAACGTGACGTTGGGCCCGAAGTCCGGGTCGGCCGCTGCCTTCTTCGGCTTCTTCACCTTTGGTTTCTTCGCCTTCTGCTCCTTGGCCTCGGACGTCGCGCCAGGCTTGGCCACGGAGGTCTTCGCTATGGCCCTGCCCGCGTCCGTGGCGGACGGCGCGGCGGTGGCCGGCAGCGCTGCGACCGCGGCTCCGGCGGCGAGCGATGCTGCGACCGCCGCGACGGCGGCGCCGCGCAGTGTGGTGCGGAGTGTCCTCATCGACAGATCCTTCGAGCTCGGGGCAGGCCGGCGATGACCGGGCGCGCTGCCGGTGCGGGTGCGCCCGGGGCGAGCGCCCCGCAAGGCTAGCGGTCCGCCACTGACTCGTCTGTAAGTGCTTTCCGCAGACTCCGGGTCACCGTGAACTTCGGGTTCTGGGCCACGTGCTCCGTCGGCCCGACGGCGCGCTGCAGCGCGCCCCGGTAGTGCAGCCCCGTGTTGAAGACGGTCCACAGCTCGCCGCCTTCCCGCAGGACCTTGCCCGCCGCGGCGAACATGCGGTGCGCGGCATCGGTGCTCAGTGCGGCGCGGTCGTGGAACGGCGGGTTGAGCAGCACGAGGTCCGCCGAGCCGTCGGGGACAGGGAGCAGATCCCCGGCGTCGCCCCGTACGACGGCGGCCCTGACGCCGTTCGCGGCGAGCGTCGCCGTCGTCGAGGCGCAGGCGGCGGCGCTCCGGTCCGTCGCGATCACGTGGGCGCGGGGGTAGCGCAGCGCCAGGACGGCTGCGAGGATGCCGGTGCCGCAGCCCAGATCGACCGCGATGGGTCGGCCGTCCAGGTAGTCGGGTCCGGCAGGGAAGTCCGCCGGGGTGTCCTGAGTGCCTGGTGCATCCGCCAGCTCGGGCCAGCGGTCGGCCTGCGCCAGCAGGAAGCGTGTGCCGAGGTCGAGCGTGGCGCCGGCGAAGGCGGCTCCGTGCGCGACGACGGTCAGCCCGGCGTCCGGCGCTGTCGTACCCGCGGGCGAGCCGATGGCGGCCAGGATCTCGCGGTCGGTGAGCCGGGCGGTGACGGGGTAGGTGAGCGGCCCGACGTCGGACCGTGGCTCCCGCGCGATCAGCAGCCGCGACTTCTGCCGGGCGAGCGAAGCGCTGACCTGCGCGAACGACGCGCCGAGCACGTCGTTCATCGCGTGCGTCATGTGCTTGACCCGGCCGCCGGCGAGCAGCGTGACCGCCGGGTCGGCGTACCAGGCCACGTGCTCGGCGATCTCGGTCAGCTCCGCCAGCGACGTGGGCAGCTGGAGGAGCACGAGCCGCGCACCGGCGAGCAGGTGGGGCTCGAACTTGTCGTGCTGGGTCAGTCCCAGCGGGGCCGGTTCGTGCGGTACTGCCGCGTTGGTGGCGGCCCTCGCGTGTCCTTCCCACAGCACCCCGGACACGCGTTTGGAGTTGGCGCTGAGCGCTGCCTCCGCCGTGATCGCGTCCTGGTGCACCCGGACGTCACGGGCGCCCAGCGCCAGAGCGCCCAGGCTCAGCGCTCCGAACCGGTCGCCGATCACCACCACGCCGTCCGGGTCCTGCGCGATCAGCGGCGCGGCCTCGTCGAGCAGGAGCCGGTCGGTCGCGTCGACGGCGACCGGGCCGTCGGCGCGTGAACCGTCCTCGGGGAAAGGCAGGAGCCCGGCCAGGACGGCGTCGGCCTCTGGGCTCACCGGGCGGAGCGGGCCTTCTTCTCCGCAGCCTTGCGGGCCTCCTCGACCCGCTCCTCCTCGGCGCGCACCTGAGCGGCGATCTCGCGCTCCTGGGCCAGCCAGGCCGGCGGGTTGTCGCGCATCTCGTTGATCTGCTCGGTGGTCAGCGGCTCGGTGATGCCACCACGGGCCAGGCCGGCGATCGAGATGCCGAGGCGCCCCGCCACGACGGGCCGCGGGTGCGGTCCGTTGCGGCGCAGCTCGGCGAGCCACTCGGGCGGGTTGGTCTCCAGCTCCTCGAGCTCTGCGCGCGTTATCGGGTTGTCCTGGAACTCCTGCGGGGTGGCAGGCAGGTAGACGCCGAGTCGCTTGGCGGCATTGGACGGCTTGAACCGCTGCGAGGCGAAGGAGGAACTCATGTTCCCAGGGTATCGGCGCCTGCCCTTCTCGCTCTCCATGGCGGGCGTGATCCTCACCGCTCATCCAGGTCTGCCGGGATCCAGGCGGAACCTGGGTGGGGTCCAGCCCGTAGCCTTGGCACGTGAGCCAGCCCCTGCCCGACGTCGGACCGCCTGTACCGGGCGGCGACGCCACCGACCCCTCGACCGCTGTGCCGGAGGTCGAGGAAGGCGCGGAGCCGGTGGAGGACGCCGACGTCGACCCGAGCCTGCCGCGCTTCCGCCTGGCGTACGTGCCGGGTGCGACACCCGGGAAGTGGGCGTCCGTGTGGCGTGAACGGCTGCCTGACGTGCGGCTCGACCTGGTACAGCTCGAGCCGGACGCCATGCTCCCCGCCCTGGAGGCGGGCGAGGCCGATGCCGCGATCGGCAGGCTCCCCGTGGACAAGGAAGTGTTCTCCGCGATCCCGCTCTACGAGGAGACGTCGGTGGTGTGCTTCTCGCGCGACCACCTGCTCGCCGCCCTCGACGAGGAGGAGACGGTGTCCGTCGCCGACATCGCCGGGGATCCGGTCTGGGTCCCCGCGGACGACGTCCTCTTCGCCACACATCCGGTTCCCGGCGTCGTGCCCGTGGATCCGGACGGGAACCCGCTGGGTCAGGTCGCGACCACAGCCGACGCCGTGGCGACGGTCGCCGCGAACGTGGGGGTGGCGGTGCTGCCCATGTCGCTCGCCCGCCTGCACCGCCGTAAGGACGTGGTCTATCGCCCCCTCGTGGACGGGCCGACGGCGCCGGTGGGGCTGATCTGGCCCTACGAGCGCACCACCGACCTGGTCGAGGAGCTCGTCGGGATCGTCCGCGGGCGCACGGTGAACAGCTCGCGCGGCCGGGGCCGCCCGAGTGCTCAGCAGGCCGAGGATGCCGCCGCGGGCGCCGCTGGAAAATCGGCCAGGGCCGGGGTGAAGAAAGCGGCGAAGGGCGGCTCGGGCGGGTCCGCTGGACGCTCCGGTGCGGGGCGCAGCGGGGCCAAGGCAGGTGGTCGCGGGGGTGTTCAGCGGGCTGGTGGCGGTCTCCAGCGGGGCAAGAGTGCGCGTCCGGCATCCAAGGGGAAGAAAAAGGGCAAAGGCAAGTAGGTGTGAGTTCAAGCCTTTGTAAGTTATTTCAATGAAATAACGGATATTGGCGAACTGCGCCATTGTCGCTACGCTCCGGGGTCGTGCCCGAAATATTGGGCACGCGACAGATCCCCGTATCGAAGGAGCGCTCAGTGCGCAAGATGACCGTCTTGGGAGCTTCCGCGCTCCTCCTCGCCGGCCTCATGGGCTCGCCGGCCGCCGCGTTCGCCGCACCGATCGCCGGCGCTCCCGTCGTGGCTACCCCCGGCGGTGGGGAGTCCACCTGCCCGAAGGACGGCAAGGTCGACGTCACGGGCGAGCACCTCACTCTCGAGGTGACCGCAGAGCCTGGCTACCTGATCACCGGTTACTGCGTGAAGGCCGGCTCGGACAAGCAGGGCGACGGTCCCGTCGATGTGGTCGTCGACCCGCCGACCGCCACCGTGACGATCTCGCACCCGTCCGGCAAGGCGATCAGCCACTACACGCTCGTCACGGTCAAGGCGGAGCCGACGCCGGAGCCCACCCCGACGGAGCCGAGCCAGGAGCCGAGCGTCGTGCCGAGCGGCGAGCCCTCCGAGGGTTCGTCCGGCACGCCGTCGGAGCCCGCCGTCGAGCCGACCACGGGCACCCCGGACGACGAGTCCACCGTCCCGGCCGGCGAGGGGGAGGCGACTACCGCGCCCTCCGAGGAGCCGGGTGAGCTCGCTGCCACCGGCGCCAGCACCGCCATCGGCTTCACGCTGATCGCACTGGCCCTCGTGGGCGGCGGCGTGACGCTGATCGTGCTTCGCCGCAAGGGCGTCCTGGGTAGCTGATCCAGCCGTACCGAACGACCGCTGAGCAGAGCGGGCGTCCGGCCGCCATCCGGTTCCTCGAGCATCGGGCTCAGGGAGAAGATGTGTCGGCTGGGTGCCCGCTCTGCTGTGCGGGCGGGTGATCTCCAGGGGTGAGATATTTCGATGTTCCTGCGTGTGACAACGGCTATTTGAAACGTTCTTTCGCCCTGAGGTGAAATGCTGGGTCCAGCGCGGTGTTCGGGTGATCCGCGTGTTGTTTCCTGGGCCGATTTCTGCTCGACCAGCTCCCCTTTCATGAGCGCGCTGCCTCCCGGGCCGGACAAGGTCGGCGTATCCCTGCTGGTCCGGGCCCCGAAGGGGTGAATCTGCTGGCAGCGCGGCCAAGTGGCTCCCCAGATCCAGGTGGTGTGAGGCGTTCACCTGATCACGCTGAACGCCGCCGTAGTGGGTGGAAAAGCTGTTCGAGTGGGCGTGATCGGCGGGGCGGGTATGGCGAAGTTGACCTGTTGCACGGTATTTCCACCGCATCTACCTTCGGTGCAACAGCTGCGTCGCGTCCGAAGCGGCGCTATTCGTCAGAAAGAGGAACACCGAATGAAGCGTTTACTTGCGCTCGGGGCCGCTGCGCTTCTGGCACTTGGCCTCTTCGCCACGGCTTCGGTCGCAGCGAGTGCCACTCCGACCGGATCGTCCGACCCGGCGGTCTGCCCTGCGGAGGGCAAGGTGGAGGTCTCGGACGAGCAGACCTTGGTCACCGTCACCGCGCCTGCGGGCATGGTCATCACCGGCTACTGCGTCAAGGCCGGCTCCGTCAAGCAGGGGGACGGTCCCATGTATGTGCTTCTCGACGAACCCGCCACGACCGTGACCATCACGCACATGTCGGAGAAGGCCATCAGCCACTACTCCGTGTACTACGAGCCCACCTACGAGCCGACGCCGACGCCGACTCCCACACCGGGCTCCTGACCTCAGGAGAGTCAGGCGTCACGCTTCATTCGGCCGCGCTCCGGGGCAGAACGGCGCCCGTTCTTTGTTGTGATCGGGTGAAATCCTTCGAGGGCCGGGTGAATTCAACTATCGTGATCCTGGGCGATTTGCGGTAAAAGTTTGTTGCACATCTGGTTGCGATCGAATCCCCCTCCTGGGAGCGGATCGCGGACCCAGGTGTGGCCTTGTTCCGAGGCGTTCGGCGTTGAATCCATGCAATGTGACACCCTCGAAGTCCGGTTGAGCGTGGATGCCTGCGCATACGCCCTGGTCCCAGCGTTTCAGGTCAAGCTCCTGGTCACCCGGGCTCTGCGCGAGGCCGGGTGGCTGAGCACCACTGAAGTTCACCCTTTCTTTCCGGTCCTGTCGGAAAGGGGCGATCGCGCGCCGCGAATTGCTGTCCTGGGCCACGTCACGAGCAGACAGTAATGTCCGTTTTGATGCTCTTGCATGGGATCCGCTGCGGATCTAGCGTCGAAATCAACAGACGCGCCGCGAACCTTCTCTGCGGCGTCCCGCGCCGAGAAAAGGAACATCGAAATGAAGACCATAACCGCGCTAGGGGCCGCTGCGCTTCTGGCGCTGGGACTCTATGGCTCGGCTTCGGCCGTGGCGAACGGCGCCCCGGTAGTAGCCGCAGGTGAGGAGCAGGTCTGTCCCGGCGACAAGATCGACGTCGTCGGGAACCACTCGTCCGTCACCGTCACTGCACCCGAAGGCATGGTCATCATCGGGTACTGCGTGAAGGCAGGATCCGCACAACAGGGTGACGGTCCCGAGTTCGTGGTCGTCGACCCACCGGCCACCGAGGTGACGATCACGCACTCGTCCGGCAAGGACGTCAGCCACTACTCCGTGACCTACGCGCCGGCACCGACGCCGACGCCGACGCCTACTCCGACTCCGACTCCGACTCCGACTCCGACTCCGACGGAGCCGACGCCGACTCCCACACCGACCCCGACCGAGCCCACGCCGACCCCGACCCCGACACCGACGGAGCCGACGCCGACTCCGACGCCCACGGAGCCGACGCCGACTCCGACGCCGACGGAGCCGACCGATAAGCCCACGCCGACGGAGAAGCCGACGCCCAAGCCGCCGGCCCAGGCACCCCCGTCCGAGCTCGCTTCGACCGGCCCGGCCGAGACGATCGGCTATTCGATGCTGGCCCTCGCCATGATCGGCGGAGGCGTCGCATTCATCGTGCTCGCTCGGCGACGGCTCGCCTGAGCGATCCACGCAGATCCGACCCTTTCAAAACAGAACCGGGGCGACGTAGAACCGATGGTTCGGTTCTACGTCGCCCCGCTTCTGTGGCGTCGGTCCTCTACCGGCGGTTTCTACTCAGCTGCGGTAGTAGCCGTCACCTGGATGATCAGCGCCTGCATCGGCCACAGCGTCGGCAGCTGCAGGCCGACACCGGTCAGCACGGAGCCGGGAATGTCGATCGCTTCCTTGCCGAGCCAGCCCGGCGTGACCCCGCCGAGCCACTTCGCCGTCCCGACCTCGTCGCGCACCTGCACGCTGTACCGCAGAGCGGGATCGAGCCCGTCGAGCCGCACACGTTCGGTGAGTGCGTCCTGCGGCGACGCCACGGTCGCGACGGTCCACATACCCGCCGTGCGGTCGGGTGACACGAAGCCGGTGACCCGCAGTGCCGGGTCCACCGTGTCGGCGTGCACCACCGTGCCGGTGTGTACGAGGGAACGGAGCTCCTTGTAGATCGCTGCGTACGCCGCGACAGCGACCAGCTCGTCCTCGGTGCAGGCCAGCAGGTCCCACTCGAATCCCGCGTGTCCCTGCAGCGCGGTGGCGACCCGGTACGAGAGGTCGGTGGTCCGCCCCGACGAGTGCGTCGGTGACGGCCCCACGTGCGCCCCGATCAGCTCGGGCGGCAGGACCAGCGACGTCCACCGCTGGATGTCCTGGCGCTCCAGGGGGTCGTTGGAGTCCGACGCCCACACCCGGTCGGTGACCTCCAGGATCCCCAGGTCCGTCCGGCCCCCGCCCGACGAGCACGACTCGATCTCCAACCCTGGGTGGTCTGCCTTGAGCCGAGCGATCAGCGCGTACGCGGCAAGGGTCTGTACGTGTGTGCCTGGCCGGGAGACGCCGTCGGAGCCGATGTGGACGGGCTCGGCGAGGTCGCGGTTGTGGTCCCACTTGATGAAGTCGATCCCCAGCTGCGTCACGAGGGCCGAGATCTGTCCGCGCACGTGCTCCCACGCGTCGGGGTTCGCGAGGTTGAGCACGTACTGCGTGCGGAACGAGAGTCCGTCCGGCGACGGGACCGCCGCCGTGTTCGACAGGATCCAGTCCGGATGGGCGCGCGCCAGGTCGGAGTCGAGGTTGACCATCTCGGGCTCGAACCACAGCCCGAACTGCATCCCCAGCTCGTGCACCAGGCCGGCGAGCGGGTCCAGGCCCTCTGGCCAGACGTCGCGGTCGACGACCCAGTCGCCCAGGCCCGTGGTGTCGTCCCGGCGGGAGTGGAACCACCCGTCGTCGAGCACGAAGCGCTCGACGCCGACTGCCGCGGCGCGCCTGGCGAGTCGCTCCAGCTTGGCCGGCGAGTGGTCGAAGTACACGGCCTCCCACGTGTTCAGTACCAGCGGCCGGGGGCTCGTCACGTGCTGCGGGCGTGCCCGCATCCACGCGTGGAACCGGTCCGAGACACCGTCCAGCCCCGTCGGGGACCATGCGAAGTACGCCACCGGCGTCCGGTAGGACTCGCCAGGAGACAGGTGGATCTCTCCCGGCCGCACCAGCTCGCCGGCACCGAGCAGCGTGGCGTGCTCGGTGAGGTGGTCCACCCGGTGCGTGACGTCGGCGCTCCACCCCAGGTGGGTCGCCCACACCTCGCCGGTCCGGTTCCGCGGCGTGCCCGACGACGCCAGGGTCACCCAGGGTGCGTCGTGCCCCGAACGTCCCCGCCGGGTCTGGCGGACGGTGCTGCCGGCCGGCATGGCAGTCGTGACCGGCACCTTCTCGCGGGACCAGCGCCCGGTGAACTGCGTGAGGTGGTCCGCGGAGCGGGGTACGGGCAGCATGGCCTCGAGCCAGTGCACGTCGACCACGGCGGAACCGTCGTTGGTGAGCTCGTGCCGCAGGAGCACCAGCCCACCCGGACCGATCTCCAGGTACGACCGGAGCGTGAGCCCCAGCACGCTGTCCCGGGCCGTGACCACCAGCTCGGCCGTCGCTCGCTCTGCCTCGGTGACGGTCCACCGGGGGTAGAGCGGGACGCCGTCCGACACGACGAGGAGGCCGGGCCGACCCGCCCAACCGTCCGACTCCTGCGGCAGGAGCGACGGGCGCCAGGCCGCGTCGAGCGTGCCGGGCGCGGTCTGGCGGCTGGTCGCCAGGTCGAGCGCCTGCAGATCCGCGGACGAGAGCTCGCCCAGGTCCGCACCCCAGTGGAGCACCAGCGGCAGCCCCACCTCCGGATGCGCGACGACGACGGCTACGCCGTCGCGCCGCAGCACCGACCAGCTGGTGACCTCGTCAAAATCCTTCATCGTGCTGTCCTCCGCCCATGGACCACACGGTACGAGTGGTCACCGACATCCAAACCGAAAGGGTCCTAGCTCGCTGGGTGCGCCACCAGGTCGTTCTCCGTGCGCAGCACCGGCCGGGTGGCCAGCGCGTCCTGGTCCAGGCCGCGGCTCGTCACGTGGAACACGGCCGTCGCGCCTGCCGGAAGGTCGACCACCTGGTCGTCCACCTGCGCGTCCGGATCGAGGCGGTCGGCGAGCAGCGTCACGCCGAGGGCCAGCGACGTCGCGGTCACGTCCACGCGGTAGCCGCCGTCCTCCGCCGTCACAGTGGCTCGAACTGGCGCGGGGTCGAGGGCGAGGTCCTTGCTCTCCGCCCAGCGGTGCAGCCCGAGGGCCTCGCCGAGCGTGACGACCAGTACCTCGTTCGCCGGATCGCCGACGGCGACCAGGTCGCCGGCCAGCGGTACCAGGGTCACCGACCGCGGACCGACGGTCACTGCCTCTGCGGCCACGCCTGACGTCGCCAGCACCTCACCGCCGAGGGTGGTCCGGGCCACTCTCACCTGCCCGGTCCACGGCTTGTCGGAGTCGTTCACGAGCGCCGCCACCAGCTCCGCGCCGCGCGGCTGCACCGTCACCATCCGGTCGGCGAACGCGTGCTTCAGCGCGTACCAGAGCGGCTTGCGCCGGGCGTCGCCGTCGACCGCTGCCCAGGACGTCACGGGCCAGCAGTCGTTGAGCTGCCACACGATCGCCCCGGCCGTGCGCGGCCACCAGGACCGGTAGTGCTCGAGGGCGTACTGGATGGCACGCGCCTGGTTGAGCTGTGTGGCCCAGTGCCAGTCGGTGAATTCCTCCGGGACGTCCAGGTGTGCGGCCATGCCGCCGTCGAGCTTGAGGTTGCCGTAGTCCGCCTTCTGGTGGAGCAGGAAGACCTCGGACTCCTTGAACCCGGGCGGGGCCTCTGCCGCGCCGTCGGGCAGGATGGCGCGGCCCATCGTCGCCCAGGTCGCCGGGCCCTGGAAGCCGAACTCCGACACGAACCGCGGCACGTCGTCGCGGTAGTGCGTGTAGTCGACGCGGTTCCAGACGTCCCACTGGTGGTGCGTGCCGTGGTCCGGGTCGTTGGGGTGCATCTCCTCGGGCGTGAAGCCGGGGGAGTAGGGCGAGCCGGCGCAGTAGGGACGGGTCGGGTCGACCTCGGCGAGGACCTTCGGGAAGAGGTCGTAGTAGTAGCCGGCGCCCCACGTGAGGTCGCCCAGCGGCTCCTTCCAGTCCCAGTCCTCGTGGCCCCAGATGTTCTCGTTGCCGCCGTTCCACAGCACGAGCGAAGGGTGCGGTGCCAGGCGGGCGGCGTTCTCCCGCAGCTCCGCCTCGAACTCGGACCGGTGCGGGGACTCCTCCGGGTAGGCGGCGCAGGCCAGCAGGATGTCCTGCCAGACCATGACGCCCTTCTCGTCGCAGACGTCGTAGAAGTCGTCGGACTCGTAGATGCCGCCGCCCCACACCCGCAGCAGGTTCAGGTTCGCGCCGAGCGCCTGGTCGACGCGGTGTTTCAGGCGCTCGCGCGTGATGCGGGTCAGCAGGTGGTCGTCGGGGATCCAGTTGGCTCCCCGCACGAACACGGGCTTGCCGTTGATGACGAACGTGAAACGTGTGCCGTGCTCGTCGGGTGTGCGGTCCACCTCGACGGTGCGGAAGGCGACCCTGCCGGACCAGGCGTCCAGCGGGTCGGATCGGTCCTCCCCGTTACCCTCGTAGAGCGTCACCTCGATGGGGTAGAGGGGCTGCTCGCCGTACCCGGCCGGCCACCACAGGTCGACGTCGGGCACCTCGACCTGGCCGGTGAGCACCTTGACGTGGGCGGAGCCGTCGCCGCCCCGCGACCCGATGGTCAGGCCCCGGCCCCCGACGGAGACATCGACGGTGAGCGGCCCGGCGTCGGACAGGCCGGACGTCTCGACCTCGACGCGGACGTCGACCAGCCCCGTGCCGTCGTCGGCCACCGTCACCAGCGGCGTGACCTGCGCGAGGCGCGCCACGCGCCAGCGCTGCACGCGGACGGGCTTCCAGAGGCCTGCTGTCTGCAGGTCAGGACCCCAGTCCCAGCCGAAGGAGCAGGCCATCTTGCGGACCATGTTGAATGGTTGGTCGTAGGCCATGGGGCGCGTGCCGATCCGCTGCGCCTCTGCCTCGGCCGTCTCGAGCGCGGAGTCCAGGTCGACCACGAGGTTGGCGGGCGTCCCGACGAGCTCGCGCACGTCGTACCGGTAGGAGCGGTGCATGTTCGCGGTGCGGCCCAGCTCGGTGCGACCCTGGCCAACACCGGTCCGCTCCACGTCCGTGTCGACGACGACGGTGGACACCGTGTCGATGCCCTCGAAGAGCAGGTCGACGCGCTCGTCCGGCTCCGCGGGCGGCTCGTCGAGGACCGTCGCGTACCGCCAGGTGGTGCGCTTCATCCAGGCGAGCGAGGTCTCGTTCGTGCCGAGATACGGGTCGGGGATGAGCTCCTGCTCCAGCAGGGCGGTGTGACTGGTGCCCGGGACCGTCGCGGGGACGGGAACCCCCGCGAGGTTCGCCGGCACGGGGCCTCCCGTGGCCGTCAGGGTCCAGTCGGTCAGGTCGCGGCTGATCTTCATCGATCCTCGTCCTCCCAGAGCAACGTGCTCAGTGCGTGTGCGAGCCGACCCGAGCATAGAGGGCGTGCGTCGCCCCGATCGAAGCGATATCACCCTGCGGTTCGGCCGGCAGATCAGTCCGGCCGGACCACCAGGCCGAGCGTCTCGGCCAGCGCGATTGCCTGCGCCTCGCTGACGATCGCCCCGGTGAGACTGGCCGAGAGCGGGTCCAGCGACGACAGGTCGCTACCCCGCAGGTCGGTGTTGCTCAGGTCGGCCTGTTCGAGGTCGGCGCCCGACAGGTCGCAGCCGATCAGAACCGCACCGGATGCCTTGACGCCGGCCAGGTCGGCCTCTCGGAAGCGGACGCCATCGAACTCAGCGCCGGCCAGGGCGGCCCGGTGCAGGTCGGTGAAGGACCAGTTCCCGCCGGTGACCTTGAGGATGTCGAACCGGCAGTCGGCGAACTGGGAACCGACGAGCTTGCAGCGCTCCAGCTGCGCGTCGAAGAAGACGCACGCGTCGAACACGCAGGACGTGAACGCGAACTCCGTGAAGTGGGCACTGTTGAAGCGAACGCCCCGGAAGACACACGAGTCGAACGTCGCGCCCGTCCCCGTGGTCTCGGTCATGTCCACGTCGGCGAACAGCGTGGCCATGTGGTCCTCGCCGGTGAGGTCACGGCCGTACCAGTCCTCGCGGGCGACGGTGATCTCGGTGGCGGGCATTCGAATCATGGGAGGGACCCTACGGCGCCCCACTGACACGCCCCGGGCAGCGGTAGCCGTTCGGGTATTTCGCGGTTGACCAACGAAACCCTCTCGTGGCGCGTCACGGTGAGTGGAAACAGTTCCCAGAAATTTGAGGAGGAGACGTGTTCGAGAACAAGAAAAGAAGGCTGAGCGGTGCGAGGCCGACTGGCGTCGTCATTGCTCTTGGCCTTACCTGCGTCATCGGAGCACTAGGCGCGACGCCGGCGATCGCGGCCGATACCGAAGGCCCGATCCAGACTGCGGAAGTGGCTCCAGAAGTCAGCGCGGAAGCGACTCCGGAAGCGACTCCGGAGACGACTCCGGAGACGACTCCGGAGACGACTCCGGAAGCGACTCCGGAGGCGACTCCGGAACCGTCCGCCACGGACGATGCGCTGATCGAGGTCGTGCCCGCGATGCCCGCGATCACCTGGCCGATGTGCGAGGGCGACAAGTTCATCCCTCCGACGCTTCAGGCCCCGCCGGACGACGAGGCCATCGACTACACGTTCGAGAGCTACTGGTACGAGCCGCTGCCGTTCACCGTGCCCCTGAGGCTGCAGGTGTACGCGGAGCTGAAAGAGGGCTACACCTGGGCGGCGGAGATGCCCGACGGCTGGGTCGCGTACAGCTCCGGGGATGGGGCCTTCTACGACGTGTACTTCGAGGACGTGCCGTGTGCGCCGCACCACGACCGGATCGTCCCGGAGGTGCCCGTGGTGACGCAGGCGGAGTGCGTGGACGGTGAGCTGACGGAGCCGACGGTCACGTTGCCGGAGAACAGCGAGGGGGTCACTTATGAGCTGCGTGAGTACGAAGACTCCGACCCTCGGGTGCTTGCGAAGGCTTCCTGGAGCTACCGCTTCGCCGACCAAGAGAAGCTTCCTGAGGGTTGGCTTTTTTCAGATCTTGACGTCGCGTGGTACGACGTGAAGTTCGACGAGGTGTCGTGCGAGCCCGGAGCGGAACAGCCGGAACAGCCGGAGCAGCGTGAGGAGCTGGCTGCCACCGGTCCGTCGGACGCGGCGGTTCTGGGCGGGGCCGCCCTGCTGACCGTTGCGGCAGGTGTCTCATTGATCATCGCGCGACGCCGCGTGACGGGTCACTGACCCCCGGACCGCCGGGCCGGCCTGACGGCGAGCCCCGCACACACCGATGCGCCCGGTGATCCGTTCGTCGGATCACCGGGCGCAGCTACGTGGTGCGAAGCAGCAGGCGCCGGATACGGGACGCCCGTGGTCGGTGGCAGCGGTAGGCGTTCGGGCGCTTCACGGTCGACCAACGAAACCTTCTCGCGGCGCGTCATGGGGTGTGGGAACAGTTCCCAGGGATTTGAGGAGGAGATGTGCCCGAGCACAAGAGAAGGCTGAGCGGTGCGAAGTCGACTGGCGTCGTCATCGCCCTCGGCCTCACCGGTCTCATCGGCGCACTGGGCGCGATGCCGGCGATCGCGGCCGATACCGAGGGGCCGATCCAGACCGCGGAAGTGACCCCGGAGGCGACTCCGGAAGTGACCCCGGAGGCGACTCCAGAGGCGACTCCAGAGACGACTCCAGAGGCGACTCCAGAGGCGACTCCAGAACCCACCCCGGAACCCTCCGCCCCGGACGATGGGCTGATCGAGGTCGTGCCCGCAATGCCCGCGATCACCTGGCCGAGGTGCGAGGGCGACAAGTACATCCCTCCGACGCTCAGCGCCCCGCCTAACAGCGAAGGCATCGAGTACCTGTTCGAGGGCTACTGGTACACGAATCCGTTCCTCGTGCCTATCGACCTGGAGGTGTCCGCATCGCTGAAGGAGGGTTACACCTGGGCGGCAGAGATGCCGGATGGCTGGCTCTTGTTCGCGGAGTACCCGGACTCGGCGGAGTACGAGGTGAAGTTCGAGGACGTGCCGTGTGCGCCGCACAATGACCCGGTCGTGCCGGAACTGCCTGTGGTGACGCAGGCGGAGTGCGTGGACGGTGAGTTGACGGAGCCGACGGTCACGTTGCCGGAGGCCGGCGATGGGATCACCTACCGGCTGGCTGACCACGTGTCCGATCCCGAGTCCACCCATGACGTGGTTGCGACACTTTCCTGGAGCTACTTCTGGGCGAAAGAAGAGAAGTTCCCTGAGGGTTGGACCTGGTCGGATGTGGACGTCGCGTGGTACGACGTGAAGCTCGACGAGGTGACGTGCGAGCCCGGAGCGGGACAGCCCAGGCCGTCGGGGGCGGAGCCGGAGCAGCTGGCTGCCACCGGTCCGTCGGACGCGGCGGTGCTGGGCGGGGCCGCCCTGCTGACCGTTGCGGCAGGTGTCTCGCTGATCATCGCGCGACGTCGCGTGACGGGTCGCTGACCCGAACCGCAGGTTCGGCCTGACCGCAGGCCCTGCACACAAAGATGCGCCCGGTGATCCGTCGAACGGATCACCGGGCGCAGCTATGTGGTGCTAGGCAGCAGGCGCCGGATACGGCACGCCCGTGGTCGCGTGGCAGCGGTAGCCGTTCGGGTTCTTCGCGTCGGACAGGTACTGCTGGTGGTAGTCCTCGGCGTAGTAGAACGGCCCGGCCTCGGCGGCCGGGGCGATCTCCGTCGTGATCGCGTCGTAGCCCTTGGCGCTGAGTACCTCGGCGTACCGCTTCGCCGTCGCCTGCGCCGCCTCTGCCTGCTCAGGCGACGTCCAGTAGACCGCCGAGCGGTACTGGGTCCCGACGTCGTTGCCCTGGCGGAAGCCCTGCGTCGGGTCGTGCCGCTCCCAGAAGATCTTGAGCAGCTCTTCCTCGGTCACCTTGGTCGGGTCGTACGCGACGAGCGCAGTCTCCGTGTGGCCGGTCCGCGCGGTGCAGACCTCGTCGTACGTCGGGTTGGGCGAGGTGCCGCCCATGTAGCCGACGGCGGTGCTCACCACGCCGGGTACCTGCCAGTAGATCTCCTCGGCGCCCCAGAAACAGCCCATCGCCAGGTACAGCACGCGCGTACCGGGCTCCCACGGGCCCGTGATCGACGAGCCGAGGACCGTGTGGGGGCGCGGGTTCTGCAGCACCGGCGCGGAACGGCCGGGCAGTGCGTTCTCGGGCGCGACCATCGTGGTCTTCGTGGAACCGGAGCCGGGGCCGAAGAGGGAGTTGAGGAACGTCATCCGACACACATCCTTAAAGGTCTGCTTCGTGCGACAGCACGTTTGCCTATGGCAACGCCCGCAGGCCCGGCAGTGTTCCGGGGCTGCCGTTCTGCCGTCGGCAGACTCTGGTGGCGTCGCGAAGCGGTTCGGGCCAAGGTCGGGTCATGAGCAGCGAGGTCGGTGCCGTAGCGGTCCTGTCGGACGTCCACGGGGTACTTCCGGTGCTGGAGGCGGTGCTCGCGGAACCCGATGTGGCGGCCGCCGACCGCGTCGTCGTCACCGGTGACCACGCCGCCGGGCCGCAGCCCGTCGCGGTGCTGGACCGCCTGCGATCCCTGGGGGAGCGGGCGCTCCTGGTCCGTGGGAACGCGGACCGCGAGCTTGTCACGCTCGCGCGAGGCGGCGGCACGGCCATCCCCGATCCGGTCGCGCCCTGGGCGGCGGCCCAGCTACGGCCCGACGACGTCGCCCTGCTCGCCGGCCTGCCGCATCCCGCAGAACTGACCGTGCGCGGGTCCGGCCGCGTGGTGTTCTGCCACGGCACCCCGCGGGACGACGAGGAGGTAGTGCTCGTCGACTCCTCCCTGGCGCGCTGGGCCGAGGTGCTCGGCGGGCTCGACGCCGACGTCGGCACCGTCGTCATGGGTCACACGCACATGCCGTTCGTGCGCCTCGTCGACCGGCGGCTGTGCGTGAATCCCGGCAGCGTCGGTATGCCCTACGGCCGGGCGGGCGGATCCTGGGCGCTCCTGCGGGACGGGCAGGTCGAGCTGCGGCACACGCCGGTCGACGTCGAGGCGGCGGTGGCCGCTGTCGCGACGGCCAGCACGTACCCCGGCGCCGAGGAGTGGGCACGGGAGTACGTGACGTCGGCCAACAGCGACGCGGACGCGCTGCGGGCGTTCGCTCCCCGGGACGGCCGGCTATGAGGCCTCGTCAGTACGGCCATCCCACGTAGGCCAGGAACGCCCCGACCGAGAGGGGCGCGTAGAGGCAGGACGTGGCGTAGAACTGGGCAGACCAGTCGCCGACCCGGACGTGGCTGAAGGTCGCGCAGACCCAGAACAGGATCAGCCCGAAGGCCGCGATCGCCCCGACGGCGGGCACGCCGAGCAGCCCGGCCAGCAGGCCCGCCGCTCCGGCGAGCTTCAGCGTCCCGATCGGGAACACCGTCCAGGACTCCGGGACGCCGATCGTGGCCAGGTTCTGCCGGATACTCTTCACGACCCGCTCGGGGCGAGCCACCCACAGCACACCGGACATCGCATTCATCGCGATGGCCACCACTACGACCACCAGTCCCCATGTCGTCATCGTTGCTCCGTTCGTCTTGGCGGATGCCGGATCTCGTCACCGCCGACGGTCCGACGACGTAGCCGCCGAGAAGGTCAGGCGGCCCGCCGGCCGCACGTTCCGGCAGGCTGTCTCGTCGGGTGGGTGACAGCAGGAGCGACCGAGGGAGCAGCCACGACATGACCACGGATCCCGAGCCCGGGCAGAGCCCGACCGATCCGGTCCTGCAGGTGCTCGTCAGCGAGCGACGCCAGGTGATCAGCGTCGCCTACCGGCTCCTCGGCTCTCTGGCCGACGCAGAGGACGTCGTGCAGGAGACGTACGCGCGCTGGTACGCCATGACCCCGGAGCAGCAGGAGGCCATCGACGTCCCAGGTGCGTGGCTGACGAAGGTGGCCGGGCGCATCTGCCTCGACCTGCTCAAGTCGGCACGATCCCGACGGGAGCGGTACGTGGGCGAATGGATCCCGGAACCGCTGCCCGGCGGTACGGAGTGGATCAGCGGGTCATCGGGCAGCGCCCCGGACGACCCCGCCGAGCGGGTCGGCCTCGACGAGTCGATCACCATGGCCTTCCTCGTGGTGCTCGACTCGATGACACCGGCCGAGCGAGTCGCCTTCGTCCTGCACGACGTCTTCCGCTATTCCTTCGTGGACGTCGCCGAGATCGTCGGCCGCACGCCGGCGGCATGCCGCCAGCTCGCCTCCTCGGCCCGCCGTCGCCTGCACACCTCACGTGCTGCCGCGGGTCCCGCAGCCCAGCAGGCCGGCATCGTCAGGGAGTTCAAGCAGGCCTGGGAGGCCAAGGACATCGACGCCCTCGTCGGGCTCCTCGACCCCGATGCCACAGTGATCGCCGACGGCGGCGGCCTCGTCAGCACAGTGCTCCGCCCGGTAGAGGGCAGCGAGCAGATCGCGCGCTACATCGTCGCTCTGGCCGAGCGGGTGCCCGGCCTGAAGGTCCTGGAACGCGTGGTCAACGGCCGGCCGGGACTGGTGGCTCAGCGAGACGGCGTGACTGTGACCGTGGCGGCGTTCCACGTCGAAGGCGACCGGATCACGCACATCTGGACGGTGCGCAACCCTGACAAGCTCGGGCCCTGGCGGGGTGCGCAGCCGCTCTCGTGATCCTTCCCGTGGCCAGTGAGCCGGATCGAGCCGTCGATGTCGGTGTCCCGGCGTAGCGTGCGTCCCATGGCCGACACCGATCCCGAGCTACTCATCACCGACGTCACAGCGTGGCGCGCCTGGCTCGACGAGCACGAGGGGACGTCGGACGGCGTCTGGCTGGTCCTCGCGAGGAAGGGCAAGGACTCCGCGACGAGCCTGACCCGCGACCAGGCACTCGAGGAGTCGCTGTGCAGCGGCTGGATCGACGCCCAGGCGCTCAGCCGGGACGACACGACCACCCTGCAGCGGTACTGCCCCCGCCGGTCCCGTAGCCGCTGGTCGGCGCGGAACGTGCGCATCGCGGACCGCCTGGTCGCCGAGGGGCGGATGCGTCCGCGCGGCCAGGAGGAGATCGACAAGGCCAAGGCCGACGGGCGCTGGGAAGCCGCCTACGAGGTCAACAGCAACTTCGAGGTGCCGCCCGACCTCGCCGAGGCGCTCGCGGCGAGTCCCCGTGCCGCGGCGATGTTCGAGATCCTCACCGCGCAGAACCGGTTCTCGATCCTGTTCCGGGTCACGGGAGTCAAGAAGGCGGAGACCCGCGCCCGCAACATCACCAAGTTCGTCGAGATGCTGGAGCGCGGCGAGACGCCGCATCCGCAGAAGCGGAAGCTGGAAGCCTGACGGCGGGGAGCGGCACCCGGACGACTTTCGAGACATGTCGGACCGGTGTACGGGCGGTGCACCTTTGGTGCGGCGCGTGAGCACGTCAGCGGTGTCTCGGTTGGTTCCCCGCAGGCCTGTGCTTCGGAACTCGTGGGAATCCGGGAGTAAGCCGGGTGGCCTGGAGAATTGGTGGAAATGTCGAACTGATGTCCGCATCAATGAATAGTTGTAGTGCTGATAACGGGAATATGTCAGCGGCTGATGGCAGTATGGTTGACATGCCCAGGCACACGTCGTTCCGGTTCCGTCTCGACCCGTCGGTCGAGCAGGAACACGTGCTGTCCCAGCACGTGGGGGCTGCGAGATTCGCGTTCAACCAGGCCCTGCGCCTGCACAAGAACGCCCGTGCCGCCGCCGAGCGCGGGCAGGGCCGGGACTCCACGCCCGAGGCCGCAGGCGGGCCCGACGACCACCCTGGGCGTGACGTCTCCGACGCCATCCACGTGCCCTGGACGGGGTTCGATCTGATCAACGGGTTCAACAAGTGGAAGCGTTCCGAGGCTGCTGGGCGTCGATTCCTGGTCGCCCCAACCGGGATGACGCGGATGGAGGTCACTGGTCTGGCCTGGCAGGGCCGGGTGCTGGCGCAGGTGTTCGAGGAAGCCTGCGTCGATCTCGGCCGTGGGCTGAAGGCGTTCACCGACTCCCGCACGGTCACTCGGAAGGGACCGAAGGTCGGGTTCCCCCGGTTCAAGAAGAAGGGTCCGATGGGTGGGTCGTTCCGGATCCGGAACACGACCGGCAAGGGGCGGGCCAGCGTTCGTGTCGGGGACGGAGAGCGCGTCCGGTCGGTGACCTTGCCGAAGATCGGCGTCCTGCGGGTGCGGGAATGCACGCGCCGGCTGCGCCGGATGATCGCCAAGGATCGTGCCCGGATCCTGTTCGTGACAGTGTCCCGGGGTGCGAGCCGGTGGTGGATCTCCATCACCGTCGAGGCCGCCGACCTGCACCCCGCTCGGCGACACACACCACCGCCTATCGAGCCCCCGCGCCGCGAGAACAGTTGGGTGGGCGTGGATCGCGGCCTGCATGCCCTGGCCGTCGCGGGCTCGTCCGACGGCGTCGAGGTACTCCGTCTGAACAACCCACGAGCCCTCCGGCGTGGCCTGCCGCGTCTACGTCGCCTGTCCAAGGCCGTGTCCCGGAAGAAGAAGGGATCGAAGAACCGCAAGAAGGCTGTCGTGCGTCTGGGACGACAGCACGCCCGGATCCGTGACCGTCGTCGCCATCTGCTTCATCAGGTCTCCAACCAGCTGGTCAAGAACCACGCCCTACTGGTCCTGGAAGACCTGAACATCACCGGCATGCGGTCCAACCCCAAGCTCTCCCGCGCCATCTCGGACGCTGCCTGGGGTGAGCTCGCCCGGCAGATCACCTACAAGCAGGCCTGGCGCAGCGGGCAGGTCGTGGTCGCGGACCGGTGGTTCCCGTCGTCCAAGACCTGCTCGTCCTGCGGCACTGTGCGTAAGGACCTGACGCTTAAGGACCGCGTCTTCGAGTGCCGCGGGTGCGGGCTTGTGCTGGATCGGGATCTGAATGCCGCAGTGAATCTCGCCGCCTGGGCCGAGAACCACACCCTGCCCGTCGATGACGGTGCGGGGCGTGGTGTTGCCCGGGTCGGGGACCGTCAAGCAGACGGCCCCGTCAACAACGCCCACCGACAGGACACCCCCACCCACCCCGGCTCTCGTGGCCTTGGTGGCAAGGGACTGGATGACGTGGGAACCAATCTTCAGACCGCACCCGCGGCCTGAAGATTGGACGCCCGAGAAGGGCGGTGTCTCAAAAGCCACACGACTTTCTGAAACACGCCGTAGGGTCGTATCCGTGTCGCAGACCGAGGAGACAAGCGTGACGTCCGACCAGACCACCGCGCCGCCCATCGACAAGTCGGGCGCTGTCCCACCAGCCATCCAGGCGGCCGCCTCATGGTCATGGCGCATGCTCCTCATCGGCGCGTTCGTGGCCGCCGCGCTCTGGCTCATCACGCTCCTGAAGACGATCGTGATCCCGGTGGCGGTGGCCCTGCTGCTCACGATCATGCTGACGCCGTTCCGCCGCCTGCTGAACGAGCGGCTGCGCGTGCCGCGCGGGCTGTCCGCGGGCCTGTCGCTGGTCGGTCTGGTCGTCGTGGTCGTCGGCCTGATCACGCTGGCCGGGCAGTCGATCGCCAACGGGTTCGCCGACCTGCGGACCCAGGCCATCAGCGGCTTCAACGAGCTGTGGACACAGGTCTCGGTGACCTTCGGCCTCGAGCAGGAGCTGCGGAGCTACAGCCAGGACATCCTCGACCAGCTCGAGGCGCAGCAGAGCGCGATCGTGAGCGGCGTCTTCGGCGCCGCCGCCACGGCGGGCAGCGTGCTGGTCGGGGCGTTGATCGCGCTGTTCTGCACGTTCTTCTTCCTGCACGACCCGCGGGGCATCTGGGGCTGGCTCGTCGGTCTGCTGCCGCAGTCCTCCCGGGAGCGTGTCAACCAGGCCGGCCGGCGCGGGGCCGTCACGCTCGCCGCCTACACCCGTACGCAGATCCTCGTCGCCGGGGTGGACGCCCTCGGTATCGGGATCGGCGCGGTGTTCTTCGTCCCGTCGCTCGCCCTGCCGATCAGCATCCTGGTGTTCGTCGGTTCGTTCGTGCCCGTGGTCGGTGCCATCGTGACGGGTGCCATCGCCGTCGTCGTGGTCCTTGTGTCGAACGGCTGGGTCGCCGCACTCATCATGCTCGGCGTGGTGCTGCTGGTGCAGCAGATCGAGTCGCACGCGCTGCAGCCGTTCCTCATGGGCCAGGCCGTCTCGCTGCACCCGGTCGCCGTGATCCTCGCCGTGGCCGCCGGGTCGTACGCCGCCGGCATCGTCGGTGCCCTGTTCGCGGTCCCGCTCGCAGCCGTGCTGAACACCGTGATCCTTTACCTCAACGGGCACGACAAGTTCCCCGAGCTCGGCGACGAGGACGCCTTGCCCATCCGGTGGCGAGCGGCCGACGCACCGCCGATCCCGCTCCGGCTGCGCCGCAGCCCCGGCGTGGTGGCCGAGGCGGCCGTCGAGGACGTCGGCATCGACGAGGAGTTGGACCCCTCGGGCCGAGGCGCTTCAGAGGGTGATCAGAAGCGCTGAACGTGCATCCGGCGGCTTAGTCGGGCAACATGCCCGCTGTGCCCCTGGATCCGTTCGACCTGGAGTCGTACGGCGGCCACCTCACGGTGTCCGCCGACGACGCCCGTGCCGCCGCAGCAATGCTTGACGGCGTCATCACCCGTACCCCCATCACCGAGAGCCGCGCGCTCTCCACCATCGCCGGCACGAAGGTGCTGCTCAAGTGCGAGAACTTGCAGCGCGCCGGCTCGTTCAAGGTGCGCGGCGCGTACGTGCGCCTCGCGCGTCTGTCGGCCGCTGAGCGGGAGCGCGGGGTCGTCGCCGCCTCCGCCGGGAACCACGCGCAGGGCGTGGCGGTAGCCGCGGGGATGCTCGGCATCGACACGGTCGTCTACATGCCGGTCGATGCCGCCCTGCCCAAGGTCGCCGCGACCCGTGGCTACGGGGCGGAGGTGCGGATGGTGGGCTCGTCGGTGGACGAGGCGCTCGCCGCCGCACGCGTCGAGGCCGCTCGTTCCGGGCGCGTGCTCATCCATCCGTTCGACCACGTGGACGTCGTCGCGGGCCAGGGCACCGTCGCCCTGGAGATCCTGGAGCAGGTGCCGGACGTCGCCACCGTCGTCGTGCCGCTGGGCGGTGGCGGTCTGGTAGCCGGCATCGCCGCGGTGCTGGCCGAGGTCGCACCGCACGTGAAGGTCGTGGGCGTGCAGGCGGCGTCGGCCGCCGCGTACCCGGGCTCGCTCAAGGCCGGCAAGCCGCTGGCGGGAAAGCTCGGCTCCACGATGGCCGACGGCATCGCCGTCGGGCTGCCCGGCGACGTGCCGTTCGGGATCGTGCAGAAGGAGGGCGTCGAGGTCCGGACCGTCACCGAGGACCAGCTCTCGCGTGGTCTCCTCGCGGTGCTCGAGCGCTCGAAGCTGATGGTCGAGCCCGCCGGCGCGGCAGCGGTCGCCGGCATCATGGCCGCCGGCCCCGGAGCGTTCAAGGGCCCGATCGTCGCGGTGCTGTCGGGCGGGAACATCGACCCCCTGGTGCTGCTGCGTGTGGTGCAGCACGGCCTCGTGGCGGCCGGGCGGTACCTCAAGCTGCAGGTGCGGCTGATGGACAAGCCAGGCGCTCTCGCCCGGCTCGTGGAGACGATCGCCGCGGCGGGCGCCAACATCGTCGCCGTCGACCACACGCGGACCGACGTCTCGCTGGCGGTGTCCGAGGTGCGGGTCAACCTGCAGCTCGAGACCAAGGGCGCCGACCACCGGACCGCCGTCGTCGAACGCCTGGAGTCCGAGGGCTACGAGGTCATCGCGAACTGATCGTCGTGCGGGTGTCGTGCGGGCGCGTTCCCGTTCGTCGTCAGGGTGACGCGGCCGACCTGCCGCGCGACCATGACACCGGGGACCGCCCCGGAAGGGAGCACACCATGCGCTATCTCATGCTCGTCCTGTCCACCCCTGACGCCCCGGCCGACCCGGGGAACGTGCCCGAGATCGAGGACTGGGTGCGGGACACCTACGGCACCGGCCGCGCGATCCTCGGTGACCGGCTGCGCCCGCCCGCCGACGCCGTCGGCGTGCAGGTCCGTACCGGCGAGGTGGTCGTCACCGACGGCCCGTTCTCGGAGACCAAAGAGGTGATCGCGGGCTTCGACATCCTGGAGGCGCCCGACCTCGACGAGGCGATCAGGATCGCCGCCGCCCATCCGATGGCGCACACCGGCGCGGTCGAGCTGCGCCCCTTCTGGCCGCTGGAGCTCGACAGCGACGCCACGGCCACGGAGCCCGAGGCCGGGGCGCGCTGATGCGCTACCTCATGCTCGTCATCGAGCCGGACGACCGGGCGCCGAGGCCGGAGACCGAGACCTGGGTCGCTGAGCAGGACGCCTCCGGCGCACGCGTCCTGGGTTCGCGCCTGCGCCCGGGTGCCGACGTCCGCCGGGTGACCGTGCGAGAGGGCGAGACCGTCGTGACGGACGGGCCCTTCTCGGAGTCGAAGGAGGTCATCGGCGGGTTCGACATCATCGAGGCGGCGACCCTCCAGGAGGCGCTCGCGATAGCTGCCGCGTCCCCGGGGGCGCGGGATGCGCTGGTCGAGGTGCACCCGTTCTGGCCGACGGAACCGTGACCGACGTCGGGCAGGCCGTCACCGCTGCGTTCCGCGACGAGTGGGGCCGCGTGCTCGCGGCCGTGGCGCGCAGCACCGGCGACCTCGACCTCGCCGAGGACTGCGCGCAGGAGGCGTTCGCCGTCGCGCTGCGCACCTGGCAGCGCGACGGCGTGCCCGACCGACCGGGTGCGTGGCTCACCACCACGGCGCGCAACCGCGCGCTGGACCGGCTGCGGCGGCGCAAGGTCGAGACGGAGAAGGTGGCGACGTCGGCGCGGCTGACCGAACGGCTCGACCCGGCGGTCGCCGACCCGGTCGCCGAGGCGGCGGACGCCCTGGACGACGGCGACGGCTGGGCCGGGGTCGAACCGGAGGACCCCGACGGCGACCTGCTGCGCCTCGTCTTCACCTGCTGCCACCCCGCGCTGCCGCTGGAGGGGCGCGTGGCGCTCACCCTGCGGTCCCTCACCGGCATGACGACGGCGCAGGTCGCGCGGGCCTTCCTGGTGCCGGAGACCACGATGGCCCAGCGCCTGACCAGGGCCAAGCGCAAGATCCGGAGCACCGGCATCGCGTTCCGTGTGCCGCCGCCCGAGCTGCTGCACGAACGGGTCTCGGCGGTCCTCGCCGTGTTGTACGTGCTGTTCACCGAGGGCTACGACGCGTGGGCGGAGCCTGCCGAGGACGACGCGGGTGCCGCGGCCCGCCGTGCCCTGGCTGACGACGCGGTCCGTGTCGCCCGGCTCGTCGCGCGCCTGCTGCCCGACGAGCCCGAGGCGCGAGGGCTGCTCGCGCTGCTGCTGCTCCAGCACGCGCGCCGATGGGCACGCCTGGGCCCCGCACCCGAAGGGGTGCCGCGCACGCTCGAGGAGCAGGACCGGTCGCTCTGGCGGCGCGACGAGATCGCTGAGGGGCTGGCCGTGCTCGACGACGCGCTCGCGGCGCGTCGTGCCGGTCCGTACCAGGTGCAGGCGGCGATCGCCGCGCTGCACGCACGGGCGACCGCCGCTGACACGACGGACTGGGCAGAGATCGAGGCTCTCTACGGTGTTCTCGTGGAGATGACGCGCTCGCCGGTCGTCGAGCTCAACCGGGCGGTCGCCGTGGGGATGTCGCGGGGGCCCGAGGCCGGTCTGGCCGCGCTCGACGACGTCGCGTCAGCACCCGAGCTGACGGCGTATCACCTGCTGCCGGCGATGCGGGCGGACCTGTTGCGGCGTGCTGGCCGGCCCGTAGAGGCCGCGGCGGAGTACCGGCGGGCGCTCGACCAGGTCGACCGGGATGGTGACCGGAAGCTCCTCGAGCGCCGGCTCGCGGACCTGACAAACGGCGAAGGGCCTGTCAGACGTGCAGATCACCATGGTGACCTGCACGTCTGACAGGCCCGAGGACTCTGCCGAGGTTCGTTCAGCCCTGGAAGGGCTTGGCGCCCGTGATCTCCACGGGGATGTCGCGCCCGTTCGGGGCGTGGTAGCTCGTCTTCGCGCCGATCGACTTTCCGTCGATCGCAGCGCCCAGCGGCGACGTCGGCGAGTAGACGTCGAGGTCAGTGGACCCAGCCATCTCGCGCGAGCCGAAGAGGAAGTTCATCTCGTCGCCCGCGACGATCGCGGTCACGACCATGCCCGGCTCGACCTTGCCGTCGTCCGCGGGAGTACCGACCTGGACGTTACGGAGCTTCTCGGTGAGCTCGAGAATGCGCAGCTCGTTCTTTCCCTGCTCCTCGCGCGCGGCGTGGTAGCCGCCGTTCTCCTTGAGGTCGCCCTCGTCGCGAGCAGCCGCGATGCGCTCGGTGATCTCCGCCCGGTAGGGGCCGGAGAGGTGCTCCAGCTCAGCCTTGAGCTTGTCGTGCGCCTCCTGGGTGAGCCAGGTGACAGAAGCGTCGGCCACGGGGGCTCTCCTTTCGTCGTTGCTCGATCGAGCCACAGTTACGGCAGCGCGCCGGGCCCGGCCGACGGAGCGGATCGGGCACGCGCGTCAGCCGGTCAACACAGCGTGTGAAACGACGAGAATACCAATTCCCGGGAAAGACTTGCCAAGACAATCCCTGTTTCCGCTCTGAGCGGACGGGCTATCTATTCTGAACAGCGGGTTTCAGCGCAGGTCACAGTGGTCGACGATGCCGGTGGTCGCGAGCTCCGTCGTGCCTATCGTCACCGTGTGCCGGGTCGTGCGTGCCTCGTCCGGGCCCACCTCGACGTCGACCGCGCCGACCTCGGCGTAGTTCTTGCTCAGCGCGGTCACCGTGCACACGGCCTCGGTGCCGGGGGGCATGCTGACCTCGAACGTCACGTCCACCGCTTCGGCGCTCGTCACCGAGAAGCCGACGTCGGCGAAGGTCACGGGGTCGCGCTGGGTGTCGACGATCGTGAACCACGCGGCGATCGCGACACCGGCGGCGAGGGCCAGGGCCACCGCGATCCGGGCGCCCACCGAGAGCTTGGGGCGGGGCCGGATGTCGTCGTCCTCGTCCCACGGGTCGTCCTCGCCGCGCTGCGCGGGTATCGGCTGCGCTCCAGGCTTTGCACGGCCGTAGCGCTCGGCGAGGCTCGGTGCCTGCGGGTGCGCGGTGCCGGTCGGGGCGGCGGGGTCAGGGTCGGTCATCACGGCTCGCTCGGTTCGAGGTGTCAGTGGTTCGTAGCAAGATTGTCCCTGGACCATCATGGTCCATGTGAGTGATTGTCCCAGTACGCATCCCACACAGGAGGACCCAGTGTCCGTACCCGAGCGCGAGCCGCTCCGTCTGATGGCGGTGCACGCGCACCCGGACGACGAGTCGAGCAAGGGCGCCGCGACGACGGCCCGCTACGCCGCAGAAGGGGTCGAGGTCCTCGTCGTGACATGCACCGGGGGCGAGCGGGGCGACATCCTGAACCCGTCCTTCGAGGTTCCCGAGGGCCACGAGTTCGAGTCGACAGAGGGCCGCCGCGCGGTCCGCCGGCTGGAGATGGCCCGGGCGGCCGAGGCGATGGGTGTGCGTCAGCAGTGGCTGGGCTTCGTGGACTCGGGCCTGCCCGAGGGTGACCCGCTGCCCCCGCTGCCCGAGGGCTGCTTCGCGCTCGTCCCCCTGGAAGAGGCCGCCGCACCGCTGGTGCAGGCGATCCGGGAGTTCCGCCCGCACGTCATCACGACGTACGACCCGTCGGGCGGCTACCCGCACCCCGACCACATCAAGTGCCACGAGGTGTCGTTCGAGGCCTTCCACGCGGCGGGGGACCCGGAGCGCTACCCGGGCACGGGTGAGCCGTGGGAGCCGCTCAAGCTCTACTACAACCACGGCTTCTCGATGAAGCGGATCCGTGCGGTGCACGAGGCGATGGAAGGTGCCGGGCTCGAGTCGCCCTTCGGCGACTGGGTCGAGTCCCGCGACGCACGGGAGATCCCGGAGCGTCAGGTCACCACGCTGGTCCCCGTCGCCGACTTCTTCCCGAACCGGGACGCCGCCCTGACGGCGCACGCCTCCCAGATCGACCCCAAGGGCTTCTTCTTCGCGGTGCCGCGCGACCTCGAGGTCGACGTGTGGCCCTGGGACGAGTACGAGCTCGCGGAGTCCCGCGTGCCGCTGCCCGAGCGTGCCGATGGTGAGTACGAGCAGGACCTGTTCGAGGGTGTCCGGTCGGAGGTCCCCGCATGAGCCCGCTGATCACCGGAGCGATAGCCTTCGCGACCGAACCGTCGCCGAACCCCACCGAGGGCAGGCTCCGCCCGGGCCTCGAGGAGTGGCAGGTCTCGCCGGGGCTCATCGGCTTCGTCGTCACCTTCGCGCTCGCGGTCGCGTGCGTGCTGCTGTTCCTGAACATGAGCAAGCACCTGCGCCGCGCGGGCCACAACGCGCGCGAGCAGGGTCTGCCGGTACCGGCCCCGCAGGTCGTCAGCTTCCGCCGGTCGGAGGACGACACCCGTACAGACGACACCAAGGCCGAGCAGGGCGCCGAAGGCTCCGCGGCGCCCAGCACACCTGAAGGGTCCGGCTCGTCGTCCGGCTCCTCGGGCTCGTCGTCCGACGGCGGCTCGTCCGGCAGCAGCAGCGGTGGCGGGTCAGGTGACTGACACGGCTGACACGGCTGACGCTACCGAGCCGGGCGCCCCGGCCGGCGTGGTCCGCGTGACGGTCGCGCAGGTGGCCGTCTCTGACGACCACGGCGCCAACCGCCAGACCGTGCTCGACGCGTTCAAGGTCGCGGCGCGCGCCAAGGCCAACCTCCTGGTGCTGCCGGAGTACGCGTCCGCCTACGACCCGCGTGGCGTCGGGCCGGAGCATGCCGAGGAGCTCGACGGACCGTTCGTCACGCTCCTGCGGGCCCGTGCGCGCAAGCACGGGGTCGCCGTGATCGCGGGCGTCACCCTGCCGGGATCCGACGGCGTCCGAGCGGTGAACGCGCTGGTCGTGGTCGACGACGCCGGCGAGATCGCCGGTGTCTACCGCAAGGTGCACCTGTACGACGCGTTCGGGTACCAGGAGTCGGACCTGCTCGAGCCCGGCCCTGCCGACGCCGAGCCCGTCACCCTGCGCCTGGGCGGGTTCACCTTCGGTGTGCTGACCTGCTACGACCTGCGGTTCCCTGAGTCGGCCCGCCGTCTCGTGGACGCCGGGGCGGACGTCCTCGTGTACCCGGCCGCCTGGGTCGCGGGGCCGCTCAAGGCGGACCACTGGCGCACGCTGCTGCAGGCGCGAGCGATCGAGAACACCGCTGTGACGATCGGCGTCGGCATGACCGGCAAGGGCGTCACGGGGCGCACGCTCCTGGTGGGGCCGGACGGCGTCGTAGGGCTGGAGATGGGCGAGGAGCAGGCGTACCGCACGGTCGATCTGGACCCCGCCCCGCTCGCGGCGATCCGCCGGACGAACCCGTCCCTGGTGAACCGTCGCTACGCGGTGGTGCCCACGGGCGTGTGAGGCACTCCGACCCCGCCCGAGGGGCGGGACGCGAACGTAAGGACGACCCACGCGTCTTCGGGTTCAACACCGGCGCGCACGGTCTCTACGAGTCGCTCGGCTACGAGACGACCACGATCAAGATGCACAAGAGGCTCGGCCGGGGCCACAGCGACTCGTAGGGGGCCGCCGGCCGGCCTGCGGTCAGACCGCGAGGTTGGCCAGGTAGATCGCGACCAGGTGGCAGGCGAAGCCGACGACCGTGAGCACGTGGAAGATCTCGTGGAAGCCGAACCAGGCGGGGCTGGGATCGGGCTTCTTGGTGCCGTAGACGATCGCGCCGACCGTGTAGGCGAGGCCGCCCGCCAGGATGAGCCAGACGACGGCGGGGCCACCGATCGCCCAGAACTGCCCCATGTAGGCGACTGCCACCCAGCCGAGCGCGAGGTAGACCGGTACGTAGACCCAGCGCGGGGCGTTGAGCCAGAAGACCCGGGCCAGCAGGCCGAGCAGTGCGCCGCTCCACACCAGCCAGAGCAGCACGGTGCCCTGGTCGCGAGGCAGGAGCAGGACCGCGAGCGGCGTGTACGTGCCCGCGATGATCAGGAAGATGTTGGTGTGGTCGAGGCGGCGGAGCACGGCGTCGGTCCTGGGGGACCAGTTGCCGCGGTGATACACCGCCGACACACCGAACAGCAAGCAGGCGCTCAGGCCGAACACCGAGGCCGAGATCTTCCCCGCCATCGTCGGGGCGAGCGCGATCAGCACGATGCTCGCCGCCAGGGCGAGCGGGAACGTGCCCGCGTGGATCCAGCCGCGCAGTCGCGGCTTGATCTTGCGCTCGACCTTCTCGACGGTGGTCGAGACCGAGTCCGAGATGTCGTGCATGACGTCGGAGGCCTTGTCGCGCACGTCGTCCAACTTGTCGTCGAACGTGCCCGCCACATCGTCCGAGCGGCCCGCCGAGTGGTCCGGCTCGCCCGTAGGTGCTCGCACGCTGCTCTCCTCTACGTTCGGCAACCGGCGTCCTCTGGGTGCTGGGACGCTACCTACGGTTGCGTAACTTACTCTAGCGTAGGTTAGGTGATCGCCCGCCTGACAAGGGCCTTGTGAAGATACTGCGCTGGGTTGGCGGGAGTCGCCCGCCAGGCGTCCCAGAAGGGTCTCGGTGCGCAGGAACGCGCGCGTTCGAGAGGTACCTTTGTCCACGTCCTGCCGGGTTCCACCCAGCGCCAGAGCTTCCGTGCCGCCGCGTCCCGCGGCTCCCACGGCCCGATCCACTGAGGTATTCGTGCGCCTGCCCAGCCCGTTGTACCGCCTCTACGAGCGACGCCTGGCGTTCGCCCTGCACGGCGCGACGCTGCCCCGGCACATCGGCGTGATGCTCGACGGCAACCGCCGTTGGGCACGCTCCTTCGGGGAGACGGCGGCGACGGGACACCGTCGCGGCGCCGACAAGATCACCGAGTTCCTAGGCTGGGCCGATTCGCTGGGCATCGAGGTCGTCACGCTGTGGATGCTGTCCACGGACAACCTGAGCCGGTCGGCCGACGAGCTGAGCAACCTCCTCGACATCATCGAGGACGCGGTGTCGGACCTCGCGGAGTCGGGCCGCTGGCGCCTGCGCGTCATCGGCCGGCTCGACCTGCTGCCCGCGCGCCTCGCCTCAGCCCTGCGCGCCGCTGCCGACCGGACCGCCGGCGTGAAGGGTCTCCAGGTCAACGTGGCGATCGGCTACGGCGGCCGCACGGAGATCGCAGACGCCGTCCGCAGCTACCTCACCGAGCGCGCGAAGGACGGGGCGACGCTCGCGGACCTCGCCGAGTCGATAGACGTCGAGCACATCGCCGAGCACCTGTACACCAAGGGGCAGCCGGACCCGGAGCTGGTCATCCGGACCTCTGGCGAGCAGCGCATCGGCGGGTTCCTGATGTGGCAGAGCCAGCACACCGAGTTCTACTTCTGCGAGGCGTACTGGCCCGCGTTCCGGCGGGTGGACTTCCTGCGCGCGCTGCGTGACTTCTCGCTGCGGGAACGTCGTCTCGGACGCTGATCCGGGCCGGTCCCGACGCCTGTCGAGAGGAGCCTTTCAGGTCCTCTGGACAGTTCTCCGTATGGTGAAATTCGCCACCACCAACTGAGGTAGGAAACTGAAAGTTCAGTCGGGTAGCGTGCCCTGGATGACGAGGAGGGTGCGCTGATGACCGAGCGACGTGTGCCGTCGGCTCGCGAGGCCGCCGAGGCGTGGGAGTCGCTGTTCCGCGCACAGGTGACAGTGATGCGCCGGCTCCTGGCGGACGACATCTGGGGCGACCTCAGCATGCGCGAGTACGACGTGCTGTTCACGCTCGCCCTCGCCCCCGGGGAGACGCTGCGCCTGCGTGAGCTCAACGAGAACATCCTCATGGCCCAGTCGTCGCTCTCGCGCATGGTGGAGCGGCTCGAGAAGCGCGGCCTGGTCCGCAGGCACCCGTCGCCGGACGACGGGCGAGGCGTCCTGGTGAGCCTGACCCCGGAGGGTGCCGCCACCCAGAAGGAGCTCGGGCGGCGCCACGTGCGGTCGATAGCGCACTACGTGACGCCCGCGATGGATGTCGAGGACCTGATGCGGCTGCGCGAGCTGACGGAGATGCTGCGGTCGGCCCAGGCGGACATCGACGACTTCTGACCGGATCGAGGGCCGGCTCTCAGGCTGATGCTCAGGCCGGCTCTCAGGCCGATCGTGCCTGGTGCCGGAGCGCCTCCACCACCACCCGGACCGCCGCCCGGTCCATGGTGGTGTGCCGGACCACCAGATGGATGTCCCGGCGTGGCGGGTCCGTGAGGTCCAGCGTGCGCACCGCGTACCGGTCGTGGACGGCGAGCAGGGGCAGCAGCGTCACCGAGAGCCCGGCCTCGACATGGCTGAGCAGCGTGCCGTGGCTCTCGAACCGGGCAACGGTCCGCGGTGTGAATCCCGCCCGACGGCACAGGCGTTCGGCCAGGTCGGCGAGGTGGGCCCCGGGGTGCTCGAACGCCCAGGGCTCGTTCGCGAGGGTGGCCAGGTCGACTCGTCCCGAGCGTGCGCCGGTGGCCGTGTCCCGCGCCGTCACGAGCACCACGCGGTCGCCCGTCAGGGGCATGCGCGTGAGGTCGGTGTCCGGCGGGACGGGGGCGTCCGGGAAGTCCGCGCAGACGGCGACGTCCACCTCACCTCGTTGCAAGGCGGGCCGGCTGACCAGTGGTTCCGCCTCGGTGAGCTCCACGGTGATGCGGGGGTGCTCCTCGGCGAGGGCGGCGACCGCCGGCACGACGATGCCGTGGAAGGCGCTCGTGAAGGCAGCGAGCCGCACCACGCCGGTGGGCTCGGAGCGCAGGCCCGCGATGTCCGCCTCCGCCGCGGCGATCCGGTCGAGGATGTCCGACGCGTGGCCCGAGAGCGTGACGCCCGCCGGTGTCAGCCGGATACGTCGGCCGACGCGCTCGAAGAGCTGTGCCTTCGCCTCGGTCTCCAGCGTCGCGAGCTGCTGGGAGACGCTCGACGGGCTCATCCGGGCCGCCTCGGCGACGGCACGCACGGTGCCGAGCAGGTGCAGCTGGTGCAGGAGGCGCAGTCGCCAGGGGTTCAGCATCCGCCCATTCTTGTGCACAACTGCCGAACATTCTATTCGGGAACGTGTCCTGGACCCGCACACCCCACAGTGATTACCGTCACCTTATGAACGTCGGCGTCCCCACAGAGATCAAGAACAACGAGAGCCGGGTCGCGCTCACGCCCGCCGGCACCCACGAGCTGGTCCGGCGCGGCCACGACGTGCTCGTGCAGGCCGGCGCCGGGCTCGGTTCCGGCTTCGACGACGACGCGTACCGGCTCGCCGGCGCGCGGATCGCCGACACCGCCGAGGAGGTGTGGGGCAGCGTCGACCTCCTGGTCAAGGTCAAGGAGCCGATCGAGCCCGAGTACGCGCTCATGCGGCCCGACCTGACCCTCTTCACCTACCTCCACCTCGCGGCGTCCGCGCCGTGCACAGACGCACTGCTGGCAGCGGGCACCACCGCCGTCGCGTACGAGACCGTCCAGCTCCCCGACCGCTCCCTCCCGCTGCTGAGCCCCATGAGCGAGGTCGCCGGACGGCTTTCCGCACAGGTCGGCGCCTACCACCTGATGCGGCCCCAGGGCGGCACCGGGGTCCTGATGGGCGGGGTGGCCGGCACGCCGAAGGCCAAGGTCGTCGTCATCGGCGGCGGCGTGGCAGGCGAGCATGCGGCGGCCAACGCGCTGGGCATGGGCGCCGACGTCACGGTGCTGGACGTCTCCATCCCGCGGCTGCGCCAGCTCGAGGTGCAGTTCGGCGGAGCGCTGGCCACCCGCGCATCGACGGCATACGAGGTGGCCGAGCAGGTGGAGACCGCCGACCTGGTCATCGGCTCGGTCCTGATCCCCGGCGCCGCCGCTCCGAAGCTCGTCACGGACGCCATGGTCAAGGCCATGAAGCCCGGCGCCCTGCTCGTCGACATCGCCATCGACCAGGGCGGCTGCTTCGAGCACTCGCACCCCACCACGCACGACGCCCCGACCTTCGCCGTGCACGACACCCTCTACTACTGCGTGGCCAACATGCCGGGCGCCGTGCCCGTGACGGCGACGCGGGCCCTGACGAACGCGACGCTGCCGTACGTCGCGGCGCTCGCGGACAAGGGCTGGCGGGACGCGATGCGCGCCGACGCGGCACTCGCCCACGGGCTCAGCACGCACGCCGGGCAGATCACCAACGCCGGCGTGGCGGAGGCGTTCGGCGCCCACGCCGTACCAGTGGCCGAAATCCTGTCCGACTGAGCGTCCCGACCGCCTACGATCGGCGCGTGGAGCCGCTGCACGTCGTTGTCTGTCCCGACTCGTTCAAGGGCAGCCTGTCCGCTGCCGAGGTCGCGTCCGCCGTCGCCGACGGGGTGCTGGACGTCGCCCCGGACGCCGTCGTGACGCGCCTGCCCATGGCCGACGGCGGTGAGGGCACGCTCGACGCGCTGCTCGCCGCCTGGGGCGGGGAACCGCTGACCGTCGCGACGGTGGACGCGATAGGCCGTCCGGCGACTGCCCGGTGGGCGGTGTCACCGGACGGGCGTACCGCCGTCGTCGAGCTCGCCGAGGCCAGCGGTCTGCCGGGGGTCTCCGACGCGCCGCTCCAGCCGCTGCACGCGAGCACCCGCGGCACCGGCGACGTCGCGCGGGCCGCGCTCGACGCCGGTGTCGCGGAGATCCTCCTCTGCCTGGGCGGCTCGGCCTCCACGGACGGCGGCTCCGGCATCCTGACCGGGCTGGGTGCCCGCCTCCTCGACGCGGACGGCCAGCAGGTGCCCGACGGCGGGGAGGGGCTGGCCTCCGTCGCGTCCCTCGACCTGTCCGGGCTGCACCCCCGGGCGCGCGCGGTGCGCTGGCGCCTCGCCGTCGACGTCACGAACCCGCTGGTGGGCGAGCACGGGGCGGCGCGGGTGTTCGGGCCGCAGAAGGGCGCGCGCGACGGCGTGGCGGAATACCTCGACGATGCGCTGCGGCACTGGTCGGAGGTCCTGGAGCGCGAGACGGGCGTCGCCGTCGCCGAGCTCCCCGGCACGGGTGCCGCAGGCGGTGTGCCCGCCGGGCTGATCGCCGTGCTCGGCGCCGAGAACACCCCTGGCGCCGTGCTCGTCGCCGAGGCGGTGGGCCTGCCCGCCGCGCTCGCCTCCGCCGACCTGGTGATCACGGGGGAGGGATCCTTCGACTCCCAGTCCGTGAACGGCAAGGTGGCCGACGGCGTCGCGCAGCTCGCCGCGGCGTCACCTACCCGGCCACCGGTGGTGGTCGTGGCGGGCCAGGTGCTGCTTCCTGAGGCGCTTGCCCGCGCCTCAGGCATCACCGCCGCGTTCTCGATCGCTCCCGGACCGGTCGAGCTGGACGACCTGATCGCCCGCACCGCGCCGCGTCTGCGCGAGCTCGCCGCGGCCGTCACGAACCTGGTCGGCGCCGTCCGCCGCTAGCACCCGTCGCCTGCGGAGCCACAGCACCGCCACGACGGCCGCGACCACCTGCACCAGCCCGGTGACCACCAGGACCGGACCCGCGCCGAACGCGCCGATCAGCGCGCCGCCGACGAGCAGCCCCGCCGAGGCGCCGCCGCTGTGCAGCACGGTCTCCGCGGTGAACGCCGTCCGGCGCTCCGCACCGGTCGTCCGTTCGACGATCAGCGCGTTGAGCGCGGCTATCCCGAACGGCATGGTCACGCCCCCGACGGCGGACACCAGGGCGACCGCGAGCAGGTTCGGCGCGGCCAGCGGCAGCGCGAGGTACGCGAGCCCGAACACGACCCACGAGACCACTATCGCCGGGATGCGCGGCACCCGGTGCACCACCAGCGGCACGACGAACGACAGCCCGACCGTCGCGGCGCCGTAGCCCGCCATGCCTGCCGCGACCAGCTCGCCGGGCCGGTCCAGCTCCGCCCCGAGCAGGGTGAGGCCCAGCGTGAACGCGAACCAGGTGACACCGCCTATGCCGGCCAGCCAGATGCCGACGGCCAGGTCCGGATGCTGACGCAGCACCGCACGGATGGAGGGTGAGGGCTCGTCCGATCCGCTGGTCGAGCGATCTTCGTCGGTCGAGCCCTCTTCGTCGGTCGAGCTTGTCGAGACCCCACCAGGCCTGGACAAGCTCGACCGCCGGGACGACACCCCCGGCACCGTCAGCATCGCGACGGCGCTCAGTGCGACGGCTGCCGCCTCGCACCACAGCAACGGCTCGGCGCCCCACACGACCAGCAGCCACGCCCCGAGCGGCGGCGCGAAGATCATCGACGACCGGTGCGCGAGGTCCTGCCAGGCCAGCGCCCGCGCGCCGATGTCCGGCCCGTTGCCGGGCAGCTCGGCGAGGTCGGCGGTCAGCGCGCGCTGTGCGGGCGCGAGCATCGCCGACGTCGTGCCCGTGACCAGGCCCGTCGCGCACAGCACGACCGCGCCGACACCCACGGTCGCCGCGGCGACCGGCACCATGACCAGCCCGAGCACCTGCACCGCGAGGAGGATCGCGAGCGAGCGCCCCGACGTCAGCCGCGCCCGCAGGCGCCGGCCCCACCAGGCGGAGGTGAGCAGGGGCAGGCCCGCGAAGCCGCCGACGAGACCGGTGGTCCAGGCGTCGCCGGTCTGGTCGAGCGCGACCAGCGGCAGTGCGACGGCGGTGATGCGCTGGCCGGTCCACGTGACGAAGGTCGTGGCGGTCAGGGTGGTGAGGTGTGGGTGACGCACATGCTCATCCTGGGCAGTCGCCGCAGGAGCCGGTAGACAGCCCTCGGGCATGGCCGGACATAGGCTTGACCTATGAGCTCATACCCCACGGTCGAGGACCTTCGGCTGGTCGACGCGGTCGCCCGCCACGGGTCGCTCGGCGCCGCCGCGCGCGAGCTGCTGGTGAGCCAGCCGTCGGCGAGCCAGCGGCTGGCCGCGCTGGAGCGGCGCGTGGGCGTCACACTGTTCGACCGGGACACCACCGGTGCGCGTCCGACGGCGGCCGGGCGGGAGTTCTACGAGCAGGCCGCGCACGTCCTCGACCACCTGGGCGCGATAGTCGGCCGCGCGCTCGCGGCCGCCCAGTCGCGGACGGTGTCCGTCGGCACCATCCCGAGCCTTGCGGGCACGCTGTTCGCGGTGCTGGACGTGCTGCTCGACGACGTGGTCCTCCAGCCGGAGGTGGAGCACGGTCCGCGGCTGCTGGAGTGGGTCGAGCGGGGGACGCTCGACGCGGCGTTCGTGACGATCGCGAAGCAGGTACCGATCGCCAGGGGCCTCGTGGTCACGGAGGTGGGCCAGCACGACCTGGTCACGCTGCTGCCCGACGGCGCCCCGGAGCGCGGGTCCGGGCGGCGGCCGTACGCCGGGCAGACGGTGGTCTGCTGTGCGCTCGACCTGTCGCGCGACATCCTGCTGCAGCGGCTGACCGATCTCGGCGCGCAGGTCCGGCACTCGGCTACCGCGGAGTCGGCCGTGCGGACCGCGCGGGAGCGGCGCTGCGCCGTCGTCGTGCCCGACATGGTGGCGCGCTGGTACGCGGCGCCCGGCGACCGGATAGAGCCGGCGCCGGTCCGGTTCCGGGTCCGGTTGTCGCTGGTGACCCGGAGCCCCGCGCCGTCGGGCCTGGTCGACGTCCTCCCGGGCCTGCGCGAACGGCTGGACCGCGGCAACACGCACGCCCGGCGGAAGGCGTCCTGAGCCGCGAGTCAGCCGCGGGTATCGACGCGGCAGTTCGGCTCGGCGCGCTCCTGGGTGGGTTCTGACAGGACGTCGCTTCGATGTCACGTCCCGTTCGCCCCTCTCCGGGCGGGCCCGCACGGCGGACGGTGGAAAGATGGGAGCATGCCCGCGAACTCCCCCCAGCCTGCGGCGCACGACGCCGCGCCGTACGACGCCCTCCTGCTCTACTCCTTCGGTGGCCCGAACAAGCCGGAGGACGTGGTGCCGTTCCTGCGCAACGTCACCGCAGGCAAGGGCATCCCGGACGAGCGGCTCGAGGAGGTGGGCGAGCACTACTACGGGTTCGGTGGCAAGAGCCCCATCAACGAGCAGAACCTCGCGCTGAAGGCGGCGCTCGAGGCCGAGCTCGCCGACCGCGGCATCGACCTGCCGGTCGTGTGGGGCAACCGCAACTGGGCGCCGTACACCAGCGACGCGGTCGACGAGCTGGAGAAGCTGGGCGCGGAACGTGCCGTCGCGCTGGTGACCAGCGCCTACTCCTCGTACTCCGGCTGCCGCCAGTACCGCGAGGACCTCGCGATCACGCTCGACAAGCGCGGGCAGCTCGGGCCCGACGGGTCCACGGGCGTGCAGTTCGACAAGGTCCGCTCGTACTTCAACCACCCGGGCTTCGCGCAGGCCAACGTCGACGCCGTCGTCGAGGCGTACACCGAGCTCGCGGCACAGGGCGGCTCCGGCGCCGACGCCAAGCTGGTGTTCGTCACGCACTCGATCCCGGACACCATGGAGGCGGCGTCGCGGATCTCGCACGCCACGTACTCCGAGCAGCACCTCGACCTCGCCGGGGTCGTCGCAGCGCAGGTCGCCGAACGGCTTGGGCACGAGGTGCCCTGGGACCTGGCGTACTGCTCGCGCTCCGGCCCGCCGAGCCAGCCGTGGCTCGAGCCGGACGTCAACGACCACCTGGAGGCCCTCGCGGGAGAGGGGCTGCGCAACGTCGTCCTGTCCCCGATCGGGTTCATCTCCGACCACATGGAGGTGGCCTACGACCTCGACACCGAGGCGCTGGCCACCGCGAAGGACCTCGGCATGACGGCGGTCCGTGCCGGCACCGTGGGCACGCGTCAGCCGTTCGTCAGCGGTCTCGTCGACCTGCTGCTGGAACGGGCCGCCCTGGCCCGCGGCGACGAGATCACCGAGGCGACCGTAGGCTCGCTCCCGGCCCTCCGCTCGGTCTGCGCCCCGGGCTGCTGCCTGCGGCGCGACGGCGAGCCGAGCGGCGTCCCGGCGCTGTGCAGCACCGACCTGTACTCCTGAGTCCTGCGGGACGGCCACGACCGAGAGGCAACACATGAACGACGCACACGTGCACGGGGACACCGGCCACGAGATCGACACGGCCGCCATCAACGAGGGCATCCGGTACACGATGTTCTCGGTCTTCTCCGTGACCGAGACGCTTCCGGCGGACGAGGCCGAGCGCAAGGCAGTGGTGGCCGACGCCGAGGCCGCAGTCGGCGGGGGCACCGACCCAGCCGCGACCACCGGTGACCTCGTGACCCGTGGCTGGTACGACATCGGCGGCCTGCGGTCCGACGCCGACCTCCTGCTCTGGACCCACGGTGCGTCGATCGAGGCGGTGCAGGGCGCCTACCAGCGGCTGCGCGCGTCCGAGCTGGGCCGTTCGCTGGAGCCCGTGTGGTCGGTCGCCGCGCTGCACCGGCCGGCCGAGTTCAACCGCGGGCACGTGCCGGCGTTCCTCGCGGGGGAGGCGCCGCGCGACTACATCTGCGTCTACCCGTTCGTGCGGTCCTACGACTGGTACCTCCTGCCCGAGGCCGAGCGCCGCACCATGCTGCGTGACCACGGCATGGCGGCCGCCGGCTACAAGGACGTCCGGGCCAACACGGTGTCCGCGTTCGCGCTCGGTGACTACGAGTGGATCCTCGCGTTCGAGGCCGACGCGCTGCACCGCATCGTCGACCTGATGCGGGACCTGCGCGCGACCGAGGCCCGCCGTCACGTGCGCGAGGAGATCCCGTTCTTCACGGGCCCGCGCACGTCGCTGGAGGACTGGGCCGCGCGCCAGCCCTTGAGCTGAGCCGGACGTTGGTCGAGCCTGTCGAGACCCGCTACGAGGTCTCGACAGGCTCGACCACCGGGGGTTTCGTCGCGCCGGAGTACTGGTATGCGATCGGGGTGTGTTGCTCTGCGTTGACAATGTCGACGCAGAGCAACACACCCCGAATTCGTACAGTCACCCCGAGAGGGCCGGGCCCCGTGCGCCTACCCCGGCAAGGTAGCGGCCAGGGCTGTGGCACCCAGGTCGTCGTCGGTCAGGACTGTCGCGGTCAGCCCGGCAGAGGTCATGTGCGTGACGGCGGCGCTCACCTGACCCTCGCTCGTCTCGATCAGCAGGTGCCCGCCGGGGCGCAGGAGCCTCGGGGCGAGGTCGATTACGCGGCGGAGGATCACCAGACCGTCGTCGCCGCCGTCGAGCGCGGCGTGCGGCTCGTGCTCTCGGGCCTCCGGCGGCATCAGGCTGATCGCCGTGGTCGGCACGTACGGCGCGTTCGCGACGAGGACGTCGACGCGGCCCCACACCTCGGCCCGGAGCGGGGCGGCGAGGTCGCCCGCGTAGGTGTGCGCGGTGAGCGCGCCGATCCCGGGACCGCCGTCGTCGGACAGCGCCTTGAGGTTTTCGTGGGCGCAGGTCACGGCAGCCGGGTCGACGTCGGCGGCGTGGATCTCGACATCGCGTCCCGTCGCGAGGAGGCGGGCCGCAACGGCACCACCGAGCGCCCCGCAGCCGCAGCACAGGTCGACCAGCAGCACCGGGCCGGAGCCGGCGTCGGCGGCGCGGGCGGCCGCCTCCCGGACCAGCAGCTCGGACCGCTGCCGCGGCACGAACACGCCGGGCGCTACCAGCCAGCGCCGACCGTCGAGCTCGGCCCAGCCCACCAGGTGCTCCAGCGGGAGCCCGCCGACGCGCGCGGCGGCGAGCTCTTCGAGGCGGGCGGCGTCGCCGTCGGCGGCCTCGGTGATGATGCGGGCCTCGTCCTCGGCGAAGACACATCCGGCGGCGCGCAGGCGCGCTACGAGTTCGTCCATGGCGCGAGCGTAGGCGAGGCGGCCGCGAAGTAGAGCGCCTGTCCGAGTCTCCCTGGCGAGGCCAGGGAG
>NZ_JBHSFI010000008.1:587527-639101 GCF_042654905.1 Promicromonospora alba
TCGCAGGGCCAGGGAGACTCGGACAGGCGCTCTACTTCGCGGCCGCCTCGCGATCAGGGGTACAGGCCCCGGATCTGGTGGGCCTCCGCGACCCGCTTGACGCCGATGACGAGCGCCGCGTCCCGTAGCGACAGGTGCTCGCGCTGGGCCAGCGCCGAGACCTCCGCGTACGCGGTGATCATCCGGTGCTCCAGCTTGTCCGCGATCTCCTGCTCGGTCCACCAGTACGTCTGGTTCGCCTGCACCCACTCGAAGTAGGACACGACCACGCCGCCGGCGTTGGCCAGGACGTCCGGGACCACCGTCACGTCGTTCTTGGCGAGCAGCGCGTCGCCGGCCGCCGTCGTGGGGCCGTTGGCGCCCTCGACGACCCAGCGGGCCTTGACGCTGCCGGCCGTGTTCTCGTCGAGCACGCCCTCGATCGCGGCCGGGACCAGCACGTCGACGTCGAGCGCGAGGAGCTCCGTGTTGGAGACCCGGTCGGCGTCGGCGAAGTCCACGACCGAGCCCGTGCGCTGCACGTGCTCCATGAGCCGGGGGACGTCGAGCCCGTCGTCGTTCCGGATGCCGCCGTACTGATCGCTCACCGCGACGACGCGCGAGCCGCGTGCCGCGAAGATCTCCGCGGCGTGCGAGCCGACCTTGCCGAAGCCCTGGATGGCGACGGACACGTCGCTCAGGGCCATGCCCGCCTCGGCCAGCGCGGCCGACGTGACGTGCACGATGCCCGCCGACGTAGCGGTGCCGCGGCCCAGCGAACCGCCGACCGCGAGGGGCTTGCCGGTCACGACCGCGGGGATCGTGTACCCGCGGTTGACCGAGTAGGTGTCCATCACCCAGGCCATGGTCTGGGCGTCGGTGCCCATGTCCGGGGCCATGATGTCGGTGTCGGGGCCGATCATCGGCATGATCTCCGACGTGTACCGCCGGGTCACGCGCTCGAGCTCGGCCTGCGAGTAGCCGCGGGGGTCGATCGCGACGCCGCCCTTGGCGCCGCCGTACGGCAGGTTGACGACCGCACACTTCCAGGTCATCCACATGGCCAGCGCACGCACCTCGTCGACGTCGACGGAGGGGTGGTAGCGCAGGCCGCCCTTGCCCGGGCCGAGGCTCACGTTGTGCTGCACGCGGAAGCCGTGGAACAGGACGGTCTCGCCCGTGTCGCGGCGGAGCGGTACCGCGACGTGGATCTCACGGCGCGGCGTCGCGAGCATGCGGTGCAGGCCCTCGTCGTAACCGAGGATCTCGGCCGCCGTCGCGAGCTGTGCGTGCGCGGTGGCGAGTGCGGAACCCTCGACGGGCGATCCTGACGGCGCGAAGCTGGGTGGTGATGAGGGTGTAGACGTCGTTGTCGTCGTCACGTGGGTCCTCCGGGGAGAACGGCGCCTACCGCCTTGGGAGCGGGGCGCGGGTTGCGCGGCGCGGGGTTTGCGCCTCGGTATCACCGTATCGCTTCGACGGGCCTGGTTGCGCGCCGACGATGAATCCGTTCGGTGATGATTCGGTTGGCCGCAAGGCTGACCAAGCGGAACTCTGCCACCGCTTGGGGGTTGCACAAGGAATTTTGCTCAGACCATGCACGATCACTGGGCGGGGCAGACCATCGGCGGCGCTCTACTTGCGCTTTGACCGGCTCCGGAACGACGACGGCGTCTCGCCGGTCAGGCGCGCGAACGTGCGCGTGAACGACGGCTGGTCGTAGAAGCCGGCTGCGGTCGCGACGTCGGCCAGCGGCACGGTGCTCGTGGTGAGCAGGTGCGCCGCGCGGTCGACCCGCAGCCGCAGCACGAGCTGGCGCGGGGAGAGCCCGAAGACCCGCCGGACCCGGCGGTCCAGGGACGCGGAGCTGCACCCGGCGAGCACGGCGAGATCGGTCACCGAGGGCACCTCGCCGTGCTCGAGCAGGTTCTCGATGTCGGCGCGCAGCCGGGCCATGGCCTGGATGGTCGCGTCGTCGGCGTCCCCGGAGCGCAGGTCCTGCGATACCGAGACCAGCCCCACGTACGCGCCGGACTGGTCGTGCAGGGGCAGCTTCGAGGTGAGGAACCAGCCTGGCGCCCCGCCGACATGCCGGATCAGCTCGAGCTCGCCCCGCAGCGGCTTGTCGGTGGTACGGACGTGGGTGTCCTGGTTCTCGTAGCGTTCGGCCAGCTCCGGCACGAAGAGGTCGGCCGCGCGCTTTCCGATCACGTCCCGGCGGGACCGCTCGCGCGTGCGCCCCACAAAGACCTGGTTCACGAGCACGTAGCGCCCGTCGGCGTCCTTGGCGCAGAACATGACCCCGGACAGCTCGTCCATGAGGGCGACCATCGCGGGGTTCAGTGCTGCCAGCAGGGCACTCGTCTCAGGCCGAGCCGTGCTGTTGGACGGGTTGCTCATGGGGTTCCGATGCTACGCGGCGCGGGGCCGCGCACTTGGCGAAAACCGGTGCCGACAGCGAGTGATCTCGCCAATACATGTGAACGGCTTCGGGTGCACTCTGGAGGAATGAAGACCTCCGCCCGGCGCGACCGCGCCGCATCCGCCACAGTCCCGACCGGGGGCGCAGGCGCACCGGACAGCGCCACGCCTCAGGCTCCGACCGAGCTGGCCGTGCAGCCCGCCGACACCCTCGTCGAGGACGCCGTAGCCCTCGCCAGGACCTGGATCGGCACCGCCACCGGCACGGACGCCGGCTCCAAGGCAACCGGCTCCAGGACCGCCGGCTCCAAGACCGACCGAGCGGTGGCCCGCGCGTCCGCCGCCCTCGGCGCACTCGTGTCCGACCCCGCCGGCCTCGAGCTCGCCGTCGGCTTCGTCGACGACGTCGCCCGCCCGCAGGACACCCACGTCGCCGCGAAGGCCCTGGCCCGGCTCGGCACGAAGGCCGGCAGCGCCACCTTCCTCAGCCCCGCCGACCGCGCCCTGTTCCGGGCCGGCGCCCTGGCCGCCCCGGCGTTCCCGGGCATCGTGGTCCCGGCGGCGCGCGCCCGCCTCCGCCAGCTCGTGGGCCACCTCGTGGCCGACGCCGGCGCCGGGCTCACCGCCCACCTCGCCCGCACCCGGGCCGAGGGCTACACCCTCAACGTGAACCTGCTCGGCGAGGCGGTGCTCGGCGCCGAGGAGGCCGCCGGCCGGCTGGCCCGCACCATCGCGCTCGTGGAGCGCCCGGACGTCGACTACGTTTCGGTCAAGGTCTCCAGCGTCGCCGCGCAGCTCGTCACGTGGGACCTCGAGGGCTCCCGCGACCGCGTCGTCGAGCAGCTGCTGCCGCTGTACCGCGCTGCGCGCGACCACGGCGTGTTCCTCAACCTGGACATGGAGGAGTACCGCGACCTCGCCCTGACCACCGCGGTGTTCACCGAGATCCTGGGCCGCGACGAGTTCCGCGACCTGGAGGCCGGCATCGTGCTCCAGGCCTACCTGCCGGACGGCCTGGGTGCCCTGGACGGCCTCACCGAGTTCGCCACGAAGCGGGTCGCCGACGGCGGCGCGCGCATCAAGGTGCGCATCGTCAAGGGCGCCAACCTGGCGATGGAGCACGTCGAGGCCACCCTGCACGACTGGCCCCAGGCGCCGTACACCTCCAAGCCCGACGTCGACGCCAACTACGTCCGCATGCTCGACCACGCGCTGCGCCCCGAGCGCGCGCACGCGGTCCGCATCGGCGCGGCGTCGCACAACCTGTTCCACGTGGCGCTCGCGATCCTGCTCGGCCGGGCGCGCGGCGTCTCCGAGGCGCTCGACATCGAGATGCTGCAGGGTATGGCGCCGACCGAGGCAGCGGCCGTGCGCGACGAGGTCGCCAAGGACTCCGGGCGCGTGGTGCTCTACACCCCCGTGGTGCGCGACGAGGACTTCGACGTCGCCATCTCGTACCTGGTGCGCCGCCTGGAGGAGAACGCGGCGGAGCAGAACTTCCTGCACGCGGCGTTCGCCCCGGTCTCGACGGCTTCGACCACCGGGGCCCCCATGGACCGGCAGGAGGCAGCCTTCCGCGCGTCCGTCGAGCTGGGCGTGCACTACTCGCCCGAGGACGTCACCCCGCGCCGCCGTCCGCGCCCCGCACCCCAGCCGGTGACGGGACCGTTCCGCAACGCCGCCGACACCGACCCCGCCGTCGCCGAGCACCGCGCGTGGGCGCAGCAGATCACCGGCCCGCTCTCCGGGTACGTCCCGGCACTCGCCGAGCCGCTGGCGACCTCGGCCCAGGTGGACGACGTCGTGGCGCTCGCGCGCCGCGCCGGCGCCGCATGGTCCAAGGTCTCCGCGACCGACCGGGGCCGCGTGCTCCGCGCCGCGGCCGAGCACCTGGAGGCCGCTCGCGCCGACCTCGTCGCGGCAATGGTGCACGAGGCCGGCAAGACCGTCGCCGAGGCCGACCCCGAGGTCAGCGAGGCCGTCGACTTCGCCGCGTACTACGCGCAGGCGGCCGAGGCCCTCGACCCGACGTCGGAGGCCTGGCCGGGCGCCCGCTTCACGCCGGACGGCGTCACCCTGGTCACCCCGCCGTGGAACTTCCCCGTCGCGATCCCGATCGGCGGCGTGCTCGCGGGCCTCGCGGCCGGGACCGCGGTGATCGCCAAGCCCGCGCCGCCCACGCCGCGCTGCCTGGAGATCGCCGTCGAGGCGGTGCACGCCGCGCTCGACGAGGTCGCCCCGGAGATCGGGCTGGACTCGGCGCTGGCCCGCTCGGTCGCGCAGTTCGTCCGCGTGCCCGACGGCGACCTCGGACGTCGGCTCGTGACGCACGACGGCGTGTCCCGCGTGATCCTGACCGGCGCCATCGAGACCGCGGAGATGTTCGCGTCCTGGCGGCCCGAGCTGCCGGTGCTCGCGGAGACGTCCGGCAAGAACGCGATAGTCGTGACGCCGTCGGCGGACCTGGACCTGGCCGTCGCGGACGTCGTCCGCTCGGCGTTCGGGCACGCGGGGCAGAAGTGCTCCGCCGCGTCGCTGGTGATCCTCGTCGGCTCGGTGGGCGACCCGCGCAGCGCGACCGGCGAGCGGTTCCGGCGGCAGCTGGTCGACGCCGTGTCGTCGCTCGCCGTCGGACCGGCGACCGACCTGGCGACCGTGATGGGACCGCTCACCGAACCGGCGCAGGGCAAGCTCCTGCACGCCCTGACCACGCTGGAGCCCGGCGAGACCTGGCTCGTCCGGCCGCGCAGGCTGGACGCGGTGGCCCGCGAGGCGGGCCTGGGCCGCGGCCGGCTCTGGACCCCCGGCGTGCGCGACGGCGTCCGCCCCGGCTCGTTCTTCCACCTCACCGAGTGCTTCGGCCCGGTGCTGGGCGTCATGACCGCCCGTACGCTCGACGAGGCGATCGCGCTGCAGAACGCCGTGTCGTTCGGCCTCACCGGTGGCATCCACTCCCTCGACGACACCGAGGTGGCGCACTGGCTCGACCGGGTGGAGGTCGGTAACGCGTACGTGAACCGGCACATCACCGGCGCGGTGGTGCAGCGCCAGTCGTTCGGTGGCTGGAAGGCGTCCTCCGTGGGACCGGGCGCCAAGGCCGGCGGCCCCAACTACGTCGCGCAGCTCGGCCGGTGGGAGGACGCGCCGGACGTGCCCTCGCGCACCGCCGACCCGTCCGGGTGGCTCGCCTGGGCCCGGGCCGACGACGACCGCGCCTGGGTGACCGAGTTCGCCCCCGCGCACGACCCCTCGGGGCTCGGCGTCGAGTCGAACGTGTTCCGCTACCGGCCGGTCCCCGGCATCACCGTGCGGATCGGCGCCGACGCGCAGGACGTCGAGGTGCAGCGTGTGCTGGCGGCCGCCGCGCGGGCGGATGTGCGGGCGACCGTCGTCGGGCAGCGTGAGATGACGGACGAGGCGTTCGCCGACGCCGTCGCCGACGGCAAGGTGACCGGCCGGATCCGCGTGGTGGGCGAGGCGCCGGGCCTGCGCGACGCGGCGGCGAGCCGCCTCGGCACGGTGACCGTGCTGGACGCCCCGGTCCTGGCGAGCGGACGCCGCGAGCTGCTGACGATGCTCCGCGAGCAGGCGGTGAGCCGCACGATGCACCGCTACGGCCACCAGCGCACCGCCTAGAAGTCACCGAAGTAGAGCGCCTGTCCGGACACCCGCTCTACTTCGCCGACAACAAGACGGCGAGGTAGAGCGGGTGTCCGGACAGGCGCTCTATTTCGGCGATCCCGGGGTCAGGCGGAGTCGCCCTCCACCAGGCGGGGAGCGAAGATGCGGCGCTCGTCGCGGACCGGGCGGCCCGCCACCAGGTCGACCAGCATGCTCGTCGCGGCGCCGACCATCTGCACCACCGGGTTGTGCACGGTCGTCAGGCGCGGCGACGTCGTCTCCGCGATGCCGAGGTCGTCGAAGCCGACCACCGAGACGTCGCCGGGCACCGAGCGGCCGCGGTCGGCGAGCACGCGCAGCGTGGCCTCCGCCATCAGGTCGGACGCGGCGAAGATGCCGTCCAGGTCGGGGTGCGCGTCGAGGAGCCGGGCCGCTGCGACCGCTGCTCCCGCGACCGTGAAGTCGCCCTCGACCACCGCGTCGTCGGGTAGGCCGGCGTCGCGCAAGGCGTTCCGCCATCCGACCATCCGGTCCACCCCGGCCGGCATGTCGAGCGGTCCGGTGATGGTGCCGATGCGTCGGCGGCCGCGATCGATCATCCGCTGGGTGGCGATGCGTCCGCCGGTGACGTTGTCGACGTCGACGTAGCGCAGGCCGCGCGAGAACATCGGGTCTGGCTCGAAGAGGCGGCCCACGAAGACGGCGGGCAGCATGGTCGGCCCGAGCTCGGTCTCGAGGTGGTCGCCCCGGTGGTGCGACGCCACGATGACGCCGTCCACGTGGCCGCTGCGCAGGTAGCGGCCGACCCGCCCGCGCTGCTCGCCCGGCCGGGCGAGCAGCAGCACGAGCTGGAGATCGGTCCCGGCCAGCCCCTCGCTGACGCCCGCGAGGGTGCCGCTGAGGAACGGGTCGGTGAGGATGCGCTGGTCCGGCTCGGGCACCACGAGGGCTATCGAGTCGGTCCGCCGGGTCACCAGGGACCGGGCGGCGCGGTTCGGTGCGTACCCGAGGCGCGCGACGGCGTCGTCGACGGCCGCCTGCGCCTCGGGGGAGACTCGCAGGCCACCGTTGATGGCGCGCGACGCGGTCGACCGGGATACCCCGGCCGCCTGTGCCACGTCATCCAGGGTGGGTGGGCCTGAGGTCGTCACGCCTGGGGAACCGCCTTGTCCTCGCCGGAGTTGTTGCTGGGGCGCGTCAGGACCGATGCCGACCGCTCCGGAACGGCATTGGTCCGCGCGACCTGACCGTACCAGCGGCCTGACGCCTTCACCGTGCGCTCCTGCGTCTCGTAGTCGACGCGCACGAGCCCGAAGCGCTTTCCGTAGCCCCACGCCCACTCGTAGTTGTCGAGCAGCGACCAGCCGAAGTAGCCGCGCACGTCGGCGCCCTCGTCGATGGCGTCCTTGATGGCGCGCAGGTGCACGTCGATGAACTCCAGGCGCTGCTGGTCGTCCACGAACCCGTCCGGCCCGACGACGTCCTCGTACGCGCTGCCGTTCTCCGTCACGTACAGCGCGATGCCGCGCGGCCCCGTGTAGTCCCGCTGCAGACGCAGGAGGAGCCGGGTCAGGCCCTCGGGCTGGACCTCCCAGTTCTGGTCGGTGACGGGCAGACTGCGCGGGTGCGTGTACGCGCCGTCACCGGCCGGGAACGGGGAGGACACCGCCCGGGTGACCGGGGCGCCACCCTCCAGCGGCCGCTCGGCGGGCGTCGCCGACACGGCGTTGCCGTGGTAGTAGTTCACGCCGAGCGAGTCGATGGGCGTCGAGATGATCTCGAGGTCGCCGTCGTGGATGTGCCGCTCGAGGCCGTACGCGCGCACGTCCTCCAGGACGTCCTCCGGGTAGGCGCCGCGCAGGATCGGGTCGGCGAAGATGCGGGTGAACCCGCCGTCGAGCCGGCGTGCGGCGTCGACGTCGGCGGGGTCGTCCGGGTTCGCCGGGTCCTGGACCTCGAAGTTGAGCGTGATGCCGAGGTTCGCCTCGGGTGCCCGCTCCCGCAGCGCCTCGACGGCCAGGCCGTGCGCCAGCGAGAGGTGGTGCGCGGCCGCGAGGCCGTCCTCGCGGGACTGCCGGCCCGGCGCGTGCTGACCGCCGGTGTAGCCGAGGAACGCGGCGCACCACGGCTCGTTGAGCGTGGTCCACACGTCGACGCGGTCGCCGATCGCCTCGTGCATGGTTACCGCGTAGTCGCGGAACCGGTACGCCGTGTCACGGTTGACCCAGCCGTTCGACTCGGCCTCGATCGCCTGCGGCAGGTCCCAGTGGTACAGCGTGAGCCACGGCAGGATGTCCGCGCCGAGCAGCTCGTCCACGAGCCGGTCGTAGTACGCCAGGCCCGCCGGGTTCACGGCACGGCCGCCCGGGACCACCCGGGACCACGACGTCGAGAACCGGTACGCCTTGATACCGAGGTCCTTCATGAGCGCGACGTCGGCGGGGTAGCGGTGGTACTGGTCGCAGGCGACCTCGCCGTCCTCCTGGCCGAGCACGGCGCCAGGGACCTTGGCGAAGACGTCCCAGACGGAGTCCTCGCGGCCGTCCTCGTGGGCGGCGCCCTCCACCTGGTAGGCGGCGGTGGCCGCACCCCAGAGGAACCCGTCCGGGAAGCTGACCGTGCCCTTGGTGTTGGCGGTCGGCTCCGTCCTGGGCGCGGTGGGCGTGTACGGCAGCGCGATCCCCGGGGCCGGCACGCGCCGGGCCTCCGCGGTCGTCTTGACGTTGAGTGTCATCCCCTGGGTCATCCCTTCACAGCTCCCTGCATGATGCCCGCGACGAGCTGCTTGCCGACGAAGGCGAAGATCACCAGCAGCGGGAGCGTCACGAGGAAGACACCGCCCATGACCAGCGAGTAGTCCACGAAGTAGTTTGCCTGCAAAGACTTCACGACGAGCGGCAGCGTCGGATTCTCCGAGCTCAGCACGATGGAGGGCCAGAAGAAGTTCGTCCACTGCTGGACGAACGTGAACAGGCCCAGCATCGCCGCGGCCGGGCGGGCCGCGGGCAGCGCGATGCTCCAGAACGTGCGGATCATCGAGGCGCCGTCCACGCGGGCGGCCTCGATCAGCTCGTACGGCAGCGCCTCGGACAGGTACTGCGTCATCCAGAAGACGCCGAACGCGGCGACCAGCGACGGCACGATGACCGCCTGCAGCTTGCCGATCCAGTCCAGCTCCGACATGAGGATGTACATCGGGATCACGCCGAGCTGGGTCGGGACCGCCATCGTCGCGATGACGAACACGAGCAGCGGGCCGCGGCCGCGGAAGCGCAGCTTCGCGAACGAGAACCCGGCGAGCGTCGAGAACAGCACGACCGCGGCGGAGACGATCACCGCGATGATCACCGAGTTCGTCAGCGCCAGCCAGAAGTTGATCTGGGTGGCTTCGATGACCGTCCGGAACTGGGTGAACAGCGAGGAGTCCGGCAGCCACTGCGGCACGGGGCTCTGCGAGATCGCGATCGGCTCCGACGAGCCGAGGAGCAGCGTGAAGTACAGCGGGAAGACCGAGATCAGCAGGGTGATCCCGAGCAGCGCGTAGACGATCCAGCCGGCGCGGCGGTTGGTGCTCCCGACGGAGGTTCGTTCCCGACGGCGGAGGGCGGCCTTGGCGGCACCCTCACCGGCGGTCTGGGCGGTGACAGCTACCGAGCTCATGCGTTCCCTCCGGTGAGGCTCTTGCGCCTGGACTTCTTGACTGCCGTGCCCGACGACGAGATGCGCCGCGTGACCAGGAAGTTCACGAGGCCGATCGCGACGATCAGGAGGAACAGCATCCACGCCACGGCGGACGCCTTGCCGAGGCTGCGCTGGTCGCCCCAGGCGAGGTCGTACAGGTACACGACCGTGGTCATCCAGTTCTGGTCCGGACCGCCGAGCCCGGCGGAGTCGAAGAGGCGGACCTCGTCGAAGATCTGCAGGCCACCGATGGTCGAGGTGATGACGACGAAGATGATGGTGGCGCGGATCTGCGGCACCGTGATGGAGAAGAACTGGCGCACGCGGCCGGCGCCGTCGATCACCGCGGCCTCGTAGAGGTCACGCGGTACCGCCTGCATCGCGGCGAGGAAGATCAGGGCGTTGTAGCCCATCCAGCGGTAGTTGACCATCGTGGCGATGGCGACGTGGCTCGCGATCCGGTCGCCGTGCCAGGCGATCGGATCGAGCCCGACGGCGGAGATCATGGCGTTGATCAGACCGTACTGGTCGGCGAACAGGCGGCCGAAGATCATCGAGACCGCGACGGGCGCGACCACGTAGGGGATCAGCACGCCCATGCGCCAGAACGTCGCCGCCCGCAGGTTCTGGTCCAGCAGGGCCGCGATGATCAGCGCGATGACCACCTGCGGGACCGAGGAGAACACGAAGATCGACAGCGTGTTGACCAGGGCCTTCCAGAAGGTGGGCTGGGCCAGCACGAACGTGAAGTTCTCCAGGCCGACGAAGTCGCCCTGCCCGCCGAGCAGGCTCCACTCGTGCACCGAGACGAACGCGGTGTACGCGAGCGGGAACAGGCCGGTCACCGCGAACAGGATGAAGAACGGCGAGATGTACAGGTAGGGGGAAAGCTTCACGTCCCAGCGGCCGAGCCGCTGGGAGAAGCCGATTCTGCGCGACTCGCGCTGTGGCGCACCGGAGCCCGGTGCCGGTCGTTGGGGTGTCAGAACAGCCATCTCATCTTCCGCCGCGTCATCGTCGGTTGGTCACTTGTGGAGCGCCCGGTGGGGTGCTCTCGCGCAGATCCGGTGGTCGAGCTCGTCGGGACGTGGGTCTCGACGAGCTCGACCACCGGATCAGGTCAGCCCCTGTTCCTGCTGAGGCTGGGGTCAGGCGCTAGATCAGGCTCTGGCTCAGGCTCTACCTGTATCGGCTGAGCCTGGGGTTCCGCTTCGGGTGAGTGCCTCGTTCCTCGGCCCTCACCCTGCGCTGCACCTCCGGCTCAGCCGAGGGCCGAAGCCTTCTCGACGGCCTCGTCCCAGGCCTCGCCGGCGTCCTGCGACTTCGTGACGTCGACACGGTTGAGCGCGTTGGTGACCTCGTCACGGATGGCGAAGTAGTTCGCGCCCTTGAAGGGGGCGCTGTCGATGCTCTGGGCGCGGGCGGCGAAGATCTCGCCCACGGGAGCGTCGTTGAAGAACGGGTTGGTGAAGCTCTGGACGGCCTCGGACTCCTGCGCCTCGACCTGCGACGGGAACGTGCCCGCCGACTCGAAGAACCGGGTCTGCTGCTCGGGCGCGGTGAGCCACGCGGCGAGCTCCTTGGCTGCCTCGGCGTTCTCGCCCGAGGCGGGGACGGTCAGGAACGAACCGCCCCAGTTGCCGCCGCCACCGGGGAAGACGTTGGCGACGTCCCAGCCCTCGACGCCACCGGCGCGCTCCTCGACCGGACCGGTCATCCAGGCCGGGCAGATCATCGTGGCGAACGCGTCGTTCTGGAAACCGGCGTCCCAGTCACCCTCCCACTGCACCAGGCCGGCCGACAGGCCGTCCTCGACCGAGGCGGCGATCTCGTCGTAGATGTCCTTGACCTCGGTGTTGTCCGCGAGGGGCTTGGGCTCACCGGTCGCGGCGTCCTCGAACGCCTCGGGGAGCTGGTTGACCATGCCCTGGAAGGTGCCACCGACGCTGTCGTACCAGGCGGCGTCGGACTCCTTCACGAAGTCACGGCCCACGGCGAAGTAGTCCTCCCACGTGGCGTCCTCGCCACCGAGGAGCTCGGCGACCTCTTCGCGGTCGGTCGGCAGGCCAGCCTCCTCGAACAGGTCGGAGCGGTAGCAGATGGCCTCGGGACCGATGTCGGTGCCGTAGCCGATGACCTTGCCCTCGGGCGTCGTCGCCTGCTGGACCTTCCAGTCCACCCAGCGGCCCTCGAGCTCGGGGTCGGCCAGGTCGGTGAACAGGTCCGGGTACTGCGTGAGCTCGGGCAGCCAGTCGACCTCGATGGCCTCGATGTCAGCCAGGCCCTCGCCACCGGCGGCGAGCTTGGTGGTCAGGTTGGTGCGAGCGTCGTCGCTGGTGGCAGCCGTGACGTGCTCGACGGTGACGTTCGGGTGCTCCTCCTGGTACTCGGCGAGCACCTCGTCCGTGTAGCCGAAGTTGTTGAACGTCGCGACCTTCAGCGTGATGGGGCCGTCGTCCGCGGTGTTCTCACCGTCGGAACCTTCGTTGGACCCACCACAGGCGGTGAGGGCGAGGGCGACGACGGCGGCACCGGCGGTCGCCTGGAGGGTGCGCGCGGCGGCGCGCCGTGTGGGTCGGGTACTGCTCAGCACTGGGGACTCCCTTGTCGTGCGGTCTGGGGCTAGCGGTAAAGCTCAGTGCGGTCGCGTCACGTGCGGGCACGTCTGCGTACCGGCGCTGGAAGCGCTCCCACATTCAGGTGTGGTAGCGCTCCCACGGGCACTGATCGTTGCGCCGTGCACCGGGTCGTGTCAAGACAGGTAGCGGGCGAAGACTGCGCGCCTCACTCCGGGACCCGGAAGTCGCTGACGGACTGCACTGCCTGGTTCCAGGCGATCTCCGGACCGCTGCTACCGGTGTCGACCGCGGTCAGAGCGTTGTTCACCTCGTCGCGGATCGCGAAGTAGTACGGGCCCTTGTACGGGGCATCGTCGATGGACTGCGCCCGGGCCGTGAAGATCTTGCCCACCGGGGCGTTGTTGAAGAACTTGTTGGTGTAGCCCTGGACGGTCTCGGAACCCTGCGCCTCGATCTGTGACGGGAACGCACCGGCGGCCGTGAAGGCCTGCGTCTGCTGCTCGGGAGCGGTGAGCCATGCGGCAAGCTCCTTCGCCTCCTCGGTGTACGCGCCGGCAGACGGCACCGCAAGGAACGATCCGCCCCAGTTGCCGCCGCCGCCGGGGAAGACGTTGGCGACGTCCCAGCCCTGCACACCCGCGGAGTAGGACTCGATCGGGCCCATCATCCAGCCCGGGCACAGCATGGTCGCGAAGGCGTTCTCCTGGAAGCCCGCCGCCCACTCGGGCGACCACTGCACGAGGCCGGCCGAGAGCCCGTCGTCGATCGCCGAGGTGATCTGGTCGTAGACCGAGCGGACCTCGTTGTTGGACCCGAGGTCGGTGGGTAGCTCCGTCGCCGGGTCCTCGAACGCGGCAGGAAGCTGGTTGACCATGCCCTGGAACGTGCCGGTGGCACCGTCGAACCAGGCGACGTCGGACTGCTGGGCGAACTGGCGACCCACATCGAAGTAGCGCTCCCAGGTCGCGTCCTTGCCGCCGAGGAGCTCGGCGACCTCTTCGCGGTCGGTCGGCAGGCCGGCCTCCTCGAACAGGTCCGCGCGGTAGCAGATGGCCTCGGGGCCGATGTCGGTGCCGTAGCCGAGGAGCTTGCCGTCCGGCGTGGTGGCCTGTGCCACCTTCCAGTCCACCCAGCGCTCGGCGACGTCGGGGTCCGTCAGGTCCTCGAAGAGCTCGGAGTGCTGCACCAGCTCCGGCATCCAGTCGACCTCGGCAGCCACGACGTCCGCGAGCTCGGCGCCGTCACCCGTCGTGAACGCCTTGAGCATCTGCAGACGGGCCTCGTCCGACGTGGGGGCCACGATGTGCTCGACGGTGACGTTCGGGTGCTCCTTCGTGTACGCCGCGAGCAGCTCCTCGGTGTACCCGAAGTTGTTGAACGTCGACACGGTCAGCGTGATCGGGACGTCCTCGTCGCCTCCGTCGCCCGCCGGGCTCTGCCCCAGGAGCGAGCCGCAGGCGGTGAGGGGCAGGACGAAGGCCGTGAGCGCGGCGAGGACCACGCGTCGGGGGGCGACGGTCCGGCTTCGGACCGGTCCGTTTTTGCTGGGCACTGGTACTCCTCGTGATCGGGACTCGTGTGTGTCGGGGCTTGAAAGCGATATCAGAGCACAAAGTTGCCCACATCCGACACGAATGTTCGCTCAGGTTCTAGCATCCGCCGCCCGAAAAGGGCAGGGGTTGAAGCCATACTGCTGCATTGGGATGCCGAGAGGACCAGGCTGCGCCAGGACCGGGCACGGGTTGGCAAGGGTCGCGCCACGGTAGCGGTGCTCACCGCGACCGTGCGGAGGGCGCCCACGGCGGGGCGTCCGGAGCGGGACGGCTCAGGCCGTACCGGTGCGCTTGCCGGCGAGCCAGTCACGACCGGCCTCCGCCTCGGTCTCGAGGGTCGTGCGCACCGCGCTGACGGCGGCCTCCTCGATCACCGAGCCGAAGAGCGGCACCGTCGCCCGCACGTCGCCCGCATAGACGAGACGCGTCCCGCCGTCGGGCAGCGCGGTGAGCGCTGCCGTCGCGGTGACCCGAACCGGCGCGCCCAGGATCTCGACGGCTACCGTGCCGGTGCGCCGGCCCTCGGAAGCTGCCTCCCAGGCCTCGGCCTGGCGGATCTCGAGGTGGGCGCCCACGAACGGGCGTGCCTGCACGGGGATGATGTCCGTCGGCAGGGTGCGGCGCACCACCACGGTGAATCCGGTCGCCGCCGTGCCGGTGACGTCGGCCTGCTCGACCACGCCGTTCACGGATCCGGTGGAACGCTGGGCACGCCATCGCACGAACGACTCGTCGGCGAGCATCGTGGAGACGTCGTCGATGTTCGCGGGGAACGTCAGGTCCACTGTCAGGTGCACGGGCTTTTCCTCCTCGCGACGACGGGGCATGCCGGTGGTGGAACTCTAACCCGACACGTTGCGTGCGTCCGATACGCACGGGTGACGCCGCAGCCCAAGGGTGCGCACGGCGCCCACGACGGGCTGTGCACAGGGCCCGCAACGGGCTGTGCACACGGCCCGCAACGGGCAATGGACGGTTCCGGCATAGGCTGGGGCGCGTGTCCGCGATGAGTGACCTGATCCTTGAGCATGCCGATCTCGAGCCCGCCGACGTCGAGTGGCTGCATCTGCTGGTCGGCGACTGGCAGGTGGTCTCGGACCTGGCGTTCGCGGACCTGGTGCTGTGGCTGCCCACCGACGACGGGCGGTTCGTCGCGATCGCGCAGTGCCGTCCTTCGACGGGCGCGACCGTGCACTACGACGACATCGTCGGCTCGTTCGCGCCCGAGGGGCAGCGCCCGCAGCTCGCGAAGGCGATGGCCGAGGCCAAGGCGCAGCGGGCCAGGGAGCCGCGCTGGTTCGGCGCGTACGCGGTGCGCGAGGAGGCGGTCCCCGTCGTCCACAAGGACACGGCGATCGCGGTGATCGCGCGGCAGACGAACCTGGGCTCGGGCCGTACGCCGTCGCGCCTGGAGCTGAACTACGTCGAGGCCGCCGACGACCTCGTGGCGATGATCCCGCGCGGCGAGTTCCCGCTGCCGAACGCGGCGACCGGGTCGCGGCGCGGTGCACCCCGGGTCGGCGACGGCCTGATCCGCCTCAACTCCGAGGGCGAGGTCCTGTACGCGAGCCCGAACGCCCTGTCGTGCTTCCACCGGCTCGGTGTCATCGGCCCGCTCGTGGGGCAGTCGCTCGTCGAGGTCACCGCCGACATGGTCGAGCAGCTGAAGCCCGTCGACGAGTCGCTGCCGCTCGTCGTGATGGGCCGCGCGCCGTGGCGCACGGACATCGAGGCGCACGGGGTGTCGCTGTCGCTGCGCGCGATGCCGCTGACCGACCGCGGTCAGCGCATCGGCGCCGTGCTGCTGTGCCGTGACGTGTCCGAGCTGCGGCGGCGCGAGCGGGAGCTGATCACCAAGGACGCGACGATCCGCGAGATCCACCACCGGGTCAAGAACAACCTGCAGACGGTGTCGGCGCTGCTGCGGCTCCAGGCCCGGCGGATGGACGTGCCGGCCGCGAAGGAGGCGCTCGAGGAGGCCATGCGGCGTGTCTCGACCATCGCGCTGGTGCACGAGAGCCTCTCGCAGACCCTGGACGAGCAGGTCGAGCTCGACGACATGGTGGGCCGGGCGCTGCGCCTCACCGCCGACGTCGCCTCGGCCGGGACCTCGGTCCGTACGGTGCGCACCGGTTCGTTCGGCATGGTGCCCGCGCAGGACGCGACGCCGCTCGCGCTCGTGCTCACGGAACTGGTCACCAACGCGGTGGAGCACGGGTTCGTCGGCCGCACCGTCGGCACCATCAACATCGGCGTGGAGCGCGAGAACTCGGCCCTGCGGGTGGTCGTGGCCGACGACGGCGTCGGGCTGTCGCAGGACGGCGAGGGCGGAGGAGGCCCTGGCAGCGGTCTGGGCACCCAGATCGTGCGCACGCTGGTCACCAACGAGCTCGGCGGCACCATCGAATGGTCGACCCGCGAGGGTGGCGGCACGCAGGTGGAGCTGCAGCTCGTGCTACGTGTGGCCGATTCGGCGCGGTCGTGAGCCCGGCGTCCTGAACGCCGCGCCGCGACATTCGGGCGTGCGACATTCGGGCACAAAAGATTGGGCGCGCGGTTCACGCGCACCCTGGTGCAGCCGAAAAGAAATAACGCGAGCCGCGCCCGAGCGAAGGGGGAGTGCTCAGGCGCGGCTCGCGGAGAAGCGTGGTGCGGAGGTCAGCCCGCGCGACGAGCGCGTGCGGTGCGACGCTTGAGCGCGCGGCGCTCGTCCTCGCTCATACCGCCCCAGACGCCGGCGTCCTGGCCGGACTCGATAGCCCACTTGAGGCAGGTATCGACGACGTCGCAACGACGGCACACGGCCTTGGCCTCCTCGATCTGCAGCAGGGCGGGGCCCGTGTTACCGATCGGGAAAAACAGTTCGGGGTCCTCTTCGAGGCATGCTGCGCGGTGGCGCCAGTCCATGGTCACGTACTCCTTGGAAGGAACTACCCGCCGTCCGGCTCGCCAAGTGGGAGCATCGTCGTCGTGCGTCTGGGGCGCACAGGTCTGGTTGTGGACCGGATTTACGATCCCTGTGCGCCAGGCGACAACCGACGGGGGTTTGTTCGGGGTGTGGTGGCTTGCTGCGTCTAGGTTCACACGCTCGTGAACGCTCGCACAAGGGGTTACGGCGAAGTTTCTTCGTCGTGAACCCTGAGGTATCCGTCACACTATTGTGAATAAGCCGCTCACCAGTATCCTAGTCCGTCATGCCAGTACTGAAAGCCTTTTTCGCGCGCGGTGTCCCGGTGTTTCTTCGTGCCCTCGTGATCGGCGTCCTGATCGAGGTGATCGGCCTCGTTGCTTTTGCCGTGGTGTTACTTGGTGAACTCCTTACTGGCGGTTCCTCCTCACTCGGGGTGAGCCTCTTTCTGATTTTCTTCCTCCTGGGTGTTGCCTGGGTTCTGGTTGTGTCCTGCCGCGCACTTCTCGCGGGACGTCGTTCAGGCCGCGGACCCGTCGTGACCTGGCAGCTCTTTCAGATCGTCGGATCGGTCGCGGCGACCGGCAGCGGCACCGGGGCCTCCGTCCCGGGTGGCTGGGCGGCTCTCACGATCGCTGTGGTAGTGGGCGGTCTGCTCATGACGCCCTCCGTCGTGGCGGCGACGTCGGCGACCGGCTCCGAGGACTGACCTGGGGCTCCAGCACCTGGCAGAGCACGGGTTCGCCGCGGCCGCACCACGCCGCACGGCCCGGTGGGCCACCCGATCCGGCGAGCGTCACCGGAGCCCCGAGTACTACGTCGGCCGCGCGGTCGGTGCCGAGCAGCACCAGCCGCGGCCCCACCCGCGCGGCCAGGCCGCCCACCGACGGGCTGTCGGTCGCGAGCGCGAACGCCACCGCTGACCGCAACGCCGCTGGTGGCAGGGTTCCGCGCACGTCCTCTGCCGCGTCGACGAGCACCAGCGTGCGGCTCGAACCGGTGTCGGTTTCCGCGCCGGGGGCTGCGTCGGGGGCTGCGGCGGCCAGCATGCCGGCGACCGCCCCTGCGTCGTCCGGGCGGACGGTGCCTCCGTAGCCGGGAAAGTGTTCGAGGGGCGCGAACGAGCGCGGATCGCGTGCGATCCCTCGTACTGTCCAGCCCTGCTGCAGTGCGGCGACGGCGAGGGTGACCAGTGCCGTGGTTCGTCCTGAGCGTGCCCGTCCGACGACCGCTAGATGGCCGTCGCCAGGTTTCCACGTGACCGTCGTGCGACGCTGCCGGTCCGGGTCGTCGCCGAGGGCGAGGACGAGTCCGGTCCGGTCGCGCCGGGTCGCCGGTGGCAGGTCGGAGACGGTGGCACGGCGGGGGAGCTGTGGCAGCCACGGCGGGGCGCCCGGGACGTGGCCCAGCTGGTCCGCGGCGCGGCGGGCCGCGTCGACCACGAGCGCTGCGGCGTCCGGCCGTGGGGGAACCGGTCGTGCGGAAGCCGGCCGTGCGGGATCTGGCCGCCCGGGATTCGGTCGGCCGACGGGCTGCTGGTCCGGCGTGCTGCCGGGAGCCGCCGGCCAGGCCGGGGCGCGGCGCACCAGGGGAAGCTCCGCCTCGGGTGGCGCGGTGACGTGTGCGCACTGCAGGGTCACGGGCGGTGCGGATCCCAGACGCAGCACCGCCCGGCCCGGTGCCGTGACCGGGATGTGCGCCGCGGCGGGGTCGTCGAGCACGTCCCGCGACTCGAGGGCGTCGGTGACGCGGAGCGCGATCCGTGCGCTGACGTTGGCCCGCAGGTCCGGCCCGACGGCCCCACCCGGCCGCTGTGTCGCGAGCACCAGGTGCACACCGAGCGACCGCCCCTGTGCCGCGACGCGCAGCAGGGCCGGCAGGAACTCGGGCAAGTCGTCGGCCAGTGCCCGGAACTCGTCGATCACCACGACCAGCCGGGGCAGCACGCCGGGCGGCAGGGCGGCGACGTCCGGCACGCCGTGGGCCGCGAGGACGCGTTCACGACGGCGCAGCTCTGCCCGCAGCCCGGAGAGTGCCCGTGCCGCGAGGCCCGGCTCCAGGTCGGTGACCTGGCCGACGACGTGCGGCAGTCCCGGGCACGCGCCGAGGCTCGCTCCGCCCTTGAAATCGACCAGCACGAGGGCCAGGTCGGCAGGCGAACGGGTCAGGGCGAGCCCGAGCACGAGTGTCTGGAGCAGCTCCGACTTGCCCGACCCGGTCGTGCCGGCGACGAGCAGGTGCGGTCCGTCACGGACCAGGTCGAGGCGTACGGGTGCGCCGTCGGCCCCTGTGCCCAGCGGCACCGCCCAGCTGTCCGCGCTGCCCCAGAGCGTTGCGAGCGCCGGTGGTCCGGGCACTTCGGCAAGGCCGTGGGCCCTGGTCAGGGGCACGACGGCGGGCAGCCGGGCGTCTTCCGGGGGTGCGCCGGGCACGATGCGGCCGAGCCGGGCGGCGCCGGCGAGGAGGCGGGCCAGGTGCTCGGCCCATTCGGTGGTGACGCCGACGAGCGGCACGGTGCGGGCTGCTCCGTCGGGTCCGGTGATCCGGACGCGGCGCGCGTCGAGCACGTCGGCCACGGCGCGGCAGCCGGGCGGTACGGCTCCGACGGACACCACGAGGCGGTCGCCGGGGCCGGTGAGGGGACCGGGGGCCGCTGCGGTGGCGCCGTCGTCGTCCAGGACGACGACGAGCGGCCCGCCCTGGGGGAGCCAGCGGGCCCAGGACCAGCCATGAGTGCCGGGGCCGACCCGTACCTCGGCTCCCCGTGCGGCACGGTCGGCGACGAGCGCGCGGGCGACGGAGCGGGCCAGCTCCCGGGGCCCGAGCACGGCGACGGCGCCGTCGTGCAGCAGTCCCTCCCAGGGGCCGTCGGACGGCGGGGGCAGGAGGCGTGCGGGCGTTGCCGGGGGAGTGCCCGGGGCGCCCGGCGTGCCGGGCGCGCGCGCCGTGGCGTGGGCGGCCAGCGCGGCCGCCCACGCGCCGGGCGACACGTGGTGCGCGGCATGCGCGAACGCCAGGAGACGGGCCGGTCCCGGCAGCTCCTGCGACCGGTTCCGTGGCGCGCCGTCGGTCGCGGTCCGCTGCCGTGCGGCACGAAGCTGCGGGAGCGCCACAGCCAGGCCTACCAGCGCGAACACCGCCAGGAGCGGCTGACGCAGCGCCGCGGCGAGGCTCAGTGACGCGGCCGCGGGGAGCAGCGCGAGCGTCCAGTGCACGCCGCTGTGCGGGGGCGTGGTGCGGGGCATGATCCACGCCGCGGCGCCCCGCGTCCTGCGAACCGCCATGCGCCCGCCCCGCCGCATGCGGGCCCAGACCCGGAGCACGGCCAGCGGTCCGCTGGCCCCGACGACCGTCCCCGCGTCGGACCCGGTCACACGGGCGACGAGCCAGGGCTGGGCCGCGGCGGACGGGAGACCGGGACCCGGTGCCGGCCCGGCCCCGTGCGGGCTCGTCCGCCGTACCCCGAGGACCGCGCCGGGCAGCAGGGGGCGCTCGCCGACCACCTGGTCGTCGGCCAGGGGCTCGCCGTCGACGGCGAAGGTGGCGTACCGCAGCTCCGGACGCCGGACGAGCGTCGCGAGGGGCGCGCGCAGGTCGGCCAGGCGTGTGCCGGGGCGCAGGAGGAGGTCCTCGCCAGGGTGCAGGGTCACGCGCACGGCGCCCTCGGACGACGGGGGTCGGGTCATGGGCCCCAGCCTCGCCGTCCATGCGCCCGGATCGGGGCCGTTGCAGGGGTTCCTGTGCACGATCCCGGTTTCCACAGGCCCGCCGTCGTGCTCGCTACGGCACAACCCCTGGGTGAGTGCCCCTACCCGGGGGCGGCCGGATGTACGACCAGGGGATGACACGGTCCGGGAAGGATCAGGCCGACGCCCGATGCCCAGACGGGTCCCGGCTCCGTAGGTTCGTATCTGCCGGCCGTACCGGGTTCAGACCCGGGAAGGCCGGACCACTTCCGGACAGCGAGCAGGGGACCTCCCCGCACCCGCACCGTCCGGTGCGAGCCGCCACCGGCGACCGCCCGCAGCACAGCCGCAGCAACAACGAAGCTATCGACGACTCGAGGAGCAAACTCGTGGACACCACCGTGTACGTCCCGGCGGACCAGCCGGCCCCCATGCCGGGCAGTGCCGCCCGCGCCGTACGGGCCCGGAGCCTGACCAAGACCTATGGGAAGGGCGAGGCCACCGTGCGGGCCCTGGACGGGGTGGACGTCGACTTCGAGCAGGGCCGGTTCACGGCGATCATGGGCCCGTCGGGCTCGGGCAAGTCGACGCTGATGCACCTGCTCGCGGGGCTGGACTCCGCGACCAGCGGTCAGGCGTTCCTCGGCGAGACGGAGATCACGGGCCTGAACGACAAGGCCCTGACGCGGCTGCGCCGGGACCGGGTCGGGTTCGTGTTCCAGCAGTTCAACCTGTTGCCGATGTTCACGGCCGAGCAGAACATCACGCTCCCGGTCGAGCTCGCGGGCGGCACCGTGGACCGTGCCTGGTTCGACACCCTGGTGGAGACCCTGGGTCTGAGGGGCCGGCTCACGCATCGTCCGGGGGAGCTCTCGGGTGGGCAGCAGCAGCGTGTCGCGATCGCGCGTGCCCTGATCGCCCAGCCTGATGTGGTGTTCGCGGACGAGCCGACCGGCAACCTGGACTCGCGTTCCGGGGCCGAGGTGCTGTCGTTCCTGCGCCGTTCGGTACGCGAGCTGGGCCGCACGATCATCATGGTCACGCACGACCCGTCGGCTGCGGCGTACGCGGACCGCGCTGTCCTGATCGCGGATGGCCGTATCGCGGGCGACATCAGTGATCCCACGCCTGATTCCGCGATGGCCGGGCTGGACGCGCTGCGCACCCTCGAACCCGCCGTCACCAGCCGTCCGGGCAGCACGACCAGCGGGGCAGGTGCCTGATGGCCGGCTCCATGCCCGCAACCCGCCTCACCCTGGGACAGATGCGTCGTAGCGCGGGCCGGCTGGCGTCGGCAGGCGTCGCCATCGCCATCGGTACCGCCTTCGTCGCCGCCACGCTGCTGGCCGGCAACATCATCACCAGCACCACGTACGCCCAGGTCTCGGCGACCCTTGCCGACTCCGACCTGGTGGTCTTCGACGACGCCCAGTCCCTGACCGAGGCCGACGTCGAGGCCGCCCGGGGCGTCGAGGGCGTCGCAGCCGCCGACGCGCAGGAAACGTTCTACACGGAGCTCAACCACGGCGGGAAGTCGATCTTCCAGGGCGTGGTCGGTGCGGCGTCCGACCCGCGGCTCACGCCGCTCGAGGTGTCCGACGGCGAGTGGCCGGCGGCCGGCGACGAGATCGCGCTGCCCGAGGACGTCGCCGAACGGCTCGGCGTCGGCCTCGGTGACACCGTCTCCTCCTCCCGCTGGGTGACGGACACCGAGCCGACGAAGCTCGAGGACGGTTCGGAGACCTACGAGGGTCACGAGGTCGTCGACAAGCTCACGGTGGTCGGCCTCGTCCAGGACCCGTACGACGCCTACAGCGCCATGGGCGGCGCCGCCGTCCTGAGCGCACCCACGCTCGCGCAGTGGATCGCCGACGAGTCGGCGCCGGACATGGCTGCGACGATCGGCACGATAGTCGTCGCGCTCGACGACCCCGCCGCCGTCGAACCGGTGCGCGCCGCCCTGGCGGACGCCGTCCCCGCGGCCACGGACGTCACCACCACCGACGAGCATGCCGAGCAGATGGTGGCCGGCATGTCCGGTGGTCAGGACCTGGTCTTCCTGATCTTCGTCCTGACGTTCGCCGCCGTGGCGCTCGTCGTGGCGGGTCTCGTCATCGCGAACACCTTCCAGGTGCTCGTCGCGCAGCGTTCCCGCACCCTCGCGCTGCTGCGCTGCGTCGGTGCGGGCACCGGCCAGCTCTACCGCAGCGTCCTCCTCGAAGCGGCCATCCTCGGCACGCTCGCGTCCCTCGCGGGCATCGTCGTGGGTAGCGCGCTGGTCCAGGCCGGCCTCATGATCGCACCGGCCTTCGACCTCGGCGTGCCGCTCCCCGAGACCGTCAGCCTCAGCGCACCCGTGTTCATCGCCCCGCTCGCGGTCGGCATCCTCGTCACGCTCACCGCCGCCCTCGCCCCGGCGCGTGCGGCCTCGCGAGTGGCGCCCCTGGCCGCGCTCCGGCCCGCCGACGCCCCGACGCTGGGCAAGGGCGCCGGGCGGGCCCGCGCCGTCCTCGCGACGATCATGTCCGTCGGCGGTTTCGCCTCGCTGGCCCTGGGGATCGTGCTGGGCCTGCAGGGACGCATAGACGTCGGCCTGCTGGCCGCCGTCGGTGGCGGGTCCGTCTCCCTGATCGGCGTGATCATCGGCTCGGTGTTCTGGCTGCCGAAGGTCGCCGCCGGCATCGGCAGGCTCGTGGGCGCGGCAGGGCCGTCGGCCCGGCTCGCGGCGGCGAACACGCTCCGCAACCCGCGCCGGACGGCGGCGACGTCCACCGCGCTGCTGATCGGCGTGACCCTTGTCGGCATGATGACGACGGGTGCCGCCAGTGCACGCACCACCCTGGACAACGAGCTCGACGCCCAGTTCCCCGTCGACGTCGACGTCGCGACCACCACCTACGACGGCGAGCAGATGGCCGCGATGCCCGGTGCGGTCGTCGACGTGGTCGACGGCGTGGGCGGGCTGCGGTCCACCGCGGCGGTCACCGACGCATCGGTCTCCACGGCGGACGAGCAGTGGGTCCCCACGCTCGCAGCGACACCTGACCAGCTGCGCGACGTCGTCAACACGCCTGAGGACTTCGACGCGCTGCAGCCCGGGACGCTCGTCGTCCCGGACGGGGTGGCGAAGAACTACGGCCTCGAGGGCATGGACGAGATCGAGCTCACCGGCCCCGGCGGGAGGACGACCCTCGACATCGTCGGGGTGGACGCCCAGTACGCGTACGCGTTCCTCGTGCCGCAGGACCTCGCGGCCATCTATCCGGACCTCCGGCCCAACCGGGTATGGGCGAGCGTCGCCGAGGGGCAGGACGTCGCCGGCACGGTCGCCTCCGTGCAGGACGCGGTGTCCACCACCGACGAGGTGGTCGAGGTGACCGGCGCGGTGGTCCAGCGGCAGAGCTACCAGCAGGTGATCGACGTGATCCTCGGCATCGTGGTGGGCCTGCTGGCGGTGGCGGTGGTGATCGCCCTGATCGGCGTCGCCAACACCCTGTCGCTGTCCGTCATCGAGCGCACCCGGGAGAACGCCATGCTCCGGGCCATCGGGCTCTCGAAGGCGCAGCTGCGGACCATGCTCGCCATCGAGGGGATGCTCATCGCCGGCGTGGGGGCCGCGCTGGGTGTCGTGCTCGGCGTCCTGTACGGCTGGGCCGGCGCCACCACCGCGCTCTCCTCGATGGGCGACGTGCCGCTCGTGATCCCGTGGGCCGACGTCGCGATGGTGCTCGGCGTGGCCCTCGTGGCCGGGCTGCTCGCCTCCGTCGTGCCGGCGCGGGCCGCGGTCCGTACCCACCCGGTGGCGGCGCTCGCGGCGGAGTAGCCCGCCAGCCCTACCGATCGGCAGTACCGATCAGCAGTACCGGTCAGCACGCGGCCAGCCCCAACGACGACTCGAGGGAGATCTCGTGGACACCATCGTGCACTTCCCGGGGAGCCGGCAGGGCTCCGCGTGCTGACCGCCCACCCCACCACCCGCCTTGCCCTGGGCCAGCTGCGGCGCGGCGTCCGCCGGCTCGCCGCGGCAGGCGTCGCCATAGTCATCAGCACCGCGTTCGTGGCCGCGACGCTGCAGGCCGGAACCATCGTCACCCGCACCACGTACGCCCAGGTGGCCGCGCAGTACGCCTCCGCCGACCTCGTGGTCTTCGACCGCGACGGCACCATGACCTCCGCCGACACGGAGGCGGTACGGGCAGTCGAGGGCGTGGCGGCGGCCGACGGGTTCCACGGCGCCTACGCGGAGCTCAGCCACGGCGGCCGGACGGTCCACCAGTCGCTCGTCGCCAACCCCTCCGACCCGCGGCTGTCGCCCCTGGTCCTGGCCGACGGCGCCTGGGCCGACCGCCCCGACCGCATAGTGCTCCCCGTGGACGCCGCGAAGCTCTTCGGCGTCTCCGTCGGCGACACCGTCGCGTCGACCCGCTGCCTGCGCGGCGGCGACCCCGCCGCCGACAAGGACGGCGCCGAGTGCTACGGCGGCCAGGAGGTCGCCGAGCAGCTGACGGTGTCAGGCCTCGTCGACGACCCGCTGGGCACCTACGCGGCGGGCGGCGGCGTGGCGGTCATCACCGCCGAGGCGCTGGAGAAGCGGATCGCCGACGAGGCGGGCGCGGCCGAGCCGCCAGGCATGCGGACGCTGGTTGTCGCCCTGGACCGGCCCGGCGACGAGGCCGCCCTCGAGGCAGCGAAGAGCGCCCTTGCCGCGGCCGTCCCGTCCGCCACCGAGGTCACCACGCCCGAGGAGCGCGCGGAGGACGTCGTCTCGGCGATCTCCGGCGGCCAGAACATCGTCTACCTCGTGTTCGCCCTCGCTCTCGCCGCCGTCTCCCTGGTGGTCGCGGGACTCGTCATCACGAACACGCTCCAGGTCCTCGTCGCGCGGCGGTCGCGCGACCTCGCGCTCCTGCGCTGCGTGGGTGCGAGCACCGCACAGATCTACCGCGGCGTGCTGCTCGAGGCCGCGATCCTCGGCGCGCTCGCCTCGGTCGCGGGCGTCGCCGTCGGATCCCTGCTCGTGCAGGTGGGGCTCATGGTCGCGCCGGGCTTCGACCTCGGCGTCGCGCTGCCGCCGAGCATCACCCCGAGCGCGCCCGCCCTCCTGATCCCCCTCGCGGCCGGTCTCCTGGTGACCCTTGCCGCCGCGCTCGCCCCGGCCCGGGCCGCGTCCCTCGTCGCCCCGCTCGCCGCCATGCGCCCCGCCGCCGCACCCGGTCGGTGCGGGCCCGCGCGCGGGAGGGCGGTGCTCGCCGTGCTCGCCACCGTCGGAGGGCTCGCGCTCCTGGCATGGGGCGTGGCCCTCGGGATGTCCGGCAGCATCGACGTCGGACTGTTCGCGACGGTTCTCGGCGGCTCCCTGTCGCTGGTCGGCGTCATCGTCGGATCCGTCTTCTGGCTGCCCCGCGTCGCCGCCGCGTTCGGCCGCGTCGCGGGCGTAGGAGGGCCTGCGGCACGCCTGGCGTCGGCCAACACCCTGCGCAACCCGCGGCGGACGGCGGCGACGTCCACCGCGCTGCTCATCGGCGTCACCCTGGTCTCGATGATGACGACCGGTGCCGCGAGCGCACGGGTCGCGATGGACGAGAAGCTGGACGAGCGCTTCCCCGTCGACCTCCAGGCCACGAGCACCACGTACGACAGGGACGGCTCCGCCACGGCCGTCCCCCGAACGGTGCTCGACGCCCTGCGCGGCGCCGACGGACTGCGCACCGTGATCGAGGTGACGAGCGTGTCGGCCGAGCGGGCGGACGGGGGCAGGCCGGTCCAGCTCGCCGTCGTCGACCCGGAGGCGTTGCGGTCGGTAGCGAACACCCCGGTCGACGCGGACGCACTGCGGCCCGGCACCCTCGTGGTCCCTGAGCGGGCGGCCGAGCTGTACGGCTTGGCGGGCCTCGACACGACGGTCCTCACCGGGCCCGACGGTGACGTGACGCTCGACGTCGTGCACAGCGGCTCGCAGGCCGACCGCGCCTATCTGACGCCGCAGGACCTCGCCGCCTTCCACGCGGGCATTTCCGCCGGCGAGGTCTGGGCGAAGGTCGACGAGGGCGCGGACGCCACGTCCGTCGTCTCGGACGTGCAGGAGGCCGTCTCGACCACCGGGGAGACCGTGCGGGTCGCCGGGATGTTCGTCGAGCAGGCCGCCTACCAGAGAATCGTCGAGATGATCCTCGGCATAGTGGTCGGGCTGCTCTCCGTCGCCGTGCTCATCGCCCTCGTCGGTGTCGCCAACACGCTGTCGCTGTCCGTCATGGACCGCACCCGCGAGAACGCCGTGCTCCGGGCCATCGGGCTCTCGAAGGCACAGCTCCGGGCCACGCTCGCCGTCGAGGGCATGGTCATCGCCGTCGTGGGCGCCGTGCTCGGTGTGGTGCTCGGCCTCCTGTACGGCTGGGCGGGCGCCACCACCGCGCTGTCGGCCCTCGGCAGGGTGCCGCTGGTCGTCCCGTGGACCGAGATCCTGGTGGTCCTCGGCGTCGCCCTGGTCGCTGGGCTGGTCGCCTCGGTGGTGCCTGCTCGGGCCGCCGTCCGGACGCATCCGCTGGCGGCGCTCGCGGCGGCGTGAGGGGTGCGGCGGATCAGGAGCCGGGGCGGACCAGGCCGGTCTCGTAGGCGGTGACCACCGCCTGTACGCGGTCGCGGGCGTCGAGCTTCGACAGGATGCGTCCGACGTGCGTCTTGACCGTCGCCTCGGCGACGAACAGGTCGGTGGCGATCTCCGTGTTGGAACGCCCCCGGGCCATGAGCACGAGCACCTCGCGCTCGCGGCTCGTCAGGGCGGCCAGGGCCTCCTGCGGGCCCGCCGCCTCCTCCGGCGGCAGGGCGGTGACCAGGCGCTCCATGAGCCGCCGGGTGGACGACGGCGCGATCACCGCGTCCCCCTGGTGCACCGTCCGGATCGCCGTCAGCAGCTCCTCCGGCTGCGCATCCTTGAGCAGGAAGCCGCTGGCCCCCGCCCGGATGGCATCGAGCACGTACTCGTCCAGGTCGAACGTGGTGAGCACCACCACCCGGGGGTCGCCCGCTGCCGCGGCGGCGCCGTCGGCCAGGAGGGCCCGGGTGGCGGACAGGCCGTCCATCCCGGGCATGCGCACGTCCATCAGCACGACGTCGGTCGCCGTGGTCGCCAGCCGGTGCAGCGCGTCGCGCCCGTCGTCGGCCTCGACCACCACCTGCAGGTCGGGCTGGGAGTCGATGACCATGCGCAGGCCTGCGCGGACCAGTGGCTGGTCGTCGACGAGCGCGACCCGCACGGGCCGGGCGGGTTCGTCGGGGGAGTAGGTCATCGTGCTCCTCGTGTGTCGTTCTGTGTGTCGTTCTGGCCCGCGTGCTCGGCACGCGGGATGGGGATGACGAACCGCACCGAGAAGCCGCCGCCCCGGCGCGGGCCGGCGGAGAGCGTGCCGCCGAACATCTCGGCACGCTCGCGCATCCCGAGCAGGCCGTACCCGGCGGTGGGCGGCGGTTCGTCGGGGCCGGGGGAGCCGTCGGCCGCCAGGCCGCGGCCGTCGTCGTCCACGCGCAGCTCCACCTCTTCCTCGCCCCAGCGCAGCAGGACCGTGACGGCGGGCCGCGGGCCCGCGTGCTTGCGCACGTTGGTGAGCGACTCCTGGCACACCCGGAACAGGGTGAGCCCCACACCGGGCGGCAGGCGTCGCTCGACGCCCACCCGGGCGAACGAGACCCGCAGCCCGTCGTCGCGGGCCTGGTCGACCAGGCCCGCGATGTCGCCGGTATCGGGCTGGGGCCGCAAAGGGGCAGCGCCGCCCGACGGCGGTGGCACCGCGGGCAGGGCGCCGCCCGGTCCGCCGGTGCCGCTCCCTGCGCCCTGAGGGGCCGTGCCGGCGGGTGTCCCGGTGCCCGGCGCCATCAGGCCCAGCGGGGTCGCGGCGCTGGGCTGGTCCTGCCGCAGCACCCCGAGCAGCCGCCGCATGTCGGCGAGGGCGGCACGGCCCGTCTCGGCGATGGTGCCGAGGGAGCGCGCGGCGGCGGCGGGGTCGGCGGCCGCGGCGTACCGCCCGCCGTCGGCCTGCGCGATGATCACCGACAGGGAGTGGGCGACGATGTCGTGCATCTCGCGGGCGATGCGCGACCGCTCGGCCGCCGTGGCGATCTGGGCCTGCTGGTCCCGCTCGATCTCGAGGCGCTCGGCGCGGTCCCGCATCGCGGTGATCATCGCCCGCCGCGACCGGCGCACCAGGCCGAACGCGAACGAGCAGCCGAGCAGGGCCAGGCACAGGATGATCATCGGTGTGACGGACATCGGTGAACCGCCGTTGTAGAGCCACAACGAGATGCCCACGGAGACCGAACCGACCACCGCCATCCCGCAGGCCATCCAGTACGCCCAGCGGGGGCCGTACACCGTCACGCAGTACATCGACACGAGCACCGCCAGGTCGGCCGGGAGCAGCAGCGGGGTGCCCAGCACCGTGATCTGCAGCATGCACACCACGAACACCGCGACGCACGAGGCCACGGGTCGCGTACGGCACCAGGGGAGCGGTGCGAGCACGGCGGCGGAGAGGAGCACGGCCTGGCCGCCGCCGAGGCTGAACGTGCTCGGGGACGACGCGGCGAGGGTCAGTGCGAACAGCGCCGCCAGCAGCGTCCAGCAGAGGTCGACGAGGAACCGGTAGCGCTCCGCCCACTCTGCCCACCGCTCGTACCAACCCATGCAGGTCAGAGTAGGTCGAACCGTTGCGGTGGCGCGTCATACCGTGGTAGCACTTGCGCCATGGCTCGCTCTACCGAAAGGATTCGGTAGTACGGCCGTCCCGTGTGTGCCCGGGTAGCGCCAGAGCGTCGGTTATGCCCTACGATGGCGAAATGACTCACGTACTCCTAGCCGAGGACGACCCGGCCATTGCCGAGCCGTTGGCACGAGCGCTCTCCCGTGAGGGATACGACGTCGTCGTGCAAGGAACCGGCAAAGGTGCGATCGAGAGCTCGACCGGTGCGGACATCGTAGTTCTGGACCTGGGCCTTCCGGACATGGACGGGCTCGATGTCGCGCGCGAGATCAGGGCCAATGGCCTCACCGTGCCCGTGCTGGTGCTGACCGCCCGTGCCGACGAGGTAGACCTCGTCGTGGGCCTTGACGCCGGCGCCGACGACTACGTCACCAAGCCCTTCCGGCTTGCCGAGCTGCTGGCGCGGGTGCGGGCTCTCCTGCGCCGCTCGCACGGCGAGACCGGCGAGGAGGAGGAGCTGCACGCGCAGGACGTCCGCGTCGACGTCTCCGCGCACCGTGCCTTCCAGGGTGACCGCGAGCTGCACCTGACCACCAAGGAGTTCGACCTGCTGCGCGTCCTCGTGCAGAACGCCGGCTCCGTGGTCGTCCGGGACACGCTCATGCGCGACGTCTGGGGCTCGGACCCGGTCGGCTCGACCAAGACGCTGGACATGCACGTCTCCTGGCTGCGTCGCAAGCTCGGCGACGACGCCAACGCACCGCGCTACGTCTCCACCGTGCGCGGTCTCGGCTTCCGCTTCGAGATCGGGGCGAGCTAGCCAGTGCGCGCCCGCGTGCTGCAGGCGACGATCGCCGCGGTTGCGGTCGCCGTCCTGCTCCTGGGTATCCCGCTCGCGATCTTCGGCGCGCGATACATCTACGACCAGGAGGTCGCCCGGGTCGAGACCCGGGCGCAGGACCTTCTGTCGTCCGCGGTCAACTCCTACGAGCGCAACCGCTCCGCCGCCGACACCGGCTTTGTCGACCAGTCGGTGCTGGACCGGGCGGTCCAGCCGCAGAGCACCGACATCGTCGCGCACGTGACGGTGAACCAGCCCGACGGCGTGCAGCTCACCGCGGGCGAGCCCGTGGCCGGAGCCACCATCGACAAGGGGTCCACCTCCGAGGACCAGCCCGTGACGGGCGTGGTGATCTCCGTCTCGGCCTGGCCGGCGTACATCAAGGCGATCAACGTCGTGGTGCTCGTCGTGTTCGGCAGCGTGGGCGCTTTCGCCGCGGGTGCCGTCACGGCCGCCTGGCAGGCGAACCGGCTCGCGCAACCCTTCGTGTACCTGGCGGCCTCGGCCGAACAGCTCGGCGCGGGACAGGTGCGGCCACGGCTGGACCCGTCCGGCGTGGAGGAGATCGACCTGGTCGCGGCCGAGCTGGCGCGGAGCTCCGACCGGCTCGCGGCGCGGCTCGCCGTGGAGAGACAGTTCACGTCGGACGCCTCCCACCAGCTCCGCACACCGCTCACGGCGCTCACCATGCGCCTGGAGGAGATCACGTTCACCTCCACCGAGCCGGACGTGCAGGAGGAGGCCCGGATCTCGCTCGAGCAGGTGGAGCGGCTGGTCGGCGTGGTCGACGATCTCCTCTCCCGCTCGCGGCGCGCCCAGGGCGGCACCACTGAGTCCGTGGACGTCGCCGTCGTCTTCCTCCAGCAGGAGGAGGAGTGGCGCGAGTCCTTCGAACGGGCGGGCCGGCACCTGAACGTCGAGGACTCCGGCGGTGCCCGTGTCCTGGCCACCCCCGGCGCGCTCGCCCAGGTGCTGTCCACTCTGCTGGAGAACTCGCTCAAGCACGGCGACGGCACCACGACCCTGCGGATCCGCGAGGGTCAGCGGGGCGCCATGGCCATCGAGGTCACGGACGAGGGCGCCGGCGTGCCCGAGGACATGCAGGGCAAGATCTTCGAGCGCGGCGTCACGCTGGGCGCCGGGACGGGCCTCGGGCTCGCGCTGGCCAAGGACCTGGTCGCCGCGGACGGCGGAAACCTCCAGCTCACCCAGCGCACGCCGCCGGTGTTCTCGGTGTTCCTGTCGGGCGTGCCCAAGACGCTCGACCCCCACCAGGTGCTGCCGGTGGGGTCGAAGATCTCCAGCTTCGGCCAGAAGAAGGGCCGCGGCCGCCGGTAGGCTTCACTCACGTGAGCGCAACACTCGATTCCCTCCCGGCCGACCGGCCCTCGTCTTCTGTTGAGCCGTCCGGCACCGCCCCGTCTCCATCGGGACCGCCCGTCGTAGCGGTGGTCGGAGGCGGGCAGCTGGCCCGGATGATGGCCCCGGCCGCCGGCGAGCTGGGCATCCACCTGCGGGTCCTGGTGGAGGAGCCGGGGTCGTCCGCCGCGCAGGTCGTGACGGACACGCCGGTGGGTGCGGCCTCGGACGAGGCGGCGATCCGCTCGCTCATCGCGCCCGCCGACGGCGCTGCGGCGTCGGTGCTGACGTTCGAGCACGAGCACGTGCCGAACGCCCTGCTCACGGACCTCATCGAGCACGGGACGCCGGTGCGCCCCGGCCCGCACGCGCTGGTGCAGGCGCAGGACAAGATAGTGATGCGGCAGCGGCTCACGGAGCTCGGCGTGCCGTGCCCGCGGTGGGCTCCGCTGCCGTCGTCGTCCCCCGAGGAAGGGCGGGCCGCCCTGGCGGCCTTCCTGACGGAGGTCGGCGGCGAGGCCGTCGTCAAGACCTCCCGCGGCGGTTACGACGGCAAGGGCGTCCGCGTGGTCTCGTCCCCGGACGACGTCGCCGACTGGTTCGCCGGCGTGGCCGACGGCGGCCCGCCCCTGCTGGTCGAGGAGAAGGTGCCGTTCGTGCGCGAGCTGGCCGCGCTGGTGGCCCGGCGGCCGTCGGGCGAGGTGCGGGCGTGGCCCGTCGTCGAGTCGGTGCAGCGCGACGGCGTGTGCTCCGAGGTGATCGCCCCGGCACCCGGCCTGTCCGCGGAGCTCGACGCCCGCGCGCGCGAGATCGCGAGGACGGTCGCCGAGGGGCTCGACGTGACCGGCGTGCTGGCGGTCGAGATGTTCGAGGTCACCGGAGCGGACGGCGTGCCGACGGTCCTGGTCAACGAGCTCGCCATGCGCCCGCACAACAGCGGCCACTGGACTATCGACGGCGCCGTGACCAGCCAGTTCGAGCAGCACCTGCGCGCCGTCCTGGACCTGCCGCTCGGCGCCACCGAGCCGGTCGCGGCGTGGACCGTCATGGCGAACGTGCTCGGCTCCACGCTGGACGAGCTCACGGACGCGCTGCCGGAGCTGCTCGCGGCCTTCCCGGAGGCGCGCGTGAACCTGTACGGCAAGGGCATCCGGCCGGGACGGAAGCTCGGCCACGTGAACGTGAGCGGCGACGACCTGGACGAGGTCCGGCGTCGGGCGATCGCGGCGGCGGCACTGCTGCGCGGCGAGTCGGCTCCGGTGGTCGAGCTTGTCGAGACCACCACCGAGGAAGAGGCGAACGCATGAGCACCACTCCGCAGATCGGCATACAGGTCGGCATCGTGATGGGGTCGGACTCCGACTGGCCGGTCATGGAGGCAGCCGCCGAGGCGCTGCGCGAGTTCGACGTGCCGGTAGAGGTCGACGTCGTCTCCGCGCACCGCATGCCCACCGAGATGATCGACTACGGGCGGCAGGCCGCGGGCCGCGGCCTGCGCGTGATCATCGCGGGCGCCGGCGGCGCCGCACACCTGCCGGGCATGCTCGCTTCGGTGACGCCGCTGCCCGTGATCGGGGTGCCGGTGCCGCTCAAGTACCTGGACGGCATGGACTCGCTGCTGTCGATAGTGCAGATGCCCGCCGGCGTGCCCGTCGCGACGGTGTCGATCGGCGGGGCGCGCAACGCCGGCCTGCTCGCGGCGCGCATCCTCGCGTCGGGCGAGGGCCCCGCTGCGGCGGCCCTGCGGGAGCGCATGGAGGCGTTCCAGGCGGAGCTGAGCGCGGTGGCGCACGCCAAGGGCGCGAAGCTCCGCGCCCAGCTCTGACCCGACCCGTCGAGAGAACCGGGGCGAGTCCGGACAGACGCTCTACTTCGCCGACTGCCCGCCGGCGAAGTAGAGCGTGTGTCCGGACTCGCCCCGGTTCTACCTCGGCGGAGGGCTACTTCGGCATGCCGCCTACCTCTTGGCCCGCCTCGTATTCGCCGTCGCGGATCTTGGCCCAGAACTCGGGCGTCTGGTTGTCGTCGAGCAGCACCGCCGAGGCACCGGAGGGGGTGCGGAAGCCGATCGACGCGATCGGCGGGGTGCCGGTCACGCCGTCGTCGCCGTTCGCCGTCCGGAAGGCGAGGCCCATCATCGCGATGTCGATGATGCCCGAGTCGGTGTCGGTCACGAGGGCCGAGAGCCCGGCGTCGGCGATCCCGACCTGCATGGCTGGGTTGACCAGGACTGCCGGGTCCGCGACCTTCTTGCCGATCTGGGCGATGACCTGCTGCTGGCGCTGCCCACGGCCGATGTCGCCCGTCGGGTCGGCGTACCGCATCCGCGAGAACGCGAGTGCCGTCTTGCCGTCCGCGACGTGGCAGCCGGCCTTCCACTTGAGCTTCGACTTCACGTCGTGCACGTCGTAGTCCAGGCAGAGCCGCACGCCGCCGACGGCGTCCACGACACCCTCGACGCCGCCGAAACCGACCTCGACGTAGTGGTCCACGGTGAGCCCGCTGAGCGTCTCGACCGTCTTGACCAGCATCGGCGCGCCGCCGTAGGAGTACGCGGCGTTGATCTTGTTGCTGCCCGAGCCGTCGGGCATGACCGCCCAGGTGTCACGCGGGATCGAGATGAGCGCGACCGGCCCCGACGACGGCTTGTGCAGCAGCATGATCGTGTCGGTACGCGCACCCGAGGTGGAGTCGTTGATACCGCCGCTGCCGCGCGCGTCCGAGCCCGCGAGCAGGTACGTCGTACCCGGGGTGTTCGACGCCCCGGACAGCGCCTCGACGTGCTGGATCTTGCCGTTGGCCCAGATCAGGAGCCCGACCGGCCAGGCGATGACGGCGAGCAGCACCAGCACGGCGATGACGCCGGCCACGCGGCCCTTGCGGATGCGGATGTTGCTGCCACCGCGTCCGCCGGAGGCGAGAGCGCCGGCGGGGTAGCCACCAGCACCACCACGACCGCCGCCGGCCGGGGGCCGCGGCGCGCTACGCACCGGCGTCGGACGCACGGGGCCCGCGCTCGCCCGGACCGGGCGGCCCGGCGGGATCGCCTGCGGTGGCTGGCCACCGGCGCGCGGCGCGGTACGCGGCGGGATGGAGCGTGGCGCCCCGCCCGACTCGTTGCGCGCCGGCATCCCCGACCTCCGTGGGACGGGCGGGGGATTGTTGCTCTGGCCGGACACCGGTACCTCCCGAGAAGACTGTCTGCGTATGCGTGGTTCGCTGCGGGCGCCGTCGGAGTGGCCTTCCGGCCGTCCGATACGGTGCGCGCCGCCGACGCCGGGAACCCCGACACCCGGCGTCTCCGCGTTGGCGGGCCCGCCCTGCTCAGGGCTCGACGCCACGCCCGGCAGAGTACGCGGTCTCTCACCGGTGTCACCCACCGGGATGGCATCGTCGGCGCCGGGCCGCCCGCTCACGCCCTGCGGCGTGAAGCTGGGTGGTATCCGGACGCGCGTCACGTCGTCGTCGGCGCCTGGGGCCGATCGGTTCGACGCTCTGGGATCTGACATGGCTAGCCGCAGACCTTGGTGGTGTCGGCGCCGGTGAAGGCTTCTTCGCCGGCTTGCTTGATCTCTGTCGGACTGGGAGAGGGCGAACTGGGAGCGGGCGAGCTGGGAGAGGGCTCGGAGGTACCGTCCGCGCTCTCGTCGTCGCCCGGGGCGGACGGCGACGCGTCGGCGGAAGCCGACGGGCTGGCCGACGGTGCGTCCGGGTCGAAGTCGAGAGGCCTGTCGTGCTTGACGTTGTCCCACAGCTGTACGGCCTCGTCGGTCCAGATCACGTTCGCCGTCTGTACCGGGTCGTACTCGTTGGGGACAGTCATGAAGGTGATCGTGTCAGGCCGCACGTTGCGCATGGAGTAAGCCAACCCGGCGAGTCCGTCGATGCTGGCGAGCTCCTCGTTCATGGTGAGGGATCGGGTCACCGCCTTGAGGAAATTGAGCGACTTGGCGGGGTTCGTCAGGACCTCCTGGCTCAGCACCTTGCGCGCGAGCGAGGCCATGACCTCCTGCTGCCTGCCGATCCGGCCCAGGTCGGAGCCGTCGCCCAGCCCGTCGCCCTTGCGGGCCCGGGCGTAGTCGAGGGCCTTGACGCCCTTGAGGGTGTGCGCACCCGCGTCGAGCGACAGGTGGTTCGCGTCCTCGGAGTAGATCGGCTCCTCGACGCAGACCTCCACGCCGCCGACGGCGTCGACCATCGACGAGAACCCGGCGAAGTCGACGACGATGAAGCCGTTCATGAAGACGCCGGTCAGCTTCTCGACGGTCTTGACCGTGCACAGGGCGCCGTCGGCGACAGTCCCGCCGGCCACCACGCCCTGGGAGAACGCGGCGTTGAACTTGGTGCTGTACAGCTCGGCCGTCGTCGCGCCGTCCTCGGTGGTGCAGCTCGGGACGTCGACCGTCGAGTCGCGGGGGATCGAGATCATCTCGATCCGCGACCGGTCGCCCGAGATGTGCATGACCACGGTGGTGTCCGACCGGGCGCCGGCGTCCTCGCCGCCCGCCAGGTCGCGGTTGTCCCCGCCGCGTGAGTCGCTGCCCATGATCACGATGTTCAGCGGGGTGCCCGCGTTCGGGTCCTTCGGCAGCACCACCTTGGGCCGGTCAGGTCCGAGGACCGTCATCTGGGCGGTCTCGATGTTCCCGGTCAGCTGGGTCACCGCCGCCACCCCGCCCGCGCTCGCGAGCGAGACCGCCGCGACGAGCACCAGCGCCACCGTCCTGGCCGCGCCGCTCATCCCCTTCAGCGTGCGGGCATGGGACGGCCCAGTGGCTGGGCTCGTCGCATCTCCGGCGCTGAAGTCAGGGAACGTCACGGCCTCAGATCCTAGGTGCTGCCCGTTGGACGGCGGCGCGCCCCCCGGGGTCGGACCGTAGAGGGTTCGTGGAGAAGACCGAAGACGTTGTGCGGCAACGTCCGAAACGGCCTGCGACCGGGCATTTCGACGTCTCGGACCGGGGTGCCTACCCCTGTGGCAGCTGCGCCTGCTCCGTGCTCAGCAGACGCGCCAGCCGGGCCTCGTCCTGCTCGAGCTCCGCGGCGGTCGCCGGCGAGGTGAGGACCACCGAGCCGCCACCTGCCCAGACGCCCAGCAGACCCCGCAGCACCTCCGCCACGGGCCCGCGCCCGTCCACCAGGACGCGCGCACCCTCGCCGGGCTCCGGGACCAGGCCCTTGTGCCCGACGGCGCCCGCAGCGGTCACCAGCGCCTCCTGGTCGGGGTCGACCTCCGGCACCCAGCCGATGGCGTCGCCGTAGGTCATCACCGCGGAGGCCGCGTCGATGGCGCCGGACGGCAGCTCGCCGTCGTACCGGCGGGCGAGCGCGGGCAGCGAGACGACGACGAGGTCCGCCCCGTCGTCGGACCAGCGGTCCGGGCTGTCGGTGACCACCACGTCCGGGTACGCCCCCTCGGCGCCGGGGAGCACGACCGTCACGCCCGCGCGCCAGGCCGCCAGCGTCCACACCGCGGTGCGCCAGTGCACGGGCAGGTCGACGACGATCCGCGTGCCGGGGGCGGCGTCGAACTCCTCGACGAGCAGGTTGACGGTCTTGCTCGCCCAGTTGGCGAGGACCGCGCCGGAGAGCTCGACGCGCTCGCCGTCGTCCCCGTACCAGGTGAGGCGGGGCTGGCCGCCGTCGGCGGCGAGGCGGGCGAGGAGGGTGGCGACGTCGGGCACGGGGCCGCCGCTGCGGGGAGCGATCTGCATGCCGCCAGCCTAAGACGTCGGGGATCGCTGTCCCGGTCTCGGGCAGGCACATCTCGGACCTTCGGCGTGGCGACTCGCCGGGTGTCCCGACATATCAAAAACGGGGCAGTAGGTGAGACGTACGCCACGACCTGCGGAAGGACTGGTGAATTACCCGTGGAATCCGTGGGCGATAGCACATTTCCGCTTGACGACTCCAGGCGACACGCGTGTAATTCCATGTATGCAGTTTTCGTAGCGCATATGCAACGGGGTCTCGAAGCTGCACGTCTGGCCAGGCACGATGGATCGGCAAGACAGATCGGCAGATGGATCGGCATGGTCGGCCGGCAAGGCCCGGAGCACGGACACGGCATGGAGGGGCACGTCATGTGGAACATTCTGGAATCGGACGTGGAGTTCCCGACTGACGCCGAGAACACGGCGGCGCCGGTTGCACGGGTCCTGCCGCTTTTCGGTGAGCTGTACGAGCTGACCGAACCGGACGACTCCCTGCTCGGCTGGCAGGAGCGCGCCCTGTGCGCGCAGACCGACCCGGAGGCCTTCTTCCCGGAGAAGGGCGGGTCCACCCGCGAGGCCAAGAAGGTCTGTTCCGGCTGCGAGGTCAGGGCCGAGTGCCTGGACTACGCGCTGGAGAACGACGAGCGGTTCGGTATCTGGGGCGGTCTCTCGGAGCGTGAGCGGCGCAAGCTGAAGCGCCGCGCCGTCTGAGGTCTGCGCTGGAGGATGCGTGCCTCGACCGGCGCGTCTGCGGCGTGTCGGCGCAGACGCGCCGCATCATGTGAAGCGAGATGAGCGCTCCACGTACCGACAGCCTGTCGGCTCCCAGCCCAGACCGTGGTCCCTACGAGGACACGGTCGGTCCCGTCTGGGCCAAGGTCCCGGCCCAGACGGCCACCGCCGCGCCGGTGGCCGTCACGGTCACCGCCGTCGTCGTGACACGCGGCAGCAGTCCCTACCTCGCCGCGACGCTCGCGGCGCTCAGGACGCAGTCCCGCACCCCTGACTCCGTCGTGGTCGTCGACGTCGACACCGCACCCGCTACGTCCGGCCACCAGGACCTGCAGCTCGGCGGTGCGCGCTTCGTGGCCGGTGCGGGCGCCCGCACCTTCGGCGACGCGGTGGAGGCGGCGCTCGCCGCCGTCGGCACCCCGGAGCAGGGCTGGCTCTGGTTCCTGCACGACGACTCCGCCCCCGCCCCGGGCGCCCTGGCGGCCCTCACCCGTTCGGTGGAGCACTCGAACGCCGTGGCCGTGGCGGGCTGCAAGCAGCGGCGCTGGGAGACGGGCCCGGACGGCACACCCCTCGACCCCGACCTGTCCGACCGGGGTGTGCTCGTCGAGGTGGGGCACACCGTCTCGCCGCTCGGCCGGCGCATGACCGGCATCGACGACACGGAGATCGACCAGGGACAGCACGACGCGCGCGAGGACGTGCTCGCCGTCGGCCTCGCCGGGGCGCTGGTGCGGGCGTCGGTCTGGCGCGAGGTCGGCGGCACCGACCCGGCCTACGGCCAGCTCGGCGACTCGACGGACTTCTGCCTGCGGGTCCGGCTCGCCGGCCACCGGGTGGTCGTCGTGCCCGACGCCGTGGTGCGGCACGCGCAGGTCGCACTGCACGCTCCCGGCTCCTCGGGGGCCCGGCGCCGCAGCCAGCTCTACCTGCGGCTGACGTCGGTGGCGCCGTGGATCCTGCCGTTCGCGATGTTCGCGATGGTGCTGTGGGCGCCGTTCGCCGCGAGCTACCGGCTCGCGATGAAGCAGCCCGACCAGGCGCGCGACGAGCTGCTCGCACCGCTGTGGGCCGTGTTCCGGCTGGGGCCGCTGCTGCGCGCCCGACGCCGGATCGCGCGCACCTCGACAGTACCCCGCAGCGTCCTGCGGCCACTGCTGGGCACCTGGCGCGAGGTGGCCGCCGAGCGGCGCGACAAGCGGCTCGCCCGCGGCGAGGCGCACCGGGTGGACGCCGCCCCGTCCGAGCTGGAGCAGGCAGAGCTGCAGGCGCTCGCCGTCCGTCGCCGGGCCGCACTGGCTGCCGTGGTGCTCTCCGCCGTCGGCCTGACGGCGGCGCTGTTCGGGCCCGCCCTCGGCGCCCTCGCGGCCGGCGGACGCCTGGTCGGCGGCGCGCTGCTGCCGGCGGGCGGCACGACGGCGACCACCTGGTCGGCGGCGACGTCCGGCTGGGTACGCGACGGGCTCGGCACCGCCGCCCCGGCGGACCCGCTGCTGTTCGTGCTGACCGGCCTCTCCGCACTGGCCGGCGGATCGCTGCAGCACGCAGTGGACGCCGTGCTCCTGCTCGCACTGCCCGTCGCCGCCGTCGGGGCATGGGCAGCGGCCGGCACGGTGACCCGTTCGGTGTGGCTGCGCGCGCTCGCGGCGTTCGCCTGGACCGTTGCCCCCGCCTTCCTCGGAGCGCTGGACGGTGGCCTGCTCGGCGGGGTGCTGGCGCATGCGCTGCTGCCCTGGACGGCCGTCGCGCTGGTCCGTGCGGTGGGCGTCCAGGCGGTCGACAGGCTCGGGCCGCCCGACGGCGCCGCGGAGGAGCCGGCAGGCGTCACCGCCCGTGCGTCCCGGACGAGCTCCGGCTCGCTGGGCGCCGCAGGTGCGAGCGGTCTGCTGCTCGCCTGCGTGGTGGCCGGAGCGCCCGCGCTGCTCCCGGCGGCCGTCGCGGTGCTGCTCGGGGCGCTGCTCGTGGCCCCGCGCCGCCGCATCTACCTCGCGCTCGCGGTGGTACCGGCGTTCGTGGTCGGTGCCCCGCTCTGGTGGACGGCACTGCGCCACGGCAACAGCAGGCTGCTCACGACAGAGCCGCTGGCCGGGTCCGGCGTCCCGGCACCGGGCACCACATCGGGCCTCGAGCTGCTGCTCGGCCTGCCCGCGGTCCCCGCCCCCTGGTTCGACGTGCCCGGTGCCGGCCTCGTGCCGTCCGCCGTCCGCGCGATCGTGGCGGCGGGCCCCTGGGCGCTCGGCGCGCTGGTGCTCGCGCTCGCGGCGGTCGGTCTCGGCGCGGCGCTGGTGGGCATCGGCCGCAGGCGGGTCCCGGAGTCGGCACAGCACGTCGCCGCGACGTCGCTCGTGGGCTGGCTGGTCGCGGCGGCGGGCCTCGCCGTCGCGGTCGTGGCCCAGGGCGACGGCAGGTGGTCCGGCCCCGGGCTGTCGCTGGTCCTGCTCGGCCTGAGCGCCGCCGCCCTCGCGGGTGTCCGTGCGCTCGCCGACAGCGGGGCGTCGCTCCGGGGCTTCCTCGGTTCGGCGCGCAAGGTCGCGGTGGTCGCTCTGGTGGTGGTCGCGCTCCTGCTTCCCGCCGCGCAGGCGGCCGCGTGGCTGTCCGGCTCGGGCAGCATCGCGGGCTCCGGGCGGAGCGGCATGCTGCACGTGACCACCGACCCGGTGGTGCCCGCCGTCGGGCAGCAGATGCAGGCTCCGCCTCGGCAGGCACGTGTGCTGGAGGTGGGGTTCGCCGGTGAGGCCGGCAGCACCGGCGCCGCGGACGACACGGTGCAGTACGCCCTCCTGCGGGCCGACGGCTCGCAGCTCGCCGACATCTCCGCGACGGCCAGGGCGACGGCGGACGATCGGGCCGGGGCGGGCGACGAACCGGTGGGCACCCTGGACGACGCGGTCGCGGCGCTGGTGTCCGGCGCCACCGAGGGAGTGCCGGAACAGCTCGCCGACCTCGGGATCGGTGCGGTCCAGGTCCGGTCGCACGGCCTGAGCGCGACGCCCGGGACGGATCCCGCGCGCGCCGTCGGCGACCTCGTGGCGACGCTCGACATGGTGCCTGGCATGAGCCGGGTCACCGAGGGGCAGGCGATCTCCGTGTGGCGGGTCGCGCCGGTGGGCGAACCCGCGCCGGGCTGGGCCCGCATCGAGGAGTCGGGCGCCACGGAGCGGGTGCTGCCGTCCGGGGGAACCGCCGTCCGCGCCGACGTGACCGCGGGCGGTGCGGACCGCGCCGTCGTGCTCGCGGAGGCAGCAGGACCGGGCTGGCACGCGACCCTCGACGGACGCCGGCTGGAGCCGGTGGCCGTCGAGGAGTCGGCGGGCCTGCAGGCGTTCGCGCTCGGGCCTGACGCCGGGCACCTCGTGGTGCGCTACGAGGCGCCCCACCGCACCGTATGGCTGGTGCTCACGACGTTCACGCTGGTGGTCTTCGCCCTGCTGGCCCTGCCGGTGGGACGCAGGAGGGTTCGATGAAGCGCAAGAAGCTGGTGGTGCCGCCGGTCGCCCGGCGAGCGGCCGCGGCGGTGGGTGGCCTCCTCTGCGCGATGGCGGTCGCCGCCCTCGCCACGACGGGCGGCGGCGAGCGGGTCACGCCACCGGCGGACGCCGTACGCGCCGTCCCCGTGGCCGCGGCCGAGACCGGGCTGGTCTGCCCCATGCCCGCCGAGCTGCAGCAGCCGGACGTCGGCGACGACGAGTTCAGCGCGGTCCGCGGCGAGACCACGACGTCGCTCACCGCCGCGGTGCTGGACGGCGCGGAGGGTGCGGAGCCCTCGGTCACCACCCTGGACGGGTCCGCGGCGCCGGACCTCCCCGGCCCGCTCGTGGCCGGTGGCGTAGCGGCGGTGCGCGAGGGCGCGGTCACCGGGCCGCGCACGGTGCGCGTGACGCCGAGCGGCGCCACCTACGCGACGGGGACCGTCGCGTCGGTGACGACCGACGGTGACCTGCGCGGCATGGTCGCGGGGCCGTGCGCGGTGCCGTCCGTCGAGCACTGGCTGGTCGGCGGCAGCACCTCGGTGGGTTCGAGCGGCCGCCTGGTGCTGCAGAACCCCGGCCGGACGCCGGCCACCGTGTCGCTCGAGGCCTGGGGTGCGTCCGGTCCCGTGGTGCTGGGGAGCCAGTCGCTCGTCGTCGTGCCGCCGGGGGAGCAGGTCGTCACCATGCTCGAGGCCGTCGCGCCCGACCAGAGCCGGCTCGCGCTGCACGTCACCGCCGAGGGCGGCCGCGTGGGCGCCTACGTGCAGCACCACCGCATCGAGGGCCTGGTGCCCGCGGGCGCCGACCTCGTCGTGGGCGGGGCCGCGCCGTCCCGCACGACAGCGGTCTCAGGCGTGGTCAGCACCGGCGAGCCGGTGGACGACCCGCACGCGCCGCGCCTCGACCTGCTGACTCCCGGCACGGCGGCCGGCACGGCGAACCTCGCGGTGCTCGGGCCTGACGGACCGGTCCGGCTGCGTGGGGGCGAGGAGCTGCCTCTCGAACCGGGCAAGGTCACCACCCTGCCCCTGGGCGGGCTGCCCGCAGGTGCCTACACGGTCGTCGTGGACGCCGACGTGCCGGTCGTCGCCGGCGGTGTCCTGGACAAGAAGGGCTCCGCCGCCGACGACGCCGTCATCGACGAGGACCCCTACGACCGCGCCTGGCTGGCCGGGCAGGCGGTGCGCCCGACAGGCCCGGTGGCCGACGGCGCGGTCGCCGTTCCCGACCATGCCGCGTACTCGGTGACGCTGAGCGGTGTGCCCGGCGAACGCGACCCGGACCGGATCGACGACGTGGACGGCAGCACCACGGTGGCGCTGCGCGGCGTCGGGCCGGACGGCGAGGAGGCCTGGACCCGCACGGTGGAGGTGCCCACCGGCGAGACCGTCGAGCTCGAGTGGGAAGAGCTGGAGGAGCTCGGCGACACCGTCGCGGTGGTCGCGGAGCAGCCCGCCGGGCAGCCAGGCGTCGTCTGGTCGGTACGCATCGCCGAGGACAGCGACACGACCCTGTTCTCCGTGCTCTCGCCGACCGCGCCGCTGGCCGCGGGCGGGGACGTGCACGTGCGCCGGGTCGACGCGGCCGGCTGAGCCGGAGGTGAAGCGCAGGGTGAGGCCGCAGCGAAGCAAGGCGCTCGCCCGGAGCGGAACAACAGGCTCAGCCGATACAAGTAGAGCCTGAGCGACCGGGACTCAGGAGCGGTCGCCGAAGTTCGGGTCGATCTCCTCCGGGGTGCGGGCCAGCATGTGCGCCACCTGCTCCACCACGACGTCGCGCACCAGGTCGGCGAGGTCCTCCCGGTCCAGAGCGCGCACCTCGACGGGCCGGCGGTAGACCACCACGCGCCCGGGCCGGCCGGCCTCTGCCGGGAAGAACCGGCCGAGCAGCACACCGCCGTCCTCCCACGGTGCCGGGTCCGACGGCGGCACGTCCTCGACGGCGAACTCGGTGCCGCGCAGCTGTGCGGCCCAGGTCCGGTCGAGGTCCTCGACGACGTCGAGCACGAAGTCGTCGAACCGCTGCGCCCGCGTGCGGTGCGCGGGAGTCCCGGGCGGGAACATCGGGCCCCGCAGACCGCGGCCGCGCCGGTCCCTCCGCCGGGGACGCACCGCTTCGCCGGAGGTGTCGCCGGAGCGGATCGCCGCGAGCCGGAGCAGGTCCGCCTGGGAGGCCTTGGGGATACCGGCAGGGCTGCCGGCCGAGCTGCCGGCACTGCTGGGGCTGCCGGAGCTGCCGGATGAGCTGCCGGCCGGGCCGGTACCGCGGTCCGACCGTCGGTTCCGGCCGCGTGGAGAGAACGGAGGCACCTACCGACGATACGTCCGATCCGGGTCCCGGTTCGTCACCGCCACGGCGACCGCCACGGCGACCGCGACGCACGCGAGCCCCCAGGCCACCCACGCGCCGGGCACGGAGAGCGAGCTGTCGGGCCACTGCCCGGCGTAGCGCGGCGCGGAGACCGCGATCCAGACGGCCTGGTCGAGCAGGGGCACCGCGCACCAGAACCCGACCGCCCAGGGCAGCCCGCGGCGCGTCGACGCGAGGCCCTGGGCCACGAGCATCGCGAGGATCCCGATCACCGGGAGGAGATAGCGCGGGTGCGGCGAGCCGCCGCCCGCGGTGTAGACGAGCTGCATCGCCAGGGTCGCCGCGACCGCCGCCGCGCCGGTCACGAGGAGCAGCACGTCGGCCCGCTCGGCCGCGGGCGGCCGGACGTTCCGCGCGGCACGGACGCCCGCGACGGCGGCCAGCGCGGCGGGCACGATCAGCAGGACCAGCACCACCGCGGCGTCGGGCAGCCTGCCGTGCCCGAACACCGCGAGGAGCTGGGTCCAGACCCCGGCGTCGGCGAGCACCTCGGGGACGGGACGGACCACCCGGTCCAGGTTCTCGGCCGCCCAGTCCGGGTGCCCGCCTGTGACGGACCCGGTCAGGGCGACGTTGCGCAGGTAGAACCAGCCGGACGTCGCCGCCACGGCGGCCGGGGCGCCGAGCGCGACGACCGCGGCGCGCACGGCCTCGCCCCGGACGGTCGCGCCCCGGACGCCGGGCAGGCCAGCGGTCCGCAGGAGCACCCCGGCCAGCACGGCGGCGACCAGGACGCCCACCATGACCATCGTGTGCAGGCGCGTGCCGAGGCACAGCGCCGAGACCACGATCAGCCCCGCGGCGCGCGGCCAGGTCAGGCCGGACCGGACGGCACCCGCCGCGATCCCCAGCAGCCAGGTGGTGAGCAGGGTGGCGAAGACGTCGTTGTAGCCCGAGCCGCCGACCCGGGCGACCCACGCCGTCGTGCCGACGACCAGCGCGGTCACGGGGGCGAGGAGCGGCGACGCCGGGAAGGCCCGCCGGGCCGCCCAGGCCGCCACCAGCACGAGCAGACCCGCGGCCAGCACGTTCAGGCCCCGTGCGGCGTAGACCGCCGTGATGACGTGCCCGCCCTCCACGAGGGGCCCGACCACGGGCGCCAGCACCAGGTAGTACAGCGGCGGGTGCTGGGCGGCCCACTGCACCGGTGGCACGGAGCCGGCCTCGGGCGCGAGCACCAGGCCGTCCTCGAAGACCGGCAGGTGCCCGGTCCACACCTGGTAGGCGTAGTCGAGGTGGGCCGTCTCGTCGCCCGTGTGCAGCGGAGGGCTGAGCAGGGCCTGCACGAGCGAGGCGAGGATCGCGGCCAGCACGGCGACGGGTACGAGGGGGCGCACGGGGTCACAGTAGGGCCCCCGGCCGACGCGCAGACGACGCGAGGGTGTCCGCCGTCATCCGGACGACGGCGAGCGTGACCCCTATCCTGTGAGCGTGCGCGACGATCCTGCCGAGGTGGCGTACCGCCGGGGCCTCGCCCTCATCACCGCATCGGTCATGCTGACGGGTGTGCTGTGGGCGGTGCTGGCCCCGCCGTTCCGCGCGCCGGACGAGCCGCAGCACGTCAACAGCGTCCTCCGCCTCGCCTACGGCGGCGGGTGGCCGGCCGCAGGCGAGGCCCTGGTGGGTCCCGCCGTCGACGCCGCCCGGGAGCAGGCCGAGCTGGAGACCGACCTGCCCGGCAGGCACTTCGACCGGGAGGACGTCCCGCAGTTCGTCGCGGTCCCGCCCGTCCCGGACGGCGACCGGTTCGTGGTCGACGCCGGCAACGCCCTGGCCGACCCGGTGCCCGCCGGTACGAGCACGCGGCACCTGCCGGAGGACGCCGTCGACCAGATGACGCAGCATCCGCCGCTGTACTACGCGGTCGCCGCGCTGGTGCTGCGCGGGACCGGGATGGCAGAGGCGCGCTGGGACCACCAGCTGCTCGCCCTGCGCCTGTTCGACGTCGCGCTCCTGGTACCGGTGCCGCTGCTGGCCGCGGCGGCGGCGCGCCGGCTGTCGGGGTCACGCCCGGTGGCGCTCGTGGCGGCGTCGTTCACGCTCTTCGTGCCCCAGGCCGGGCACATCATGGGCAGCGTGACCAACGACGCGCTCGTGACGCTGAGCGGGGCGGCGATCACCTACCTGTGCGTCGTCGTCCTCGGTGGCGACCTGCGGGCCCGGACCGCCGCCTGGCTGGGCATCGCGCTCGGCGTGGGGCTGCTGACCAAGGTGATGGTGGTGTTCGCGCTGCCGATGGTGGCCGCGGCCTACCTCGTGGCGTCCGGCTCCCGCGCGCGCCGGCTGCGCGGCACGCTCCTGGCGGGCGCCGTCGCGCTCGCCGTCGGCGGCTGGTGGTGGCTGCGCAACCTCCTGGTCCTTGGCACGGTCCAGCCGGTCGGCATCCCGGACCGCTTCGCAGCCGGTGAGCCGGCCGGCCTCTGGTACTTCCTCCGGACGGGCGTGACTCAGCTGACCAGGTCGTTCTTCGGCAACTTCGGCTGGCTCGAGCTGCGGATACCGGACGCGGTCTTCTGGACCGCCGCGGTCACCATCGGTGCGCTGGCCGCGATCGCGCTGGTGCGCCTGACCGCCACCCGGCGGGCGGTGGCCGTGCTCCTGCTGCTGCCGGCCGCCCTGTGGCTCGCGGTCCTGGCCAACGCCTGGCCCGGCTACCAGGAGACCGGCCTGGTCATCGCGGTGCAGGGCAGGTACCTGTTCGCCGGGCTCGCCGCGCTGTCGGTGACGACGGCGCTCGGCGCGGCGGCACTGTTCGGTCCGCGGATCGGCCGGGCCGTGCCCTGGATCGTGGGTGCGGCGTGCGCGGCCGCGGCGAGCGGTCTCACCTTCGGGTTCTGGGGCTTCTACCAGGGCCCGACGTCGACGGTGGCCGACGCCGCGGCCCGCTGGGCGGGCTGGAGCCCGCTGACCGGGCCTCAGCTCGCCGCGCTGGTCGTCCTGCTCGTGCTGGCGGCCGTAGCCGCGGTGCTGTCCTGCGGCCTGTTTGCCCGCAGCACCGCCCTCGCGGAGACGACGGCGGTCCCGCAGGCGAGTGCGGCGACGACCGCTGCCGGCACCGGCAGCTCCGCGTAGTAACCGGCGGGCGGCGGAGAGGACAGCTCCACCGCCAGCCAGACCACGAGGTCGGCCAAGGAGATGGCGGTCCAGACGGGCAGGTACCGGCGCAGGCGCGCCGACAGGCCTGCCGCCACGGCGAGGCACAGCGGCAGCGAGACCACGAGCAGGTAGCGCGGGTAGACGCCGCCGCTGTTCGCCGCGTACAGCACCTGCATGGTGACGGCCACGGCGACCGCCCCCGCGGGCAGCGCGAGGAGCAGCAGGCTGTCGGTACGCGCGGTGCCCGGGTCGTCGGCGTTGCCGGCCGTCGACCCGTGCGTACGCCGGCGGGCTCGCCGCAGTGCGGCACGGGCCGCGATGACCAGGGGGACCCAGACGAGCAGGAGCGCCGTGACCACGAGCGTCGTGATGACGTACGGGTTGCTCGGGGGCGTGCGGCCCGCCCACCAGAAGACGTCGGGCAGCCGGGCCCACGTCACGGGGTCCACCAGGACCAGCCAGACGGGCCGCTCCGTACGGTTCTGGTTCGCCAGCGCCCAGTCGAAGTGCGAGCCGGTGATGGTCCCGGTGAGTGCCAGGTTGCGGAGGTAGAACCAGCCGCTCGCCGCGAGCACGGTCAGCGGGCCGGCCACGGACAGCGCGACCACCGGCCCCCAGCGGCCCCTGCCCTGCCGGGCACGCACCGCCCCGGCGACCACCGCGGCGGCCGCTACGGCGACGGCGATGGCGCCCGCCGACAGCCGGGTGAGCGACGCGGCCGCGGCCACCACGGAGATCAGCGCGATCAGGCGCGCGTCGAGCCCGCGCCGGATCACGGTGCCCACCAGCCCGAGCAGGACCGTCACCCACAGCGCGGCCAGCAGGTCGTTGTACGCGGTGCCGCCCACGTGGGCGACCGCCGCCATGACGCCCGTCAGGAACGCGGCGAGGACGGGCAGCGTGCTGCCGGGCCGGGTCAGCCGGCGTGCGCTCCACCAGGCGGCGACCACGAGGACGCCGGCCAGGAGCACGTTGACGCCCCGCGCCGCGTAGACGGCGGCCACGGGGTGTCCGGCGTCGGCCAGCGGGCCGACCAGCGGGGCGATCAGCAGGTAGTACAGCGGCGGGTGCTGCGCCGTCCACTGGACCGGGGCGAGCCAGGCGCCGTCGGGCCGAAGCCGCAGGCCGTCCTCGAAGACCGGGAGAACGCCGTGCCAGAGCTGGTAGGCGTAGTCGACGTGCGGTGGCTCGTCGCCGGTCGCGTACGGGGCGTCCGCCAGGGCGACGGTCAGTGCCAGCAGGACTGCGGTGAGGGCGCTGGTGAGAACGGCCAGGCGCTCGCCGCCGTGGGATCGCGCCGGGGAGCGGGTCACGCGTGCAGAGTATCCGCGCCTCGATGACCGATCCCGTCGCTTCGGTCACGGCCGGGTAACAGAAACTGAATGGCACGCAGTGTTCACGCCCTGGTCATGTGGCGTGCTTACCGTTTGTGAAGCCACTCACTGCTTGCTGAGAGCCTGCTACCGAAAGCACAGGGCCATGAAGCTGTTCGTGCAGATTCCCTGCTTGAACGAGGAAGAAACCCTTCCTCTGGTGCTTGCCACGATTCCCCGGGACATCCCTGGAGTCGACGAGATCGAAATCCTGGTCGTTGACGACGGGTCCACGGACGACACGGTCGAGGTGGCGCGTCGCCTCGGCGTGCGGCACTTCGTGCACCACGCCCGGAACATGGGGCTGGCGCGGTCGTTCCGGGACGGCGTCGACTACGCGCTGCGGCACGGTGCCGACATCGTGGTGAACACCGACGGCGACAACCAGTACCCGCAGGAACGGATCGGCGACCTGGTGATGCCCGTGGTGCTGGGCGACGCCGACATAGTGATCGCCGACCGGCAGACCGGCACCATCGAGCATTTCTCCCCGCTGAAGAAAGCGCTGCAGAAGGTGGGCAGCGAGGTGGTGAACTTCGCCGCGGGAACCGATCTGCCCGACGCCGCGAGCGGTTTCCGCGCCTACTCGCGCGGGGCACTGCTGCGGCTCAACGTCGTCACGCAGTTCAGCTATTGCATGGAGACGATCATCCAGGCCGGGAACAAGCGGCTGCGGATCCAGAGCCTGCCGATCACCACCAATGCGAAGACCCGCGAGTCGCGCCTCTTCTCGAGCATGTGGCAGCACATCGCGAAGTCGGGGCAGGCGATCAGCCGGTCCTACGTGATGTACAAGCCGCACGCGGTGTTCCTCACGCTCGGACTCGTCTTCGCGGTCGGTGCGGCGGTGCCGTTCGGCCGGTACGCGGTGCTCCTCGCGACCGGCACCCCTGGGCAGCACCTCCAGTCGATAGTGCTCGGGGCGACCTCCATGGTGGGGGTGCTGCTCAGCTTCGCCCTGCTCGTGCTCGCCGACCTGCAGCGCACCAACCGGGTGCTGCTCGAGGACACGCTGGAGCGCCTCAAGGAGGTGCAGTACGGCACGACGGCGGCTCCGGCCGGATCGGCGGCCGCGGAGAACCGGAGGCCGTCCGGCAGGAACCGTCCGGGGTCCGTGGACCGGGCGGCACCGGTGGATCTGACGGCACCCATCGACCGGGCGGCGGCCGTGGAGCGGGCGCGGCCGGTCGGGTCCAGCGACCCCGGGCTCGCCGACGTCCCGGCAGCCGTCCAGTGATCGCTTTCGGCACGTACGACGCCGCGCGCCACCCCCGCATCGCCGTCCTGATCGCGGGGCTGCGCGCCCACGGCAGCAAGGTCGCCGAGCTGAACCGGCCGCTCGGCTTCTCCACCGCCGAACGGGTGCGCATGCTCCAGCAGCCGTGGCGCCTGCCCGCCCTGGCGATCCGGCTCCTGCTGTGCTGGGCGGGGCTGGTGCGCGACGCCGTGCGGCAGCGACGCGCGGAGGGCCGGCCCGGGGCCGTGCTCGTCGGCTACCTCGGGCACTTCGACGTCGTCCTCGCGCGGCTGCTCTACCCGCGCTCGGTGATCGTGCTCGACCATCTGGTCTTCGCCGGGGACACCGCCGCCGACCGCGGGGCCGCCGGCCTGCGGGTGCGGCTGCTGACCGGGCTGGACCGGCTGGCCGTCGCGTGCGCCGACCTCGTCGTCACGGACACCGAGGAGCACCGGCAGATGCTCCCGGACCCGGACAGGGGCGTCGTCGTGCTGGTCGGCGCACCGGTCGCCTGGCGGACGGCGGCCTCCTCGCCGGCCGTCCCGCCGTTGGTCGAGCTTGGCGAGACCCCGGTTGCCCCGGTTGAGCTCGTCGAAACCGGAGGCTCGACTGGATCGACCAACGGAGAGCTGTCCGTCGTCTTCTTCGGGCTGTACACACCGCTGCAGGGTGCACCCGTCATCGCCGAGGCGGTGCGCGACGCCGTCGCGGCGGGTGCCGCGCTCCGCATCACGATGGTCGGCGCGGGCCAGGACTTGCCCCGCGCGCGCGAGATCCTGGCGGGCACACCGGGCGTGACCTGGCACGACTGGGTGGAGGCCGACGAGCTGCCCGGCCTCGTCGCCGGGCACCAGGTCTGCCTGGGCATCTTCAGCGACACCCCGAAGGGCGTGCGAGTGGTGCCGAACAAGGTGTACCAGGGGCTCGCGGCGGGCTGCGTGGTCGTCACCTCGGACACCCCGCCGCAGCGCCGGGCAGTGGGGGAGCACGTCGAGCTGGTCCCGGCGGCCGATCCCGGGGCGCTCGCGGCTCAGCTCGCCAGCCTCTGCGACCCCGCGGTGCTGACCGCTGCCCGGGAGCGTGCGGCGCGCGGCAGGGACCGGATCCGCCCGCAGGTCGTCACCGAACCGCTGGTCGCCGAGCTGCGGCGCAGGGGAGTGCTGTGACGAGGACCGATGCGGGGACGGCGGCGCCCGGGACGGCGGAGCCAGTGACGACGGCACCCGCCGCCCGCCGCTCGGTCGTCAGTCGTGTGCTGGCCGCCCTGCGGTCGCGGTGGGTGCGGTGGGGCTTCCTGGCCGCCGCACTCGGGCTGGCCGTCTGGTACGTGCTGGACAACCGGGCGGCCCTGGCGCGCGCCGCGACGGACCTGTCCGGGACCGAGGTGGTCCTGGTCGTCGTCCTCGGCGCCGGGTACGTGTGGTGCACGCTGCTCGCCTGGCGCGCCGTCCTGGCGGACCTCGGCTCGCCCCTGTCGTTGCGGAGAGCCGTCGCCGTGTTCGGCGTCAGCCAGCTCGGCAAGTACGTGCCGGGCGGCGTCTGGAACGTCGTGGCCGCCGCGGAGGTCGGCGCCGGGCACAGCGTGCCGCGCAGCCGCTCGGCCACGTCGATGCTGGTCGCCGTCGCGGTGTCCGTGGCTTCGGGCGCGGCGGTGGGCGCCGTCGCGCTGCCGTTCGTCTCGGCGGGCGCGCTGGGTGCGTGGTCGTGGGTGGTGTGGGCGGCCCCCGCCGTCGTGGTGGTGCTCGCCCCGCCCGTGCTCAACCGGCTGATCGGGCTGGCCGTACGAGTCGCCCGGCGGGGCGCGCCAGAGCACCCGATGACCTGGGCCGGCCTGGGCCGGGCCGCAGCCTGGTCGGTCGCGGGGTGGCTCGTCGCCGGCCTGCAGCTCTGGGTGCTCTGCACGGGACTGGGACTGCCCCCCACCGCCCGGACGTTCGCCCTGGCGACCGGCGGCTGGGCGCTCGCGTGGACCGCCGGGTTCCTGTTCGTGGTCGCGCCGGCCGGTGCGGGCGTGCGCGAGCTGGTACTCGCGGCGGTCCTCGCGGGTGCGCTCCCCGGGCCGGCCGCGGCTCTCGCGGTGCTCGTCAGCAGGGTGGTCCTGACGCTCGTCGACCTGGCCTTCGCGGGTGCGGGGCTCCTGCTGAGCCGCGGAAGCCGACAGCGAGAATGACCATGCACCTGCTGCCACGCCCGGCGGGCGTTGTCAAGCGGTCAGTGCAAGTTATGCGGCTTGTTCGAAGAGTTGCTTGAGGCGTTGGGCT
>NZ_JBHSFI010000009.1:0-305177 GCF_042654905.1 Promicromonospora alba
TTCTCAAACAACCGACGCACACCGTCAGATCCGCAATCTTTCCGATCGCTTCCCTGTCCGGGGCAACTTCTCTAACTTACCAGACTCGAACCCGCCTCGCAAACTTGCTGGTCCTGATGGACCTGCATGCTCTACAAGAGAGGATCCACATCTGATATCCCGCAAGGCAATTTGAACTGCCCTGCATCAGAGATGGGATCCAGCCCCGGCGCGGCCACCCAGGCCGTTTCCGGCCCCGTGTCCGTCGGCCCGTCGGGCTGACATCCAGAACAGTACGTCAGGTGCAGGGGTGCGTCAAAGCCGGGGCCCGTGACGGCGGACACAGAAGCGCTGTTCACCGGTTGTTTTTCCAAGAGCATCTCAGGTCTGAGGGGTCCGAAGTCATGCAGGACGGCCTCAGCCGCCGCCTGGAGCAGCTGCTTGACCCTGACCAGACCAAGAACTCACCTCGCTGGCCATGTCTACGTAATCTTTGATTCAGATTTCGCTATCGCGCCGAACCAGGCCGTCACACGCTGCCGGGACTAGCCCTGGCCGGAAGCCAGACCCAGTCCCAGCATCTCCTCGAGCTCCCCGTGCGAGACCCCGAAGGCTTCGACGAGGCGCGCCTCGCCGTCGAGTGCGGGCCCGACGTCAATCACAGCGACGTCGCTGTAGATCCGCGACACGCAGCCGACACCTGTGAGCGGGAGCGTGCACTCGCGTACGAGCTTGGGCCGGCCGTCCTTGGTCAGGAGCTTCATCATGACGACGCTCCGCTTGGCGCCTACCGCTAGGTCCATCGCACCGCCCACTGCGGGTACGGCCCCCGGACTGCCCGTGGACCAGTTCGCCAGGTCGCCCGAGATCGACACCTGGAAGGCACCCAGTACACAGACGTCGATGTGTCCGCCGCGCATCATGGCGAACGAGTCCGCCTGGTGGAAGTACGCGGCACCGGCCAGCTCGGTGACGGGAACCTTGCCCGCGTTGATCAGCTCCGGGTCCACGAGGTCCGCCCGCGGCGACGGCCCCATGCCGAGCAGCCCGTTCTCCGTGTGCAGGGTGATGCCGGAGTCGGCCGGCAGATGGTCGGCCACCAGCGTCGGCAGGCCGATCCCCAGATTCACGTACGAGCCGGGCCGGATGTCTGCGGCCACGCGGGCCGCGAGCTGCGCCGTGGACAGCGGGGCTGTACCGCGCGAGCCCGCCGCGATCGTCTCCGCGCTCACGATGCAGCTCCTCGTTGTGCGGGCTGCGCGCCCGCGAGCGTCGTCGCGCCGTCGATCTCCACCACGGCGTCGACATAGATGCCGGGGGTCACCACCGTCTCGGGGTCGATAGCTCCGACCGGAACCACCTCCGTCACCTGCGCGACCGTCCGGCGCGCGGCCGTGGCCATGACGGGCCCGAAGTTCCTGGCCGTCTTGCGGTAGACGAGGTTGCCGGCGCCGTCGGCCTGGAATGCCTTGACCAGGGCGAGGTCGGCGTGGATCGGCGACTCGAAGACCATCGGGACGCCGTCGACCACGCGTGTCTCCTTACCCTCGGCCAGCGGTGTCCCGAAGCCGGTCGGGGTGAAGAAGCCGCCCAGGCCGGCGCCGGCCGCGCGGATCCGCTCGGCGAGGTTGCCCTGCGGGACCAGCTCGAGCTCGATCCGGCCTGCGCGATAGGCCTCGTCGAAGTGCCACGAGTCCACCTGCCGGGGGAAAGAGCACACGATCCGGCGGACGCGGCCCAGGTGGATGAGGCGAGCCAGGGCGTCCTCCCCGTTGCCGGCGTTGTTGGAGACGACGACGAGATCGCCGGCGCCCTGCGCCAGGAGCGCCTCGATGAGCTCGACCGGCTGTCCGGCAGGCCCGAACCCGCCGATCATCACCGTCGAACCGTCGGCGACGTCGCCCACTGCATCCAGGGCGGTCCGTGCGAGCTGGACGGTCATGCGGTGGCTCGCACGTTCTCCAGCACCACTGCCATGCCCTGTCCCACGCCGATACAGATCGCCGCGACGCCCCAGCGCTGGTCCTCCGCGACGAGCCGACGCGCGAGCGTCCCCAGGATCCGGGTACCCGAGGCACCGAGCGGATGGCCGAGCGCCGTCGCGCCGCCCCACGCATTGACGATGTCCAGGTCCACGCCCCAGGCATCGACGCAGGCGAGCGACTGAGCGGCGAACGCCTCGTTGAGCTCGACGGCGCCGACATCGGCCCAGGCGATACCGCTCTTCGACAGGGCGCGGTCGACGGCTTCCACGGGGGCGTACCCGAAGTACTGCGGCTCGTTGGCGACCGACGCGCGGCCCGCGATACGGGCGAGCGGTTCCAGGCCGGTGTGGTCGACCGCGGACTCCGAGCCGATCAGTGCGGAGCTGGCGCCGTCCGTCAGCGGCGAGGCGTTCCCCGCGGTGATGGTGCCGCCCTCCGCGCGGAACGACGGCTTCAGTGCGGCCAGCTGATCCAGGGTGCTGCCCGGGCGAACGGGTTCGTCCCGCAGCAGATCGGTGTCGGGGTACGCGGTGACCAGGTCGTCGTACCGGCCGGCCTCCCAGGCCTCGTGCGCCAGTCGGTGGCTGCGCAGGGCGAACTCGTCCTGACGCTCTCGCGTGACGCCGTACTTCTCCCGCAGGCGTTCGGTGGCCTCGCCGAGGGACACGGTCCAGTCGGGCTGCATCCGCGCGTTGACCAGCCGCCAGCCCAGCGTGGTCGAGACGAGCTCACCGTTACCCGCCGGATAGGCACGCTCGGGCTTGCGCATCACCCAGGGTGCGCGGCTCATCGACTCGACCCCGCCCGCGACGACCATGTCGGCGTCGCCCGACTCCACGGCGCGAGCCGCCTGGACGACCGCCTCGAGCGAGGAGCCGCACAGCCGGTTCACGGTGGCCCCGGGAACCGTCAGGGGCAGCCCGGCCAGTAGGACCGCCATGCGCGCGACGTTCCGGTTCTCCTCGCCGGCGCCGTTCGCGTTACCCAGGATGACGTCGTCGATCCGGGCCGGATCCAGGCCCGGCGCCCGGCGCGCCTGCTCCCCTACGACGAAGGCCGCGAGATCGTCCGGGCGGATCGCTGACAGCGCCCCGCCGTAACGGCCGAAAGGAGTGCGCACCGCGTCATAGACGTATGCGTGTCTCATCGATCCAGACCCCTGTCTGTTCGCTGTGCGCACACAAGTTCCATATGCGCACACTCACGCTAGCAGCCGGGCTCAGGTTCGGGTATGGGCCATATCCGCCTCGATCTCGCGGGCCGCACGCAGCAGCGCCGGGAGTATCTCGGTGGCCATCTGCTCGACCGGCCCACGACGGACGGGTGCGGAGACGTTCACGGCCGCGACCACTCGGCCCGTCCCGTCGCGCAAGGGTGCGGCGACGGAACGCAGGCCCTCTTCGAGCTCCTGGTCGACGAGCGCCCAGCCCTGCTCCCGGACGGTGGCCAGCTCAGCGCGCAGCACTCCCTTGTCCGTGATCGTGCGCGGGGTGAGCGGCGCGAGGGTGACGGCGGCCAGGAGGGCCTCCCGCTCGCCGTCCGGCACGTGTGCCAGGACGGCGCGACCCATCGAGGTCGCGACCGCCGGGAACCTGGTGCCGATCTGGATGGCCGCGGACATGATGCGGTGGGTCGCCACGCGGGCCACGTACACGATGTCGGCGCCGTCGAGCACCGCCACCGACGACGACTCCCCGACGTCCTCCGCCAGCTGCTCCAGGTGGGGCTGCGCCACCTCCGGCAGCGACAGGCTCGACAGGTACGCGTACCCGAGCTCGAGCACCTGGGGGCGCAGCGCGAACACGCGCCCGTCGGTCACGACGTACCCGAGCTCGACCAGGGTGTGGAGGAAGCGTCGTGCGGACGCCCGGCTCAACTCGGCCTCGCGGGCGACCTCGCTCAAGGTCATCCGGGCGCGGTCCGTGCCGAACGCACGGATCACGGCCAGACCGCGCTCCAGCGACTGCACGAACTCGCCCGACCTGGTGCCGACGTCGTGCACGATCTCCCTCATCCGAGGTCCTCCCTGCCAGCGCGCGCGTCCGCTTCGCATCCTCGGCCGGGTCTCCGGCCGCTCCAGCTCGCACACGTGCGACCGGGGGGGGTGCGTCACCTGGGCAGCACGCCCGCCCGGAACTTCCCAGGGCCAACGCCGGAACGCATCGTTGAGCTCCGACGTCCGCCCTGGTGACTCTCCGAACGGGTGTGCCGCACGTGAACGTAGCGACAGCCGCAGGCCAGGTCAACAGTCGAGTGGCCTGGGTCACAACCGTGACCCGATCGGGATATGCGGGGCCGCGTGCAGCTAATCGACGGGCGGGCGGGGCCGCGACGGTGTCAGGGCAGCGACCACGTCTTCCGTCGAGCCTCCGGAGCGGGCCAGCTCGACGATTCGCCGAGCGACGTCCCGCACGGCGACGTTCGTGTCGTTGGAGATGCTGCGCAGCCGCCCGAACGCCTCTTCGGCGTCGATGTTCAGGACGAAGGCGATCACGCCCTTGGCCTGCTCGATGGACGCGCGCGTCGCCGCCGAGGCGTGGATCGACTCGTTCGCCACCTCGTTCGCATGGGCCTTGACCGCAGCGGTCACATCGACGAAGTAGCCGACGAGTGCGCCGACCTGGCGCGTGTCGGGGTCCCGTCTGCCCTGCCCGACGACGGTCAGCGTCCGCTCGCGCCCCCGGGCATCCATGATGCGGTGGACGCTGCTGAACGGCTTGCCCGTCACCGCGGCGTTCGCCAGAACGCGGGACACGCGGGCGCGGTCTGCGGGGTGCTTGTGGGCGAGGATGAGAGCCGTGGTCACGACGACCTCGCCGGGCTCGAAGCCATGAATCTGGAAGGTCTCGTCCGACCACCACCACGCCTGCGTGGCCAGGTCGTATCGGTAGCGCCCTACTACGTGGTTCAGCCCGAGCGTGAGAGCACGCTCGATCTCCAAAGGCTCAGCGGTCATCTATGCAGTCCTCCTGCGCGTGGTGCGCTGATGAGCCGCGGCCTGACTCGATCCGAGCGTAGCGGTTAATCCGCCTTCACCGGAACCCGGGGAGAAAATAAGTGCCCTACGAACGACGAAGCCCCGGTCAGCGTTTTTTCCGCTGACCGGGGCTTCGTTCCTACTGTGCGCCCGAAGGGATTCGAACCCCCAACCTTCTGATCCGTAGTCAGATGCTCTATCCGTTGAGCTACGGGCGCTGGTCGTACTACTTGCTACCGGCCTGCCGTTCACACGGCCGACCGACGAGAACATTACCGCCTGTTCGGCGCGGGCCCAAACTCAAACCCACGATTCCCGAGGAGAACTCCGTCACAGCCCTCCGCAGCGTTCGGTCCGCGAGCTGAACCGACGTTCCGAAGCCTCCCACAGAAAAGGCCCCGGGCGTCACGCGCGGCCGGGACCTTCCTGGCGGAGACGGAGGGATTTGAACCCTCGAACGGGTTGCCCCGTTACCACCTTAGCAGGGTGGCGCACTAGACCTGACTATGCGACGTCTCCTCGCGGCGGCCCTGTACAGGCAGGGCCATGCCGCGCGGCCCAGGCTACCTGCCGTACGGCGAACTGAGCAAAGCGGAGGAGCCGACGGCGCCTCGAACGGCCCCGCATCGCCGTCATCCCGCCAAAATTTTCATGTGAACACGTTGCCGGTCGAGACGGGTGGAGGGCCCGGACGAGCGCCGGCCGACTCGGGATCCCCGTATTTCACACCGCCTCAATAGCGAGTACATTCGCGGGCATGGACTACGACGTCTTGGTGATCGGGTCGGGCTTCGGTGGCAGCGTGGCCGCCCTCCGCCTCACCGAAAAGGGCTACCGCGTAGGTGTGCTCGAGGCCGGCCGGAGGTTCGAGGACCACGAGTTCGCCGAGAACTCCTGGCACCTCAAGCAGTTCCTGTGGGCGCCGGCGCTGGGCTGCTACGGGATCCAGCGCGTGCGCCTGCTGCGCAACGTGCTCTGCCTGACGGGCGCGGGCGTGGGTGGTGGCTCCCTGGTCTACGCCAACACGCTCTACCGTCCGCTCGACCCGTTCTACGCGGACCCCGCGTGGTCCCACATCACCGACTGGAAGACCGAGCTCGCGCCGTACTACGACCAGGCGGAGCGCATGCTCGGCGTCGTCCAGTACCACGGCCGGTCCCCCGCCGACGAGATCGTCCGGAGCGTCGCCGAGGACATGGGCGTCGGCCACACGTTCCGCCCCACCCGCGTAGGCGTGTACTTCGGGCCCGGTGGCGCCGAAGCCCCGTCCCCGGGGCAGTCCGCCCCGGACCCGTTCTTCGGCGGCGTCGGCCCGGAACGCACAGGCTGCACCGAGTGCGGCGAGTGCATGACCGGCTGCCGCCACGGTGCCAAGAACACCCTGGTCAAGAACTATCTCTATCTCGCTGAGCGTGCGGGCGCCGAGGTGCACCCGCTCACCACGGCTCACGGCGTACGCCAGCTGCCCGACGGCAGCTACGAGGTACGCACCCACCGCACCGGCAAGAAGTGGGCGGGCAAGCGCACCTTCACCGCCCGGCAGGTGGTCCTCGGAGCCGGCACGCTGGGCACCCAGCGTCTCCTGCACGCCATGAAGGACTCGGGCACGCTGCCGCGGCTGTCGGAGCGGCTCGGGCACCTCACGCGGACCAACTCCGAGGCGCTGCTCGGCGCGATGACGCACAAGGTCGGCGCGACGGACTACTCACGCGGCATCGCGATCACGTCGTCGTTCTACCCGAACGAGAGCACGCACATCGAACCCGTGCGCTACGGCCACGGTTCCAACGTCATGGCCGCGCTGCAGCACATCCTCGTCGACGGCGGGCCGTTCCGGTTCGCCCGCTGGATCGGCGAGCTGGGCAAGAACCTGAAGTGGCTGCCCGTGCTGATGGACTGGCGCCGCTGGTCCGAGCGGACGGTCATCGCGCTGGTCATGCAGGCCCACGACAACTCCCTGGTCACCCTCACCAGGCGTTCGCCGTTCGGCCGGTTCATGACGTCGAAGCAGGGCACCGGCGCACCGAACCCGAGCTGGATCCCCGAAGGGCATGAGGCGGTACGCCGCATGGCGGACAAGCTGGGCGACGGTGATGTCGAGGGCGTCGCCGGCGGCACCATCGGCGACCCGTTCAACATCCCGCTGACGGCGCACATCCTGGGCGGCTGCGCGATCGGGTCCGACGCCGGGAGCGGCGTCGTCGACCCCTATCTGCGCGTGTTCGGCCACGACGGTCTGCACGTCATGGACGGGTCGGCGGTGACCGCGAACCTCGGCGTGAACCCGTCGCTCACCATCACGGCTCAGGCCGAGCGCGCCTGCGCGCTGTGGCCCAACGCAGGCGAGCCGGACGCCCGTCCGGCTCTGGGATCGGCCTACGTGCCCGTGGAACCCGTGCGTCCCGCCTCCCCGGTCGTGCCCGAGGCGGCGCCGGCGGCGCTGCGCCTGCCCATCGTGGGCATCAGCTAGCGTCAGTACCGCGAAGTAGAGCGCCTGTCCGGCTTCTGTACGGGTTATCCCGTGCAGGAGCCGGACAGGCGCTCTACTTCGCGGTACTGAGCGGAGGGCGAGGGATTCGAACCCCCGGTGCGTTGCCGCACAACAGTTTTCAAGACTGTCACATTAGGCCGCTCTGTCAGCCCTCCTCGCGCCGCACGTCCCGAAGTACATCCGGAAGCACGGCGCGGCCACACAGTCTAACGCCCAGCGAGACAGCGACGGCGGGCCGCCCACCGGGTGGCCCGCCGTCCGCAGGATGCTGAAGAGTTGATCAGCCCTGCGCCTGTGCGCCGGACCTGAGCTGCCGCATCGCGAGCTGGACCAGCGCGATCAGCGTCTGCTTGGTCGCCGCCCGGGAGCGTGCGTCCGTGTAGAGCATCGGCACGTGTGCCGGGATCTGCAGGGCTTCGCGCACGTCCTCGAGCCGGTGCTTGGCCACGCCGTCGAAGCAGTTGACGCCCACGACGAACGGGATGTTGCGCGACTCGAAGTAGTCGATCGCCGGGAAGCACTGCTCCAGACGGTCGGTGTCGACCAGGACGACCGCACCGATCGCGCCGCGCACCAGGTCGTCCCACATGAAGAGGAAGCGGTCCTGGCCCGGGGTGCCGAACAGGTACAGCCACAGGTTGCCCGGGAGCTCGACACGGCCGAAGTCCATGGCCACCGTGGTGGTGGTCTTGCGGTCGGTGACGCCACCGGCGTCGTCGACGCCGACCGAGTGCTCGGTCATGGCGGCTTCGGTGTTCAGCGGCTCGACGTCGGAGATCGAGCCGATGAACGTCGTCTTGCCGACGGCGAAACCACCGGCGACCACGATCTTGACGACCGTGGGCGCGGTGCGCTCGGCCGCGGGCTGAGCACCAGGAGCGGTCTGCGCGCCGGCGTTGCCGGCTGGAGCCTGCTGCATCACCGGCGGGGCAGGCTGCGCCTGCGCCGGACGGGACGCCTGTGCGGTGGGCGCCGGAGCACCGCCGCCACCACCCAGCACGCTCTGGCGCGCAGGCGTGCTCGAGGAAGCGGTCGCAGTGCCGGCGTTACCCGACACCGGGGCCCAGTTGGGACCGCTGCGGGCCCCGCCGTCAGAGGGCGGAAATGCCATTCAGAACACTCTCCAAGACGCTCAGCGACAGGCCCGAGTTCGAGCTGCCGTGGCCTGTGTGGACGTTAACCGGTGTCGAGGTGTGTACGGTCACGTGCCCTTCCTCCTGCATGTCCGCCACGAGAATCCGGACGACACCCAGGGGCAGCCGCAGAAGGGCCGAGAGCTCGGCGATCGACACGTAAGTGTGCGCGGCGTGCTGGAGGATTGCGCGTTTCTCGGGTGGCAACCCAAAACTGCTGACAGCGCCTGGCAAAACCTCAACGAGGGCTTCGAGCGGCAGGTCGGAGAGCTCCGACCGCACCCGGCCGCCGGTGACCGCGTAGGGGCGCACGGTGGACGTCTCACGGACGTCCCCCTGCCCCTGGGAACCGAAAGGTGCGTACGTCATGGTCGAGTCCTCATCCCACGCTGGCGGCTCGGGTCTGCCCATCGACCGGGAGGCTGCCACGCATCTCCGAGATCAGCTGCGGCGTGAGCGTGGCTTCGGTGCGGGACACCAGAAGAGCCATCTCGTAGCCGATAAGACCGATGTCGCACGTAGCCTCCGCCACCACGCCGAGCACTGACCCGTTCGAGACATTCATCAGGAAAAGGAAGCCGTTGTCCATCTCGATGATTGCCTGACGGACATTACCGCCGTTGAGCTGACGAGATGCTCCACGCGTAAGGCTTGACATACCCGAAACGATTGCCGCGAGCTGATCACCGCTCGTCCGGTCCAGCTGGTCGGACATCGCCATGAGCAGGCCGTCCGCCGACACGACCAGCGTGTGCCGGCTGCCAGGAACCGTACGCACGAAGTTGTCGAGCAGCCACCCGAAATTCGTTGCTTCGGTGCTGAGGGTCACTCTCTGTTCCTCCTAGTCAGAATCCACAGACGCGCTTGCTTGTCACCGCGACTGCGGCGCTGAGTCAGGGACATGATTCACGGTCGAGGGTGCCCACGTCGAGTCCCCATCGGCCTTCTTGCCGTTCGCGTTCTCCGTTTCGCCCTCTTCGACGGACTCCGAACGACCACGGGCTGTGGCCGACTGGAATGCCGACAGACGTGAGCGAAGCTGCTCGGGATCACGGTCAATGCGAGCTGAGAGGCGCTCGACAGTGGGGTCCGCCCCGGTGCCGGAGGCACCGCGAGTGCGGCGAGTCAGACCACCGTTGGCAACCTCGGTGTTGACGGCTGCCGGACGGTACGAGTCGTTCTCTTTCACATCATCTTCCTGGAAAGCCCCTCGGCGAAGAAGGCTCGTCATCTCCTCGTAGAGGACCGCCGAAGCCGTCCACTCCGACCGTGCCTCCACCGAGTCCCGCACGTACTCCGGGTCGAGCGGGTCCTTGCCGTCGCCGTCCGTACCGGCGGCCCGCTTGGCGAGCGGCGCAGGCGAACCGTACGTCGGGTCGTACACAGCACCCGTCGGGTACGGCTCGCTGAACTCGCGGATCGGCTCGCGGACCGGGGCCTCGAAGGACTGCTGCACGGCCGCAATCGGCACGGCCTGTGTGGCCGGGCCCGAGTCGAACGAGGTGGGTGCCCGCTCCGGCGCCGGGGCCGGGGCAGGTGCCGCTGCACGCGGCGCCGCGTCGACGAACGGGTTGCTGCCGTGGGCCGGAGCCGGAACGGTCGCATGTGCCTGGGTGGGCATCGGAACCGTGCCGCCCGCGGGAGCGCTCGGCACGGCAGGCATCGCCGACGTCAGCGACTCCTGGACCGCCCGCTGGTAGCCCTCCTGGTATCCCCGCTGGTAGGTCGGGTCCTCCACGGGCTGCTGCGGCTGCGCCGGGGCGGGAGCCTGGACCGGGAAGGCCCCGGTCATCGGGCCCGTCGCCTGCGGGGCGGGAATGCCCTGCGGCACGTACGGCGCCTGGAAGTCCTGCGGCACCTGCAGGTCCTGGAAGTCCTGCGGCGGGCCGCTGGGCGCCTGGAAGTTCTGCGGCGGCAGGTTCTGCGCCTGGAAGCTCTGCGTCTCCACGTTCGACGCACCGAACGCGGGCACGTCCGCGACAGGGCTGCTCACGGTCTGGATCGGACGCGATGCCGGCCGCTCCTGCGGCTGGTAGGCGCGCAGCTCGCCCGTGGCCGGCTGGCCCGGGCGGCGACCGAACAGGCCTCGCTTCGGCTGGGCCGGCTTGGCACCCTGCTGGGCGCCCGAGCCGGTCGAGCGGCGGCTCGGGAGGTCCGCCATGAGCTCTTCGAACGCGGGCAGCGCCTCGAAGGACGAGTCCGGCCCCTGCGGGCCGTCCATCCCGAAGCCCTGCGACTGCTCGTCGTCGCCCTGGAACGAGCCACCGAAGCCCGCCGGCGGTCCACCGAAGCTCCGGGCCGGCACCGGTGCGGCAGGTGCCTGGGCGCCTCCCGCGGCCGGGAACCGCATGACGTCGGTGTCGGACATCCCCGGCAGCGCGGCCGGGTCCTGCGTCACCGGGTCGAGCTGCAGCGACTGCGGCCCACCGGCGTCGACCGGATCGATCGTGTTCAGCGAGCGGAAGCTCGAGAAGAGCGCGCTGCGCTGGTCGACGTCCACCGCGACGGGCGTGGTCTCCTCGAAGACCGGTGCGATCGGTGCGACCGGCTCCTCCGGCTGCGGTGCACGCTGACGGCTCGGGAGCGAGCTGCCCTCGGACACGTTCGACGGCGGTGCCCACGCGTTGTCGTCGCCCTGGTACTCCTGCGGGAGCGACGGCGTCTGGATCTCGGGCAGGACGATCGAGCCGGTCGGCGTCGTCTCCGCCATCGGCTGTGCCGCGGTCGAGCTGCGGCGCCGGGCCAGGCCGAGCGCCGTCGTGCCGTCCGTCAGGGCGTTGATGTCGACCTGCTGCGCGACGGGCGCCGGCTGCGCCGCGAAGGCGGCAGCGGCGATCTGCGACGTACCCGTCGGGACCGGCAGGCCACCCTGCTGCGGGAGAGAGGTCGTGGCGGGCGACGCCGACGAGATAGCCGGCGAGCCGAAGCCGTTGGCGGGCGCACCGCGCATCGCACCCGTGCCCGGGCCGGTGGCCAGGCCACCGTTGAACTGCGAGGCGGCCGCCTGTGTGTTGGCCTCCAGCGGGTCCGTGGGCATCGGCAGCGGCATGGCGTTGTCCGGCATGAACAGCACCGCCGGGAAGCGGACCGTCACCTCGGTGCCGGTGCCGCCCTCGCCCACGCCGAACTCGACCTGGGCGCCGAGCCGGTCGGACAGGCGACCGACCACGTAGAGGCCGAGGCGCTGGGCGCCGACGGCGTCCGACGCGGCGTGGCTGAGCACCTTGCGGTTGGCCTCGGCGACCTCGGCGGGGTTCATCCCGAGGCCGTGGTCGCGGACCACGACGGTGACGAACTGCTCGTCACGCGCGGTGGTGACCTCGACCGGGGTGTGCGGCTCGGAGAACATCGTCGCGTTCTCGAGGAGCTCGGCCAGCAGGTGCGCGGCGTTCAGCGCGTTGTGGCCGAGCATCATCGGGTCGACGACGAGGTTCAGGCGCACCCGGTCGTACAGCTCGATCTCGGAGGACGCCGTACGGATGACGTCGGAGACCGGCATGGGCTGGCGGACGCGACGACCCGAGTCGATGCCCGCGAGGACGAGGAGGGACTCCGCGTTGCGGCGCATCCGGGTGGCGAGGTGGTCGAGCCGGAACAGGTTCGACAGCGTCGACGGGTCTTCCTCGGAACGCTCGAGGTCGTCGAGGAACGCGAGCTGCCGGTTCAGGAGCACCTGGTCGCGGCGGGCGACGTTGACGAACATCTCGGCGATCGAGCCACGGAGGGCGGCCTGTTCGCGGGCCACGTCGATCGTGGTCCGGTTGACGTCGTTGAACGCGGCGGCCAGCTGGCCGATCTCGTCCGACGACTCGACGGTGATCGGGTCCAGGTCGATGCTCGGGCCCTGGCCAGGCACCGAGACCTGCTCCACCAGGGTGGGCAGGCGGTCACGGACGACGCCGGCGGCCTGGGTGAGGCGGCGCAGCGGGGAGACCAGACGGCGGGCGATGACGAGCGCCGTGATGATCGAGAAGCCGAGGGCCGCGATCGCGATGCCACCGGTGAGGTACGCGCGGTTGGCGGCGACGTCGGCCCGCTCCTGGGCGAAGGCCGCGGCGTCCTCGCGGACGGCGTCGCGGACGATGCGCGCCTCGTCGACCCACTTGGCCGACTCGTCGCGGAACGCAAGGCCTTGCACCTGCTGGATGGACGCGAGGTCACCACGCGCGATCTGGCCGCGAACGGTGCCGTAGATGCCGTCCATGCCGGGGACCTGGTAGTCACCAGGGATGCGGTCGTAGAGGTCCTGCGTCTCGTCCCACTGTCGGTCACCCAGGTTCACCAGGTCCGCCGCACGCAGCGCCAGGGACCGGGAGGCCGCCACGCCCTCTTCGTGCTCCCACAAGATCCCGAGCGTCAGGGCGACGACCGGGCGCTCGTAGGTGTTGGTGAGCATGAGCTGGTCCATCGAGTGGTACGCCTCGAGACGGGTACCCAGCTGACGGTCCTCGGAGGTGTCCGCGATGGCGTCCATCACCTCGAGGGCACCGTCGATGTAGCCGCCGTACGCCTCGGTCGCGGCCTGCTCGGTGAGCCGGCCGGCAGCGACCTTCTCCTGCACGTCGGTGATCGCAGCGCGGTCCTCGATGGTCTCCGCGACGGCGGTCTTGACGCGCTGGTCCAGCATCGAGATGTCGATGTCGAGCAGCGCCTCGTCGCGCTCGTCGAGTGCCGTGATCGTCTGCGCCTGGGCAGCCTTGGCCGCCCAGACAGGGTTGCCGTCCTTGGTGACCGGCTGGCCGTTCTCGTCCAGCTTCGGCGTCCCTTGGAGCAGCATGCGACTGGCCTGCTCACCCTGCACACCGTTGTCGATCATCGCCACGATGTTGAGCGACCGTTCCTGCGCGAAAGTCGTGCCTGCCGCGTCCTGGTACTCCAGCGCGGCGACGAGATCGCTCGTCTGCTGCGCGCGCATCGCGTCGACCACAGACAGGCCGATGATGTACGCCGCTGCGATGACCAGGACGATGGCAGGCGTGACCAGTGTCGCAAGAACTTTCCCGCGCACTCCCAACCTGCGGAACATGCGTACCTCTCTCCATCACTGATCCGGAAGGGGTGGCGTGCTTCTGCCCGCCGAGCATCCCTCGGTGCTGCGTACAAGTTACCGGCACCCGGTTTCCGCTGGCGACCTTCGTGAGGCCACACGGAAGTAGGCTTCATCGATGTGCGAGCCGTCACGATATCTGGACCGGGCCCATCAGGGAAACTCTCCCTTTCATCCCTGAATCCCCCGATTGCTGGCCAAAGGGACGTGGTGATCACCGTCGCTGCAGCCGGCGTGAACCGTGCTGACCTGCTCCAACGCGCCGGATACTACCCCCCTCCGCCGGGTGCGCCCGACTGGCCGGGTCTTGAGATATCGGGAATTGTGAAGCGTGTCGGCCCCGGCGTGTCGCGATGGCGCGCCGGTGACCGGGTGGTTGCGCTGCTCGAGGGCGGCGGTTATGCCGAGGAAGTCGCGGTCCGCGAGACGCAGGTGCTCCCGGTGCCCGACGGCGTCGACCTGGTCGATGCGGCGGCCCTTCCCGAGGCGGCGTGCACGGTCTGGAACAACCTCGTGGACGTCGGCCGGCTGCGTGCCGGGGAGTGGGTACTCGTCCATGGCGGTTCGGGCGGCATCGGCAGCTTCGCGATCCAGGTCGCGCGGGCGCTCGGCGCGCACGTGGCCGCGACAGCCGGCGGACCCGAGCGCACGGCCCGCTGCGCCGAGCTCGGCGCGGACCTGGTCATCGATCATCGGGAGCAGGACTTCGCCGACGAGGTCCGGCGGACGACCGACGACCACGGCGCCGACGTGGTGCTCGACCTGCTCGGCGGCGGCGCGCTCGGCGACAACGTCCGAGCGCTGGCCAGGGGCGGGCGCCTGGTGGTCATCGGCATGCAAAAAGGGCGCCGGGGCGAGCTCGACCTCAGCGACCTCCTGGCCCGGCGCGGGACGGTCACCGGAACACTGCTCAGGTCCCGGCCGGCGGACGAGAAGGCGCGCATCGTCGCTGATACCGAACAACACGTCTGGCCGATGGTCGCGGACGGGCGCGTACGGCCAGTGGTGCATGCCCGCATCCCGTTCGCGGAGGCGCAGTCCGCGCACGATCTGCTGGAGTCAGGAGAGGCGTTCGGCAAGGTTCTGCTCGTGCCCTGATCATCGCGTGCCTATATATAGGCATGGTCGACAATTTCGGCCGCGCCAAGATGCTGCAATGCGGACGACAGGCAATCCGGGCAAGACTGGACTCATGACCGACGAGCGAGGCATCCCCCAGTCAGACGAACGGCGCGACGACCGTCCCGAAGGAGCGCCCACCGTGCACCCCCAGGTGGTGACGCCCGACGGCGCCGCCGTGCCGCCGGGACGCAAGCCCGAGGGCTCCGCGGAGGACGCGATCGACGAGGCAGAGGCCGTCGTCGGTCAGGTCGAGGAACCGGCAAAGGTCATGCGCATCGGCGGTATGGTCAAGCGGCTGCTCGACGAGGTCCGCGACGCACCGCTGGACGAAGCGGCCCGGACCCGCCTGGCCGAGATCCACGAACGCTCGATCCGCGAGCTCGAGGACGGCCTGTCCCCCGACCTCGTCGACGAGCTGCACCGGATCACGCTGCCGTTCTCGGACGACTCCGCGCCGTCCGACGCCGAGCTCCGGGTGGCGCAGGCGCAGCTCGTGGGCTGGCTCGAGGGCCTGTTCCACGGCATCCAGACGGCGCTCGTCGCGCAGCAGATGGCTGCCCAGGCGCAGCTCTCGCAGATGCGCCGCGCGCTACCGCCCGGCTCGGGGGCGTTCGGCCCGGGCGGTCCTGGCGGACCCACCATGCCAGGCGCGCAGGACGAGGGGTCCGGCGGCGAGCGCCGGACCCCCGGCCAGTACCTCTGAGTCGCCTATCCTGACGTGTTCGCCCTGCTGGTCCCCGTGGGACCGGCAGGGCGAGGTCAAGAGCGCTCAGAGATCGGAGGGGTCTACCAGAAAGCCATCCTCGTCGGCGATCTCGCCTCCCGCGGCGGCATGGACGGCGCCGGCAAGCCGGGCCACCAGCTCCGCCGCGCGCTTCCGCGCGACTCGTAGCTCCATGGACGGGAACTCGCGCTGCGACTCCACGAGGTCCTGCGGCTCCCAGTGCACCCAGTAGCGCACGGCGCCCTGCTCGGCCCACGGCAGGCCGCGCAGCAGGCGCGGCAGCCTCTCCTCGCCGGAGATCTCCACCGAGACGATCCCGTCGACGTCGAGGTCCACGATCAGCCCGTACCCGTCGAGCACCCGCGGGCCCGTGAGGGCCTTGATGTCGTAGTCGTCGGCGGCCGCGTGCAGCTTCTTGCGCAGCTCCGGGTCCAGGGGGTCGCCGGGGTAGAGCGGCTTGTCGGCGATGCCCCGGGGCGGGCCGCCCCACTCCTTGCCCTCCATGTGGAGGCGGGCGCGTGGGTGCACCTTCTGCAGGATCGTGAGCGCGGCCTGCGGGTCGAGCCAGACGTCGGAGTAGACGGTCATGTCGATGGCCGCGCCGGCGTCGGGCGTGAGCACCACGCCGGCGCCAGGCTTCGCCGTCGGGCCGCCGGGGGCGTCCCAGAGACCGCCTACGTCCAGACGGAGGGAACCGCCCAGCCGGCGCGCGACCGAGACGAGCCACTCGATCAGGCGGCGCTCCTCGCGCTCGGGCATACCGGCTGCGAAGGCCCGGCCGATGCCGTCGCGGTCGCCCGCCGGGAACGGCACCTCGCCGCGCTCCCGGTGGCAGACGATGTCGAAGGCCATCTCGGCTCCCGGTGGGACGCCGAGATCGAAGCCTTCACCCGCGGGCTGGTACGGGCCGTTCATCACCGCGTGCCGCGAGACCCGCAGCACGCCCACCTCCTTGCCCTGCGCGCGACGCACCTGGGGCGCGCCTGCCACGTTGCCGGGGAGGATGCCCGCCGGCACCACGTCCCAGCGGGTAGCGGAGAAGCGAGAGAGGGCGAGGACCTCGATCTCGTCCAGCTCCACGTCGCCAGGCACTGTCAGCACGTGCCGTGCCTGGTGCGCCTGCGCAACCGTGCGCGGCAGGAGCGGAAGCTGGGGAGCGGCCATCGGGGTCCCTTCTGACGTCCGGGTGTGTGCCCGGTCCGCGCCGGGCACCCGGGAGCCTACCGCTCGCCGGGTGCCCTCGGCGGCGGCGCCCGGCCCCGGCGGTCAGACCTTGGTGCGGTGGAAGCTCTTGGAGGAGCGGGACGCCGTCGGGCCGCGTTGGCCCTGGTAGCGGGAGCCGTACAGGTCCGATCCGTACGGGTGCTCCGACGCCGAGGACAGCCGGAAGAAGCACATCTGCCCGATCTTCATGCCGGGCCACAGCTTGATCGGCAGCGTCGCGACGTTGCTGAGCTCCAGCGTCACGTGCCCGCTGAACCCGGGGTCGATGAAGCCGGCGGTCGAGTGGGTCAGCAGGCCGAGCCGCCCGAGGGAGGACTTGCCCTCGAGGCGGGCGGCGACGTCGTCGGGCAGGGTGACCGCCTCGTAGGTGCTGCCAAGGACGAACTCTCCCGGGTGCAGCACGAACGCCTCGTCGTTGTCCGCCTCCACCAGGCGGGTCAGCTCCGGCTGGTCGGTCGCGGGGTCGATGAACGGGTACTTGTGGTTGTCGAAGAGCCGGAAGTACTTGTCGAGGCGCACGTCGATGCTCGACGGCTGCAGCATCGACGGGTCGTACGGGTCGAGGACTACGCGGTCGGCCTCGAGCTCGGCACGGATATCGCGGTCGGAGAGGAGCACCCCGACACGGTACTGGGCCCCAGTCACCACTGCAGCGGCTTGTGCTTCGCGTCCACCGACCAGTAGCCCTTGCGCATCACGAGGTAGAGGATTCCCTCGATGCCGCCCCAGATCGCCGGCACGAACCACGCGTTCCCCAGCGACACCGCGGTGATGAGCAGCATGATCCAGCCCAGGCCCTTGTAGCCGAGGTAGAACCGGTGCGCGCCCACCACGCCGAGCAGGATCCCGAGCAGACCCGCGGTGATGCGGGACTTGCGCCCCGGTACGTGCTCAGCGGGCGGCGTGGGGCGGTCGTAGTCGTACTGCTGCTGATAGTTCGCCGGGGCCGCACCCGACGGCGTCCTGACCGCCGGGCCTGCCGAGGTCTTCGGCGTCTTCATGGCGCGCGTCGCACCGGGCGGTGGCGGAGGCGGCGTCGGCTTGCTCGGCGGACGCGGAGGCAACCGCTTCGTCTCCTGGTAGATCGGCTCGGTGGGCTTCTCGCTGGGATGCTCGCTCACGACTGCTCCGGCTGCTCGGCGACACTCGCTCCGGAGTCCGGTTCGGGCATCCGGGCGAGGTTGGGTATGATCAGGTCGCGCGCCAGGTTCACGGGCGCTGTTGCGGAACCCTAGCGGGATTCTGAAACAGCAGATACCCGGGCAGAACCGGACGATGCGGGTGTAGTTCAATGGTAGAACTTCAGCTTCCCAAGCTGATAGCGCGGGTTCGATTCCCGTCACCCGCTCCACACGTTCCGCCCCAGGTCAGAGGATGTTTCCTGACCTGGGGCGGAGTTTTTTCCATGGTTCGGTAGCGCCGGCCTGAGTCCGCTCGTCGAGCGGCAGGAAGCCATCACGCCCAACCGGGTCGCCCTCAGGAACCCGGGTCGTAGAGCGCCGCCAACCGCGGCGTACGGTCCAACGCGCGCAAGCCATAGGCGAGCTGCTCGTACCAGGCGCGTTGCGCTTCGAGCTCGGGACTCACCTGCAGCGTGCCCCCGGGGTCGTCCGGGAAGACCATCGCCCGGAACGTGACACCTTCGTCGTCAGGCTTGTTCGGCTCGGTGAACACGCTGAACTCCCACGACTCCGCTCCCGAGCGAGAACCGGCATCGATGCGGCGCAGCGCGTAGCTGGGATGACGCACGAAGATACGAGATCCTGCCCTGACCGCCGCCGCCCCCCGCACCGGACGCCAGGGCGGCTCCGGTCCGATGTGGTGCACGTCCGAGAAGAGTTGCCGACGCAGTTTCACGTACCGAGGAGCGATCGCAGACAAGCCCTCGACAGCGTGCGCCAGGTCCATCTGGCTGTCGCAGTAGTCCAAGCTGTGCTCTCGCCCCTTGAGCTCCTCGCGGACCCAAGCGCTCAGGACGCTGTTCAGCGCGCCCAACCGGTACGCGCTCTCTACTTCCTCGACCACGAACAGAGCACCGAGATAGAGGCCGCGATACTTCTCCTGCAGGTCCACCGTGCCCCCCAGCTGGTCCGTATTGGCAGCAGACCCTACCGGGCCGTGTTGGACCAGCTCAGCCGGACACCTCGTCCGGCAGCGTCGTCAGGACGGTCAGGGACACGTGCGTCTCGCCCGGCCCGGGTTCGAGGCCGACCAGGGCGAACGCGTCCTCCCCGTCGGGGCTCAGCCAGCCCTGCGCCCACGCGTCGTCCCCCGGCTGCAGGGGCAGCGCGTCCCACCCCCGGGCACCCGCGAGCTCGTCGTCGTAGGCGTCCCGCACTGCCGCCACGTCCACCGCGGTGTCCAGGACCAGCGGGCGGGTGCGCAGACGGTCCCTGTCGACCTGGTCGACGAGCGCGTAGTAGACCGGGTCCGTCGCGCGCAGGTCCCGGGCGGCCATGTCGTCGCCGAACGCGTACTCCTCCGGGGCCGTCACACCGTCCGGCATGGCGGGCACCGCGCCCGGCGGTTCGGACGGCGCCCCCGTGCAGGCCGTCATCAGGCCGGCGACCAGGACGGCGGTCGGGAGCCAGGCCACGGGGAGCCGGACTGCCGAGCTGATACCAGAGCGTGCCCGGCGACGCTGCGCCGACGGCGACGGGCGAGACCTCATCGCCCCAGCCTGCCCGGTCGCAGTGAACGCGAGACGACGCCGGGCCGAAGAACTTCGCCGGTTCACCCGCTCCTCGCAGGAGCACCGCAGGCCGGACCCACCGTCGGACCTGCGGTGCCCGTTCTTGGGGGCTGGGTTCAGCCCCGCACCGGAGCGGTCAGGTGCAGGGAGACCGCGAGCCCGCGTTCCGCGGCCGGTACCCAGCCGCTCCAGCACCGCCACACCTGCGGGCCCTCGCTCTCGTGATGCCCATGACGCTCGGCCAGGTGGAGCATCCCCGCGAGCCGTACGGCGTCGGGCACCCGTGCGGCGACGACGTCGACGGTCAGCACGCCCACCACGTCGTCCTCGAGATCGAGGTGGTCGACACCCGCCCGGACGTCCAGGGTGTGGATGTCGAAGATGTGCGCGATCAGCGCGGTGACCCCGACAAGCTCCGCGAGGTGCGCGCCCGGCGTCGGGCAGTGGTCGGCGCCCAGGCCCGCGTCGCAGGAGCCCCCGGTCACGTCGGCCACGCCCGGATCGACCGCGCGGTCCCCCGCAGCTCGGCGTAGACGAACATCTCCATGCCGTTCCAACGACCCGTCCACACGGTGAAGCCCGGCTTGGTGGCCGGGTAGTCGGTGGCGACGGTGATGCCCAGCTGAGCCGCGATGTCCGCCCCCTCGGCCAGCCGTGCCGGGTGCACGACCAGATGGTCGCGAAACACCTCTACCCACTTGATCCGTGCGTCCCCTACTTCCGCCAGCAGGTCCGCCGCACCGGCCGCAGAATCGGCCAGGCTGCCCGCTTTCGTCGCCATCTCTCCCACCTCTCCGCGCCTACCTCTAGGCGCATAGACAGCCTGTTGGGCGCGAACTGGGCATCGCAACCGCTACGCCGAAAAGTTGCGTATACGCACTGGCTGCGGGTTAGGTGGGTTCCGTGTCTAGAGAGGGACGTGTGACTGCCGCAAGCATCGCCAAGGATCTTCGTGCCGCGATCCGCTCCGGGACCTACAAACCGGGCGATCGTCTTCCGAGCGAAGCAGCGCTCATGTCGAACTACGGCGTGGCGCGCATGACCGCGCGCCACGGCCTGTCGATGCTCAAGGACGAGGGGCTGACCGTCACCCGGCACGGCTCCGGCGTCTTCGTCCGCTCCTTCGAGCCGATCGTGCGGGACACCACCGGCGGCAAGGCCGACGGCAGCTCCACGGTGACCGCCGAGATCGACGAGACCGGCGCCGGGCTCACCGTCCGCACGCTCGCCGTCACCGCCGAGGCAGAAGCGCCCGAGAAGGTGCGGACGACGCTCGGGCTCGCCGAGGGTGACAAGGTGACCGTCCGCGAGCGGCTCCACCTGCGCGAACGCAAGCCTGTGCTGTTCGCGACGTCGTACCTGCCTGCGTCGATAGCTGCCGGAACGCCTATCGCTGCCCAGGAGGTCGGGCCGGGCGGCACCCACGCACGCCTCACCGAGGCCGGACATGCGCCGGTGCGGTTCCGCGAGGACGTGGTGGGCCGGATGCCGACCATCGAGGAGATCGAGGAGCTACGGATCGAGCCCGGCACACCGGTGCTGTCGGTCACGCGCACCGCGTTCACCGAGGACGGCACGCCGGTCGAGGTCAGCTACGTGGTGCTCGATGCCGGCGAGTTCATGCTCCGGTACGACATCGACTGAAACTAGGCCGGCCGCGCTCGCGGCTTGAGGCGCAGGTCCGGCAGGGCCGGGGCGCGCAGCGGCCCTGCCGGGTAGCCGTGCACCTGGCCGAAGCGACGCCCGGCAGCGCCTTCGGTGTACCCGGTCGCCCCTGCGTTCCCTGGAGCGCCCGCAGGGCCGAGCTCGGCGACCAGCGCCATCCAGTCGTCGCGGGCCCGCACGATGTCCTCGTGCGTGCGGCCCATGAAGTTCCACCACATGATGACGTCCTCGGCGAAGGGCAGACCGCCGATCAGCACCGCTCGCGCCGGTGCGCCCGCGGCCGCGCGCACCACGAGGGTGGACCGCCCGGGCGCCGCGTAGCCAAGGCCGGCCGGCGGCACCCCGCAGCCCTCGAAGGTCACGTCGCCGCTGTCCACCAGCAGGGCGTGCTCGTGGTCCGCGTCGACGTCGAGCCGGAGCTCCGCACCCGGCTCCAGGTCGATCTGCGCTCCCACGAGCGGCGTGTACGTCGTCGCGGGTGAGGCAAGCTGCTCGCCGGCCACCGTCAGCCTCCCGATGAACACCTGCACGACGGCGCCGTCGTACCGTGCGACCGGAAGGTCGCCGTGGTGCTCGAAGTGCGGGTCGATGCCGAGGGCCGACCCGGGCAGCGCCGTCCACAGCTGCACACCGTGCAGGAGGGGCGGGCGCCCTGCGGGCGACTCCTCCGAGTGCGAGATGCCCACCCCCGCCGTCATCAGGTTGAGCTCGCCCGGCCGGACCGCCTGCAGCGAGCCCACGGAGTCGCGGTGCAGGATCTCGCCCTCGAAGAGCCAGCTCACCGTCTGGAGCCCGGTGTGCGGGTGCGGCGGGACCTGCATGCCCTCGCCGACCGAGACGTCGTCGGGACCGTAGTGGTCGCTGAAGCACCACGCCCCCACGAGGGACCGGGCGCGCTGCGGGATGGTGCGCCGCACGTTCATCGCCCGCGGGCCGCCCAGCGGGACGTCGCGCGGGCTGAGGAGCTCGATGCCGTCGCCCTGCTCGCCCGCCGCGCAGACCTGTTCGGCCGGCCGGGTCTCGAGGTTGCTCATGCACCGAGCCTAGATCCAGGTGTGGGCCTCCGGGGACCCCGCCCGAGTCCCCCGTCCCAGGACACGGCCAGGGCCCCCGGGGCAGGCCGGGGGCCCTGGCACAACCGCGCACCGTGGTCCACCCTCAGTGAGGACCAGAGCGCCGTGTCGACGTCACGGCCCCGAAGCACCCGTCAGGCCTGGGGCACCAGGCCTGTTCTCCACGGACGTCCGGACGCGGGCGGTCTTCCGGCCCCGTTCAGGACCTGTGGCGTCATCCACAGCCCGCACCGCGGTACGGGACGTCCTGTCGTTCTCCGGTCAACCATGTGTCCGATGCCCGGGCCGGTCGGTACCGCTGCAGCGCACCGCATCTGCACCCGAATCGTCGAACCATTGCCACGTTTCTATCCGCGTGTCGCGGGAGCGGCAACTGCTCCAGCGTTGTAATTTTCACCCCGCCTTTGCCCACAGTTCTGTCCACAGGAACAAGCGCGGATTTCCCGCACCACCCACAGGGCTGTGGACAAGATCTGTGGATAACTAAAGGGTGATCAAACCCAGGCGCGTGACCCCGGGGCGCCGCCTGCCGTCGGGTCGCTGCGTGCGTCCAGCTCCTCCGACCCGGTGATGAAGCCACCGTCGTCCACCAGGATCCCGCCGATCCGGCTCTGGAGCGCCACCGCGAGCCGGGCGAGGGAGGCACGCATGCGGGCCCGGGCGATCACGTGCAGTCCGGACGCCTGCTCGAGCTCGAGCTCGTAGGGGTCGGCAGGGGCCCAGCTCAGGCGGTAGGCGAACGGCCCGTAGCTGCGCCAGTCCAGCGCACCGAGCGCACGCGGCACCCGGTCGACGCGCTCCACGTCGACGACGAGCGCGCCGTCGTACGCGGTGCTGCCGGCGAGCGTGTAGCGCGGCGACCCGTCCGGCGTGACCTGCTCGGCGGAGACGTCGGCGGTGGCGATGAGCGAGCGCAGCATCGGCAGCACGTCGCCCGGCAGGAGCACGTGCGCCGCGTAGAGCGCCACGTTGACCGACGCGGCGGGGTCCGGGACCAGCGGCTGCCTGCCGTCCGCGAGCACCCCGCCACCGGACTTGCGGGCCGCCGCGACCATCCACTGCACTATGCGCAGCTCCTCGCCCTGCGGCAGGGCGTGCGGGAAGGTGCGGGCGATGCCGTCCCGGTCGCCGTACGACGTCGGAGCCGCACCGCGGACGTCCCGCAGGCCGTCCGCGCGGGCCACCGAGTACGCCTCGGCCTTCGTGGCGGAGATGCTGAGCTCCGCGAGGTGCGCCTCACCGACCTCGAACGGGCCGGTCGCCACGTGCCCTTCGCCCAGACGCATGACACCCGGCACCAGCGCGTCCGGCTGCGCCATACCGCGGAACCGCGCACCGGCCATCCGCCGAGAACCCGAGGTGCGGGTCGGTTCTCGGAGCCACTCGATGTCGGAGAACCACGCGGCAGCGAGCTCGCTGACGGTGACGGGGCCGTTCGTACTGGGCAGGATCAGAATGTGACCCGAGGCGTGTTCCGCTGGAATCACACCCGCCAGAAATGTCATGCGCGCACTTTACTGCGGGTCACTTTCCGCGATGATGCAGGCATGTTACAAGGAGGAAACACGTTCGTGACAGCAGGCGCGGTTTATTTGGGCAGCGTCCGACATGTATGCCTTTGGATATTCATTGGCGACTGAGTCTCACCACAAGAGGACGGCAGTTTTTCTATCCGCCTCCAAAAGGACGGCGTAAGAAGCCTTAGCGTCATCGTCACCACGAAGCCACCCTCCGTTGCCGCTCCGGTCGGGCCCGTACCGCGATCCTGGGTTCCAGTTACCTGACGACGCGGGCATATGATGTCAGCATGCCCAAGATCATCGGGAAGAGCCTGCACGAGCACCGGCAGATGACCAGGCACAAGCTCTTCACCGCTCTGTCCACGCTCATGGCGGAGCGCGGGTTCGACACCATCACCCTGGCCGACATCGCCGCAGCGGCGCACGTCGGCCGGACTGCTGTCTACAACCACTTCCACGACAAGGAAGCGCTGCTCCTCGGGTTCATCACGCACGAGACCGAGCAGTACGCCCACACGCTGGAGCGCGCGCTCGACGGCGTGGACGATCCCGTGGAGCAGCTGCGCACCTACATCCGCCAGCAGGCTCAGCTCACCCGCGTCTTCCACCTCGCCCCCGGTCCGGACCTGCGGACGGTCCTGTCCCGCGCCACGCAGCAGCGCCTGCGTGAGCACGCCGACATCGTCGAGGCGATCCTCCGCCGGATCCTCACGGCCGGGATCGATGCGGGTACTTTCCCGCCCCAGGACATCGAGCCGACGGTGCATCTCGTCAACGCCTGCCTGTCCGGTCGCCTCATCCCCGACGAGCCGCTCGCCCGCGAACGCACCATCCGCGCCGCGGAGTCGTTCGTGCTGCGCGCGGTCGGGGCGCGGGAGCGCGTACCGGCCTGAGCCGGAGGTGCAGCGCAGGGTGGGGGCCGAGGAACGAGGCACCCGCCCGGAGCGGAACCGCAGGCTCAGGCCGAACAAGTAGAGGCTGAGCCGGAGGTGCAGCGCAGGGTGGGGGCCGAGGAACGAGGCACCCGCCCGGAGCGGAACCGCAGGCTCAGGCCGAACAAGTAGAGCCTGAGGTCGAGCCCCCTCTAGATCCAGCGCTTCCAGCGGAAGACGCCGAACAGGCCCACGCTCACGGCCAGCATCGCCACGAGAGCGACCGGGTAGCCGTACGCCCAGTCGAGCTCCGGCATGACCTCGAAGTTCATGCCGTAGACCGTGCCGACGAGCGTCGGGGCGAACAGGATGGCCGCCCAGCCCGAGATCTTCTTGACCTCCTCGCCCTGGCGGATGCTGACCTCCGACAGGTGCTTCATCTCCTCGTTCTGCCGCTGCGCGACCAGCGTGGCGGCGACCGTCAGGATGTCGCGCAGCGCGGCCCGGAAGACCTCGATGCGGTCGGCGGCCTCGGTGAGGTGGTCCGCGACGTCGCGCAGGTAAGCCTGCAGCTCCGGGTCCACGCCGTACTTGTCGGCGCCCTTGGCGAGCGAGGCGCACAGCGCCTGCTCCGGCCGTACCGCCCGCTGGAAGTCGATGACCTCGCGGGACAGCTCGTAGATGCGCCGCGACACGTCCGGTGCGCCGCCCCAGACGTCGGACTCGATCTCGTCGATGTCGTGGTCCAGCCCCGCGACGACGGGCGCGTACCCGTCCACGACGCTGTCGAGGATCGCGTACAGCACGGCCTCGGGTCCCCGCGAGAGCATCGCGCGGTCCGACTCCAGGCGGCTCCGTACGGCCGCCAGGTCCGGCGAGGCGCCGTGCCGCACGGTCACCACGAAGTCGGGGCCGACGAAGACGTGCAGCTCGCCGAACTCGACCTCCTCGGCGTCGTCCAGGTAGCGGGCTGCGCGGAGCACCACGAACAGGGTGTCGCCGTAGCGCTCGATCTTGGGGCGCTGGTGCGCCTGGATCGCGTCCTCGATGGCGAGGGGGTGCAGGTCGAACTCGCGAGCGAGCGACGTCAGCTCGGCCTCGTCCGGGCGCTCCAGCCCGATCCAGGCCATGCCGCCGGGCCGGGAGCGGAGTGCGCTGAACGTCTCCGCGAGGTTGTCGTAGCCGGCGGTGCGGATGCCGTCGTCGTAGATCGCGGCGGCGACCACCGACGAGCGGGGCGCGGGTGCCACGGCGCGCGGGGCGACGTCGGGCACCACGCCGACGGTGCGGCGCGGGCGCCGGACGCCGAGCAGCGGACGAGAAGGGCGGGAGGGCAGGAACGTGGCCATGGGGAACTCCTGGGGTCGAGCGCAGGAAAAGGACTGCGAACGGACACCGCAGCGGAGACGGCCGAACGACCGGTGGACCTCACGCCCGAGAAGGGCGGAGCGCACCGGCGCGCGAGAACCCGCGGAAAGGCGGGAGGGGAACCGTCAGCTCAGCTGCGGTTCGGACTACTCGGAGGCTCGCTACGTGTCATGCGCGCCACCTCCTTGGCCCAAGCGGCGGATCGCCGCGCCGTACGTTCTCGACGGAGGCCAGTCTAGCCACGTCGAGGCGCAGAATCGAACCCTTTCGAGAGCAGGATCACATAACTCGTCACCAGGCGTCGTGCGGCCGGTGGTGCGGGCCGGGCGGAGTCTGGAACTCGTGCGGCGTCGGCGACAGGTAGGCCCGTGCGAACTCCAGCGACGCGGCCAGGTCGTCGTGCCGCTCGGCGGCGGTGCGCGCCGCGCGCGTGGAGATCTCCACGCAGACGTCGCCGCTCCAACGTCGCGCGACCAGCTCCTGCAGCACCTTGTCGGCCTGCATGCTGCCGCGACCGGGCACCAGGTGCTCGTCGCGGGCCCCGAAGTTGCCGTCCGCCAGGTGCACGTGCCGCAGGCGGTCGCCGAACGTGTTGAGCAGCGTCAGCGCGTCTTGCTGCGCGACGCTCGCGTGCGACAGGTCGAGGGTCACTGCGTCGTAGTCGTGCTCAGCCGGGTCCCAGCCGGGCAGGTATGCCTGGAACTCGCGCTTGCCGCCGCGCCAGGGGTACATGTTCTCGACGGCGATCGTGACGCCGGTGGTCGCGCTCAGCTCGCGCACCTGCTCCTGGAACTGCCGGGCGTACTTGTACTGCCAGCGGAACGGCGGGTGCACCACGACGGTCCCCGCGCCGAGCTCGAGAGCCATCTCCGCGGTCCGTTCGAGCTTGGCCACCGGGGACCGCCCCCAGACCCGCTGGCTCACCAGCAGCGTCGGCGCGTGCACCGAGCGCACGGGCATGCCCGTGTCGGCAGCCAGCTTCGCGAGGGACCGGGGGTTCTGGGTCACCTCCTCGGACCAGACCATGACCTCGACGCCGTCATAGCCGAGCTCGGCCGCCGACTCGAAGGCCAGCGGCACACGGCGAGGGAAGACCGAGGCCGTCGAGAGCGTGACCTGCACGTCAGGTGCAGCGGGCTCGTGCGGTTCGGTCCGAATCGGTTCGGGCATGCGGGCCACCTTAAAGCGCCTACGTGACTGTGATGTGACCAGTGGGTTCAGATGGGGTCGAAGTGCGGGTTCAAGTGAGCAGGCGTTCCTGTACGACGTCGCGTGCCGCCTGCGCCGTCGAGCACTCGAGCACCGTCCGTGCCAGCTCGACGCACTCGTCCCGGGAGACGCCTGCCAGGGTGCCTGCGACGTCGGCCAGCGCGCGGGGGGTCATGGACAGTGACGTTACGCCCAATCCCACCAGGACAGGAGCAAGCAGCGGATCTGCCGCCGCCTCGCCGCACACGCCTACGGGAGCACCATGCATCGCGCCGCCCTCACACGCCACTCGGACGAGCTGCAGGACGGCGGGCTGCCAGGGCGTCGACAGCGCGGCGACGCCGGCCAGGTCGCGGTCCGCCGCCATCGTGTACTGCGTGAGGTCGTTGGTGCCCAGGCTCGCGAACGACACCTCGGCCAGGACGTGGCGCGCCTGGAGCGCGGCAGCCGGCGTCTCGATCATCACGCCCGACTGCTCGAGCCCGTGTGCCGCGCAGGCAGCCGCGAAGTCGCGTGCCTCGTCGACCGTGGCGACCATCGGCGCCATGACCCAGACCTCGGCGGTCTCGGCGGCGGCGGCCTGCGCTATCGCGTCCAGCTGACGGTCCAGCACGTCGGGGTGCGCGACGGCGGTGCGCAGCCCGCGCACACCGAGCGCCGGGTTGTCCTCGTGGTCCGGGGTGAGGAACCGGAGCGGCTTGTCGGCACCGGCGTCGAGCGTACGGACGACGACCCGGCGGCCCGGGAAGTGGGACAGGACCGCCCGGTAGGCGGTCACCTGCTCCTCGACGCTGGGCTCCTCGCCCCGCCCGAGGAAGCAGAACTCGGTGCGGAACAGGCCGACGCCGCGCGCACCGGCGGCAGCGGCCGCCCGGGCCGCCGCAGGGTCCGCGACGTTCGCCACGAGCTCCACCTCGGACCCGTCGCGCGTGACGCCCCTGCCGTCGAAGGTGGCGGTGGTGACGGAGCGTCGGGCACGCTCCACCTCTGCGGGCGACGGGGCGCGCAGGACGACGCCGAGCGTGCCGTCGACGACTATCTCCTCGCCGTCGGTGAGGTCGCCCGCTCCGGGCAGCGCCACGACTGCGGGGATGCCGAGGGCACGGGCCAGGATCGCCATGTGCGAGGTGGGGCCACCGCGCGCCGTGACGACCGCTGTGACCACCGCCGGATCCAGCATCGCGGTGTCGGCCGGGGCGAGGTCGCTCGCGACCAGCACGAACGGGTGCCCCGGGTCGGGCACACCGGGCGGGGCCGCCCCCGTGAGCGCGGCGACTATGCGGTCCCGGACGTCCCGTACGTCGCGGGCACGCTCCGACATCGGCGGGCCGAGGGCCTCGAGCTGGTTGGCCACCGAGCCGGCGGCGTCCCACACCGCGCGCTCCGGGGTGAGCCGGTCCTCCCGGACCCGCCGGGCGGCACCCGCGGCAAGGGTCGGGTCGGCGGCCATGGCGGCGGTGACCGCGAGCACATCGGCCGCGGTGCCCGACGCGCGGCTCGCCCGCTCCGCGAGGTCGGCCTCCACCCGGGCGGCGGCCTCCTTGACGGCACGAACGGCTTCGTCGGCAGAGCCCGACAGGCGGGTCGTCCTCGGCTCGGGCACGCGGGCCGGCATCCGGACCACCGGACCTGCTGCGCGCCCCGGGCTCGCCGGAACCCCCGTGAGCCTCTCGCTCGTCATCCGTACGCTCCCCAAGGCTCGTCGTCGCGTGCGCTCGGAACGTTACACGCGAGCGCTCCGCCGGGCGAGGCTCGGTTTTTCGGAGGAGGCCGCACCTGGATGGGCTGCGGGACGGGCGCGTCGGGCGGAAGCGCCGGGCCGGACGACGGGACCGCCAGAGCAGGCAAAGGGCTGCTCTCGTGAAAGTCCGCCGTCTGGCAAGATGACACCATGGCCGAGGCCCTGATCGTCGGATCCCCCGTCGCCGGACGGGTGGTCGCGATGCGCGACGTGCCCGATCCCGTCTTCGCGGAGAGCATCGTCGGCCCGGGGCTCGCCATCGATCCCGACCCCGAGCTCGGGGGGCGCGTCGTCGCACCGTGCGCCGGGGTGGTGGTCAAGCTGCACCCGCACGCGTTCGTGCTGCTCGTCCCGTCTGCTGATCCGCCGGAGCCGGCCGGGACCGCAGGGCACGCCGGCGGCCGGGGTGTGCTGGTGCACCTCGGTATAGACACGGTCCAGCTCAAGGGTGCGGGCTTCGACCTGCTCGTCGCGGAGGGCGACACGGTCGCGGCCGGGCAGCAGCTGATCGCCTGGTCCCCCGCCGAGGTGTCCGACGGCGGCCGCTCACCCCTGGTGCCGGTCGTCGCCCTGGACCTCGGGCCGAAGGGTCTCGAGGAGCTGGTCCGGCCGGGCCACCGGGTGCAGGCAGGCGACCCGCTGTTCCGCCTCCCGTGAACGTCCCTCCCGGACCTGTCAGATACTTCAGGAGGTGTCAGACGCTCAGGTCACCTGAGTGACCTGTGGGTCTGACAGGTTCGTGAGGTTCTGACAGGTCAGGCGGCTCGCGCGGCCAGCACCTCAGGAAGCTCGGCCAGCGAGTCGATGACCGTGGCCCGCGCCGCCTCGGGGCGGAGCGCGTGGAGGTAGCCCCACGGGCCGCGGCGCAGCAGGATCGGCCGCATCCCGGCGTCGGCGGCGGGCAGGACGTCGTTGTCGAGCCGGTCGCCCACGTAGGCGATCTCCTCGGGCGCGACCCCTGACAGCTCCGCGACCCGGGCGAAGAACCCGGGCTCCGGCTTCTGGACACCCCATTCGTCGGAGGTCCTTATCGCGCTCGCAGGCAGGTCCATCGCCTCCAGCGCGGCGCGCGCCTCGGGCGGCTGGTTCCCCGCGATGACGACGTCGAAGCCCGCCTCGCGCAGTGCGGTCAGGGCCGGCCGGACGTCGGGGTAGAGGTCGTCGGCGTCGAACCCGTTGCGCAGGCCGTCCGGGTCCTCCCTGGCCCAACGGGCGATCTCGGCCTCGAGGTCCAGACCCGGCCGCAGCATCTCGAACGCGTCTCCGTGCGGCAGATCGAGCGCGGCACAGCCGCCGAGCACGCCGAGGAACGTGAGCGGGGGGACCCCGAGCCGTGCGGCCCAGCCGAGCCAGATCCGGGACTCGTCGATAAGCGTCTCGCCGACGTCGAACACCACGGTGCGCACCATGGGCCCGACCCTAAGACGTGTCAGACCCTCGGGTCACTCGGGTGACGTGAGGGTCTGACACGTCAGGGGGATCGGAGGTGGCGGGTGAGGATCGCGAGGACGCGTTCCGGTTCGGTCCTTGCCGCGGACGCCGGTAGACGGAGGTGGATCGACCCGTCGCCGTTGTCGAGCTCGGCGTCCCGCAGGAGATCGTCGTACCAGCGGGACGCGTCCATGTGTCCGATCCCGTCGATCTCCACCACGAGCCGTCGCCCGTCGTCGAGAATCCATTCGGCGTCGAGGAAGCGGTGCCGTCCCCGGGCATCGATCCGATGTTCCTGACGCTTGGGCTCGGGCAGGCCGTTTCGACGGCACAGCCCGACGAAGTCGATCTCGCTGAGGGCATCTGATCCACCCCGGATGTCGGCGACGCTGCGGCGCATGAGATCACGGAAGCGCACCTGACCCACCCTCTCGAGCTGGTCCCACAGCTGCTCCGGCGAGGCCTTTCGTTGCTGCACCACCGCGGCGAGCAGCCCGACGGCGGTCCGGGGCGACTCCTGCCAGGCCGCCGCATCGACCGCGCACCGTTGCACCGTGTGTACGGGCAACCGGTCTACGCGCACGATGTCCTCGGGCGCAGGCCGTCTCGACTCGTGCACGACGACGCCGGGGAGCCGCCGCGTCTTCGCACCCCGCGGCACCACGATGTGCGTGCCCTCCCGATCCCAGCCGCGCAGTCCGTGCTTGGCCAGACCGGTCCACGAGCCGAGCGCCACCGGTGGTTCGGCGTCGAGGACCGCTACCCAGAGTTCTGCCTCGCGCGGCAGGGGCCCCGTGTGCAGTACGACGACGTCGCTCGTCGCCGCGCGCCATCTTCGGGCGGCGAGCTGGCTGGCGACATGCCGGGCGGAGATTCCGACGCCGGCAAGCTGGGCGCGGGTGACCACCGCATGCTGACGGCGAGCGAGCTGCACCAGCCCGGGTGTCCGCTCGAAGTTTCGTGATCCGGTCATGCCTGGATCCTGCGCCGGCGATCTGCGCCGCCGCTGGGCGCCCTCGGCAGCCTGTGCGCGGAACCCTCTTACCGGTCCATGTGGTCGCATTCGAAGCCCTGGAACTGCGTCGCGAGGGTCTCCCGGTCCGGCCGACAAGTTTCGCTCCGCATCCAGCCACAGCTGTCAGACCTCCCCGACGTGTCAGACCCTCAGGTCACTCGGGTGACTTGAGGGTCTGACACGTGCGCGGGTTTCTGACAGGTCAGCCGCGGAGCGGGAGCGTGAGGCCTGCGTCGCCGTCCGGCACCACGCGGACCGGGACGCCCCAGTCCTGCTGCGCCAGGTGGCAGGCCGGGAACACGTCCGGGTCCGGCTCGCCGTTCGGCAGGAGGGGCACCTCGTCGCACGACGCCGCCTTGGCCGTCACGTGCAGCACGCCCTCGGCCACCTCAGGGTTGATCACCAGGTCACGGAACAGGTCGGTCCCGTTGCCGGCACCCGACAGCAGCAGCTCCGGCGGGGTGGCGCTGACCTGGAGCGACGTCGACGGGCCCCACCGGTCGTCGAGCTTCTGCCCCGGCGCGGGCGCGAACGGCACGTCGAGCCGGAGCGGTCCGGCGCCGACGTCGGTCGCGGGCCGGGCCATCCGGTGCGCACCGCCGTCGAGCACCTCGCCCGCCAGGCTCGCCGGGAGCGCGACCCGCGTGAGCCGGTGGGCCGCCGACTCGACGACGACCAGGTGCACCGCGCCGTCCACCACCTCGACGAGCACGTCCGACGGCTCGGCCAGGTTCTTGGCCAGGGTGGTCACCTCGGCGGTGGCGGGGTCGTAGCGGCGCAGGGCGCCGTTGTACGTGTCGGCGACGACGACGGAGCCGTCGGGCAGCGCGGCCACGCCGAGCGGGTGCTGCAGCAGCGCCTGGTCGGCGGCGCCGTCGCGGTGCCCGAAGTCGAAGAGGCCCTGGCCGACGACGGTCTGCAACGGGCCGACAGATCTCCCGGCGGCCGGATCGAAGCAGCGCAGAGCCGATGACTCAGAATCCGCCAACCAGACTCGTCCGCTGGCGTCGACCGTCAGACCTGACGGCTGTGCGAACCAAGCGGTCATCGGATCGCCGTCCTGAAGCCCCTCATTCATCGTCCCCGCCACGAGCGCGATCGAATCCTCTGCCGGGTCGTACTCCCACAGCGTGTGGTTGCCTGCCATCGCGACCAGGACCTCACCCCGCTCCGGCAGGTAGGCGACATCCCACGGGGAAGACAGCTTCACTGCGTCGGGCCGGTCGTCCGCTGTGCCAGGAACGAACGGACCCCACTTTCCGTCCTCACCCAGGACGTTCTCCTGGCCGCCGACCATGAATTGCTGGCCGGTCCCGGCGAGGGTTGTCACGGTGCCGTCGGACAGCCGAACCCCACGCAGGGCGTGGTTAGCCGTGTCCGCCACCACGACGTCGTACCCGAGGTCAGCTGCCCCGTTTGGCACCAGGCACAGCCCGTTCGGCTCCGAGAAACGCGCCTCGCCCGGACCGCCGTCGGCCAGACCACGCTCGCCGGAACCGATGCGCCGCACGAGCGTCTCGCCGTCCGGTGCCAGCTCGGCCAGCGAGTGGTGCCCGGCGTCCGCGACCAGGAGGTTCCCGTTCGGCAGGGCGAGCGCCTTGGCGGGGAACCGCAGCGTGCCCGACGCCGGAGCGGGCGGCACGTACGGCCCCGCGCCGCGGTGCAGCGTGCCCTTGGCCGAGTGCTCGGCGATCAGCTCGGTCACGAGGGCGGCTATCGCGGAGCCGTGCCCCTCGCCCGCCATCTGCGCCACTATGTAGCCCTCGGGGTCGATGACCACGAGCGTGGGCCAGGCCCGCGCGGTGTACGCGCCCCAGGTGACCAGCTCCGGGTCGTCCAGGACCGGGTGCCGCACCTCGTACCGCTCGACGGCGGCCGCGAGCGCCTCGGGGTCCGCCTCGTGCTCGAACTTGGGCGAGTGCACACCGACGATCACGAGCTCGTCGCGGTGCTGCTCCTCGACCTCGCGCAGCTCGTCGAGCACGTGCAGGCAGTTGATACAGCAGAAGGTCCAGAAGTCGAGGATCAGGACGCGGCCTCGAAAGTCTGCCAGCGACAGCTCTTTGCCGCCGGTGTTCAGCCAGCCGCGCCCGATGAGCTCGGACGCGCGGACGCGGGGAAGGTTCTGGACTCCTGTACGCACGAGCCCATTGTCACTCTCGGGGTGAGGCGTCCTGCCCGGTGTCCGGCCTGCGGGCACGCCACTGCTCGACAAGTGCCTTGTCGGCGCGGCGGCGCGTGAGATCGCTCTTGCTGGAGTGCACTGCCGCCCGGTGCGCGAGCAGAGCGGCGCGGTCCCGCTCGAGGGCCCACATGAGGGCCTGTCGCACGTCGGAGCGGGTCACCCGCGCGCTCCGCGTCTCGTCCATCGTCCCGATCATTTTCGCCGTTCCGTGTTTGCCGGCGTCCAGAGCGGGCACCGCCAACGATTCAGGAGGTTTTCCGAGGATGTTTTGTGACATCCCAGGTCTTCCTGGCTTTCACCCGGCCATGGTTGGGTGGTAGCAGAGGAACGTACCGCGCAAACCTGGCGGGGCGATATCCGCCTATCGGATGACTTTCTGGGGCAGACCGGCGTGTCGCCCTCGTGGGGCCCGTGTGTGTTGGTGGGTGAGGAGAGGATCAGGGCATGGACCGCGACCAGGCCAGGAAGATGAAGGAGCAGCTCGCAGCCTTCGCCCGAGAGCTCGCCGAGAAGCATGGAGTAGTGGCAGTACCGCGGTCCCTGGGTGCGCAGACGGAGTCGGAGGCTGCCGACGTCGTACGCGCTCCCACGCTCGCCCTGGGGCTCGTTCCCCAGGCAGGGGGCGGCTTCGGGATCGCCGTCCGCTACCGCCTGGGGATTCCCCGGGCCCGTTCGATAGTGCGCAAGATCTCGGCGGAGATCGGCCCCGAGGCCGACGTCCGGCGGACCGGGCGCATCCGCCCCGTGAGCGAGCTGGGTCCGCGCCCGCCCGCGCCGACGTCGCAGGCCGACGGCGACACGGACCGGCGCCGTCCGCTGCGGCCCGGCATCTCCATCGGCCATGTGGGAGTGACTGCCGGGACGCTCGGCGCGTTCGTGACGCGTGCGATCCCCGGCGGCAGCGACCGCGCCGGGGACGGGCAGCTGTACGCGCTCTCGAACTACCACGTGCTGGCCGGATCCCCGGAGGCCAGGCCCGGCGACGTCGTCCTGCAGCCCGGGCCCGCGGACGGCGGGCTGGCGCCGGGCGACCGGATCGGCGAGCTGACCCAGGTGGTGGACCTCGATGCGCTGGAGCCCGCTTACACGGACGCCGCCATCGCGCGTCTCGACCGGGTCCCTGTCGACTTCGACTACCCCGTGGGGCGCGTGGTCAAGACCGCGCGTGCCCTCGGCGGCGAGATCGTCGGCAAGGTGGGCCGTACGACGTCGGTCACGCGCGGGCGGGTCACCGCCATCGAGCTGGACGACGTCATAGTGGGCTACGAGGATCTCGGCGCGCTCAGCTTCGACGACCAGATCGAGGTCGAGAGCCTCGACGACCAGCCGTTCTCGCGCGGCGGCGACTCGGGCGCCCTCGTGTACCGGGAGGACGGCGTGGCGCTCGGTCTCCTGTTCGCCGGGTCGGAGTCCGGCGGACCCAGTGGCAAGGGGCTCACGTATGCCAACCCGATCGACCAGGTGCTCGAGATCCTGGGAGTCGAGCTGGCTAGGGAGCCGCCTGGCCCGTTCGCCTGAGCCAGGCACCCGTTCGGGGGCGTTCGGTATGCGCACCAGCGTTTCCCGTGCCGGGCGTGTCGGTCCCGCCGACCGGGCGCGCTGGCGTGTCCATACGGCGCGTCGAGCGCCGCAAACCCGCTGACCTGCGAAGGCGCTGTGGACCTCCTGGAGGGCGGCGCAACCGGCGAGATACGGCGAGCGAGGGGGTAGACACGGGGGACACAATGGATGACCAGGAGGTGATCGGGATGGCAACACTCGACGAGGCTCGGTCCGCAAAAGCCGCATTACGGCAAAAAGTGACCGGGCTCGACGGTGTGATCGGAGTTGGCGTCGCCCCTGAGTTCACGACGTCCCTCGGGCAGCCCCCGCGCGAGTACCCAGCGCAGAAACACGCGCAGTCCGGCACGTCCGGTAGATCATCGGTCGAGGTGCTGGCCGAGGAGGTCTCGGTCGAGCAGGTGACCGGATCCGGCGGGAGCTGGGTTCTTCAGGTCAACGTGACGGACCCCCGCCTCGTGGACAAGGTCCCGGAGGAGATCAACGACGTCGCCGTGCGCGTGCGCGTCGTAGGCGCGGTCAAAGCGGGCTGAACCACAGGCGTGCCGAAGTAGAGCGTCTGTCCGGACGCACGCTCTACTTCGGCGACCCGAGGGTGCGCGGCCGGACAGACGCTCTACTTGGGCATGTCGGTGCCGGGTCAGCCCAGGGTTGTCGGTAGGTCCGTCGGCTCGCCGAGGACCTGCTCGGCGAGGAATGCCGACACCACCTGGTACCAGACCTTGGCGTTCTGCGGCGTGAGCACCCAGTGGTTCTCGTCCGGGAAGTACAGGAAGCGGTGCTCGGTCTCGCCGTCGTCGGACGCGGGCAGACCCGACTTCGTCAGCAGCTCGAACCACAGACGCAGGCCCTCACCGATCGGGACGCGGTAGTCCTTGTCCCCGTGGATGACCAGCATCGGGGTGCGGATCTCCCCCACCGCCAGGTGCGGGCTGTTCTCCAGCGCCATCTCCGGCGTCATCTCGCGCGCCCAGTAGTAGCCGGCGTCCGTCGTGGGTCCGAACTGGTCCAGCGCCCACAGGCTCGCGTGCGTCACGACCGCCTTGAAGCGGTCGGTGTGCCCCGCCACCCAGTTGGCCATGTAACCGCCGAACGAGCCGCCCATGGCCGCAGTACGCGTCTCGTCGATCTCCGGCAGCGCCTCGGCGGCGTCGGTGATGGCCATGAGGTCCGTGAACGGCGCCCCGCCCCAGGCGCCCCAGCCACGCTGGATGAACTCCTGGCCGTACCCGGTGGACAGCGCCGGGTCGGGCAGCAGCACGGCGTACCCCTGGGCGACCATCAGCCACGGGTTCCAGCGCCAGCTCCAGGCGTTCCAGGAGCCCAGCGGGCCGCCGTGGATCCAGAGGAGGAGCGGGGCCTTGGCCTCGGGACCGGCGTCAGGCAGCGCCAGCCAGGCGCGCACCCGGGAACCGTCCTCCGCGGTGGTCTCGATCTCGGTGAGGCGGCCCGGTAGTGCGGGAGCTGCCACCGGCGAGCGCAGCAGCGTGGCGGCGACCGGCGTCCGCTCCCCCGGTGCGCCCGAGGCGAGAAAGCCCGCCAGGTCGATCCGCACGGGCTCGGCCGGGGCCGCGTAGGAGGCGCGCAAGGCGAACAGCGTGGCGCCGTCGGACGTGACGGAGAGGTCGGAGAAGACCGCGTCGTCGGCGGTCAGCCTCTCGACGGTGACGTCGCTACCTGGCAGAGCCGTCGAGAACGTGAGGACGAAGACCGGCCCGCGACCGTCGTCGTCGGCCTGGACCAGGAGGCCGCTGCCGTCCGGGAGCCAGGTGGGCCGGCCGGGCCAGCGGTCCCAGTCGTCGGCGAGCACCACCGGCTCGGCGGAGCCGTCGGTGGGCACCAGGGCCAGGCGGACCACGGGGGCCTCGGTCGGGGACGAGATGGACTCGGTCACGTAGGCGACCCAGGCACCGTCGGGCGAGATGCGCGGGCCGCCGGCGTCGGCGTCCGGGTCGTCGACCAGCACCCGGCGGTCGCCCGTCACCGTGTCGACGACGACGAGCGTGCTGCGGGTCGCGGCGCCGGCGTCGGGCACGCTCCAGGTGGTGACGAGCGTGGTGCCGTCGGCCGACAGGTCCGCCGAGTGCTCCTCGAGGTGGCGGCCGGGGCCCGTGACGTCACGCAGGTCGAGGTGCTTGCCCGACGACGGGTTCTCCTCCTCGGAGGTCTCGTCCTTGACGCCGGTGGTCCTGGGGGCGTCCGGCAGCGGAGACGCCGGCTCGTCCGTGAGCGTCGCGAGGTCGCCGGCGAAGCGGCGCACCTGGTCGGGTCCGAGGTCGTGGTCCCAGAACCGCACGGGGTAGCCCGTGTGCAGGATCGCGGAGACCTTCTGGTCCTTGCGTGCCTTGCGGAGCTCGGCGTCCTGGGTCAGGCCCTTCGCGGAGGGCAGGAGGCTCGTGGCGATGCTCACCGTGTCGGCGTCGCGGGCGGCGAGCGCCCCCGAGACGCCGCCGGGCGGGGTCGCGATGACGCGGGCCTCGCCGCCGTGGGCGGGCAGGAGCCAGAGGGCCGACGTCGGCTCGGTGGCCGAGCCTGCCGGGGCGCCGTCCGGGTCGGGCCTGGCCGAGGTGAAGAGGAGGTCGCCCGAGCGGGTGAAGACGGCGGACGACTCGCCCTTCGTGGAACGCGTGAGCCGCCGGGCCGGCGCCTCACCCACCGGGTCGAGCTCCCAGAGGGCCGTGCGGTAGCCGGTGCGCTCGCCGTCGAGCGTCTGGACTGCTGCGACGACGCGGGTACCGTCCGGGCTGGCCGTGAGGCCGGCGAGGCGCGGGATCGCTACGTAGTGGTCGAGGTCGTGGAACGGGGTCTGCGGGGATTCGCTCACCGGACACGTCTATCACGCACGCCTGCGGTTGTGGGCGCGATTTTCGCGGCTACGCGCCCGTTCGAGGCGTACCGATCCCGCCCACGACCGGGAGGGTCAGGAGTCGCGCTCCTGCGCCGCCTGGCTGGCCTTCTTGGCCAGCATCTCGTTGTACGCCTCCAGCTCGGCGTCCCCGTCCCGTTCCGCCTTGCGGTCGTTCCGCTTGGCCTCGCGCGCGTCGGACCGGGCCCAGGAGATCGCGACGCCTACCGCGAGCAGCAGGGTCGGCAGCTCACCGATACCCCAGGCGACGGCGCCGCCCTTCTGCTGGTCCTCGATCGCGCTGGGTCCCCAGGGGCGGCCCATGAGCCCGAACCAGTCGGGCACGAGCAGGGCGGTGCCGGAGGTGAGCGTGACGCCGAAGAACGCGTGGAACGCCATGGTGGCGAACAGGAGCACGAGCCGCAGGGGGTACCCGGGGCGGGCCGGCCCCGGGTCGACGCCGACCAGGGCGTTCGCGAAGAGGTATCCGACGAGCGTGAAGTGGACGATCATCCACAGGTGACCCGCGTAGGTCGTCAGCGCGAGCTCGAACAGGGGCGTGAAGTAGAAGACGATCATCCCGCCCGCGAACAGGACCGCGGCCACCACCGGGTTCGCCATGAACCGGCCGAAGGCGGAGTGCACGAGCACCAGCACCCACTCGCGCGGCCCGCGGGAGTCGTCCTTGCGGGCGGGGACCGCGCGAAGGAGCAGGGTGACGGGGGCGGCCAGCACGAGGAACAGCGGCACCACCATCGCGAGGACCATGTGCTGCACCATGTGCGCGCTGAACAGGACGTGCCCGTAGGCGGCCGCGCCGCCGTTGGTGGCCCAGAACAGGACCAGGATGCCGAGGCACCAGGAGATCATGCGGCCGACCGGCCAGGCATCCCCCCGGCGCCGCAGCCGCAGCGTCCACCGCACGTACACGAGCACGGCGGCAGCGCACGCGAACGCGACGATGACGTCCCACTGGAACTCGGTGAACCAGCGCAGCACGGTGGGCTCGGGCGGCAGCGGGTGGCCGGTGACGAGCTCGGCGGGGGTCGGGTCGACGATCTCGTCGTCGGGCACGGGCGGCGCGGTGGAGCCGAGCGCGACCGCCACACCGGACACGGCGCCCATCACCCCGACCTCCACGGCCGCGAGCCGCCAGAACAGGCCGATCGCCGCGTTCCTGGTGGTGGTCGCCGCGGAGAGCCGGGCGACGACCGTGCTGCGGTGCAGATAGCCGAGGCTGCCGAGGACGAGCAGCAGCGCGGCCTTGACCACGAGCAGGACCCCATAATCGGTGCTCAGCCCGTCGAGCGAACCGATCCGGACCCAGGCGCTGACGACGCCGGAGACCGCCACGGCGGCGAAGCACCACAACGCGATCTTCGAGTAGCGCCGGATCACGTCGGCCGTCGCGGCATGCCGGAGGCCGACGAAGGCGATGGCCGCGAGGCCGCCGATCCAGAGGGCGGCACCCCCGAGGTGGAGGAACAGAGCCGAGATGGCGACGTCGTGGCTGGCGGCCCCGGCGGCGTGGCCCGTCGAGGACTGCATGCCGAGAGCGAGCAGCGGCAGCGCGATGGTGCCCAGCGCGCCGACCGGGCCGCGGACCAGCAGTGCGACGGCCGCCGTCAGCGCGGCGACGATGACTATCCCCAGGTACGTGCGACCGACGGGGATGGTCGTCACGTACTCGATCAGCGCGGGGCCGAACCCCTCCGCGTCCAACGGCAGGTACCAGGACCACGAGAACCGCAGCACCAGCTGCACCAGCGCCGCGAGCGTCCAGACCCCGGCGGCGACGCCGGCCACGCCGAGGGCCCGGTCGGCAAGGGGCCCGCGCGGCAGCACGAAGGCCGCCAGCGCGAGGGCCCCGACGGTCAGCGCCACGGCCAGCTCGGTGATCACCGTCGCGACCGGAGCGCCCCAGCGCACGAAGGCGCCCGGGTCGGTGAAGTTCGCGAACGCGGTGAAGGCGCCCGAGAACGTACCCGCGGCGAAGAGCGCCGCGAGCGCCACGAGGCCTGCGGCGGGCAGGGCGGTGACGAGCCACGAGGGGCTCGTCGGGCCGCTTGCTGTGCTCGTCCGAGCAGGTCTGCTGGTCCTGTTCCGGGCGTCGGTCGGCGTCACACGACCCAGCCTAAGGCGCGGTCCGGGGCGGTTCGGACCGTCTGTGGGTGTCCGGTTGACCACGTCATGACCGCGAAAACCGGGCATTCCGACGGAGTTCAGGAAAAGTTCGGCGGATTTGTGCACCAAACCCAACCCTTTAGCCCTCCTCTGCGTTGTGACCAGTGTGGACCTCGCGAACATCATCACCGTGACCGACGACTCCGTGCCGTGCTCGGAACAGCCCGAGCTCTGGTTCGCGGAACATCCCGCGGACCTTGAGGAGGCGAAGCGCGCGTGCGCTGTCTGCCCGCTGAAGGCGCAGTGCCTCGCGGGTGCGCTCGCGCGCCGCGAGCCGTGGGGTGTCTGGGGCGGCGAGATCGTCGTCGACGGCACCGTGCGCAGCCGCAAGCGTCGTCGTGGCCGGCCCCGGTCGATCGGAGGGATGCGCGTGGCGTGACCGCCACGTGACCAGAGACTTTTCCTGAGGCACGGCGACCGAGTCCATTCGCCGTGAGACACCGGAGCAGTGCGCTCTCCGCACCGAGGATCTCCCAGACGGATCCGGACGAGCGCACTGCCCCGGTCGTACTACGAGTCAGACCCCCAGGTCACCCGACCTGGGGGTCTGACTCGTTCTCAGCTCAGCTCAGCAGCTCAGCCCCAGACGAGGCCATGGGCGGGCTCCTCGAGCACGCGGGCGACGTCCTTGATGAACCGCGCGCCCAGCTCGCCGTCGGCCAGCCGGTGGTCGAAGCTGAAGCTCAGCTGCGTGACCCACCGCGGCTTCACCTTGCCCTTGTGCACCCAGGGCTGCTTGCGGATCGCGCCGAAGGCGAGGATCCCCGCCTCCCCCGGGTTGAGGATGGGCGTGCCCGTGTCGATGCCGAAGACACCCAGGTTCGTGATCGTGATGGTGCCGTCGGACATGTCCGTGACCGAGGTACGTCCGGCCCGTGCGGTCGCCGTCAGCCCGGCGAGCGCCTTCGCGAGGCCGAGCAGGTCGAGCGTGTGCGCGTCCTTGATGTTCGGCACCACGAGCCCGCGGGGTGTCGCCGCGGCGATGCCGAGGTTCACGTAGTGCTTGTAGACGATCTCCTGGGCCGCGTCGTCCCACGAGGCGTTGATCTGCGGGTGCCGCTTCACGGCGAGCAGGATCGCCTTGGCCGCGACGAGCAGCGGCGTCACCTTGACGTCGGCGAAGTCGCGGTCCTCCCTGAGGTTCGCGACGAGCTTCATGGTCTTCGTGACGTCGATGGAGTGCAGCACCGTCACGTGCGGTGCCGTGAAGGCGCTGGCGACCATCGCCTCGGCGGTGCGCTTGCGGACCGACCGCACCGGGACACGCGTCTGACGCCCGTCCGGTGAGACCACGCCGGAGGCGAGCCACGGCTCGTCATCCGGGTAGTGGGTAAGGGTCCGCACCGACGAGCGCTCGGCGTGGGCGACCACGTCCTCGCGCGTCACGATGCCGCCCGGGCCTGACGCGTGCACGCCCGCCAGGTCCACCCCCAGGTCCTTGGCGAGCTTGCGGACCGGCGGCTTCGCCAGCACCCGCGCCCTCGCGGCGGTGGTGGTCCCGGTGTCCGACGCCGGAGCCGCCGGCCGCGCCGGAGCGGCTGCCACGGGGGCTGCCACCGGTGCGGGTGCACGGGTCTCGGCCACCGCTACCGGTGCGACCGCTACGGGCGCAGGCGCGACCGGTGCCGGGGAGGACGCGCCCGCCTGGTGCCGGCGACGACGTCCGCTGGCCTTCGCCTCCACCGTGCCGTAGCCGACGAGCACCGATCCGGAGCTCTCGTCCTGGGCGCCCCCGGCTGCTGGGGTGCCGTCGGAGCCGGCCGCCGAACCGGCCGGGGCCGACCCCGCGGAGCCTCCGGTGTCGGGCACGGTGATCTCGATGATCGGGGTGCCGACGTCGACGGTGGTGCCCGCCTCGACGAGCAGGGCGGACACCGTCCCCGTCCACGGCGACGGCAGGTCGACGAGCGACTTCGCCGTCTCGATCTCCACGATCGTCTGGTTCACCTCGACGGTGTCGCCGACGGCGACCTGCCACTCGACGATCTCGGCCTCGGTCAGTCCTTCGCCGACGTCGGGGAGCGGGAACCTCTGGGTCTTCAAGCTCACTCTCGGCTCACTCTCGAATCATTCATCTCGGCCTCGCTCAGTGCGCGAAGGCGCGGTCGACGGCGTCGAGCACACGGTCCACGCTCGGCAGGTACTCGTGCTCGTGCTTGGCCACCGGGTACGGGGTGTGGAAGCCGCCCACGCGGAGCACGGGCGCCTCGAGAGCGTAGAAGCACTCCTCGGTGACCCGGGCCGCGATCTCGGCACCCGCGCCGAAGAACACCGGCGCCTCGTGGATCACCACGCAGCGTCCGGTCTTGCGCACGCTGGCCACGATCGCCGCCGTGTCGAGCGGGGAGATGGCGCGCAGGTCGAGCACCTCGGCGGAGCGGCCCTCCTCGGCGAGCGCGTCGGCAGCCTTGAGCGCCGTCGCGACGGACGGGCCGTAGGCGACGAACGTGACGTCGGTGCCCTGGCGGACGACGTGTGCCGAGTTCAGCGTGTCCGTACCGACGGGAGCGCCCAGGTCGACCGCGCCCTTGCCCCAGTAACGGCTCTTGGGCTCGAAGTACAGCACCGGGTCCGGGGAGGCGATGGCCTCCTGGATCATCGTGTACGCGTCCTGCGGGGTGCTCGGCGAGACCACACGCAGGCCCGCGGTGTGCGCGAACAGCGACTCCGGGCTCTCGCCGTGGTGCTCGACGCCGCCGATGCCGCCGCCGTACGGGATGCGGATGACGACGGGCATCTGCACCGCGCCGCGCGTGCGGTTGTGGATCTTCGAGAGCTGCGTGGTGATCTGGTTGAACGCCGGGAAGACGAACCCGTCGAACTGGATCTCGCAGACCGGCCGGTAGCCGCGCATGGCGAGGCCGATGGCGGTGCCGACGATGCCGGACTCCGCCAGCGGCGTGTCCACGACCCGCTGCTCGCCGAACTCCGCCTGCAGGCCGTCGGTCACACGGAAGACGCCGCCCAGCGGGCCGATGTCCTCACCCATGAGCATGACCTTGTCGTCGCGCCGCATCGCGGCGCGCAGGCCCTCGTTGATCGCCTTGCCGAACGAGAGCGTCTGGATGCCCGACGCCGGTTCCTGGGCGCCGGATGTGGTGTGCGTGCGTTCCGCCATGGTTGTCATCGTGCGCCTCCCTGCGCTGAGTCCGCTGTCGCGTACTGCGGGGCCGGCGGGTCGCCGGCGTCGTAGGCCTCGTACCAGGCGCGTTCGGCGGCGACCGTGCCGTGGGGTGTGGCGTACACGTCGTCGAACATGCTCGAGACGGCCGGGCCGCCGTCGAGGGCGCGGACGCCGGTACGCAGCTTTGCGCCCAGCTCGTCGCCCAGTGCCTTGATCTCGGCCTCGAAGTCGTCGTCGAGCGCGTCCTCGGCACGCAGCAGCGCGCCCAGCCGGTCGATCGGGTCGCGACCTCGCCACAGCTCCTCCTGCTCGGAGGTGCGGTAGCGGGTCGGGTCGTCCGACGTCGTGTGGGCGCCCATGCGGTACGTGAACGCCTCGATGAAGCTCGGGCCCTGGCCCGTCCGGGCCCGCTCGAGCGCTTCCTGGGTGGCGGCGTACACGGCGAGCACGTCGTTGCCGTCGACCCGCAGGCTGGGCAGGCCGAACGCCTCGCCCCGCTTGTACAGCGGGGTCTTGGTCTGCCGGGTGGTCGGCTCGGAGATGGCCCACTGGTTGTTCTGCAGGAAGAACACCACCGGTGCGTCGTTCACCGCCGCGTAGACCATCGCCTCGTTGACGTCGCCCTGCGAGGTGGCGCCGTCACCGAAGTAGGTGATCACGGCGGTGCCGTCGTGCTTGTCGAGCGGGGTGTTGTCCCGCTGGACGCCCATGGCGTAGCCGGTGGCGTGCAGGGTGTGCGCGCCGATCACGATCGTGTAGACGCTCGTGTTGTGCTCCGTCGGGTTCCAGCCACCGTGGTCCGAACCGCGGAAGAACCGCAGCCGGTCGACAGGGTCCAGGCCGCGGACGTGCAGCACGCCGTGCTCCCGGTAGGACGGGAACACGTAGTCCTGCGGCCGCAGCGCGTAGGCACTGCCGACCTGCGCGGCCTCCTGGCCACGAGCGGGTGCGAACAGGGCCAGCTCACCCTGTCGCTGGAGCGAGGTCGCCTCGTCGTCGAACCGACGAGTCAGGACCATGTCGCGGTACATGCCACGAAGGTCTTCCGTGGTCAGGGCCGCAGCGCGGTCGCGATACCCCTTGGACCCGCGCGTCGTGACGCGGTTCCCTTGGGGATCGAGTAGCTGCAACGTCGGGATCGCCTCGTTGGAGCCGTTGGTCGTAGTCACGCTTCCTCCTTCAACTGCGGACGCGAGCGCCCGCTGTTGCGGAGACGCCCGGCCCGTCCCGGGGACCTTTCCATCCTGGCACGGGTCCGGCCGGAAATTTAGCCGATCCGCAACCTACGCTCTCGTAGCCTACGCAAGCGTAGGCTACGGAACCGTAGGTTGGTCTGCCGCGATGTCGGCCAATCCTGCGGCGGAGCGTTTGTCGGATTCCACCAAGCCGCGCGACGGAGTCTCGACGCACAGGCGCCCCAGCCCTCGGGAGGGCGCCTCGGTCTCGGCGGATACCGGCCGGTTCTGCGGACCCGAGGCGCCCTGGATGCCCAGCGGGACGATCAGCGCCAGCTCGACGCGACGGTCAGGAAGGCGTCGTTCGCCTCGGGGTCGCCGATGCTCACCCGGATCCCGTGGCCGGCGAACGGACGCACGAGGACACCCGCCTCCTTCGCCTCGGCGGCGCGCTGCATGGTCGCCTCGCCCAGGTCGAACCACACGAAGTTCGCGTGCGTCTCCGGCAGCACCCAGCCCTGGTCGCGGAGGCTCTCCACGACACGAGCGCGCTCGCCGACCAGCGCCTCGACGTGCTCCATCAGCTGGCCCTGTGCCTCCGGCTGCAACGAAGCCAGCGCGGCGGCCTGCGCGACGTGCGAGACGCCGAACGGCGTGGACACGGCGCGGATACCGGCGGCGAGGCGCGGCTCCGCGATCGCGTAGCCGACGCGGAGCCCCGCGAGGCCGTGCGCCTTGGAGAGGGTGCGCAGCAGCAGCACGTTCGGGTGGCGCGTGTACACGTCGAGACCGACTGGCGCCTCGGGGTCACGCACGAACTCGAGGTACGCCTCGTCGAGCACGACCAGCACGTTCTTCGGCACTGCCGCCAGGAACGTCTCCAGCTCGCCCGCGTGCACCGCGGGGCCGGTCGGGTTGTTGGGCGAGCAGACGAACACCACGCGGGTGCGCGGCGTGACCGCGGCGGCCATCGCTGGCAGGTCCAGCCGGCCCGTGCCCTCCTCGAGCGGCACGGTCACGGCCTTGCCGCCGGACACGGCAGCCGCGATCGGATAGGCCTCGAACGAGCGCCACGGGAACACGATCTCGTCCCCGTGGTCGACGACGGCGCTCAGGATGTGCGACAGCAGCGCGACGGACCCGTTGCCGACCACCACGTTCTCGACGGCCACGCCGCTGTGTGCCGCGAGCGCCCCGACGAGCTCCTCGGCATACATGTCGGGATACCGGTTCACCTCCGCCGCTGCACGCGTGATGGCGGCCTGGACCGACGGCAGCGGCGCGTACGGGTTCTCGTTGGACGAGAGCTTCCACGCCGGTGCGCCCGCGCCGACGCGCGCGCCGGGAACGTAGGCGGGGAGTGCCGACACGGCCGGGCGGAGCGGTACGAATGCTTCTTCCACGGGGGTCAGCATGCCACGATGGCCAGATGAAGCTCGTGGCGCGCATCCTCATCACCGCACTTGCGATCGGGCTGTCAGCCCTGATCCTCGGTTCCCACATGGACATCGTCAGCAACGACACCACCTTGGGCACGATTCTCGCCACGATCATCGTCGCGGTGATCTATGGCCTGGTGCACATGATCGTGAAGCCGATAGTCCAGCTCATCTCGCTGCCGCTCTACATCCTCACGCTCGGCCTGGTGTCGTTCTTGATCAACGCCCTCATGCTGTGGATCACGACGCTCATCACCAACCAGTCGTGGTTCTCGGACCAGCCCAACTGGGGTCTCGAGGTGACCGGCGGCTTCTGGTGGTTCGTGCTCGCGGCGCTCGTGATCTCGGTGGTGCAGACGATCCTCCTGGCGATCCTGCCCAACAAGATCACCGACTGACCCAACAAGATCACCGACTGAGAGGTCACCGACTGACCCGTTCCGCGCGGTAGAACGTGGTGCTCGCCGTCGTGCCGTCCAGTCGCGGAGCGATCCGGTCAGCTATCTCGGTCACCCTGGGATCGCCGAGGCCGATGGCCAGGTCGAGCGTGCGGACGTGCGTGCCGACCGAGTGGGCCCGCACCACGTCGCCCGCCGCCGCGCGGTCGTCCGCGTCGGCGGAGTCCCGGAGCGACCGGACGACCGTCACCCGGTCCCGGGTGCGGGGATTCTCCGAGGCGGACCGGCCGTCGGTGTGCGAGACGATCTCTTCCGGGGTCTCCAGGTGCAGGACCGGGATACCCGGCGGTGTGGACAGCAGGCCTGTCGGTGATCCAGCAGTGACGAGCCCACCGATCCGGTAGCGCTCCGCGAAACCCGCCCGCGACACCAGGGCCGCCGCGGCGATCCCGCCGAGGCTGTGCCCTACGAGGGTCACCGGCTCGTCGGGTCCGACGCCGGAGGCGGCGAGCGCACGCTCGACCGCGGCGGTGGCGCCGTCCGCCTGGTCGGCGACGAGCTCGACGTCGGTCCGGCCGTCCCACGGATGTTCCGCGGGCAGCGCCGACTGGGTGCCGGGGATCAGCACGGTCCACGAGACCGCGCCGTCGGGCCCGGTGACCTTCTGGACCGCGACGGTGCCCGGCGGTGCCCCGCCCGTGGCCGGGTAGAGGCTGTCGATCCTGGCCACTGCCTCCTGCACGGACCGTGCACCGGTGTCCGACCAGGCTGGGCGCGAGCTGCCCGCGAAGTCCTCCGCGGTGATCCGCGTGACCCGGACCCCCTGGTCGTCGTTTCCCAGCAGCGGAAGCTCCCGGGCCACGTGCGCGAGCACACCTGCCCCTCCGGCGATGCCGGGGTTGCCGTTGGCGAGCCCGGGCTGCGCCCGCCCGACGCCGCTGCCCAGCCCGGCGAACGCCTCGTCCGAGTACGGGGCCAGGTCGCGCACGGCGGCCGAACCGAGCCATCCGCTGACCGCCCAGGACAGGCCTCCGGTGATCAGTCCCCCGCCCGTGCGGCCCGCCAGGTCGCCCGCGGCCAGGACGCCGACTCCCGTCAGCCCACGCCAGCCCTGGCTGCCGAACGCAGCTCCCGTACCGAAGGTTCCTGCGGTGACGAGGGCACCGACCACTCGCTCCGCCGTCGACTCCGCCTCCTCGTAGAGGCCTGCCGCACGCAGCACGCGCCAGCCCAGCAGGTCGCACAGGTCGGCGTGCTGGACGAGGCTGCGTGCCACATCGCGCACGACCTCCTCCAGCGCGCGGGCCGCGGGGGCGAGCGCGGCGACGGGCCGGCCGAGACCGTTGCCGGGCTGCCCGGACGTCGTTGCTCCGGCGACCCCGGGCAGCACGAGGTCCTCGCTCGCGGCAAGGCACAGTCTCGCGGCCGACCGCAGATCCTCGGCGGCGGCCGCTACCCAGGCTGCTGCTCGGCGCACCGAGTCGGACTCGACAGCTGTGACACCCGCACCCCCGAACACCGTGACGGTGTCCGGCGCCAGGCGCGGGCCGTCCGGCGGCAACGTCAGGGGTGTCGTCATCCCGGCACGCCCGCAGCACGCAGGACGGCGACCCGACTCATCGCCTCCTTCAGCTGCGAGATGTCGCGTGCGACGGCGAGCGCCGCCTCGGCCACCTCTGCCCGGTACAGCTCCGCCGCGGGCGCCTCCCAGTCCACCTCGACAGCGGCGGCCAGCAGCTGGTCGCTCCCCCGGGCCAGGAGCTCCACGGCGGCCGCGAACGCCGCCGTCGGATCCCCTGCTCCGGGTACGGGCGGTCCGCACGCGCCGGTCATCGGCTCTTCCTCGGTGCGCGTCCTGCAGTACCCGTCCCTCGTGCTCCCCGTCCGGTGTGTCTCATGGGTCACGACGCTAGGCGCGGGCCGGGCACCGCCGTCGGCCGGGGACGACCGCCTGTGCACAGGTCGCCGAACCGGTCGGGTGTGGTCGGGCTCGCAGCGGTGCGGCGCCGTCCTGCGGGTCTGTGCGGGTCTCTTGCGGATCTCCCGTGGGAGAATGGAGAACGTGCCTGAGACGACCGCGCCCGCCGCCAGCCCGACCAGCCCCGCCACCCGCGTGACCCTCGCGGAAATGAGCCCGGCCATCGCGCTCGGACCGCTCGACGGCCGGTATCGCAAGGCCGTCGCCCCGCTCGTCGACCACCTGAGCGAGGCCGCGCTGAACCGTGAGCGCATCCACGTCGAGGTGGAGTGGCTCATCACGCTGTGCAACGGCGCGTCAGGCATCGCGGCGCCCGTGGTCCCCGGCGCACCGACCCTGTCGGCGCAGGAGATCGACTACCTCCGGGCGATCCCCGCGACGTTCGGCGCGGACGAGATCGCCGAGCTGGCCGAGATCGAGCGCGAGACGGTGCACGACGTCAAGGCCGTCGAGTACTTCATCAAGCGCCGCATCGCCGTGGCGCCCGAGGTCCTGGGTACGACGAACCTCCCCGCGGCGAGCGAGCTGGTGCACTTCGCCTGCACCAGCGAGGACATCAACAACCTCTCGTACGCGCTGATGGTGCGCGGCGCGGTCCGCGACGCCTGGCTCCCGGCCGCGACCGCCGTCGTCGACCAGCTCGCCGGTATGGCACGCGAGCACGCCGCCGCGCCACTCCTGTCGAGGACGCACGGCCAGCCCGCGACGCCGTCCACGCTGGGCAAGGAGCTCGCCGTGCTGGCGCACCGCCTGCGTCGTCAGCTGCGCCGCATCGAGGGTGCCGAGTTCCTGGGCAAGCTGAACGGCGCCACCGGCACCTACGGGGCGCACACCGTCGCCGTCCCGACCGCCGACTGGCCCGCCGTGTCGAAGGCGTTCGTCGAAGGTCTCGGGCTGGACTGGAACCCGCTGACCACGCAGATCGAGTCGCACGACTGGCAGGCGGAGGTCTACGCCGACATCGCGCGCTTCAACCGGATCCTGCACAACCTCGCGACCGACGTGTGGACGTACATCTCGCTCGGGTTCTTCACGCAGATCCCGGTCGAAGGCGCCACCGGCTCGTCCACGATGCCGCACAAGGTGAACCCGATCCGGTTCGAGAACGCCGAGGCCAACCTCGAGATCTCGTGCTCGCTCCTGGACACCCTCTCGGCGACGCTCGTGACGAGCCGCCTGCAGCGCGACCTCACCGACTCGACGACGCAGCGGAACATCGGCCCGGCATTCGGGCACAGCCTGCTCGCGATCGACAACGTCTCGCGTGGCCTGGACCGGCTCGCCGTGAACGAGACCCTGCTGCGCGAGGACCTCGACGCCAACTGGGAGGTGCTGGGCGAGCCCGTCCAGTCCGCCATGCGCGCGGCGTCCGTCGCGGGCGTTCCCGGCATGGAGAACCCGTACGAGCGCCTCAAGGACCTCACCCGCGGCCAGCGCGTGGACGGCGCGCGCATGCGCGAGTTCGTGGCAGGGCTTGGCCTCCCGGACGACGTCGCCGCCCGCCTCGCCGCGCTGACCCCCGCCACGTACACGGGGCTGGCCGAGCAGCTGGTGAAGGACTACCTGGAGGCCTGACGTAGGGCTCGCGACGCCGCTCCGGGAGACTCAGCGCGCAGCGGGTTCGTCAACCCTGGCGGCGATCGCCTCGACCTCGATCAGCCAATCCGGCTCCAGGAGCTGCTGGACCACCACCGTCCTGCATGCGCGGTGGTCGCCGAGGTGCTCCTTGAGGATGGCCACGTTCTCCGGGTCGTGGGCGGCGGACGCGAGGAAGAACCGCAGGGAGACGAGATCGTCGTAGCCCATGCCTGCCCCGGACAAGATGGTGCCGAGGTGCTGCCACACCAGCCTGGTCTGTCCCGCGAAGTCCGGCGGCATGGTTGCGCCGTCGGACTCGTATCCGTTGAGTCCGCTGATGTACAGGGTTCGAGCGTTGGGCGGGACCTCGACGGAGTGTGCATAGCCGGCGTACGGCGGAAACACGCCTGCAGGATTACGCGCCACGATCTCAGTCATCGTTGAACCTTTCACGTCGTATCCGTCACGAGTGGTGTGCGACGTCAGGCACGGTACGCCCCGGTGACGAGCCCTGTCCGTTGGATTTCGTCCTGGCCGTCCGCGCCTTCCATACGATGGCCGCATGAGCCGCACCACCCCGCCCAGCACCGCCTACCTGGACCACCTGGTCGCCGAGACCGCCGGCCGGCGGCAGGCGCTGACCCGTGTGGCACCCGCGGGTGGCCTCGGCGCCGTCGGTGGGCAGGACGCCACGCTGCCCGACGGCGGTGCGCCCGCCGCGCTGCACTCCACGATCGAGCGGGCGGCCGAGCGGCTGGAGCCGGAGCTCGCCGAGATCGTGCGGCGGCTGCACGAGGACCCCGAGACCGCCTTCGAGGAGCACCGCAGCGCGGCGACGCTGATCGAGGTGCTGGCTCGGCACGGCGTCGAGGCGGAGCCGGGCGCCCACGGGGTGCCGACGGCATTCCGGGCGGAGATCGGCGACCCCGCTGGGCCGACCATCGCGATCTGCGCGGAGTACGACGCGCTGCCCGGCATCGGTCACGCCTGCGGCCACAACGTCATCGCGGCGTCCGGCGTCGGCGCGTTCCTCGCCCTGCGCGAGGTCATGACCTCAGCCGACGCGCCCGCCGGACGGGTGGTGCTGCTCGGCACGCCTGCCGAGGAGGGGCACACCGGCAAGGAGGTCCTGGCACGCAACGGAGCCCTCGACGGAATCGATGCCGCGATCATGGTGCACCCGTACGGGCTCGACGTCGCCGACCAGGTCTGGCTCGGTCGCCGTCTGCTGACCTGGACCTTCACGGGGCGGCCCGCGCACGCCTCCGCCCAGCCGTACATGGGCCGCAACGCGCTGGACGCCGCGAGCCTGGCCTACCAGGGCATCGGCCTGCTGCGGCAGCAGATGCCGCCCGTGGACCGGGTGCACGCGACGATCGCGGAGGGCGGCACCCGGCCGAGCATCATCACGGAGCGGGCGGTCGTGCACCTGTACGCCCGGTCCAAGTACGCGGACACGTTGCGTGACCTGTCGCGCCGCCTGGACGACATCGCGTACGGCGCCGCGCGCATGACGGGCACGGACGTCGAGATCACCTGGGACGACGGCGCACACCCGAGCCTCCCCGTGCGCACCAACCAGCGGCTCACCGACCGGTGGGTCGCGGCTCAGCGTCGCCGTGGGCGTGACCCGCTACCCGCGGGCGTGCTCTCGGAGACGCTCGCGGCGTCGACCGACTTCGGCAACATCTCCTTCCGCATACCCGGGATCCACCCTTTGGTGCAGGTCTCCACCCCGGACGTCGCGCTGCACACGGCCGAGTTCGCCGCCGCGGCGGCCAGCCCGGCGGCGGTGTCCGCCGCGGTCGACAGTGCGGCCGGGCTCGCGTCGACGGCCCTGGACTACCTGTACGACGCCGGGCTGCGGGCCGCGGTGCACGCGGAGTTCGCCGAGGAGGGCGGCGCCGTCGACGTGCCCGCGTACTTCGACTGAGAGGCCGGCGGGCCGGTCAGGCCGACCGGCCGGTCAGGCCGGCGGGCCGTAGGCGCGCAAGAAGGTCGCCACTGCGTGGTCGGCGATGCGGGCCAGGTCCGCGGCCGGAAAAGTTGCTCGGCCGAGCAACATCGCCTCGTTGATCGGTGCGGCCATGACCAGCCAGTTGAAGTCCGCCGCCGCGGCCGCCGGATCGTCCGCGCGTAGCCGGCCATCGCGAGCGAGTTCCGCGAACCTGGCCGCGAGGCCGTCGATCGTGCGGCCCGGCCCCTGGGCGAAGAAAGCCTGCCCGTGCTCGGGGAACCGACCCGCTTCGGCGATCACCAACCGGCGCAGCGCGAGCACGCGGGGCGCGAGTACTGCACCGAGCTGTCGTACAGCGAGCTCACGCAGGTCCGCGGCAAGGTCGTCCCCTGTGCCGAGTCGGCCGATCTCGGCGGAGACCGGGTCGGCCACCACGTTGACGGCGCCGCCGACCACTGCGGCGAAAAGGCGCTCCTTGTCGGCGAAGTACTGGTAGACGGTCTGCTTGGCGACCCCTGCGGCACGCGCGACCACGTCCATGCTCGTCCCGCGGAAGCCGTTGTCCAGAAAGACTCTCGTCGCCGCCTCGAGAATCGCCGCCTGCTTTCTGCCCGGCGGCTCCGAGCTGGCTACGGAGGCATGTTCGTCGACCACAGAGCCAAAGTACGCTACGTTGACTCGACAAGACTAGACGGTCCAGTCTAGCGACCCAGGAGTTGATCATGGCTGTGCTACTCCCCGCCCCACGGCTGCTCACCGACGACCTGACCATGGTCGAGTCCGGACGCTGGCACCAAGATCGGTTGTGGTTTGCTCACTGGGGCAGCGGTGAGGTGATCGCAGTCGGCCTGGACGGCCGGCGTGAGGTGGTCGGGCCGGGCCGCGACACGATGGGCTGGGCGATCGACTGGCTGCCCGACGGCCGTCTGCTGGTCTCCGGCGAGGAGCTGACCCGGGTCGAGCCGGACGGCACCACGGCGCTGCACAGTCCGCAGGGCGGCAACGAGCTGGTCGTCGACCCGGCCGGCCGCGTCTATATCAACGGCGCCGACTTCGACTTCCTCGGCGGCGCCGCACCCGAACCTGGCTGGATTCGCCTGGTCGAGGCCGACGGCACCACGCGGGACGTCGCCGGCGACATCGACTTCCCCAACGGAATGGTGATCACTCCGGACGGCTCCACACTGGTGATCGCGGAGTCCTTCGCCGGCCGGTTGTCGGCCTTCGACATCGCGGCGGACGGTTCGCTGTCCGGCCGTCGCACCTGGGCGGAGGGCCTGGGACCAGACGGCATCTGCATCGACTCCGCGGGCGGCATCTGGTGCCAGACCGCTGACACGTTCGCACACACGGGAAGCGGTCCCGCAGGTGCGGTAGTCCGTGTGCTCGATGGCGGCGAGATCACCCACCGTGTGGAGACCGAGCTTCCCTGCTTCGCATGTGCGCTCGGTGGCCCAGAGGGCCGCCACCTGTTCCTCCTGTGCAACGAGTTCGAGGGCATCGACCAGCTCAACTCGGTGCTCGCACGGCGCAGCGCACGGATCTACGTCGTCGAAGTGCCCGAGTAGAGCATCCACGGGGCCGGGCCGGGCGAGGACTGGGCGCAATAACAGCGGGCCCCAGGCGACGAGCGACCCTATGGTCGGGCCATGACGATGCCGGAGATAGCTCCTGTTGAGACCTGGCTCGCCGTCACGCGGGAGGACGGCGAGACCGTTGGCTACCTCGAACCGCTGACCGACGACTACGCCGACGTGCTGCCGCGCAACCGTCTCGGCCATGCCGTCGGCGAGGCCCAGGACTATCACGCGGCCGAGGAACTCGTGCTCGAACGCGGCCTGGGCGAGCTGGCGGAGTACTGGTTGCTCGACGGCGAGGGTCCTGAGCTCACGGTCATCGAGCTCTCGCCCGAAGGGATAGTGCTGCGCGACGCGTTCCTGTCCAAGTCGCTGTCGCCCACGAAGCGGGTGCATGTCCCGTGGCCGGACACGGCGACACGCCTCCGCCGAGCCCCGGCTAGGTAGGGCGCCCCGACGAGGCCGAGACAGAACCACGCCGAGATAGAACTGGGGCGAGACAGAACCGCAGGTGCTGCGGTTCTATCTCGCCCCAGTTCTATCTCGGCGTGGTGGCCGGGTCAGGCGGTCCGGAGAAGCTCCGCGACCCGGACCGTGCGCTGTCGCGCCACCATGATGGTCGTGACGGCCAGGCCTGCGATGCCCCACAGGACCACCGAGGCGATCACCAGGCCAACGCTTCCCGTGCCGGGTTCGACGAGGCGGCCCAGGCCGACGATCGCGGGACCGACCGGCAGGAACGCCGCCAGGCCTTCGAGCACGCCCGGCACCGTCGACACGACACCCGTCGCGATGACGAGCACGGCGATCAGCAGGCTGATCCCCCGGCCGACGTGTCCGAGCGCCGCTGCGAGCGCCTGGTTGACCGCGACGAAGGCGATCGAGATCAGTGCGCCGACGCCCATGGTCGCCGCCCATCCACCGGCGTCGAGGTCCTCGATCCCGGCCAGGACGGCGCCCGCCGCGAGGCCGGTAGCCAGTCCGACCGCCGCCGGGATGGCGAACGTCCCGAGCACGAGCCGCAGCGCACCGCGGGTCGACCCACGTGCGTGCAGCGGGACCGGCGAGAAGACGGTCATCAGCGCGAGCGCGCCGAGCCATAGTGCCAGAACCGCGAACATCGGGCCCGTCGCACCGGTGTCGAGGTCGGTGACCTCGCCGTCCGTGGCGACCGGGTCGGCCACCACGGAGGCGAGCGACTTGCGCTCGTGCTCCGTGTAGGACGGGATCTCCTCGGTGGCCTGCCCCAGACCCTTCGACAGGTCCGTCGCTCCGCCGGCCAGCTCGCCGACGCCGTCGGCCAGGCCGTCTACGCCCGTCGCGAGCTGGCTGGTGCCGGTCTCCAGCTCACCGACACCGTTGGCGAGCTCCGTCGCACCGGACGCGATGCCGCCGGCTCCGCCGGACAGCTCACGTGCGCCGGACGCAAGACCGGAGGCACCGGAGGCGAGCTGCGACGAACCGCCGGCCAGTTGGGTCGCGCCGGACGCGACCTGTGCCGAGCCGGACTCCAGCTGACCGAGGCCGTCTGCAAGTTCCTGACTGCCTGTCGACAGGCCCTTTGCACCGCTTGCGAGGCCATCGACACCCGCGGCGACCTGGTTTATGCCCTCCGACGTCTGGGAGGCTCCCGCGGCAAGTCCGTAGAGGCTCTCCTCGCTCCCGTCGGACATCGCGGCGAGCCCGTGCTCGACGGTCCCCGCGTCGACAGGAAGGTCCGAATACTTGGCGAGTGTTGCGCACAGCTCCGCGACCTGGACCGCGAGAAGCGGGTCAGCACAGACCTTCCCGGTCTCGGTGGCCAGGGCGACGGCTCCCTTGGAAGCATCAGCCGCATGGCCGGCAAGAAACTTCGCACCGTCCGCGGCCTTCTTCGCGCCCGCAGCGAGCTGGGCGGATCCGTCAGCCAGACCCGAGGCACCTGTGGAGAGCTCGGCAGCACCGACAGAAAGCTGCCCTGCACCGCTGGCCAGCTTGTCCGCTCCCCGTGCGCTCTGTCCCACGCCGTCCGCCACCTGGTTGGCTCCGTCCGCGAGACCAGAGGCACCGGAAGCCAGTCCGGCCACACCGGCCGAAACCTGGTCCGCACCCGCGGCCCACTGGTTCGCGCCCGTGGCCCACTGCCCGACGCCGCCGGCCAAGCTGTTCACGCCGTCGCCGACCCCGGCCACACCCGCCGAGGTCTGGTGTGCCCCGTCGGCCAGCTTCTCTGCGCCCTTGCCCGCCTCGTTCGCGCCGTCGGCGAGCTGGTCGGCGCCGTCGGCGGCCTTGCCGAGCTCTTCCGAGAGCGTGGAGAAGCCGACGAGGACGTTGTCCACGTAGGTCTCGGTGAGGGTGCTGCCGAGCACGCCGGTGGCGGTCTGCGCCACGATCTGCGCGAGGGCGTCGTCGAGCACGCGGCCGTTGGCCGGGGTCGCGACGTCGATGGTGGCCTGGCGTGCCTTCGTCGGGTCGTCGCCGCCGAACGACGTCGCCGCGGCGGAGAAGCCCTCGGGGATGGTCACGACGGCGGCGTACGTACCGTCGGCGAGGCCGTCGGCAGCGCCTGCCTCGTCCGTGATCTGCCAGTCGTAGCTCGCGTCCGACGCGGGCACCGCCGTCGCCTCTCCGGCCTTGGCGTCCGCGGTCTCACCGCCGCTCACCAGACCCGCGGCGAGCTGACGGCCGAGCGGAACGGTCTGACCGTTCACCTTGACCGGCTCGTCGAGGTTCACGATCGCTGCCTTGACGGTGTCCAGCCGGTCCTGCGGGTTCCACAGGGCGGAGATCAGCAGCCCCAGGATCATCAGCGGTAGAAGCGCCACGGCGACTGCGCGCCACGGGTTGCGGAACGGCTCGGGCCGCAGCCATCTCGTTGCGGTGCTCATGCCCGCACCTCCTGCTCTGTCACGTTGATCGGCTGGTCACGTTCTGTACTGAAGGAATCGGCGCGCGCGGTCGCACTGACGTCCAGCACCGGGGTGCCGGACGGCGCGAGGTCGGTCGCCGCTGATCCCGTCGAGCCGAGCAGCACCGCGACGCCCGCACGCTGCGCGCCGGCCACCGCCTGCGCCAGCTCGGCCCGCGCCGTCAGGTCGCCCACCGTCTCGGTGGCATCCACGACGAGCACTCGGGGCTTGTCCCGCAGAGCCCGGCGGACCGCCTCGGCGGGGTGTCCGCCCTCGGCGGCCGAATCGATGACCGCCACGTTGTGCCGCACCGACGACGCTCGCTCGGGCAGCACCAGCCCGGCGGTCTTCGCCACGCCCCCGGTCACGCGGAGCCGGCCGGACACCGCGAGCAGGAAGGCGCTGACCGGCGCGGTGGCGTCACCGCGGACGAGCAGCGTGCCGCCGTCGGGCACCCGGACGCTCACCGGGCCGACGATCAGGCCGGACCGGCTACTGACCTCGAGGTCTCCGGTGGCGACCGCGTAGGTAGCACCCGGCTCGGGCCAGTCCGCGAGCGACAGCTCGCGGGCCAGGCCCTCACCCTCGACGTCGAACGACGGCAGCACCCGGTCGAGCCACTTCGGCATGTACCAGGCCTTCTCTCCCAGCAGCGCGAGGACCGCCGGGACGAAGATCATGCGCACGACGAACGCGTCAACGGCCACACCGACGGCGAGGCCCAGGGCGATCGGCTTGATGTTCATGTCACCGTGCGGGACGAACGCCACGAAGACCGCGATCATGATGATCGCCGCGGCGGTGACGACCTTCGCCGAGCTCTGGAACCCGGTGGTGATCGCGTGCTTGGCACTGCCGCCGTGCACGTAGTCCTCGCGCATGCGGGACACGAGGAAGACCTCGTAGTCCATGGCAAGCCCGAACAGGATGCCCATGAGCACGATCGGCATGAAGCTGATGACCGGCCCGGAGCGGGTCACGTTGAGCGCCTCCGCGAAGACGCCGTGCTCGAACACGAGCGAGACGACACCGAACGCGGCGCCCACGGAGAACAGGTAGCCGATGGTCGCCTTGAGGGGCACCGCGATCGAGCGGAACACCATGGTCAGCAGGATCAGCGACAGGCCGACGACCACCAGGGCGAACGGCAGCAGGGCGTTACCGAGCTTGTCCGACACGTCGATGCCGACCGCCGTGAAGCCGGTGACGGAGAGGTCCACGCCGTACTCGTCGAGGAAGTGGTCGTGCTGCGCGCGGATCTCGCGCACCAGGTCCTCGGTCGCGGCGGACGTCGGGCCGCCCTCGGGGATCACCTGGATGATGCCGGTGTCCGCGGTCTGGTTCGGCGTCGACAGCGGCACATCGGCCACGCCCGGCAGGTCCTCGATCTCTGCCCCGATGTCGTCCATCAACGCTACCGGGTCGGTGCTGGTCACGATGGAGCCGGTGACGATCAGCGGTCCGTTGAAGCCGTCACCGAAGTGCTCGGAGACCAGGTCGTACGTCACGCGCGCCGGGTCCTCCTTGGCCATCACGCCCGCGTCCGGGAGCGCGAGGCGCAGGTCCGTCGCTGGGAAGCTGAGCGCCCCCATGGCGACGATGACCAGCACGACGGTCAGCGCCGGGACCTTGGTCACGAGCCGGACCCAGCCGGCGAAGAAGCGGTTCGGCTTCTGCTCCGGCGCGGTCATGACGTCCGCACGGCGGCGGGTGACCTCCGGCTCGTCGCCTGCCGCGACGGCGGCAGCGGCTGCCTTGGCGGCAGCCCGCCGGGCCCGGCGCGAGGGCTTGGGCCGCAGCCGCTCCCCCGCGAACCCGAGCAGCGCCGGCAGCAGCGTGAGGGACACCAGCACGGTGATGCCCACCGTCACGGCCGCCGCGACGCCCATGGTGGTGAGGAACGGGATACCCGCCACACCGAGGCCGACCAGCGCGATCATCACGGTGAGGCCCGCGAACACGACCGCGGAACCCGCGGTCCCGGTCGCCCGGGCTATCGACTCGTCGACCCCGAGCCCCCTGCCGAGCTGTTCTCGGTGCCGGGACACGATGAACAGCGCGTAGTCGATACCGACCGCCAGGCCGAGCATCACGGCCAGGAGCGGCGTCGTCGAGTTGATCGGGCCGAGCGCGGTAGCCGCGAACAGCAGCCCCATCGAGATGACGACGCCGAGCAGCGCGTTGAGCAGCGGCAGGCCCGCGGCCACGAGGGAGCCGAGCGTCAGCACCAGCACCACGAGCGCGACCAGCAGGCCGATGCCCTCGGTAAGCGTCATCTTGGGGAGCTCCGACGAGAACAGCTGCCCACCCAGGTGCGCCTCCGCGCCGTCAGGCAGGGCCTGCGCGAGCGCGTCGGCCTCTTCGTGCAACGCATCCTTGGTCGCGTCGGTGATGGACCCCTGGTCACCGTCGAGCTGGATCGTGAGGAGCGTGGCCTGCTCGTCCTCGGAGATCGACGCCGGCATCTGCTTGTCGTACGGCGAGGTGACCACCTCGACCTGCGAGACGTCCTCGAGCGCCTCGACGCCGTCGGTGATGGCCGCGCGCATCGGCTCGTCCTTGATGGACCCGCCCTCGGGCGCGACCACTATCACCTGTGCGGAGGCGCCGCTGACCTGGGGGAACGTCGTCGCGAGGCGGTCGAGCGCCTCCTGCGACTCGGTACCCGGGATGGTCACCGCGTTGTCGAGGCCCTGCTGGAGCAGGCCGGCCGCGCCGCCCACGAGGAGGAGCACAACGACCCATCCCGCGACGACGAGCCGACGAGCGCGGACGGCCCATCGGCCGAGTGAATAGAGAACGGAGGACACGCAGGCTCCAGGGGCAGAGGTGGAACGAAGGAGGCGGTTCGATGCACCACTGTATCCGATACATGAGTGCATCCAATACACGGATGTATTGATAGACTGGTCACTTGACACCCCAAGGAGCTTCTGTGACATCTGAGCGCGCCAGCGACGTCGGCCCCGGGTCGCCCGTCGAGCGTGCGTTCGCGGCGGCCCTGACTCCCCGTCGCGAACGGACCCGCGAGCGCCTGCTCGACGCCGCCTTCACCGTCTTCGCACGGCACGGCATCCGTGGCGCGTCCATCGAGGCCGTCTGCGAGGCCGCCGGGTTCACCCGGGGCGCCTTCTACTCGAACTTCAGCAGCAAGGAGGAGCTGTTCCTCGCGCTCGCCGAGCGGGCGATGCGCAGGCAGCTCACCTCGCTGGATACCGTGGGCAAGGATCTGGAGCCGGATCTCGTCCGCGACGGCGCCGTGGACTACGACGCGATCCGCAGCATCCTCTCGGTCGTGGTCACGGACCCGGGTGACGCACGACAGTGGGCGCTGATGCGCGCCGAGCTGGAGCTGCTGGCGATGCGGGACCCCGCGGTCGGCCGGCCGTTCCTCGCCCAGGAGGAGAGGCTCCGCGCGGAGCTGGGTGCGGCGATCAGCCGGATCCTGGACAGCTGCGGCCTGCGGTTCAAGGTCGGCGAGCGCACGGCCGTGGATCTCTTGCTCAGCATCTACGAGTCGTCGGCCCGCGCCGCCGTGGCCGCGTACCCCACGCCGGAGGACGGCGATGCCGCACCCGACACCGCCGTCCTGACCGAGCTCGTCAACCTCCTGGTGACGACCGCCGACTGAGCGCGGTGCTCACCAGTGGGCGTTCGCCGCGAGCTCCAGTGCGATCTCCTGCCACCACTGCCCGGCCGCGGGGCCGCCGTTGCACGCGCCGTCCGACTCGCCCGGCAGCTTGACCCACAGCAGCGCATCGAGAGCGGTGCCGTCCTCCACGAAACGGGGCCGCTCGCCCAGGGCACGACCGCGCGGGTTGCACCACTCGCCGTTGGAGCCGTTGCCGTTGCGCGACGTGTCGATCACGTAGGGACGCCCGCCCACCTGCGACGACACCTGCTCGGCGTAGGCCTGGGTGTTCGCCGTCGTCTGGTAGTTCGACGTGTTGAGCGCGAAGCCGACGGCGTCCGTGAAACCGATGAGCTGCAGCCGCCGCGCGGCCTCGCTCGGGCTCAGCCACCCGGAGTGCCCCGCGTCGATGTAGACGCGCGCACCAGCGTCCGCCAGCGATGCCGCCGCGTACCGCAGGTAGCCGACGCGGTCACCCTGACCGTCGCAGTCGCCGAGCTGAGCCAGCGCGTCCGGTTCGAGGACCACTACCGGGTTGCCCACGATCCCGGACGCCACCGTGTCCACCCACCGCGCGTACTCGCTCTCGGGCACGCCACCGCCCGAGTGGTTGCCGCAGTCGCGGCCCGGGATGGCGTACACGGTGAGGACGCCGGTCTGCCCGGCGGCCGCCGCGCGGCCCGTGTAGTCCGCGACCTGCTGGCGGGTCTGGTCGGCGCCCGCCCAGTCGCCGATCCAGTACGACTGCGGCGTCAGGGCGATCTTGGCCAGCAGATCCCTGTTCGTCCCGCTCGCCGCCTGCCACGCGGCGTACGCCTGGGTGGTGGGGTCCACGTAGAGGTCCGTCGCCGCGGGGGATGCCCCGAGACTGGTCACACCGAGGCTGGTCACGCCGGCCGTGGCGCTCTGCGATGCCGCGATGGTGCCGGCTGTCATGAGGGCGAGGGCAGCGGCCAGGGCCGCCGTTCGGGTACGACGTCGTACGCGAGACATGGCGCTCTCCGTTCGGTCGGGTTCAGCCCGGCCGTCCGGCCGAGGTGTACCCCTGTGACGCTAGGAAGCACCGGGTTGTCCCGGTAGCACGCGAATCGTTTAGGCGGTGGTCGAGCTTGGCGGGACCTGGGTCTCGACAAGCTCGACCACCGAGGAGGGCTCGACCACCGAAGCGGCCTCGGCCATCGAAGAGGCGAGGTCAGGCGAGGGCTTCGTCCACCAGCGTCTTCGCGGCCTCCTGCACCTCGGCGAGGTGCTCGGCGGACACGAACGACTCCGCATAGATCTTGTACACGTCCTCGGTGCCGCTCGGCCGCGCGGCGAACCAGGCGTCTGCCGTCGTGACCTTGAGCCCGCCGATCTTCGCGCCGTTGCCGGGCGCCTCGGTGAGCTTCGCCGTGATCTCCTGCCCGGCCAGCGTGGTGGAGGTGACGTCCGACGGCGACAGCGCGCCGAGCCGGGCCTTCTGCTCGCGCGTGGCGGCGGCGTCGACCCGGGCGTACCAGCTCTCCCCGTAGCGCTCGACCTGCGACGCGTGATGCTCGGACGGCGACTTGCCGGTGGCCGCCAGGATCTCCGAGGCGAGCAGCGCGAGCAGGAGCCCGTCCTTGTCCGTGGACCATACCCGGCCGTCCTTGCGCAGGAACGAGGCGCCGGCGGACTCCTCGCCGCCGAACCCGACCTCCCCGGAGAGCAGGCCCGGGACGAACCACTTGAAGCCGACCGGCACCTCCACGAGACGGCGATTCAGCCCGCCCGCCACCCGGTCGATCAGCGCGGACGACACGAGGGTCTTGCCGATCGCCGCGCCGCTGGGCCAGCTCGGCCGGTTTCCGCCGTAGAGGTACTCGATGGCCACCGCGAGGAAGTGGTTGGGGTTCATGAGGCCGTCGGCCGTGACGATGCCGTGCCGGTCCGAGTCGGCATCGTTCCCGGTGGCGATGTCGAACGGCACCTGTCCGCCGACGCCGGTCCCGCTCATCTTCTCCACCAGCGACGCCATCGCGTAGGGCGAGCTGCAGTCCATCCGGATCTTGCCGTCCCAGTCGAGCGTCATGAACGCCCAGCGGGGGTCGACCTGCGGGTTCACGACCGTCAGGTCGAGGTCGTACCGTTCGGCGATCGCGCCCCAGTACTCGACCGAGGCCCCGCCCAGCGGATCGGCGCCGATACGCACGCCGGACGCACGGATGATGTCCAGGTCCAGCACGCTCGCCAGGTCGTCCACGTACGACGACAGGTAGTCGTGTCGGTGAGTCAGCTCGGAGGCGAGTGCCGTCTCCAAGGACACGCGCTTCACCTGCCCGACGCCGGTGCGCAGGATCTCGTTGGCCCGGTCCGCGATCCACCCGGTCGCGTCGGAGCCGGCGGGCCCGCCGTGCGGCGGGTTGTACTTGAACCCGCCGTCCCGGGGCGGGTTGTGCGACGGCGTCACCACTATCCCGTCCGCGAGACCGGCACCGGCGGCCGCCAGGCCCGGCGTCCCCTCGGCGAACCGCGTCTGGTTGTGCAGCAGGATCGACTGGCTGACGGCGGGGGTCGGCGTCCAGGAGTCGCGCGCATCGACCATGACGTCGACGTCGGCGGCTGCGAGCACCTCCAGCGCCGTCTGCCAGGCCGGCTGGGACAGCGCATGCGTGTCGCGGCCGATGAACAGGGGCCCGTCGGTGCCCTGAGCACGTCGGTACTCCACGATCGCGGCCGTGATCGCCACGATGTGCGCCTCGTTGAAGGCGTGGTCCAGGCTCGACCCGCGGTGGCCCGAGGTACCGAACGCCACCTGCTGCCCAGGGTCGTCCGGGTCCGGCGAGAGGTCGTAGTAGGCGCCCACCACCTGGTCGACGTCGATGAGGTCGCTGGGCTGGGCGGGAGTTCCGGCACGCGCATCCATGCAGCCGATACTGCCAGGTACCGGGCAGGTCCGTCGCCGCCGGAGCGCCGGCGGCACCGTCGTAGGCTGGAGCCATGTTCCAGCCGATGCTGCCCGAGGTTCCCTCGGTCCACCCCACCGAGCTCGACCCGACCTCTCCCGTGCCCGACGGGTCCGTGCTCCTGGACGTCCGCGAGCAGGACGAGTGGGACGCCGGCCATGCCCCCGGCGCCGTGCACATCCCGCTGGGCGACCTGCCCGCGCGGTACGGCGAGCTGGACGCCGACTCGCAGGTCCTGGTCATGTGCCACTCCGGCGGACGCTCCGCACGTGCCACGCAGTGGCTCAACGAAGCGGTGGGCTTCGAGGCGACCAACCTCGACGGCGGCATCGTCGCGTGGCAGGGCGTCGGGCTACCTGTCGAGCGCTGAGACCCGGCTCGCCTGGAGTCCGGGACGGGGCCTGCTCGGCGGGACGACGCCTATCGGGTGCCGCGTGGCCGGCTCGGCCCGGTCTCGTTCCAGACCCGGTCCAGCGCCGTGACGACATAGGTGTAGTCGGTACCGGATGCGGCCGACGTGTCGAGCCACGACTGGACGCGCCCGCCGGCTGAGCGAAACGTCCCGACGAGGTGCGCCGGGTCGTCGATGTCCACGGAGCCGACGGATCCGGTCACGCGGTACACCGCGAACGACGTAGCCCTGGCGGACCTGGTGCCGATGTCCGCCAGATGGATCCGGACGCCGTCGCGCACCCTGCGCACGTTCCCGAGCACCGGGGCGACGACGGCCTCCGCCGGCAGGTGCGGCATCGGCGGCACGAGAGCCGGGCGCCGGTAGTGGTCCGCGACGACCTTCGACATCCCGCCCTGTGCGTCGAGCGGCACGTGCTTGGCCGAGTAGTAGACGTTGCCGTGGATCGGCCCGACGTCCCGGCTGACCTCGCGGCACAGGTCGATGTGGTTGGTCATCTCGGCCGGGTCCGTGAAGACCCCGCTCGTCATCTTGTACAGGCCCTCGCCGATGTAGAGCTGCGTGCCGGACTGCGCGGCGACCTCTGCCCACCACGGGACAAGAGCCGCGTAGTCGGCGACCGCGAGCCCGATCTGCCAGTAGATCTGCGGGTTGACGTAGTCGAGCCAGCCCTCGAGCACCCACTTGCGGGTGTCGGCGAACTGGTCGTCATACGACTGGGAGCCCCCGGTGTCCGAACCCAGCGGGTCGGTGCCGGCGTTCCGCCAGATGCCGAACGGGCTGATCCCGAACTTCACCCAGGGCTTGGCCTCCTTGATCCGGCCGCTCATGGTCTCGACGAAGCGGTCCACGTTCGCGCGGCGCCAGTCCTCGACGGAGTCGAAGTCCTTGCCGTACTGCTCGTACGTCCCGGCGTCGGGCAGCGTCTGGCCGGCCACCGGGTACGGGTAGAAGTAGTCGTCGAAGTGGACGCCGTCGATGTCGTAATTCTCGACCGCATGCAGGATCGCGCGCTGAATATGCTCCTGCGCCTCGGGGACGCCCGGGTCGAAGTAGAGCTTGCCGCCGTACGCCCACACCCAGTCCGGGTGCTGCCGCGCCGGGTGGTCCGCGACCAGCTGCGCCGGGTCGGTCTGCATCGACACCCGGTACGGGTTGAACCAGGCGTGCAGCTCGATGTTGCGCTTGTGCGCCTCCTCGACCATGAACGCGAGCGGGTCGTAGCCCGGGTCCTGGCCCTGCGTACCGGTGAGGTACTGCGACCACGGCTCGTACGGGCTGTCGTAGAACGCGTCGGCCGTGGGCCGCACCTGCACGAACACGGCGTTCAGCCGGTTCTCCTCAGCGACGTCGAGCCAGTGCAGGAACTCGTCCTTCTGGGCAGCAGCGGAGAGCCCGCTCGCCGAAGGCCAGTCGATGTTGGCCACCGAGGCGATCCACATGGCGCGCAGCTCGCGCTTCAGGCTCAGGGCCGACGACGGCTCCGGCGTGGCGTTGCCCGTCAGCGCGGGAGCGCCGAGCGCCGTGGCCGGGTCGAGCGCCGCGATGGTGACGCTGATCGCGGCTGCCGCCGTGCCCGCCGCCGCCATCGTGAGGAACTCACGGCGACCGATCCCCGACATCACCCCCGACAGCTTTGCCGGCGGAAGCGACGTGGTGCGCGCATAGGCGGGCATCGGTGTCGCCTCGCGGCGGGCGGGGTGCCTCACGTACTTGACCTCCGGTAATGGCTGCTGGGGGTTGGTGCCGTGGTGCGTCGTGTTGTGTTGTCTCGTCGTCCTGCTAAGTTGGCCGGCGCCGATCCGGGAAACACTGAGGTGACGAACAATGCCACCGGGCGGCGCCGTGAGGAAACTCTCGCACATGTCGCGTCGGATGTGAAGTTTGCAGCGTGATCGAGATTGTGAAACTTACTTTCGCCGCTCGCAGGCGCGACCGCGTGCCTCAGTCCGACACAGGCTGCAGCAGCAGGTCGTCGTACCCGGGTGCGTGCTTCTTCACGTAGGAGCGGATGTAGGGGCACAGCGCGACGACCTTCCCGCCCGCCTCGCGCACCATGCCGAGCGAGGCCTTCGCGAGCTGCCCGGCGAAGCCGCGGCCCTCGTACTCCTCGAACACCTCGGTGTGCACGAAGACGACGGCACCGCGATCGATCTCGTAGGCGGCGAAGCCGGCCAGAGCTCCGTCCACGCTCACCTCGAAACGGGACTTCTCGGGGTTGTCGGCGACTGTCACCAGCGGTTCATCGGTCATGGAGCAATCGTGTGCCATCGGGGCCGCCGTCTGCCACCCTGTTCGTCGCTCGGCGGAAACTGGCTGCCCACGAGAAACAGCCGGACCAGTGTCAGTGGTCGATGGGACACTCGATCCGTGCCACAGACCGCTGCCTCGCCCCGCTCCAACCCCTACGCAGCGGTGCTCCGCACGCCCGGAACGCTCAGGTTCTCCGCGGCCGGAGCGCTCGCTCGCCTGCCGATGTCGATGGTCGGGATCGGTGCCGTCCTGATGGTGCAGGGGCTGTACGACAGCTACGCCATGGCGGGCCGGGTCGCGGCGGTCCTGGGGCTGGCGCAGGCGTTCCTCGCCCCGCAGATCGCGCGCTGGGTCGACCGGCGCGGTCAGCGGACGGTCCTGCTGCCCGCACTCGTCGTGTCGGTGATCGGCCTGGGCGGCCTCATCACGGCCGCCGTGCTCGGCGCGCCCGAATGGGTGCTGTGGCCGTTCGCCGCGCTCGCCGGCGGCACCCAGGGTTCGTACGGCTCGATGGTCCGGGCGCGCTGGAACCATGCACTCGACGACCCGCGCCGTCTGCATACCGCGTACTCGCTGGAGTCCTCGATCGACGACCTGGTCTACATAGTCGGCCCGGTGCTCGCCACGACGCTCGCGACGGCGGTCGCGGCGCCGTCGGCTCTGGTGCTCGCCGGGGTGGCGGCACTGGTGGGCGGCCTGCTGTTCCTGATGCAGCGCGCCACGGAGCCGCCGGTCGTGGTGCCCGATGCCGAGGAACGGCACCGCCCGGTCGTCCTGATCCCCGGCATGCCCGTGATGGTGCTGATCTTCGTGGCCATGGGCGTGATCTTCGGCTCCGTGGAGGTCACCACGGTGGCGTTCGCCGAGGAGCTGGGCAGCAAGGGCCTGTCCGGGGTCGTGCTGGCGGTCTTCGCGCTGGGTTCGTTGGTCGCCGGGCTTGCCTACGGCGCTCGGCACTTCACCAGCCCAGCGGCGCGCCGGTTCGTGATCGGCATGGCCGCGCTCGGCCTGGGCGTGTCCCTGGTCCTCCTGGCGCACTCGCTGTGGACGCTGGCCGCCGCGATGTTCGTGGCCGGCCTCGCTATCGCGCCGACCATCATCACCGGCAACGGGCTGGTGCAGGACATGGTCGGTAGGCACCAGCTCACCGAAGCGCTGACCTGGGTGGGCACCTCGATCGGCATCGGCACCTCGCTGGGCGCTTCGATCGCCGGAGCGCGTGTGGACGACGCAGGGGCGGCCGCGGGCTTCCTCGTCACCGTCGGCGCGGGCTGGTTCGCGACGCTCCTGACCCTCGCCGCGAGCCGAACGCTCCGGCGGCAGTCGGCAGCGAGACAGCGAGGCTGAGGAGCTCGGCGGTACTTCACCCCGTTCGACGCCCGGCCGCAACGGTCCCCCTGATACGTTGCATCCGACTTTTCCAAATCTTCACGAACGGACCCGGGATGCTCGTCTTCATCATCATCGGTCTTCTCGGGCTCGCGCTGGCGGTCGCCTCGCTCCTGCTCGGTGACTTCATCGACCTGGCCGACGGCGCCCTCTCGGGCACCGCGCTGGGCGCCGGCGGGATGCTGTTCGGCGCGACCGGCATGGTGGTGCTGTCGTCCGGACTGGAGCCGTGGGTCGCCTACCCGGCCGGGCTCGTGGTCGGCATCCTGGTGATCGTCCTCGTCAACGTGCTGCTCAAGCGCCTCAAGGCCGGCGACGACGGCACGCCCGTCTCCCTCGTGGGCACCCAGGGCTCCGTCACGTCCGACGTCGACCGCGGCCACGGCGAGGTGTCCCTCGACGCCGCCACCGAGCTCGAGACCCGGCTCGCGTTCTCCGACGAGCCCATCGAGCAGGGCACGCGGATCGTCGTCGTCGAGCAGCACGGTGCGCGCGTCAAGGTCGAGCCGGTGCGCTGAGCCGCGCCGCGCACCCGCCGTCCGCCGCCTTAATCCCTGCACAACCACATACCCGGCCGGGACCGCCTACGGGCCTGGCCGACGCACCCCCAGGAGCAACATGGAAATGACCGGTCAGCTAGCTGGCATCATCGCCGTAGTGGCAGGTGTGCTCGCGATCTTCCTCGTCCTCGCGTTCATCGCGAGCCGCATCCGGCGCGTGCCGCCGAACGAGGCCCTGATCATCGTGGGCCGCGGCGCGGGCAAGTCCGAGGCGCAGATGGCGAGCCAGCGCGTCGTCGTCGGCGGCAGGGCGTTCGTGTGGCCGGTGCTGCAGCAGGGCTTCGCGATCTCCCTGGAGCAGCGCCAGATCGGCATCACCGTCGAGGGCGTCGACAAGAACCGCATCAAGATCGCCATCAAGGCGTCGATCAACTTCAAGGTGCGGGGTGACGAGGAGGGCGTCCGGCGGGCGGCCCAGCGCTTCCTGTCCCAGCAGCACCTGCTGACCGAGATCATCAAGGAGTCCCTCGAGGGCTCCCTCCGGTCGATCGTCGGCGACATGACGATCGAGCAGATCATCTCGGACCGCAAGGGTCTGTCGGACCGCGTGGTGCAGTCCACCAAGACCGATCTCTCCGAGCAGGGTCTCCAGGTCGACCTGCTGAACATCTCCGACATCTCGACCCCGGGATCGGACTACCTCGCGAACCTCGGTCGCGCCGAGGCCGCCAACGCCCGTCAGCTCGCCGAGGTGTCCGAGGCGGAGGCCAACCGCGCCGCGGAGTTCGCCGTGATCGAGGCGGCCGAGCAGATCGCCGTGCGTAAGAAGGCCCTCGACCTCAAGAAGGCCACCATCAAGGCCGAGACGGACCGGGCCAACGCCGAGGCCGACGCCGCCGGCCAGCTCGCCCGCGCCGAGCAGGACCGGCTCGTGGCCCAGCAGGAGCGCGAGGCCATGGCCGAGAAGGCGCGCGTGGAGCAGGAGCGGCTCGACATCGAGGTCCGCAAGCCCGCCGAGGCCCAGGCCTACGCGGAGGTCCAGGGCGCCAACGCCCGTCGTGACGCCAACAACGCGGCCACGGAGGCCGAGGCGTTTAAGCGCACCACCATCGCCGAGGCGAACAAGACGGCCGCGCTGCAGGACGCCGAGGCGTCCGCCGAGTCGGTGCGCCGCGCCGGTGAGGCCGAGCGCGACAAGCAGGTCGCGCTGGCCGCCGGTGTCGAGGCCGAGGGCCGGGCGCGCGCCATCGCCATCGAGGCACAGGGCCTCGCCGAGGCCACCTCCATCGACGCCAAGGCCGAGGCGCTGCGCAAGTACGGTGAGGCCGCACTCGTGCAGGAGCTCATCGAGCGTCTGCCCGACATCGTCCGCGCCGCCGCCGAGCCGATCTCCTCGATCCAGGGCATGACCGTCATCTCCACGGACGGTGCCTCCGCGATCACGAAGAACGTGGCGTCGGTGCTCGGTGAGGGCCAGGGTGTCATCAAGCAGCTGACGGGCGTGGACATCCACCAGCTCATCTCGAACCTGGCGGCGGCCCCCGCCAACGGCAGCCCCGCCGAGAAGAGCTGACCCACCGACCTAACAGTTGAGTGCTGGGTATTTGTGGGATCGAACGCTTCAATCCCACAAATACCCAGCACTCAGCGCATGTGGTGGGTCAGGGTTCTGGGTGGCGGGCGTCGTAGCGCCAGAAGCGGGGCGTCAGGCGGACGATCAGCCAGAGGAGTGCCAGGCAGGTCAGGCCGCCGACTACGGCCGCCCAGCCCTCGCCGAACCACGTGGCCTCGGCGCCGAGGACCATCTCCCCGAGGCGCGGTCCGCCGGCCACCACCACGATGAACACCCCCTGCAGCCGCCCGCGCATGTGGTCGGGCGTCGCGGTCTGCAGGATGCTCTGCCGGAACACCGACGAGACGCTGTCGGACCCGCCGGCGAGGGCCAGCGCGACCCCTGCCGCGACGACCGCCCAGACGATCGGCCCGTCCGGCGAGCCTCGTCCCACGAGCACGAGGACCAGCCCGAAGGCGGCGATCGACACCGCCCATGCGGTGATGGCCCAGATGATCACCTGCCCCTGCCTGCGGATGCGTGTCAGCCCGCCGGAGAACACCCCCGCGAGGATGCCGCCGGCAGCGAAGGCCGCGGCGAGCAGGCCGGTGGTCGTCTCGCCGCCGCCGAGATAGATGACGCCGGCAGCGGGCCACAGGACCCGCGGGAACGACAGGACCATCGCGCAGATGTCGACGAGGAAGGTCGTGCGCACGTTGGGCTGGGTCGCGAGGTAGCGCAGGCCGTCCAGCACCGAGCGCAGCCCGACGACGCCCATCCGGCCCCTGCCGCTCAGCGTGCCGGCGGGCTCCGTGCCCTCGGGCGGCACGGGCGGCAGCCGGAACACGGCCCAGAGCGCCGCGAGGAACAGCACCATGTCGAGCGTGTACGCCCAGGCGTAGCCGAGCTGGGAGACCAGCAGTGCGCCGATCAGCGGCCCGCCGGTCAGCGCGACGTTCCAGGAGAGCGTCATCAGCGCGTTGGCCGCCGGCATGAGCTCCTTGGGGAGCAGCCGCGGGATGATGGCCGAACGAGCAGGGTTGTTGATGGCGAAGGCCGCGCTCTGCACCGCGACCAGCCCGTACAGCAGGTGCACCGACTCCACCTCGAGCCACGCCTGCCCGGCGATGCCTGCGACGACGACCCACAGCACGAGCGACGACAGGAGCGACACCTTGCGCCGGTCGTAGTGGTCCACGAGTGCCCCGCCGTACAGACCGAGCACCACGAGCGGGACGAGCGAGAACAGGCCCAGCAGACCGACGGCGAGCGTCGATCCGGTCAGGGCGTAGATCTGCAGGCCCACCGCGACGATGGTCACCTGCGTGCCGATGTTCGAGACCGAGAGCCCGAACCAGAGCCGCCGGTAGTCGGCCGACACCTTCAACGGTGTGGTGTCGGCGAGCAGATGGCGCATGGTGCTCCGATACTAAGCCTCGCGCGGACGGCGTCGCGCAGACGGCAGAGCGGGCGCTCAAGACACCCCCCGATGTCCTGAGCTCCCGCTCTGTGCAGTCCTGGTCCGCGGGCCGGGGCGCCCCCCAGCGGCGCCCCGACCCTACGAACCTGCCGACCCGGGTGTTGATCGGCCCTCGGTCATGAGTCACCGTGATGGCTCATGAACGCTGACCGCGCCCGGATCGTTGTCAACCGGTGAAACGTGGACCAGCCACGCCTCACCGGCGACGCGTTCGGAGCGCCGCGATCCCCAGCCCCAGAAGGAGCGAGATCAGCGAGAGCTGCCCCGTGATCATGTGGCCCGGCTCAGGGAGGGTGTCGTCAGGCACCATGACCGGTGCCGCCTCCACCTCCGCCTCGGGCTCTGCGGTGACGTTCAGGTCCTCGCCCAGGCCGCCGACGAGGTAGCTTCCCTCGTAGGCCTTCGGGGCGGGGCCGGACTTGTCGCCCCAGCCGATGTCGACACCCTCGCCGGAGTTGTCCCGGCTCGTGTCCGACCCGGCCGTGTCGTCGTCCTTGTCAGCGCTGGACGTCGAGCCGGCACCGACGCTGGTGCCGTACTCGCCCGGGAGCGTGACGCTGCCGGTCATCTGGCCGTTTCCGGCAGCCGGTGTGTGGACGTCGGGGCCGTCGGTCCCGTGCCAGCCGTTGCCGGGCCGCTCGGTGTGCGGCCCACTCTCGTCACCACCGCCGCTACCCGGTCGACCCGTACCCGAGCCACCCGTACCGGGGCGGTCGGTTCCAGGTCCGTCGGTTCCAGGCTCCTCGGTTCCGGGCTCTTCCGTGCCCGGCTCCTCCGTGCCCGGCTCCTCCGTGCCCGGCTCCTCAGTTCCCGGCTCCTCCGTGCCCGGCTCCTCAGTTCCCGGCTCCTCCGTGCCCGGCTCCTCAGTTCCCGGCTCCTCCGTGCCCGGCTCCTCAGTTCCCGGCTCCTCGGTCCCGGGCTCCTCCGTACCCGGCTCCTCGGTCCCAGGCTCGTCAACTCCACCCGTGAGCAGGTCGTCGACCAAGCCGTCCTCGCCCAGCGCCCCGTCGACAACCCCGGCGACGTCGGCCTCCAGGAGCGATCCGATGATGCCCTCGCGGCCGACGAGGTTGCCCACCAGGCCCTTGTCCTCGGTGGCGGCACCGGCGTCCGCGGCGTCGGCTCCCGTACTTGCCGGGGCGCTCCCGACCGCGTCGAGGTCACCGCGCGCGGCGGGCTCTTCCTCTACCGGGTCGACAGCTCCCTGAGTGACTGGATCCGGCAGACCTTCCTCGGCGGCGTGCGCGGAGGAAGCGCCGACGACCATGAGGCCGCCTGCGACAAGTGCCGTGTAGAGCACGCGTCGGAAGTTCTTGTCCATGGGTCTCCCCTAGCCTGGCGTGGAGCCGACGGCAGATGCACCGTCGGGCGGTGCCGCACGCGAAGGCGCGGCCCAGCCAGGTCAGGCAGGAGAGACAGGGATGTCCGTGTAGCTGCTCGAAAGCTTCGCGCGCGCCTCGTCGGTCGCTACGCGCCAGGAGCGGGCCCGGAAGACCAGCAGGGCGGAGAGCACCGCGAGGAGTTCGCCGCCCGGCACCTTGAGCTGGGGTGCACCGCCGCCGAGGAGGCCTGCGGCACCCGCGGCCACCGCGTTGCCGACGCCACCGGCGCCGAACGGGAGCTCCGCACCGAGGAGGCCGGCGCCGCCCGAGTGGACGACGTCCTCCGTCGCGGCGCTGAGCGCCACGGCCGATGCGGCGGCGCCCACGGGGGCGCTCACCTGCATCAGGTCGAGCATCGCGTGCTGGACCCCGGCAGAGGTCCAGACCACGACTGCGACGTCACCGGGAGCCTGCAGCGACCCCGGGTACGTCGACTCGGTGCCCTCGGCCTGCTCCGCCGGGACCACCGTGCTTGGACCGTCCGGCCGCGAGGGCTGGACGACGGGAGGCTCCGGGACCAGAACACCGGGCACCGGAACAGTCGGCTCCACGATCGGAGCCAGCGGCTCGACGATGGGAACCAGGGGCTCGACGATCGGCGCCACCGGCTCGACGATCGGAGCGACTACCTCGACGACCGGCGTCAGGACCGGGTCGAGAAGATCCGTGACGGGGGCGGTGACGGGCTCGAGCGCCCCCACGATCGGAGTGGTCACGCCGCCCACGACGTCGGTGACCGGGGAGACCAGGTCGACGACGGGCGTCAGCAGGCCGCCGGTGACGGGAGCGAGCGACTCGGTCACCGGCTTGACGACCTCGCCGACCGGCTTGGTGACCTGCGTGACTGCATCGCCCAGCGGCTTCGTCACCGCCTCGCGGACGGGCTCGGTCAGCGGTTCCAGCAGGCCACCGGTGACCTTCTCGACCGTGCCCTGGACGGTACTGGTGACCGGCTCGGCCACCGTCTTGGCAGGTTCGGGTGCCGGCTTCGGCGCCGGGACAGCCGGCTCTGCCTCGGCGGCGGGCGCCTCTTCTGGCGCAGGCTCGGCGGCGGACGCGGGCGCGGGCACAGGCTGCTCGGCGGCCGGGCTCGGCGCGGGAGCCGTCGGCTCCGGCGCGGGCGGCTCCGTTGCCGCCGAGGGGCTGTCCGCCGTGGCCTGGCCGGCCGCGGTCCCGGTCAGCCCGAGCAGGTCTGTGGTTCGCGTGACGGTCTGCGTCGTCGCCTCGACCGTGTCGCTGAGGACGCCGTCGAGCGGGCCGCGCTCAGCGGCGCTCGAAGGGGCCGCGAGCGTGACGCCGAGCGCGAGGCCCGCGGCACCGAGGGCGACGGTTCCGACGGCGCGCGCGACAGCACGACGGAGGTGATCCCCCGTGCTCGTCAGCGCGTCCTTCGACATCGGTCTCCCGGCTCTCCGGCCCTTGGCGGGGCCGCTGTCAGAGATGCATACACATTCAATCTGGTGGGGGTTCCAGATATCGGCAACTGCAGACCTGCGGTTTGCGGATCGCGAGTTTTGTGCTTAGGAACTGCGACATGTCAGGAGAGGCGCGCCATCTCGCCCTTCCCGTGCTTATCCACACTATTGGAACACGCTAGAGGGGCCCTGTGGGTGAACTCTCGAATCACCCCACAGTGGCCCCGAAGACGAGGCCGAGCACATAGGTGACACCCGCCGCTCCGAGGCCGATGGCGATCTGGCGCAGCGCGCGCGTGAGCGGCGAGGTACCCGACAGCAGCCCGACGACGGCGCCCGTCACCAGCAGCGCGAGCCCGACCAGGGCCGTGGCGACGACCACTGCCGCGAGGCCGTCGAGGCCGAGCAGATACGGCAGCACCGGAACCACCGCGCCCGACGCGAAGAAGCAGAAGGACGAGAGTGCCGCACCCCACGCCGTCCCGTGTGTCTCGAGATCGTCCACGTCGGCCGCGGAGTCCGCCGAACGCTCGTCGGCCGGCGCCTCCTGCACCCGCAGGAGCGCTCCGTGCTGCTCCATCGGTGTGACCGCGAGCCTGGCGAGCACCGCGTCGGCGTGCGCCGTCGCGTCCTCGGTGTTCATCCCCCGGGCGCGGTACACGAGCGCCAGCTCGTTCGCGTCGACGTCGAGGTGGGGCAGTGCCGCGTCGGCCTCGGCCGACGGCGACGACGCCTCGAGCAGCTCGCGCTGCGAGCGCACCGACACGAACTCCCCCGCGCCCATCGAGAGCGCGCCCGCGAGGAGGCCGGCGAGCCCGGACAGCAGCACGGTGCTCGTCGCCACACCGGACGCGCCGATGCCGAGCACCAGCGCGAGGTTCGACACGAGCCCGTCGTTCGCCCCGAACACCGCGGCGCGGAACGTGCCCGAGAGCCGGTTCCGGCCTCTGGTGGCCAGCGCGCGCACCACTTCCTCGTGGATCTGCTCGTCGGCGGCCATGGTCACCGTGGCGTCGGCGTCGTGCGCGTACGACGACCTGGCCTCGGCGCGCTGCGCGAGCGCGAGCACGAAGACGCCGCCGAAGCGGCGCGCGAGGAACCCGAGCCCGCGCGTGCGCAGGTCCCCGCGTACGGGCGCGCCGACGTCGGGACCCAGGAGGTCGAGCCAGTGCGACTCGTGTCTCTTCTCCGCGCGCGCGAGCGCGAGCAGGATCTCGCGCTCCTCGCCGGTGCGCCGCCCGGCGAGGTCGCGATAGACCGCGGCCTCGGCTCGTTCGTCCGCGAGCAGCCGGCGCCACCGCCGGATGTCGGCGCGGGTCCGACGGCGGGACGGGTGCAGCTCCTGCGCACGCTCGGCGGGCGTCGGAGAGCTGGCGGACGGGCGTCGGGCCGGGTCGGACGGTACATGAGGCACTACGTCATCATGCCCACGGATCACCCGGCGCGGGTTTCGTGGCTCCGGTGCGCGATTTTCGCTCCGCCGAACTCTGTGCGCGGCCGGGTCCGAACGTGCCGTCACCCGGCCTGCCGTACGGGTTCTCGGGCAGAAGGAGGCACAATGGACGCCGTGATCATCGTCAGCACGCACGGGTCGGCCGCACCCGGCGGCGCGATCGGATGGGCGTGGATCAACCACGCGGGCGGTCAGTTCGACTCGGGCGGCGCTGCCCGGGGAAACGACCAGGTCGCAGCGCTATCGGCCCTGCTACGAGCCATCGAGGCGCACCCTGGTGACGAGCCCTTGCTCGTGGAGTCCGGCTCGCAGTACGCCATCCGATCAGTGTCCGAGTGGTCCGAAGGATGGAAGCGCAACGACTGGCGCTCCCCGTCCGGCGTCCCGGTCCCGAACCTCGACCTGGTGCAGGGCATCGACCGCGCCGTCACGGAACGCACGGGCCCGGTCCGGTTCCACTGGGTACGGGGACACGTGGGCAACCCGTACAACGACCGCGTCGACCAGCTCGCCGGCTTCGCCGCCGAGGAGTGGGACGCGGGGCGGGGCGGCGTCGGCGAGATGCTCGTACCGGACGCCGGGATGATTCCCGACGCCGAGCTGCGCCGCGCCGGCTTCACCGCCGAGCCGCCGGAGGTTCCTGTCCGGGTGACGCCGCCGGCCCCGGTCGGGACGAGCGCCGGGCGGGCGTGGGAGTCGGGAACTCTCTTCTGACGGACTCTTGTTCGCAGGCCCTGCATTCGCGAACAGACGACAAGGGCCTGCGGCCCTGACTCGGTGTACCTGGTACGTCGAGTCAGGGCCGCAGGCCCTCGTTCTGAGTTGCCGGGGAAGATCAGAGGCCGACGAGCATGAGGTCCTCAGGGGTTCGAGCGACGGGGGCCATCCGCTCGGTGTCCCGGTCGATGTCCGAGTCCGCGTCGATGTGGATGCCGGTGTCCGTGGCGACCGGGTCGGCGTCGCCGCCGTCCTTCGTGGCCGTCTCACGCAGGAAGTACGGGACGGGCTTGGCCGTGCGGGCGCTGAACTCGAGCCGGTCGGCGACGGCGCGCGCGTGCTGCGCCATCTCGTGCGCGATGGCGACGCTCTCGCCAAGGTACGCGCGCGGGTCGATCAGACGCCGGATCTCGTCCCTGTCGAAGTAGGCGCTGACCGTCGCGTTCCGGACCAGCAGGTCGAGGAACTGCGCGTCGCCGCATGCCGACTCCTGCGCGACCTCGTACACGACCTCGTGCGCCTTCTGCCGGCCGATGCGCTCGCCGAGCTCCATCATGAGCGACTCGGAGCCGATGAGGCCCTCGCTCAGCGCGAGGTTGGCGCGCATCCGCTGCTCGTCCAGCTCCAGCCCGTCGAGGATGACGTCGAGCCGGGTCAGGATGTCGCCGCCGAGAACCGTCGCACGCTTGACTGTCTCCTCCAGGAGGTCGGTCATGCCACCGTTCGCCTCGTGGTCGTGCTGCATCGACTCGAGCGCCGGCGCCGCGAGCGCGCGCAGCTGGGCGCTCATCGACAGGAGGTCGAGGGCGAGCTGCGGGTTGCGCTTGTGCGGCATGGTCGAGCTGCCGACGGTGCCGTCGGGGATGGGCTCGAACGCCTCGCCGAACTCCGGCTGCATCATCGAGTAGATGTCCTTGCCGATCTTGCCCGCGGTCCCGGCCACCTGGCCGAGCACGAGAACGAGCTCGACGATGCCGTCGTTGATCGCCCGCGACGGAACCGGCATGGTGCCCAGCCCGAGGTGGTTGGCGACCCGGCGCTCGACCTCGCGCCCGGCGGGCCCGAACGACGCGAACGTGCCGACGGCGCCACCCATGAGAACGCGGAACAGCCGGTCCTCGAGGCGCTCCAGGCGGTCGGTGTGGGCCGTCAGCTCGTCGATCCAGACCGCCACCTTGAAGCCGAAGGTGATCGGGACGGCGTGCTGGCTGTGCGTGCGGCCCGCCATCGGCACCGCGGCACTGGCCTCCGCCAGCTTCGACATCCCGCGCAGCACCTTGGCCAGCAGGTCCTTGAGCGCCCGGTGCGCGTCGCGCAGCACCAGCACGTCAGCCGTCTGCGTGATGTTCTGCGTGGTGGCGCCCCAGTGCACCCAGCCGCCGTGCTCACGCCCGACCACACGGGCGAACTCCTCGATGAGCGGCATCAGGGGGTGGCTCGCGGACATCGTCTCGGCGGCCACGCGGACGAGGTCCAGCTTCTCGATCTGCGCGGCCTGCGCGATCGCCTCACCGGCGGGCTCAGGGATGAGGCCTACCTCGGCCTCGGCCAGTGCGAGTGCGGCTTCGACGTCGAGCCGTGCCTGGAATCGGTTCTCGACGCTGAAGAGGTGCGCGATCCCGGCGTCGGGCACGCGTCCGTCAGTAAAGTGTCGAATCGATTCGTCGTTCATCCCTGGTTTCCCCACTCAGTTTTGTCGCCGTACGTATCTGGACGTTCTCTGGCCGGCCTGCCCCTCGTGGGGCTGCGCCGGCGGCGAGTTCCTGCTCCACGTCGTACCGACGCCGCGGGACCTTGCCCGCATGACTTGCCGTGCCGAACTCGCTGTACCCACCTGCGTGTCGCATCGACCTGCTGTACCGAATTGTGGAAGAAGATGCTTGTCAAGGCTACCGGAATTGTTTCAGGAATGTAACGTCAGTGAGGTCCGTCACAGGATTGGTTCCCGCCGCAGCCGCCCAGACCGCCAGGTCTGGGCGCCGATCCGAGGGCAGCGGGTGAACTTTGGCCGCAGTGGCCTTTGTCTCGCATGGTGGACGGCAGACGCAGAGAGCCCGGCCGCACCCGCCAAGAGGGGGCGTGCGGCCGGGCTCACTGTCGAGCGCCAGGTGTTCAGCGCGTACGTGCTGTAGTCAGCTCGCAGCGGCTTCGTCGGGGGCTTCGCGGTCCTCGCGTTGCGACGCATATGTGTCGCTGACGCTCCGATGCAGGAGCGTGATCCGGCGAGGGTTGGCGATGGAGTGGTACTGAGCGTCGTCGGCGTCCGTCATGGTCCTCCTCCGGTGCAGGCGTACAAGCTACGGTGCACGTGGTTCTCCGCTGGTGTGCGGGTCTACCAGTTTCGTTGATACCGAGTCGCGGCGTCGACCGAAGAAGCTGTGACATCGCCCTCACCGCGCCGTCGCAACTTCTGTGCGGGCGCGATCGTTGCGGCTACCTGCCCGTTCTAGGCACGACGGGCGCGCCCGCAGCGACGCGGTGGATGCGGTGAGTGGTCGGGAAGAGCTGGTAGCCGCCGGCGACCAGGCCCCAGAGGCCGCGGGGCGCCAGGAGGACCACCGCCACCGCCACGCCGCCGAGCACTACCAGGTACCAGGTGCCGAGCGGCGCCAGGACCTGCTGCAACGCCCAGTAGAGGACGGCCCCGACGAGCGGCCCCTCGATGGTCCCGATACCGCCGACCACCACGATGAAGATCATCGCGGCGGTCCAGCTCACGGAGTAGATCGATCCCGGCGTGACACCGAGGGTGCTCAGCGCGATCAGGGCTCCGGCGAGCGCTGCCCCGGCCGAGCCCGCGACGTACACGAGGCGGCGTCCGCGGTCCACGGCCACACCGAGGCTGCTCGCCGCGACGCGGTCGTCGCGGATCGCGGTGAGCCCGAGTCCCACGCGAGAGCGCATCAGCAGGTACGTCCCGAGCACGACGGCGACCATGAGCGCCAGCGCGAACCAGTAGACGAACGCCACGCGCTCCACCCGGTCGGTGCCGCGGAAGGCGCTCAGCGACAGCCCCGCCCCGCCGCCGAGGCCGTCGATCCGCATCGTGACCAGGCGGAACACCTCTGCGACCACCCACGTGCCGATGGCGAAGTAACCGCCCGCCAGACGGAACACCAGATAGCTCGTCGGCAGGGCGATCGCGGCGCCGATCAGGCCGGCGGCCGGCACGGCCAGCCACGGCGGCGCGCCGACGGCGTCCGCGAGCTGGATCAGGGCGTAGCCGCCCACGCCGACGTAGGCCTGCTGGCCGACGCTCACCATGCCGCCGTATCCGGCGAGCAGGTTCCAGGTGGTACCGAGTATCACGAAGGCGAACAGCATGACGAGGCTCGACAGCACGCCGAGGGTCACCACGTAGGGCACGACCACGGCGAGCAGCACGACGACGAGCAGCAGGACCCCGCCGCCGACCAGGGATCCGCGACCGCCCCGGGTGACCGTGGGGATGCCCGACGGCGGGCTCGCTGGCGCCGATCCTGGCGGGACGCTCGACGCGTCGGCGGCGGGGTCGCTCATGCCTGCACGCTCCTCGGCATCAGGCCGCCCGGCCGGACCACGAGGACGGCGAGGAAGACCAGGTGCCCGGCGAGCACCCCGGACTGCGGGTCGATCTGCGCGCCGATCGTCTGGGCCAGGCCCAGGACCATGCCGCCCGCGAGGGTGCCCCACAACGAGCCGAGGCCGCCGATGATCACCGCCTCGAACGCGAACAGCAGCACGAGGTCTCCGTAGCCGGGCGAGAACTGGGTGCTCATGCCGACGAACACGCCCGCGAGCGCCAGCGTGGCGAAGGCGAGTGCGGTCGCCACCGCGTACAGGTGCTTCGGGTCGACGCCCGACATGGCGGCGGCCTCGGCGTCGTCGGCGACGGCGCGCATGGCACGGCCGGTGGTGGTGCGGGCCAGGAAGAGCTGGACCGCGACGATGACCGCCACCGCGACGGCCAGGGTGATCAGCGGTAGGACCCCCACCGAGAGACCGCCGACGGGCAGCCCCGCCGACGCGAGATCGCCGGTGGGAATCTTGCGGGTGTCGGCGCTGAAGACCTCCTGGAGCAGGTTGGTGAGCGCTACGGCGACGCCGAACGACACGAGCAGCGGCGCGAGCTCGCCCGCCCCGCGCGGCCCGCCTGCCGAGTCCCTGCCGACCTGCGCGAGCGCCGGGTTGAACAGGCCGCGCTGCACGGCGTAGCCGAGCGCGGCGAACACCGGGACCACCACGACGACCGCGAGCCACAGCGGCAGCCCCTGCTGCACCAGGACCAGCGAGAGGTATGCGGCGAGCACTGCGAGCACGCCGTGCGCCAGGTTGACGATGCGCATCACGCCGAAGATCAGCGACAGGCCACAGGCCAGCAGGGCGTACTGCCCGCCGAGCAGGACACCCTGCACACCTGCGTTGAGCCAGTCCATCGGGCCTCCCGTTTCGCTCGGTCCTGTCTCCGTGCGGTTCTCTCGCGCTGGTTCTACGTCGCCGGGGTTCTCCGTCGCTGGGGTTCTACGTCGGCGAGCCGCGGGTGATGCCGAAGTAGGCGTCTGCCACAGCCTCGCGGTCCAGGCCCGCGGCCGGAGCCTCCAGGACCGTGCGGCCGCCGAGGAGGCACTGGACCCGGTCGGCCACGCGCAGCGCCTGATCCAGGTCCTGCTCGACGACAAGTGCTGTGGTGCCCGCCGCGGTGATCCGTCGGACGGCGTCGTAGAGCTGGGTCACGACGGTGGGCGCCAGCCCGAGGGATACCTCGTCGAGCAGCAGGACCCGCGGGTTCGCCAGCAGTGCCCTGCCGATCGCCACCGCCTGCTGCTGGCCGCCGGACAGCACCCCGCCCCGTCGGTCCCGCATCTCGGCCACCTGCGGGAACATGTCGTACACGGCGCGCAGGTCCCACGGTCCGGGACGCTTCGGGTAGCGGCCCATGAGCAGGTTCTCCTCGACGGTGAGCGAGCCGAAGATGCGTCGCCCCTCGGGGACCAGCGCGATCCCGCGGCGGACGCGCCGGTAGGCGGGCACCCGGGTGACCGGCTCGCCGTCGAGCAGCACGCTGCCCGACGTCGGCGGGTGCGTCCCCGCGAGCGCCGCCAGCAGCGTGGACTTTCCCGCGCCGTTGGCGCCGAGCACCGCGAGGGTCTCTCCCTCGGCCAGGGTCAGGGATACGCCGTCCACCGCGAGCAGGTCGCCGTACCGGACCTCCAGGCCGGTCGCCTCCAGGACGTTCATGCGGTCCCCTCGGTGGGCTCCGGGCTCGACGCCGGGTTCGACGCGGGATCCGCCGCTGGGTCCACGGCCGTGTCGACCGTCGAGCCCAGGTAGACCTCGATCACCTGGGGGCTGCGGATCACCTCGTGCGGGTCGCCCTGCGCGATCACCTCGCCTCCGGCCAGGCACATCAGCCGGTCGACGACGTCGAGCAGCGCGTGCAGGACGTGCTCAATCCAGACGATCGCCACGCCGTCGTCCCGCAGGCGGCGCACGAGGCGCACGACCTGCGGCAGCTCGCGGTCGGTGAGACCGCCGGCTATCTCGTCCAGCAGGAGGAGGCGCGGACCCGTCGCGAGCGCTCGTGCGACCTCCAGCCGTTTGCGGTCCAGCAGGCGCAGGCTGCCCGACGGCGTGTTGGCCGCCTCGGTCATGTCCGTCACCTCGAGCGCATGCCAGGCCTGCGCGTGCGGGTCTCGTGCCGGCCCTCTTCCGGAATGCCGCCGCCCCGCGAACGATGCCCCGACCAGCACGTTCTCGTACACGGTCAGGCCGCCGAAGGGTCGCGGCACCTGGTACGACCTGGCGATCCCCCGGTCGGCGCGGGCCGCGGCACCGAGCCGGGTGACGTCGTGCCCGTCGAGGACCACCGTCCCGGCGTCGGCCCGCTGTGTGCCCGCGACGATGTCGAGGAGCGTGGTCTTGCCCGCGCCGTTCGGGCCGACGAGGCCGAGCGCCTCGCCCGCGGCGACGTCGAAGGACACGTCGCGGGCGGTGACCACGCGGCCGAAGCGTTTGGCGACGGCCGACACCTCGAGGAGGGGCATCGCACTCCTTTCGGGGTCTCGACAGGCTCGACCAGCGGGGCGGGCGGGTTACTGGAGCGGCTCTACCGTGCCGCCCGTCGGGATCTGCGAGGCCAGCTTGTTGGAGACCACCACGAGCTCGTACGGGTGCTCGCCCTCGTCATCTCCGTCGTCCAGCCGCCACTGGCCGCCGACCAGCGGCGTCTTGGCGACGTACGGCGGGACCGTGTCGTCGACGCCCCAGGCGATGTCGCCGACCACCGTGGAGACCTCGAGCGTCGACAGGGCCTCGGTGATCGCGTCGGGCTCGGTGGACCCGGCCTCCTCCACGGCGGCGACGGTGATCTCGAACAGGGCCTCCGCGAAGCCGAGCGGCTGCGTCCACTGCTTGCCCGTGTCGGCCTCGTACTGGTCCGCCAGCTCCTGCGCCGTCTGCCCGGTCAGGGAGGAGGAGAACGGCGCGGTCGGGTGCCACCACACCTCGGAGGTGAGGCCGTCGCCCGCGTTGCCCAGCGCCTCGACCGCCGAGGGGAAGAGCAGCGCCTTGCCGATCGTCGCGACCTTCGGCTGGTAGCCCTGCTGCCCGGCCTGCTGCCAGAAGGTGGTGAAGTCCGGCGGGATCGGCACGCCGACGAGGATGTCGTGGCCCTTGAACGCCGAGAGCTGCGCCGAGAAGTCCTGGGTGCCGTTCGGGTACAGGCCCGGGTCGTCGATGGTGACTCCCGTGTCCGCGGTGAGGGCGGGGAAGTTGGCGCTCCATGCCTGGCCGTCCGGGTCGTTCGGGAACAGGCCCGCCGCCTTGGAGTTGGTGTCGACCTGGCTCCAGATGTCCGCGTAGACCGCCGAGACGTCCTCCAGACCCCAGAACGCGTGATAGCTGTACCTGAGGTCGGCCGGCTGGTCGCCCTCGCGGATCGCGAAGGGCTGCCAGGGTGCGACCGTCGAGATGCACGGGACCGAGTTGGCCTCGCACTGCTCCGAGACGGGGTTGGTGATGTCCGGCGTGGACGAGGTGAGCACCAGGTCGACGCCGTCGGTGTTGATCAGCTCCGCGGCGACCTCACCAGCGCGCGCCGAGCTGGACTGCGAGTCCTTCACGATGATCTCGACCGTGTGCTCCGCCCCGTCGACGGTGACCGGGTTGTCCGCGAACCACTGCTCCATCGCCTCGATCACGTAGGTGTTGGCCTCGCCGAACGGCGCCGACGGACCCGTCTCGGTCGAGACGAAGCCGATCTTCAGCACGTCGTCGTCCCCGCCGTCACCGCCGATCGTCCCGCCTCCGACGCCGCCGCAGCCCGCGAGCGTTCCCGCGAGCACCGCCGTCGACGCCCAGGCCGCTGTCGCCCTGACCGTCCGGACCCGTCCGTTGCGAACCATCGTCGTCACTCCATCTCTGTAGTCGAGCCGGTAGTTGTCAGACGCACGGGTCACCGGGGTGACCTGTGGGTCTGACACGACGTGCAGGTGGTGCAAGTAGCGCGAGTGGTGCAGGTCGTGCGGGTTACTCGCGGGGGGCGAGCACCATGTCGAACCGGGTGCGGGACCACGTGCCCTCTACGGCGCGCCCGTCCGGCGTCGGCGTGCCGGCCGGCAGCTCCTCGAAGTCCATGACCAGCGAGTCCTTGACCCCGAACACCGAGTCCGAGGCGAGCTGCTCGTCGCCGCGCACGAAGATGTGGGTCACCAGGGTGCGCAGCTCCGGCGCGGTCACCATGAAGTGCAGGTGCGCCGCGCGCATGGGCGACCGGCCCGACGCCGCGAGGAGCGCGCCCACCGGCCCGTCGTGCGGGATCGGGTACGGCGTCGGCGTGATGCCCCAGAACCGGTAGCCGCCGTCGTCGTCCGAGTAGAGGTGTGCGCGGCCCGCGGTGCGCTCGTCGCCGTACTGGACGTCGTAGAACCCGTCCTCGTCGGCCTCCCACACCTCGATCCGGGCCCCTGGCACCGGTCTGCCGGACGTGTCGGTGACGGTGCCCTCGACCCAGCAGGGCTGCCCCGTTGCGCCGCCGGCGATGTCCCCACCGTTCTCGATCCGCGGGGCGTCGTCCACGAAGAACGGGCCGAAGACCGTTGCCTCCGTGGCGTTCGCGTAGGCCTCGTTGTTGATGGCGATCGTCTGCATGGAGGCGCCCAGCACGTCGGACAGCAGGATGAACTCCTGCCGCTTGTCGTCGGTGATGTGCCCGGCGGCCGTGAGGAACTCGATGCCCTTGTTCCACTCGTCCTCGGTGAGGCGCACCTCGCGCAGGAACGCGTGCAGGTGCCGGGTGAGAGCCTGCAGGACGGTCCTCAGCCGCTCGTCGTCGGCGCCGTCGAAGGACGCCGCCACCCGATCGGTGAGCTCCTGCTCCCGGGTGGCCTGCTCCCGGGCCGCCTGCTCCTCGGCCTGCTCAGTCATCGTGCTCGCTCCGCCCGAGCACCGCCTTGAGCGCGTCGCCCAGCGCACGCGCCGGGTCGTCCGCGAGGGTCTGCGCGCGCCACGCCACGTGCGAGTCGGGCCGGACCAGGATCGCGCCCGACTCCTCGACGCCGCGCATCTTCGCCCAGTCGTAGTAGGTGTCGATGACCTCGCGGCCCGGCCCGATGACCACGGCGCCGAGGGGTACGCCGAGCTCGTCGGCGACCTTCGCCGCGGCGTCGGCCCAGGCCTCGCCCGCGATGCCGGTCACGAGCGTGAACTGCCCGTACGGGACCAGGTCGTGCGTGGAGCGCTTGTGGCCGTCCGGGTCCGCCACCCACACGTGCGGGAACCGTGCGCCCGGGACCGTGGACTGCTTGTAGTAGAGCTCGGGGTCGCGCTCGTCCACAGGCTGGGGAGAACCGTCGGGCACGATCGCTGCCGACTCGTAGAACTGCCCCATGTCCACGCCGTGCGCGTTGAACTCGTAGTGCTTGAGGTCCATCGCCTCCACGAGCGCGGCACGCTTGGCCGCGCCGGCCGGGGTGTTCGCCTTGCGCTCGTCGATCGCGGCCTGCATCGCCTCGGGCGTCTCGGCGTCCAGGACCCCGAGCACCTCCATGAACCGGAACTCGCCACCCGACTTGTTGGCGCGCAGCACGATCTGCTCGGCCACGGGGGCACGCTCGGCCGAGTACGTGTCCAGCAGCGACGGCGCCGCCTGGCCGTTCAGCACCGCGGCGATCTTCCACGCCAGGTTGTAGGAGTCCTGGACCGACGTGTTGGAGCCCAGGCCGTTGCTCGGCGGGTGCCGGTGCACGGCGTCGCCCGCACAGAAGACGCGGCCCTGCTGCAGGTGCGTCGCGTACATCTGGTTGTTGCCCCACAGGGAGTAGCCGGTGATCTCGACGTCCAGGTCGTCGACGCCGACGAGCTGGCGCACGATGTCGGCGGCCGCGGCGTCGTCGAGCTGCGGCGGCTCGCCCGTGATGTCGTAGCCCCACACGATGAGCCACTCGTTCCACGGCCGGACCATGCGGACCAGGCCCGCCCCGATGCCGCCGACGTCGGACCCGGGCTGCAGCACCCAGTACAGGACCGACGGGCGGTGGCCCACGAGGTGCGTGAGGTCCGCCTTGAACGTGATGTTCATGGAGCCCGCGATGTCCATCGCGCCCTCCATGGGCAGGCCGATGTCGGCGGCCACCTGGGAGCGGGCGCCGTCGCCGCCGATCAGGTACTTCGACCGGATCGTGTACTCGGTGCCGGTGACGCGGTCGAGCACCCGGGTGCTGACGCCGTCGGCGTCCTGGGTGTGGCTCAGGTACTCCGTGGAGAACCGCGACTGCGTTCCGCGCTGGGTCGCGTTCTTGACCAGGATCGGCTCGAGGTAGGTCTGCGGGATGTCCACGGTGAGCGACGGCGAGGCGAGCCGCGCGTCCGCCTCCCGGGCGGGATGGGTCTCCCAGGTGAGGATGCGGCCGATCTCCTCGCCCGCGATCGTCGTGCAGAAGACCGTGTCGCCCACCAGCTCGTGGGGTGTGGCGTCCGCGAGGACCTGGTCCTCGATGCCGAGGTCGCGGAAGATCTCCATCGTCCGCTGGTTCGTGATGTGCGCGCGCGGGGTGTTCGCCGTCCAGCGGTACTTGGTGATCATGATGTTGCTGATCCCCAGGCTGGACAGGAACAGGGCGGCGGAAGCGCCCGCCGGCCCCGAGCCGACGACCAGCACGTCGGTATCGACGACGACGTCGGTGGGCGTGGCGCCGGCGGGGCTGCTGGGCGGTGCGGTCTCGGTCAGACCGTCGTCGAACTCAGGCATGCGCACAGGCTGCCGTGGCCTCCCACCAGGGAAAAGGGATGACCACGAAAGTCGGCGGAAATCCTCAAGAGCCGATGGGGAGGGTGTGGGACGGCCCCGTGTACCGGCGGGCCTCTGACGGCGACATACCCGACTGCTCCCGGAACACGCGCGAGAACTGGGCGGCCGACGAGAAGCCGCAGCGCAGTCCGATGGCCTCGACCGTCTGCTCGGCGTAGGACGGCATGCGCAGCATGCGGGCCGCCATCTCCACGCGACGGCGGGCGACGAACCGCGGCACGCTCGTGCCGCACTCGGCGAACACGCGCGAGAGCTGCCGTTCGCTGAGTCCTATCCCGTCGGCGATGCGGCGCGCGGACAGCGTGGGGTCACGCAGCCACTGCCGCACGTACTGCTCGGCGGCGGCGAAGTGGGCGCCCGTCGTCGGCGTCCTGGTCGCGGGCGGCGTGTCGGCGGTGTCCGGCTCGGTCAGCACCGCGGCGACCAGCTCGAGCAGCGCGTCCTCGTCCGCCGATCCGTTCCCCTGGGAGCCCACGGCGCGCGCGACCAGTGCGGCCAGGGCCGCCGCATAGGCGTCCGCTTCCCAGGCCTGTGCCGACCTGCCGCCCGAGCCGGCTCCCGTGCGGAAGTCGATCACCCTGGCGGCGCGCGGCATGGTGGCGCCCGCCGACCGGAGCACGTCGTAGGGCACCTTGACCGCCAGCTCCTCCAACCCGTGCGCGAAGCCGCGCAGGAACGGCCGGTCGGCGTCGCACACGAGGAGCTGGCCGGGGCGCAGCGTCCGGGTGCCGTGGTCGTCGGCGAAGATCGCCTCGCCCGCGAGCGTGAAGTACAGGGCCACCGACTCGGTCGGGCGGGCGCGGGCCGTGCGTGCGGTGCGTTCGACGGCGTGCGGGTTGGCCACCACGTGCGCCAGGTGCAGCCGGTCCAGCTGGAGGTTCGCCTCGGCGGCCTCGAGCGCTGACTCGTCGAGCATGCGGCACTGCAGTGCCACCAGGGCGTGCGCGTTGTGCCTCTCCCAGAGCTCGATCCGCCGCGTTGCGGGCAGGCCTCGTGTGGAGAAGCGGTCCACGGCGCCGTGCGACGCCGGTATGCCTCGGGTCACGGTGCTCACAGTAGGTCCGGTGAGTGCGGGTACACCAGGATTCCCGGTGATCCCCCGGCGTGTTGGTCTGGCGTGTTCGGGCAGGTCAGAGGCGTCTCTGGACTGGGCGGGTCTCGACAAGCCCGACCAACGGAAGGCCGGTCCCGACGAGCTCGAGCCACGGGGGCGGGTCGCGGCGCCCCGGCGAGCCGCACGTGCGGGCGGCCGTCAGGCGCGGGATGCTCCACCTATGTCTGACGCATCCCGCACCGAGGCACGGCCGCAGCCCCTGAAGCCCTCCCGCGACCCGCAGCTCGTGCTCCTGCGGCACGGCGAGACCGAGTGGAGCGCGAGCGGACAGCACACGGGACGCACCGACATCCCGCTCACCGCGGCCGGCGAGAAACAGGCACGGTACGCCGGGGGCGCCCTCGCGGACTACGAGTTCGCCGCCGTGTACACGTCCCCGCTGCTCCGGGCACGGCGGACGGCGGAGCTGGCGGGCTACGCGGGCGCCGTCGTCGACGAGGACCTCGCCGAGTGGGACTACGGCCCCGTCGACGGCCGCACCTCGCACGACGTCTCCGCGGAGCTGGGGCGGGAGTTCCTCATCTTCGACGACGGCGTGCGCATCCTGCCGCCGTCGGCCGAGCACGGCGACGGGCGGCCAGGGGAGACGCTGGAGGACGTCGCGACCCGGGCGGCACGCGTGGTGGCGAGAGCGGAGGAGACGCTCGCCGCCCGGGCCGAGGACGGCGGCGGTGACGTGCTGCTCGTGGCGCACGGGCACCTGCTCCGGGTGCTCGCCACGGTCTGGCTCGGCGTCGACCCGCGGCTCGGGGCCCGGTTCGAGCTGGGGACCGCCGCCGTCTGCCTGCTGGGGTACGGGCACAGCCTGCGCACCGTAGAAGGATGGAACCTGGCAGCCCAGTAGGGCAGTATTCGCGGAATGAGGGAAGAGCACCTCGCCGAAGGCGAGACCATCGTGATGCAGCTCCGGACCCACCCGAAGAAGGTCATCAAGCCCATCTTGCTGCTCGTGGTGCTGATCGCCGCCCTCGTCGCGCTGTGGGTGGTGCCGCTGCCGGTGGACGGCATGGTGCTCGGGTTCGCGACGCTCGCTCTGGTCGTGCTCGGCCTGGCCGCCGCCGCCGCACCGTTCCTGCGCTGGCGCACCACGCGCTACATCATCACCAACCAGCGCGTCGCGCTACGCACCGGCATCCTCACGCAGACCGGCCGGGACATCCCGCTCTACCGGATCAACAACGTGACGTTCGAGAAGCAGCTCAGCGACCGGTTCTGGGGCTGCGGCACCCTCGTGATCTCCGACGGCACCGACCAGCCGGGCATGGTGCTCGACGACGTGCCCGACGTCGAGAAGGTGCAGCGCGCGCTGCAGGACCTGGTGCGCCAGGGCAAGCAGCTCAGCGACGACTGACTCGGGGCCTCGCCTCCTGCTGTTCCGGATCGTCGAGGACCGCTGCCAGGTCGGCGCCCGCGCGGAGCAGAGCGACCGTGCGGGCGGCGATCTGGTCGAGACGCCGGTCCAGTATCCGCTCCGCCTGGGCCGCGCCTTCGGTGACGCCGTCGACCTGTCCTTCGGCGACGCCGTCCATCTGACGCAGCGTCGCGACGACGTCCCGCACGGCCGGGATGCCGTACCCGCTGCTGCGGAGGGCCGCGACGATGCGGGCCTCCTGGATCGCTCCGGTCCCGTACTGGCGAGCACGCAGGGTCGTCACGCGGTCGGGGACAGCCAGCCCCTCCTGCTCCCAGAACCGGAGCGTGGACGTGCGCACGCCGAGCGCGGCGGCGAGCTCGGTGATCGTCATGGTGTCGCCGGCCCTGTCGGGCGCGGCGACTGTGGGGTCGGCGTCCGATGCCACTGCCGCCGCGGCTTCCGCCTGGATGGCACGGAGCGCCTCCCGTGCGCGCAGCGCCTCGTCCCGCTCACGTGCGAGCCGGACGTGCACCGCGCCGATCGCGGCAGCGGCATCGGCGAGGCGCGTCCCCGGCTCTGTCGGATCGCCCTGCGCCCCGGCGGACGTGCCGTCGAACGTCGCGGCGAGCAGGCGCCGTGCGTCCACGGGCCCGGCGGCGCTCGCGAGCCCGCGGTAGGCACGCAGCGCCCGGACGTGCGTCGCCGTGTAGGCCCGGTACCCGTTGGCCGCCCTGACGGCAGGCGGGATGACGCCGAGCCGTTCCAGGTCCCGGACCTGCTGCACCGAGTATCCGGACTCGCGTGCGACGTCGGCGGTCCGCAGTGGTGACCGGTCCCCTCGCGTCATCCGACCAACCCCACATAAGCACTTGAAGGTGATGCTTGAACCATGAGCACCCACCTGAGTATCGACCAGATCATCGACACCGTGCGGGATCTCGACGGCTCGCTCGTCGTGGCGCCCGCCGCCGGTGACGCCGACTTCCCTGAGCTGGCCTGGGGCGACGCCTTCTTCTACTACGCGCCGGACGGCCAGATGCCGCGGACCGTCCAGCCCTACGGCACGGTCGTCACCAAGAACTACCCCGACGACGGTTCCTCCGACCTCGACCCGGCCGGGCGCTGGCGTGTGAACATCCATGTCGACCGGGCGACGTTCCGCGAGCTCACCGCGGGCCAGGCCGACGCCGAAACCGGGCTCGACGGCGCCGAGGCTTCCGTGATCGACCCGGCCACGCCCGACGTCGTGCTGCCGCACCCGGTCTACGGGTCGGCCGGCTGGATCGCCGTCGTCAACCCTGGACCGGCGACGGCCGACATGGTCCTGCGCCTCCTCCGCAAGGCGCACGACGCCGCCCGCACCCGCTACGCCCGCCGCCACTGACCCCGAACGAGCCGGGTCAGTCGACCGGGATGGTCGTTGCCTGCGTGGTGCGGCGGAGCATGCCGGCGCTGAGCCGGATCTCGCCGAGCGTGTGCGCGTCCAGGAGGCGCAGCGCCAGCTTCTCCAGGGCGTCCGGGTCGGGTGCGCCCCGGTCGTCGGCGGCGCCCGCGGCGCCCGCGGCGTCGTCGGCGTCCTGGCGGGCCAGGCCGTAGCTCGCGGCGAACCAGTCCGCGACAGTCACCCCGTGCACGGGCGTGTGCACGACGTCGACGGTGTCACCCGCGCCGATCTCACCGTTCTCGATCACGCGCAGGTAGGCGCCCGTGCGGTTCGCCTGCGTGAACCGGCGCACCCAGCGCTGCTCGCCCAGCCGGCGGCCGAAGGTCTGGCAGGGCACACGTGGGTGCGTCACCTCGAGCAGTGACGAGCCGACCCGCCAGCGTTCCCCGATCACGGCTCGGTTCACGTCCAGCCCCCGCACGCGCAGGTTCTCGCCGAACAGCCCGGGCGTGACGTCGCGGCCCAGCTCGGCGGACCAGAAGTCGGCGTCCTCCTGCGCGTACGCGTAGACGGCCTGGTCGAGGCCGCCGTGGTTGGCGCGGTCCGCCTGGAGGTCCGCGTACAGGCCGTACGGCCGGACCTTGACGCGGCCCTCGACCGGACGCTTGTCGATGGCAGTGACTCCCACGGTGCCGGTGTCAGGAAGCAGGACGTGGACGCGGCAGACCGCGAGGAGCTCAACCATGCGCACATGCTCCCATCCCCCGGAAACCCCTCTTTCGCACGTGTCAGACGCTCAGGTCACCGGGGTGTCCTGAGCGTCTGACACGTGGGAGGGTCGTGCGTCACTTGCCCTTCGGCAGCGGGAGCGGCTCCATCCACTGGTCGTTCGCGGTGAGGTCGATGCCGAACTCACCGGCGAACCGCATGCGCGTGCCGGTCAGGACGCCGTCCGCCGACTCGTCGAGGTCGTAGACGCGCGCGCCGCGCAGGCGGTTGCGCTCCGGGCCCGACAGGCCGTACGTGCCGAACCCGGTGTTCCCCGCGTACCCGAGCAGCACGCCGTAGTAGTCACCCGAGTAGGTGTTCACGTGGTCGTGACCGCAGAACACGCCGCGCACGTCGCCGCGCTGCTGGATCGCCGAGAACATGCCCGAGTTGAACGGCCCGGGGCACTCCTCCTCGTTCCGCTCGCCCTCGATGCGGTGCCGGGCCTTGCCCCGCTCGTGGTCGGCGTCGGTGCGGCCGTCGACCGAGCCGAACCACATGAACCGGTACTCCCACAGCGGGATGTGGATGAACATCAGCGCCGGGACGACGTGCCCGACCTTGCGCTCGATCTGCACCGACGTGTCGTAGTACCACTTGACCTGGTCCATGCGCAGCCAGTCCCAGTGGGGGTACCCCTCGAAGTCCTGGCCGGCGAGCAGCTCGGGGGCGTAGCGCCCGGAGTCGAGCAGCCAGACGTTGAACGCCGGGCGCCCGTTCGTGCCGTCGATCAGCAGGTTCGAGTTGCCCTGGCCGGTGACGCCGCGCGCCGTCGGGCCGTTCACGTTGTACCGGTAGGACCGGTAGAAGGCCAGCATGTCCGTCTCGTCGACGCCGCTCTTCGGCGTCGAGTCCTCGTCGTGGTTGCCGAAGGTGATGGCCCACGGCACCGCCCGCTCCTCCATCGGCTGCACCACGTTGTTCATCGCCTGGTGCATCTCGAGCGGGGTGTCGCAGCCGCCCGTGATGTTGTCGCCGTTGAGGATCACAAGGTCGGGCCGCTCGTCGTCGAGCACGGCGCGCATCAGCTCGAGGGTGCGGCGGTCGACCTTCTCGTCGTCCTGCGTGTCGTTGAACTGGACGATCTTGAACTTGCCGTCCCGGCCGAACCGCAGCCCGCGCTGCGGGTGCCTGCCGAGCTCCGTCGCGGCGGCGGGCGCGGACGCCGCGACGGTCGCGGCGGTTGCGACGCCGGCCGCGCCGAGGCTGCTCAGGGACAGGAACGTCCGGCGGTCGACGGCGGACGCCCCGCTCTCCGCGGTGCCGCTGTCGGCCGGGTTGATCTCGCTCGGCATCTCGCCGGCAGTCTTCTCGCTCATGCCGACGACGATCGGGGGCCGGGCTGGCGACCGCCCGACCGGCGGATGGACCCCCGGTGACGGTCTGCTGAACGCCTACCGCCGCGCGGCCCGTGCGATCGCGTAGACCGCCAGGATCACGACGACCAGGCCCGCGGTCGCGGCGATCTGCGGCCGGGCGGCGGCGTCCGACAGCATGAGGCCCACCACCGCGACGAGCGCCACGAGCGTGACCCAGGAGAGCCACGGGTAGCCCCAGGCACGTAGGCGCAGCTTCTCGCCACGTTCGGCGGCCGCGGCCTCCAGCTGCGGTCGCAGCCGCAGCTGCGAGACCACGATCAGGAGCCACACCACGAGCAGCGCCGAGCCGACGGCGTTGAGGAGTACCCCGAGCAGCGACTCGGGCAGCAGGTAGTTGAGCAGCACCGCGACGACGCCGAAGAACACCGAGACGAGCACCGCCACCCACGGCACCTCGCGACGCGACACCCGGGTGGCGACCGCCGGCGCGTCCCCGCGACCACCGAGCGAGAACAGCATGCGCGACGTCGCGTAGACGTTCGCGTTGAAGGCGCTCAGGAGGGCGAGCACCACCACTACCTCCATGAGCCGGGCGGCGCCGTCGAACCCGGCCATCTCGAGCACGGACACGAACGGCGACTCGAGGCGAGCGGCGTCGGTCCAGGGGATCAGGGCGACCATGATCGCGACGGAGCCCACGTAGAAGAACAGGATGCGCCAGAGGATCGTGCGGGTGGCGGTCGCCACCGCGGACTGCGGGTCCCGAGCCTCGGCCGCCGCGATCGTGACGATCTCGATGCCCCCGAACGCGAACACCACGGTGAGCAGGCCGGCCGCGATACCGGGCAGGCCCGCGGGTGCGAAGCCCCCGTGCGCTGCCCAGTCCCCCAGGGCACTGCCCGCCACCGGCACGACGCCGGTCACGATGAGCACGCCCAGGATCAGGAACCCGACGATCGCCGCGACCTTGATGGTCGCGAACCAGAACTCGGCCTCGCCGAACTGGCGCACGCCGACGAGGTTGATCGCGCCGAACACCGCGACGATGACGGCGGCGACCGCCCACTGCGGGACGGCGGGCCACCAGCCGTGCACGATCCCGGCCACGCCGGTCACCTCGACGCCGAGCACCATGACGATGGTGAACCAGTACAGCCAGCCCAGCAGGAACCCGGCCCAGCGGCCGAGCGCGGCCTCCGCGTAGACCGAGAAGGACCCGCTCGACGGGAGCGCCGAGGCCATCTCCGCGAGCATCCGCATGACGAGCACCACGATGGCGCCCGCTATCGCGTAGCTGAGGAGGACGGCGGGCCCGGCGGCGGCGATGCCGAGGCCGGAGCCGAGGAACAGACCGGCTCCGATGGCGGAACCCAGGCCCATCATCGTCAGGTGCCGGGGTCGTAGTCCGTGGGCCAGCTGCTGGCGCAGGTCGTCGGTGGTGCTCACGACCGACCACGGTAACCCGAGCGACCGGGTGCCGGTCCACAGCGGATGTGAGTGGCTCATCCGGTGAGAGACTTTGGGGCGTGACCGACTCCGCACATACCCCCGTGCACACTGGTGAGGCCCGCTCCGTCGAGAACGAGGACTACGGCCTCGAGACACCCCTGGAAGGGCACCCGGAACCGCTGCCCCACGTGGTGGTGGTCGGCGGCGGATTCGCCGGCATGGCCGTCGTGAAGGCGCTGCAGGACGCGCCGGTGCGGATCACGCTGATCGACCGCCGGGTCTACAACACGTTCCAGCCGCTGCTCTACCAGGTGGCCACGGGCGGGTTGAACGCCGGCGACGTCACCTACTTCCTGCGCGGGATGCGGCTCAAGCAGAAGAACGTGCACGTGGTCCACGAGCACCTCGTGGAGGCGGATCACCAGGCGAAGAAGATCCGCCTCCTGAACGACCACTGGGTCAGCTACGACTACCTCGTGGTGACGGCGGGCGTGACCACGAACTTCTTCGGGACGCCGGGCGCCAAGGAGTTCGCGTTCCCGATGTACTCGCGGTCGCAGGCATTGCGGATTCGCGACAACCTCTTCATCCGCCTGGAGAAGGCGGCGAAGTCCAAGCGGCTCGACGACGGTCTGCGGGTCGTCGTCGTGGGCGGCGGCGCCACCGGAGTCGAGGTGGCCGGCGCGCTCGCCGAGCTGCGGACCGCCGGACTGGCACCCGCCTACCCCGAGATCCACGGCGACGCGTTCGAGGTCAAGATCGTGCAGCGCGGCGGCGAGATCCTCAAGGCGTTCGCGCCCAAGCTGCGCACCTACGCTGCCAAGGAGCTGTCCCGGCGCGGGGTCTCGCTGCACCTGGGCGCGGGCGTCGCCGCCGTCGAGCGGGACGCGGTGGTCCTCACCGACGGCAAGCGCATCCACGCCGACCTCACCGTCTGGTCCGCGGGTGTGCACCCGCACGAGGAGGTCGCCGACTGGGGCCTGCCGCAGGACGAGTACGGCCGCATCAAGGTCGGCGAGGACATGCAGGTCGAGGGGTTGCCCGGCGTCTTCGCGGCGGGCGACATAGCGGTCTCTCCGTCGGATCTGCCGCAGCTGGCCCAGCCCGCGATCCAGGGCGGCACAGTGGTCGGCCGCAACATCAAGGCACTCCTCGAGGACCGGCCCCTGCAGCAGCTCCGCTACGTCGACAAGGGCACGATGGCGGTGATCGGCCGGCGCGCCGCGATCGCCGAGATCAACCTGCCGGGCGGCAAGTCCCTGCGGATCACCAAGGGCATGGCGTGGCTGGTCTGGCTGTTCGTGCACATCATGTCGCTGGTCGGCCCGCGCAACCGCGTCACGACGCTCGCGGGCCTGGCGACGCGGTACGGGTTCCCGTTCCACCGGCGTCCGATCCCGATCGTGGGCGACGTGCCGACGGTACGGCCGCCCAAGCCGGGGACGCCGCCGGTTCCCGAGGCCTGAACCCGGCCCGGCTTAAGCGTTTCGCTTCCTGTTTCTCCCGCGGGCGCGCGGGAGACCCTTCGAGGGTTGTCATCGATGTACACCTCGAAGGGGAGGCAACATGAGACCCACCCGCGCGACCATCTCCGGTACCGCAACGGCCGCGATGTTCAGCCTGCTGCTCGTCCCGCTGCTCGCCCAGTCGGCAGGCGCCGCGCCGTCCGCGTCCCCCGACGGCGGCGCCGACGCCGGCGGGGCGGACGCCGTCGGCATCCACGTCTCCGGCGGGCAGCTCGTCGAGAGCGACGGCTCGCCCCTGCTGCTCCGCGGCGTCAGCCACGCCCACACCTGGTACGCCTCGGAGACCGGCTCGTTCGCCGACATCGCCGAGGCCGGCGCCAACTCGGTACGGGTGGTCCTCAGCGACGGGACCCGCTGGAACCGCAACGAACCGGCCGACGTTGCGAACGTCGTCAGCCTGTGCGAAGGAAACCGGCTGATCTGCGTCCTGGAGGACCACGACACGACGGGCTACGGCGAGGAGGTCGCCGCGAGCACCCTCGACACCGCCGCCAGCTACTGGATCTCGCTGCTGCCCACGCTGCGGGGCACCGAGGACCGTGTGCTCATCAACATCGGCAACGAGCCCTACGGCAACAACGCAGCGGTCAACGCGAACTGGGCCCCCGATACCTCCGCCGCGATCCATCGGCTGCGCGACGCCGGGTTCGAGCACACGATCGTCGTGGACGCGCCGTCCTGGGGCCAGGACTGGCAGGGCATCATGCGGGACTCCGCAGCGGACGTCCTCGCGGCCGACCCGGACGGCAACACCGTGTTCTCCGTGCACATGTACGGCGTGTACGACACGGCCGCCGAGGTCACGTCCTACCTCGACGCCTTCACGAGCCAGGGCCTGCCGATCATCGTGGGCGAGTTCGGGCACGACCACTCCGACGGCAACCCCGACGAGGACACGATCATGTCGTACACCAGGTCGCAGGGGATCGGCTGGTTCGCGTGGTCCTGGAGCGGCAACGGCGGCGGGGTCGAGTACCTGGACATGGTGACCGGCTTCGATCCCGCGCAGCGCACCTCGTGGGGCAACCGGGTCATCACCGGGCCGGACGGGCTCGCGGAGACGTCGGTGCGGGCGCGGGTGTTCGCGGACGCCTCGTCCTGAGGCCTCGACGGGGTCGACAGGCTGGGTGCTCTGCTCAGCGAAGCCGCGAGGTAGCCTCGCTCCTGGCGCCCGGCCGCACCGCGCCAAGGAGAGACATGACCCCGGACGAGCTGCGCTCCGCGCAGAAGCTGACGATGGCGAACCCCGAACGGTTGCGCCTGCTTGCCCGCGTGCTCACGCATCCGGCGGGCCGCGCAACCGCCGAAGACCTGGCGCAGTACGCCGCGGCCGACGCACCGCGAGACGCTGTCGACGCACCGGCCGTCGCGGACGTGGAGCAGGATCTCGACGCACTGGTCGCGGTCGGCCTGGTCGCCGTCGTGGGGCCGGTGCCGTCGTACCGGGTGTCGTCGCGAGGGATCGCGCGGTTCGGCGCGGCGGCCCTCGCGGCGCCCCGGCACCCGGGCGAAGCCGCGCTCGACGCGCACGACCACGAGGCGCTGCTCGACCGGGTGGTGGAGACCCTGACCGCCGACTTCGCCGCGAACGCGGGCGCGGGAACCGTGGATCGGCTCGTCCGCGAGTGCTACTCCTCGCTGAGCCGCCGGATCGGGTCGTCCGGGCACCTGCCCGCGCTGGCCGCGTGGCTCGCGACCGACCGCCTCGCCGCGATGACCGAGGTGACGCACGGTTCCCCGCGGGACGTGCTCTTCGTCTGCGTCCACAACACCGGGCGGTCCCAGATCGCGGCGGCGGTCACCCGACGCCTCGCGGGTGACCGCATCCGCGTGCGTACCGCTGGGACGAGGCCGGTGGCCGAGCCCGACCCGATGACGGAGACGGTGCTGGCCCGCCGCGGCCTCGACGGGCTCATCGAGTTCCCGCGTGAGCTCACGGACGACATAGTGCGCGCCTCCGGCGTCATCGTCACGATGGGCTGCGGTGACTCCTGCCCCGTCTACCCGGGACGCCGCTACCTCGACTGGCCGCTCGACGATCCCGCAGGCCGACCGATCGAGGAGGTCGAGCGGATAGTCGACGACATCACCGCCCGGGTCCGGGTGCTGCTCGCGGAGATCGACGCCGCGGACGAGGCCGGATCGCTCGACGGCTCACCGGCGTGGATACCGCGCGGCTGGCTGCCGCGCGCGGCCCGGCGACCGTGGTCTACCGTCGCGACCGTGCTGGGCGTGAAGGGTCAGCGGAAGGCCCGGTAGCCGGTCATCTCGACCTCGGGACCCCAGGTCTCGAGCGCCCAGCCGGCGGCAGCGCCCATGGCCGCCGCGAGCTGCGGGAAGTCGTCACGCAGGTTGAGCGCTCCCCAGCGCCAGCGGGACACCATGAGCTGCCGGTACGACGGCGCCAGACCCGCCGGGCCCACGTACGGGCGCCCCTCGACGGTGCTCAGCCACAGCCACCCGGTGACGAGCACCACGTAGAGCGCACACGCCTGCCGGACGGCGCGGCTCCAGCCCGGCTCGGCGACGACGTCGGGAGCATGCTCGGCCAGGCCCGCCGAGAACTCGGTGAGCAGCATGTCGGTGAGACCTGGTGGCGGGTCGAACACGCACCAGCAGGTGGCGAAGGGCAGCATCGCGTACGCCGCCGCGAACGCTGCGTGTTCCACGTCGGTGCCCTCCAGGTCGAGGAACGACCAGCCGTCCGGTCCGAGCACCGCGTTGTCGGGACAGGTGTCGGTGGGCGAGACGATGGCGGATCGGCCCGGCGTGCGGAGGTGGAGGGCGGCGGCGAGCTCGGCCTCGATGGCGGCCCTCGTCGGTGCTGCGGTCCCGGACCCTGCTGCGGCTGCCGCGGCGGCCTCGAGCAGACGGTCGACGCCGTTGCGCAGGTCGGCGTCGGCGTCCCACCGCTCGACGCCGACAAGGCGGTGCTCGGCCTCCGTGACCTGGTCGCGGGAGGCGCCCGCGGTCTCCCCGAGCGCTCGCGCCCAGGTCCGCGCACCCGCCCAGGCCGCGTCGTGGTCGTCGCCGAGGAGCAGGTCGGCAAGGGTGGGCAGGGTGCCGAGGTCGGACATCACGATCAGGTGATGCTCCTCGTCCCGGGCGAGCAGGCTCGGCGTGCGCCGGCACAGGTCGAGGCCGACGCTCTCGCGCGTGAACCCACCGGCGTCGGACAGGAAGTGTTTGATGATCACCGTGGCCGGGAGGTCGGCGGCCGCGCCGGAGCGCTCGGCGCGCGTGCGGGGGTCAAGCTCGACCCTGCAGCGCAGCACGCGTGAACGCTCGGAGCCGCCGAGATCTACCGGGTCCACGAGGTGGAGGCTTGCTGCCGGCAGCTCCCGTGCTGCGGCGAGGGCCTGCTCGGCGAGGGAGATGGTGTCGTGCACCGGGCAAGTGTGCAGGTGGCCACGCGGGGACCGCCAACCTATTCACAGGTCTGTGGACGACGCCTGTGGATAACCCTGGGGAGGGTCGGTCCGCTGGGGAGTGTCAGTGGCTCGGTGCATGGTGGAGGGGCGAAGCACTCTCCGCGAGACGACCTCTTGAAGGGCTGAGTCAATGACCGCATCAACTTCTGCCGTGCCCGCTCCTGACGGAGTCGGCACCCTGGACTCCGTCGTCCTGGACGTCCCGAACCTCACTGCCGAGGCGGACTTCTGGAAGGCGCTGACGGCCGGCACCGTGTCGAAGGCGGACGACGACTGGATCACCGTCGTGACCCCTGACCGCTGGGGCATCGCGTTCCAGCTGGCGCCCGACCACGTGGCGCCGCAGTGGCCGGGCCAGGAGCACCCGCAGCAGGCGCACCTCGACCTCTACGCGTCGGACCTGGCGTCCGCGAGCGCCCGCGCGGTGGAGCTCGGGGCCACCGTGCTGCGGGAGGGCGAGCAGTGGTTCACTCTCGCCGACCCGGCGGGGCACCCGTTCGACATCTGTCTCAAGGAGGAGGCGGAGGGCATCACCGTCATGGGCGCGACCTTCGACTGCCCTGACGCGTCGCAGCTCGCCCAGTTCTGGTCGGGCGTGGTGGGCGAGCCGGTCACCTACGACGGCGAGGGGGTCGCCATGCTGGGCGGTCCGAAGCCGCTGCTCTTCCAGTCGGTGGAGGGGTACAACGCGCCGCGGTGGCCCGATCCCGCGTACCCGCAGCAGCTCCACCTCGACATCGAGGTGCCCGACCTCGACGCCGGCGAGGCAGCGGTCCTTGCCCTGGGTGCGACGCGTCTTCCCAGCCACGAGGAAGGGTTCCGGGTGTTCGCAGACCCGGCGGGCCACCCGTTCTGCCTGGTGCACTGACTCGCACCGACTCAGGTGTGCACCGACTCAGGTGTGCACGAGGGCCGGGTGGTCCGGGTGGTCGACCCGGACCACCAGGTCCGGTGCGCCCTCGGTCTCCTCGGCGTAGCGCTCGTAGGCGGGGATGGTCCAGGCCTCGGCGGGCGGTGTCCGACGGCGGAGCGTCGCCGGCTTGAGCGCGAGATGTACGACGAGGTCGACGTCGAGCCCGCGTCCGACCGTGAGCGCCCCGTCGAGCACGACGACGGTCCCGGGGGCGGCGGACGAGTAGCCGACCCGGGTGGCGCGGTCGGTGGCGGGGTCGCGCAGGCTGGGCAGGTATTCCCGCCGGTCGACGACACGGGTGAGCACCTCACGGTTCAGCGCGCCGACGTCGATCCAGTCGTGGAGCAGGCTGTCGGAGTCCTCGCGCCCCCGTTCGAGCCGGAGGGACCGTGGACGGAGAAAGTCTCTGACGCTGACCCGCGCCACGGGACGGCCGGCGGCCTCCAGCGGCACGACCAGCGCATCGGCCAGCAGCTCGGGTTGCGTGGACGGGTGCCCGTCGACGAGCAGACGGAGCGGCGCCCCGTCAGCGTCCTGATCGCCCGTGCCTTCTCCGCGCGCGAGGACGAGCTGGACGACCCGCTCGACGAGAAGCGTCTCGCTGACCGGTTCTACGCGTGTGCTCATCGAGGTCTGACTCTATGGCGTCCGGCACTCTGGAGACCCTCCTGACGGGTTTCCAAGCGGACGAGCCCGACCACAGGTGGCCTTTGCGGCCCTTCGTCCACAGATTGCGGATGACTGCCTCCCGGACGTTCCCTGCCGGTCGAGGATCGTGCCGAGACAGGTGCCGAGCACCACCGACCGCAGGCCGTCCAGCAGGGGGACACATGCCAGGAGCACGGGAAGTCCAGGACGCACCGGTCATCGACCTGAGCGCACGCCGACAGGACCGCGACCGCCGTCAGGCGCTCGGGACCACCACGGCTCACGAGGACGCACCAGGCTGGTTGCTGCGGTCCCCCGCGTTCCGGGTGGTGGACAACCTCGTGCCGTGGGCCGGGCTCGCCGACGGCGGCAGCTTCGCCACCCTGCTCGGCGACCCGATCGACGCGCACCTGATCCGCACCACGTTCCCGCCCCAGGCCCTGGCCCGCAGCTTCTGCGGCGGGCCCACGCTCGACCAGGTCACGCACGCCATCACCAGTGAGCCGCGGCGGATCAAGGCACGGGTGTGGGTCGGCGGCTACGGGACACCCGACGAGGGCGTCAGCGTCGCTGCGGTCTACGTGCGGTTCGAGGGCGACCGCACCGACGCCGACGCGCGCGCCGCGCGGCATCCCGCGCTCTGGGCGTGGCTGGCCGACCGGCTGGGGCGTGACGGTGCCCGACCCCGCTGGCCCGAGCCCGACGAGATCGCCGCGGACAGCGTGGACGTGCGGGAGTCCGGCAGCTGGTGGCGTCTGCGGTGGGGTCCGTCGCGTACGCCGCACGCCCAGGACGGCGGGGTCCGGCTCTAGTGGTCCGCGCGCCGGGAGCTGATCACGCCGGTGTCGAACCCTGCCAGGTGCAGCCCACCGTGGAATCGCGCGTGCTCGATCTTGAGGCACCGGTTCATCACGACGTCCAGCCCGGCGGCCTTAGCCCCGCGTGCCACGTCCTCGTGCCACAGGCCGAGCTGCAGCCAGAGCGTCTTGGCACCGACGGCCACCGTCTCGTCCAGCACGCTCGGCAGGTCGTCGTGGCGCCGGAAGACGTCGACGAGGTCGGGCACCACGGGCAGGTCGGCCAGGCTCGGGTACACGGGGTGGCCGTGGATCTCGGTCGCCCGCGGGTTCACGAAGTACACGTCGTACGAAGAGGAGGAGAGCAGGTATGACGCCACGAAATAGCTCGCGCGCGCAGGGTTCTCCGACGCCCCGACGATCGCGACCGAGGTGGTCGTACGCAGGATCCGCATGCGGTCCTGCAGGCTCGGGCCCTGCCAGGTCTCGCTCATCGGTTCGCTCCCGTCGCCTTGGTCAGGGCCTGGTCGAGGTCCCAGAGGATGTCCTCGACGTCCTCCAGCCCTACGGAGATGCGGATGAGATCCTCGGGCACGCCCGCCGCCTCGAGCTGCTCGCCGCTCAGCTGCTGGTGCGTCGTCGACGCCGGATGGATCACCAGGGTGCGCGAGTCACCGACGTTCGCCAGGTGCGACGCCAGCTGCAGCGCCTCGATGAACCGCCGTCCCGCATCCCTGCCGTCGGGCGCACCACCGGCGTCGGGCACGCTCACGCCATCGGGCACGCTCACGCCGTCGGGCAGGCCGGTTGCCGCTGGGACCCGCAGGCCGAACGCGAAGACCGAACCCGGCCCGAGCGGCAGGTACTTCTGCGCCCGCTCGTGGTGCGGGTGCGACGGAAGACCTGCCCAGAGCACGTACGAGACCCTCGGGTCGGTGTCGAGCCACTCGGCGACGGCCCGGGCGTTCGCCAGATGCGCGTCCAGGCGGTACGGCAGCGTCTCGACCCCCTGCAGCAGCTGGAACGCGGACTGCGCCGAGAGCGCGGGACCGATGTCCCGCAGCTGCTCGGACCGCAGCTTGGTGAGGAACCCGTACTCGCCGAAGTTCGCCCACCAGCTCACGTTCCCGTAGGACGGGACGGGCTCGGTCATCTGCGGGAACTTCCCGTTGCCCCAGTTGAACCGGCCGGACTCCACGACCACACCGCCCAGCGTGGTGCCGTGCCCGCCGAGGAACTTCGTCGCGGAGTGGATCACTATGTCGGCGCCGTGCTCGATCGGGCGCACGAGGTAGGGCGTCGCGAGCGTCGCGTCCACGACGAGCGGGATGCCGGCGGCGTGGGCCACCTCGGCGAGCCCTTCGAGGTCGGCGACCTCGCCCGACGGGTTCGCGACGACCTCGGTGTACAGCACCTTCGTCTCGGGCGTGATCGCGGCCGCGTAGTCGGCGGGGTCGGTGCCCGGCACGAACGTGGTCACTACCCCGAATCGGCGTAGCGTCACGTCGAGCTGCGTCACGGTCCCGCCGTACAGCTGCGCGGACGCGACGACGTGGTCGCCCGCCCCGACGAGCGCGGCGAACGTGATGAACTCGGCGGACATGCCCGACGCCGTAGCCACGGCACCGATGCCGCCCTCCAGCGACGCGATGCGCTCCTCGAGCGCCGCGACGGTGGGGTTGCCGATGCGCGAGTAGATGTTGCCGTACTTCTGCAGCGCGAAGAGGTTCGCGGCGTCCTCGGTGTCCCGGAACACGAACGACGTGGTCTGGTAGATGGGCACCGCTCGTGCCCCGGTCGCCGCGTCGGGGATGCCCCCCGCGTGCAGGGCCCGCGTGCGGAACCCGAAGGTGTGCTCGGTCATCGTCCTCACCGTAGTGGCCCACGAGCCGCCCGCGGATCAGCACCCGCTACTGCCCTGAGCGATTTCCGATGACGGGTGTCGGACCGCGCGAGTACGTTGAACCGGTGACCCAGCCCTATCTCCGCTTCCCTCATGTCCATGGCGACCAGGTGGCCTTCGTAGCCGACGACGACGTCTGGCTGGCCCCGGTCTCCGGCGGCCGTGCGTGGCGTCTGACCAGCGATCACGCCCCCGCGACCACCCCGCGCTTCTCCCCCGACGGCACCCGTCTCGCCTACGTGTCGCACAAGGACGGCCACCCCGAGGCCTACGTGGTCGAGCTCGCCGACGGCGCCACGCGGCGCCTCACCTGGCTCGGCGGGACCACCACCATGGTGCTCGGCTGGGACGACGCCGGGCGCGTGCTCGTCGCCTCCAACGCCGGAGCGCACGAGCGCTCGCTGACCGTGGTGCGCGCGGTGGGTCTCGACGGCACCGTCGAGACCCCGCGCTACGGGCCGTCGTGGGGCGTGGCCGAGCACCAGGGCCCGAACGGCAGGCGCACGACGGCCCTCGTCTCCGCCGGCTACCGGACCCCCGCCTACTGGAAGCGGTACCGGGGCGGCACGGCCTCGGTGCTCTGGATCGACCGTGGTTCGGGCGACTGGGAGCGCCCGCTGCCCGACGACGAGGCCGGTATCTACGACCCGCACTGGATCGGCGACGCGCTGGTGTTCACGTCGGACCGCGGGGCCACGTTCCCGGACCACGCCGACGAGCAGGCGAACCTGTGGGTGCTCGACGGCCTCGCGACCGGCACGGAGACCCCGGAACCGCGACAGCTCACGACACAGTCGGAAGCGGAGGGCTACGTCCGCGACGCCACGTCGGACGGCTCACGCATCGTCTGGCACAGCCGCGGCGACCTCTGGCTGCTCGACGGCCTCGACGGCACCCCGCGCCGACTCGACATCACGCTCACCGGCGCGCTGCCGCAGCCGTACTGGGCCGACCCGGAATCGAGCCACGCCAACGTCGACGGCCTGGCCGTGGACAGCACCGGCGACGCGAGCGTCGTCGGCTGGCTCGGCACCGCGTACTGGGTGACCCATCGCGCGGGTCCGGCCCGGGCGCTCGTGGCCGACCCGTCGGTCCGTGTGCGGGAGCCCGTGCTGCTCGGCGGCACCGGGCGCGCGGTAGTCGTGACGGACGCACCCCGCAGCACCGCGCACGGCGAGAGCAGGGAGGACGCGCTCGAGGTCCACGCCCTGCCCGGTGCCTCCACCGACAGCCCGGACGTCGAGCCCCAGCGCTTCGCGGCCGGCGAGCTCGGCCGGGTGCTGCACCTCGCCGCGAGCCCGGCGGGAGACAAGGTGGCTGCCATCTCGCACGACGGTCGCATCAGCCTGGTCGCCATGCCCGCCGTGGACGGCCCAGACAGCGACGGCAGCGACAACGCCGACCGGGTCGAACCCGGCACGATCACCCCGCTCGGCCGGTCGGGCAACGGAGAGGCCGCGTCGCCGACGTTCTCCCCGGACGGGCGGTACCTCGTCTGGTCGAGCCCCACGGGCAGCGAGGGTGACCACCACCAGCTCCTCGTCGCGGACCTGCACGCCGAGAACCCCGCGGCGACGGCGCTGACGTCCGGCCGGTTCCACGACTTCTCCCCCGCGTTCAGCGATGACGGCAAGTACGTGGTGTTCCTCTCGGACCGCACGTTCGACCCGTCCTACGACTCCCACGAGTTCGCCCTCTCGTTCAGCGCCGCCACCCGGCCGTGGCTGATCCCGCTGGCTGCCACCGAGCCCGCGCCGTTCGGCCCCAGCGCCGACGGATGGCGCCTGGCCAAGCCGGACGACAAGTCCGATGAAAAGGACCACGACAAGGACACCGGTAAGGACGGCGACCAGCCGGGCGACGCCGGCGAGGCGACCGACAAGAAGCACAAGTCCGAGAACGCCTCGCCCGACATCGACTTCGACGGCGCCGAGGAGCGCGTGGTGCCGTTCCCGGTCGTGTCGGGCCGCTATCGCGACCTGCTCGCCGCCAAGGGTGGGGTGCTCTGGATCCACGAGACCGACGACGCCGGTGTGCTCGGCTCGCGCCACGCGGGCTCGGAATCCGACCCGGTCCCCAACGTGCTGCAGTTCTGGTCGTTCGACGCACGCAAGGCCACGGACGTCGCGGAGAAGGTCGGCGCCTACGCGGTGTCGGGCGACGGCGAGCGGGTGGTGATCCGTACCGGGTACGGGCTCAGCACGCAATCCGCGACGAGCAAGCCGGGCGACGACGACCCCAGTGCGTTCGACATCGACCTCTCGCGCGTCCGCTACGAGGTGGACCCCCGCGCACAGTGGCGCCAGATGTTCGACGAGAACGCCCGCATCATGCGTGACCACTACTGGCGGGCGGACATGAACGGCGTCGACTGGGACGGTGTGGTGGCGCGCTGGCGCCAGCTGGTCGACCGGGTCGCCACGCAGGACGACCTCGTGGACGTGCTCTGGGAGACCGTCGCCGAGCTCAACACGTCGCACGCGTACGTGCGCAAGCCGCACGAGCCGGGCGACACGTCCCGCAAGCTCGGCCTGCTCGGCGCGGACCTCTCCCGGACCGCCGACGGCTGGCGGATCGACCGTGTCCTGCCGAGCGAGTCGTCGGACCCGGGCGCGCGGTCGCCGCTGCGCGCCGCCGGGGTCGACGCCCAGCCCGGCGACCTGATCGTCGCGGTCGACGGGCGGCCGGTGGACCCGACGGCAGGGCCGTCGGCGAACCTGGTCGGAGCGGCCGAGATCCCGGTCGAGCTGACCCTGCGCCGACCCGCCGTCGAGCCGGACGGCGCTGCTTCGGACGGCGCTGCGTCGGAAGGCAACCCGGCGAGGAACGCCGACCGTCGTGTCGTCGTCGTGCCCCTCGCGAACGAGGCCGACCTGCGCTACCAGGACTGGGTACGGTCGCGCCGCGAGTACGTCGCCGAGAAGTCCGGCGGCCGCCTCGGGTACGTGCACGTCCCGGACATGATGAGCACTGGCTGGGCGCAGCTGCACCGCGACCTCCGTCTCGCCACCGACTGCGAGGGCATAGTCGTGGACGTGCGGTTCAACGGCGGTGGCCACACGTCGCAGCTCGTGATCGCACGCCTCGCCGCGCGCGTCGCCGGCTGGGGCCTGAACCGGCACTACGACCGTCCCAGCTCCTACCCGGAACGCGCGCCGCGCGGGCCGGTAGTGCTGGTCACCAACGAGTACGCCGGATCCGACGGCGACATAGTGAACGCGGCCGCGCAGGCGCTCGACGTCGGACCGGTGGTCGGCGTCCGGACCTGGGGCGGCGTGGTCGGCATCGACGGTCGCTTCGACCTGGTGGACGGCACGGGGATCACCCAGCCGCGGTACGCCTTCTGGCTCGAGGGCAAGGGTTTCGACGTCGAGAACCACGGCGTCGACCCCGACATCGAGGTGCGGCACACGCCGGCGGACTACTTCTCCGACGTCGACCCGCAGCTCGAGGCCGGTATGGCCGAGGCGTTCCGCCGGCTCGCGGAGCGTCCCGCCGCTGCCCCGCCCGCGATGCCGGAGCCGCAGGTCCGCCGCCGCTGACCCGCACGCCGGCCCTCCGCTGGTCAGGGCCGCGTCGCCTGGACGAACGCGATCGGCCCGAAGCGGTGCTCCACGTGCTCCACCTCACGGACGTCGGTGAACCCGGCGTCCGTGAGGAGGCGCACCAGGTCGGCCGCTCCATGCCCGCGCGGCCTGTCGTGCCCACCACGGTGGCCGTGCCCGCGCCGGTCGTGCCCACCGTGCCCGTGCCCACCGTGCTCGTGCCCGCTGTGGTCCGAGCCGTCCGAGCTACCCGCCCCGCCCGCGCCCCCGAAGTCCACGATCGTCACCTTCCCGCCCGGTCCGAGCGCCCGAAGGGCCTCGCGGGCGAACAGCGCTCGGCCCTCCTCGGGCACATGGTGCAGCGCGAGCGCCGACACGATGTGGTCGAGCGACCCGTCCCCGTTCGGGAGCCGGTCGGCGAAGCCCTGTACGAGCGTGATCGGCACCCGGCGGCGGGTCGCCTTGCGAGCGGCGACGCGCAGCGCACCCGCGTCGGGGTCGAGGCCGGTGACGCGCGCGGCCGGCTGCGCACGTAGCACGGTGAGCGCCAGGTTCGCGGTGCCGCAGCCGACGTCGAGCACGGACTGGCCGGGGGTGACGTCCGCGAGCGCGACCGCACGCTCGTGCAGCGCGCGTGCTCCGACGCGGCGCGAGAACAGGTCGTAGAACGGGAGCAGCCACGGCTTGCCCATGCCGGGCAAGAACTCGCGCTCACGCTCCTCGGGGGTGCGATGGTCGAGGATCTGCACGGTCGTGTTCATCCGGGAGTGCCTTCCGTCCGGCGGTGACGCGGGTGGGACGCCGGTACCTACAGCGCAGGTCCCGCCACACACCAGCATCGGATGTTCTGCGGACCGGGAGCAGCACGGAAGTCGGTGGCGATAGCACGATCCTCGGTCTCGCCGGTCGGATCGGGCTGCCGCGGAGGGCGGGCACTCCGGCCCGGACGGCGGTAGCGTCGAACGCGTCACGACGGAGGGGGAGCACATGGCGCGGAACAGGGGCGGCTCGGCGCTGACCGTGGTGATCGCGTTCGCCGCCAACTTCGCGGTGGCGACGGCCAAGACGATCGCGGCGGTCCTGACCGGATCGGCGTCGATGGTGGCGGAGGCCGCCCACTCCTGGGCAGACACCGGCAACGAGGTGTTCCTCCTGGTCGCCGAGCGGAAGTCGAGCCGCGCCCCGGACACGGACCGTCCGCTCGGCTACGGCCGGGAGGCCTACGTCTGGTCGATGCTCGCCGCACTCGGCCTCTTCGTCGCCGGCGGTGTGGTGTCCGTCTATCACGGCGTCCAGGAGTTCGATGCCACGGGCGAGACCGGCTCCTACACGGTCGGGTACATAGTCCTCGCCGTCGCCTTCTGCCTCGAAGGGGTCTCGTTCCTGCAGGCGTACCGGCGCACCCGGAAGGAGGCTCGGACGCTCGGGCGGGACCTGCTCGACCATGCGCTGACGACCTCTGACCCGACGCTGCGCGCGGTGCTCGCCGAGGACGCCGCGGCTCTGGTCGGCCTCGTCATCGCGGCCGGCGGTATGGCGTTGCACCAGGTGACCGGCGACGGCCGGTACGACGCGATCGGTTCGATCCTCGTCGGGGTGCTGCTGTGCGTGGTGGCGGTGGTGCTGTTCGACCGCAACCGGCGGTTCCTGACCGGCGAGGTGGCGGACGGGCGGATCCATCAGGCGGTCCGCGAGCGGATCGAGGCCCTGCCGGGTGTCCACCGGGTGGGCCGCCTGCGGCTCGAGTTCGTCGGACCGCGGCAGATCCTGCTGGTCGCCAGCATCGACCTGCCCGGCGACGAGTCCGAGTCGCGCGTAGCGGTCCGGCTGCGTGACCTCGAGGAGCAGCTCGAGCGCATCCCGCAGATCGTCGACGCGGTCCTGACGCCCGCAGTGCCGGACGACCGGTGAGACGCGCCGAGGCTCGCCTGCGCACCGTCCGCCCGGACGGCACCCCGGTGTACCGGCACCCGACGCGGCCGGGCACGCTGCCGGTTCAGGTCACCCGGATCGACTTCGACGTCGATCACCCGCACCTCCCGCGGGACCACAGGCACGCGCACGACTTCCTCGTGCTCGTCTACGTCGAGCGGGGCGGGGGCACCATCGCGTTGGGCGGCCGACCCACACCGCTGCACGACGGCGACGTGCACGCCATCCCGCCGGGGCAGGCGATCGGCTCCCCGACGCTGACCGACCTGCACCACTGCCGGGCCTGGAGCGTCGCGTTCATGCCCGACGCCGTCCCCTCGCTCGCATCGGTCTCGCCCCTCGCCTGGGCACACCACCCGATCCTCGCGCTGTTCGCGCTCGCGCCACCGCCCGCCGCGGCCGGGGCCGGGGCCGGGGCCGGGGCCGGGGCCGGGGCCGGGGCCGGGGCCGGGGCCGGGGCCGGGGCCGGGGCCAGGGTCCCGGACACCGAACGCCCCCGCTGGTCCGGGTGGCTGACGGAGCTCGAGGAGGAGCTGTCGGAGCCGGGCCGGCTGGGGGCACGCGAGGCGGCGTCGGCCGTGCTGACCCGGATCCTCGTCGCGGCGGCCCGGCTGGCGCCGTCGGCCCCCGCGGCACCGGACCCGCTGGTGACGCGCGTCTTCGACGAGATCGAGGCGACGTTCCGGGAGCCGGTGTCGGCGTCCGACGTCGCGCGGGCGCTGGGCTACACACCCGGACACCTGACCACCGTGGTCCGCGAGCGGACGGGTCGCACGCTGCTCGACTGGATCACCGAGCGCCGCATGACCGAGGTGCGCCGGATGCTCCGCGACACCGATCTGCCGCTGGGTGTCGTGGCTGCCCGGACCGGCCTGCGTGACGCCACCTACCTGGTCCGGCGATTCAAGGGCCGGTACGGGACCACCCCCGACCGGTGGCGTCGGAGCGAGCGTGTGTGAGATCCCACCGACTATCAGTTAGTTTTGGGGCGCGCATCGGCAATGTCGATGTGTGCCAACCGTCGAACGGAGCCTCCACCATGTCTCGCAACCGCACCCTCCTCACGGCCGTCGCAGCCTCTGCTGCCCTCCTGGCCCTGACCGGCTGCGGCAGCTCCGGCGAGCCCGGCGGCGCGGGCGAGGAGCTGGGACTGGTGTCCGGCGACACGCTGACCGTCGCCACCGAGGGCACGTACCGGCCGTTCAGCTACCACGACGAGTCGGACAAGCTGGTCGGGTACGACGTCGAGGTCGCCGAGGCCGTCGCCGAGAAGCTCGGCGTGGAGATCAAGTTCCAGGAGACCCAGTGGGACGCGATCTTCGCGGGCCTCGACGCGGGCCGCTTCGACACGATCGCGAACCAGGTGACCATCACCCCGGAGCGCGAGGCCGACTACCTCTTCTCGACGCCGTACACCGTCTCCACCGGCGTGCTCGTCGTGACCGCTGACAACAACGACATCGCGAGCTTCGCCGACCTCGACGGCAAGACCACCGCCCAGTCACTCACGAGCAACTGGAACGACCTCGCCAAGGAGAACGGCGCACAGGTCGAGGCCGTCGAGGGCTGGGCGCAGGCCGTGGCGCTCCTGGAGGAGGGCCGCGTGGACGCCACGATCAACGACAGCCTGACCTACCTCGACTACGCGAACACCGAGGACGCCTCGGGCATCAAGGTCGCCGCGGAGACCGAGGAGGAGTCGCAGTCGGCGTTCGTCGTGACGCCCGAGCGCGAGGCTCTCGCCACGGCGATCGACGGCGCCCTGGACGATCTGCGCGCCGACGGCACCCTCGCGGAGCTGGGCGAGAAGTACTTCGGCGAGGACGTCTCCGAGTGACGCTCCGCGCAACGCGTCTCCGCTGATCGCGGGGAGAGGGATACATGGACTGGCAGCTCGCCGTCGACTCGTTCTGGCCGCTCCTGCGGGGCGCCCTCATCGGCACCATCCCGCTCGCCCTCGTGTCGTTCGCGTTCGGGCTGGTGCTCGCGCTCGTCGTGGCGCTGCTGCGGTTGTCACCGAACCGGGTGCTGTCGTGGATCGGCCGCGCGTACGTGTCGGCCATCCGCGGCACTCCGCTCCTGGTGCAGCTCTTCATCATCTTCTACGGCCTGCCGCAGCTCGGCATCCGGCTCGAACCCTGGCCCAGCGCGATCATCGCGTTCTCCATGAACGTCGGTGGCTACGCGGCCGAGGTGATCCGCGCGGCGATCCTGTCCGTGCCCAAGGGGCAGTGGGAGGCGGGCTGGACGGTCGGCATGTCGCCCACCAGGACGCTGGGCCGGATCATCCTGCCGCAGGCCGCGCGCGTCTCGGTGCCGCCGCTGTCGAACACGTTCATCTCGCTCGTCAAGGACACGTCGCTGGCCGTCGTGATCCTGGTGACGGAGATGTTCCGCAAGGCACAGGAGATCGCCGCGTCCTCCAACGAGTTCCTGCTGATCTACGCCGAGGCGGCCCTGATCTACTGGATGTTCTGCACAGTGCTCGCCGCCGGCCAGAACGCTATCGAGAAGAGGCTGGACCGGTATGTCGCTCACTGAGGACGCCCCGATCACGAACCTCCTGACCGCCCGCGGCATCCAGAAGTCGTTCGGCACCAACCACGTGCTGCGCGGGGTGGACCTGCAGGTCCAGCGCGGCGAGGTGGTCGCACTGATCGGCGCGTCCGGCAGCGGCAAGACGACGGTCCTGCGCTCGCTCAACGGGCTCGAGACACCCGACGCCGGGCTGCTGGAGCTGGACGGCGGCCCCACCATCGACTTCGGCGCCCAGGCCGCCGCATCGGGTGGCGGCTGGGGTGCCCGGCGCGACGGCGCCCGCCTGGCGAAGGCGAACCGCGCGGCCCTGCGCGACCGGTCCGCCATGGTGTTCCAGCATCACAACCTGTTCCCGCACCGCACGGTCCTGGAGAACGTGATCGAAGGCCCGACGCAGGTCAAGCGGATCCCCCGCGCGACGGCGGTCGGCCGTGCCGAGGAGCTCTTGGCCCGCGTCGGGCTCGCGGACAAGCGCGACGCCTACCCGCACGAGCTGTCCGGCGGGCAGCAGCAGCGCGTCGGCATAGTGCGCGCGCTGGCGCTCGAACCGGACCTCCTGCTGTTCGACGAGCCGACGTCGGCCCTCGACCCCGAGCTCGTGGGCGAGGTGCTGACCGTGATGAAGGAACTCGCGGACGAGGGCTGGACCATGGTCGTGGTGACGCACGAGCTGCAGTTCGCGCGCCAGGTCGCGGACGAGGTGCTGTTCCTCGACGGCGGCGTGGTGGTCGAGCGCGGTGCACCCGCGCAGATCTTCTCGCAGCCGGCCGAGGAGCGCACCCGCCGCTTCCTCGACCGGATCCTGCACCCCCTCGACTAGCCACACCGCGCTGGTCGAGCCTGTCGAGACCCGGCGCCTCAGTACTCCAGCGCCGCCAGCACCTCGGCCCGGTTCGGGCCGGCCGCGTCCAGCACCACCCGGCCCGGCCGTGCGCTGAGCACGACTACGCGGTCGGCCAGGGCGAGCGCCTCGTCGACGTCGTGCGTCACGAGCACCACCGCCCGCTGCCCGACGCCGGGAGCCGGGCTCCCGACCGCGGCGCCCGCCAGCCCCACCCCCGCGAGCCACTCGTTCATCCGCCGCCGTGTGATCGGGTCGAGCGCGCCGAACGGCTCGTCGAGCAGCAGCACCGGCCGCCCGGCCAGGCACGTCCGCAGCAGCGCGAGCCGCTGCCGCATGCCGCCCGACAGCTCGTGCGGCCAGGCCCGCTCGAAGCCGCTCAGGCCGAACGTCTCGAAGAGCTCGGCGGCGCGCGCCTCGGCGTCGGGCCGCGGGACCCTGGCGATCCGGGCGCCGAGCAGCGCGTTGGACCATGCCCGGCGCCACGGCAGCAGCCCGTCCCGCTGGGGCATCCAGGCGGTAGCGGCTCCGCCGTCGGGCAGGCTCGGGACGCGCAGCGTGCCGGAGACCGCCGCGCCCGGCGGCAGCATGCCGCCGAGCGCACGCAGGAGCGTCGACTTGCCGCACCCCGACGGCCCGACGACGGCGACGAACTCGCCGTCGGCCACCGCCAGCTCCACGCCCTCGAGAGCGGCGACGTCACCGAACCGGACGCTCAGCCCGTGTGCGGCGAGCACGCTCACGGCTGGTCGCCCGCCCCGCCCGGGAGGAACTCGTCGGTCCAGGCCGCCTCGGTGTCGAACCCGGACTCCGTAAGCCCTTCCTCCTCGAGGAACGAGACGAACCCGTCCCACACCTCGGCCCGCTGCGTGCCCCAGTCGCCCGACGCGTACTGCGGGCCCAGCCACAGCGCGCTCGCCTCGACCAGGTCCGGGTCGAGCTCGGGCGCCGCCTCCAGCAGTGCCTGTGCCGCACGGTCGGGGTCGGAGGCCGCCTCGTCGTACCCGCGCGACAGCGCCGCGAGGAACCCGCGCGCGACGTCGGGCTCGTCGTCGAGCAGGGAGCGGGACGTCGCGACCAGGGGCGTGTACCAGTCGGGGATGCAGTCGAAGTGGTCGCGGAACGCGATGGTCTCGACGTCGAGGCCGTCGATCTCACCGAGCCGGACGGTGTCCCACGCGTCGAAGACCCATGCCGTGTCGAACTGGTCCTCGGTGAGGCCGATCCGGAAGTCGTCGCTGACCAGAGGCGTGAACTCGACCTTGGCGGGATCACCGCCGTCGCACTCCACGAGCTTGCTGATCAGCGCCTTCTCCAGGTCCGACTCGTACGAGCCGTAGCGCTTGCCCTCGAGGTCGCGGGGCCGGGTGATGCCGTCCTCGGACAAGCTGATCAGCGACGACGTGTTGTGCTCGATGACCGTTGCCACCGAGACGACGTCGGCCCCCGCCGCGCGTGCCGGGACCAGGCCCTCCGCGACGGAGTAGGCGAAGTCGGCCTGGCCGGCCGCGACGAGCTGCAGCCCGGACGTCTCGCCGGGCTCGATGATCTCGACGGTGAGCCCCTCGTCCTCGAACCAGCCCTCGGCCTGCGCGAGATAGAGGCCGGAGTGGTTGGTGTTGGGCGTCCAGTCGAGGACGACGGTGACCTTGCGGAGGCTGTCACCGTCGTCGTCGACCAGGAACTGCGGGTCGTTCGGGAGGCCGGCGCCGCAGCCGGCGAGCGCCAGGGGCACCACCGCCGCGAGAGCGGTAGAACGGAGAAGGAAGGTCGGGGAGGACTTCATGATTTTCCTCTCTGCCACGGCGTCGCGACGCGCGTGAGCACGGCGACGAGGGCGAAGAACAGGCCGGACAGCAGGGCGATCAGGACGACGCCCACGAAGATCTGGTCCACGGCGTAGGCCTTGCGGGACCGCTGCACGAACACGCCGAGCCCGGACTGCCCGGCGAGGTACTCGGCGACGACTGCCGCGCCCACCGCGTACGTCGCGGCGACCCGCAGGCCAGCGAGCGCCCCCGGGATCGACGCCGGCAGCCGGACCAGCAGGAACTGGTCCAGACGGGTACCGCCGAGACCGGCCACCATGTCGGCGTGCTCGGCGTCGACCGCGCGCATGGCTGCCACCGCCGAGACGAGCACGGGGAAGAAGACGGTGAGCGCCACCAGGATGATCTTGGGCAGCAGGCCGAAGCCCGTCCACAGGATCATCAGCGGCGCGAGCACCACCACCGGCACGGTCTGCGTCAGCACGACCAGCGGGTACACGGCGTCACCGGTCACACGCGAGGCGGTGACCAGGATGCTCAGGACGAGGCCCGCGACGGTACCGAGCACGAGCCCGGCGACCGCCTCGGTGAGCGTCGTCAGGACGTGCGGGCCGAGCAGGGGCGCCACCTCGACGGCGGTCCGCGCCACCTGCGACGGCGCCGGCAGCACGAACTTGGGCACGCCGGTCAGGCGCACCGCCGCCTCCCAGACGGCCACGAGAACGACGACGGTGAGGAGCGGGGCGATCACCCGCCCGGCCCCCCGCCGTCGGACGCCCTTGCTCACGCCCGGAACTTGGAGATGAGCTCCGAGATGCTGGGACCACCGGAGTCGGCGGTCTCGCTGACCTTGATGTTGGACTGGACGCCGTCGGCGCCCGCCTCGATCGTCGCCTCGTGGACGGCACGCAGCAGCGCCCACACCTCATCGGGGTTGCCCTGCACGAACGTGCCCATGGCGCCCACCTCGTAGGTGAGTCCGGACGCCTGGATGACGGCGATGGCGGCGTCGACGTACGCGTACTTCGCGTCGGGCGTGCCGCTGGGGCGGGGAGAGACCTGGATCTCGGCGAGCATGTGCGACCTCCGTGCACGGGCACGCCAGAGGTCGCCGGTTCCTGACGGGGGGCGCCGCCGCGTCCCCCTTCGGGGACAGCATCGACCGAACGCCCGCGCCGTCAGGCACGTCCTTCCGCTGGCATTACCCAGTTCAAGTGATCGGGTCGACGGCGTCGGGCGCGATGCCCAGGCCATACCTCTCAGCCCGGCTACCCCGAGCTCCCCGCGTTGGCCAGCACACCGTACAGCTCCGGCTCGCGGGGAGGAAAACCGCCGTCACGACAGGGACTACTCCCCCGGGTACCTCAGGCCGATCTGCTCGCGGATCGTGTCCAGCGTGGCCATGATCGCTACCGTCTCCGCGCGCGGGAGGAGCGGGCTGTCGAGCTCGCCGGCCGCGACCAAGCGCTCGGCCTCGGCGGCCTGGAACTGCATGCCTCGGCCGGTGATCTCGGCGGTGAACGTCTCGGTCTCGGTGCCCTCGACGTCGTACACGCGGACCGTCGTCTGGCTGTACCAGACGGCGTCGATCTCGATGCGTCCCTCGGTGCCCAGGATCGAGGCCCGGTTGGGGCCCCTGGTGTCGGACGCCGAGACGGTGGTGGCGACCCGGGCGCCGTCGTACCCGAAGATCGTGGCGATGGTGGCGTCCGCGCCCGTCTCCTTGAACGTCGCGTGCGACTGCACGGTGAGCGGCTCACCGAACAGGTCCCAGGCGAACGAGACGGGGTAGATGCCCAGGTCGAGCAGCGAACCGCCGCCGAGCGCCAGGTCGTTGATGCGGTGCGCCGGGTCGTCCGGCAGGTCCTGGGTGTGGTCCACCATCAGGGTGCGGACCTCGCCGAGCACACCCGACGCTATGACCTCGCGCACGCGCGCCATGTGCGGCAGGAACCGGGTCCACATGGCCTCGAGCGCGACGAGGCCCTTCTCCTCAGCGAGGTCCATGACCTCCTGGGCCTCGGCCGCGTTGAGCGTGAACGGCTTCTCGACCAGCACGTGCTTGCCGGCCTCCAGGGCCAGCTTCGCGGCCTCGGCGTGGAACGGGTGCGGCGTGGCGATGTAGACGATGTCGACCTCGGGGTCGTTCACGAGGTTCTCGTACGAGCCGTGTGCCGTCCGGATGCCGAAGCGGTCGGCGAAGGCACGCGCCTTCTCCAAAGACCGGGACCCCACCGCCTGCACGGTGAAGCCGTTGTCGTTCAGGTCTGATGTGAAGCTCTCGGCGATCCAGCCGGCTGCCAGGATGCCCCATCGCAGGTGTGTCATGCGTTCGAGCGTAGTGCCCTCACCGAGACGCCGAGGTGGAGGTCCGCGAAGTAGAGCGCCTGTCCGGGTTCCCCGGCGATACTGGGGAGACTCGGACAGGCGCTCTACTTCGCGAGACCCTGGGTCAGTTGACCTGGATGGTCATGTGACCCCTCTTGGTGTCCTGCGTGAGGACCTTGATCGTGGTGCCGGTGCCACCGACGATCACCGAGTTACCCGGGCTGCTCTTCTTCCAGTACGCCTGGGGGTTGGTGTCGTCGAACGTCCACACCGGAACCTGCTTGTCCTTGACCAGGCGGGTCAGCTCGGTCTCCGACACCTCGCGGTGCAGCGAGATCTTGTCGGTCCGCTGCAGGCCGAACGTCGCGTCGAAGGACTGGATCCGGGGGCGGGCGATCGTGCCGTCCGACCACTTCATCACCTGCGGACGCGCGTCGACCGGGAGCGCCTGGCCGTGGCCCGGGTGCTGCGACACGTTGTTGTCGCTGTACCGGCTGTTCACGTACCAGATCAGCAGGCCGTCCTGGTAGGGGTGGTGCTCCACCCGGTTGCTGTTGCTGAAGGTCCAGCCGAAGTTGTACGGGCCTTCCTTCAGCGTCGCGTCGTACCCGCCGTACACCCGGTTCTCGGCGACGTAGTAGTGGGAGAACTCGACCTCGTAGGTGCCGTCGGCACCGACCGTCTGGAAGCCGTCGACGGTCCAGTCCGACGAGTCCTCGAAGTCCTCGCTCAGCGCCGTACCCACTGCGACGGTGTCCACCAGGAAGCCAGTCTCGGTGGTCCCGCCGTCGGTCGAGTAGCGGAACCGGACCGACGCCGTCTCGCCGGCGTACGCGGAGAGGTCGGCCGTCAGGTCGACCCAGGCGCCGTCCGAGCTGCCGGTGATGCCGTTACCGGGGTTGGTCCCGTTCGGGTCCTCGTCCGTCGAGAGGTTGGTCGGCAGAGACGTCCACGAGCCGCCGCCGTCGGTGGAGACCTCCGCGAACGCGTAGTCGAAGTCCGCCTCGATGGCGTACTGGACCTTGGCGGTCAGCGAGCCGCCCGCCGGCACGGTGAACGACGGCGACGCGATCGTGTTATTCAGGTCGTCGGCCTTGCCGGAGTAGACGAACTGGCCGTCGACCGGAGCGACCCCCAGGTCCTCCTTCGAGACGCCGTCCGGCAGGTTCACGATCGCCGCCTGCTCGCGCGTGGTGGCGTGGTACGACGGGCCGAGCTTGACGCGCTCGGTGTCACCCGGCTCCACCACCTCGTAGTCGAGCCAGCCCAGGAACAGCTTCTCGGTGGCGCCCATGTGGTTCGGCGTCGTGCCGATGGTGCCGTCACCGTGGCCCATCCACGAGCCGTTGCTCATGAGGGTCCAGAAGCCGGTGCCGTTCTCGCCGCCGTCGGTGTCGTAGTAGTCCGGCAGGCCGAGGTCGTGGCCGAACTCGTGCGCGAACACACCGAGGCCACCGTTCTCCGGCTCCGTGGTGTAGTCGCGGATCCAGAGGTCGGAGTCACCGATCTTGATGCCGCCGACCTTCGCGAAGTCGGCAGGACCGTCGGTGCCGACGCCGCCCTGGTTGACCGCCCAGCGGTGGGACCAGATCGCCGACTCGGGTGCGCCGGCCTCCTCGCCCTCACCGGCGTGGATCGCCTGGAAGTGGTCGATGTAGCCGTCCGGCTCCGATGTGATGCCGTCGCCGTCCAGGTCGTAGCGGTCCCAGACGTCGAACGACTTGAGGTACGCGTCGATCTCCTCGGCGGTCTTGCCCGCCGCGACCTGCTGCTCGTACCAGGCGTCAGCGGTGTCCTGGATGAACCGCGTCATGTCCTCGCCGGACTCGGTGGTGCCGTAGGACGCGGTGCTGTGCGGCACGGTGACCCAGTCGGACACGTCGCCCTGCAGGTCGAACCGGCCGGACGACATCTCGTCGTAGATGCCTGCGAACGACTCGCCGTCCTGGTCCTCCAGGCCGGTGAAGAACATCTCCTTGTAGTGCTCGCTGGAGAAGTCGGGCTCCCAGTAGCTGGAGTTGTCGCTGCGCACCGGCTCCGGGATCTCGTTGTGCACCGGGCCCGCAGGGGCGTCCGGGTAGCGCTCGTCGGCCTGGTCACCGAACTCGACGAGGATGCTGAAGAGCTGCGCGGTCTCCTCGACGCCGTACTCCACGTACTCGCGCGGCGAGATCTCCACGACCTTCGACGCACGGTCGCCCTTGCCGCGGATCTCGACCTTGGCCTCACCGGTGGCGACCAGGTCGACCGCGCGCTGCCGCTTCTCGGTCTGCTTCTCCGCGAGCGGGTCGGGACGGTTGTCCTCCTTCGCGGGCGCCGCCTGCGGCGGCACCTCCTCGGCGGATGGCGCTGCCGAGGCGGTGATCGGTACCAGGGCCGCGGAGAGCAGCAGGGCAGCTCCCACGCCGACGGCACAGATGCGTTGGTTCATATTTCCTCCGTGAAGAGTTGCGGCGTCCGGGACGAGGAGGTGATTCGGGTCGCCGGACCTGCGGGACACCTTTGTCCCTGGAGGAGGAAACCAGGGAAATATTACGACAATGTTGCCTGGGACACACGAATGGCTCACGATCCACGTCTGATATTGGTACATCGAATCGGTCCGACGCCGCGTAGGTTGGTCGCCGTTGGCCGGGCTCGTTCGTCGTCCGGGTGCACCCACGCCCACCGAGCAGCCGGAGTACAGCATGACCTCGAGCAGACCCGTCGCCGCAGCGCGCTTCGCCGCACCGCCCGTGGACCAGCGCCGGGCGGTCATCGCCCTCTTCGCGCTCTCCACGAGCGCCTTCACCTTCGTCACCGCGGAGAACCTGCCGGGCGGCCTGCTCACCCTCATCGCCCCTGACCTGGGCCGCAGCACCTCCGAGATCGGGCTGCTGGTCAGCGCCTACGCGGCCGTCGTCGTCCTCGCGTCGCTGCCGCTCTCGCGTCTCACGCGCCGGTTCCCGCGCCGCTACGTGCTCGCGGCGACCACCGCGGTGTGCACGGTCGGGACCCTGTGGTCGGCGGTGGCGCTCGGCTACGCCGACCTGATGGCCGCTCGCATGGTCACGGCGCTGGGGCAGGCACTGTTCTGGTCGGTGGTGACGCCGGCCGCAGCGAGCCTGTTCGCACCCGCCGTCCGCGGCAAGATGATCGCGCGGCTCGCCATCGGCAACTCGCTCGCACCGCTGCTCGGCGTGCCGCTCGGCACCTGGGTGGGCCAGCAGACGAGCTGGCGCACCGCCTTCCTGATGTTCTCGGTGGTGAGCCTCCTCGCGTGCCTCGCGATGGTCATCGCCATGCCGAACGTCGACGCCGAGGAGAGCGGCACCGCCCGCGGCACGCACCCCAGCACGCGCGGCTTCGTCGTGCTCATGGTGGTCACGGTGCTGCTCGTGACCGGCGGGTTCATGATGATCACGTTCGTCACCCAGTTCGTGCTGGAGACGGCGGGCTTCCCCGACCGGTACCTGAGCGTGCTGCTGCTGGGCCAAGGGGTCGCGGGCATGGCGGGGACGCTGCTGACCGGCCAGGTGCTCGACAAGCGGCCGTGGCAGACGATGCTCGTCGCGCTCGGCCTGCTGACCGGGTCGCTGGTGCTCCTGTGGGGCCTCGGCCACGTCCCGGCGCTCGCCCTGGTCGGGCTTGCCCTGTTCGGGCTCGCGTTCAGCGCGCTCCCGCCCGCCCTGTCGTTCCTCTCCATGCGGGTCGCCCCGGGCGCCACCGAGTCGGCGACCGCGATCTCGAGCTCCGTGTTCAACCTCGGGATCGGCGGCGGGGCGGCGCTCGGGGCGTTGGTGGTCGCCACCGTCGGAGTCAGCACGGTGCCCCTGGTCGGGGCGGTGTTCGTGCTGGCCGCACTGGCGGTGGTCGCGACGGACCTGCGGCTGACGGCGCGAGACGCCGCTGCGTAGCGCCCTACTTCGCCGGGCCCTACTCCGCTACGCCCTTGAGGCTGCCCGTGACCGGCTCCTCGGAGCTGACCACGCACTGCAGGGTGCGGTCGTCGAGCTGGTCCCAGGTGTCCTTGGTCGGGAAGAATCCGGTGTACCCGTACACCGACTCGTCGTAGGACAGGCCGACGAACTTCTCGAACTCGGCGTAGCACCACTCGTCGAACTTCTTCGTCACGGCCTCAGCGCCCGGGAACTCGTTGCCCTCCATGATCAGCTCGGCGTAGACCTCACCGGTGTGCGGCTCGGCGCAGGGCACCACCGGCACCGACTCGACCTCGAACTCGTCGCCCTCGGAGGAGTCGCCGTAGCCGGGGAGCGCCAGCAGGTCGATGCAGTCGCCCTTCAGGATCTCGAAGGCGTCCGCCTCCGCGGAGGCGGTGATCTCGCCGCCGGGCTCGTCGCGCGGGGCGTCACCGCCCGACGTGATCTCGTCCAGGATCGCTCCGCAGCCAGTGAGCATCGTGACGGAGATGGTCACGACGGCGGTGGCGGCGGCGAAGCGGAAAGCTCGGTTCATCGACTCTTCCTCAAGAAGCTGCGCGACGGCGAACGCCGTCGCCGCGCGGCCAACTGGCCGCCCGGGAAAACTACCGTTATGAACCCCCTGTGCAGGGCTGTTCATACACAGTTCACCCGGTCGAACCGACTCGGCCCTACGGTGGCTGACGCGGACCACCCGCACAGCACCCCCATGCACGGCAACCGTGACATCGCGGAGCACGGCACCCGAAGAAGGAGCAGTCATGCGAGCCAGTACCCCAGTGCGCCTGACCAGCGCGGCCGCAGCAGCGGCACTGCTGGCCGGAGCGTTTCTCGCCTCGGCGGGCACAGCGTCGGCAGGCACGGCCACCGTGGGTGCGCCCGCGGCAGACACGGACCGGACCAGCGCCGGCCACCCCGGCGCCGGCCACCGGACCCTGCGCGCCGCCACGTACAACCTGTCGCTCAACCGGGCGACGGAGGGTGAGCTCGCCGCCGACCTGTCCACCGGCGACGACGTCCAGGCGGCGACCGTCGCAGAGGTCATCCAGCACGCGAACCCCGACATCGTGCTGCTCAACGAGTTCGACTACTCGGGCGACGCCGACCCGTACGCCGCGGCGGACCTGTTCCGCGAGAACTACCTCGAGGTGCCGCAGGGCACGGGCAAGCCGGTGGAATACCCGTACGCGTTCGTCGCACCGTCGAACACGGGCATCCCGAGCGGGTTCGACCTGAACAACAACGGGTCGGTCGGCGGGGGCGACGACGCGCTCGGCTTCGGCCTGTTCCCGGGGCAGTACGGCATGGTCGTGCTCTCGAAGTACCCCATCCAGCACGACCGCGTGCGGACGTTCCAGAACTTCAAGTGGCAGGACATGCCGGGCGCGCTCCTGCCGGACGACCCGGCGACCGCCGCACCCGCCGACTGGTACTCGGCCGAGGAGCTCGCGGTGCTGCCGCTCTCGAGCAAGTCCCACTGGGACGTGCCGGTGCGGGTCGGCCGCGAGACGGTGCACGTGCTGGCCGCGCACCCGACCCCGCCGTCGTTCGACGGTGCCGAGGACCGCAACGGGCTGCGCAACCACGACGAGATCCGGTTCTGGGCCGACTACGTGCGCGGCGGCTGGCGCTCCTGGTACCAGTACGACGACGAGGGCCGGCACGGCGGGCTGCGTCCCGGCTCGTCGTTCGTGATCGTCGGCGACTACAACGCCGACCCCGTCGACGGCGACTCCGTCGACGCGGCGATCGACCAGCTGCTGCGCCACCCGCGGATCACTGACCCGAAGGCGACGTCGGCAGGCGGGCCCGAGGCCTCCGCGCTCCAGGCCGGCGCGAACCTGACGCACCAGGGCGACCCGGCGTTCGACACCGCCGACTTCGCCGACACGACGCCCGGCAACCTGCGCGTCGACTACGTGCTGCCGTCGCGTGACCTGCGCGTCCGGGACGCCGGCGTCTTCTGGCCGGTAGCCGCGGACCCGCTGTCGCGGCTGACGGGCGTCTACCCGTTCCCGAGCAGCGACCACCGCCTCACCTGGACCGACCTGAAGCTCTGACCCGTTGAGTGCGGGATTTTCGCCCCTCCGGCCCTGTCCGGACGGCGAATATCCCGCACTCAACAAAGTTTGCGCGGATACGCTTGCGCGGTGCCTGACGCCCTGACTCCTTCAGAGACCGCCCCCTCTACCGCAGAGTCCCCCCTGACGGCGCGCCGCCCGATCGAGCGCACCTTCCACGGCGACACCTTCATCGACGACTACGAGTGGCTGCGCCGCAAGGACGACCCGGACGTCGTCGCGCACCTGGAGGCGCAGAACACCTGGACGCTTGCCCAGCAGGAACACCTCGCGCCGCTGCGGCAGACCCTGTTCGACGAGATCAAGGGCCGCACCCTCGAGACCGACCTCTCCGTCCCGTCGCGCGACGGTGACTGGTGGTACTACGCCCGCACGGTCGAGGGCCAGCAGTACCCGATCCACGCGCGCTACCGCGCCGCGGGACCGGACGACTGGACGCCCCGCGTGCTCGAACCCGGCCAGCCGGTCCCTGGCGAGCAGCTGCTGCTGGACCAGAACGTCCAGGCCGAGGGCCACGACTTCTTCGCGCTCGGTTCGCTCGACGTGTCCGACGACGGCGCCCGGCTGCTCCACGCCACCGACACCGCGGGCGACGAGCGCTACACGCTGCGGGTCCGCGACCTGGCGACCGGCGAGGACCTCCCGGACGAGGTGCGGGACACCGCTCCGGGCGCCATGTTCTCGCCCGACGGCGAGCACATCTTCTACCTCACCGTCGACGACGCCTGGCGGCCGTGGCGGGTGTGGCGGCACCGGCTCGGCACTCCGTCGTCCGACGACGTGCTCGTGTTCGAGGAGCCGGACGAGCGCTACTGGGTGGGTGTAGGGCTCTCCCGGTCGAAGAAGTACCTCCAGATCGAGCTCGGCTCCAAGGTGACGAGCGAGTCGTGGCTGCTGGAGTCCGACAACCCGACCGGCGACTTCCGCGTCGTGTGGCCGCGCCGCGAGGGCGTGGAGTACACGGTGGAGCACGCGGTGCTGCCCGCCTCGATGGTCGAGCCGTCCTCGCTGTCCGAGCCGCCCTCGCTGATCGACCCGCCCTCGGCGGACGCGCCCCCTTCGCTGGTCGGGCTCTCCTCGCCGGTCGAGCCTGTCGAGACCCGGGATGTCCTCCTGATCCTGCACAACAAGGACGCGCTGAACTTCGAGCTGGTCAGCTCACCCGTTCCCGCGCCCGGCGACACGGTGACGCCGGAGGCGGCGACCGTCGTCGTGGCACACGACCCGGACGTGCGGCTGGAGGGCGTGAGCGCGAGCGAGCGCTACCTGGTGCTCTACTACCGCCGCGGGGCGATCTCCCGCTCGGCGGTCCTGTCGTTGGTCGAGCCCGCCGGTGCCTCTCAGGTCGAGCCTGTCGAGACCCCCCAGCTCAGGACGCCCCAGGCCACCTGGAGCTTCCAGGAGATCTCGTTCGGCCAGCCGCTGGAGTCGGTCGGCGCGGGCGTCGGTGTGTGGGAGCAGCCCAACCTCAAGGTCGGCTACACGTCGTTCGTCACGCCGCAGTCGCTCTACCTGTACGACGTCGCCTCCGGCGAGCGCGTCCTGCTCAAGCAGCAGCCGGTGCTCGGCGGCTACGACCCCGGCGACTACGACCAGCGCCGCGAGTGGGCGACGGCCGAGGACGGGACCCGCATCCCGATCTCCCTCGTCTGGCGCAAGGACAAGGTGCGGTTCGGGGTCTCGACAGGCTCGACCACCGAGGTGGGTGCGGCCGGCGAGGCGGGTGCGCCGGCGGAGCCAGCGCCCCTTCTCCTGTACGGGTACGGCGCGTACGAGTCCTCGATCGACCCGTACTTCTCGGTTCCGCGCCTGAGCCTGCTCGACCGCGGCGTCGTCTTCGCGATCGCCCACGTGCGAGGCGGCGGCGAGATGGGCCGTGTCTGGTACGACGACGGCAAGCTGACGGCCAAGCGCAACACGTTCACCGACTTCGTGGCCTGCGGCCGGCATCTCGCCGACACCGGCTGGACGGCGTCCGACCGCATGGTGGCCGACGGTGGCAGCGCGGGCGGGCTGCTCGTCGGGGCCGCCACCAACCTGGCGCCCGAGCTGTTCGCGGGTGTGCTGGCCGGTGTGCCGTTCGTGGACGCGCTGACGTCGATGCTCGACCCCACCCTCCCCCTGACGGTCACCGAGTGGGACGAGTGGGGCGACCCCCTGCACGACCCCGAGGTGTACGCGTACATGCGCTCGTACACGCCGTACGAGAACGTGGCCGACGACGCATCGCACTACCCCCGGATCCTCGCCACCACCAGCTTCAACGACACCCGCGTGCTGTACGTGGAGCCGGCGAAGTGGGTGGCCCGGCTGCAGGCGGCGGGCGCGCCGGCGATGCTGAAGATCGAGATGTCGGCAGGGCACGGCGGCGTCTCGGGGCGCTACTCGGCGTGGGAGCAGATCGCGTTCGAGCACGCATGGGTCCTGGACGTCCTCAACCTGGCGAACCACTGACCGAAGGACTGCCGAAGTAGAGCGCCTGTCCGAGGCTCCCTGGTGTCGTCAGGGAGCCTCGGACAGGCGCTCTACTTCGGCGGCCTGGCTCAGAGGTTCGCCTTGGCCGCCACTACTCGGGCCGCCGCCGCGTCCACCTTCGCGGCGAAGTCCGGGTCGTCGCGCGCCGCCTTGATCAGCGCGTCCACCATCGCCGGGGCGACCGACGGCCGCGCCGAGGCGAGCACCAGGTCCACCCCGGCGTCCACCGCGCGGACCGCACGCTCGCCCGCCGGCACACGTGCGACCTGCACCGCCGCCGACAGGTCGTCGGAGACGATGACGCCGTCGAACCCCAGCTCGCGCACCAGGCCCACCACGGTGGGGCTGAACACCGCGGGAACCTCGGGATCGATCCGCGAGTAGATCGCCGACGACATCATGACCAGGCCTGATCCCGCCTCGATCCCGGCGTCGAACACAGCGACCGACGGAGCGTCCGGGCCCGTGACCGTGTCGGTCACCCCCGCCGTGTCATCGGTGTTGCCCGCGACCCGGCCCAGCCCGGGGAAGTGCTTGATCGACGTCTGGACGCCCGCATCGCGCTGACCCTGCGCGAACGCGTTTCCGTGCGTGATGACGGACTCCGCGGTGTACCCGTAGTTCCGTCCGAAGAAGCCGATGGGCGCGTTCGACGACGCGTCGGCCTGCGGCACGAGGTCCAGCACCGGCGCGAGGTTGAGGTTCACGCCTGCGGCGGCGAGCTCGTCGCCCCAGACCTCTGACCGCTTCCGGAGATCGGCCGCCGCAAGCGTGGCCTGGTCGAGCGCGCTCGGGATGTCGCTGAAGCCAGGGCCGCGCAGCACCTGTACGGCGCCACCCTCCTGGTCGGTGGCCACGAAGATCGGCTCCCGTTCCCGGGCCGCCGCGTCGACGGCGGCGTCCACCAGGTTCTTCACCGGCTGCCGGCCCGCCTTGGTGCGGCCGTGCAGGAACACGCCACCGATCTTGTCGTCGCGGAGCATGTCGAACGTCGGCTGGAACGGGCCGGCGACGGGCAGGCCGACCATGAGGATCTGGCCTACCTTCTCCTCCAGGGTCCAGCCGTCCACCAGCGAGAGGTCGGGCTCGCCCGGGGTCGGCTCCGGCGTGGACCGCGCGGTCGGCGTGGGTACTGGCGTCGGCGTGGGTAGTGGCGTCGGCGTGGCACTGGTCGTCGGCTCCCCCGGCGACGCACTGCTCGGCCCAGGGCTCGGCGCACTGCTCGGCTGCGCATCCGTCTGGGCAGGTCCGGGGAGCGACGTCGGATCAGGCTCCCCCGTCAGGCCGGAGCAGCCGGCAGTCAGGACCGCAAGCGTGAGAACCGCGGCGACGACGGAGTCGCGCGGGCGAGAACGGGTCATGGCCCTCAGTCTCACCCCATCGGGGGCGGTGTGTGCAGTGAGGGTTCCCGGACCGGTCTGCTCAGACCGCGCCGACGAGCGCCCGCACGAACCCGTCGACGTCCGCCTCCGTGGTGTCCCACGCGCACATCCAGCGGACCTCCACGCGGTCCGCCGTCTCGCCCGGCGCCCAGTCGTAGAACCGCGCGTGGGTACGCAGCCGGTCGGCCGCGGCGCGGGGCAGCGTCGCGAACACGACGTTCGCGTCGGTGGGGCAGGTGATGCGGACCGTCTCGGTCAGCCCCGCCGCGTCGATACCCGCCCGCAGGCGCGTGGCCATCCCGTTCGAGTGCGCGGCGTTCCGCAGCCACAGCGGCGCACCCTCCCCCGTGCCCGACGTCGGCGTGCCTGGCTCACCGAGCAGCGCCAGGAGCTGCGCCGACACGAACCGGGTCTTCGACGCGAGCTGCATCGTTGCCTTGCGCAGGTACGGGACGGCCTCGCCCAGGTCCGCCGATGCGCCGGCCACGCTGCCGCCGTCGGACAGCACCACCACCGCCTCGCCCAGCATGCCGCCGTTCTTCGCGGCCCCGAAGGACAGGACGTCGACTCCGACGTCGGTGGTGATCTCCCGCAGGCCGACGCCGAGCGTGGTCGCCGCGTTCGCGAGGCGGGACCCGTCGACGTGGACCAGCAGGCCCGCCGCGTGGGCGGCGTCGGCGAGGAGCTTGAGGTCAGCAGGCGAGTAGACGGTGCCGAGCTCGGTGACCTGCGTGAGGCTCAGGACCGCCGGCTGGGCACGGTGGACGTTGCCGAGGTCGCCGGCGTAGCGGTCCACGGCGTCGGGCCCGATGCGGCCCGCCACACTGGGAACCGCCAGGATCTTGAGGCCGCCGACGCGTTCCGGAGCGCCGTTCTCGTCCGTGTGGACGTGCGCGACGTCGCTCGCGATCACGGCGCCCCAGCGTGGTGCTGCGGCCATGAGGCTGATGACGTTCGCACCGGTGCCGTTCAGCACCGGGAAGATGCGGGCGCGCTCACCGAACACCTCGGCTGCCCGGTCCTGGAGCCGGGCGGACACGGGATCGTCGCCGTAGGACACGGCGGGACCGTCGTTCGCCGCGACGATCGCGGCCATGACCTCGGGGTGGACGGGGGCGTAGTTGTCAGAGGCGAACTGCTGCACCCGGCCATTCTCCTCCCGTTGCCGAAGTAGAGCGCCTGTCCGGGTCTCCCTCAAGGTACGAGGGAGACCCGGACAGGCGCTCTACTTCGGCAACCTTCAGGAGGCCTTGTCGACGTCCTCCGCGAGCGTGCCCAGGTACAGCGAGATCACCTTGGGGTCGGCCTGGAGCTCCCGGCCGGTCCCGGTGTGCGCGTCCTTGCCCTGGTCGAGCACGTAGCCGCGGTCGCAGATCTGCAGGCAGCGCCGCGCGTTCTGCTCCACCATCACGACGGACACGCCGGCCTTGTTGATCATGCGGGTACGCAGGAACGTCTCGTCCTGACGCACCGGGGACAGGCCGGCGGACGGCTCGTCGAGCAGCAGCACCGACGGGTTCATCATGAGCGCGCGGGCCATCGCGACCATCTGGCGCTCACCACCCGACATGGCGCCCGCCCGCTGCCCGCGCCGCTCGCCCAGCGTGGGGAAGAGGTCGGTGATGAACTCGAACCGCTCGCTGAACGTCTTGGGCCGCAGGTACACGCCCATGCGCATGTTCTCCTCGACGGTGAGCGAGGGGAACACGTTGTTGTTCTGGGGCACGAAGCCCACACCCTGCGAGACGAGCGTGTTGGCCTTCTGGTTCGTGATGTCCTGGCCGGCCAGGGTGACGGAGCCGGAGCGCACGTTCACCAGACCGAACAGGGACTTGAGCAGCGTCGACTTGCCGGCGCCGTTCGGGCCGATGATGCCGACGAGCTCGCCCTTGGCCACCTCGAGGTTGCACCCGTTCAGGATGTTCACGCCAGGCAGGTACCCCGCCACGATGTCGGTCGCCTTGAGCAGGGGCTCCCCCTTGGCGATCGTTGCCACGTCGCTCATCGCTTCTCCTCCTCGGCCTCGAGCCGGGCCAGCACTGCGGGGTCGAGCAGCGAGTCGTCCCCGAGGTCGGTGTCGTGGTGGGCGCCGAGGTAGGCGTCCACGACGGCCTGGTCCTGCATGACGGCCGCGGGCGGTCCCTCGGCGACGATCCTGCCCTCCGCCATCACGACCACCCAGTCCGAGATGTGCCGGACGGCGTGCATGTCGTGCTCGACGAACAGCACCGTCATGCCGTCGTCGCGCAGTGCCTGGACGTGGTGCAGCAGGGACTGCACGAGAGCGGGGTTCACGCCGGCCATGGGCTCGTCGAGCATGATCATGGTCGGGTCCGTCATCAGGGCCCTGGCCATCTCGAGCAGCTTGCGCTGGCCGCCCGAGAGCGAACCCGCGAAGTCGTCCTTCTTGGTGTCGAGCTTGAACCGCGAGAGGATCTCGAGCGCCTTCTCGGTGTTCCGCTTCTCCGTGCCGGACCACAGCGGCTTGACCAGGGACCGGAGCAGGTTCTCTCCGGGATTGTCCATCGCGGCGAGCAGCATGTTCTGCATCACCGTGAGGCGCGACAGCGCCTTGGTGAGCTGGAACGTGCGGACCATACCGTTGCGCGCCACCTTGGCGGCGCCCATCCCGTCGAGCGACTTGCCCTCGAAGGACCAGGAGCCCTGGTTGGGCTTGTCGAACCCGGTGAGCAGGTTGAAGAACGTCGTCTTGCCCGCACCGTTCGGGCCGATCAGGGCGGTGATGACGCCCCGCTGCACCTCCAGGTGCTCGACGTCGACGGCGGTCATACCGCCGAACCGGCGCTGGACGCCGTCTGCCACCAGGATCGCGTCCGGCTTGCTGACACCCACCTTCGGCTCGACGGCGGCGAGGACGTGCTCGGCCGCTCTGGCTGCCGCGGAGTCGCTGCGCTCGACGGCGTCCAGCGCCTCGACGGTGCTCTCGGGCTCGGTCACCTCAGTCACTTCGTTCTCCGTCGTCTCGTCGGGCTCCGTCGTCTCGTCGGGCTCCGCTGTCTTGTCGGGCTCCGTCGTCTTATCGGGCATCGAAGGCGAGCTCCTTCTTGTTCCCCAATATCCCTTGCGGGCGGAAGATCACCAGCAGCATCAGGGCCACACCCACAACGAGGCCACCGATGGTCTCCACCTGGCTGGGGGAGAGCGAGTCGGCCAGCCCCTCACGCATGCCTGCACGCAGCAGCATGAAGACCGCCCAGAACAACATCGAGCCCAGCACCGGCCCGAACAGGGTGGCCGCACCGCCGAGCAGCAGCACGATCCAGACGAAGAACGTCATCGACCGGGCCATGCCGTCAGGCTGGACGGCGCGGGGCAGCACGTACAGCACGCCGCCGAGGGATCCGAAGACGCCACCCAGCACCAGGGCCTGCATCTTGATGGCATAGACGTTCTTGCCCAGGGCGCGTACGGCGTCCTCGTCCTCGCGGACCCCCTTCAGCAGGCGGCCCCACGGGCTACGGGTGAGCAGCCAGACGACCACGAGGGCCAGTGCCACGAGGCTCCAGCCGACGATCCGCACCCACCACGAGTCCGAGCCGTTGTTGAGGTGCTCGAACGGGCCGATAGCCGTGGTCCCGTCGGGCAGGGGCGACAGGGCGGCGAACGTTTCCTTGAACTCGTTGCCGCGCAGACCGGCCTGACCACCGGTCCACTCGGCGAGGCCGCTGGACCGGCCGAGCATGCGCACGATCTCGGCCGCCGCGATGGTGACGATCGCCAGGTAGTCACCGCGCAGCTTCAGGGTGGGCATACCCAGGATCAGTGCGAACAGGATGCTGGCGACCAGCGCGACGATCACCGCGAGGTAGATGGGCGCCCCCGCGATCGTCGAGATCGCGAAGCCATAGGCACCGAGCAGCATGAAGCCCGCCTGGCCCATGTTGAGCAGACCGGTGTACCCAAAGTGCAGGTTGAGGCCGATGGCGGCCAGGACGAAGGCGGCAGTGGTCGGCGCGATCAGCTCTTCGGCCGACTGCGTGAGGATTCGGCTCAGTTCTTCCATGGGAGTAGTCCTTTCAGCCGATCCGCTCGCGCCGGCCGAGCAAGCCTTGCGGGCGCAGCAGGAGGACGAGAATCAGGATCGCGAGCGCGGAGGCGTAGCGAAGGTCGTTCGGCATGCCGGGGATGAGCGGCGACATCTCGACGACGATGCCGATGACCATGGACCCGGCCAGTGCGCCGAACGCCGTCCCGAGGCCACCCAGCGTGACGGCCGCGAACATCAGCAGGAGGATCTGCATGCCGGTGTTCCAGCTGAACGTGCCCACGGAAAGGCCGTACATCAGGCCCGCCAGGCCGGCGAAGCCGGTGGACATGGTCCAGACGATGCGGATGATCTTGTCCGGGTTGATGCCGGTGGCGGAGGCGAGCGCCAGGTTGTCCGAGACGGCGCGCGTGGCCCGACCGATCCGCGTCCGGGTGAGGAACCAGCCGATGAACAGGATCGCCAGCACCGCGACTGCCATCGACGTCCAGGACCACGACGAGAGCGTGATGCCCGCGATGGTCATCGACGTCGGGTTGCTGCTCAGGATGCGCTCCGAGCCGTTGCCGATCATGAGCTGGATCGAGAACTGCAGGACGAGCGAGAGCCCGATGGTGATGATCATGAGCTGCGTCAGCGGTGTGGAGCGCTGTCGCAGCGGCTTCCACAGCACGACGTCCTGCACGAATCCGGTGGCCGTGCAGATGGCCAGCGCGAGGGCTGCCGCCGCCCAGAAGGGCAGACCCCACATGTTGACCCCCATGAAGGCCAGCACGGCCCCGAGGGTGAACTGCTCGCCGTGCGCGAAGGTCGACAGGCCGGTGGTTCCGTAGATCAGGCTGATGCCCACCGACGCCAGAGCAAGGAGCAGGCCGAGGCGGACACCCAGCCCGAACTTCTGCCACGCGTTCGACCACGAGAACCCGCCAGAGGTCGCCTCTTCGGAGCCCTGCTCGCCGGCGGCGGGTGTCTCCGTGCCCCCGGTCGCGCCTGGCTCGGCCGACGGTGTGCTGCCCACCGGTTCGTCGCCGAGCGTGATCGCACCGCGAGCGGTCGAGCCTGTCTGCGCTGTCACCTCGCGCTCGGCGGGGTCGGGGAACAACCCCTCGGGGAGGGTCGCCTCGTCGAGCGTGATCGTGTACGTGCCGACCTCCGGCACCTCCACGGACACCGGCCCCTCGTCGGTAGTGGTCACTTGGGCCTCGAACCCGGCGCCGGAGATGGTGACGCCGACGTCCGGGACGAAGTTGTTGTCCTCGTCCATGACGATCGCCGCGACGCAGGCCGTCGAGGCGTCGGTTGTGCAGTCTGTCGCGACAGGCGCTGTGGCGGCCATGGCTGGCGCCGCGGCGAGCAAGGCCGGGAAGGCCGCTGCCGCGAGCGTGGCCACGAGCCTGCGCGCGGCTGTCGCGAGGTTCGGTCGGTCGGCTGTCATCTGCCGGGTCCTCCGTCGGTTCTGGTGGGTAGTGCTCCGAGGTCTCGGTGCCGCACGATGCCAGGATGATTTAGCCCTGCTTAACCAGGCCTGCATCAAACTGATGGCATCAGCGTGCCGGAAGTGTAGCCGCACCGTGTGTCACGGATTACACGTGTCGTGTCACACAGGGTTTCGCCGGCCGCAGGTGGGCCACCAAGGCGATCTGCACCGTTGCAGACCGGGGGCTGGCCGGCGGTAGCGCGGCTGGTGACGGGTGCCATGTCCGCTTCGACACCCGTTTGGGCCGCAGTTCGGCAACGATCGGCCCGGTCACCCAGAGAGGTGACCGGGCCGGCCGTCTTTCAGTGCTGTCATTCAGCGATCGGGAGCGATCAGGTCAGCCTGCGACCGAACCCTCGACGACCTTGGTCCAGATGTTCTTGTTGTCGCCGTCGTACTCGTAGACGCCGATGAACGCGGACGACGGGTCGTTGTCCTCGTTCAGCGGGCCGATGCCGGAGACACCCTGGTACGCGATCTCGTCGCCCGCCTCGAGCGCCGCGACGCCCTCCTCGAACGTCGAGACCTCGGTGGCGCCCTCTTCCGAGCCCGAGACGGCACGGATGTTGTCCGCGATCGTCTGGCCGTCGGTGCCCTCACCGCGAACGGCTGCGAGCGCGACGAGGATTGCGGCGTCGTACGACTCCGCCGCATACGCGTAGTCGCTCAGCTCCTCGTCGTTCTCCGCCACGTACCAGTCATTCAGGCGCTGCTTGAACTCCTCGGGAGCGTCGGCGCCGGGGATGGTGCCCTTGACGCCCTCGAGCGTGCCCGGGTCGAAGTCCGCCGAGTAGTCCGCCGTGTTGCCGTCGCACAGGTACGTCTTGCCGGCGAAGTCCCAGTCCTGGGTGATCAGCTCGGCGATGACCGCCTTGGTCTCCACGAAGGCGAAGATCGCGATCGCGTCCGGCTTCGCGGCCAGTGCGTCCGCAACCACGTTCGAGAAGTTGGTCTCGGCCTGACCGAATTCCGTGCCGTCGCCGGTGGCGCCGTACACGACCTCGCCGCCGCCGGCCTCGACGGCCTTCTGCACGTTGTCGCGCAGACCGGTCGCGTAGTCGTCCTGCATCGTGAGGAAGGCGACCTTCTGGTGCCCGTCGTCCAGCATGAGCGAGCCGAGCGCCTGACCCTGCACGGTGTCCGGCGGTGCGGTCCGCGCGAAGAGCGGGTCGTAGCCCGACAGCGTCGTGGAGGTGTTGGCGGGCGAGACCTGGATGACGCCGGCCTCGGTGACCGAGTCGACGACGTTCAGGGTCACCGTCGATGACGCCGCGCCGATGATGGCGTTGACGTCCTTGCCGAGCAGCTCGCTGACCGAGTTGGTCGAGACCTGCAGGTTGTCACCGTCGCCGGAGTCCGCATTCTCGACGACGACGTCGTTGCCGAGGACGCCGCCCGCGGCGTTGATGTCGTCGACTGCCTGGCCGACGCCCGCGACCTCGGGCGGACCCAGGTAGGCGAGGTTACCGGTGAGCGGGAGCAGGGTTCCGATCTTCAGCGGATCGGACGAACCCTCCCCCTCGCCGCCTCCGGAGGTGGTGGAGCAGGCCGCGAGGCCCACGCTGAGGACAGCGGCGATCGCAAGACCGCGCGCCGCCGTGGAACGTCGAATCATTCTGCTGTTCCCCTTCGAGCGGGAGTGAACCTGACGCGGCGACTTGCCTCGTCGTGGCGATGAACGTAGTCACACTCTGTGTCACCAATGTGTCTAGTCCGTCACACCGACTCGATCGTTACGAGGATGTTACCCGGGTCGCACAGTGCCCCAAGAGCAGGGGCGAAAACGGGATTCGAACGGGAAAGAGGCATGACGTCGGCCGCGTTGAGAGGTCATTTCCGTGCCCCGCCCACGCCGCCGAGGGCGGCTCGGGTCAGCTTCGGAACTGCGTGAACGAGGCAGTCGCCGGGTCCGCGCCGATCCGGCCGTCCGGCGAGTCGAGGGCGTCGATGTCGGCCATCTGCGCCTCGGTCAGCGAGAACGAGAACAGGTCGAGGTTGGTCGCCATGCGCTCCGGATTCACGGACTTCGGGATCAGGATCACGCCGTGCTGCACCTGCCAGCGCAGCACCACCTGACCGGGCGTCACGCCGAGCTCGTTCGCGATGCCGACCACCGCCGGTGCCTCCAGGTCGGCACCCTGCCCCAGGGGCGAGTACGCCTCCGGGACGATGCCGTGGGCCCGGCTCCGCTCGACGGTGGCGGGCTGGCGGAAGGTCGGGTGCAGCTCCACCTGGTTCACCGCCGGCACCACGTTCGACTCGCTGACCAGCCGATCTATATGTTCGGGCAGGAAGTTGGAGACCCCGACGGCCCGCACCGCGCCGTCGGCCAGCAGCTTCTCGAATGCTCGCCACGTCTCTCCGTACAGGCCGCGGCCGGGGACCGGCCAGTGGATGAGGTACAGGTCGACGACGTCGAGGCCGAGCGCCTGGCGGCTGTCCTCGAAGGCCCGCAGCGTGCTCTCGTAGCCCTGGTCGCCGTTGCGCAGCTTGGTGGTGACGAAGATTTCCTCGCGCGGGACGCCGGTGGCCCGGATCGCGGCGCCGACTCCCTCCTCGTTGTAGTAGGCGGCAGCCGTGTCGATGTGCCGGTAGCCGAGCTCGAGGGCTGTCTCGACACACGCCTGCGTGCCGTTGCCGGGCACCTGGAACACGCCAAGTCCCACCTGCGGGATCTCGACGCCGTTGTTGAGCTTGACGGACGGGATGTCGATGGCTGCGTTCATGCCAACCGTTCTAACATCCGCCCCTGACACCGTCGACCGCCTTCGACGAGGCCCCGAAAACCGGGCTTCGGACCCCTCGGAGACAACTCAGATGCAAGTCACTCAAGATTGATCGGGCTTTCCTTGCGTCTGGCGGGTAGGGTAGGAGCGTTGCAGTGCCTCGATCGTTCTTCCGTGAGATGACGACGACACCGTGATTATGCGATCCCGACGGTCGGGGTCGTCGCCTCATGCAAGGAGCAGTACATGGCATTCGGAACCGTCAAGTGGTTCAACGCCGAGAAGGGCTTCGGGTTCATCGCACCCGAGGACGGTGGGCAGGACGTGTTCGCTCACTTCAGCGCGATCCAGTCGGACGGCTACCGTTCACTGGAGGAGAACCAGCGCGTCGAGTTCGACGTGAAGCAGGGCCCCAAGGGCCTGCAGGCGGAGAACATCCGCCCGATCTGATCCCTCAGACTTCGCAACCGTCGCGCTGAGCTCATCTGAGTTCGTCGCAGGTTGTACGACGTCGGCCCGGCCACCTTTCGAGGTGACCGGGCCTTCGCCATTTCAGCCCGTGGACCGACGGCTCGATCTGGAACCGTCGGGCCGCGCCGGGCGTTTCCCACCTGGACCGTCACCTACGAAGGACGAGATCATGGGCTTCCTCGACCGACTGCTTGGCCGCGAGCCGCGCGAGCAGACCCCGGGCATGTATCAGGGCGGCAGAATGCCGCAGCAGCAGTACCGGCAGACGTCGGGCCAGACTCCCGAGTACGGCACCGCACCCGTCTACGGCTCGGCCGCGAGCACCGGGCGCAGCGAGGACGAGGTGGCGATCGAGCGCTATCGCTACCTGCTCCGCACCGCGCCGCCGGACCGCGTGGAGGAGGCGCACGCCGAGGCGTTCGCCCAGCTCACGCCTGAGCAGCGCAGCCAGGTCCTGGCCCAGCTCAGCGAGACCGTCCCGCCGAACGAGCGTGCGACGTCGGACGACCCGCGGGACCTGGCCCGCATGGCCACCCGCGCGGAGATGCGCAACCCGGGCACTCTGGAGCGCAACTTCGGACAGAGCCGCGGCCCGGGCTTCGGCTCGATGCTCGGCGCGAGCATGCTCGGCACGATCGGTGGCATGGTCATCGGCTCGGCAGTCGCGGACATGATGTTCGGTAACTCCTTCGGCGACCCCGGGCAGGACTTCGCCGGGGGCGAGGAAGGCGGCGGCGAGGCCGGCGGCGCGGAGGAAGCGGGCGCCGAGGGCGGCGAGGCCGGCGCGGAGCCGGTCGAGGCTTCCGGCGACGCCGGCGGTGATGTGGGTGGCGACGCCGGCGGCGGCTTCTTCGGGGACTTCGGTGGCGGCGGCGACTTCGGCGGGGGCGACTTCGGCGGCGGCGAGTTCTGACGCTCCGCTGGACGGGCGCCACCCCGCCGGTCGAGCTTGTCGAGACCCCTTGCAGGTCTCGACAAGCTCGACCGGCGGGTCCTTGGTTTTGGCCCGGTGGCGATCAGCCGCCGATGAGGCGCAGGAATCCACCTAGCTCCATGAGGCGGCGGACGCCGTCGGCCTCCAGGTCTCCCGGAAGGTAGTCGGTGAGCCGGGGCGACGAGATGACCACCGCGTTCCACTGCGCGCGCGAGACCGCCACGTTGATGCGGTTGCGCGACAGCAGGAAGCCCATGCCCCGAGAGACATCGTCGGGCGTCGAGGCGGCGAGCGTCAGGATCGCGACCGGCGCCTCCCGCCCCTGGAACATGTCGACCGTTCCGACCGGCACCCCGTCGAGACCGGCGTCGCGCAGCGCCTGGCGGACCAGGTGGACCTGCGCGTTGTACGCGGCGACCACCACGACGTCGTCGGCCCCGAGCGGGCGAGGCGGCCCACCGCTGCCCGGCGTCCACGTGCGCCCGAGCACGCTCTGCACCTGGCGCACCACCTCGGCGGCCTCCTCGGGGGACGACGTCGAGCGCCCCTCGTGCACCACCGGGACGTGCAGCACTCCGGGGGTCACCCCGTCGAGCGATCGCGTGGTCGTGACCGGGTGGGCCGAGAGGCGTCCGGCGTACGAGAGCTGGGACACCGCGGCGCAGACGTCGGGATGCATGCGCCACGACTCGGGCAGCAGGTAGCCGAGCCCGTCCGGAAGCACGGCGCTGCCGGCCGCGAGCCAGGCGAGCGCCGACTCGTCAACGGGTTCGGGGTGCTTGCCCTGACTGACCTGCGGCAGCTGTTGCGGGTCACCGAGCAGCAGGAGCCGCTGAGCGGACCTGCCGACGGCGATCGTGTCGGCGAGCGAGAACTGGCCGGCCTCGTCGATGACCAGCAGGTCGAGCCCTTCGTCGGGCCAGCGCTCGTGCGCGAAGTCCCACGCGGTGCCGCCCACCACGCAGCCGTTGGAACTGTTCGCCGCGAAGTCCGCGAGCTGGGTGCTCGACAGCTCCTCCCACGGCTGACCGCTGACCTGCTCGGCGCCCTTCGCCCGCTGTTTCTTCGCCACGAGCTCGGCAGGTACGTCTGCCTTGTCGACCACGGCGCTCAGCATGTTCTCGACCGCCGCATGCGACTGGGCCACCACGCCCACCCGCCAGCCCGCGCCCACCAGCTTGGCGATGACGTGCGAGCCGACATGGGTCTTGCCGGTGCCGGGCGGTCCCTGCACCGCGAGGTAGGAACGGTCGAGCCGCTCGACGGCCGCGTGCACCGCCGCCTCGAGATCGAGACCGCCGCCGAGACCGCCATCCCGTTCGTCGCCGAGCTCGGGCAGTGCCCCGCCGACCAGCCGCGGCTGCCGTCTGCGCAGCAGGTCGACCGCTGCCCCGTCGGGCAACGTCCGGTCCGTGTCCCACGAGGCGAGCGCTACCCGGGCGGCGTTCTCTACCGCCCGCTCCTGCGCGTCGCGTGCGGGTCCGCACTGCGGTGCGAGAGCGACGGGCGCCTGCTCGTGCGGCTCCGCTCCCCCGGAAAGCCGCTCCCGCAGCACGACGACGTCGCGTCCCCGGGGCACGTCGTCCCGCTCACCAGGTTCCCGGACCTCCTGGATCACGCCGCCGGAATGCTCCCCGCGCACGGCCCGCGCCTCCAGCTCGCCGACGACGGCCGGCACCGGCTGGTCGTACAGCACGTGCACCGTGTTCCCGACACCGAGATCGGACCCGTCGACCCGCGAACCGTCGAGCATGCGCCCCACCAGCTCGATCTCCCGCGAGGGCAGCCGATCACGCCCCACGACCTCCCAGTCGCGCAGCACGGTCGAACGTTCCACGTGGAACGTCGACCTCCGGCCGGGCCATTCGTCGAGCGGAAGCTCAAGTCGTGCGTAGTGCTCCTGCCAGAACGGCTTGTCCTCCCGCTGGTAGTACCCGACAGCGGCCCCCAGCAACGCGAGCGCCTGCACCTCGAGCGACCGCTCCCCACGGTTCTCCCCCGCCCGAGCGGAGATCTCGGCGGCCAACGCCAGCCGCCTCTCCCGCCCCTCCCTCCGAGCCGAAGCCCGAGCGCTCTCCTCACCATGCCCAGCCGAGCCCCCGACAGCCCCAGCCAACGGCGCTGCCCCCGCCACCGGCACAGCCCCCGCAACCCCACCCGCACGCGCCCCGATCTCCCCACCCGACCCGGCCACGCCACCCTCAGAAGGCGAGTCGGCAGCGAAGGTCGTGGGGAGCGAGAATGCGCGCGCGGATGTATTCCTTCCCGAAGTGGAGGGCCCCCTGGGGCCCGTGAACGCATCCGCGCGCGCGTTCTCGCTCCCCACGGCCGCCCCGGCCGACCCGGCCTCGACCACCGAGACCGAGACCGAGGCCCGCGCACCCCTCAACCACTGGAGGAGCCGCAACGTAGACCGACAGTCGTACTCGTTGTAGTCCAGGATCCGCTGCTTCAGCTCGACAGCCCGCTCCGCCCCCTCAGCGGCCAGCTTCGCGTACTCCGCGTACTCCGTGACCGAGGCGGTAGCACTCGTGACCCCCTCCCGTGCAGGGTCGTCCTGCATGTAGAGCGGTTCGAGCTTCTTGATCGACTTCGACCGGTTCGAGATGCGCAGGCACGACCGGACCACCGCGTAGAGGTCGACCAGCACACCGTCGCGCAGGAGCTGGTCCACCTCGTCCTCGTACACCCCGTGCCGTGCCGCGATCGAGAGCAGATGCGTCTTCTCGTAGGCCGCGTAGTGGTAGACGTGCAGGTCAGGATAGGTCTGGCGGCGTGCATTGAGATAGTCCACGAACTCGACCAGCGCAGCACGCTCGCCCGCCAGGTCGTCGGCCCAGAGGCCGTGGAACGGCGGGGTCGCGTCGCCCGGACCAGGACGTTCGACCCAGCCGAACAGGTAGTCGAGCCCCATGGCCCGCGCCTGGTCGTCCCCGGGCAGGCGGGCCTCCTCCCACAGGGGGTCGCCCTCGAAGTCGAAGAACACGTCGCCAGCACTCGGTGGCGGGAGCCGGTCGATGGCCTCCGTCGCGGTGAGCTGCCAGCGAAGCCGTGCGTCGGGCCCGTCCGGTTCGACGCCGTCGGGCAGGTGGTCGAGCGCTACCGAGCCGTCGCCGTCGTCGAGCCCGAGCTGGAGGCGGGCCTGGGCGCGCAGGTTCTCGAAGCGGGCGGCGGCCATGCCGTCGGGCGGCTCCTCGGCGGTCGCCAGGGCGTCGATGGTGGAGATCCCGGCCTCCGACAGCTTCGACCGCTGCACGCCGTACACCCCGCCCACCAGCAGGACGTCGCGGGCCTGAGCGGCGGCCTCTGCGCAGTCGGGGCAGCTGCGGAGCTTGCCACAGGCAAGGTAGCGGCCGTCGTCCCAGGTCACCGGGGCGTCGTCGGCCACATGGGTGTCCAGGACCTCGACGAGCCGGGTGCGGCGCTTACGAAAGACGGGCAGCAGGTCGGCCAGCCGGTGCGACGTCGTCTCCCCCGTGCCGAGCACGAGGTGGACCTCGTCGGTCGGGTCGATCCGAGCGTCCGTGAGCTGGTCGGCATACGCGGCGAGCTGGAGCAGGGCGCGCACCTTGGTGCGGCGTGCGAGCTTGGAGTCATGGACCGCATAACGCGGCTGAGGCGTCCCGCCCCCCTGCACCATCTCGCCGAGCGGGTCGCGCACCAGGAAGTCGGCGCGGCCGTGGAACCGGCCGTCGAAGAACGAGGCCTGGTAGACGACGTCGGCGCCCTGCTCCATCGCGGCCAGCGTGCGCGCGTGCGCCTCGATCAGCTCGTCACGGGCCATGCGCCGTGCGGCCGGCACCTCGAGGACGCCGCCCGGGCGTCCGGCTTCGGCCGGGCCGAAGGTACGGAGGTGACCGTCGAGGACCCGCCGTTCGTGGTCCTCACCGAGTGCCGCGGTGCGGGCCAGCATCTCGTCCTCTTCCCGTGGCCGCCTCCGGCTGCGACCGAGGAGCTCGTCAAGGCGTCTCAGCAGGCGAAACTCGCACTCGCCGGCGATCACGAGGTCGCTTGCGGAGTGCACGAGAGTGCCTGCGTCGTCTCGCTCCAGGAGGAACATGCCCCCAGGTCTACCAGTGACCCCTGACACAAGCGCGCTACTCTCACCCTCGCAGGCGGTAGATATGTCCGGTTAGACCCCTAGTCGTGGCGCCTGGTTCTGGCGCCGGACCGCCTGGATGGCCGATAGTGGGGCCGACCGTATCGAAGGAGCAACCATGCCCGTGCGCTTCAACCCGCCTCCGGGTTGGCAGGTGCCCCCGGGATTCCGGCCCGATTCCGCCTGGGCTCCCGACCCGTCGTGGCCCCCGGCCCCGCCCGGTTGGAACTACTGGGTCGACCGACCCGATGCCCCGCAGCCCGACGCCGAGACCCGCGTAACAGCGCCACCCGTACCACCTGGGCCACCCGCGCCCCCGGTTTCCTCCGGCTCGACCCCGCCGGCCGTCGTCCCGGCGGGCGCCGGCGGGGAAACGATGACCGTCGCGATCCAGGTGGTCAGCGCCCCGCCGGCCCGCCCGGCGTCAGCGGCGCCGTCCGCACCCGGCCTGTCGGCGGCGGAGGCGATGGGCTCGACCATGACGATGGCGCCGATCAGCGCTCCCCCGGCTGCCCCCCGCCCCGGCTCCGGCCCGCAGCCGGTCTACCCGCCGCATCCCGGGATGGCGCCACCGCCACCACCCCCGGAAGGGCCGAAGAAGGGCCCGACGACAGGTGTGCTCGCCACGCTCAAGGGTCTGGGCGGCAAGGGTGCCGCCACGGCCGTCAGCCCATCGGCGCCCTCGTCCCGACCGGGCCCCGGCCCGCTCAGCATCGACGACGCGAACCGCACCGGACCCGGCGGACCGGTGATCTCCGCGCCGGTCGCGGTCGCGCCCGCTGGACCGCACCCCGGCGCGCCCGGACGCCGAGGTCCGCGTCCGCCAGGAGTCGGCATCATGATCGCCGTCGCCGTCGCGGGTATCGCGCTCGGTGTGATCATCGGCGTGATCGTCACCGCCGGCCAGCAGGCCGACGCGAACCAGGCGATCGCCGACGCCCAGAACATCCGTTCCGAGATGGAGGCGAACCAGGCCGAGATCGAGGAGCAGCGCACCCAGATCGACAAGCAGCGCGACGAGGTTGCGGAGCGCGAGCAGGCGCTGGGCGACCGCGAGGCGCAGCTCAAGGAGCGCGAGACGGCGCTCAAGCAACAGGAGCAACAACAGGAGCAGCAACAGCAACAGCTAGAGCAGGAGCAGCAGGAGCAGGAGGACGACGACAACGGGAACGGTGGAGGAAACCCGGGCACCGTCTTCTACTGGAACTGCGACGCGGTCCGCGCGGCCGGAGCCGCCCCGCTCCAGAACGGGCAGCCGGGCTACATGCCCCACCTCGACGGCAACGGCAACGGCACTGCCTGCGAGGACGGCGAGTAGGCCGGACGAAGCCAGGTAGCGGCCGGCCATGTCTCCGGCCGGAGACATGGCCGCGAAGTAGACATGGAACGGGCCGAGGCAGATCCCCAGACTCTGCCTCGGCCCGCTCGTGTGTTCCCGGCCCACGCCATCTCCCCAGACGAGACGCGGACCGGGAAGTCTAACCCCCGAAGAGTCCCTCCAGGAGTGCGCCGAGGCCGAGGGGATCCTCGTCCTCGGGAGCTTGTGTCGGCTCCTTGTCCGGAGCCGGGCGCGGCGTCACGCCGCCGGGCGGCGGAGCCTCGCTCGTCGAGGCGACCTGCAGTGCCTCGCTCATGTCGATCAGGCACAGCCGCCAGACGTCGGCGTCCACACCCCTCGGCGCCTGACCGAACGACTTGCCGGTGAGCCGCGGCGGCGCTGCCCACTCGTTGCCGGTGCGCTGCGTGACGCAGGTCTCCATCGCGGGCACCTCGTTCGCCGCCGCGTCCTCGGTCAGCATCGGGGCGAGCCGGGCGACCATCGGCGCTGGTGCGGCGGCCTTGGGCGACTTCACGGACTCGCCCGCCACGTCGTGGATGACCGCGCACTCGGGCGACGTGCTGTGGCACCACGAGGCGCTCCACGTGTCCTGGTTCGAGTAGACGAACCCGCGTGGCTCCGCCGTCGAACGGTCGACCTGCAGGACCCGCATCCACACACTGCCGTCGCCGAGCACGTCGAACGGCGTGACCCGGAGCGACGTGCCCGCTTCTGGCGCACCCGAGGCCGCGTCGTCGGGCTCCGGTGACGCGGGCGCCCCCTGCGCGCCCGCGGCACCACCGGTCGCCGGGTCGTCGAAGACCAGGAACTGGTTCCCTTCGACCGCGCCGGAGAAGCCGAACACGAGCGCCGGTCCGCCGTCGGTCGGCAGGATCATCGCGTCGGACGTGACGCCTCGCCACAGCAGAGTCCCACCGAGGTTCCCCGCACGGAGGTTCTCGAGGGCCGTGTCGCCGCCCGCGATCAGCTCCAGGTCGGTGGCGCTGTGGCGCCCGTCGATCTTCGCCAGGGTCACCACCGCGAGATAGCGGTCGCCGCCCCCGGCGTCCAGACCGAGGTCGAGCACCACGGTGTTCCTGTCGACGGGGTAGGCCGCGGGTTCTGCCACCGTGCGCACGCCGGGTGCTAGGTAGGCGAGCCTCGCCTCCGGATCCGGCAGGTCGGTGGGCGACGGCGCGGGCGGGTCGACCATGACCTCACCCTCCGCCGTCGGACCCGCACTGCTGGGCGCGACCTGAACCGGGGCACTGCTCCAGAGGCCCGGGATGCCGGGAAGCGCACCCGCGGCCCCCGCACCCACCGTGGCGAGCGCCAGCGTCGACGCCAGCGTCACGCTCGCGCGCCGGGTCGCCTGCTTACGACGGCTCGACCGCAGGACGCTGTTCAGGTCCAGCGTCGACGCGGGTACCGCAGCGTGCGCCGACTCGCGGACCCGTGCGACGAAGTCGTCGTCGGGGGCACCGTGGGAGGAGTTCATGTTCATCGGGTCCCGCCCAGTGAATCGATGTCGAGGATCGCGCGCAGGTGGGCGAGGCCGCGCGAGGCGGTGGACTTGACGGTGCCGAGAGGTATACCGAGCTCGCTCGACACCTCGGACTCCGACAGGTCCAGCAGGTGACGCAGCACCACTACACGGCGCTGCTTCAGGGGTAGGCGCAGGAGGGCGCGCACGACGGCGTCGCGGTCGTCCACCGTGCGCGTGGGCGTCCGGGCTGCCGCGCGGGCGACGCGCACGTCGTCCTGGGGCAGGTCGTCGGGGCCGGTCAGTACCTCGCGCCGGGTGCGGCGCCAGGCGTCGATGCGCAGGTTGGCCAGGACACGCCGGGCATAGACCAGCGGGTCACCCGCCCTGGCCTTGTGCCAGTGCCGGTAGCACCGCTCGAAGGTCTGCTGGGTGAGCTCCTCCGCGCGGTGCGCATCACCGCTCAGGAGGAAGGCCATCCGGTGGAGGGGATCTCTGGCCTCTCGCATGAACGCGGTGAACTCTTCGTTCTTCGAGATCTGTGCGTTCCTGCGCGCGTGAGTGGCCGTAGGCCGGTCTGTCCGCACGGGCAGCGAGGCTACGTCATCGACGTCCGCCGCCCCACCTCGGACCACCGTGAGCGGCCGGGTGGCCGGGGCTGTACCGGTCTTCACGGTGTCGGTCTGCACGGGGGCGCCGCCCGACACCGGGTCCGGCGTCGTCGTGGATAGGGAGTCTGGGGTGTTCTGCTCGGTGGTCACGGTCTCCAGGTCGTCCGCAGAGCTGGAGTCGGCGCGCACGACGCGCAGGGTCACGGGCTTGGGGACCCGGGACTCTGGCGCTAGTACGCGCGGACTCGTGACTGTCACGAACGGAACACGGGCCGGCGAGGGCGAAGGTTCCATCGAGTTTCGCGGAATTTCTCGGAGCTGTCGTGATCCAGGCGCTCCGGCGGACGACGAAGCACGTGCCAGACATGCGGATCACCACGGTGACCTGCGCATCAGACACGTGCTTCGGGGAGAGAGCGGGTCAGCGCCGGAAGTCGAGCGACCCCAGGAAGGCGTGGAGATCCTGCCAACCCTGCTTGCCACCGTCGAAGTCGACCACCAGGAACAGGTTCTCGCCCTGACCCTCCTGGTGGAGGTAGATGCTCGCCGAGTAGTAGTCGGGCTCGCCGTCCACGTTGTTGAGCGTCAGCTGGACCTCGGCGTAGTCGGCGCCGGGCACGTCGATCAGCTGTGACTCGGGCGCCGACATCGTCTGGCTCCACCAGTTGCCACCGGGCTTGCCACCCTGGACGTAGACCCGTTCGAACGAGGTCATCTCCTCGGCCGCACGCTTCTTCTCCTCCTCTGAGGCGTCCGTCCACAGCTCGAGCGTCGCGGCGTCGATGCCCGGCTCGACGTGCGTGACGGTCGTTCCCGTCCACTCGACGCCCGGTGAGAACTGGCCCTCGGTCGGCGCGGACGTCCAGCCCTCCGGCACGCCGAACGTCAGGTCGTTGTGCTCGGTCTTCTGCCAGCCGGCGGGAATGCCCCGCTCGATCTTCGCCAGGGTCGGGTGCTCGAACTGCGGTTTGTACCAGTCGGGCTCACCCGCGTCCTTGAGCCAGAGGTTGCCGACGAAGTTCCGCAGCATGGTGTCGCCTGCCGCATCCGCGGAGAAGCGGGTCTCGATGATCCAGCCCTCGGCGCCACTGCGGATCCGGATCGTCGCGGGGCGGACCTTCCCCTCCTTGCGGTGCTGCTCGATGACGACAAGATCGGCACCCTCGATGTCCAGGGTGGTGGCGCCGGAGTCCTTCTCCGGCGCCGTCCAGTCCGCGACGTCGGTGACGTTCCGCAGCTCGAGCGTCGCGTCCAGGTCGTCGATGCTCATGTCGAGCGGGTCCGGGTCGAAGCTCATCGCCATCGGGTGCTCGGGTTCGAGGAACCCGGCCACGCCGCCCGCGTTGACATCGCCGACCGCGTACCAGCCGCCCGGCGGGACCTCGTACCAGAGACCGCCGAGGATGTAGGGGTGGTGCCCGTCACCGTCGACCACCCCGCGCTCGACCGGCAGCACCGGCAGCGTCCCGCCGCCGGTCTCCAGGTACTCCGTGGGGGCGGCGTCCGACTCACCGCTCGGGCTCGGTGAAGGGCTCGCGCTGGCCGGCGGTTCGCTCGCCCGGGTCGACTCTGAGGTCGTCTTGACCGTGCCGGGCAAGGGCTGCTGGTCGGCATAGATCGCGCCGACCGCACCGATACCCGCACCGGTGAGCGCGAGCGCCGCCACGCTCGCCGTCGCCGCGACCACCACCCGGCGTCGGCGGACGTTCCGCACCGCGCGCACCGCCATGGTCGTCGGGTCCAGCGAGGTGGGCGGCTCGATGGCCGAGCCGGCCGCGCGGAGGCCGGCCATCATCGCTGCATCCTGCTTCGAGTGGATGTCGTGCACGTTCATGATCGGCTCCCTTCGCCGTCGGACACCACGAGGGTGCGCAGCCGCGCCAAGGCGCGTGAGGCGGTGGACTTGACCGTGCCGGTGGTGACGCCCAGCTCGGCGGCGGTGTCGGACTCGGAACGGTCCAGGAGGTAACGCAGGACCACCACCCTGCGCTGCTTGACCGACAGTGACATCAACGCACGGACGAGTCGGTCACGCTCGGCCAGCTGGGCGTCCGACGCCGGTGCGCTCCGCACCTGGGTGCTGCTCGTCGGGTCGTCGGTGAGCACCTCGCGACGGGTGCGGCGCCAGGTGTCGATGCGCGCGGTGGCGAGCACGCGGCGCGCATAGGCGAACGGGTCGCCGTCGCCCACCTTCTTCCAGGCCTTGAACGTCCGCTCGAGGGCGAGCTGCACGAGGTCCTGCGCGCGGTGCTGGTCACCGCAGAGCAGGTAGGCGATCCGGTACAGCGCAGGAGTGTTCACCTGCGCGAAGGCCGTGAAGTCCGCGACGGGGTCCACACCGCTCCGGACGACGACCATCTCGCCGGTGCTCGGCTGCACCCCAGGACTCACCGCTACCTCGCTCATCCCGAGCACCGCCCGGAGCCGTGTCCGGAAACCTGCCCCGGCGCTGGAGTGCGGCGCGGTCCGCGTCGCTTCGTCTGCGTCATGCACCATAGACGCAGGCCGGGACCGCCGGGGTTGCTCAATTTCGAAACGGGTTCTTACGAGTTCCTCACGACGGCGCCAGGAACCCAGGTCCGCGCGACGACCGACCGTACCCTTCAGAGGTGGCCCGAGTCCTCGTGATCGACGACGACGCCACCGTCGCACAGGTGGTCGTCGCCTACCTCGAACGCGCCGGTGTCGTGGCCGAGCACGCCGCCGACGGCCCGGCCGCGCTGGCGGCCGCCGTCGAGAACCCGCCCGACGCGGTGGTGCTCGACCTCATGCTGCCCGGCATCGACGGCCTGGAGGTGTGCAGGCGCCTGCGTGCCGCCCGTGCCGACCTGCCGGTGCTCATGCTGACCGCGCGGGGCGAGGAGGAGGACCGGGTGCTTGGCCTCGAGACAGGCGCCGACGACTACGTGGTCAAGCCCTTCAGCCCGCGCGAGCTGGTGCTGCGGGTGCAGTCGCTGCTCCGGCGCGCGGGGGTCGCCGTCGGGCCGGCGGCGGGTACCGCGGCGGCGCCGGCGCCTCTGCCTCCCGTCGTGGACCCTGCGCCCGCCCGCGAGGCGCCCAGCACCCTGTACGACGGCGATCTGCGCCTCGACCCGGCCGCGCACCGCGTCCTTCGTTCCGGGGCCGAGCTGCAGCTGACCGTGCGCGAGTTCGAGCTGCTGCGCTGGTTCCTCACCCACCCGGGTCAGGTGCACGGCCGGGAGGCGCTCATGCGGGGCGTCTGGGGCTGGGAGTACGGCGACCGGTCCACCGTGACGGTCCACGTGCGACGGCTGCGCGAGAAGGTGGAGGCCGATCCGTCCAGACCGACACGCCTCGTGACGGTGTTCGGCGTCGGCTACCGGTGGGACGCCACGCCGCCCGCTGCCGGACGGGAGGACGGCGCGTGAACGATCTCGAGGGTGTCGTCCTGTCCGTCTCCGTGGCGGCGGCGGTCGGCGTGGTGGGCGCCGTCGCGCTGTTCGCCCTGGCCCGTCGCCGGGTGGGGCTCGCGGCGACCCTCGCGCCGCTCGTGGTCGTGGGATCCGTGGCTGCGGGCGTCTACGCGAGCGCCCGGGCGATGTTCCTGTCCGACGCCGACTCGACGACCGTCCTGCTGCTCCTGCTCGCTACGGTGCCGGTGGCACTCGGCGTCGGCCTCGTGCTGACCGCGCGGATCCGCAGGGTCACCACCGAGGCGGCCGCCGAGAAGGCGGCCCGCGAGCGCGACCGGGAGATCGAGGTACGCCGACGGGAGATGGTGGCCTGGGTGTCGCACGACCTGCGCACGCCCCTGGCAGCGGTGCGGGCGCTGGCGGAGGCGCTGGAGGACGGCGTCGGCCCGGTGGACGAGCACGTGCCCCGGATCCTCGCCGAGAACCGGCGGATGGCCGCGATGGTCGACGACCTGCTCGCCCTCTCCCGCCTCCAGTCCCCCACGGCGACGCTGCGGCGCGAGCCGGTGGCCGTCGCCGACCTAGCCTCCGACGCGATAGCGGCCGCCCAGCCCCTTGCCGACTCCGGAGGGGTGCGGCTGGCGTGGGACGTCACAGACCCGGTGGTGACCTCGCTCGACGCGCAGCAGGTCGGACGCGCGCTGGAGAACCTGCTGGTGAACGCGATCCGGCACACGGCGCCGGGCGGCACGGTCCGGGTGGCCGTGACCTGCGCGGGAAGCGCGGCCGCCAGCGCGGAGGCGCCGGGCACCGTGACGATCACCGTGGAGGACGAGTGCGGCGGCATCCCCGAGGCGGACCTCGACCGCGTCTTCGAGGCGGGCTGGCGCAGCTCCGGGGCGCGCACCCCGGAACGGGGGAACGTGCCGGGAGGCGGCGCGGGCCTCGGCCTCTCCATAGTTCGTGGAGTGGCCGAGGCCCACGGCGGAACGGCGTCGGCCGCCAACACGTCGCGCGGCTGCCGCTTCACCCTCCACCTCCCGACCGCTCGTTGAGTGCTGGATATTCGCCCTCGAAAGCGCGTTTCCAGGGCGAATATCCAGCACTCAACGGTGGGTCAGAGGACGTGGGAGAGGAAGTCCTGCGTTCGGTCTTCCTTCGGGTTGTCCAGGACCTCCGTCGGCGGACCGCTTTCTACGATCACGCCGTCGTCCATGAAGACGACGTGGTCGGCCACCTCACGGGCGAACCCGATCTCGTGCGTCACCACGATCATCGTCATGCCGGACTTCGCCAGGTCCTGCATCACCGACAGCACCTCGCCCACCAGCTCGGGGTCGAGGGCCGACGTCGGCTCGTCGAACAGCATGAGCTCCGGGTCCATCGCGAGCGCCCGGGCGATCGCGACCCGCTGCTGCTGGCCACCCGAGAGCTGCGCCGGGTAGTGGTCCATCCGGTCGGTCAGGCCCACACGCTCGATGAGCTCGAGCGCGCGGTCCTTCGCCGCCTTCTTCGACATCCCCCGGACCTGCACGGGCGCTTCCATGATGTTCTCGAGCGCCGTCATGTGCGGGAACAGGTGGAACCGCTGGAAGACCATCCCGATGCGCGAGCGCTGCTTCGCGACCGCCTTCGGGTGCAGCCTGTGGAGGGTCCCCTTGGCGTCCTTGCGGTAGCCCATGAGGTCACCGCCGACGATGACAGAGCCGCCCGTGATCTCCTCCAGCTCGTTGATGCAGCGCAGGAGGGTGGACTTGCCGGACCCGGACGGGCCGAGGATCACCGTGACCTCGCCCCGCGCGACGTCGAGGTCGACGCCCTTCAGGACGTGCACGGCGTCGTGGCCGTGGCCGAACACCTTGTGCACCGCACGTACGGAGACCATGTCCGTGGCGTCCGCCGGAGCGGTCGTGGAGTCTGCGCCGACGCTCATGGCGTGACCTCCCTGTTGACGTCTTCCTTCACGGTTCCTGCGGCCGCGATCGCGGCCTGCCGGCCGCCGGGGCCCTTGCCACGCCCGCGCCGCCCGGTGGCGGTGCCGAACCCGCGCCCGTAGTACTGCTCCAGGTAGTGCTGGCCCACCATCAGGATCGAGGTGATGAGCAGGTACCAGATCGCGGCGATGACCAGGAACGGGATGGTCAGGAACTGCCGGTTGCCCATGGCGGAGGTCGCGTACGTCAGCTCGAGGGTGAGCGGGACGGCGACCACCAGGGAGGTCGTCTTCAGCATCGAGATGGTCTCGTTGCCCGTCGGGGGCACGATCACGCGCATGGCCTGCGGCAGGATCACGCGGCGCATGATCTTGCCGTCCTTCATCCCGAGCGCCTTGGCGGCCTCGGCCTGGCCCGGGTCCACGGACGTCAGCCCCGCACGCATGATCTCGGCGAGGTACGCCGACTCGTTGAACGCCAGGCCGAACAGCGCCAGCCAGAAGACCGTGAGGACGTCCTCGGTACGGAACGAGAAGAACTCCGGACCGAACGGGATGCCCAGCGACAGCCGCGGATACAGAACGGCGAGCAGCCCCCAGAAGATGAGCTGCGTGTAGATCGGCGTGCCGCGGAAGAACCAGATCCAGAGCCAGCTCACCCAGCGCATCACCGGGTTGTCCGACCGGCGCATCATCGCGAGCGTCACCGCCAGGACCACGGCGATGGCCATGGACCCGAACGTGAGGATCAGCGTCCACATGACGCTGCGGACGACGAGGGTGTCCCGCAGGTAGAGCCAGACCACGTCCCAGCGGAAGTTGTCGTTCGTGATCAGGGCGTTGGCCGCCATGGCAGCCAGCACCAGCACGACCGCCGCCGCGACGAAGCGGCCGGGTCGCGGCACCGGCCGCGCACGGATCCGGTTGGGCACCGGGTCGTTACCCGATGCCAGAATCTTGCTGGAGCTCATCTCGCCCCTCTTCTCTGTCCGGGGGCGCTGGTCACTCGGCGGGGTTGAGCTCGGCCTCGTCCACGACGACGCCCTCGCTGCCCCAGCCGGCGAAGATCTCCTCGAGCGTGCCGTCGTCGATGAGCTTCTGCAGCGCGGCCTGCACGGCCTCGGTCAGCTCGTCGTCGTCCTGCGCGACGACGATGCCGTACGGCGCCGCGTCGTTGATCTCGCCGATGGTCTCGACCTCGCCGGAGGTCTGCTCGACGGCGTAGGCCGTGATCGGCGAGTCGGCGTACATGGCCTGGAGCTTGCCGCCCACGAGGTTGGTGGTGACGTCGGCCTGCGACTCGTAGCGCACGACGTCGATGGGCTCCTCGCCCTCGTCCTCGCAGTCCTTGGCGGCCTCGGTGAGCTCCTCGTCCTGGATGGTCGAGGTCTGCACGCCGATGGTGGCGCCGCACAGGTTCTCGGGGTCGAAGCCCTCGGTGTTGTCCGCGGCGACGCCGAACTGCGAGCCGGCGACGGCGTAGCTGATCATGTTGGCCGCGGCGGTGCGCTCGTCCGTGATGGTGAACGCCGAGATGCCCACGTCGTACTTGGAGCCGATGGCGGGGATGATCCCGTCGAACGCGGCCGTCTGGACGTCGGCCTCGAGGCCGAGCACCGCGGCCACGGCGTTGATCGTGTCGATGTCGAACCCGACGGGCGTCTTGCCGTCCACGTCGATGAACTCGGCCGGCGCGTACGCCGTGTCGGAGCCGACGGACAGCGTGCCCTTGTCGGCGATCTCCTTCGGGAGCATCGCGGCGATCTCCGCGTCGGCCTCGATGGCCGACGGGTCGAACGATGCCTCGGCACTGGCCTCGTCGCTCGCGGCACCACCAGCGGTCTGCTGTGACGCGTCGGTGCATGCGGTGAGGACGAGGGCGGCAGCGGTAAGTGCCGTGGCAGCAGTGAAGGCGGGAAGCCTGCGCATCAGGGGTCTCCTGGGTCGGATCGTTGGTGTGTCACGAGGCGCTACGACCCGGCAGATCTCCGTCATCAGGGGAGCAGAGGACCCGACGGCGCACTGGGCGCCTCGTGTGCGAGTCTCACCTAACCGTGACGCCCTCCTGGCGTAAACCCGGAAGATCGAGACCGATGTCACATTGTGATGTTTTGCGCGGCTCGTTAACGATTAATCCACGTCCATGTCGTCTGGCCTGCGTAAAGACCCCGGCAAGCCGGCCGCTGGCCGACTTGCCGGGTGCCGATCAGGTGTCGTGCTCGACGGGCTCGTCCGGCCGATCCTCCGGACCGCCCTCGTGCTGCCAGCCGTGCGGCCATTCGGTCCGCTCGGGCCGCCTGGCGAGGGCGATGATGCTCGCGACGAGCCCGCCCCACACGATGACGAGCGAGACGACCAGGAGTGCGATTGCTTCGCCGGTCATGACTTACCTCCGTAGGTGGGCCACGCATCGAACTTGTCGGGCTCGACCCGCCACCGCATCAGGGTGAGTACTGCGGCCCCGACCAGGAGGACGACGACGGTGCCCCATCCGGCTACGCCGAGGTAGGTCTCCGCGTAGCCCTCGTACCCGTCCTGGATCAGGCTGACGATGCGCGAGACGAGCATGTAGGTGAGCACCACTGGCCCGAGCACGATGATGCAGAAGGACCACCAGCGGCCCACCTGGAGCGTGGAGACCGAGTTCAGGTGGAACCGCATCTCCCCGGTACGCCGCAGGATCCACCCGACGACCACGGTGGTCACCACGGCGGAGGCGACGATGCCGATGTTGTTCGCCCAGTTGTCGACGGTGTCGAGTGCGATCAGGCCGGTGGTCGTCGAGAAGCCCACCACCGAGATCACCGCCGCCACGACGCCGATCCGGATCACGGCCTGCACGCGCGTCCAGCCGAACTTCTCCTGGAAGGACGCCGAGACGACCTGCAGGATCGAGATCAGCGACGTGAATCCGGCCATCACCAGGGAACCGAAGAACAGTGCGCCGAAGAGCGGCCCGGCCGGCATCTGGGACACGATGGCCGGGAAGGTGACGAACGCCAGGATCGGGCCGGAGATGCCCTCGAGCTCGGCGATTGCCAGTGCCTGCTGGTTCGCGAGGAAACCGAGCGCGGCGAACACGCCGATGCCCGCAAAGACCTCGAAACCGGAGTTGGCGAACGCGACCACCAGACCCGGCGAGGTCAGGTTGGCGCGGCGCTTCCGGTAGGAGGCGTAGGTGATCATGATCCCGAACGCGATGGACAGCGAGAAGAAGATCTGACCGTAGGCGGCGATCCACACGGCCGGATCGGCGATCGCGCCCCAGTCCGGGGTGAACAGCGCGTTGAGCCCGTCGGTAGCACCGGGCAGCGTCAGGGACCGGATGACGAGGGCGCCGAAGGCGACGAACAGCAGCGGGATGAAGATGAAGTTGACCTTCTCCACCCCCTTCGCCACGCCGGCGGCCAGCACGACGATCGTCGCCACCCACACGAGGACCAGCGGGATCAGCACCGCCGACACGAAGTCGAGGGTGAACCACGGGTCGGCGCCGCCGACGTCGGCCAGCTGGAGGTAGCTGCCGGTGAAGAAGCCGGCGGTGTCGTCACCCCAGCTCAGGTCGAACGAGTACACGAAGTAGCTGAGCGCCCAGGCGATGATCACCGCGTAGTAGACGGCGATCACGAAGCAGATCATGACCTGGAACCAGCCGAGGCCCTCCAGCCAGCGCTTCAGCCGGCGAAAGGCCAGCGGTGCCGCGCCACGGAATCGGTGCCCGATCGCGTAGTCCAGCAACAGGATCGGGATACCGGCCGTCAGCAGCGCCACCAGGTAGGGCACCATGAACGCGCCCCCACCGTTCTCGTATGCCACCCCCGGGAAGCGCCAGATGTTCCCCAGCCCGACAGCGGAGCCGATAGCGGACAGGATGAATCCCAGCTGTCCGCTGAACTCCTCCCGCGTCTCGGGCTCCGCGGTTGCTCTCTGCGCGTCGCTCATACGTTGATCCTCCGAGAAAATCGGCTCGAACGCGAAATCGGGCTCATCGGGCGAGCAGCTCCTCGACGTATCCGCCGCGGAACTTGCCCGTCGGATCGAGGCGCGCGGCCAGGTCCGCGAAGTCCTCGAAGTGCGGGTACAGGCCAGGGAGGTCGGCCACAGGGACCGTGAACAGCTTGCCCCAGTGCGGGCGTGCGCCCAGCGGCAGGAGCGCCGCCTCCAGCTCGGGCAGCAGCGCCCGGACGGCCGGCCAGTCCTGCCGCCACGTGAAGTGGAACGCGATGCTGTCCTCCCCGGTGGTGCTGAGCCACTGGTCGTCGCCGGCGATCGTGCGGATCTCCGAGGTCAGCAGCAGCGGCCCGATCCGGTCCCCGAGCGCCCGCAGCGCGCGGACGGCGTCGGGCCCTGCCGCACGCGGCAGGAGGTACTCCGACTGCAGCTCCTCGCCCAGCGACGGCGTGAAGTCGAGCCGGAAGTGCGGCAGCCGCTCGAACCAGGGCCCCGGCACCCCGCCCTGCTCGGTGCAGGCGACCGCCGCGACGTCCGGCAGGGGGTGCATCGGCTCGGTCGCCGGCGCGGCCCCCAGCTCGACCAGGAGCGTGGGTGCCTCGCCGCCGGTCTCGCCGCGGGTCGAGCCCGTCGAGACCTTCGACTTGCACCAGACCATCCGGACGTCCGGCTCGAACCAGCTCGTGAAGATGCTGACGGAGTACGCGCTGCCCATGACGGCGTCGAGGTTCTCGAACAACGCGTCCCAGGGCAGGCCGGTGAAGACGTCCTGGCGCACGTCGAACGTCGGTGCCGTCGCCAGCTCCACGCGCGTCACGATGCCGAGGGCACCGAGCGCCACCACGGAGCCGGGGAAGTCGGCGTCGCCGCGGCGCAGGATCAGCACCTCGCCAGAGGCGGTCATGAGCTCCACCCCGACGACGTCGCCCGCGAGCGAGCGCGTCCCGTCACCCGAGCCGTGGGTACCCGTGGCGACCGCACCGGCCACCGAGATGTGGGGCAGCGAGGCCATGGCCCCCAGGGCGCGGCCCTCGGCGTGCAGGCCGGCCGCGACCTCGCCGTAGCGCAGGCCCGCACGGACCGACGCGACGCCCGTCCCCGGGTCTACCTCGAGGGGCGGCCTGCCGTCGTCGAGCAGGTCGAGCTGGACGTGCACGCCCGTCGTGTCGGCGACGTCGCAGAACGAGTGACGCGAGCCAAGGGCCCGGACGCGGGGCTCACCGGCGACGATGCCGGCGAGCTCCGCGAGGGTCCTGGGGCGTTCGATGCGCTCGGAGGAGTAGGTGAGGTTCGCTGCCCAGTTCTTCACCGGACAAGGGTGCCACTCCTTCGACTGATCGGACGCGACCGACCAGATGGGTTCCGTTCCGGCTCAGGCGCTGGCCGCAGCGCTGCGGACCACCGGAATCCGTTGACTGATGCCGACCATGTCCAGGACCTCCATCACCACGGCAGACGGCTCACGGAGCAGTACGGGCGAACCCGTCTCCTCACCGAGCACGAACACCTGGAGGATGAAGGCCACCCCGGAGGAGTCGATGAACGTGACATCCCGCGCGTCGACGATGACGGGGTCGGGATCGGGTCGTGCTGCGAGCGTGGCCATCGCCGCGCTCGCGTTCTCGCGCAGCAGCGCGTCGATGTCACCCCAGAGGGTCAGCACCGTGCCCTCGTAGGTGTTCCGGCAAGCGATACCGGATCCCGGGCGACCGGGAACCATGTCCTGCGCTGAGTCTGACGGGAGAGGGTCCATGGGGTCATTCGCTCCGTCCTGCATTGGTCGGGCCTCGACTTCGTTAGACACTGACTTACCAACCGACTTTCAACGGCGACCTTGCACTGGCGACCTTGCACTGGCGACTTGGACTCTTCTTGGTTCTCTCTGACCGCTCCTTGGTCGGGAGGGGCAAGAATTGCCTAGGGCGAGTGTTCACCCGGCACATGGCTTCCGTCCACCCCCCAGGCGTTACGGTCACGTTGCACGGAAGCGAACTGCTGGCCTCCGCACCCTCGCGGGCCTGCTCGATCCCGGCCCGAGAACCCCTCAGACCGGGTCGGTCACGTCCGCAACCGTGGCGTCGAGCGCCGTCGTGAGATCAACGGCGTCAACCGTGGCACCCACACCGTGAGCGCCTCCGCCGATCGACACCGGCCCCGGCTCGCTGAGCCGGGAGTCCGCGACGACGGGCCACCTGTGGAACGACCCGAACGGTGTGATGGTTCCCCTCTCATAGCCCGTGACCTCGAAAGCCACGTCCTTGCTCGGCATCGAGAGCCGGGAGACGCCGAGCAGCGCACGCAGCTTGGGCCACGAGATCTGCCGGTCACCCGGGACGAGCACGAACAGGTAGTCCTCGTCCGCCCGGCGGACCACGATCGTCTTGATCAGCTTCGCCGGCTCGACCCCGCGCGCGGCAGCGGCCTCAGCGAGGCTAGCGACCTGACCGTGTCGCGTCATCTCGAACGGGATGCCCGCCGCCTCGAGCGCCGCGACGGCACGTTCTTCGCTCATGAAATTTCCTATCCCGAAAAGACGAGTCTTCGTTGTCTCGCAATATGGTCAAGACTTCGCCCGGGGGCAACTCAGAGGTCGTACTCGGTCCGTTCGGTACGCCAGTACTCGGCCCCGTCCCGGGTGCGCTGCACCAGACCGTGGTCGACCATCGCACGCCGCATGCCCACCGGGTCGTGCGCGACCTCGTGCAGCCGGTCGGTCAGCTCACGTTCCGTCACCGGCTCCAGCAGGGTGGGCAGGACCCGCGACGCCAGATAGCGCGTCACCGCCACCTTGTCGCGCCACTTCCGCGGCATCGACTCGAGCCGCCCGGACCGCAGGAACCGCTGGGGGTCGCCGGCAGGGCCTCCCGGAGGAGCTGCGGCGCCCCGGTCGCCCGGGGGCTGCTCCGCCGTCATGTAGCGATCGGTCCTCGCCGCCTGACCAGGCTGAGCCGCTCGGGACGGGTCGCCGACAGAGCGGCCGCCGTCACCGTGGCCGGGGTCCCGTCGCCGCTCGCGTCCGTGGACCCGGCGGTCTCAGTGGTCTCGGTGGCCTTGCCGGCCTCCGAATCCTCCTCGGGCGCACACGGGTCGTCCGCCGGTTCCTCGGCCCCGGTGCTCGGCGCGGGCGTCGGCTCGGGGCTGACGCTCGGCTCGGGCGAAGCGCTCGGCCCCGGTTCGGGTTCGCCGCCCGGGCACGTCGGGACCGACGGCGACGGGCTCGGTGACGGGCTCGGCGAGGACGGCGACGGGGTCGGGGTCGGTGTCGGTTCCGTCGGGCTCGGGGTCGGAGTCGGCGTCGGCGTGGGCGTGGGCGTCGCCGACGGCGTGGGCGTCGGCTTCGGGGTGGGCGTCGGCTTCGGGGTGGGCGTCGGCGTCGGCTTGGGCGTCGGCTTCGGCGGCTTCTGCGACGGCGGGTTGTCGCCCGGCCGGTCGGGCTTCGAGGCCGGCGGCTTGTTCTCGCCGTCGTCGGAGCCGTTGCCCGGCTTCGGGTCGAGCGCGGGCTTGTAGCGCGGGGTCGTGTCGTCCGACGGCACCCAGGTACCGACGTCGGACGGGTCGATCGCGCGGTTCGGGATCGAGCCGGCAGCGAAGAACTCGAAGTGCCACGGCTCCGGCTTCGACCCGTCGAGCTGGGCCCACGACGGGTTGTCCCAGCCGTAGTCCGGGCCGTGCAGACGCAGCCAGACGTACTCCGGTGAGCGACCACCGGCGATCGGGTTGCCGAGGTCCACCGCGATGCCCCAGCCGTGGTTCGACGTACCGGGGATCGCGGCGAGGTGCGGCTTGATACCGGCCAGGGTGACCTGGGCCTCGTAGGAGCGGTAGGAGTCGGTGATCGGGATCGGGTAGCCGAACTCCTGCTCGAACAACGCGCTGAGCGCCGTCAGCCGTTCTGCCGCGTCACAGCGCAGCATGTGGCCGGACGCGAACTCCAGGGGGCACAGCACTTCGGTCGGGATGCGGCCGTTCGCGTAACCGCTGGTGGTCCCGCCGAACATGCTCACGACGTCGAGCAAGCTCTCGCGCAGCGAGAAGCCCTGGCGCTGCCCGGGTCCGTCCACCTCGACGAGCGCGTTGGGCACCGACGGGTCCAGCATGTTCGCGAGCCGTACCGCAGCGATCACCACCTCGTCGTAGGTGACGTAGCCGGCCGTCGGGTCCTCGTCGTGCGAGTGGGTCGCCGACGCGTGCTCGTTCGACACCTGCACGGCGGGCGGGGCCGTCCCGTCGTCGGTCCCCAGCCCCGGGCGCTCCTCGGGCTCGCGCTCGTCGTCGTCCTGCTCGTCGTCGCTCTGCTCGCCGCTCTCGTCGTCGGCATCCGCGGCCGGATCCTCTGCGTCCTCCTGGGCGTGGCGCGCCACCGGCGCGTCCTCGATGCGGAGGCCCTTGTTGTTCTCGCCGAAGGCCAGCTGCTGCATCTGGTACGTCGTGTAGAGCATCCCGAGCTCGGCGGCAGCCTGCGCGATCGTGGGGCTGAAGCTGGGCCCCTGTTCCTGCGCCTGCTCCTCGGCCCGCTCGAGGACGGCGACGATCTGGGCGAGCGTGACGCCGTCGGGGGCGGTCTCGGTCTCACCGACCGTGACGCTCTGCAGCAGCCCGTAGAGCCTGATGGGCAGCTCGCCGCCGTTCCCACCGGCAAGGTGCGAGGCGGGGACGCTCGCGGAAGCGGAGAACAGCACACCCACCGCGATGACGGCGGCGACCGCACCGGTCCAGGCGGTCCGGAGGTACTTGCGCAGACCCGCGCGGGAGTCGTGCGGACTTGGCTTCTTCGCCTCGTCGTTCACGCGTCGCCCCCTCGGTCGGTGCGCCACTCAGTGGTGCGGTACGTGCGTCTGGGTCCTTGTACAGGCCTATCACGCCCAGGTGAACTCGAGCGGCGTAATTATCGGCCGCCCAGGGTGAACCGGTCCCCAGGGTCAGGCGCGGACCCTGGGATGGATGACACCCCATGATCGCCAAGGGTAACGATTCGGGCGTACGGCGCAATGAAACCTTTCGTGGACATCTCGTGATGCCTCACACTGGCCCGCGTCCCAACGGGCGCACCTGCGTCCGCAGTCGAACGGCCGGAACAGTGGCCGTGAAAGGAAAGTCCCTCATGAGCGAGACCACGAGCGCCCCCGCCGACCAGGGCACGGTCCAGGACCCGAAGGCCAACACCCTGGCGATCGTGGGCTTCATCCTCGCGTTCGTCGCGCCCCCGATCGGGATCGTCGTCTCGGCGATCGCGACCTCGAAGGCCGGCAAGGCGGGCCTCGACAGCAAGCTCTCGAAGTGGGGCCTGGGCCTCTCGATCGTCTTCACGGTGCTGTACGTCGTGCTGTTCGGCCTCGCCGGCTATGCAGCGCTCACCCTCCAGGCGGCCTGACCCGCCGAGACCGACCCGGGCGCCGCGACGTGCCCGGCAGCGCAACCTTGCGCAACCAGCAGCGCGGAGGCTGCCGTTCCCGAAGGAGCGGCGGCCTCTGCTGCTTGTATGGCTGATACCGGTCTATCCAAGACCATTCGGATACTCCACAATATGGCCTGACATTTCCTAAAACCTGCAACCAGGGGAGCACTACCGACATGACCACGCCCGACACCACGACTCCCGAGGCCGCTGTCGACCAGATCGCGGCAGCCACCGCCACCGAGGTCGTGGAGACCGAGCCTGCCGCGCCGGAGGCGACGTCCGAGGCGAAGGCAGAGGCCCCCGCAGCCGAGACGGCCGCCGTCGAGACCGCTGCCGCGACGTCCCCTGCCGAGGCCGTCACCGAGGCAGCCGTGGCCGCAGCGACCCCCGTGGCCGCCGAGACCGCCGTCGCCGCGCCGGCTGCCGCAGTCGAGGAAGAGGACCCGCAGACCGCGGTCTTCAGCCTCCTCACCTTCTTCCTGGCAGCCCTGCCGGTCATCGGCGTCATCCTGAACGCGATAGCCGTCGCCCGCGCCGGCAAGGAGGGCTTCGACCTGTGGCTCGCTCGCTGGGGCCTCGCGCTCGCCATCATCGAGACGCTCGGCGCCCTCGCCCTGGTCGGCCTCGGCTACTACCTGGGCGTGCTGAGCGCCGGCTGAGCTGCCTGAGCCGCTCGACCCCTCAGGGTCCGCCTCCGCCTGGCCCCCTCGCCCGGTCTCCCCAGACCCGCGGCGAGCGGCCGGGTGGAGACGGACCCTGCGTCGTGGAGCGACATGACGGACCATGACGACAGATCGGGTGAAATTTCGCTAACCGTCACATCGCGGTCATTTGGATGACACCGCCCACGTCGACGATGAACGCGCCCTGATCGGTCTCGCGAAAGGTCTGCCCATGTCGCAGCTCGTCGTCCAGCACGAACCTCGGCGAGAACTTCGCCCACGCCACCTGATCGCCGCGGTCACGGCGCTGGCCCTCGTCGCGCTGCTGATGGTGGCGTTCCCGCAGCAGGCAGGCGCCTACCCGCCGGGACTGCCCACCAAGACGGTGGCGCAGTCCGAGCTCAACGCGCTCACGGTGCGGGCGGAGAGCGCGCCCACCCCGTACGACCGCACCCTGTTCCCGCACTGGATCACCGTCAACGGCTGCACCACCCGCGAGACCGTCCTGCAGCGCGACGGCGACGGCGTAGAGGTCGGCAGCGACTGTTACCCGACGTCGGGCAGCTGGTACAGCGAGTGGGACGGCAAGACGGAGACAGCGCCCGGGGACATCGACATCGACCACGTGGTGGCACTGTCCGAGGCCTGGCATTCGGGCGCCAGCGGGTGGACGACGAGCCGCCGGCAGGACTTCGCGAACGACCTCACCGGCCCGCAGCTGATCGCCGTCACGGACAATGTGAACGTCTCGAAGAGCGACAACGACCCCGCCGAGTGGGTCCCGCCGCTCGCCAGCTCGCACTGCGCCTACGCGAAGATGTGGATCCGCACGAAGTACCGCTGGAGCCTCACCGTGGATGCCGCGGAGAAGTCGGCGCTGCAGCCGCTGCTCAACACCTGCTCGTCCTGAACGGACCCGTCCGCCGCCCGTGCTGTCAGACCCTCAGGTCACTCGGGTGACCTGAGGGTCTGACACGGACGTAGGACAGTGCCACGTAGAGCGCCTCCTCGGCGTCGCGCGCCGCCTCGTAGGCGTCCTGGCAGGCGGCGTAGCCCGCGCAGGCGACGTCGAGCACGGCGATCGCGGCCGAGGAGGCGGGTTCCGTTCGTTCCGGGTCGGCGTCCGCGTCCGCGTCCCCGTCCGCGTCACCAGCCGCGGCGAGGCCTGCCGCGCCCTGCCGGGCAGACCGGAGCCGCGCCAGCCCCGCACCGTGCCTGGCCTGCCCCGACTCGAGGGCCGAGGCGTAGGACTCGAGCGCATCGGCCACCGCCCCGAAACCCGGCACCCCGTCCCGGACGGTCCGGGCGCCGACCCGGAGCGCCACGGGGTCCCCGTCCGGCGGGCGGCTCACTGCCGTGTCCCAGTCGGACGCCGTGATCCGCAGGTCGTCGATCAGGCCCCCGACGTGCTCGGGCGCCTCGCTGTGCTCGAATGTCTGACGGATGCGGCTCGGGCCGTTGATCCGGCTCTCGCACAGAGCGGCGAGCTCAGAGTTCGTCATGCCGGCCCGTCGGTGTCTGCCCGCCGCACGGGGCGGACCGGTAGCGCCCGTGGGCCCGACGTCGCCGTCGGATCGGGGACCGGGCTCGCTGTGGTCTGGGTCGCCGGGGTCTGGGTCGCCGACGCCGCGACCGGCTCCACCAGCGCGCCGACCTCGGCCCGCGTGCGGGACGGGACCAGCACATCCGGCGGCGCCTGCTCCATCACCGACAGGACCCGCTGGACCTTGGAGATCTCGCGGAGCGCCGCGGCAGGGTCGGCGTCCTTTCCCGCGGTGCGCAGCACGTGCCCGAACGCCGCCCGCGCCGCCTCCGGCCCTTCGAGCACCCCGTCGCCCAGCGCTATGACGTCGGCGAGCCCGGCCAGCCGCACCGTGACGGCCACCCGGTGCGTCGTCGGCCAGGTAACTCCTGCCGCGTTGAGCTGCTGTACCGAGCGTGCGATGGTCTCGGGACTCATGCCTCCGTGCCTCCGGCCCGAGCGCCCGCACGCACCATCCGCTGCGCCGTCGGCACCGCGTCCTCGCCGACCGTCAACCTGTCAGTCATACCGCTCCCCTCGGGCATCCCGGTGCACGTCACAGGAATCTCGAAAGCCTACGGAGGCGGCGCCCGTCGCGATATGGGGAGCCATCCCCATCCTGCGAGCGCCGGTCTGCCACCGGGCCGCCGACACCATTGACCTGCTGTCCGTTCCGGGTGAATCTTGTCGGGCCGCGACTCGGGTCGTGCCGCGTCTGATCGCTCCATCGCTCCACCACTCCAAAGACGAAGCAAGGACGAGCACAGGGAGTTTCGATGACACCGCTGTCAGTACCCTCCGACCATCCACGCCGACGTGTCGGCAGCCGCCGGGCCGTCGGCTCGGCGACGGCCCTGGCCCTTGCCTGCCTCCTGGCCGTGCCGCTCACCCCGGTCACGCGGGCCGATGCCGCGCCCCGAGTGGCGGTCGCGCCGGACGCCGTCATCTGCGACATCTACTGCGATGCCCGGGACCCCGGGCTCGCCGCGGGCGACCGCACGCCGGTGAGCGCCGTCGTCCACGGCCGGACGCTCCGGCTCCACATCTCCGACCCCGATGTCATGGGCTGGGGCTCCATCGAGGGCGGCCGGGCGGGCGACGAGGTCTGGCTCGACCGGTCCTTCGACGGCGGCCGGACGTGGGCCTCGGGCAGCAGGCTCGGCGCCACCACGATCCCCGCGGGCAGCGCGGGCTGGCGCACCCAGATGTACAACGTGGACGACTGGAACAACTTAGGGATAGGCGCCCTCCGCGTCTGCGGCAAGGCGGGCGACCGGCCGGAGATCGCCTGCACCGGCTGGGCACGTAACGACCGCAACGCCGGGAGCCGCTCGACGGCGGCCGCCACCGCGCTGATGATGCTGTGGGACCGCAACACCGGCCTGTTCGAGACCAACGGCTGGTGGACGGGTGCGAACGCGCTGACCGCCGTCATCGACAACGCCCGGATCAGCGGGATGGGCAGCTACCGGTACGTGATCGCACAGACCTACGACAAGAACGTCAACGCGCGCGACGGCCAGTTCCGCAACGAGTACCTGGACGACACCGGCTGGTGGGGCCTCGCCTGGATCGCCGCCTACGACCTGACCGGCGACAGCCGGTACCTGAACACTGCCCGGGCCGACGCCGACCACATGCGCGCCTACTGGACGTCCAAGTGCGGCGGCGGCGTCCAGTGGAACACCGGCATCGCGTACAAGAACGCCATCACCAACGAGCTGTACATCCAGCTCAACGCGGCGCTGCACAACCGCATCCCCGGTGACACCACCTACCTGCAGCGCGCCCGGGAGGGCTGGGACTGGTTCCGCGCCAGCGGCATGATCAACTCCGGCAACCTGGTCAACGACGGGCTGAACGACTCGTGCGCCAACAACGGTCAGCCGACGTGGACGTACAACCAGGGCGTCATCCTGGGTGCCCTGGCCGAGCTGCACCGGGCCACCGGCGACGCGACGCTGCTCACCACCGCCCGGAGCCTGGCGAACGCCTCGACGTCGTCCACGTATCTGAATCCGGGCGGGGTACTACGCGAGGTGAACGAGGGCGACGACTGCGACAGCGACGGCGCCTCCTTCAAGGGCGCCTACGTCCGCGGCCTGGGCAAGCTGAACGCAGCACTGGGCGACCGGCCGTACAGCGCGTACCTCGACCGGCAGGCCGACACCGCGTACGCCAACGACCGGGACTCGCTCAACATGTACGGTCCGCACTGGAACGGCCCGCGGGTCCTGGTGAGCTCGGGACACGGCTGCCAGCACGGCGCGCTCGACCTGCTCAACGCGGCGCAGGCGAGCTAGGACCCACGACGTGTCAGACGGGCAGGCCACCCGAGTGACCTGTGCGTCTGACACGTTGCGGGTGCCCGGTGGCAAATGACCTTGCCGTTCCTGGGAGAATGGGGGGTTGTGAGTACCGAGCCTTCTTCCACCCCGGTGTCCGACGGCGATCGCGGCCGCGCGGGCGGAGGCCGGAACCGCCGCCGTGGGCCGGGCAAGCAGGCGGACAAGCAGAACCGGCGACCCCGCCGCGGCGGACCGCAGCGCGTCTCCACCGCCCAGCTCGAAGCGGCGGCCGCCAAGCGTGCCGCCGTCGAGGTGCCGCCCATCACCTACCCCGCGCAGCTGCCCGTCTCCGCGCGCCGCGAGGACATCGCCGCGGCGATCCGCGACAACCAGGTGGTGATCGTGGCCGGCGAGACCGGCTCCGGCAAGACCACCCAGATCCCGAAGATCGCGCTCGAGCTGGGCCGCGGGCGGCAGGGCCAGATCGGGCACACCCAGCCCCGGCGGCTCGCGGCCCGTACGGTCGCCGAACGCATCGCGGAGGAGCTCGGTACGGAGCTCGGCGGCGTGGTGGGCTACCAGGTCCGGTTCACCGACCAGTCCAGCGAGGACACGCTGGTCAAGGTCATGACCGACGGCATCCTGCTCGCCCAGATCCAGCGCGACCCGCAGCTGCTCGCCTACGACACGATCATCATCGACGAGGCGCACGAGCGGTCCCTGAACATCGACTTCCTGCTCGGCTACCTGTCGCGGCTGCTCCCCCAGCGGCCCGACCTCAAGCTGATCATCACGTCGGCCACCATCGACTCGGAGCGGTTCGCCGCGCACTTCTCCCCCGCGGCCCTGGCCGAGCGGGGCGGCGCGCCCGCGTACGTCACCGACGTGCTCCCCGAGCTGGCGCCGATCGTCGAGGTCTCCGGCCGGACGTTCCCCGTCGAGATCCGCTACCAGCCGCTGTCGCCGGACGAGGACCCGTCGGGGGCCGATGCCTCACGGGTCGAGCCCGCGCGTGGCGCTCGACCGGCGGGTGGCGCCCGACCAGGGGGCAGCGCCCGGGCGCCGAAGAACGCGCGCGAGGAGAAGGACCTCGTCACCGGCATCGTCGAGGCCTGCGACGAGCTGCTGCGCGAGGGCAACGGCGACATCCTCGTGTTCCTCTCGGGGGAACGCGAGATCCACGACACCGCTGACGGGCTCGCCGGCCATCTCAAGGAGCGCGTCCGGGACCCGAAGCATCCGCAGCACGTCGAGATCCTGCCGCTGTACGCGCGACTGTCGAGCGCGGAGCAGCACCGGGTCTTCCAGCAGCACGCGTCGCGGCGCATAGTGCTGGCGACCAACGTCGCCGAGACCTCGCTGACCGTCCCCGGCATCCACTACGTGGTCGACCCCGGCACGGCCCGCATCAGCCGGTACTCCAAGCAGACCAAGGTCCAGCGGCTGCCGATCGAGCCGGTCTCGCAGGCCTCGGCCAACCAGCGCAGCGGCCGGTCCGGCCGTGTCGCCGACGGCATCGCGATCCGCCTCTACTCGGAGGAGGACTTCAACGGGCGCCCTGAGTTCACCGAGCCCGAGATCCTGCGTACGTCGCTGGCGTCCGTGCTGCTGCAGATGATCTCGGTAGGCGTGGTCAGCACGCCCGACGACGTCGCCCGCTTCCCCTTCGTCGAGCCCCCGGACACGCGGGCGATCCGCGACGGCGTCCAGCTGCTCACGGAGCTGGGTGCGCTGGAGGAGGTCGACGACGTCACGCGGCTCACCGAGGTGGGCCGCACGCTCGCCCAGCTCCCGATGGACCCGCGGCTGGCCCGCATGGTCATCGAGGGCTCGCGGCACGGCGTCGCCCGCGAGGTGGCGATCATCGCCGCCGCGCTGTCGATCCAGGACCCCCGCGAGCGCCCGGCGGAGCAGCGTGCGCAGGCCGACCAGCTGCACGCCCGGTTCGCCGACCCGCGCTCCGACTTCCTCACGTACCTGAACCTGTGGGAGTACGTCCGGGAGCAGCAGCACCAGATGGGCAGCTCGGCCTTCCGGCGCCTGTGCAAGTCGGAGTACCTGAACTTCCTGCGCATCCGCGAGTGGCAGGACGTCGTCGCCCAGCTCCGCGAGATGTCGCGACCGCTGGGCATAGAGATGTCCTTCCAGCCCCGCCACCGCCCCGCGGCCAACCCCGCCCAGGTCTCGCAGAACGATGGCGACCGAACCGCAGAGGCGGAGGGCGGCGATACTGCTGCGCCGCCGTCAAGCCGTAGCGGAGGGCCCCCTGGGGCCCGTGAGCGAGGCGGCGCAGCAGTATCGCCGCCCTCCGCCGAACCCGACCAAGCGACGCCGTCGTACCGCCAGACCTGGGACGACGACACGATTCACCGGTCGCTGCTCGCCGGGCTGCTGTCGCAGCTCGGGATGCAGGACAGCGGTGAGGTGAAGGCGTCCGCCGTCGCGCACCTCCGGGGTGCGCAGCGGGAGATCGCACTCAAGCGTGCCAAGAAGCAGGCGCGGAACGAGTACATCGGCGCGCGCGGGGCGCGGTTCGCCATCTTCCCCGGGTCTCCCCTGTCCAAGAAGCCGCCGGTGTGGATCATGGCGGGCGAGCTCGTCGAGACCAGCCGCCTGTGGGCGCGCGACGTCGCCCGGATCCAGCCGGAGTGGGCCGAGGACCTCGCCGGTCCGCTCGCGAAGCGCACCTACTCGGAACCGCACTGGTCCAGCAAGCAGGGTGCGGCGATGTGCACCGAGAAGGTGCTGCTGTACGGGGTGCCCATCGTGTCCGACCGGCGCGTGCTCTACGCGAAGGTCGATCCCGAGGCGGCGCGCGAGATGTTCGTGCGGCATGCCCTCGTCGAGGGCGAGTGGACCACGCACCACCGGTTCTTCCACGACAACCGCGCGCTCCTCGAGGAGGCCGGCGAGCTCGAGGCCCGCTCCCGGCAGCGCGGCCTGGTCGCGGACGAGGACGACCTGTTCGCGTTTTACGACGAGCGCGTCCCCGACTCCGTGGTGTCCGCGGCGCACTTCGACCGCTGGTGGTCGCGGGCCCGCAAGGAGACGCCGGACCTGCTCACCTTCACGATGGAACAGCTGGTGGGCGACGCGTCGGTCGATACGTCCGCGTTCCCCGAGAGGTGGCCCCAGGGCGAGCTCTCCCTGCCGCTCACCTACCAGTTCCAGCCCGGGTCCGACGCCGACGGCGTCACCGTGCACATCCCCATCGCGGTGCTCGCGCGCGTCGTGCCGGACGGGTTCGACTGGATGGTGCCCGGGCTCCTTGAGGAGCTGACCGTCGCGACCATCAAGTCGCTGCCCAAGGCGGTGCGGCGCGAGCTCGTGCCGGCGCCGGACGTCGCGCGCGACGTCGTCGCGTGGATCCGTGAGGAGTGCCCGGCCTGGGAGGACATCGTCCGGGCCGGCGACATGGCGGAGTCGTACGTCTCCGCGTTCACGCGGGCGGTCCGGGCGCTCCGCGACGTGCTGGTGCCGCCGGAGGTCTGGGACGAGGAGCGGGTCTCTCGCCTTCCTGGGCATCTCCGGGTGACGTTCCGGGTCGTCGAGGAGCGCGGGCGCGGGCGGGACGCGTCGGCGATCGTGCTGGACGAGTCCAAGGATCTGTTGTTGCTGCAGCGGAAGTTGGCGGGTCGCGCTGAAGCTGCTGTGCGGTCGGCGGTGCGGGGGGCTGTTGGGGCGGCTCTTGCTGAGGCTCGGGCTGCATCTGGTGCTTCGGCTGGGGCGGGCGCGGAAGGCGAAGTCCCTCGCGCGGACGCGTTCACGGGCCCCGGGGGGCCCTCCACTTCGGGAAGGAATACGTCCGCGCGAGGGTCTTCGCCTTCCGCGCCCTCCGTAGTGCCGTCACCTTCCGAGGTGGGGGCGCGCAGCTCCAGTGGTGGGGTGGTTGGCGGGGGTGCTGAGGCTGGTGCGGTTGTTGGGGAGCAGGTTGGGCTGACGTCTTGGCCTTCTGGGTTGGCGGACGGCGGGGGGTTGCCGCTCTCCGTGTCTACCGATGTGGGGGCCGGGGTGGTCGTGCGCGGGTTCCCGGCGCTGGTGGAGGAGGTTGCTCCCAAGGTGAAGGGGCAGGCTCGGTCCGTGGGGGTCGCGCTGCGGATCCTGGCCGACGAGACTGCTCAGGCGTCTGTGCATGCTGCGGGGGTTCGGCGGTTGCTGGTGTCCGAGGCTGCGCTCGGTACCGGGCGTGTGACGTCGCGGTGGACCGGGACGCAGTCGCTCACGATGGCGGCGTCGCCGTATCCGAATACCGAGGCGCTGGTCGCTGACCTGCAGCTGGCGGCCGTTGTGTCGTTGACCTCGGGTGCTGACTCGGCGCGGTATGACACTCCGCCGGGTGGGCCGGATGCTGCTTCCGTGCGGTCTGCCGCTGCCTACTCGGACGCGCTTGCGTTCGTGCGTCGGCACCTGGAGGACGAGGTGTACCGCGTCGTCGGGCATGTGGTCGCCGCGCTGTCGGCGAGCCGGACGCTCGAGGCCGAGATCCGCGCGTCGGGCAGCCTCGCACTCCTGAACACGCTGCAGGACCTTCGCGAGCATCGCGCGAGCCTCATCCACGACGGGTTCGTGTCGGCGACGCCGCCCCGGCGGCTGCCACACCTCGCGCGTTATCTGCGCGCGGACTCGCACCGCCTGACGAAGGCGGCGGAGAACCCGGCACGCGACTCCGACCTCGCCTGGCGGATCGGCGACGTGACCGCGGCATACGAGAAGGCGCTCGCCACCTACGCGGCGGGCTCGCCCGACGCCGCACGCGCCGCAGAGCTGGCGGACGTGCGCTGGCTGCTGGAAGAGCTGCGGGTCTCGTTCTTCGCGCAGCAGCTGGGTACGGACGGCACGGTCAGCGAGAAGCGCATCCGCAAGGTACTGGTGCCGAACGGCTGGTGAACCCGGGAGATGCGGAGGGGCCGGCCACGGACGCCCGGCCGGCCCCTCCGTCGGTCGGTCAGCCCAGGTAGGCCACCCGGCCGTAACCGCTCATCAGTGGGCGCCCGCCCTTCTTCATCAGCACCACCTGGACGGCCGTGTTGCGATACGCGTATGACGCCGTGCCGGCGGCTCCGTTGTTCCTTGCCCAGCCGAGCCAGCCGGTGCCCGCCACGTGCACCCGGTAGTAGATGTCGTACTGCTCCGCCATCTCGCCGGTGAGGCGCATCCGGTACGCGGCGGTCCGGTTGGTGCGGTGGTACGTGCCCGCGACCCTGTCCGTGCTCACGTACGGTCGCCAGCCGTCGCCCTCGACCTTGGCCGACACCTGGACGCCGCCGGAGTAGGGGGCATCGACGAGGTTCAGCCTCACCGCGTTGAGACGATGGGACGTCGAGGTCAGGCCCGCCGTGGACCCACCCATCGCCGCCGTCCGCCAGCCCGATGGACGCAGATAGGCCGAGACCTGCACGGCCTGCTGCGTTCCCTTGGAGTAGTACGGCGCGTTTCCGGACACCGACGCCGCCGGCACCTGGCCCTTCGGCAGCACACGAATCTGGACGTCTTCCATGGGGTAACCAAATCCCGTGGTGCCAGAGGTCTCGCCGTTCTTGGCCCAGCCGAGCCAGCCATACCTGGGCACATAGGCGCGGTACCAGACGTCGTAGAAGGACGCGTGGGGGCCGCCGGGCTTGATCCGGAACGCTTCCAGGCGACGCCTCTCGCCGATGGTGCCGACATACGGGGTGCTGTCCCTGTACTTCTGCCCCACCCAGCCACGGCCCGCGACGTAGCCCTCTGTCTCGAACCAGAACGGCCAGGGCATCTCGTCGGTCTCGGTCGGCGGGCTCGTGCCTGCGCCGTACGACTCCGAGAACGGGTCGGCGATCAGCGCCTGCACCGTCTGACCGCTGCCCGGAAGACCCGCGCTCTGCCCGTCCGAGGCGCCGCAGTAGCAGTAGTTGCTCTCCCACGGGTGGCCGATCGCGCTCAGTCCGTACTCGACGTGCATCGTGTCCCGGGCCCGGACGGTGAATGGTGTCGAGGTGACCGACCTCGGGCTCATGGACGGTCCGTGCGCCGTGATCCGCACGGAGACACGGCGTCCGACGTCGGCCGGCGAGCTGAGGTATTTCTGGGCAGTCGCGTTCGCGATCGCGACCCCGTCGCGCAGCCACTGATACGTGTACGACGCCGGAGTCGGAGAGAATCCCTGGGATACCGCCCAGTAGGCGCTGTTGTAGCTCGGGTCGGTCTGGCCACTGGACCACCACGACTTCACTGTTGCGCTGCCGCCGGTGAACGGGCAGGACGAGAGGCAGAACTGTGCGGTGTCAGTCAGGGTCACCGCGCCGGGGAACTGCACGTACTCGAGGCGGAGATCGCGATAGCCACCCCCGGCCAGGCTCCGCCGCACGAGCACGTCCTCCGTCCGGTTGTCGAATGCCACCCGGGCGAGCTCGGTAGTGCCGTCGTAGAGCGCGACCTGACCGGCGCCACTGCCCCAGGGCAGCAGGTCTTCGGTGAGGGTGAATCGGAAAGGCGCCAGGTCGTCGTCCGGCAGACCGTCGCCCAGCCTCCTGACGGTGACGGCGGGCGGCACCGTCTGGGCCGCGCCGTCTGCCGCCACCCGGACGCGCACGCTCGTCGCCTGACCGATCAGTCCCGTCGAGTCGACCTCGGCCACCCGGAGATACTGCTCGCCCTCCCTGGTCGGGACGAACGGAATCACGGCGTTCTCCGTCGCGGGTACGGTCCGCCACTCAGGCTCGAAGCGGAGGTCCATCGAGTAGCCGTAAGCGAACGAGACCGCGTCCGGAGTCCGAGGAGATGCCACGGCGAACGCGCCGGGCACACCGACGCCACCTCGTCGACTGCCATCGGAGACATAGACGGTCTCGGCGCCGAGCACGGGAAACACCGAGAGCACGGCGGACGGTCCGCGGTGCAGCAGGAAAGAGCACGCCACCGCGGGGCCAGTCGTCCCGTCCTCGTTCCGAGCCCGGATCGTGAGCGTGTTGACCGCATCGTCGGTGAGATCTGACGACCCAGTACTGCCGTCCAACACACCGCCGATCAGCTCGTAGGTGCGGTGGCTCCGCTCGACACCCGCCGCATCAGTGGTGACGGCCACGGCACCCGTGACGTCGGCGCCGTCGAACACCGCGCCGAACTTCAACGACGTGGAGCCCTCCCGATCGAGGGTTACCTCGACCGGTTCTGTTCCACAGACCTGGCCACCCACGGTGATGCTGGACGCGGCCGGCAGGTCCGCCATGCCAGCGAACGCTGGGCCCACCGGAACCAGCACCGACGCGACGAGCGCACCGCCCGCGAGTGCCGCGGTGGCGCGAGCCATGACGGCCGGGCCACGCGCGAAGAAAGAAAGACGTACCACCACAGCGACCCCCGGTCGTCGAACGAGCGGACCAAGATTAAGGCGGGTCTTGCACGCCCCCGGCACATTCCGCCGCACTTCACCCGCACCTTTCGCGGATCGACGTGGCGCGCTCAGCGCCCGGTCAGACATCCCGACCAGGGCTTCCCAGGTCACATGTCCCTGGTTTTTTCCTGGGCTTGATCAGGGACAGGCCGGGGGATTACCGGATAGCCCTGGACCCACGGCGGAACTACCGTCGATGACATGAGCACACCTACACTTTTCCGTCCTCGTCAGGGCCGCATGATCGGCGGCGTCTGCGCCGGTATCGCCCGCCGCTTCGGCTGGAATCCCACGACGGTGCGCATCGTCGCCGTCGCGTCGATCCTCATCCCGGGACCTCAGGTCCTGGCCTACGTGATCGGCTGGATCTTCATCCCGAACGAGCGCCAGGCGGCCTGACATGACCACACAGACACTCTCTCGTCCCCGTCAGGGACGCATGATCGCCGGCGTCTGCGCCGGTATCGCGCGCCGATTCGGTTGGGATCCCACGCTGGTGCGGATCCTCACCGTCGCCTCGTTCCTCATCCCGGGGCCGCAGTTTCTCGCGTACATCGCGTTCTGGATCCTCATGCCCAACGAGGACTGAGCGTCCACACCTCCGACACGCCGGGCCCGGGTCTTTCACCCGGGCCTCTGGCGTGTCGCGGAATGCTCTGCAACGCTTGCAGCAAGATCCGGAAACGGCCGTGCAGCGCCGCACGTGCCTCAGCCCGGGACCACGCCGCAAGGAGCCGCAATGACGCGCCGTCCGAACGCGCCCCGACGATTGCTCGCCACCCTGACGACCTTCGCCGCCGCACTCACCCTTGGCCTGGTCGCCACCACGGCCACCCCCGCCGTCGAACCCGCCCGGGCTGCGACTCCCGCGCACGGTGACGGCGACGTCATCCTCAACCTGTTCCAGTGGACCTGGGACTCCGTCGCCGCGGAGTGCACGAACGTGATCGGCCCGGCCGGGTTCGGCTACGTGCAGGTCTCCCCGCCCATGGAGCACGTCCGTGGCTCCCAGTGGTGGACGTCGTACCAGCCCGTCAGCTACCGGATCGAGTCCAAGCTGGGCACCCGCGCCGAGTTCGCGAACATGGTCGCCGCCTGCGACGCCGCCGGTGTGGGCGTGATCGCGGACGCCGTCGTGAACCACATGGCGGGCGCCGGCCGGTCGGGGACCGGCGTGGCGGGAACCCCCTACTCGGACGACAACTTCACCGGCACGTACGGGTATCAGGACTTCAACGACTGCCGCACCGACATCTCGGACTACACGAACCGGTACCAGGTCCAGAACTGCCGCCTCGTCGCGCTGCAGGACCTGCGCACCGGCTCCGACTACGTCCGCGGCAGGCTCGCCGCGTACTTCGACGACCTGGTCTCGCTCGGCGTCGACGGGTTCCGGATCGACGCGTCGAAACACGTGCCGGCGTCGGACCTGGAGGCCATCAAGTCGCGGATGCGGAACCCGAACGTCTTCTGGGTGCACGAGGTGATCGGCGCCGCCGGGGAGCCGGTCCAGCCGTCCGAGTACCTGGGCAGCGGCGACTCGCACGAGTTCAACTACGCACGCCAGCTCAAGCACGACTTCGACGGGCAGATCAAGAACCTGCGGTTCATCGGCGACGGCAAGCTGCAGTCCGGACGGGCGGGTGTGTTCGTGGACAACCACGACACCGAGCGCAACGGCGAGTCGATGAACTACAAGTGGGGCGCCAAGTACGTGCTGGCCAACACGTTCCTGCTGTCGTGGCCGTACGGGTCGCCCACCGTGTACTCGGGGTACGAGTTCTCGAACAACGACGCCGGTGCGCCCGGCGCCACCGAGACCGCCGTCCCCGACGCGACCTGCGGCGCCGGACGGTGGACCTGCACGCAGCGCTGGACCGAGATCCGCGGCATGGTCGGGTTCCACAACGCGGTGGCCGGCACGGCGGTCACCAACTGGTGGGACGACGGCGGCAACCTCATCACCTACGGGCGCGGCAACCGCGGCTACGTGGTGCTGAACAACACGGCGTCGGCCGTCCAGCGCTCGTTCCAGACGCCGCTCCCGGCGGGCACGTACTGTGACGTCGTCGCGTCGTCGAACTGCTCGGTGAAGCGGACCGTCAACGCGGATGGCTGGTTCACCGCGACGGTCCCGGCGTACGGGGCGCTGGCGATCCACGTCAACGCGCGGGGCTGAGCAGGTCCGGGGGACGTACTACGAATGCGGGGCCTGTTGCTCTGCGTAGATATTGTCTACGCAGAGCAACAGACCCCGCAGACCTGTGGTCACCTCGCCGGTCGACCATCGGGTCGCCTCACCTGAACAGCTTGCGAGCCTTGCCCAGGTCGAGGAACACGGTCTCGCCCGTCGCGTCCTGCACGCCGTCGTTGTCCGTAACCGCGTACACGTGGCCGTCGCCACCGATCGTGAGGCCCTCCAGCTTCTCCTGCGTCCACCCGTTGGTCGCACGCAGCGCAGGCAGGACGTCGATCGCGAGCCGCTTGCGCAGCGCCGGGACGGTCCCCGGACGCGGATCCCGCTTCGGCAGGTCCACCGTGTAGACGGCCTTGAGCGCCGCCGCCGGGCCGTTGAGCTTGTCCCGCTCGATGACGGCGAGCGTGTCGCGGTCCACCACCGTGATCTCGGACAGACCCACCCAGTCACCGTCGGACGTCGGGGCGGACAGCGGGTAGCCGAACCACGTCCACTCGCCGGTCGCGACGTCGTACCGCCCGATGCGGGCGTAACCACCCACACCGGCGTCGCTGGTCAGGCCGCGCTGCAGCGCGACGAACAGGTGCTCGCCCGACCGGTCCACGGAGCCGGTCACGCCCTCGATGCCCCACTTGCCGAGACCCGCGGCGACGTCGGCGGGGAGGCTCACGCGTTCCTGCACGCGGCCCGACGACGACACGCGCACCAGCGCGTTCTCCGCACCCGTGGCGCCCTCGACGCCGAGCCAGAACCCGCCGGACGCACCCCGGCCCGACGGCCGCGCCCAGATGCCCTCGGCGTCCAGGCCGACGGGCTCGCCGTCCTCCGTCACGACGATCTCGCGGTCGATGACCGCCGGGCGGTCCGCGCCACGCCGACCAGTGGTCGAGACGGAGAGGATCGACGTCGGCGACTTCGCGGCGTCCGTCACGGTCCACAGCCGGTCGCGCTTGCTCGGGTCGGCCGAGAGTGCGCCCAGCGCGGACCAGCCGATCGGCTTGGCCGCACCCGCACCCGTCGCCGTCGCCGCGTCGGCGGAGGAGCGAGCTTGCGAGCCCCGCAGCGCCGCGCCATCCGACACTGCGTCGGCAGACACGACGGACGGGAACGCGGGCGTACCCGCGTCCCGCGCGTAGCGGTGACCCTTGCCGAACACCGAGACGGACGCACGGACGCCGTCCTTGGCCGAGTCCTCCTCGGAGGACACGACGAGCAGGTTCCGGGAGGGGATCGGCAGGATCCCCTCGGGACCGTTGGTCGTGGCCAGGACCTGCACGAACCGCGGGGAAGTCGGGTCGGACACGTCGTACACAGCCACGAAGTTGGAGCGTTCGGAACCCACGAACGCGTAGCGGACACCGTCGAGCGTGGCCACCGCGAGGCCCTCGATCTCGACGCCCTTCTTGCCGGCGCGGTCCTCGTTGTGCAGCCCCACACGGACGGCCAGCTCCTCGAGGTCCGCACCCGCGTCCCAGACGACGTCGCCCGTCGCGGCCTCGAAGACCGTCCAGCCGCGCGTGCCGCCCTTCCAGTCGCCCTCGTTCGCGGTCGCGACGTGCTTGTCGTCGACCCAGCCGATGGCGTCGGGCTCGCGCGGGGCCGCGTCGAGCGAGCCCGTCTGGTCGATGGTGCCGTCGTCGTCCACGTCGACGCCCTCCAGCGCGACGTCGCCCGCCGAGAACACGTTCTCGAGCGCGCCGGACACGACGTCGAGCACCGCGACGCCGTTGTTCTCCTGGAGCGTCACCGCGACCTTGGTGTCGGACGGGTTGATCGACACGTACTCCGGTTCCACGTCCTGCGGGGTGTCCAGGCCGGCCGCCGCGAGCGCCGCCACGTCGAGCGTGACGGGACGGGTCCGCCATACCTGCGGGTCCGAGCCCGCCAGGTCGACGAACTGCAGGAAGCCGGCGGGGGCCTGCGGAAGGTCGCCCTCCTCGCCGTCGCCGGTGTCGGGGAGCACGTCCTCGTCGCGCTGGTTCTCCATGGCGATGACGGCGCGGCTGCCGTCGTGCGTGACGGCGATGGAGTCGGGCTGGCCACCCAAGTCGATGGAGCGCACGCGGGCGCGGGTCGCGAGGTCGACGACGTCGAGGCGGCCCGACGGCGCGGTGAACGACGTCGAGCTGTCGACCACGACGAGCACGTAGTCGCCGACCACGGCGACCGACGTCGGCTCGTCGTGCTCCGAGCCGAGCTCCGCGAGGGAGAGCGAGCCAAGGCCTCGGGGCGAGTCGGGGTCGCTGATGTCGACGAACCCGATCCGGCGCGCGGCGGCGTCGGTGTGGATGAGGGTCTTGCCGTCCTCGCTGACGGCGGAGATCTCGGCGACCGTCTCGTCGGCGGGATCGGTGCCGGCGGGAGCGTTCTGGAAGACGGGGTAGGTGGCGAGCCGGTGGAAGGTCTCGCCGCGCCGGGCGGGGCCGAACCCACCGGTCGAGCCCGACCCGGCGGCCGAGCTCGGCCCGCTGGTCGAGCTTGTCGAGACCCCACCGCGTTCGGTCGAGGGAACCGCAAAAGCCGGGAACGCGCTCAGCCCCAGTGCGAGGGCGGCGCCGGAAGCGATGAATGCCGCGTGGCGGCGATCGAGAGACACACGGGCAGGCTGGCGTCGGCCCGTGGCAGCCGGGCCGACCCCCGGTGACGACAAGATGGACACCGCATGAACTTCGGCGGCAGCCCTGGTCGCACTCCCCCAGCGTCCGCACCGCCGTCGCCCGTCGCCGCAGCAGCGCCGACAACTACTGTGAGTGAGTGACCGTCCTTGCCGAACTACGCGCGCTGCTGCGCCTGCCCGGGTTCCGCAAGCTGTTCACCGTGCGTCTCGTGTCCCAGGCGGGCGACGGCATGTTCCAGGTGGGCCTCGCCAACCTGCTCTTCTTCAGCCCGGCGTCGCAGGGGTCTGCCGCGGCTATCGCGGGGGCGTTCGCGATCATGCTGGCGCCGTTCACGATCGTCGGGCCGTTCGCTGGCGTGTTCCTTGACCGCTGGCAGCGGCGGCAGGTGCTGGTGTACGGGAACGCCGTCCGCGTGCTGATCACCGGCACGATGGCGGCGCTGATGCTCACGCAGGGCGTCACGCCCGCGATCTACGTGCTGGGGCTCGCCGCCCTGAGCGTCAACCGGTTCCTTCTCGCCGGCCTCTCGGCGGGCCTGCCGCGCGTGGTCGAGGGCGACCTGCTGCTCACGGCGAACGCCCTGACGCCGACGCTCGGTGCGGGCGCCGCGTTCCTCGGGGGCGGCATCGGCTTCGTGCTCGGTTTGGCGGTGCCGGCCGGCCGCATCCAGGACGCGGCGGCCCTGACCTGTGCCTGCGTCGTCATGGGTTGTGCCTCGCTGCTCGGGCTGCGGATGTCCCGCACGCTGCTGGGACCACTGCAGCCCGTCGTCGGCTCGATCCGGAGCGAGCTGGCGGCAGTGGCGAGCGGCCTGGTCGACGGCGCCCGCTACCTCGCCGCGCGCCGTACCCCTGGTCAGGCGCTGCTCGTGATGGCGCTGCACCGCTTCCTGTACGGGGTGGTGTTCATCGCGGCGATCCTGATGTCGCGCAACCTCCTGGCCGAGCCTGGCGACCGCACTGCCGGCCTGACCACCTTCGCCACGGTGATCGGCGCGACGGGTGTGGGCGGCGGGCTCGCGATCCTGCTCACCGCGGTGCTGGCGCGGCGGATGGCCCCGCAGTCCTGGATCGCCATGATGCTGGTGGTGGCCGGGGCGTCACAGCTGATCCTCGTGCCCGAGCCCGGCTTCGTCAGCGTGGTCACCGCCGCCGCCCTGCTCGGGCTCGCCGCGCAGGGCGCGAAGATCGCGGTCGACACGATCGTGCAGCGCGACTCCGAGGACGCCTACCGCGGCCGCGCTTTCGCCTTCTACGACGTGCTCTACAACGCGGCCTTCGTGGGTGCGGCAGCCCTCGCGGCCTTCCTCGTGCCCGACGCCGGATGGTCGCCCGGGCTCTTCGTCGCCCTCTCGCTCGGGTACCTGGCAACCGCGATCGTTTTCGGCATGCGTGGCGCTCGCACGGCTTCCGTTCCTCGGCAACCGCTGGGCGGGTGAATTAGTGGATGAGGTCCGGTCTCTAGAGCCGATCGTGCCTGTTTTGCCGGCCGAACGGTGCAAGGATTGACGTACTTACCTACACAGGGACTGGAGGCATCCGTTCATGTCCGACGCACCCGCCGTCACCCCGACGCCCACCTGGGGCGAGGTGTTCCCATGGTTCCGCGAGGTCATGGCTGAGGACGACGCCTGGTACGTCGGTCAGGTCGACAGCAAGACCGACATCGGCACCGCCCGCCTCGCCGAGGCCGCCGTAACCCGCCTCAAGTCGTTGCCCGTCGGCAGGCTCTTCCCCGCAGTGCGGCGGGTCGAGCGCCTCGACGAGCTCGACTGGCCCAAGCACCGACTCGTCAACGCGCTGCACCGCGGCGGCTGCTTCACCGGGGACGACCTGTCCTACATGGTGATCGCCGAGATGCTCTCGTGGGAGTCGGTCGGCCCGATCATCGTGAAGCAGATCCTCGAGGTAGTCGCACTCGAGGAGATCCGGGTGAGCACGGCAAAGTAGCGAGTCAGTTCTCCGCCTGCCGGGCTGCTGCCTGCCGCCGGCCCGCGATGATCGCGAGCGGCACGGCCCCCAGAGTCAGCAGTGCCTGAACGACCTGCGTCGCGCCGTAGCCCGCACCGAAGGCGTCTGCTGTCTCGGCCACCGCCGCGATCCCGAGCACCCCGACCACGGCGGCCAGCAGCGCGCCGATCCGCCGTGTGATCGGCGTGGCCCAGCCGCACAGGGCCGCCGCCGCGACGACCAGCAGGTTGAGGGCCATCGCGACGACGAGTGACCCGACCATCCCGGGCCGCGGCCCGCCGTAGGGCAGGGCCGCGACCACCGGAAGCAGCACGTTTGTCCACAGGGTGTGGATAAGCGCCCCCGCCAGGGCCACGGCGAGTCCGGCCCGGCGCGCCGTCGCCGGCTTGCGCAGGAACAGGGCGATCAGCACCCCGGCCAGCAGCAGCGTCAGGGCGATGATCGCGACGAGCGTGCCGAGCACCAGCTCGGGGCGGGCGCCGTTCACGAGCTGCACCCCCGCCGTGCCGAGCTGGAACAGCAGGTGCAGACCGACGACCGCTACCGCCCCGACGAGGACGCGTCTGGACCGGAGGGCTGCGGCTCCGACCCCGAGCACGACCGTTCCGGCCATCGCGGCGTTCTCGATCACGAAGATCGCGTTGTCCACAGTGAAGCCGAGATCGAGATCGTTACCAGGGATCAGCAGCCGCATCGGGACAGACGTCCACACGGCGGCCGCGAGAAGGAGGACGCTGAGCGCGGCGGGCTGGCGTCCGGCGTCGGGCAGGGTGTGCATGGCGACACTCTCGCAGAGGCCACCCACACCGTGGGGTTGAAGGCGCGCTGTGGATAACTCCGCGGACCGGTGGCCCGGGCGTGGAACCATGGAGGGGTGCCCGCAACCGTTCCCGCCCCGCGCATCCACCCCGCGGCGATCAAGCTCCTGGTGGGCAGTGGCGCGTACCTGCGCGGCGAGGACTACCAGAAGCAGGGCCGGGTCATCTCGTGGGAGTGGCTGCCGGACGACCTCCTGCTGATCTCGTGGGTGCGCGGCAGCGGCCGCAGCACCTACTCCTGCTCCATCCAGTTCAGGACCAACAGCCCCGGGCCGCCCGTCGTCGTCGGCACGGACTGCACGTGCCCGGTCGGGTCCGCCTGTAAGCACGTCGTCGCGACGCTCATCGAGTCCGGCTCGGACGGCCTGGCGTCGATGGTCCGGCCCGCCTCCTCGCTGAAGCGCACGCCCCAGGTCCCGGAGTGGAAGGCGGCGGTGCAGCAGCTCGTGCCGACGACGCCGGTCGAGCCCCCGCCGGCGCACCCGTCGACCGCCGATGCCCGGCCCGTGCTGGCGCTGCAGCTCCGCGTGGACGGCACGACCATCGACAACAACCTCTCCCTCTCGATGCGGCCGGTCCAGCGCAACGACAAGGGCTCGTGGGTGGGCGGGACGGCGTCGTGGAACTACATCCGCAACGGGTTCCTGCGTGGCCTCGATCCCGTCGTCCGCGAGTGGTTCACCACGCTCGACGCCCTGCGCGCCACGAGTCCCCGCGGCTACGGCTACATCAGCACGGGTGACTGGATCAGTCTGGACGACGTACTCCCCCGTCCGTTCTGGCGTCATCTCGCCGACGCCGCCGACCTCGGCATCGAGCTGGTCGGCAAGTCGAAGCGGGAGTCGTTGCGGCTGGCCGGCGAGGCGTCCATCGCCCTCGACCTCTCCCTGCCCGACGGCGGCGCGCGCCTCGAGCGGACCGTCACCTTCGACGGCGCCGTCACCCTGGCGACCTCAGTCGGTGCACTCGGTCGGCACGGCCTGTTCGCCATCGAGGAGTCCTCCTCCGGCCGCGCCATCACCCTCGGCCCAACGGCGGCGCCCCTCACCGACCAGGAGCTCGCGGCCGTCCACCTGGCCGATCTCAGGATCCCCGCAGGCGCGGTCGACGAGTTCCTGGCGGACTACCTGCCGCTGCTGCGCCGGGAGGTACAGGTGCACGCCGACCTCGACGTCGAGCTGCCGGACCTGCCTCAGCCCGAGCTGGTGGCCACCGTCAAGGCGGTCTCGCCGGAGGAGATCAGCGTGGCGTGGCGGTGGGCGTACCCGCCGTCGGACAAGGAATATCCGCTGACCACCGCCATGGAACCGGGTGCGGACCTGCGTGATCTCGCGGCGGAGGCCACGACCCTGGGCAGGGTGATCGCCGCCGTGCGCGAGGTGCCGGGCTTCGGTCACTTCCGGGTAGCGCCCGAGACGTTCCGCGGGCTGCAGGCCATGGACTTCGCCACCACCGTGCTGCCCGTGCTCGAGGAGCAGCCCGACGTCCGCGTGGAGAGCGAGAAGCTGCCCGAGTACCAAGGCCTCGAAGCGACGCCAGTGGTCAGCATGCGTGCGGACGACAGCACCGACCTGGACTGGTTCGACCTGGGTGTCATGGTCACGATCAACGGACGCGAGATCCCGTTCGGTCCGGTGTTCGATGCGCTCGCTCGGGGTAAGAAGCGGTTCATGCTCACCGACGGCACGTGGCTACGGACGGACCTGCCCGTGTTCGCGCAGCTCCGGGCGCTGATCGAGGAGGCACAGCGACTCTCCGACCAGCCGGGCAAGCTGCGGATCAGCCGGTTCAATGCCGGCCTGTGGGCGGAGCTGGAGCAGGTGGCCGACATCGTCGAGCAGTCCGACCGGTGGCGCCGCTCGGTGAGCGACCTGGTGTCGCTCACCGCCGACGGCGTCGACGGACCGGAGCCCGTGCCGCCGCCCGTTGGACTCAAGGCCGATCTGCGGCCCTACCAGCAGCACGGTTTCGAGTGGCTCACCTTCCTCTGGCGGCACGGGCTCGGCGGGATCCTCGCCGACGACATGGGCCTCGGCAAGACCGTGCAGACGCTCGCCTTCGTCGCCCAGGCCAGGCAGGAGCGGCCCGACGACGGCGCACCGTTCCTGGTGGTCGCGCCGGCGTCGGTGGTGAGCAACTGGGCTGCCGAGGCGGCCAAGTTCACGCCGGACCTGAAGGTGGCGATGCTGTCGACCACCGCCGCGAAGGCACGGACCACCGTCGCAAAGGTCGCCTCGGACGCCGACATCGTCGTGACGTCGTACGCGATCTTCCGCCTGGACTTCGAGGCGTTCGCCGACGTCGAGTGGAGCGGTCTGATCCTGGACGAGGCGCAGTTCGCCAAGAACCACCAGACGCGCGCCAACGAGTCCGCCCGCCGCCTCAAGGCGCCGTTCAAGCTGGCGATCACCGGCACACCCATGGAGAACAACCTCATGGAGCTGTGGGCGATGCTCGCGATCGTGGCTCCGGGGCTTTACGGGTCACCGACGAAGTTCCGCGAGGACTACGTCAAGCCGATCTCGGGTGAGGGCGACTCGACGCCGCTGCTGGCCAGGCTCCGCCGTCGGATCCGGCCGCTGCTGCTGCGCCGCACCAAGGAACAGGTGGCGCCCGAGCTGCCCGAACGGCAGGAGCAGGTGCTCCGCGTGACGCTGGACCCGAAGCACCGCCGGATCTACGACACGCACCTGCAGCGCGAACGGTCGCGGCTGCTGGGACTGCTCGAAAGCTTCGACGAGAACCGGGTGGCGGTCTTCCGCGCCCTGACGACGCTGCGCCGCATGGCGTTGGACGCCTCCCTGGTGGACCCGGAGTACGAGGGTGTCCCGTCGGCGAAGCTGAGCCTGCTCGCGGACCAGCTCGCGGAGGTCGCCGCCGAGGGACACCGCGCGCTGGTGTTCTCCCAGTTCACGTCGTTCCTGGCCAAGGCGGCGGAGGTGTGCACGTCGCTGGGGATCCCCTATGAGTACCTCGACGGGTCCACCCGGAAGCGCGCCGAGGTGATCAACCGGTTCAAGGACGGCGCCGCTCCCGTGTTCCTGATCAGCCTCAAGGCGGGTGGGTTCGGGCTCAACCTCACCGAGGCCGACTACGTCTATCTGCTGGACCCCTGGTGGAACCCGGCGACGGAGGCGCAGGCGATCGACCGGACGCACCGGATCGGGCAGACGCGGAATGTGATGGTGTTCCGGATGGTCTCGGAGAACACCATCGAGGACAAGGTGATGGCACTCAAGGCGCGCAAGGCTCGGCTTTTTGATGCGGTGTTGAGCGATGATGCGGGCGCGTTCGCGGGCTCGCTGGGGCCGGAGGAGATCCGAGGCCTGCTGGAGGCTTGACCACTCGTTCCTGCGGCTGGCCAAGTTCCCCACCGCTGGTCGACCTTGTCGAGCCCGTCAGTCCAGCTCTAGCCATTGGTCGAGCTTGTCGAGACCAGCTCGTCGAGCCCCTACTCCTCGTCTAGCTCCGCCACCAACCGCCGAGGCGCAACCTGCCGATACGCATCCTCGACGATCGCTGCAATCTCGTCCCAGTCGACATCGACGTCCAACCTCACCCCAAGCCACCCACGCACGCCGACGTACGGCGGCCGATAGAACCGGTCCGGTTCCTTCTCGATCGCTTCTTCCTGAGCGCCAGGCGCGGCCGCGCACCAGATCGCGAGCGGACCGCCGTGCCCGTGATCGGAGAAGCTCACGAAGGTCTTCTTCACGAACCACGTGGGCGAGCCGTGGCTCAGCTTCTCGGTCACCTCGGGCAGAGCAAGGCAGATCTCACGGACACGATCGAGTGGGTCGGTCACCGATGGACCTCCATCATCTGTGGTGGCGGGCGCTTGTTCCGTCCCATGATCCTCTGACCGGTACCTTTACCCCGTGGCCGACCTGATCAGCGCTATCGCCGCCCTCCTGTGGCCCCTTCTCGTGATCGTCGTACTGCTGGTCTTCGGACGGCAGCTCCTGTCGAAGCTGAGAAACTCCGACGACGTGACGCTCGAGTTCGGCGGACAGAAGCTCAACTTCAAGCAGGCGACCGACCAGCAGTCGGACATGATCACCGACCTGCAGCGCGAGGTGGCGTCGCTGAAGCGACGGCTGGACCACGCGGCCAGTGTTCCTGGGGGAGCCACGTCCCAGGTGGGTGAGCGAACCCCGCCCGGTTACGTCTTGCCGGATCCCGAAGCGGAGACCGCTGAGGAGTTCGAAGGAGCTGTGCGGGAGCCCGTCGACACCTCTTGGATGCTGGAGGAACAGGAGCGCCGGATCTCAGCGCCGACCGGCCAAGCGCTCCGCTCGATCCTCTGGGTCGACGACCACCCGGAGAACAACGCGGTCCTCGCCGACTCCTGGCGACGCGACGGCGCACACGTCGAGATCGCACGCTCGACCAGCGAGGCACTGCAGCTCCTTGAGAGCCACACATACGGCCTGATCATCTCGGACATGGGCCGTCAGGAGTCGGACGTCGACGTCCCGGACGCCGGGCTACGTCTGCTGACGAAATTCCGGATGACCGATCCGATCACGCCGTTTGTGCTCTACGGCAACGTCGGGCCGTTCGCGGTAACCGCAAAGGCGGCCGGCGCGACCATGGTGACAGGATCGACCTTCGAGCTGATGGAGTTCGCGAGCAGCCTGGGGATGCTCAACCAGGTGTGAGGGCACGCGTCGGTTGGACCCAGCTCCGCTGGCCGAGCCCGCCTCCCCCTCGTCGAGCCCACCTCTGCGGTCGGGTTTTGCCTCCGCCGGTCGAGTCCAGCGCCGCGGTCTAACTTGTCGACACTCCTACTTCCGCGTCGTGGCCAACGCCCACACGACGAGAACCGGCTGCCCAATGAGCCGGAGCGCACGCTTGCGATCGGTGTCCAGACCGAACCCGTCCCGATGCTCCACGAGCTGAGCGATGTTCCCAGGGAACACAGCCACGAAGAACGCCGCAACCAACCCCCCGAGCCGACGCCGGAGAGGCTGCTTCCAAGTGGCCACTAGCGCGGCACCAAGGCCGATCTCGACCATCCCCGACCCGACCACGACAGTGTCGGGATCGACGGGTACCCAGGTTGGAACCTGAGCCTGGAACTCCTTGCGCGCCTTGGTGAGGTGACCGATACCTGCGGTGAGGAGAACGGCGCCCAGCGCCACCTGGCCGATGCCGCGAACGATGCTTCCAGTGGTCGCCATGGGTCAATGCTGCGCCACGATTCGTGAGCTGGATAGCGGCTGGGGTTCCAGCCGGGCTGAGGCGATGCGAAGCTTCAGCAATGCAGAAGGATTTCGTTCCACTCTCGGCCGCAGTGCGCGGCGTACCGGACGCCGTGGGTTCAGTCGTAGATGCGATAGCTCAGATGGCACCGCACCTAGCAACTGTCGTGACAGCACAGGGAAGCATCAAGAGCGAACCGCTGCGCGAGTTGCTCGGACCAGTCCTGTCTCAGTTTGACGTCGTACCAGGCGGGCAAGCGACCTTTGCGAGCAAAAGAATTGACTTCGCCGGGCTCGATCAACGAATCGGCGTTGCACTTCAGGCGGGCCGCGCATTCGCTAACAACGGAGCCATACTGTCCGTTCTAGCAGCGGCTTCGTCCCCGAACGTCGACTGGGCCGTCGTCGTCGTCCCCGAGGCCTACAAGGGCAACAGTGTGTATCCCAAGGTATTCGATCAGCTTCAGAAGCTGCAGGGCGCACACGGGATCTACCTCGACCTCCAGGGCGTGATACTCCTCAGCTACTGACCAGCGATCAATCGATCCCCGTACGGGCACGCTGCACGACTACTCCGGAGGCACGCCGGATGTCTTCGTGTTCGGGCAGTCAATCCGCACGGCCGCACGCGCGCCATGCTCCTAGGCCGCCCGCGCGACATGGTCACTTCGACGCAGGGCCTTAAGCCTGACGCATACGGAGATAGCCACTGACCAATGTTCGCGGATTCCTCGATCAGTTCCGCATCCTCGAAAATCCCGTGCCTTGGCAGAGACGGTTCGGCTGCAGGTGGACTGGCTGGATCAAGACGCCGTTGAGACAAACTCTGTGAGAGATTCGAGGTCGTGCTCCCAGAAGATCACGACGCCTTGGTCTCGAGCAGATACGAGCGCAGAGAGATCGAAGACGCCTGCAAGGACTACGCCCGCGACAAGGTTGGCTCCGAAATGTGCCCGCCAGCCTGTCGCCTTGCCGGCGACCTCGCGGTTGACGCGCTTCCAGCCATTCTTGGGTCCGTTCGACACCTTGCATTCGAGGGCGAACAAGCGCCCGTCGTGGAGCCGGGCAGGCACGTCGCACTTTGCGGCGGCAATGACGCGTTCTTTTGAGTACGTGCCCCGCGCCATGTCGTCCACAAACTCGACGCGCTTCCGGGACGCGTCGAAGGTGAGCTGTCCGGCAGCGAGGGCCGCGCCGGTGGCCATCTCCTGCCGCGTAGACGCTTCCCCGCGACGCTCTGTCCCGAGCTGCTGAGTGGCCCAAAGGAGCCCGGTCGCGACGATCGCCCGCTCGCGCTCCTCAGCGGTCGGTGCGCGGCCTTCGCGGAGCCACGGGAACCTGATCGGGTCAAGCACCACTCGTATTGCCTCTGCCGTCGCATCCGCATACTCAGGCGGAACGCGCTTGAACTTCGGTCCGCCGACAAGAGTCCAAAGGTCTTCCTGGCTGATTGGAGGACCGGTCACGTAACGGGACACTTGCCAGGCTCCAGGATCGTTCCGGAACACATTCGCGTCGAGGTGACGTAGGTCTTCGGATGCGTTGAACAGTCCCTCGACCTGTGGACGCAGACGCTCATACATGCGTTCGAACGAACGTGGCCCTTCCTCACGACGCTGTTCCGTGAACAGTGCTTCGGCGCGATTACGACCGGCTTTCAGGTCGGCATCGGTCCAGGCTGGCGGTGTGAGGAAGGGCACGCGGTTGAGTATGCCGTCGACATCCGACGAACTAGGACGCCAGAGCTGGTGAGTCCGTGCGCGCCTTCGTACGAACCCTCAGATGACCGTTCACCTTCTCCTCGGCAGCTGTGTACCTGACGCGCTTGACGAGCTCCTCCGGCCATGGAGGAGTCACTGGCTTCGTGGGGGCGTCGCCCTTCCTCAGGGAGTCAAGCACGACCCGTCCCACGGCTTCGGCCATGTTTACTTGCACGGCGTTCCCGATCAACTGGAAACGCTGCGTAGCCTTGCCCGCAAACTGCCAGTCTTGCGGAAAGCCCTGTAAGGCCGCGCACTCACGCCAGGTGAGTCTGCGCATGTCATCGTCACCGGGTAGACGCACCCAGTCAGGGGTACCAGCAGCGCGGATCGTCCGTGCGGGACGTGAGAGGTCTGCGAGGAATGCATCCTGGCGATAACCCCATTGGCCCGAAGGGCGGTTCGCCATGACGCGGCCGCCCGTCTTGATGCCCGTGCCCGGCGCAAGTGCACGAAGAGCATCGGCGCGCTCCCCCGTAGGCCTCACGATGTCCTCAGGATCAGGAGCTGGCATCCCAGCGAGAGCCTCCCCCAGAGAAACCCATGGCTTCAGATCAAGTCCAGGGTCGCGTGAGTGCGTAGAGACAGGGAACTCGGGCAGTGCGTACTCGTCCGTCGCGATCAGGACAACCCGCACACGTCGCTGTGCTGCGCCGAAGTCAGCCGCGTTCAGCGTGCTGACTCTGCTCGCATAGCCCATGTCGTCGAGGTCAGCCTGGATGCTCCGAAGAACTTCGCCAGGCGTTCCGGTCGCACCACGAGCCGTGAGAAGCCCCCGAACATTCTCGAAGACAACGAATCTCGGCCGCACTTCACCGATCATGCGCAGAAAGTGCGCGATCAGCTGACCCCGCGGGTCGTCAAGCCCTTTCTGATGCCCAGCGGACGACCACGGTTGGCAAGGTGGGCCCCCCACGAGAACGTCAGGACGCCACGTTGAGCGCGCACCGTTGGGCCGCACATCCACTGCTCTCAGATCGCGAACGTCAGCCTCGATCAGCTTCGTGCCGTCCATGTAGAACGCGTCACGTCCGCTGATCGACACTTGTGCTGCCTGCGTGTCCCGAAGCGTCTGCATCGCATGCTTCGCATGATCGGTCGCCGTGACAAGCCGGAAGCCGGCTTGTTCAAGCCCGATGTCCAGGCCTCCCGCTCCGCTGAACAGGCTTACAACCGTAGGCTCACGCGTAGGCACCAGGCCGCTCCCTTCGTGGTCGATGTGTGCCGCGATTCAACCACGAGCCACTGACGATGACGGTGTCGACGCACCGGGATGGCATCTCCGTGCAGCCCTGGTGCTCGCCGCCGCCGCGTGTACTAATTGAGCCGACTCAGGCCCTGTGCACAACCTGCTCCACGGCCCTTGCAGCCGTTGCCATGTCCTCGTGCTCCCAGAACCGCAGCACGGTCCATCCGAGCGAGGTCAGATGCTGGTCTGTTTCCCGGTCACGCGCGACGTTGCGAGCGAACTTCACCTTCCACCAGTCCGAATTCGTGCGCGGCTGCGCACGATGATCAGGGCACATGTGCCAGAAGCAACCATCGACGAAAACAGCAACCTTCACCCGCGTGAAAGCGACGTCGATGCTTCGTCGAGGTCGACCAGGAACTGGGTAGACCACCCGATACCGCATACCTCGCGAGTGCAGGACTTGGCGCAGGTCCAACTCTGGCTTGGTATCCTTGCGCCGCGCGATACTCATCCGCCGACTCACTGCCTCAGACGAAGCTCCCGGATGAGGTTCCATGGAGTTCATTTTAAGAGGCAACGGAGAACTAGAGCGGAATCCGTCATGTACCCCACCGCGCCGTCGCTCATCGATCGACTCCGGCTTCCCGTCCTCCAAGGTGCCAAGCGTATGGGTGTGATTCGGATTCGCCGGTGGGCCGGTAGGTGCCTCAGTTGGATGTTGAAATGAGGATTCCGCATACAGCCGGGTGGTGGATGCTGCGGGATGGCTGGAGCGGTTGCCGCAGGCCAAGGCCCGGAGCCGACGGCCGCAGGACTGCGTTGCCAGCCCGATAGGATCCAGGCTTGCGACCCGGACCGGTTGCCCGTCGTGGGATTGCCGGTTGAGTTCGGGGGCGCAGCAGAGCGCTACTCCAGGTTGTAGGACTGGCATCTCGACGGGTCGTGAGACGTGCTGGCAAACCAACTGCGCACACCGGCCCGGTCAGGGGCTGATCGACGGGACCTGAACATCGACTCCACCGTCTCCCGGAGCGTCAGCACTGGGGGCCTGGCTACATTCTGAGGGTCGGTTCGTAGTCGAGGACGACCACTTCGGACACAGGCCCGACTCAGCATGCTCCCACAGGTGCTACTCAGTCAATAGCGCCGCGCGCGGACCAGATGCGCTTCACCCCGCCGACCCTCACGACCCAGATTCTTGCCGAACCTGCAGGTCACAGCCAAAATCCGAAAGACACCATAGAGTGAACGCATGAGAAGCCGCGTCACGGCCCTGACCGGGCAGGAGTCGTCAGAGCCCCACGCTTGGCCAGCGCAGGGCGCGAGCATGACAGGGGAGCCCGCAGATGCCTTGCCCAAAATCGTCAGCCTCTTCTCTGGCGCTGGCGGGCTAGACCTCGGGTTCCAGCGGGCGGATTTCCCGCTGGTCTTCGCGGTCGATCTGTCGCCCGCAGCCATTCAGACTCACCGTCGCAATTTCAAAGACACCGTCTCAGTTGAAGCAGATCTTGCGGAGCTTGGCCCTGCCGGAGTCCTTGCACATCTAGACGAGATCTTGGAGCCAGGAGAAACAATCGGCGTGATAGGTGGACCGCCATGTCAAGGATTCTCGCGGGCGAACACCGGATCCGCAGCAAACGATCCTCGCAACCGACTTCCACTCCTATACTTGCGGATTGTTGAAGCTCTCCAGGAAAAGTACACGGTCGAGTTTGTGCTCTTCGAGAACGTAGTCGGCATTCGCGACACCAAGCACTCAGTTACGTTCCGCGGTATCCTCTCGAAGTTTCGCGATATCGGACTCAAACCAAACGTCAACGAGTACTCGGCACTCGATTATGGGGTCGCACAGACGCGCAATCGCGTGATCATCTCTGGCTTCCGCGACGACGCAGTCGCACAAAACTTCGACCCCAAGAAGGTCGCGGCGACAGATCTCACGGTGCGCGCCAAAATCGGATCGCTTCCGGACCCCGCGTTCTTCGCACGTGGCCTCGACAAGTCGGCCATACCTCACCACGAGAATCACTGGACGATGCGACCCGTATCCAAACGGTTCTCCCAGCCCGGCGGTGCGGATCGGGCAGGTCGGAGCTTCCGCCGCTTGAAGTGGGACAAGCCAAGTCCGACGGTCGCTTACGGCCACCGGGAGATTCACGTTCATCCAGACGGGCGGCGGCGTCTCAGCATCTACGAAGCCATGCTCCTTCAGGGTTTCCCGAGCGATTTCGTACTTGAAGGGACGCTCTCGTCCCAGGTGGAACAGGTATCGAATGCAGTTCCACCACCACTTGCAGAGTCACTTGCCACGGCGATCAGCGCCGCGATGCGCCGGGCGGCCCGACAGCCGACGACTGGCGAGGTGTTGAGTGCGTGATGTTGGCGAGCGCCACGCAGTTCCGGATCACCCCGCCGATCTCAGCGTGGCGCCGCGTTCTATCAGAGGCACTCACTAGTCTCGGTTCTGCGAACGACAGACGAGGTCGATTCTAAGAGGAGGTGCCTCTGATCGCAGCTCCTAGAGGTGGGCCAGTTCGGCTTGTGCTGTCGGAGTCTGCCGAGGCCCCTGGACGGGCAGCACCCTGGATCGGGCCGATGCTTGCACTGGGTACGCGGGCCGCGCGCTACTCAAGGAAGGTCAGTGGCCGTCAGTTGGTCATCGCCGTGTCGGTGCCGAAACGGGACTTTGCGGCCACTCTAGTTGCGTGCGGTTGGGTGCTTGCAAGCGACGCACCTGTCCTTGCGAAACCCTTGGAAGCCCTCCGCGATATGAGACCGGGTCAGCCGCTCAGGGCAGTGAACAGTAGTCACGTGATCACCGGGGTCTTCTCGTCGCTGAACGAAGCAACGCAGCCACCCAGGGTTCAATTTTCCGGATCTCCCTGGATGGTCGACCGCATCCGAGCGCTGGCCCCCCTCCCCGAGATAGAGCAACCAGAACGGACGCCCCGCCCCGAGCCGGGGAGTATCGAACACATGGCGCGTCTAGATCTCGCATGGGATGCCCGTCTCGCTCTACCTGCTGCCGACCTCGCCATAGTCGGAACAGTGACTTGGTTAAATGAAGACTTCGAGGCGCATATCGCGAGAGAGAACGACGAGTTGCCGTCGAGTGAAATCAGGTCGTTACTCATGCCAAAAATTGGACGGGTCGCAACCTGGTTTACTCGCCTCTATGCGTCAGCAAGGCTCGCGGAACACCTCCCACTGCCGCAGGACTTAAACGCAGTAGTTCTCGATGGAAACGGGGCGATCAAGTACTTGGCTGATATCGAGGTCCCGGTAGTTATCTGCGTACTTGATCGATCCGTTGTAGACGAGACCAGTGCGGAACTCCTGATGCAGCTACGCAATACTCGAGGCGAACCCTTGTCACTAGGCGATGACCTTGGCTGGCGCCCACCGCCAGGAGTCGAAGCCTTGGCTTTCACGGTCGCCCTATGAGCCGGATTGAGGGGCTAGACCGGCGCTACGCTGCCTCGGCCACTATTGTGCACAGCGGGGTCGAAATTTTCGCAGTTGGAGATCCTGAGGGGGCGCGTTTCAATGCTGCCGTACGCCACTTGTTGAACGCGCTCCGCGACGATGGACAAGGGTTGTGGGACGACTTAGCGGGGGTATCTAAGGCCCTGCGCTGGCGCCTGATCACCGAGCCGCAACCGATGGACTTCAACTCGGGAATGGTCGAACTGGCCGACGAGGTGGGGCGTCATGCTCGCCGCCTCCGAGGGGCGGTTGCCGATCAGTCGCTCCTCGAGGATCTTGCAGAATCCGCCGCCGCCCTTGTCGGTAGTGAAAGAGAATCAGCCCTTGGTGCCGCGCTGCTTCAAGCCTGTCTCGAAGCAGGGCCTCGCGAGTCCGTGGTGATCGCTGCCAGCCGCCGCGCTCAACTCGCACTCGAGTCGTGGCTACAGAAATACGGCATCTTGGTACTGGCTGCCGGCGATCTTGAGCGTGACCAGCCAGACCGCGGCCAGGCGTACGTCGTCGGGCCGCCAAGGTTTTACCGCTCGTCACTGGTCACCGCTCCTGTGACCGACGAAGTCAGCTTCCTGCTACCCGCGTGGTTTGGCGACCGTAGCGTCCCGCGCTCCGCCATCGCTCGCTATGCCGAAGGGTCCATCCGAGTCGAAGCTAGGATCTTCACGCTTGGCGATACCTCGGAACCTGAGCAGAACGTCCCCGTCGAAGCAGACGACGAGGACGCCTATTTGCCGCGACCGGTATGGGGCAAGAGGGAATCCGACGACCGTGAGCCCACCAGTGAAGAAGTCAGTGCTCGCAAGATTCTTCTCAGCGGCAACCTGGCGATGTGGCTAGACGACGGCGAGCGCATCCGTTCCCTCGATCCACAGCAGCCGCCCGGTGAACGCGTCGCCTATACCGAGGTGGCGGCTGTCCGCGAAGGCACTTACTTCTTGCTCCGACAGGGAGTGACCGAACGGGGCGCGCTATACCAGGCAGCCCTCGCCAAGCTCGGTCTGCGAGGGCAGGTGGTGGATGCTACCCAGGCTGCCTGGAAGCAACGGCTCGGCCGGCGCCTACAGCAGCATGGCTATCGACAGGTCGCGCGAGATCTCCGAGCCGTTGGCGTCAAGACGGTCGACCGGGCACGAGCTTGGACTGACCCCAGCCTGATCCGCCCTATAAGCGATCAGGACTTCGAATCACTCCTGCAGTGGCTTGGCATCCCCATCCAGCCGACCTTCGGCCACGCCACGTTGCTACGCAAGATGCTCTACCAAGCGAGCGCCGAGATCGGGAAGCAGCTGGAAGCCGCTGCCTCCGCCGCCGACCTCACCGAACTAAAAGCCAGCGGGCACCTCAGCTTGGAAGGCACCAGCGATGGCTTCCGGGGAATTCTCGCAACCCGCGTCCTCGCTATTTCCCCATACTCCGAGATCGTGCCACGGCACGACGCAAGGGTGCCGTTTGAAGATAGGAGCGGGCAGTGGCTCGAATGATGCCGTCGTTCTGCCGAGACGACGCGCCCCCCGGTGAGAAGGCGATTCACGCCGCACTTCTAAAGGACAGCGACACAGGCGGCTGGCTCGTCCTGCACTCGCTCGGGATCGCTGATCATGTCCGCCAGGTCGAAGGCGAGGCCGACTTCGTCGTGATCGTCCCCGACATAGGCGTCCTGGTCATAGAGGTCAAGTCCCATCAAAAAATCGATTGCCGGCCAGATGGCACCTGGAAGCTCGGCAATGACGTGCCGACCAGTCGCGGACCGTTTCAACAGGCCGGTGAGTCCATGCACAGCCTGCGCAATTATCTGGAGACCAAGAAGGTCGACCTACGGTCGATCCCGATGCTCTCCGCCGTCTGGTTCACCAGCATTCGCGCCCGCACGATGCTGCCACCGAGCCCCGAGTGGCATAACTGGCAAGTGATGGACAGTGAAGATCTCAAGGCGGCTCCCAGAGCGATCCTCCGAACACTCGCCGCCGGCACCAAGCACCTCAACGACAAGATCAAGCACTTCACCTACGGCGGTGTCGGCCCGAACGACGAGGCAGCAGAGCGGATCGCGGGCCTACTGCGGCCCAAGTTTGAGCTGGCAACCGTCGCTGGCGACCGTCGGCGAACCCGCCAGTCTCAGCTGATCACCCTCGTCGAGGAACAGTTCCTTGCCCTCGATGCTGCCAGTGAGAACCGTGGCGTCCTGTTCTCCGGACCGGCAGGTTCTGGCAAGACTTTCCTGGCCCAAGAGTCGGCCAGTCGCGAGATAGCAACCGGCAAGCATGGCCGCCTGTTGTGCTTTAACCGGTTCCTCGCCAAGCGCCTCGCCAGCGAACTGGCCGGATTCGAGGGCCTGACGGTTGGCACCTTCCACCAGGAGCTCCTTCGGCTGGCCGGTCTTGATCGTGCTCCAGTGCACGCAACGCCAGACTTCTGGAGTGAAGAACTGCCCGAGCGCGCAATGGAATCACTGCTCGAAGGCGGCGACCGGCTCGCGGGCGACTTCCTGATCATCGACGAAGTACAGGACATCGCGACTGAGCCGTACCTCGACGTCCTCGATCTGATGGTCACGGGCGGGCTCAAAGAAGGGCGCTTGCTGCTGTTTGGCGACTTCGAGCGGCAGTCTGTGTTCGCGAACGAGTCTGGACGCGGCCGCCTCCGGGCCCGTGCACCGTACCTGTCGAGCTACAAGTTGATCCAGAACTGCCGTAACCTGCCGCGCATCGGATACCAGGTGAACCTATTCAGCCGCCTCCAGCCCGGCTACCAGCAGTTCCGCCGCCTCGACGACGGTGTCGACCCGATCTTCCGTCAGTACCAAGCAGGGCAGGACCAGTCAGCACTCCTGGCGACGGCCATCCGCAGCCTGAAGAGCGAGGGGTACGAGCTGAACGAGATCGTTGTACTCAGCCCTCAGCGTGGCGGATCAACCGCAGTCACCACCGACGATCCGTGGCTGCGCCAGATCCTGGAACCTGCTGATGGACTGCCATCCCGCCCGGGTCATGTGCAGTACGCGACCATCCAATCCTTCAAAGGATTGGATTCGCCGGCTGTCGTGGTCACCGACCTGGACCAGACAATTGCGACCGGGAACTTCGAGTCCCTGCTCTATGTCGGCCTGACCCGGGCGACCGACCGGCTTATCGCCCTTATCGAAGCCACCACGCTCCGTGCTGCTATAGGAGGATCTGCATGAGCGGACTCGAAGCTCGCGACATAGTCGAAACCGAACTGCGGCGCGAACTCTTCGGGCCGTTAGGTGACGAAGAGCCCTCAGGGAAGCCAGTCGACTGCACCAGCGGAGCCATCACCTTTGCGACGGTAGAGGAGAGTCGGGGGCAGTTCCATGACCGTCCGACCAAACAGGAGATCCTGACGATCGGGACACCGCTGACGCGCTACGGCATCGGCGTGCTCTACAGCGGTGCGGCAATCGTAGGAACGGCAATTGCGGAGTCCAGCGACGACGATATCGACCTCACCGGATTCGCGGGAGTAGCGCGTAGTGAGGAAGACCCCAAAGGTCCACCGGTCGAGGTCCAAGGCTCGCTTCGTCACGACGAAGCGGATTCCGACGACTTTGACCTGACCGACGCCAACAGCTTCAAGCCCTCCGCCATGGCGATCTCGTTCCAGTGCCGTGTCCCAGCCGGTGGCGCTCTCAGCGTCAGGGTGACAGGAGCCCATTACGAGCGGCTCAATGTTCACATCCCCGGGCTCACCAAACCGGTTGACTGGTGGCGCCGACGCCCCTTCATACTGTCTGGCTTGGTGCCTGGGAGTGTGCTTAGCGACAAGATCAACCAGCTCAAGATCGTCACCACCATGCCCGATGGGGATGCACCCGGTATCGCGCCCACGACGCAGGTGTTCAGCCGCCCGGTCCCTGGAATCGACGACCCACAACTCCGGTTGGTGACCGTCGCCGTCGTGAACCAGGTCGTGGGCACCGGCCCGAGCAGCGCCTTGTTCCAGGTGGGCTTCACCGTCACTGCGACGGATGGTCTCGTTATCGAGCCGTATCCCGAAGTAGAGCTGCCCAACCGCGACGAGGAAGAACAGTCCATCGATCTGCTGTATCGGAACAAGCGTACCTACGCCATCGGACACGGATGCGCCGCTGAGTGGGAGGATGGCGCCAGCTCACCCGTCTCAGTCGTCAAGGCGGTGGCACTGCCGGCGTATGAAGTGGTCAGCCTGACCCCGAACATTTACTTGACCGACAAGCTCGGGAACTATCTGTTCACCGACACAGCTGAGCGGCAAGCTGTCACGGTCAGCATGAAGGCCCTCGCTGACGGTGCGCCCGAGGGCAACGCCCAGGTCGAGACCGTGTTGCGGCTCTACCGCGAGTGGATCGACGCCCGGCGGGTGGAGATCGATGACCTGCCGGGGCGGTTTCGTCCGCCTGCACGTCGTCACATGGACCTCGCCGAGGCAGCCCTCGAGCGGATGCGGGTCGGCTGGGAATTAGTGGGATCGGACTACACCGCTCAGCAAGCATTCCGGTGGGCCAATGAAGCCATGCTCTACCAACAGGTGCGGTCGAACTTCCCACTCCGTGAGGTCGAGCGAGGCAAGGATGATGTCCTGCGCGTCAAAGGGACTCATCCCGCGCCGGTTGTTCCCAAGGGAAGGGGAACGTGGCGTCCCTTCCAGATCGCCTTCATCCTGTCCAGCCTGCCGGAACTGGTCGACCCGTCACGCAAGACTCGGTCGCTCGTCGACCTGATCTTCTTCCCGACGGGTGGCGGCAAGACCGAGGCCTACCTGGGCGCCTGCGCGATCAGCCTGCTCGCGCGACGCCTGCGGAACCCGCAAGACGCGGGTACCGACACACTTATGCGGTACACGCTGAGGCTGCTAACCGCGCAGCAATTTCTGCGGGCGGCCTCGCTGATATGCGTACTCGAAGACATCCGCGGCCGGAACGCCAAGGCGCTGGGTGAGTCGCCGTTTGGGATCGGGATCTGGCTCGGCGGGTCATCCACGCCCAATAACTGGAAGAAAGCCGTCGATGTTCTTGGTCGACTCCGCCGCAATCCGCACGAGCAGAATCTCTTCCTGCTGCTGCGCTGTCCGTGGTGTGGCACCCAGATGGGCACTAAGCCCAGAGGCAGGGGCGGTCAGGACGTCATCGGCTATGACCAAGTCGGGCAGAAGGTCGTCCTCCGCTGTGTCGACTCGCAGTGCCCATACTCCCGTCGCTCTGGACTGCCGGTCCACGTCGTCGATGAAGACATCTACGAGGTGCGCCCCTCTATCGTTATCGGCACCGTCGACAAGTTCGCCATGCTGGCCTGGCGCCCTCAAGCCCGGAGCCTCTTCGGCTTCGATGACCAAGGTGAGCGCGTCGTGTCCCCGCCCGGCCTGATTATCCAGGACGAGCTGCACCTCATCTCTGGGCCGCTCGGCTCGATGGTTGGCCTGTACGAGCCCGTGATCGATGAACTGAGTACCGACCGCCGGAGCAAGGAACCGATCCCACCGAAGATCATCGCTGCCACCGCCACCATCCGCCGCTATGAGGACCAGATCAAGGGGTTGTTCGGACGGGAGGAGGTCGCCCTCTTCCCGCCGCATGGCCTGGAAGAAGGACACTCCTTCTTCGCCGAACCAGCCCGGCTGGAAGATGGCACGCTGGAGCCAGGTCGTCGATACGTCGGCGTCATGAGTGCGTCACTTGGCTCGCTGCAAACCGTCCAAACTCGTGTCGCCGCTGCGACCCTCCAGGCAGCGGCCAAGGTGCCCGAGAGCGATCGCGACGGGTACTGGACGAACTTGAACTTCCTAAACTCACTGCGCGAACTCGGCAACACTGTGTCGCTTCTAGAGTCAGACGTCCCTGACTATCTGACTGGACTGGTCCGCCGCGATGGCATCAACCCACGTTGGCCTAACCGCACCATGGAACTGACCTCCCGCCGCCGCTCTGACGAAATTCCCAAGGCCATCGAACAACTTCAAGCCCCTTACGTTCCGGGACAGGAGCGCCAGGAGGCGATCGATATCTGCCTCGCTTCAAACATCATCGAAGTCGGTGTCGATATCGAACGCCTTGGCCTGATGACGATCGTCGGGCAGCCCAAGACCACTGCACAGTACATCCAGGTCAGCGGACGAGTTGGCCGTCGTGCTGATATCAGCCCTGGGCTTGTTATCACGATCTACGGCGCCGCCAAGCCACGCGATCGCAGCCACTACGAGCGTTTCCTGACCTACCACCAACAGCTGTACGCACAGGTCGAGCCGACGTCGGTGACCCCGTTCGCCACCCCTGTGCTGCGGCGGGCGCTCCATGCGGCCGCGGTGGCCTACATTCGGCAAACCACGCCGCAGGAGCTGTCGCCGTACCCGTTCCCGTCGGCCGAGTACGACGAGGCGATTGCGCTGCTCCGCGAGCGCGCCCTCATTGCCGACAAGGGCGAGGTGTCTGTCCTGGAACGTATGGCGGACACGCGCGCTCGACAGTGGCGCAGCTGGGAGCGCACTACTTGGGAAGCCAACCCAGCACCGTGGGGAGATCCCAAGCAGGGACTAATGCGCTTCGCCGGCACGCTGCCTGATCTCGACAGTAAGGCCACCATCTGGGATGTGCCGACCAGCATGCGCAACGTCGATGCGGAGTGCCACCTGGCGATCTCACTGGCGTACGCCCACGCCGATGCCGAAATAGAGGACGGACTATGAGCAACGGGACAATGAGGCGAGCCCAGCTCGTAACCCCGTTCGGCGTCGGCGCGATGAGCGTGCTGGTCAACGGCACCTCGGTCATTACTGCAGGTCTCGATCACTGGTACGAGCCCGGCGACGCAAGCTCGCTGGCACTCGAGGAATACGAGGAGCACGACTGGCGTTTGGAGGCGCGGCTACAGGTATCAGGATTCCGGCTGCCACCCGACTTCCGCTACCAGGGTCAGGGCAACGACAACCGCAACGTCAAGCTAACCGTTCCGGTCCTGCGCTTTCCCCGTTGGTGTTTCTGCATGTTCTGCAAGCGGCTGGAGCTCTCCACTCTGACTATGCAGCAGCCGGTGGTCTGCAAGGACAAGAAGCACATCGATTGGAAGTACCGGCCACGCATGGCACAGGTGCCGTTCGTCGCGGTCTGCGCTGGCGGGCATCTCGATGACTTCCCATTCGACAAGTGGGTGCACCGCGCCCACCGGCCTTCCTGCAACGGTACGTTGCGACTGAAGTCCGTCGGCGGCGGCGGTCTTGAAGGCCAGCGGGTGGTGTGTGACGGCTGTCAGAACGAGCGGACACTGCGGGGCATCACCGAAGCCCGCTTCGTGAACGGCGAAGAACACACAAACCTCAGTGACCGTCTGTCCTCGCCGAACGACCCCTATCTCTGCACCGGAGCCCGCCCCTGGCTGGCCAAGCTCGAAGGGGGGTGTGGTCGGCCCATGCGCGGCGCGCTACGGGCAGCAGGCAACGTCTACTTCCCGAAGGTCGAGTCATCGATCTACCTGCCGCGCAATGAGGGCTCAGTCAGTGCCGAGATGCACGAACTGATGCGGCACCCGGCCGTCAGCGGCACCATGCGCACACTGCACAGCATCTTCGGTGCCGAGCTGGACGTACAGATGCTGCGTGACCAGTTGCTCAAGAATGTGCCACCTGAGCTATTCGGTCCGATCTCCGAAGACGAGCTCATTGCTGGCTACCGCGACCTGCTCGGCGTAGGCGAGGACGAGCCGGAGTCCGGTGAGGAATCTGACGCCGAGTTGCTCACCGGCGACGACGAGTGGCGGTATCCCGAGTTCCAGCACATCCGGGAAACCCCCAGAGACGACTACCTGACGGCGTCTGATCCCGGTATCCACGCCGATCTCGAACCCTACTTGGAGCGCGTGCGCTCCGTTGACGTGCTCCGCGAGACTCGGGCACTGCGGGGGTTCACTCGTGTGCGGGACGACGTACTGAAGCTCAGCGCCGGGAAGGCCTTGCTGCGCCGTAAGCCACTGCCACCAGTCCAGGACTGGTTGCCAGCCTATGTAGTTAAGGGTGAGGGCATCTATTTCGGGCTTGACCCCAAGTCCCTGGCAGCATGGGAAGCCCGCGCCGAAGTGCAGGCACGCGCCCAGAAGGTCACTGACCACTACGAGCGGGTTGCCTCACAGCGCGGGCTGCAGGACCGGGCGCTCAGTCCTCGCTTCGTCTTGCTCCACACTCTCGGGCACCTGCTGATCAACGAACTGGTCTTCGCCTGTGGCTACAGCTCGGCCTCACTCCGCGAACGGCTCTACGTCTCCACCAACCCCGGCCGCGAAATGGCCGGCCTGCTGATCTACACGGCAGCAGGCGACTCCGAGGGCACGATGGGTGGCCTGGTGCGCATGGCGCGCCCCGACAACCTCCGTTCTGTGTTCGCGTCGGCAGTCAGCAACGCCGGGTGGTGCTCCACTGACCCGGTCTGTATGGATGCCGGGGAGAAGGGGCAGGGGCCCGATTCCTGCAACCTGGCAGCCTGTCACGGCTGCGCCCTACTGCCAGAAACCAGCTGCGAGGAGTTCAACCGCTTTCTCGACCGGGGCCTAGTCGTCGGAACGTTTGCAGACCCCACCCTCGGATACCTCTCCTCATTCACGTGAGGGACGCCCGGGTTTGGCGATGACCGCTCGTCGGATGTTCTCAACAACCTCGATGGGATCCTCATGTTCCCAGAAGCGCAGGACCCGCCAACCAGCTTGGTGAAGCCGCTCTGTAGTATCCGCATCGCGAACAACATTGGATGAAATCTTCGCGGGCCAGTAGTCGGCGTTGTGCTTGAAGCTCGATCGCCCGTGCTCTGGGCAGCCATGCCAAAAGCAACCGTCGATGAACACGGCCACGCGTGCCCGAGTGAAGACGATGTCCGCACATCGACGAAAGCCAGGTTCGGGTGCAATCGCCACACGATAGCGGAGCCCAAGTCTGTGTAGCGCGCGGCGAACTTCGAGCTCGGGCTTGGTGTCGCGTGAGCGGTTCGCCTGCATGTTCCGTCGTCGTCCCGGGCTCGACGCCCATGAGTCGTTCATCGAACGTGACGGCATGCCATCCACGGTACAACCTGAATTTCCCGGTCAGTCGCGCACGAGTGCCTGGAGCTCACCGATCCGGATCTGGGTGCTGTTGGGCGGAGGCGTAAAGGGGATCTGACCACTCTGCCCTCCGCTGCTCTGCCACTCGACGACCCAGTGGGCGGTGCCGGTAAGTGTCAGGATGCCGGGGCTGTTGTTTAGATCGGCACCGAATCCACAGGTGGGAGACGGTTCTGCACTGTTGCGGCCGTCATACGGTGTGCCGGCTGCATTGGCACCATCGCACGTGACTGCGCCGATCGTGGCGCCGCTTGCCGAGGTCAGCGTCCACTCGACGCGGTCGAGCGTGCCCAACGCGCTAACCGACAGACCAGGTGCGCTTTCAGTCTCCGGGATTGGACCAGTCGTGTTGTCCGCCCGGTTGGAAATCCACAACCAGATCGGCAGGCCAATAGCACCGACAGCATTCGGGTTGGCAGTGGTTGCCGGCGGAGTAGATCCAATCTCACCCATCGTGAGATTCATCGCCAAGAGGGCCCGCTGTGCGAGCTGTTCAGCGGAAGGGCCGGTGTCAGCAGGCGGGTTCGCGGCCCAGTCCAGCGTGCGGTCGGGGCAAGGACTCGGTCCACCGAGGCACTCGTACGGGTTGCACTCGATGATGAGCCCGTCATCGTTTCCCTCCCAAACGGGAGCCCCCTTCGGAGGGACAGGGTCAACAGCACTGCGCACATAGCAGTTCCCATCCCAACTGCCGAATTCGCTCGAACACGGAACCACACGTCCATCTAGAGAACACTCTCGAGGCGTATTGCCATTCCCGCCATCACCCGGTTCGCCAGGCCCACCTGGCTCGCCGGGCTCCCCTTCCGTTTCACAGGGAATGACTACCCCGTCCGGCCCTGTCACCGGCACACATTCCGTAGCTTCGGCGCTTTGAGGGGCTAGTACGAGTGCAGTTGCAAAGAAGATCAGAGTCAGCGCACCACGGGAGAATCGTCGCACTCGGGCTGGGGTTAGCATGCGCGCTCCACGTGCTGCTCTTCAGCGTTAATTGCCCACGCGCCATCTTGGCCGTGGTGACGGATCACGTAGCTGAGGTAATACCGGGTCGGAGCGCCAGCCTGACGGTCCACCTCATTACCCTCCGAGGTAAACGTCTGAATATCCGAAAGTCGACGCACGCTTCAATGCCGACCTCCTCAAAGCCCTCGTCGGCCGGGGTGTAAAAGTCCACACGAGTTGATTCGACGGTGGCCGCCCCAGTCGTGTACTGGCCCGTTTCGGCGAGTTGCGTGTATACACCGCTCATCGCATCACGAAGGGCAAAGCTTCCCCAGAACGGGACCAGTTGACCGCGCCACTCCTTGTATCCATTGTTCGCCACGGCGGCCGTCGTTTCGTAGTACTCCACGAGCCGCGCTTTCGCGTCTGCGATGTTCTTCGCCTTGATCTGCGCCGGCGTCGTCGGCTCGGGTGCGGCCGTTGGTGTCGGGGACAGCGATGCCGATGGGCTCGGTGACGCCGAGACCGAGGGCGACGACGAGCCCAGGCCGGGGATCGCACCTTGGACCGTGTCCGGCTCGAACACTCCTGAGCGCACGACCGCGAACCCGGCTACCGCAATGACTGCGACTCCGATGAGGATGGCGATGGTGCGCGTAGGCGTGATGGCGGACGAGACCATCCGGCAACTCCCTCAACTTCGGGCAGAACTCAGTGAACACGGCCGTAGCAAGGGTGCGCTATATCCGTCTTCCCGGCAAGGTGCTTCCGTGATAATTCACAACATCCAGCCAACGTAGGGCATGGGCAGCCCAGGAACTCGTCATGAAGCGCTGCTGTCCTCGCTTGGGCTCATGCTGTTTCGTTGCACATATGCAACTCAGGTGGCGGATGCTGAAATGCCTCTACAGGCTTGGGCTATGAGCGATTTCACCTGGCCCGATGCCGCGCACCGTCCCGACCTCGACCGCGACTACGAGATCGAGGGGAGCGATTCGTGAGCTTCTTCCAGCGCACGGAGGACTTCCGGCCTGAGGGGTTCGAGGACGTGGTGGGCGAGCTCGTCGACTCGATCCGACGGTCGTTCACTGGAATCGTGGTCGATCACCTTGAGGATCTCCTGGCCACCCCTGAGCGTCACATGTGCCTGGTCGACCGCCACCTGAGCCTCACGGAGAATGACCGGGACTACACGGTCGACCTGCTGCTCTTCCACGTGACCCAGATGCGCTACATCGCTATCCAGGTCCAGGCCGGCCGGTTTGATCCAGCCCTTGTCGCGCGTGCCCGTTACACGCTTGACCTGGTGGATGACCTGGTCCGCGTATCCGACGTTCACGGCCCTACGGTTGGCGTCCTGCTCTGCACCGACGCCGCGGCTGACCAGCAGCCCGGGCCCGTCGCCATCACGCTTTACGACGGCGTGGCCGCCGCTGAACAGGCCGAACTGCCGCTCTCGGTGGAACTCACCGCGCTCATCGACCGCTGCATCGACACGACCGGATCCCGACCCCCGACGCCGTGACAACTCACGACGCCGCACGTCTCTGGCTCGTCGCTGACATCATCCGCCGTACAGGTCTTCCACAAGTCGCGCCCTCGCCTCAAGGATCTCCAAGCTGCCCGACGACGACACGGTTGTCCCCTCCCCAGCCACGTCGTACCAGGTGGGTTCGCCGGCCAATCGGAACTGGCCGTGCCACGTGGTGGTGAGGGAGATGACCGCCTCGCCCGTCTTCACGTAAGCGTGGGCGACGGTATGGGCCGGGTAGGGCGCGCCGGGGTCACTGGTCACCAGAGGAGCCGATCCGTCGCCGAAGTCCCACGAGTAGTTGCTCGGTACTGCCCGGATTTCTATGGGTATGCCGAACAAACTGGTGCTCATTGTGCGGGGTTGGCTCTCGGTGAAGGCGATCGTGTCGATGTTGACCAGGGTCCAACCGTCCGGCGGCTGCACGTTCACCTCGGATGGGGCGATCTGCATCTCCTGGAACGCCCTCGCGGCGGCGGCCGGAATGTCGACCTGCTGGCGGCGTTCGGCAAGGCAGGACTCGTCCTCGACCAGCACGGCATCTGACCAGCCGTTCGCCTCGCGTCGCTGCTCGAACAGGGCGCCGACCGCCTGTTCGTCGTCCTCGCACTCAATCCCGGCGTAGGCGAGCTGGTGACCCTCGTCGCAAGATTCGGCGAATGCGGTGGTACCTCCGAGGTCGCGAAGGAAGCACATGGCGGGAGTAATGCGCCACTGGCGGACGGGCAGGGTTTCTATCGACCCAGCCGTCAATTGTCGACCAGGCCCGCTTGGAGCGCCAGACTGCGTTGGGAGCTCGGCGGATATCTTTACGGACTGACCAGCCGTCTCGCAGCCGACGCCGTGTCCTGAACAGACTGCTGGCGAGGCGAACGTAAGCTGCCCGGCCACTGCGAGGGCTACGAGTGCGCTCATGAGTTGCCATCCGGAATGGGCGCGACCGTGACGACAATCCATTTGTCGCCCCTGCGACCCATCTCGACGCGCCGATCGAGAACCTCTCCATCCGAGGATTCAATCCTCTCCCCCGCACGGTCACGGATCTCAAACGGCGCTTGGCTAAGTCGGACGTCCAGTGGATATATTCCGGTCAGTTCATCCTTCAGATACATCTGAGTGACATCCACCGAGAGTCCGCCGCCGGAGTACCTTTCTTGGTTCGCGGCGATCTCAGTCGCGTGGACCTTAGCCATCTCGCAGAAGCCACATGTCTGGTGCGACATCGCGTCCCACTCTTCGGTGTCACCAGTCGCCTTCGTGTACGCGTACAGAGACAGGAAGTACTCCGCCGCAGCAGCAGCACCCTCTGCGTCCTCGCGCTCCATCGCTTCCGGGCGCTCCGGCTTGGTCGGCACCGACGGAGACGGGCTCGCCGACGCGGTAGGCGTCGGATCGCCGGTCGGGCCAGCACTCACCTCAGGATCCGGGTTGGCACCCGTGCAAGCGGACAAAGCCAGGCCAGCCGCCAAGACCAGCCCCGCAATACGCATCACCGCGCCATCCATCCGCGTCCCCCTGCCGCTCACGCCCCACCGTTGCATATCCGCAACAGCCAAGAATGACGCTAGCCCGGGCGACGGAATCCGGAAAGTGGGTGCTGTGGATAACCGAGGTCGAGCCTGCCGAGACGGGTCTCGACAGGCTCGATCAACGGCGGGGGCGGGTTAGCCCCGGGTGCTTCGGCCCGCGTCAGCTTCGCGGCGGCGGTCCTGCTCGTCCACCTGTGCCAGCAGCTCCTCGGTGTCCGGCTCCGGCTCCATGGCGAGCTGTTCCAGGTGGTCGCGCAGACGGTCGACGAGCCGGCCCACCGCGTCCCGTCGGCCGGAGGCGATCTCCGCGCGGATCCCGTTGCGCCACGACCGCTCGTCCACGGGGTCGGCGAGCCGCCCCACCTGCGACGCGTGCCGTGCCATCGCCACATCGCCGGCGAGCAGCGCGCGGCGCGCGACCTCGTGCGACACGTCCACGACGCCCGACGAGATCGTGTGCATCAGCTGCTCCGCCCACACGTACTTGCGCAGCGCCACACCCTCGAACGGCCGGCCGCGCACCAGGTCGAGGGCAGCCAGGAGGTCCGGCGTCGGGGTCTGCGTGAGGTCCGGACCGACCAGGTCGCAGAAGGAGTGCCAGTCCGTCCTGACCCCACGCAGCCGGTAGCCGGCGGACTCGAGGTCGGCCTGGCCGCCGTCGTCGGCGGACCAGTAGCGCGGCAGGTACTCGAAGCCGTTGGCGTCCGTCCCGAGCCAGCGCCGCGCCCGCGAGACCGCGGAGCGCCGGGTCGCCAGGTTGGGCTCACGCGACGGCCACAGGGCCTTCGAGATGTCCGACCCGCGCGAACCTGGGTTGAACGCCAGGAACGCGATCAGCTCCGTCGCCTGCCGCTGGTGGGTGGACGGCAGCTCGACGCCCGTCGTCCCGGCGAGCTCGACGCTGCCGAGCACTCGCACGACCGGGGCTTGGAGGACCTGGGTCTCGACAGACTCGACCAACGATGCGGGCTCGACCAACGAACCAGGCTCGACCAACGAGTCGGACTCGGCCCGCGAGGCGAGCTCGACCCGCGACCGCGGATCCGAGACAACCGGCGTACCCAGGGGCGGCGTCGCGACACTCACCGCGGCCGTCGCCCACGGCGAGAACCTCTCGGGCTGCTGCCCCGACGTCGACCCGCCACCCGTCCCGATACCCGGCGCCGGCGCATGCCCGGCCACCTCACCGACCGCGACGTCGGAATCCGCGGCACCGGCGCGGACAACATCCATCGGGATCTCCTCCAACGTCGGTTCGGTGCGGTCGATCGAACGGCTCCAGGAGGGGCCAGGTGCGGTCTCGGGGTCGGCCAACAAGGCCAGGGCTTGTGCGTACGTGGCCGCGTCGAGCTGCTGTGGACGCACCGCGATGTACGCGGGCATGAGGATCCCGCGGGTGGTGTCGCCGTTGGTGAGCTCGCCCGTGAGGTCGAGCGCCCAGTCACCGACCTCCGCACTGGACGTCACTGCCGCGATGCCCACGCCGGGCACTCGTTCGACAAGGCTCTCGAGCTTGGCGCGCTCGACCAGGCCGAGCCGCTCGCCCACCAGCAGGATCTCGGGTGTCCAGGCGTCCGTGGCCAGTCCGCGGCCACGGGCTTCGGCGACAGAGGCTGCGCCCACCTGGGCGAGCGTCCGGTCGACGTCGGCCGCGCGCGCCTCCAGCTCGCGGATGATGCCCGCGAGGCTGGGGACGTGCCGGACCCGGCCCGTGTCGACGACGCCCGGCAGCTCGCCGAGAGTGCCGACCACCGTGACCTGCAGGTCGTCGGCCCAGAGGCTCGTCGCCAGCTCGACCGCGAGCGCCGCGAGCGTCGCCTGCGCGGCGGCGTCCGTGCCGCGGATGTCGAGGCAGGCGAGGTGCTCGAGGTCGAGCATGAGGTGGGTGTTCTCGTCGTCGTGGCCGACGGTGACGAGTGCCGGGTAGGGCGCCTCGCCTGCGTCCCCACCAGTGGTCGAGGCCCGCGAGTCGACCTGTGCCGCCGCCTCGGCATCGCCTGCCGCGAGCTGCCAGACGAACCGGTCGGTGGTGCCGGCCCAGGGTTCGGGCAGGCCGGCGGCGCGATCGAGGTGGAGCTCGACGAACTCGCCGCTCTTCAGCCGTGCGACGCGTACTCCTGGCAGCGGGAGGCCGCGTTCGCGGTGCCACCGCGCGAGGCTGCGCAGCGCGCTGTCGACCTGGCTGCGCCCGAACGGGTCCTCGACGGTGCGGAGGTCGCGTTCGAGCGCGCCTGCCGGAGTGTCCGGCCCGGGCACGACGACGGTCTCGCCGGGCGTACGGCCCTTGTGCACGCGGCGGCGCTTCACGGCGACGAGCGCGATGAGCCCTGCGGCGAGCAGCCCGCCGACGCCGGCCACCGTGCGGATGTCTACGGTTTCGTCGAGGTCGTCGGCGACGTCGGACATGACGTCGGACGCCGAGTCGATCAGCGACGTGCCGTCGGCGGTGACGATGGCTGCTGCTCCGTCTGACGCCGTGGGCCGCGCGGTGCTGGCACCGGCCACGTCAACGGTCTCCGAGGCCGACACCGGCGGCGAGGTCTCCACCGCGACCTCGGGTGCGTAGTCCCCGGCGACGGGTTCGTCGCCGGCGAGCTCGTCGGGCAGGACCTCCTCGGTGACGACATCGCCGACAGGGGTCTCGCTCACGTCGGAGTCCGGGGAGTCCGGTACGGGGGCGGCTCCTTCGGCCGGGCCTTCGGCGCCGGTCTCGGCCGTCTGCTCGTCGTCCGGCGTGGAATCGCTGCCCGTGGTGCGGTCGCCGAACGCCGTCGGCGCGGCGGAGGGCTCCTCCTGCGGCGTGAGCTCTTCGGCGATCAAGCTCTCGCCGAGCATCGTGTCCCCCGGCGTGCGGTTCTGCGGCGCCGACTCGTCCGGCTCGAGAAGGTCGTCGTTCCGGAGGTCCTCGGGTGTCACCTCGTCGAACTGCGGCCCAGTCTCCTCCTCGCCCGCGGGCGGAGCCTGCGGGACAAGGTTTCCCTCCGCGGTCTCCTCCGGTGCGGGTTCCCTGGTTCCGCCGAGACCGGCGGCGCCGGTCCCCGCGTCCGCGGGGTCGGGCGTGCCAGTACCTTCGGAACCACTCTGGTCCGCGTCGCCTCGTCCCGCACCGTCCTGGTCAGCGCTGGGCGCCTTGGGTCGCGCGTTCTGGCCGGCGCGGTTCGGCTCCGTGGCTGCCGGGGCCTCGCCGGCCGGCTGCTCGTCCGAGGGCTGTCCCCCGCCCGGCTCCACGACGTCGTTCCCCGCGCCACCCGGCTCCTGGATGTCCTCCGGCTCGACCTCCACCGCGCCCTCAGGAGTCACCTCGGTGTCCGGTGCGGCCTGCTCCGGCTGCTCCTCGGGCTGCGCCGGTGGTGGCGGGGCCGACTTCTGTGCGCGCCCGGCAGCCCCGGCCGCGGACTCCACGCCCGGTTCATCGCTGCTCGACTCATCGGCACCGGAATCCTCCGGCGCCGACTCCGCGGGCCCGGCGGACGCGCTCGGCTCGTCGGCCCCCGCGTCGGCGCCCTGATCGGCCGGCTCCCCAGGCTCGTCGGCCGGCTCGTCCCCCTGCTCGTCGGCACCCGGCGAGGGCTGTGCCGCTTCGTCGGCGCGCTCGTCCTCGGATCCGGTGTCCCTCGTGGACTCCTCCGCACCCGGGACCGTGACGGTCCAGCCGGGGTAGATGAGGTCGGGGTCCGTGAGCCGGGCCCCGCCTGGCTGCTCGGTGTCCCGGGAGGCCTCGTAGACCTCCGGGTACTTGGTCCCGTCGCCGAGCTCCTCCTCGGCGATGCCCCAGAGCGTGTCGCCCGGCTCGACGACGACCTCTACGGCCTCGGCGCCACGGTTGCGCACATCGACAGTGCCTTCCGGGTCGCTCGACCCGACAGTTTCGGCGGTGTCGTCGGCCGCGCTCTTCGACGGCGCGATGCCGACCGGCTCGTCGCCGCCGGCGTCATCGCCGTCACCGGGCTGGCCGACCGAGGTCGCGGTGACCCCTACATCGACAGCTGCCGGCAGCTTCAGCACCCACCCCGGCTCGATCCAGTTCCCGGCGTCGAGCGCGTTGCCGTCAGCCTGGCGGACGCCGTAGTTGAGGTCGGCGATCTGCTTGAAGAGCGCGCCGTCGCCGAGGGTGAGCTCGGCGATCCGCCACAGCGAGTCACCGGGCTGCACCGTATAGGTGGCCGACGGCGCCTCGTCGGCCCGGGCACGCTCCTCAGCCTTCTCCGCAGTGCCGGCAGCGACATCGGCCACGGCACCGGGCAAGACCGGCGCGGACACGGCAGTCCCGGTCGCACCCGTCTCGAGCGGCGTCGTCGCAGCCATGGCCGGCGCGACCGCCGGAGCCGCGACGAGCATCGTGATCACCGCACCGACCAGCGCCGCCGCGGCACGCTGCTGCGTCCCGAGCCCGCGCACGTGCGGCGAACGCCGTCCGCGCAGCGCGGCGATCACCTCGACGACCACCGCGAAGGCGAACGTGAACCACGCGATCCAGCCCACGACCTTGACGAGCCCGATCAGCACGGAACCGGTCACGTCGGGACTGGACAGCATCGAGATGATCCGGTTGATGCTGACCGGTCCGGTCCACACCGGCCCGCCGAACATCCACAGGCCGACCGGGATCCCGACGACGAGCGCGATCAGCAGCAACGCCGCGCCCAGTCCTCTGATCACGCGTGCGCCCGTACCTGACCGCGGTCCGCCGGGCTCGCCCGTCACCGCATGACCCTGGACTGTCGAGGTGCTCATCAGGGTTCCTCCTGTCCTATCCCGCGGACTGCTCGCGCCTCGGCGTCGGCCGTCACACTGAGCGAGCTGATTCCGATCAACGTGAGGAACGTGGTCTCGTAGGTGAGCTGGGTACCGACGTTGACGGTCGCGCCGTTGACGGCGGTCACGCCGCCCTGCACGTCCAGCGCGGCAAGAGTGTCGGCGGCGGCCTGTGTCGCGCGCGCGGGATCGATCTCAGGAGGCAGCCCCATCTGGGCGCGGTCGATCCGGATCTGCTGCGCGGCGGCTCGTGCCGCCTGGTCGGCGGCGTACTCGGCCTCGTCCTCGGCCTGGAGCCGGCCGCCGCCGTCCACCACCAGGCCTATAGCGATGATGAGCACGGGCACCATGCCCGCAGCGAGGATGTTGACCTCGCCCCGCTCGCTCCGCAAGCGACGTACCCGCATCCGCCCGACCCCCCTGGTCATGACCGCCCCCGGTAGGCGTCCAGCACCGATGTCCCGGTAGCACTGATGGTCCGTGATCCGGGCGCTCCCGGCAGCCCGAGATCGCGCAGCGGCACCACGCACTCCACGCGCACGGTGATCGTCCCGACCGTTCCGAGCGGTAGCTCGAACGCGTCAGTCACCGGCATGACCCTCGTCGACGCACAGCTCACCGCGGAGTTCACCAGGGTCGACGTCGCGGTCGATCTCGCCTGGGCGTCTGCCACGGCCACCGTCCGGCTGATCGACGCCGCCCGTGCGGCTTCGTTCGCCGCGGACTGGACCACGCCCTCGGCCAGCACCAGCCGCCCCGCCATCACGAGCAGCAGCCCGATGAGCAGCAGCATCGGGACGACGACGGCGGTGTTGATCGCGACATTGCCGCGCTCGGAGTGCCCGGGACTCATGGTCCCACCGCTCCGGAGGTGAACCGCTCCACCGGCCCGGTGGCAGACTGCTCGATCCGCAGGCCGCGGAATCCCGGCACCAGTGACGGAGCCAGTCCCGTCACGGTCGCGGTCGCCATCTCTTCCCCACGTGTCACCAACACGTCGACCGACGCGAACGCGTCCCCACCACGAACGAGGCGCGCGGCAGCCTCCGCGTATCCCGACTCGACGCTGCCACCCTCGACGCGCGTGGCCTGGACGGCCCCGTTGGCCACCGACTGGGCGGTGTTCTGCGCGTGGAAGTAGAGCATGCCCTGCACCATCGCGAAGATGAGCATCAGGACCATCGGGTACGTCAGGACGGTCTGGATCGAGGCGGCACCGCGTTCGTCCATGGCTCTACGGCCCCTTGAGCTGCGCCATGTACTGCGTGACGAGCGTGCGGATCGCGCCGCCGAGCAGGACGGCGATACCAAGGCCGATCACGGACAGCACCACCACCTCGATCGACTCCAGACCGGCCTCATCGGGCTCGCCGTCTCGCCCTGCGGCCAGCCGACGGCGGAGCTCCGCCGAGCGCTCGACGAAGCGGGTGTTCAGGGCGTCGACGCGACCACGCGCCGCGGCCGCGCGCAGCGAAGCACGTACGGCGGCGCGCGACGCCACCGCACGGCCCTGGCTCAGGTGCTGGTTCATGTTGACTCCTGGGGGTGCTGTCGACTTCAACAAATGGGTAAGACACGGCTCGTGTGACATCCGGATACCTCCCGAGGCGGGCCGCATCAGGGGGCAGTCTGAAACATTGTGACCCCGATGGGAAATATAAGCATCAAAAAGTACACAAAAACTGTCATAGTCCCCGGCACGGTCATGCGCACGGTCGCATCGTGGGCGAGCTGCTGCTCGACGTCGAGCTGGGCGTCGCGCATCGCCGCCGCCTTGGACTGCAGCTGGTCGTGGATCGCCGAACCCTGCGTACCGGCGAGCTCCACGATGGAGGCGACCTCGCCGAGGGCGTCCACCTCGACCTCCTCGCCGAGCTCGCGCAGCGCGACCCACGGCGCCTGCCCCTCCCAGCGGCTCCGTTCGAGCGCGGCGGCGATCCGCCGGAACGGCCAGGAACCGGCCACCTGTGCCGCGGCAAACGTGGCCTGCGTCGCACCCGCGCCCGAGATGCGCTCGATCGCGAGCAGCTCGAGGTAGGTGGACACCGCGCGCGAGAACTCCTGGCGGGCGCGCTTTGCCTTGGTCCGCGCATCGAGGTCGGGCAGGAACCACGCACCGAGGGCGAGCACGAGCGCGCCCCCGAGCGGCACCGACACTGGCATGCCGAGGTTCAGGAGTCCCACGCACAGCCCCAGGAAGGGGACCGCGACCAACGTGATGACCGCGCCCAGGGCCTTCTCGCCATAGTGGTCGGTGGCGGTCTTGCCGATGAGGTCGAGGTCCGAGCGGCTCGGACCTCCGGGGCCGAGCACCGCGATCGGCAGACGGCGCTGCGCCCATGCCCCGAAGACCTGGGTGTACCGCTGGGTGGCGGTCAGGTCGCCGCCGTCGGACACCGTGATGGGCTCTACCTTGTCGTCACCGCTCAGGCGGTCCAGCGCGGACTGGAGCCGCGGCGTCGACGGCAACAGCTCGCGCACGACGAGGAACAGGCCGAGCCCGGCAACCACGCCGGTTCCTACTGCCCAGGGCCACATGTCAGGCCTCCCGCTCGTCGGGCAGGAACCGCGGGATCGGCTGCCCGAAGCTGATCTTGCGCATCCACAGCAGGCAGGCCACGTACGCGCAGAACAGGATGACCGCCACCACCTGGCCCAGCGCGGAGTCGTACCCGCTGAGGTACCCGGACATCGCCGTGAAGCCGAGCACCACGAGGGTCACTATGGTCACCCAGCGCACTGTCGCACGTCCGGTCGAGCGCTCCGTCTCGATCTCGCGCCGCGCCTTGGCCTGCGCCGACAGCGACTCGGCGAGCTGCCGGAGCGCCGGCGCCACGGCACCCGTGCGGTTGTCCGACTCCAGGATCATCGCCGAGGCGATCATGTCCGCCGAGTAGTCGTCCATCTCGTCCGCCCACCGGTAGAGGGCGGGCTTGATGGGCTGGCGTGCTTCCAGACGCGCGACGAGCCGGGCGACCGAAGGCCGCACGGACGGCGCCGCGCTGTGCAGGGTTGCCGCGATTCCCTGCTCCAACCCGACGGCTCCGCCGGACAGCACACCGATCAGCGACCGCACCCAGGCGGTCAGGTCGGTGAGCTTCTCCACCTCGTTGGACTGCGTGGTGGTACGGAACAGCGAGGGCAGGCCCACGATCAGCGCCGGCACGATGAGGATGAGCGACCACCATCCGGTCGCTATCCCGATCACGAGGCCCACCACCGCACCGATGCCGAGCAGCCTCCGCTGGGCGTAGAGCGGACCGCCCTTGGTCAGGCCGAACAGCCGGAGCAGCCCGTGGAAGGGCGGTGTCGTCCGGACGGGCTTCGGCGTCGCCTCGTGCTTCTGCGCGCCGACGGCGACGAACCACAGGCCGAGGCCCAGAGCCAGGCCCACGACTACTGCGATGAGCATGGTCATGGGTTCCCCCAGAGCCCGTCCCGGTAGTTCAGCAGGCCCGCGTCGAAACCTTCCGCCTCCAGGTCGGCGAGGAACGACGGCGTCGTCTTGGGCACGGCCCGGCCGTTCGGGCCCGGCTCGAAGACGTCGGTGATTGCCACCGGGTTGCCGGCCTCGCCGCGCGTCACCTCGATCACCTCGGAGACGTACCGACGGCGGAGGCCGTCGCCCCCGACGTCGACCCGGAGGAAGACGATGAGGTCGACAGACTGCGCCACCTGCCGGTACGCGTACGTCTCGGAGAGCGTGGAGTCCTGCACTGCCATACCGACCAGACGTTCGACGACGTCGCGGGCGCCGTCGGCGTGCACCGTCGACAGCGAGCCGTTGCCCATCTGCATCGCCTGGAACATGGACACGATCTCGGGCCCGCGCACCTCGCCCACGATGATGCGCGAGATGTTGTGCCGCAGTGACTCGTACACGTTGACGTTCGTGTTGATCTCGCCCACGCGGCGACCCGAGGTGTTCATCTCGCCGGAACCCTCGCGGGTGCGCAGGGCCACCACACGCTTGTGCTTCTCGGGCTCGAGGTGCAGGTAGAGCTCGTAGTCGGTCTCGATGGTCGCGATGGACTCCCAGGGGTCCAGGCCGGCGCAGAGCGCTCGGAGCAGGGTCGTCTTGCCAGACCCCTGGCCCTGCCCGGAGACCACTATCGACTTGCGCGCCCGCACCGCCGCCGTCAGGAACTCGGCAAGGACTGCGTCGATGGTGTTGTTCCTGCGCAGCAGCTCCAGGTCCACCGACTGCAGTCGCTGCAGCCGGATGGTGACGCGCGGCCAGGGCACCACCCAGCCGACGGCGGCGAGGCGCACGCGACCGGGTAGGTCCAGGTTGAGGAACGGGTTGGCGCGCGTGAACGACCGCTCGTTCGCGGGGTCGCGCGCCGCGAGGAACTGCAGGAAGTCGATGAGCTCGGCGTCGGAGTCCGCGATGGGTTCCGCATAGGCGCGGCGGCCGTCGCCCATCAGCATGAGCACGGGCGCGGTACCCGTGATCTCGATGTTCTCCACGTCAGGCGTGTCGATGAGCGGCTGCAGCCGGCCGAGCCGGAACAGGGCGTCGAACAGCGCGCGCGTGACCTCTACCTGGTACTCCGGGGTCCAGTTGCGCTGGCCGCCGGAGAGCAGGGCGTCGTTGTGGTCGCGGACCACCTGCTGGATCAGCTCCTGGCCGAGGGCCTCGCGCTGCTCCTCGTCCAGCTCACGCGTCGCGAGCGCCGTCGTGAGCCGTGCGGAGACCTCACCGCGCAGGCTGTTGACCTGGCGCCAGAACTCGGAGTCGCGCAGCCGCGGGTTGCCGGGCTGGCCGTGATACTCCCGGCCGGCGCGGGCGACCGCCCCGACCCAGGGAGAGGCGCCGCCGCCGGACGCGAGCAGAGCGCCGCCGTTCGTCGTGGAGGCTCCGGAACCTGTGGCGCGTACGCCGCCTGCCGGTTCCGCTGGCGGGTTCCGGTACAGCGGCGGGGCCTGTCCAGGGCCGCCCTCGCCTGTGCGGGTGCGCTGGGGCAGGCCGGAGGCCTTACGGTCCGCCTCGCGGTTCTCCTCGTGGAAGATCGGCAGCGAGGAGAGGTCGGGAAACTCCGGCGTGGTCATGCGTGTCCCCCGCCGTCGCCGCGCCACGGCCCGCCCGCGTGCACGGTTTGCGGGCCGCCGTCGGCGTAGACGGGTGGGCGGCGCGGGCCGGACCCGCTGCCGCCGCCGTCGCGCGGACCTGTGGCGAACCGTGCACGCCGCTTCTCGATGCGCTCCTGGAGGCGCGAGATCACGGGCCCTGCCGACCGGACGAGCGGTGAGGTCGAGTACCGGCGACCTGCGGGCGACCCCACCGACAGCACGTCGGCGTTCACCGGGTCCCACGCGATCGAGCCCACGGTTCCGAGGCCGAGCGTGCGCGCGATCTCGTTCGCGTCGTACGGCCGTCCGGGCCCGACGGTCAGTGCGGTGAGGTTGGTGAGCTCCCGCGCGGCGGCGTCCACCACCGAGGTGCGGGACTTGACCAGCTCACGCGTCACCGCGATGTCGGGCAGGCGTGAACCGGTGGTGATCAGCACCTGGTCCGCGAGCCGGACGAGCGGTTCGCGGTCCTCCCGCACGACGCCGCCGGTGCCGAGCCGTCCCAGGTCGACCAGGACGTCGATGCCGCCGCGTTCCAGTGCGACCAGCTGGTTGGCGAGCGGTCCCCAGAGGTTCGCGATGGCGGGGGCGGTGTGCGGGCTGACGATGCCGGGCAGCAGCTTCCTGTCCGGATCGTTTCGAACGAGGGGAATCGTCTGCCCCCAGAAGGAGGCTTCGAGGTCTCCGTGGGAGTGCGCGATCGCGAGCGGTTGCAGGCCGCGGTCGTGCGGCAGCTGGCCACGGAAGTACCCGGCGAGGATCGAGGATCCGGCCAGGTCAGCCTCCACGAGGAGCACGGGCCGCGGCCACTGGAGCGCCAGCACGAGGGCTGCCGTCGTGGTTCCCGGCGAGCCCTTCGCGTTGGCGAGGGCGATGAGGGCCACGCGGATCACCCGGCCCCGACGGCATCGATCACGATGGCCACGCGGCCGGTCGCGGCGCGGGCCGCGAGGGCCGCCGCGGTGGAGGACTTGACCTGCACGTCGACGACTGTCTGCTCACCGACGGTGGTCGGCGCTGTCGAGACCACGGTGGCTGGGATCGCCAACGGTGTCTGGACGGGCGGCTCGCCACCGGTCGCAGGCGTCTCGACCACGCGGACGGTGTCGCCGGCCTTCAGAGCCTGGGTCGGCATCTGGTTGGGGGCGAGCGCGATGCCTACGATGGACTGCCCGGCCGGTGGCCGGAGCTCGGTCGCGACGCTGTCCGCCGTCAGGAGCTGGCCTGCCTTGAGGTCGGCCGTCGCTACCTTGCCCGTCGTCATCTCGTCGAGCTGGTCGGCGAGGACCGGCTTGAGCAGGGCTGATCCGGCCCCTTCGGGCAGCTCGGCGACCCCGAGGTCCCCGGGGGTGATCGGGGCGCCGCGCTCGACGCTCTTCGTGACCGCCAGGACCTGGTAGGTCTGCCCGAGCGAGGTGGCCAGGTACGCCGAGCCGAGCACACTCAGTGCCACGAGCGCGAGCCCGAGCGCGATGAGTGCCGGACGGCGGCGGGCGCGCGTCGGTTTGAGCGGCCCCGGGGGTGCGGGTCGCTGGGGTTTTGTCGCGGACCGGGCGTGCTGGTCCTGGTTCGCGACCTTCGTGCTACTGCTCACCGTGCCGTCTCCTCCGAGCCCGTCGGCGGAGTCCGCCTCGGGTTCCCCCGGTGCGGGACCCATCGAGGTTCCCATCCGTGCGCCTGTCTCCACCGTGCTCCCTGCCCCTGCTGGTCGAGGGCCTCCTGCGGGTGTCACGCGAGTGTCACCGCAGGTAATCCTCAACTACACGGGCGGACCCGGCAGGTTGAACGCTAATCAGCGTTCCAGGTGACCGCTAGGTCAAGGAGACTTCAAAGTTGTGGAGATGGCTTGAATATTGAGTGACCTTGAAACGATCTGCCGATTACGGGTCGATACCACGACTGTGGTGTTGACTCGGCAGGTCGGGCCATGAGAAGAGGGTCCCCCACCACCTGGCGTGCGCAAAAACGGGCCGGGGTGAACTTTCGGACAGACCGAGAGGGCCCCGCTGGCGGTGGGACCCTCTCGCGATGACATGAACTTCCGACAACTTCAGGGCTTCACGCACCCCCCAGTGCTCAACCCGTCGACCGTCGTCGTCCCTCACCGTCCCGTTCGCCCGGTTGCCCCCCAGACAGACCACCGGACTGAACGGCTTCCGCCAGCCGTCGCACTGCGCGACTCGCCCGCTGGCGCAAGGCTGCGTGCGAGATGCCCAGCTCGTGGGCCACTCGCCGCTGATAGTTCCCGCGACCCGAGCCGAGCTCGGCGTACTCCGGGAGATCGGGGTCCGGCGCGTACAGCCGCGCCAGAAGTGCTGACTCGTCCCGCGTCAGGACGCTCTTGTCGAGGCCCCACGCGATGACGTCGAGAACCTCGCCGGTCGTACCGAGCGACACGCTCGCGAGCGAGTAGACGACGTCCGGCCCGGGCTCGGGCGCCGTCGGCCGCTCGAGCGCGGTCAGCGTGGTCGTGTCGGTGGGGATCTCCGCCACCCGCGGACCGCGGCTCGCCCGCCCGCCCTGCGCGTGCGGTGCCCGGTCGCCGACGACGCGCGTCAGGGTGTGCCCCTGCAGCCGCATCGCCACCCGGCTGCTGCGCTCGAGGTCGTAGTGGGTGATCGCGTCCCACATCGCGGCGGCGGCCTCCTGCTCGAGGTCCTGCACGTCCGGGTAGTGGCGGCGCGACCGGCGCACGATGGTGCGCACCGCTGGGAGCATGCACTGCAGCACCGCGCGGCCGGCGGCGAAGCTGCCGCCCGCGTGCTCGACGATGAGCGCGTACAGCACCCTGTCGGCGTCGTCGGGGGCGAGCTGCACGGTGCCACCCGTACGCAGTCCGGCGAGCTGCGGGAAACGTCCGACGAGGCGCGCGATCTCCATCGCGAACGACCGCGTACGAACCAGGTCTGCCCAGTCGTGGTCGAGCTCGCGCATCAGCGTCCCAGCTGGTGCAGGTGTACGTGCAGGCATGGCGGTTCCCCCCTCCGATCAGCCTTGAGTCCATCCGGGGGGTGTTGCCCGCCACTGTTGCCCGCTCCGTTCGGGACTATGTGACCTGCGTCACAGTTGGCCAAAACCCGGGCATCACCGATGTCACACGAACTGCCGACCTGCCATTTGTGCTGAGCAGACGCAAGAGACGTAGGAGACGGAGAAACGGGAGAGGCGAGATGAGCAAGGACGAGCTCGACCAGGCGCCCGGCGCCGGACTCGGCAGCACCGACCTCGGCAGTGCGGGCGTCCGCAGTGCGGATCCGGATGCACCGGACTTCGACCACACGTGGTCACTGCTTCGCGACACCGCTGAGGTGCACGCGGCCCGCGGTGAGGTGGCGCCTCTGGTGCGCGACCTCATCGCTTCCCTCTCCGAGGACCCCCTTGGCGAGGAAGACACGACCGTCCGCCTGACCGAGGCGCTCGACAGCCCTCGCGTACGCAGCGCCCGCGAGGCTCGCGAGCGCATCCGCGCGGACCTGCAGAACGAGGTGCGGACGCGATGACCTCGCTCCTCGAGCGCCGGCGTGGCAAGAAGGCAGCCAAGCCGGCCGAGCTGCCTGCCCCGGCCGACGGCGCCTCCAGTACCGGCTCGCCCTGGGCCGGCGGACCCGACCAGCCCGCGACTCCCCCGTCGTCGGGCGGCGGAGACGACGGCGAGAATCCCCCTCCCCAGGTCGTGGAGTGGTCCAACGGGCCCGCCCTGGTGACCAAGGCGTGGGGTGCGGTGCTCGCGCTCGCGCTGCTGGCCGGGCCCGCCGCTCTGGCGTGGACGCTGCTGCGCCCCCAGCCTGCCCCCGTTTCCGCGACGGCCGGTGCGGCGAGCACGGCCGAGGAGGCCGCCGCGAACGAGCGTGCGATCGAGCTCGTGGAGACCTGGCTGCGGGCCGACAGCAACGACCAGCAGCTCCTTGCCTCCCTGACGAACGCCCCGGTCGGCTCTCTTCCCCAGACGGGCCTGACCATCCGTGACTCGTCGGTGGCGCAGATCGAGCCGGCGGACGACGACGTGTGGTCGGTGACCGTCGGCGTCGACGTCGCGGAGCCGGCGCCCGGTTCGACGCCCCCGCCCGCGGGCGGGGAGGCCAAGGCCGGCGAGCAGACCGAGGTGCCGCTCGTGTGGGTGCGCCGCTACTTCCAGGTGCCGGTCCTGGTCGACCGCACGGACACCGAGTGGTCAGGCCCCAACCTGGCGGTGACCGCTCTCGCGCTGCCCGCACCCGTCCCCGGGCCCGCCGCGGCCGCCGAGCCGCCGGACCTCGACTACCCCGAGACCATCTCCCCGACGTCCGCCGCCGGCCAGTCGGCCGCCGGGTTCCTCGCGGCCATGATCGCCGGCGACGGCGAGATCACGCGTTACCTCCGACCCGGCACGTCGATCTCCGCGATCACCCCCGCCCCCTACACGGCAGTGACCGTGTCGGGTATCAAGGGCACGCACGAGGTCACCGACGATCCCGCCGACGACGACGGCACGCACGCCCTGATCACCGCCGAGCTCACGCGGCTCGACGGCAACAAGACCACCGCCCAGTACGTCCTCACGCTCGTCGCGCGGGACGGCCGCTGGGAGGTGGCCGGCCTCGAGCCGGCCGTCCGTATCAACACGACGCCATCCGGCACGATCGACTCCGGCACAGCCGGGGACTAGAAGGAGAGAACCATGATCAACGAGATTGTTATGGCCGGCGGTTTCCTCGACCTCATCACCGTCAAGTCCGAGGAGGTCAAGAGTGCTATCGAGTCGGTGACCTTCGTCGTCGTCATCCTCATGGTCGTCATCACGGCGGTGAAGACCAAGATGTCGATCGCGGCGATCCTCATGTCCGCGATCGTTGGCGGCATCGTCCTGTGGCTGGTGAACGGGGGCATCAACGTCACCTCCGACCTCGCCAGGGACGAGTTCGACTCCGCTCCGGCGATCGTGAACACGCAGACAGTTCTCTGACGGCCGCTGGGCCGACGGGGCCAGGCATATGGGCAGGACGCTGAGGGCACGACACAGGGTTGGTCAGGTGGGCGCGTTCGCGCGCCCAGCACGTGGTGAGGAGGGTGTCCGGTGACCGAGACCGCGAAGTTCTACACGAAGGCCCGACGCATCCCCATGCTGGTGGGGAAGCTACCCAGCGGCGGGCGCATCTGGGGCGGCCCGTACACGATCACCCAGGTGGGGGCGGGCGCCGTGGTGGCGTTCGCGCTGTGGCAGACCGCCCCGTTGTGGGCGCGGCTGGGCGGCTTGATGAACGTAGTGGTCGCCGTCGGCGTGGTCGTGGGCGTCGTCTGGGCAACGGGGAAGCTTCCGAGCAGCGGGCGCAACCCCGTCGCGTTCGTCATGGACGCGATGAACCTGACCACCAGCCCTGGACGCCTGGCGGGCGGGCAGGTATCCCTGCCCAAGCCGCGGCTGATCACCCACCGGGTGATGGTCGTGCTACCGCGGCAGACCGTCACCACGTCCCGCGCCGAGACAGCGGCCGAGCAGTTCCGGCCGGTGGCCGGGGTGCGAGCCGGAACAGTCGAGCCACAGCCCCCAGCCGTGGCGCGGCCGATCCCGACCGAGCTCCTGCCCGAGCTGACCGGGCGAGGGCCTTGGGCAGCGGCAGCCGCGGCGGCGGCCGCTGGACGCAAGAACGCCGACCTCACCGGCGTCGGGCAGCTGCTCGCCGGCAAGACGCAGGACACCGACCGCACGGCCCCCACCACCCCGCGAGAGGACTGAGCCCCCATGCTGAGCCACATCTCGGCCCTGACCGACGGCCTCATGTGGACCCGCACCGGGACCGTGTGGGCGGTCTGGCGCGTGTCACCTGTGCCCTACGCATTTCAGCCCGACGACAAGAAGCACGCCGCGCGGCGGCACCACACCGCGCTATACCGCGCGCTGCGTGGCGAGTCCCTGCACCTCGGCCTGACCGCGGCCACCGACCCGGCGTCGGTGGTGCTCTCGATGATCGAGGGCGTCGACCTGACCGAGCGCGAGGCGTGGGCCGCCGAGTGCGAGGCCACCCTCGACTTCCTCGAGCAGATCCCGATCGGACGGCGCGTCCACTGGATCGCCGCGCCCCTGGCCAACCCGGGCGCGAAGGCGTTCATGGAACCGCTGCACGCGAGCTGGACCACGCTCCAGGACACGCTGATGATGCCGCGCTCCGTACCCGGTAGGCATGCGGTAGGCGAACGGGCGGCCCAGGCGGAGGCGTTGCGCAAGGAGATGCCCTCCGCGTTCGACCCCCGGCCGGCGACCGTCGCCGAGATGGCCTGGATGTTCGGCCACGCGATGCAGCGTGGCCTGGGGCTCGACACCGCCGTGCCCGTCGACGGGTCCCTGGACGCCGAGATGCACCTGTCCGGACCCTCTGTCCTGCCGTCCGCACTGGTGGACCCCGCCGGGCAGACCGACTCCGAGAAGAAGCTGGGCCCGCTGCAGATCCTGAAGCGGCCCTACGTCAAGGTGATCGACCCGACCAACCCCGAGCTCGCCTCGTACCAGACGACGCTCGTGGTGGCCGATACGCCGTCGGGCGGGATCGTGTACCCGGGCTGCGAGTGGATAGGGCGCGTCGACGAGTCGGGAGTGCCCTGTGACTGGGCGATCCGCATGACCGTGCGGTCCCGCGACGAGGTGACCAACCGCAACCGGCGTGCGGTGCGCACCCTGAACGACCAGTTCGACCAGCGCTCCGAGGAGGAACGCGCCGGATCCTCCCTGGACACGACCGCACGCGCGCTCGGCGAGTACCAGGCGGTGATGGACGCCGATGAGCTCGAGGTAGAGGTCGACGCCACCACCATGTTCACGGTCTCCGGCCACACTCCCGAGCAGGCGCTCGACGACGCCCGCGACCTGACCAAGTACTTCGCCGCGATGCAGTTCTCGCTGCGCACGGACCCCACGATCCAGCCGACGCTCTTCGACGCCACCCTGCCCGGCATGCCGACGCCCCGGGCGGTGCGGGAGTACTCGCAGATCACTACCGCACGGGCCTTCTCGGCGGCGGTGCCGTTCGCCACGACAGAGCTCGGGGACACCTCCGGCGCGCTGTTCGCCCTGGAGATCTCGAACGGAGCGGCACGGCCGAACCCGGTCTTCGTGAACCTGGCGGGCGCCACGGACAAGCTCGACGTCGCGCTGGCGATGGGATTCGTCGGCGAGCTGGGCGCTGGCAAGTCGGTGAGCATGAAGACGGTGGCCATGGACAACGTCGACATGGGTGCGACGCTCATGGCGGTGGACCACACCGAGATGGGCGAGTGGGGTGTCGCCGTCTCGGAGATCCCGGGCTCCCAGGTGGTCGAGATCTCCGAGGACGCCACGGTCTCCATGGACCCGCTGCGGATCCTGCCACCCGCCCAGGCACCCCGTGTGGCCCGTGCCTTCATCACGGTGCTGCTGTCGGTGCAGACCAAGTCCGAGCAGAACGTGCTGCTGTCCAAGGTGCTCCAGACCGAGTACATGTGGCGGCACAAGATCACCTCGCTCGGTTCCCTCGCCCGGCACCTCGAGGAGGACTGCGAGTACCCGGGCGCCCGGATGCTCGCCGACGAGATGCGGATCTTCTCGGAGCTCGACTTCGGCCGCGCCCTCTTCGACGACTCGCTGCCGCCGCTCGACCTGAGCTCGCCGGCGATCGTGCTGCACACCCACAAGATGCAGTTGCCCTCGAAGGCCGACATGGAGCACGGGCACCTGTTCGCGGAGCTCAAGGCCGAGAAGGTGTTCGGCCGGGCCACGTTCGCGCTGATCGCCGCTCTGGCCAGGTACCGCTGCTTCGCCGACCGCTCCCGGCTCGACATCTTCGCCGCCGACGAGGCGTCCAAGACGATGTCGTCGCCCGAGGCGGCCGAAGAGATCGGCATGTTCATCCGGGACGGCCGCAAGCACAAGGCCGCCCTCCTGCTCGGCAGCCACGACGCGGAGGAGGACTTCGGCAACGAGGTCGTCCGCGGGCTGATCCCGTTCCGCGTGCTGCTGCGACACCGGGACGCCAACCTCGCGCGCCGTGGGCTGCGCTGGCTCCACGGGTTGCCCGTGGGCGCCCCGGTGGACGAAGGACTCGTCAAGCTCGTCACCGAGGGCACCGCCCCGGTGACGGACGCCGCCGTCGGTGTGACGGAGGAGCGGAGAGGCGAGTGCCTCATCCGCGACTTCCAGGCCCGGTACGGCCGGGCCAAGGTCATGGCGCCGCTGGTGGAGTCGCGTGCGCAGACCGTCAAGACCACGCCGACGAGCTCCACGGGCGCGGTGATCGGGTCATGACCCGGCTGGCGCCGCTCGCAGCAGCGGCTGATCCAGGCGGTGGGCTGAACCTGGAGGACACCCAGGGCGTGAACATCGACCGGTTCATGCTCCAGTGGGACACGGGTTCGCCGTGGAACCCGCTGAACGTCGACTCCGAGATCTTCTCGACCCTCGCCGGCATGTTCTGGGTCTGGTACCGCGACATGGTCGCCGTGCAGATCTGGGTGCTCGACTGGGTGCTCGGCATGGACTGGCTCGGCTACATCCTGGCGCCGCTCGCGGGCCTGAGCATCATCATCCAGGGCATGATCGCGCAGATCGGTCTGCTCAACCTGATGCTGATCATCCTGGCGTTCGTGGTGGGCTTCTGGCTGCTCAAGGGCCGGTACGCGGGCGGGTTCATGGAGCTGTTGATCGGCTGCCTGATCGCCGCCCTGGCCACGGGGTTCCTCGCCAACCCGATGGCGACCATCGGCGGTGAGCAGGGCGTCATCATGCAGTCGAGGAACGCCGGCATGGACATCGCCACCGGTTTCGCGACGGAGGGTGCCTCGTTCGAGCGGGACTCGGTGGTGATCCGCGAGGGTCTCAAGGGCCAGCTCGTGGACACCCTGCTCCGTGCGCCGCACCAGATCATCAACTACGGCACGGTCATCGACGGCACGGGCTGCGAGAACACCTACACCGAGAACGTCGGCCGGGAGAACGCGGTCGAGGCGATCGGTGGCTGTGACGAGGCCTACCAGGAGGCGGCGTCCACCGTCGACGCCGGCACCGTCGTCTCGACCCTCAGCCTGCTCACCACCGGCTTCGTGTTCCTGCTGCTGTCCGTGGTGATCGTCGGCGGCACCATCTTCGCGGTGCTGCTGCTGGGCTGGTCGGCGATCAAGCTGCTGTGGCAGCTCCCCGTCGGCGTCATCTCCAGCGGGACCCGGGCCCAGCTGTTCCGCACGTTCGCCAGCGTGGCGTTCGGCGCGGTCCTGGTGGCCATGGCCACGATGTTCCTGGTCGCGTGGATGAGGATGCTGCTCGGCTTCTACGACGCCACGAGCGGCCTGCCGTTCCTGGTACGGCTGTACCTGTTCAACACGCTGGTCATCGCGGGCGCCGTCTTCTACGTGCTCATGGGCGCCAGCGTTCGCCAGGCCCTGCGCGGCCTCGCCGACAAGCTCGCCGCAGCCGGCGTCCCCTCACAGGTTGGCGAGCCCGCCGCGATGCCGTGGGACGGCACCGCGAAGTGGCGCGACCGCTACAACAAGGCGAGGGAGTGGGCGGGTGTCGGCATCGGGCCCGCCCCGGTGAAGCCGAACGGCGACGGCGTCCAGATCGACGGCAACGACATCCAGGCCGCCGGCCCGTCCACCATGGACGGGACTCCTGGTGGCGGGCCGGTCGGCAGCTCGGCGGGCGGCAGCGGCGGCCTGTCGAACGGCGCGCCGGGTGACGACAACCGCACGGTCCCCATCCCCGTGGGCGCCGCCGGACAACCGGTAGGGCCCGACGGCACCCCGGCTGACGGGGGAGGCGGCGGCAACGCCTGGTCCAGTGCCGCACGTACCGCCCAGGACGGATCGCCCGACGGCGGACGTGCGGGCACCGAACCGTTGCCGGACGGGACGAACGCCGGCGAGAAGCCGTCGAACGAGCCCAGCCCGCACCTGCCGCCGACCGCCGGCGAGCGCCTCAGCGACCGGCTGGGCAGCGCACGCCGCACCGGGACGTCGGTAGCGCTGCAGGCGGGGGCGATGGTCGCGAGCGGTGGCACGTCCAGCGCCGCCGTCGGCGCCTCCAAGGCGCTCAGCGTGGTGCAGAAGGCCCGACAGGCCAAGCAGGCACTCGGCGCCGCGCGTGGGCTCGGCAAGCGGGGTGAGCGGTCGAAGAGCGCCGCCCGGCTGGCCCAGTCGTTCAACGCGGCACGTCAGGGTGGGGCGCCGCAGGCCGGCGGGCCGCAGCCGTCGGCGATCGTCCACAACCCCGGCCGCCGTCAGATGCGAGGGCTGGGCCGCTGATGAAACGTGTAGTCATCGTGGTGATCACCGTGGTCGCTCTCGCGATCGGGACCTGGATCGGCTGGCCGCGCGAAGGCGGCTTCGTCGACCCGACCGCACAGGAGAGCGACGGTGTCGTCACACCCAGGGGGCAGGACGACTTCGCGAACCCCGAGGGCTCTTCCGAGAACGACACGGGCGAGGCGGCCGCCTCCGAGGAGGTAGAGGGCGAGCCGGCGGCCGGCGACCCCGCGGTCGAGGTGACCGCCGAACCCGAGTTCGACGAGACGGCGCCCAGCGAGCCGGTCGAGGCGATCTGGGACGAGAACGTCCGGACGGCGGCACGCGAAGCGGCGCTCGCGACGATCACGGCGTTCGCGGCGACCGACCAGGCCGCGGACGCCTGGTGGGCGGACCTGAAGCCGCTGCTCACGCCGCAGGCCCGGCCCGTCTACCAGGACGTGGACCCGCGGCTCGTGCCGGTCACCGAGGTGACCGGCGCCCCGGAGGTCACCGACGAGACGTCGACGCTGCTCGCCGAGGTCGCGGTGCCGACGGACATCGGTCCCTACACGGTGCTCCTGACCCGGGCCGACGGCGCGGCCCCCTGGCTCGCCGAGCAGATCAGGCCGCCGGAGGGATCGTGAGCGGGCAGGGTGCCGCCGGGATCGCGACGCGTGCGGTGGCACAGGCGGTCCGGTCCGGAGGCGGGCGTCCTGGCAGAGGCAGGAAGAAGGACGATCCGACCAGGCGAGCGGTGCTGGTGCTGGCCGTGCTGGTCGCCGCCGTCATGGCGGTGCCGGCGGCGGTGATCGCGATGGTCGTGCTCGTGGGCGGCGCGGTGAGCGAGAACCAGTCGCAGAACGGCTGCAGCATGTCGGCCTCCGTCGTGCCCGCGGACGGTCAGGCGACGTCGGCCGGGGGCTTCACGGGCGAGCAGCTGCAGAACGCGACGGTGATCCTGCAGGTGGGCCAGGAACGCGGGGTGCCCGCCCGGGCCCAGGCCATCGCGGTGATGACGGCGCTCGGCGAGTCCGGCATGCGCAACCTGTCCTACGGCGATGACCGGTTCGGGGTGCGCAACCCCGACGGGACGCTCACGTCGTCGATTGGCATGTTCCAGGAGCAGAAGTGGTACGGGACCGTCGAGGAGCGCCTCGACCCAGTGCAGTCGTCGGGCCGGTTCTACGACCGCCTGCTCGCGGTCACCGGCTGGGAGACGCTGGAGCCGACGCTCGCCGCGCACAAGGCGCAGCGCAACGCCGACCCGTACCACTACCAGAAGTACTGGGACCAGGCGCTCCAGGTGATCCAGCTCGTCAGCGGGGCGGATGCGCAGGACCTCGAGGCGCTGTCCCGGTCCATCCAGGGTGCGGCGGCCGGCGCGCCCTGCATGTCCGGCTCGGTCGGGCACGCCGCCGTCGGCGCCGGTGGCTGGGCCAACCCGGCGGTCGGCTCCAAGGCGTCGGGGTTCGGGCCGCGCAGCACGGGCATCGCCGGCGCGTCGACCTATCACCTGGGCCAGGACATCGCGGCGTCCTGCGGTACGCAGGTGTACGCGGCAGCGGCGGGACGCGTGGTGATCTCCGGAGCGACCGGTTGGGGCACCGGCAACACGATCCGTATCGAGCACGGCCTGGGCCTCGACTCGACGTACGGCCACCTGCTCACCGGCACCAACCTGGTGCGGGTCGGCGAGACGGTGCAGGCCGGGCAGCAGATCGCGTCGATGGGCGGCGACTCGCGCATCGACCCGGCGGGTGCGGGCACGTCGTCGGGCTGCCACCTCCACTACGAGGTACGGGTCAACGGCCAGGCGGTGGACCCCGAGCCGTTCATGGCCGCGCAGGGCGTGACGCTCGGCGTGGCCGCACCGGTCACGGAGTCGGTGTCTCCCGGAGACTCGACGGACTCCGGGGAGCCCGCGGACGCCGCGGGGAGCTGACGTCTCGGCGATCGGGCAAAGAGCACCGGGCAGAACCGATGATTTCTGCTGACCGCAGACGTCGGTAAAAAAGAGGTCGCGATCATCGGAGGGAATACCCGACGATGTTCCGGCGTCGTTTAGACGTAGGTCGTGTGCAATGTCGCTCTCGATCTCGGCCCGCGCGCACCGTACCGAGAGGGCAAGCCTATGAGTACCGACACCATCGACACATCCGACCACCTGAACGAACCACCTGCCACGCCGCCCGCTGCGGGCGACGAGGTCGCACCGACCCGCACGGACAAGCTGGCCCCCGGCCACTTCCGCGCGATCGCCCTGCTGATGGCGAGCGCCTTCACGGTGATCCTCAACGAGACCACCATGTCGGTCGCGCTCCCGCCGATCATGGCGGACCTCGGCATCACCGCCACGACCGGCCAGTGGCTCACCACCGCGTTCATGCTGACGATGGCCGTGGTCATCCCGGCGACCGGGTTCCTCATCAACCGGCTCGGCACGCGCGGTGCCTACCTGCTGGCGATGGCCCTGTTCACGGGCGGCACCGCCCTGGCGATGATCGCGCCGGGCTTCGCGATCCTCGTGACCGGCCGTGTGGTCCAGGCGACGGGCACGGCGATCATGATGCCGCTGCTCATGACGACGATCATGACGATCGTGCCCCCGCACATGCGCGGGCGCATCATGGGTAACGTCACGCTGGTCATCGCCCTGGCCCCGGCGCTCGGCCCGGCGCTGTCGGGTGCGGTCCTGGAGCCGCTGGGCTGGCGCGGCGTCTTCGGCGTCGTGCTGCCGATCTCGGCGCTCGCCCTGGTGGCGGGCATCCTCTGGATCCGCGACGTGTCCGACAAGGACGAGCACCACCTCGACCCGCTTTCCCTCCTGCTCGCGCTGGTCGCGTTCGGCGGAATGGTGTGGGGCCTGTCGGGCCTGGGCGAGGCGTCGCAGCACGCCACCGCGATCAACCCGTGGATCCCGCTCGGCGTGGGACTCGCGGTGCTCGGCCTGTTCATCTGGCGGCAGATCGCCCGCCAGCGGACCGACTCGGCGCTGCTCGACCTGCGGACGTTCCTCGAGTCGAACTTCCGCGTCGCGGTCGGCATCATGGCGGTCTCGATGATGGCGATGTTCGGCACCCTGATCGTGCTGCCGCTCGTGCTGCAGGAGGCCCTGAGCCTGCCGCCGCTGACCGTCGGCCTGCTCATGCTGCCGGGTGGCGTCGCGATGGGCGTGCTCGGCCCGGTCGTCGGGCGCTGGTACGACAAGTTCGGCCCGCGGCCGATCCTGATCCCGGCGACGGCACTGGTCACCGTGGCGATCGGCGCGTTCGCGTTCCTCTCGCCCACGACGTCGATCTTCTACGTCCTCGGCGCGCACATCCTGCTGATGGTCGGCCTGGCCTCCGTGTTCACGCCGCTGTTCAGCGCCGCGCTCGGGGTGCTCAAGCCGCACCAGTACTCGCACGGTTCGGCCACGATCAACACTGTGCAGCAGGTGGCCGGTGCTGCCGGTACCGCGCTGTTCATCGCGATCATGACCATCCACTCCACGTCCCTGACCGAGGCAGGTGCGTCTGCCGCGGAGGGCATGGCCGGCGGTGCCGGCCTGGCCTTCGGGATCGGCGCCGGCGTGATGGCGGTGACCATCGGGCTGGCGACGATGATCAAGCGCCCGGAGTCGGACGGCGAGTTCAGCGGCGGTCACTGACCCGGCAGGGTAAGGGCCGCGGGCGTGCGGAGGGCGGGAATCCGGTACCGGGTTCCCGCCCTCTTCGCGTCCTGGTCGGGTCCGCGCGCCCTACCGGTCGAAGAGCCGGTCGAGCAGGCCCTTCCGCTCGGGACGGGTCACGCGAGTGACCTCGATGGGCTCCAGACCGCGCAGGTCGAGCAGCCGGTTCGCGGCCGAGATCGACTCGGTGAGGGCAGGCGGACGGGCCGGGTCGGGGACGAGGCCGGCAGCCTTGAGCGTGTCCGGCACCGTCCCGGCGTCGAGCCGCTCGGCCCAGCCTGCCGGGTCGAGGTTCAGGAACTCCGGCTCTCGCTGGTCGAGCCTGTCGGGACCCGGGCCCGCCGAGCTTGCCCCGCGCCCCACTCCGGCCTGGTCCGGCCTTCGCTGGTCGAGCTTGTCGAGACCTGGTTCCGCCGAGCCCGCCGTCCGTCCGAGGAGCAGCGCTGCCAGGCTCTCCGCCCGGTACACCGCCCCGGCGCGCATCTCGTGGTCGAGCAGCAGGATCTGTCCGACGTGCCCGGCCGTGCCCGGTGCGAGATCGGCGGCGTAGACGTTCCCGGCGCCGTCGGTCCCCACGGGGAACCAGAGCGGCGAGCCGATCACCGGCTGCACCCTGCCGGACGGATCCTCGGGGGCGAAGGTGCCGGCGTCGGCGGACCAGGTGCTGAAGCGTGCGGCAGGCAGGAACGCCTCCCGGAGAAAGCTGCCGCTCAGCGGCACTATCTCGAACCCGCCGAACCGGTCCTCCTCGGGCGCGAGCTTCAGACTCCCCGAACCCGCTGACGCATACAGCGCACGCACCTCGTCAGGCAGGTGCGATCCCGCGGGCAGGTCCGCTTCGGCGGCGGCCATCTCGTCGGGTGACGCGCCGACGGCGTCGGGCATCCGTTCGGCGATCACGCGCGCCACGGCGTCCGGATCGGCCGATGGCGCGACAGCGGCGTCCGACGGCGGCACTATCGTCGCGAGGTACTGCGCCGGGAGCGCCCCCGGCTCCAGCACGACCTCGAGGATCGGCGTGACCGGCCCCGAGTCGACGGCCGACGGGAGCGCGACAAGCTCGACGACATCGCCGTCGGGGCGACCGGCGGCAACTACCCGCACGGTCTGCTCGGCGTCCGGCGTGAGCTCGGCGAGCGCGCGCAGTGCGTCGTCGAGGTCCGCCTTCGGACCACGGTCGCCGGTCCGGGCGGCCTCGCGCGCGAGCTTGCGGTAGTGCTCGCGACGGAGTTCGGCGTCGCCGTCGTCCAGGTAGGTGCCCTGCCACGCGCCGCGGCCGACGGTGCCGACGAACTCGCTCACGTCCGTCCCGGGCGGTGCGGAGCGACGCAGCGCGTCGACGAACGGTTCCCAGGTCTGCCAGTCGGTGAGGCTCACCAACCACATGATGCCGTCTTGCTGCTAGGCGCGTCGGCTCGACGTTCCGTAGACTTCCAGCCATGGCCGAGGTACGGGTCTTCGCAGGTACCGGGGGTCAGCGCTTCGCTCACGAGATGTGCGCTGATCTCGACGTCGCGCTGAGCCCGATCAACATCCAGCGGTTCGCCAACGACTGCCTGCAGGTCCAGCTCCTGGAGAACTGTCGCGAGCGCGACGTCTACCTGGTGCAGCCCGTGGCGCGCCCCACGCAGGAGAACCTGATGGAGCTCCTGCTGATGATCGACGCGGCCAAGGGCGCGTCAGCGGCCCGGATCACCGCCGTCATGCCGCACTTCGCGTATGCGCGGTCGGACAAGAAGGACGCGCCGCGCATCTCGGTCGGCGGCCGCCTCGTCGCGGACCTGCTGGAGACGGCAGGCGTGGACCGCATCCTCACGATGACGCTGCACGCACCGCAGGTGCAGGCGTTCTTCCGGGTGCCGACCGATCAGCTCAACGCGCTCCGCGAGCTCGCGGCGCACTTCCTGCCGAGCGACCTGTCGAAGGCCACCGTGGTCTCCCCCGACCTCGGGAACGCGAAGAGCGCGTCGGCGTTCGCCAAGATGCTCGGTGTTCCCGTCGCGGCGGCCGCGAAGGAGCGGTTCGACGGCGACCGGGTCGAGATCACGTCCCTGATCGGCGACGTCACCGGCCGCGACATCATCGTGCTCGACGACGAGATCGCCAACGGGTCCACGATCATCGCCATCCTCGACCTGCTGCGCGAGCACGGCGCGCGCAGCGTGCGGATCGCCTGCACGCACGGGATCTTCGCCAACGACGCGGTCCACCGCATCGCAGCCGACCCGGACGTGGTCGAGATCGTCACGACCAACACGGTGCCGACTGCCGGGCTGCTGGCTCACGACAAGCTGACCGTGATCAGCGTCGCATCGGCTTTCGCCGAGGCGGTGCGCCGCATCCACAGCGGCGAGTCGGTCAGCGCCCTCTTCGACCCGACCCACGTATAACCCCGCCGGCGACGCCGCATGCGGTGTCGGGGCGAGAAGATCCCCGCGCCGCCGTAAAGCCGTAGCGGAGGGAGCGAGGAACGAGCGAGCGTGAGCGAGACGGCGCGGGGATCTTCTCGCCCCGACGCTGCATGCGCCCTACCGCTCCGCCCACCACCTCTTCAGTTCTTCCGTCGCCGCTTCCTCGCCCAGCGGGCCGCGCTCCATGCGCAGGCTCAGCAGGTACTTGTACGCCTCGCCCACCTCACGCGACGGCGAGATCCCGAGGATCTCCATGATCTGCGTCCCGTCCAGGTCCGGGCGGATCGCGTCGATCTCCTCCTGCTCACGCAGGGCGGAGATCCGGTCCTCCAGGTCCGTGTACGCGTCGGACAGCCGCTTGGCCTTCCGCTTGTTGCGGGTCGTCGAGTCCGCACGGGTCAGGCGGTGCAGCCGCTCGAGGAGCGGGCCGGCGTCGGTCACGTAGCGGCGGACGGCGGAGTCCGTCCACGCGCCCTCCCCGTACCCGTGGAACCGCAGGTGCAGCTCTACGAGCCGTGACACGTCCTTGACCACCTGCTTCTCGAACTTGAGGGCCTTGAGCCGCTTCGCGGTGAGCTTGGCTCCGACGACCTCGTGGTGGTGAAAGCTGACTCCCCCGCCTGGCTCGAACCGGCGCGTGGCGGGCTTGCCGATGTCGTGCAGCAGCGAGGCCAGACGTAGCACCAGGTCCGGGGCCGGCACAGCGCCGTCCGGGCCGGTCTCCTGGGCGATCGCTTGCTCCAGCACGGTCAACGAGTGCTGGTAGACGTCCTTGTGCCGGTGGTGCTCGTCGATCTCGAGCTGCAGCGCGGGCAGCTCGGGCAGGACCTGCTCGGCAAGGCCGGTGTCGACGAGGACCTCGAGACCCGCCCGCGGGTTGTCGCTCAGGAGCAGCTTGGTGATCTCCGCCTGCACCCGCTCCGCCGACACGATCTCGATCCGCTCGGCCATCGCGACCAGCGCGGCGAGCGTCCCTGGTTCCACGTGAAACGAGAGCTGGGCCGCGAACCGGGCGGCGCGCATCATGCGCAGCGGGTCGTCGTCGAACGAGCGCTCTGGGGCGATGGGCGTGCGCAGCACCCCTGCCGCGAGGTCGCTCAGGCCGTTGAACGGATCCACGAACGTCAGGTCGGGCACGCGCACGGCCATCGCGTTCACGGTGAAGTCGCGGCGCGACAGGTCCCCGTCGAGCGAGTCGCCGAACTCGACCAGCGGCTTGCGCGACGCCGGGTCGTACTTGTCGGTCCGGTACGTCGTCACCTCGACGACGACGTCTCCGCGCCGTGCCCCGATGGTGCCGAACTCCCGGCCGATGTCCCAGTTCGAGTCGCCCCAGCGCGCGAGGATCTTCTGCGTCTGGTTCGGCGAGGCCGACGTCGCGAAGTCCAGGTCGTTGCTCGCACGACCCAGGAACGCGTCCCGCACCGGACCACCGACCAGCGAGAGCTCGTGCCCGGCGGCGCGGAACTGGTCGCCCAGCTCGAGCGCGGCGGGCGCCATCTCGGTCAGCACGCCGAGCGCGCGCCGCAACAGATCCTGCTCAGGGATAGACACAGCCCAAGATTCTCCCAGACGCGGCCGGGCAACACTCACCGCAAGATCACTCGCACCGGCAAACCCGGTCCTGATGTCCGAACCCGTGCCCGAAACCGCCCGCGCCCCTGCTCCTGACCAGACCAACGGTGCTCAGTCGGTAGTGTTGGGGCATGTCCACCCCAGTTCCGGCGAGCGACCGTCCTGACGGTCGTCCGGAGGTGCCCCCGCCGCCCGGCGGAGCGCCCTTGCGGGTGAATCCTGCCCGGCGCGCAGCGGCGAACAGCCCGACACACCTGCCCGTCGTCGACGAGACCTCCGCGGGCGGCCTGGTGCTGCGAGGCGGTTCTGAACGGCCCGAGGACTTCAGCGCGGCAGTGCTGCTGCGCCGGAACCGGACGGGGCGCCTCGAATGGTGCCTGCCGAAGGGACATCTCGAGGGTCGTGAGACGCCTCAAGAGGCGGCGATCCGCGAGATTCGCGAGGAGACCGGGATCCGCGGCTCGATCCAGGCGGAGCTCGGCGTGATCGACTACTGGTTCACCGGTGAGGACCGGAGAGTCCACAAGGTGGTGCACCATTACCTCTTGCGCGCGGAGGGCGGTCGCCTGACCGTGGAGGACGATCCGGACGGCGAAGCCGAGGACGCTCTCTGGGTCAGGGTCGACGAACTCGCTGCTCGCCTGTCGTACCCGAACGAGCAGCGACTGGCCGTCGCCGCCCTGGAACTCCTCGAGTCGTCGAGGAATCTCCGGGACGCGCTGCGTGCCGACGCCTTCCCCACGGAGCGCCCCGACCTGCCATGACGCAGCACCCCGACCTCGCACACAGTTCCGCCCTCCGCCGGGCGGCCCGCCACACCGGCAAGACAGGCGCCGTGCTCCTGGCGGCCGTGCTGCTTGCCGGGTCCACCATGGTTCCGGCTCACGCCACCGGTCCGACGTCTGGAGGTGCCGCCGTCGGCACAGCCCCGGCTCCCGTCTCCGACACGGTCGCCGAGGACCTCTCCGAGGGTGTTCCCGCCGCGCCGTCGGCCCAGGGCACGGTGGACGTCTCGATCACCGACGTCTCGCACCCGACCGCGAAGCGCGGCGACGAGGTGACCATCCGGGCGAGGATCACCAACCACACCGGCGCCGTCATCTCCGGAGCCAACGTCAACTTCGCCGTCAACTACGTGGCGATCACGACCCGCGCCGAGGTCAGCGAGTGGGCCTCCGCAGACCTGCTGGACCCGGTCAGGGGCGTGCCCACCACGCAGCCGCTCGCGCGGCTGAACGCGGGTGCGTCCAAGGACGTGTCGTTCACCTACAACCCTGGTGTCGAGTACCTGCAAGGTTTCGGCCCCCGCCGGTTCGCGGTCAGCGTCGACGACGCCACGGGCCGGCTCGGCATCGCGCGCTCGTTCCTGCTCTACGACGCCGACGGCGCCGAGCGTGCGCCCATGCGGCTCAGCATCCTCGCCGGCATCACCGGTCCGGCCACCGACCCGGCGGACCACAGCACTACCGACATCGAGCTGGCGCAGCTGGCCGCCGCGGGCCAGCGGCTCGACGGCGTGGTGGAGGTCGCGGAGCACAGCAAGCTGTCGCTCGCCGTCGACCCTGCGGTGATGGCCGTCGCCGCGGCGTCGAAGGACTCCGCACTCATCGCCTGGTCCGACCGTCTCCTCGACGCCGCGGGCAACACGACCACGTACACGCTCCCCGATCGCGACCCTGATCTCGCCGCGCTGGCGCACGCCGACGTGCGCACCATGGGCCCGCGCAGCTTCCTCCGTGCGCCCCGCCTGGACGACTGGCGTGTCCCGAAGGGCTGGCGCCAGGGCCTCGCCTGGCCGGCCGACGGCGCCGTGCCGGACATCGAGACGCTCGGGCTGGCCGTGGCAGCAGGTCGGCCGAACGTCGTGGTGAGTGGTGGACTGTCCACCGAGAGCGGCACGGCCACCGGTCGGGCGGAGGTCGCCACCCCGTCGGGCACGGCGCACGCCGCAGTCACCGACCCCACGCTGACGAGCGCGCTTCTCTCGGCGACCGACCTGTCTCAGGCGGAGACCACCAACGCCGAGAGCGCCGCTGACGCGGTGCCTGCAGGCACCAGGACCACCGCCGCCGAGGGAACGCAACGCCTCCTCGCGGAGACGGCAGCCATCGTGAACCAGTCACCGGAAGAGCCGCCGACCAAGTCGATAGTGATGCCGCGCACCTGGACGCCGGACGCCGCGGCAGCGACCTCCGTCCTGAGGGCGCTCGAGGACGCCGACTGGGTGGAGACCACGACCCTGGACGACCTGTTCGCCCAGGATGCGCCGGACGTCGTGCGCGAGCCTCTCCCGAACCACAAGGTGCACAAGGCGGAGCTCTCCGCGAGCAGTGTCGCCAGGCTCGAGCGTGCTCGGGACGCGGTCGTCACGTTCTCGTCCATCGCTGTCGACGACCCTGCCCCGCTCTGGCAGCCGGGAGTCGCCCGTCTGGTAACGCCGCTGGCGGTCGCGCAGCGGTCGGACCCCGGCATCAGGAACCTGCTCGCCAAGCGGGTGCTCGAGGCGGCCGACAAGTTCACGCACGAGTCCGTGACCGTCGTCCCCCGCCAGGACATCAACTTCATCACTGACGTCGGCAACATCCCGGTACGCGTGCGCAACACGCTCGACGTGGACGCGACGGTGACCGTCGCACTGCGCGCCGACCATCCGCGGCTCACGGTCGGCAACCGCAACACCACGACCGTCCCGGCCGGTCAGGAGCTCGACGTACAGATTCCGGTGCGCGCCATCGGTTCCGGTGACGTCGATGTCGATGCACTGCTCTTCACGCCGACCGGCGCCCAGTTCACCGACGAGTCGGCATTCCAGGTCCGCGTTCGCGCGGGCTGGGAAGAGGTCGGCACCTGGATCGCCGCGGGCCTCGTCGCGCTGCTGTTCCTTGCCGGGATCTGGCGCACGGTGCGGCGCGGTCGTTCGCCGTACCGTGCCACCCGCGAGGACGTCGAGGAGGCGACCGGGACGGCGGCCGAGGCGCCCGAGCCGACGACGCCGACGGCGACGGACTCCGTGGCCGTCCGGGCAGAGTAGTGTTTCGGCCGCCGCACACTTCGGCCGCGCAGCACCGGGCAAGGCCCCAGACCACGGGAGTAGTCGCTTGACCCAGGAGAAAGCCGTGACCGTACCGACCGACCCCGCGTCGGACCCCAGCTCGGAGGCCGCGAGCGGCCCGGGCGCGCCCGCCACGCCACCGCCGGCGGCCCGCGGACTGGGCCGCAACTCGATGGTGATGGCGGCGGGCACCGCCGCCTCCCGCCTCGGCGGCCTGGTGCGAAACCTGATGCTGGTGGCTGCCATCGGGTCGGTGGGCACGGTCGCGAACGCGTTCGACGTCGCGAACAAGCTGCCCAACGTGATGTTCGCGATTCTCGCTGGCGGCATGCTGAACGCCGTCCTGGTGCCGCAGATCGTCAAGGCGTTCCGCGCGCACAACACGCAGGAGCGGATCGACAAGCTGCTCACCGTCTCGGCGGTCGGCATTCTCGCCATCACCGCGATCCTCACGGGTGCGTCGGCGTGGGTGGTGATGCTCTACACGGACGGCTGGACGGAAGAGAAGCTCGCACTCGGCACCGTGTTCGCCTTCTGGTGCATCCCGCAGCTCTTCTTCTACGGCCTGTACACGCTGCTGGGCCAGGTGCTGAACGCCCGCGAGCAGTTCGGGCCGTTCATGTGGGCGCCGGTGGCCAACAACGTCGTCTCCGTCATCGGGTTCGGCATCTTCCTCGTGCTGTTCGGCACCTCGCCCGAGCTCGGCATCAACGACCTGTCGGAGTGGGACACCCCACGCACGATCCTGCTCGCGGGCACCGCCACCCTCGGCATCGCCACGCAGGCGCTCGTGCTGCTGGTTCCCCTGCTCCGCTCGGGCTTCCGCTGGCACTTCCGCCTGGGGCTGCGCGGAATCGGACTGCGCTCGGCCGGGTCGGTGGCCCTGTGGACCTTCGCCGCGGTGGTGCTGGAGCAGGCAGGCGTCCTGTACCTGACCCGGGTCTCGGCCGAGGCCGGCGCGGCAAGCACACCCCTGGTGGCGGTCGCCGGTAACGGCTCCTACGCGCAGGCACTCCTGATCTACCTGCTGCCCCACTCGCTCGTCACCGTCTCCATCGCGACCGCCCTGTTCACGGGCATCAGCAAGGCCGCGCAGGAAGGCGACACGGACCGCGTCCGTGACGACCTGTCCACGGGTCTGCGCACGATCGGTGTCTTCACGGTGTTCGCCACCGCCGCCCTGACCGTGCTGGCCGCCCCGGCCACGGCGTTCATCGTCCCCACGGCGGGCGAGGAGGGCACCGCGCTCATCGCGCCGGTGCTGGTCGCTCTCTCGTTCGGCCTCGTGCCGCTCGGCGCGATGGCCCTCATGAAGTGGGTCTACTACGCCTACGAGGACGGGCGTTCCGTCTTCTGGATCACTGTGCCGTCCACGCTCGTGCTGGTGGCCGGGCTGATCGCCGCACAGATCTGGCTGCCGATCGAGACCTGGGTGATTGCCGCCGCCGGCGCGTACGCCCTGTCGAACTGGATCACCGTGCTCCTGCGCACCCGGGGCCTCAAGACCAAGCTCGGCGGGCGGCTCGACGGCGGCCGCGTGCTCGCGCTCCACGCCAAGACGCTCCTCGCAGCCGTCGTCTCCGGGCTGGCCGGATGGGGTGTGTACCGACTGGTCGGCGGGTTCGAGGTGCTCTCGTTCGGCAACGGCTGGGTGCTGACCATGCTCAGCGGCCTGTGGGTGTCGGCGCTGTGCGGCCTGGTCATGGTCATCATCTACGTGGTGCTGCTCCGCCTGCTCCGGGTCAAGGAGCTCGATCGCCTGCTCGGCCCGCTGCTCGCACGGCTCAAGCGCTGACCCGCTCCGTCGTCGTAACGAAAGCGCAGATCGTTGATCTGCGCTTTCGTTGCGTCTCTGCGACATTTCGACGGGCTGTCGGCGGTTCCGCGTAGCATGGCGACGGTGCCCGGCCCCTGCGGTCGCGCACCTGCTACTGTCCCCCGAGCGAGCGAGGAGGTCCGCGTGAGCACCGTCGAGCCAGGCATTGTGCTGGTCGAGAGATACAGGCTTAGCCAGCAGGTGTCGACCGACCTCACCGCGGCAACCGCCTGGGAGGCACACGACCTGATCCTGGACCGCGAAGTCCGCGTGACCCTTGTGACCGGGCCGTATGCGGGTGACGCCCTGGACTCCGCCCGGCGCGCCGCGCTCGTCACGGACCCACGTCTGGTCCGGGTCCTCGACGCCGGGTCCGACGCCGACGGCCGCAAGTATGTCGTCTCCGAACCGCACACCGGCTCGACGTTGACCGAGATCGTCTCGAGCGGTCTGGTGGACGAGCAGCAGGCCCGGGCGATCGTAGGTGAGGCGGCCGCCGCCCTCGGCGTGGCGCACGCACGCGGTGTGCATCACACCGCGCTGCGCCCCGAGGCCGTGCGGGTGGACGGCCACCAGGTCCGGATCACCGGTCTGGGGCTCGACGGCGGCCTGGCCTCCGGTGCGACGCTCAACGTCCAGCCCGCGCAGCTCGACGCTCAGGGCCTGGTGGCCCTGCTCTACTACGCGATGACGGCGCGCTGGCCCGGCCAGGATCTCGAGGCCGACTGGATCGCCAAGGACACCCTGATCCCACTGCCCGCGCTGCTCGACGCTTCCGGCGCTGTGGCGCCGCTCTCCACGCTGGTTCCCCACGTGGACCCCGACATCGATGCTCTGGTGGGCCGGACGTTCGCCGCGCCCGGCAGCACCGACGGACCGATGAACCCCGACGACGTGACCACGGCTCTTCAGCCGTGGGGAGAGGTTTCCGTAGTGGCATCGCTGCCTGGATTCGTGCAGCCCGAGCCGGAGGGGCCGCGACGGCAGTCAATCGCCGACGCTTTCGGCGCCGAGGGCACACCGCCCGTTCGACGCCCGGTCACCGGCCGGATCGCACGTAACGACGAGACGATGGCGACGGGAGCGGGCAATGTGCCCGCTGGTTATCCCGAGCCGCAGAACGACTACACCTACGAGCCGCAGGTGTTCGGCGGGCACGCCCCTGTGCCGCCGCCGCCTCCGGATGGTGGTGTACCGGTGGGCTACGACCAGTTCGGCCAGCCGGTCGGCCAGGTCCTGCCTGGTTACGACCAGGGGCAGTACGCGCAGGAGGGTGCACCCCAGCAGTACCCGCCGCAGTACGCCCCGGCCGGATACGACCAGGGCGGCGGCTACTACGGCCAGGACGGCGGGTTCGCCACCCAGCCCGCACCTAAGCGCGGCGGCGTCAACCCGACGCCGATCGTGCTCGGGCTGGTCGGTGTCGCAGTGGTGGCCGGGCTGATCTGGGCCATCAACTCGGTGCTCTCGCCTTCTCCGGAGCTGATCGCCGAGGCTTCACCGTCGCCTGACGTGAGTGCCTCGGCCAGCGACGCCGGGGGTGAGGGTGAGGGCAGCTCACCGTCCTCTCCCCCGGCGCAGACGGAGGCGCGACCGGTGATCGACTCGGCCGCACTGCTCGGCACGCTCGACTGGAACGGCGAGACCATCGACCACCCCGAGAAGGTCGAGCTCGCGTACGACACCGACCCGGCCACGTTCTACTACACGACCACGTACCAGCAGGCCGCGTTCGGTGGCTACAAGGACTCGCTCGGTATGGAGCTCAAGCTGCGCGAGCCGGCCTCAGTCAGCAAGGTCGAGCTGCTGACCAACACTCCGGGCGGCAAGGTGCAGATCCTCAAGGGCGGTGCGGGCGGTGAGGTGCTCGCCGAAGGCGCCTTCTCCGAGACCACCACGTTCGAGCTGCCCGAGCCGATCGAGAGTGATTCGTTCACGATCTGGGTGACCGAGCTGCCGCAGGCGTCGAACGGCTTCCGGCTGGAACTGAACGAGGTGGTGCTGAGCTGACCCCTCGTCAGCCAGCAGAGCAATCCAGAACGCCGGCGGGAACGAACCCATGATGTCGATGGTTCGTTTCCCCGGCGTTCTCGGCGTCTGAGCGCCGGGGCCCGACCGCCCATCGAAGAATGTCGATGTTGTGTGGCGAGGTTCACGCCCACGATGACGCCGTAGGTGACCTGGCCTGGAACACTAGGACACGGTCGCGTGTTATGGCGTGTGCCCATGGAACTCGAGGAGAACACCTTGACCGAACAGACCACCGCTCCGGCTGCCGGGACCACCGACGCCCCCGTGCTCGACGTCGTCATCGTGGGGTCCGGCCCCGCGGGATATACCGCAGCCATCTATGCGGCGCGCGCGGGTTTTGCGCCCGTCGTCATCGCGGGCTCGGTCACTGCCGGTGGCGCACTGATGAACACCACCGAGGTCGAGAACTTCCCCGGCTTCCCTGCCGGGATCCAGGGTCCCGACATGATGGAGGCCATGCGCGAGCAGGCCGAGAAGTTCGGCGCCAAGGTCATCTGGGACGACGCCGAGCAGGTCGAGCTGTCCGGTGACGTCAAGACCATCGTGACCGGCGGCGGCGACACCTACCGCGCCCGCGCAGTCATCCTCGCCACCGGATCCGCGTACCGCGAGCTGGGCATCTCCGACGAGAAGCGCCTCTCCGGGCGCGGCGTCTCCTGGTGCGCGACGTGTGACGGCTTCTTCTTCCGTGACCAGGACATCGCAGTGGTGGGTGGTGGCGACTCCGCGATGGAGGAGGCCACGTTCCTCACCCGGTTCGCGTCCAAGGTCACCGTCGTGCACCGCCGCGACGACCTGCGCGCCTCCAAGATCATGGCTGAGCGGGCCCTCGCGGACCCGAAGATCGAGTTCGCGTGGAACAGCGAGGTCGCCGGTATCTCCGGTGACAGCAAGGTCTCGGGTATCAGCCTGCGCGACACGGTCACCGGCGAGATCAGGGACCTGGACGCGACCGGCCTGTTCGTCGCGATCGGCCACGAGCCCCGCACCGATCTGGTCAAGGGCCAGGTCGACCTGGACGAGAACGGCTACATCCTCGTCGAGGGCCGGAGTACTCGGACCAACCTTCCCGGTGTCTTCGCGTGCGGTGACGCCGTCGACCACACCTACCGCCAGGCGATCACGGCCGCCGGATCGGGCTGCTCCGCGGCGCTCGACGCCCAGGCCTTCCTCGACTCGCTGAACGACTGATCTCCCGGCCGGTTCCCACCGACCCCGCCCCTCTCGGCCCCTAGGGGCCACGAACAAGGAGATGCTGGATGAGCACCATCAAGGTCACCGACGACACCTTCAAGACCGAGGTCCTCGACTCTGACATTCCTGTCTTCGTCGACTTCTGGGCGACCTGGTGCGGCCCGTGCCGCATGGTGGCGCCGATCCTCGAGGAGCTGTCGGAGGAGTACGAGGGCAAGATCAAGATCGTCAAGATCGACACCGACGAGAACCGCCAGACCGCCATGGACTACGGCATCGTGTCGATCCCGACGCTCAACGTCTACAAGGGCGGTGAGGTCGTCAAGTCGATCATCGGCGCCCGCCCGAAGCGCGCGCTGACCGAGGAGATCGACGAGGTTCTCGCGGGCTGACCTCGCACGCACCGCTACGAAGAGCGCGTGTCCGTCTCACCTGATCACGTCATCGGGTGTCTCGGGACACGCGCTCTTTGTCGTCGCGAGCCCCGTAGTCTCACCGTTTCGCCACGAACGGAGACTCTGCCGCACACCGCTCCCGTGCGAGACTGGGCCGCGTGAACGAGCTTCCCGAGACCGCCGGTAACCGCCTCGACCCATGGTTCGGCGCGTACGCGGCACGAGCGCACGGCATGCGCGCCTCGGAGATCCGGGCACTCTTCTCGGTCGCGAACCGTCCCGAGGTCGTGTCGCTCGCGGGTGGCATGCCGTACCTCGAGGGTCTCCCCCTCGATGTCATCGCGGACACCATGCAGCGGCTCATAGCCACCAAGGGGACCACTGCCCTCCAGTACGGCTCCGGTCAGGGCGAAGAGAGCCTGCGTGAGCACATCACGCAGGTCGTCGCGCTCGAAGGCGTCTCGGCCCACCCCGACGACGTCGTCGTCACCACCGGCTCGCAGTCCGCGCTCGACCTGGTGACCCGCATCTTCATCGACCCGGGTGACGTCGTCATCGCCGAGGCGCCGTCCTACGTCGGAGCGCTCGGCGTGTTCCGGTCCTACCAGGCCGACGTCGTCCAGGTGCCGCTCGATGCCGACGGGCTCGTCCCCGAGGAGCTCAACGTGACGCTGACCCGCCTCGCGGCCGAGGGCCGCCGCGTGAAGTTCCTCTACACGGTCCCGACGTTCCAGAACCCTGCGGGTGTCTCGCTCTCCGCCGAACGTCGTCCGCAGCTGCTGGAGATCTGTCGCCGGCACGGCGTCCTCGTCGTCGAGGACAACCCGTACGGCCTGCTCGGCTTCGACGAGGAACCCTTGCCGGCGCTGCGCTCCTACGACAGCGACGGCGTGCTGTACCTCGGGTCGTTCTCCAAGACGTTCGCCCCGGGATACCGGGTCGGTTTCGTGATCGCGCCGCACGCGGTGCGCGACAAGCTGGTCCTGGCGAGCGAGTCGGCGGTCCTGTCGCCCTCCAACGCCTCGCAGCTCGCCGTGGCGACCTATCTCGAGACGTGTGACTGGAAAGCGCAGATCAAGGCCTACCGCGAGCTGTATCGCGAACGGCGCGACGCTCTGGTGGGCGCGCTCGGTGAACATCTCCCGAGTGCGTCGTGGAACGTGCCGAAGGGCGGGTTCTTCGTGTGGGTGCGGCTGCCGGAGGGTCTCGACTCCCGCGCGATGCTTCCCCGAGCCGTCACCGCGCGCGTCGCGTACGTCCCCGGCACCGCCTTCTACTACGACGGCAGCGGCGCCGACCACATGCGACTGTCATTCTGCTTCCCCACACCAGAACGTATCCGCGAGGGAGTGCGCCGGCTGGCGGGCGTCGTCAACGGTGAGGCGGAGCTGGTGCAGATCTTCGGCACCGCGGCGCGGCCCGACCCCGACACGGACGACGTCGAAAGCCCCGCACCGGACCTGGCGTGACGTCATCCGTAGCGTCCGAGGTGCAGGTCACCCCGGAAGCCGGGCGGTCTGGCACGATGGCAGCTGACCCGTCGATCACAACCGAGTGAGTCTCTCGATGACCAGTTCCACCCCTGCTCCGTCTGCGCCGGTATCCGCCGGCGCCGCGGGCCTACCCAAGCAACCCAACAGGCCCGGTGCTGCGGACAGCACCCCCCTGGTGGTCATCCTCGCCGGTGGACTGTCGCACGAGCGCGACGTCTCGCTCCGGTCGGGACGTCGGGTCGCGGAGGCTCTGCGCTCCACCGGCCTGGAGGTCGTGCTGCACGACGTCGACGCCGACCTCCTGGCGTTCCTCCGCAAGACCCGGCCCGACGTCGTCTGGCCGCTGCTGCACGGCTCGTCCGGCGAGGACGGCTCGGTGCGCGACGTGCTCGACATGCTCGGTCTGCCGTACGTGGGCACGGGACCGCGCGCCAGCCGCACGGTCTGGAACAAGCCGATCTCGAAGACAGCCCTGCTCGATGCCGGCCTCTCGACGCCCGACTACGTGACGCTCCCCCAGAGCCTCTTCCGGGACCTCGGGGCACAGCCGGTGCTCGACACGGTAGTGCGGCGGCTGGGGCTTCCCCTCGTGGTCAAGCCGACAGAGGGCGGCTCCGCGCTCGGCGTCACCGTCGTGACGCGGGCGGAGGACCTGCCGCGAGCGATGGTGGAGTGCTTCGCCTACGGCGAGACGGCGCTCATCGAGCAGGCCGTCATCGGCACCGAGCTGGCCGTCAGCGTCATCGAAGGGCCCGGTGGTCCGGAGGCACTGCCCGCCGTGGAGATAGTCGCCGACGGCAGCTATGACTACGCCGCCCGCTACGTCGCCGGCGAGACCGAGTTCTTCGCCCCCGCCCGCCTCACGCCGGACCAGGCCACGCTGGTGTCCGACGTCGCGGTCCGTGCCCACCAGGCGCTGCACCTGCGTCATCTGTCCCGTACCGACCTGATCCTCGACGCCTCGGGCACAGCCCAGATTCTCGAGGTCAGCGTCGCGCCAGGCATGACAGAGATGTCAGTCCTGCCCCAGGCGATCGCGGCGAGCGGTCGAGACCTCGCGGCTCTGTACCGCAAGATCGTCGACACGACGCTGGCTCTGGCGCCCTGACGCCGCCGCCTACAGCTGAAGCGACGCTGGGCCGGCATCTCCCTGTGCGGAGATGCCGGCCCAGCGTCTTTGTGTGCTTCTACCGCTTCCGCGGCCCGCTACAGCGGGTCAGGCGCCAGAGGGCGGCTTCAGGAGGCCGCGCTCCTCCGGAGCCATCACATTGAGGATCCGGTTGAGATCTTCGACCGAGGCGAACTCGACGGTCATGCGGCCCTTGGTCTTGCCGAGTGCCACCTTGACCCTGGTCTCGAACCGGTCGGAGAGCCGGGTCGCCAGCTCGTCCACCGCTTCGCTGCGGGTGCCGGCACGCGGCGCCTTGCGGGTCTTGCCGTTGCTGCCGTCGGACTCCGTCAGCATGACGATCTCCTCGGTAGCGCGTACCGAGAGTCCTTCCGACACGATGCGCTGAGCGAGTCGCTCGATCTCCGCGCCGTCGCTCAGACCGAGGAGTGCGCGAGCGTGGCCGGCCGAGAGCACGCCTGCGGCGACACGTCGCTGCACCAGCGGAGGCAGCCGGAGCAGACGCAGCGTGTTCGAGATCTGGGGACGGCTGCGCGCGATCCGGTTCGCGAGCTCTTCGTGCGTGCAACCGAAGTCGTCGAGGAGCTGCCGGTAGGCCGCGGCCTCCTCGAGCGGATTCAGATCCGAGCGGTGCAGGTTCTCCAGGAGCGCGTCGCGGAGCATGTCGCCGTCGTCGGTCTCCCGGACGATCGCCGGGATGGTCTCCAGCTGGGCTGCCTGCGTCGCGCGCCAGCGCCGTTCACCCATGATGAGCTCGTACTCACCAGGGTGCTCCTTGTCCGGACGGACGACGATCGGCTGGAGCACGCCGATCTCCCTGATCGACTCGACCAGCTCGTCGAGGTCTCCTTCGTCGAAGACCGTGCGGGGCTGCCAGGTGTTCGGGCGAATCGCCGTGACGGGCAGCTCCGCGAAACGCGCGCCCGGAACCGGGAGGAGGTCCCCTGTTTCACGTGAAACAGAAGAGGACTCGCCTTCCTCGCGGCTGAAGAACGTGTCGTCGAGCGCAGACGCACCACCGCCCTCCGCAGCTTCGTTCGCGACCGAGAGCCGGCCGCTGGCGATCGCCGAGTCCCACTTCACGGTGCTCGGACGAGGGCCGTTGGTCTTGACTGCCTTCTTCTCCGTCGCGGGCTCCGCTGAGACGGTGTCCACAGAGATGGTGCTCACCGGCACCTCGTCCGTCGCGTCCAGCGCCGGTGACGGACGCTCCTCCACGACGGTCGCGACCGAACCCCCCAGTGCGTAGTCGGCGCCGTCGGACTCGCCCGGCCCTGTTCCGGCACCGAGCTCATCCGGCTCGGGACCCGTCGGGATCAGGGCGCCCAGGCCCCGCCCGAGCCCGCGTCGCTTCGCACTCATCGTGTCTCCTCGTCGGTTCCGGTCTCGCGCCCAGCGCGGACAGGCTTCGTCTCCATCGCCACGGTCCGCGTCGCGTCCCGCGTTTCACTGCGCATCATCAGTCCTGCGCTCCGACCGGCTCGGCCTGCATCGCACGACGCGGGCTCGAACCACCCTGGCCACGCTCGGCCAGTTCACGGGATGCCTGAAGGTACGCCAGCGCACCCGTAGATGTCGCGTCGTAGGTCATCACCGTCTGGCCGTAGCTCGGGGCCTCGGAGATGCGCACCGACCGCGGGATCGTCGTCTTGAACGTCTCGGCCGGGAAGTGCGAACGGACCTCGCCCGCGACCTGCTGTGCAAGGTTGGTGCGACCGTCGTACATGGTCAGCAGTATCGACGAGACGCGCAGCTCCGGGTTGAGGTGCGAGCGGATCAGGTCGATGGTCTTGAGCAGCTGGCTCAGGCCCTCGAGCGCGTAGTACTCGCACTGGATGGGAATGAAGACCTCGCGGCCCGCCACGAATGCGTTGACCGTAAGGAGTCCCAAGCTCGGCGGGCAGTCGATGAGGACGTAGTCGATCCGCTCCTCGCCGGCAGCGATGCGATCGGCGAGGTACTTGTCGATTGCCTTCCGGAGTCGTGTTTCACGTGAAACGAGCGAGACGAGCTCGATCTCGGAACCCGAGAGGTCGATCGTGGCCGGAACACCCCAGAGATTCGGGACGTCGGGGCACTGCTGGATAGTGCTGGCCAGCGACTCCCCCTCCACGAGGATCTCGTACACCGACGGCGTCCCGGCGCGGTGCTCGATGCCGAGCGCCGTGGAGGCGTTGCCCTGCGGGTCGTTGTCGATGACCAGCACGTTCAGGCCGGACTGCGCCAGGCCTGCGGCGACGTTCACCGTGGTCGTCGTCTTGCCGACGCCGCCCTTCTGGTTGGCCACTGTGATGATCCGCGTCTTAGGTGGGCGCGGGAACTTGCGCCCTTGCAGTTCAATGCGTCGGCGAGCGTCCATCGCGAGCTCGGCGGCGACAGGCGTCGTATCGTCAACGGCCGGAACGGTTGCGATGAGGGCTGACCGACGCTCGTCATCGCCACCGTGCGGGCCGCCCGTGGGCTGCTGTGTGCCATTGGGCGTCTGCGCCGACCCGGACGTTTCACGTGAAACACCGGGAGCGGAGAGGCTCTGCACAGGGATCGGATCCGTCACGCGGCCACTGTAATCGCTGGCTACGTCTTCTGGCTCGGACTCCAGCTCTGTTTCTCTGTCGAAATGTGTGAATTCCGCGTCCACGAGAACCACCGACTCGTCATCGTCGACCGGCGTGGGCGGTCCGAGGACTGCGGGCGCAGCGTTCACCGCTGCGTCAAGGGCTTCGCTCGCTCGGCGGATCGCGTCGGCCGGGACGGGCCGATCTGACGGCAGCTCTTCCATCTGGTCGGGATCGACCTCGGCGGATGTCACGCCGGTCCCCCACTCGGTCTTGCTGGGGTCCGCTTCAGGCTCCAGCGCTTCGGTCGGTTCGGCCGACTCCGTCACAGCGGTCATGTCTGGTTCCTGATCCTCGGTCCCGGAAGCGGGCATCGTTACGGACTCGATCAACTCGCTCAGCGCAGCGACGCTCCTGCCCTCATCGCCAGGACGGTCCTGGCCCCAGACCTGGTCCCGCGGCACGTTGCTCGAGATCACGGGCTGAGGCGGCGCCATGTCCTCGGACGAGATGGGCTTCTCTTCGTAGTTCTCCACTTGGGCGGTCGCGGGCGCGTTCGCCGGCGCGGTCGCCGGACGTTCGTCCGCCCCCAGTTCCCTCTGCTCGACATCAGCCGCACTGGGCTTCGGCATGCTCAGGCTCTCAGCGCCCAAGTCGGCGGCCTCGGTCAGGGGCGCGGGGGTCGTGCCGGCGGCGTCATCCGCGTCGCCTGCGGAGTCAGTCGTCGATTCTCCGTCAGCGTCCATGGCTCCGCCGGCCGGCGCTGCCACCACCTCGTCGACCCGTCCTGACGCATCAGGCTCCCGACCTTCCGTGGGCCTGTCGGCGCCCTCGGCCCGTCCCGCAGTCGCTCCTTGCGAGAGAGCATCGCCACGACCGTCAGCCTGTACCGAAGGGCCGTCCTGAGATCCAGGAAATCCCGAGAGGGGCGCATCGACGATCGGAGGATCGGTCCGCTCTCCAGCGCGCATGGGCACAGAGTCCCCACGCCTGCCGTCATCATCCGATTCCGGTCGGGCGGCGACCGCAGTGAAGCTCGCCGCCGGGGCTGACGCCATAGCTGCCGACCGCGTTCCGTCTGTCGCAGGCTCCTCCAGAACGGAGGCCTGTTCGGAAGCGGACGAGTCGGGCGCCGTTGTGGAGGCAGCCGACGCCGCAACGGACTTGGCTGCCGCTACTCGCTTGGACTTTCGTCTGAAGAAGCACACGCGAGTAACGCTAAGGTCGGCGACCCCTTCCGCCCCGTCGAAACGCCGACCTCAGAGTGATCGGATCCACTCTTCGCCGGTATTCGGGCCCGCCCAGGGTGAGGCGATGAGTTTCGGTGGCGCCAAGCCCGAAAAGAGGACCGAAGCCCGCTCCGCCAGCACGGCCGACGCTCGAGTCAGGTTTCACGTGAAACAACCCATCGAAGGGGTCCGGGATCGGTGAGCATCGGCGTCAACTAGACGGCCGCCTCGCCCTGTGCGGCAGTCTCGGCTGTCTGACTGACGACTCCCGCATCTGGGGGGGCATCCGCTTGACACCTCCGCCCTGCCGGCAACCTCGGTTTCGACCAGTTGGCCAAGAGTCGCTGCTGATGCGGCTCGCCAGCGCGGTATCCGTTTCACGTGAAACACGCTCTTCTCTGCGACACTCATTTCACACGGGCGGACCCACACCGACCCACGCGCCGAACCGCGCCGGTCGCTGGAGTCGCGCGCCCAGCGGACGTGCGACCTAGTTGGATGCCCACCGGCAGTTTCACGTGAAACGAGTAGGTCCAACTGAACGAGATCGCTGCCCGACACGCGGCCGTGGTGGGCACTCCTCGGTCGGCGTCCTTCCCCGCCGTGGCACCAGCGACTGTCCGGAGGGGGACTTGAACCCCCACGCCCGACAGTCCCCGAGCGGGATTGAATCTCGCTCAGGCTCTCAACCAGAACGGGAGCGGCCGCCCTCAGGCGACCGCTCCCGTTCCACGTGAAACATCTTCCTCGCGAGGACTACTTCCCCCGGCGCACACGCACGATTGTCGTGGACTCCACACCCTCGACGGTGGAGCCCTCAAGGATGTCGGGATCGCCCGCCGCGTACTTCCGCAAGACCTTGCGCGCTGGGTCAACCTCCTCCGCGACGCTGCGGCCCTTGAGGATCACCATCTCCCCGCCCACCCGAACGAGCGGCATGCTCAACCGGACCAGCTTCGACAGTGCGGCCACCGCTCGAGACGTCACGGCGTCGACCTCGAACGCGCCGTGGTACTCCTCCGCCCGCCCGCGCTTCACCTGGACGTTCGTCAGTCCGAGCTCGGCCACCACCTCCGACAGCCACGTCGTCCGCCGCTCCATCGGTTCGACGAGGATCACCTCGAGCTGCGGGCGCATCACCGCCAGCACCACGCCAGGCAGCCCTGCGCCCGATCCGATGTCGGCCACCGACCCCGACGTCGGGAGGAAAGGTACGACCGCAGCGGAGTTCAGGATGTGCCGCTCCCAGATGCGCGGCACCTCGCGAGGCCCGATCAGACCGCGGAGCTCGCCCTGGTCACGGAGCATCTCGGCGTAGTGGGCGACGCCGTCGTACGCATCGCCCAGGTAGGCCTTGACGCTGTCGCTCGTGCCGAGCGTGTCACCGTCGGGCACCTCAGTGTCTCCGCCAGGCATCTCCTGTGCCGCCACGTCCGAACCCTCCACGTCTTGTCCTCCAGTCGCTGTCGAAAGTAGCCAAACACATCGAGGGCCGGTGCACGTCCTCGGGGACGCACACCGGCCCTCGGTCGAGGCCGATAGTTCAGTCGGTGACCGCTGCAGGCGTCCCCGCCGGCTGGACCACTACGTACCGCTCGGGCTCGACTCCTCGGGAGTCGCTGACCAACCCGGCAGCCGCCACCGCGTCGTGCACCACCTTGCGCTCGAACGCATTGAGCGGCTCGAGCTCGACTTCCTCGCCAGAGCTGCGCACCTGCTCCACCGCAGCCTCCGCGATACGCGTGAGGTCGACGCGGCGAGCGGCCCGGTAGCCGCCGATGTCGAGCATCAGCCGGCTGCGCACTCCGGTGCGGGTCTGCACCGCCAGGCGCGTGAGCTCCTGCATCGCGTCGAGCACCTCGCCCCCGCTACCGATCAGGTGCGCCAGCGACTTGGGGTCGTCCGCCACCACCTCGACCGCGGCACGGTCGTGCTTGATGTCGAGGTCGATGTCGCCGTCGAGGTCGGCGATGTCGAGGAACTCCTCAAGGTAGTCGGCTGCGATCTCGCCCTCTTCTTCGAGGCGCTTGGTCCGGTCCTCGGGATCCACGACCGGAGCCTCGGGATCTGGTGTAGCCGTACCTGTGCTCGCGTTCATCGTGCCTTCCTCCTACTTCTTCTGCTTGCGCTTGCTCGACGCGGTCGGGGTGGACCCGGGCGTCGTGCCGGCCGGCTTGGGCTTCGAGCCAGGCTGCTTCGCCGGTGTCGTGCCGGCCGGCTTGGGCTTCGAGCTGGACTGCTTCCCCGGGGCCGACTCTGGTGTCGTCTCGGGGACTGCGTCCTGTGGTGCCGACTGCGCGACGGCGGGACGCGGGGCGACCGCACCCTTCTGCCGGTCCTTGCGCTTCGGCTGCACGCGCTGACCGCTCTTGGGCTGCTCCACCACCGGGGTCGCGTCCTCGATGACCTCGCCGGACTTGGCGGCACGCTTGGCAGCCTTCGCGGCCTGGCGCTCCTTCATCTGCTTCTCCGCGATGGAGCCAGGCGTCGGCATGCGCTTGATCGTGTAGTACTGCTGACCCATCGACCAGAGGTTGGTGACCGTCCAGTAGATCAGGACACCGACCGGGAAGTTCACGCCCGAGATCGCGAAGACGATCGGCAGCATGTAGAGCATGAGCTTCTGCGTCTGTGCCATCGGGCCTTCGAGGGCCGACGGGGGCATGTTCTTCATCGTGAGCTGACGCTGCGTGGTGAAGGTCGTGACGCTCATCGCGACGATCAGCGCGATGACGACGATGCGGGAGACCATCGAGTCGGTCTGCAGGAAGACGTCGCTCAGCTGCGCACCGAACAGCGTCGACGACTCGATGTCACCAGCGACGTCCCGGGTGATCGGCCCGATGGGATCGGCATTGCCCTCGGAGATCGCCTTCAGGCCGTTCAGCACGCGGAACAGCGCGAAGAAGATCGGCGACTGGAGCAGGATCGGCATGCAGGAGGCGAACGGGTTGGTCCCGTGCTTCCGGTACAGCTCCATGGTCTCGCGCGTCATGTTCTCGCGAGATGCCGGGTCGGTCTTGCCCTTGTACTTCTTCTGTACGGCCTGCAGCTCGGGCTGGATCATCTGCATCCCACGCGAGGCCTTGATCTGCTTGAAGAAGAGCGGGATCAGCACGATGCGGATGACGATCACCAGAGCGACGATCGACAGAACCCACGCCGTACCGGGACCTGCCGACATGCCGAGCGTCGTGAAGAGCCAGTGCGACCCGTAGATGATCCAGGCCACGACCCATTCGATCGGGTAGAGGAAAGCGAAGAAGTCCATCGGTCAAGAAGCTCCAGAGTCGGTGACGCAAAGTCTGCGGTGGGTGCGGGTGACGTGCCGGCGACAGTGGCCCGGGCAGGTCAGCCCTCGGCGTGTGTGTGCGCGCCGCGCACGGGCGGCACATCGTCGACGCCGCCGAGACTCCACGGGTTGCACCGCAGCAGGCGCCACAGCGCGAGACCCAGCCCGCGCACCGCACCGTGACGCCGCAAGGCAATCAGGGTGTACTGCGAGCAGGACGGGTAGTACTTACAGCTCGGGGGGCTCATCGGGCTGATGAACGCCTGGTAGAAGCGCACCATCCCCACGAGGAGGTTCACCGGGAGCCTGCCGATCAACGAGGGCTCACGCAGCGGCGCCTCACCCTCGGGTGCAGGGTCGGTGGTCATCTCTTCCCGTCTCCGGTGGCGCGTGCGACCGCACGGCGCAAGCAGGAGTCGAGGTCGCGTTCAAGATCCGCATACGTTGCGGCCGACGACGGCGGAAGTGCGCGCACGACAGCTCGGGCAGTGCTCGGCAGAGCCGAGAGCTGCTCGGCCGCTGCGGCGCGGAGCCGACGCTTCACCAGATTGCGCTGCACGGAGTTGCCCACAGCCTTGGAAACGACAAAACCGACCTGTGGAGTTCCCGATCCTGGGTCCGAGACGTTTTCGTCCGGTACCAGGAGGTGAACCACCACGGTCGATCGACCTGCACGCGTGCCGCGGCGCACCGTCCGCTCAAAGTCGACGGAACGGCGCAGTCGGTGCGCCGCGGGCAACATGGCTCAGGCTGAGAGCTCGGCGCGACCCTTGCGGCGACGGTCCGCCAGGATGGCGCGGCCGGCGCGGGTGCGCATGCGCAGCCGGAAACCATGGGTCTTTGCACGCCGGCGGGTGTTCGGCTGGAAGGTCCGCTTGCTCACGAGGTACTCCAAGAACGTCGGGGTAGGCACACCGTCTGTCCTCGACGATGCAGTGAAAGTTGGCCGATCAGTACAGCGATCGGCCTCGCCGACCCGGGGGCCTGCTCCACTGGTCATGGTCGACGTCGAAGGACGTGACCCGAATCCGTATGTGGGCGCGCAGAAGTACCAGGAACGGCTGTATGACGTTACGCCGCCGATGCCCTCCGGGTCAAACCAGAACGGCGAGATCATGCGTGTCGGACGCGCCACATCGGGCGTCTCGACGGGCCGCGTGGAGGGCTCTGTGACCTGCCCCTGTACCACCTGTCCAGCGGCGATCCTGGCAATCCACAACCTGTGGACAACTGTGTGGGCGGTGCTCCATCATGGCAGACTCCAAGACACCCCCAGCACTCGCAGGACCCCCGCGCACGAGACGAAGGAAAGCCAGTGGCCAACCCGGACGAGAACATCGGCGACGTCTGGGCACAGACCCTGACGGCGCTCGAGGCCCGGCCCGATATGAGCCCTCGGCAGCTCGCCTTCATCCGCCTGGCCAAGCCGATGGCCGTGCTGGACGACATGGTCTTCATCGCCGTCCCCCACGAGCAGACGCGCACGTATCTGGAGACCGCGGTCCGCGACGACCTCGTGTCCGCGATGTCTTCAGTCCTCGGCCGGGACGTGCGCTTCGGCATCACCGTGGATCCCGAGCTGAGCAGCCGTACGCTCGCCGGACCCTCACAGATCTCGGGGCCGGCAACTCTCTCGCTCGAGCACGAGCCGCCGGAGCCCGAGCAGGCGCAGATGCCTATCGCCCCGCAGCCGGCGCCGAAGCCGTCGGCCGAACCCACCCGACTGAACCCGAAGTACATCTTCGAGACGTTCGTCATCGGTTCGTCCAACCGGTTCGCCCACGCGGCCGCCGTCGCCGTGGCCGAGGCACCCGCCAAGGCGTACAACCCGCTCTTCATCTACGGCGACTCGGGGCTGGGCAAGACGCACCTGATGCACGCCATCGGGCACTACGTCCACAACCTGTACCCGCACATCCGCGTGCGGTACGTGAACTCCGAGGAGTTCACCAACGACTTCATCAACAGCATCGGTGAGGGCAAGGCGGGTGCGTTCCAGCGCCGGTACCGCGACGTCGACGTACTCCTCATCGACGACATCCAGTTCCTGCAGGGCAAGGAACAGACGATGGAGGAGTTCTTCCACACCTTCAACGCGCTGCACAACGCCAACAAGCAGGTAGTGATCACATCCGACGTCCCCCCGAAGCAGCTCAACGGCTTCGAGGACCGCCTGCGCTCCCGCTTCGAGTGGGGCCTCATCACCGACGTCCAGCCCCCTGACCTCGAGACCCGCATCGCGATCATGCGGAAGAAGGCAGCGAGCGAGCACCTGGACGTGCCGGCGGACGTCCTCTCCTACATCGGCTCACGCATCTCGACGAACATCCGCGAGCTCGAGGGCGCGCTGATCCGCGTCACCGCGTTCGCGAACCTCAACCGGCAGCAGGTCGACCTGGCTCTCGCGGAGATAGTCCTCAAGGACCTGATCACCGACGACGACGACACCACGGAGATCACGCCGGCCGTCGTCATCGCGCAGACCGCCGCGTACTTCGGTCTCACCATCGACGACCTGTGCGGCTCGTCCCGGTCCCGCGTGCTGGTCACCGCCCGGCAGATAGCCATGTACCTGTGCCGGGAGCTCACGGACCTGTCACTGCCCAAGATCGGCCAGCAGTTCGGCGGGCGCGACCACACCACCGTCATGCATGCGAACAAGAAGATCGCGGGCCAGATGGCGGAGCGCCGCTCGACCTACAACCAGGTCACCGAGCTCACGAGCCGGATCAAGCAGCAGCAGCGCGGCTGATCCGAGAGATCTCGCGCAGCGTCCCAAAATCGGACGGCGCGCCACTTTTCACACCTATCCCCACCCCTGTGCACAGCCTCTTCGGTGCACGGGGGTGTTGCATATCTGCACCTCCACAGGTCTATCCACATGCGGAACGGCGGGTTGCTGCGGTTTCCCTCGGCTCGTCCCCAGCCCTGTGTACGCCCGCTGTGCAGAACTCGGCTCATGACCCTGACCAGCCAATACACACCTGGGGACAAGCCTGTGGACGGCTGTGGACGACGGGCCGTTTTCTGTGGGCGGGGACCCCCAGATCGGTGGACAGCCTGTGTGTACAAACTGGCCGTCCACAGACGTCCCTAGTTCTTGCACAGTTAGGCCCACAGCTCCTCCACAGGAGAAAAGGGCCTCTGACCTGCACGAAGACCCGATATCCCCAGTATCCACAACCCCTACTACTACGACGACATCTATCTCTAAGAGGGAATCCACACGCCTTCATAAGGCGGTCCGAGCGTTCGGCGCACCTCTTCGAACATTAGTACTAAGCCCCTGAAGAAGTCCATCCACAACCTGTGTCGCTCGAGTGCCACGTGGTCAGCAACTCGCGTAGGGTTTCCCTCGACAGTCCAGGAACAAGAGGAGATGCAACGGCATGAAGTTCAGGGTCGAGCGCGACGTCCTCGCCGATGCCGTGACGTGGACAGCTCGCACGCTCCCCACGCGTCCGCCGGCTCCCGTGCTTGCCGGCGTCCGCATCGAGGCAGACGCTCAGGGCGTCATCAACCTGGCCAGCTTTGACTACGAGACGTCCGCGCGGTCCGAGATTCCCGCCGAGGTCGCAGAACCAGGCACGGTCCTGGTCTCTGGCCGACTCCTGGCCGAGATCTCGCGGGCGCTGCCCAACAAGCCGGTGGATGTCGCACTCGAGGGCAACAAGGTGGTCGTCACCTGCGGCGCGAGCCGCTTCACGCTCCTCACCATGCCTGTGGACGAGTACCCCGCACTGCCCGGCCTCCCGGAGGTCAGCGGGACGGTCTCGGGCGACGCGTTCACGCACGCCGTCGCCCAGGTGACCGTCGCGGCGAGCCGCGACGACACCCTGCCGCTGCTGACCGGTGTGCGTGTGGAGATCGAGGGCGAACGCATCACGCTGCTCTCCACGGACCGCTACCGCCTCGCGCTTCGGGAGCTCACCTGGACCCCGGCGACCCCGGGCTTCTCCGCGGTGGCCCTCATCCGAGCTCGCACGCTGAACGACGTCGCGAAGTCGCTCGGCTCGGGCGGGCTCGTGAACGTCGGGTTGTCCACAGGCCAGGGTCTCGACCTTGTGGGTTTCGAGGCCGGCGGCCGCCAGACGACCTCGCAGCTCGTCGAGGGCGACTACCCGGCCGTTCGCCGGCTCTTCCCCGACAGCACGCCGATCCATGCGGTGGTCGCGACGGCGCCCCTGATCGAGGCCGCCAAGCGCGTGAGCCTGGTCGCGGAGCGCAACACGCCGATCCGGCTCTCGTTCAGTGACGGCCAGGTCGTGCTCGACGCCGGCCACGGTGACGACGCGCAGGCGTCCGAGGCGCTGGAGGCTGTGCTGGTGGGCGAGGACATCGCCGTGGCGTTCAACCCGCAGTTCCTGCTCGACGGGCTCGGTGCGCTGGGCACCGACTTCGTCCGGCTCTCGTTCACGCACCCCAACAAGCCGGTCGAGTTCACCGGTCAGGGCAGCCTGGACGGCGAGGACGACTCCGCCTACCGGTACCTGCTGGTCCCGATCCGCTTCACGGGCTGACGGCTCGGGGCTGTCCAGCGGACGGCCCCGGTATCCACAGCCCACAACCGTCAGTCTGGACAGCCAGCCTGCACCAAGGACGGCCGCCACGAGCGAGCCCGTTGATCGACCCTGGAGGAATCACGCACATGGTCACCCACATCGGCCTGGTCGGCCTGGGCAAGATGGGCAACAACATGCGGTCCCGTCTGCGCAAGGGCGGCATCGAGGTCACCGGGTTCGACCCGCGTCCGGAGGTCTCGGACGTCCCGACGCTCGCAGATCTCGCGGCCGCTCTTCCCGAGGACAAGCGGGTCGTCTGGGTGATGGTTCCCGCCGGTGAGCCGACGCGCGGTGTGCTCGACCAGCTCGCTGAGATCCTCAACGAGGGCGACATCGTGATCGAGGGCGGCAACTCGCACTACGTCGAGGACCAGGAGCGTGCCGCCGAGCTCGCCAAGAACGGCATCGGCTACCTCGACGTCGGTGTGAGCGGTGGTGTCTGGGGGCTGGAGAACGGCTACGGCCTGATGGTCGGTGGCGCCGCCGCCGACGTCGAGTCGGTCATGCCGGTCTTCGACGCGCTGCGCCCGGAGGGCCCCCGCGAGGAGGGCTTCGTCCACGCGGGCGGCGTCGGCGCCGGTCACTACGCCAAGATGGTCCACAACGGCATCGAGTACGGCCTCATGCAGGCGTACGCCGAGGGCTACGAGCTGCTTGCGGCCAAGTCAGACCTCATCACGGACGTGCACGGCACCGTGCGCGCTTGGAGCCGCGGTACTGTCGTCCGCTCCTGGCTGCTCGACCTCATGGTCAAGGCCCTCGAGCAGGACCCGAAGCTCGCCCTCCTGGACGACTGGGTCGACGACTCCGGTGAGGGCCGGTGGACCGTGGACGAGGGCATCGACCTGGCAGTTCCGCTGCCCGTCATCTCGGCTGCGCTGTTCGCCCGCTTCGCCTCCCGCCAGGAGCAGTCGCCCGCCATGAAGGCGGTGGCCGCGCTGCGTCAGCAGTTCGGTGGGCACGCGGTGAAGTCGGCCGAGTAGCGCGCGGGACGTACGATCTCCTACCGATGTACGTCTCCCACCTCTCCCTGCTGGACTTCCGGTCGTATGCCTCGGCCGATGTGGAGCTCGAACCCGGGGTCAACGCGTTCGTAGGGCGCAACGGCCGGGGCAAGACCAACCTCGTCGAGGCGATCGGCTATGTCGCGACGCTCGGTTCGCACCGAGTCGCCACCGACGCACCGCTCATCCGGTCGGGTGCCGAGCGCGCCGTGGTGCGGACCCGGATCGTCCGCGGGGACCGGGCAAGCACCGTCGAGCTGGAGATCACCCAGGGCAAGGCGAACCGCGCACGTATCAACCGCGGCCAGGCGGTGCGAGCTCGGGACGTGCTGGGGGTGTTGCGCACGGTGCTCTTCGCACCCGAGGACCTCTCCTTGGTCAAGGGAGAGCCGGACGGCCGACGGCGGTTCATGGACCAGCTCCTGGTCCTGATGATGCCGAGGGTGTCCGCGGTGCTCTCGGACTACGAGCGAGTGCTCAGGCAGCGGTCCGCACTGCTCAAGTCGGCCCGGGCATCGCGAAGGTCTGGTGGCTCGTCGCGAGCGGAGAGCGCTGCGACGGAGCTCGCGACTCTCGATGTCTGGGACGCGCGGCTCGCCGAGCTCGGCGCGGAGATTCTCTCGCTGAGAATCCAGCTGATCGAGGTGCTGCGCCCTGCAGTCGCCGCCGCGTACGAGCAGGTGAGCGACGCCGACGGGGATGCGGAGATCACGTATCGGTCATCGCTTCCCGCCCTCTCGGCGGGTAATCCACCGGAGTTATCCACAGGGCCTGGGGACAACTTTGCCGACGTGGGACAGCTGCGCGACATGCTGCTGGAGGCCCTGGTCATAGCGCGGCCGCAGGAGTTGGAACGAGGAGTGAGCCTTGTCGGACCGCACCGCGACGACCTCGTCCTGACGCTCGGCGGGTTGCCGGCCAAGGGCTACGCGAGCCATGGCGAGTCCTGGTCGTTCGCGCTCGCGCTGCGCCTCGCATCATTCCGACTCCTCGGCGGAGATCCGCAGAATTCGGCGGATTCACCCGCTTTCTGGGACCCGGAACTTGGTACCGACGCCGATCCCGTACTGATCCTCGACGACGTGTTCGCCGAACTCGACGTCAGGCGTAGGCAACGGCTCACCGACCTGGTGCTACCGGCTCGCCAGGTGCTGGTGACGGCAGCCGTGGCCGAGGACATTCCCGCTGCTCTGGACGGCGTACGGTTTCACGTGGAACCCGGGACGGTGACCCGTGACTGACAACTCTCCACAGGACCCTGTGGATAACTCTGAGCCCCCTTTGACGCCGCCCTCCGAGGTGGCGCGCGCCGCTCTGAACCGCGCCAAGGCCGCGGCTCGAGCACGTGGTCTGCGGCCCGGATCGCCGTCACGCAGGTCTCCCCTGGCTGAACCGCGGTCGAGCGGATCAGGCCCGGGCGCCCGTGACCCCCAGCTGCTCGGCGCACTCGTCGGGCGGCTGCTGCGCGAGAAGGGCTGGACCGAGGACGTCTCGGTGGGCGGGGTGATGGGCCGGTGGCGCGAGGTGGTGGGTCCCGAGATCGCCGACCACTGCACACCGGAGACCTTCGAGGACAAGGTGCTCGTGGTCCGCGCGGACTCGACGGCCTGGGCCACCCAGCTCCGGCTGCTCGTACCCACGCTGCGCAGGCGCATGGCCGAGGAGATCGGCGAGGGTGTGGTCGAGGAGGTCACCGTGCTCGGCCCGGCCGGCCCCGGGTTCCGCAAGGGCCCTCGCTCGGTACGCGGCCCGGGTCCACGGGACACCTGGGGCTGACCAAAGGCAGCAAGAAGGGCTCCCCGGCCGAAGCCGGGGAGCCCTTCTTGACTCAGCTGCGCCGAAGCGTCAGCCAGGATCTATGTGGTCACGCGTTCTGCATGCGCTTGCGGGCCCAGACCAGGGCGATACCACCGGCGGCGAGCAGCGCGGCGAACGCGATGGCGCCACCGACGGTCGCACCGGTCGCGGCGAGCACCGGGGGCGCCTCACCCGAAGGGCTGGGGGACGCCGACGGCTCGGCGACGGGGGCCACGGAGGCCTCCTCGCTGGGCTCGGCAACGGGGGCGCTGGGCTCCGGCGTCGGCTCGGCGCAGTCTTCCTCGAGGACAACAAGATCGGTCGGCAGGAGGGCCGTACCGTCCTCCTGGAGCTCGTAGGCGCCCAGCTCCTCGGGGAACGCGTAGGCGTCGGAGGTGAGCGTGGCGACGACGCCGAGCTCGGACTTGCTGTAGGCGATCGCGTCGGTGTTGGCCGGGAGGACCACGTCGTCGAGGCTGGCGGCACAGCCGGCCACGGCGTCGGGCATCACGGGGGACGCGAACTCGGCGGGCGGCGGCGTCTGGCAGGCGGGGATCGAACCGGAGTCGGCCCAGTCGTACTGGGTGCCCCCCTGGCCGTCGTACGCGTCGACGGTCACGGACCACTCGTGCGCGACGTCGAGCGCGAGGTTGTCGTAGCTTCCCTGGAAGCCGCTGGAGAACTCGGTGTCCTCGACGGTCGTGCCGTCAATGACAACAGTGACCTTGGCGCCGGAGTAGTACTCAAGGTTCACGTTCACGAACCCGCAGTCGGCAGAGACGCTGGGGGTGTGCGCGGACGCGGGTGCGGCCGTGGCGATCATTCCGCCAAGAGCCAGTACGGCGAGAGTTCCGCCGGCGAGAAGCTTCTTCACTCTGGTTGCCCTTCGAAGAGAGAGTTGTGCGCGCGACCCGCGCGCGTGTGACCGGTCGGCGCCATTAGAGCAGAAAACGAGAAATCAACGAAATGTCACCCTCTGTCCGTTAATTGTCTAACCTTCGGCAGCCCCGGGCATGACACTTCGCGGACGATCCACAGGGCATGGACCGTCGAGGGCGAACACGTGTGCGGGTCGCCACCGAAGAGCGTCCGCTGGCGCCGACCAAGGGGTCGACCACGGCTACGTCCGAGCGTCCGGCGGCCCTCTCGGTACCCCTCGAGGAGCGCAAAAATCACCCTGTGGAGAAAGGTTGTGGAGGAGTGGCTACAAACGGCCTCGGATCCCGGGTTTTCGCCGCTCAGAAGGTAGTATGAGGGGGTCAACCGCGCCGGTTCCCAGGATCGTCCTGAGACCCGGAACGCTGAGCACCGACGAGCCGTCGGATCGTACGTCAGCACCCGAGCACGGCATGGACCCTTGTGGGTCCGAGCCGCTCGTGCAGCCGCTGGTACGTCCGTCGTCGTGCACATCGTGTGCCTGAAAGACGAGGAGCAACCCCGCCCGTGACAGAGCGAATCGACGGCGGCTACGACGCCGGGAACATCACAGTCCTGGAAGGTCTCGAAGCCGTTCGTAAGCGACCGGGCATGTATATCGGATCGACCGGTGAGCGTGGGCTCCACCACCTCGTGTACGAGATTGTGGATAACGCTGTGGACGAAGCCCTCGCGGGCCACGCCACCGAGATCGACGTGCGGCTCCTGGCCGACGGCGGTGTACGCGTCACCGACGACGGCCGAGGCATCCCGGTCGCGATGCACCCGACCGAGGGCAAGCCCACGCTCGAGGTGGTCATGACGATCCTGCATGCCGGCGGCAAGTTCGGTGGCGGCGGCTACGCCGTCTCCGGCGGGCTGCACGGTGTCGGCATGTCCGTGGTGAACGCGCTGAGTACCCGGTTCGTCTCCGAGGTGCGCCGCGACGGGTACAACTGGCGCCAGGAGTACGCCGACGGCGGCAACCCGGTCACGGGCGTCGACCGGCTGGAGCCGCTCGGTGCCGACGAGGGCACCGGGACCACCCAGACGTTCTGGGCCGACGGGTCGATCTTCGAGACCACCGAGTACGACTTCGAGACGCTCCGTGCCCGGTTCCAGCAGTACGCGTTCCTCAACAAGGGCCTGAAGATCACGCTCACCGACGAGCGCGCGGGCCACTCCTCCGCCACCGACGAGGTGACGGGTGCCGAGCGCGAGGTCGCCGCGGACGACGTGGTCGCCGCCGAGAGCAGGCCGTCGGGAGCAGGGCAGGAGCCCGGCCCGGAGTCGGACAGCTGGCGTACCGTCACGTACCAGTACGAGAACGGCCTGATGGACTACGTGCACCACCTCAACTCCGCGAAGCGGGTGGAGCTCGTGCACCCGGACGTGATCTGGTTCGAGAGCGAGGACACGGAGCGCAAGATCGCCGTCGAGATCGCCCTGCAGTGGACCAGCGCCTACAGCGAGTCGGTGCACACGTTCGCGAACACGATCTCGACCACCGAGGGCGGGACGCACGAGGAGGGTTTCCGTGCGGCCATGACCACGCTGGTCAACAGCTACGCGCGGGACAAGAACATCATCAAGGAGAAGGACGAGAACCTCACGGGTGACGACATCCGCGAGGGCCTCACCGCCGTCATCTCGGTGAAGCTCGGTGAGCCTCAGTTCGAGGGGCAGACCAAGACGAAGCTCGGCAACACGGAGGCCAAGACCTTCGTGCAGCGCGTGGTGCGCGAGCAGCTGGTCGACTGGTTCGACGCCCACCCGAACGAGGCACGTGACGTCATCCGCAAGGCGATCTCTGCCTCGCAGGCACGCATCGCGGCGCGTAAGGCGCGCGAGGCGACCCGCCGCAAGGGTGTCCTGAACGGCGGCGGCATGCCGGGCAAGCTCAGGGACTGCCAGTCGCGCTTCCCCGACGAGTGCGAGATCTACGTCGTCGAGGGTGACTCGGCCGGTGGTTCCGCGGTGCGCGGGCGCAACCCGCACAACCAGGCAATCCTCCCGCTGCGCGGAAAGATCCTGAACGTGGAGCGCGCGCGGCTCGACAAGGCGCTGTCCAACGCCGAGGTCCAGGCGCTGATCACCTCGTTCGGCACGGGTATCGGCGAGGACTTCGACATCTCGAAGCTCAAGTACCACAAGATCGTGCTCATGGCCGACGCCGACGTCGACGGCCAGCACATCTGCACCCTGCTCCTCACCCTGCTGTTCCGCTACATGCGGCCGCTCATCGAACACGGGCACGTGTACCTCGCACAGCCGCCGCTGTACCGGATCAAGTGGAGCAACGCTCCGCACGACTACGTGTACTCGGACCGGGAGCGCGACGCGTTCCTCGAGGCCGGTGCCGCGCAGGGCAAGCGGATCCCGAAGGACAACGGCATCCAGCGCTACAAGGGCCTGGGTGAGATGGACTACTCGGAGCTCTGGGACACCACGATGGACCCGGACCACCGCACCCTGCTGCAGGTGACCATGGACGACGCGGCCGCGGCCGACGAGATCTTCTCGGTCCTCATGGGCGAGGACGTCGAGTCCCGCCGCACATTCATCCAGCGCAACGCCAAGGACGTGCGGTTCCTCGACATCTAGGGATGTCCGAGGAGCGAGTTCGTGAGCCCCGACGCCGACCGCCCAGCCGGGCGTGCGGCGTCGGGCATGAAATTTGGCGGCCCAGGAGCCGAAGTGACACGCCCACCGGCGTGGAAAGGAAGTACAGACGGTGACGGACGAGACCCCCGGCGTAGAGAACTCCGACGACGGCATTCCGATGGAGGACGCCCGAGTAGCGGTGCACCACGGCCGTGTCGAGCAGGTCGACCTTCAGCTCGAGATGCAGCGGTCGTACCTCGACTACGCGATGAGCGTGATCGTGGGCCGCGCGCTGCCCGACGTGCGGGACGGCCTCAAGCCGGTGCACCGCCGCGTCATCTACGCGATGTATGACGGCGGCTACCGCCCGGACCGCGCGTACTCCAAGTGCTCGCGTGTCGTGGGTGACGTCATGGGTAAGTACCACCCCCACGGCGACACCTCCATCTACGACACCCTGGTGCGCCTGGTCCAGGACTGGGTGCTGCGCTACCCGCTGGTCGCGGGCCAGGGCAACTTCGGCTCGCCGGGCAACGACCCGGCAGCCGCCCCCCGATACACCGAGTGCAAGATGGCGCCGCTCGCCCTGGAGATGGTCCGGGACATCGAGAAGGGCACCGTCGACTTCCGGCCGAACTACGACGGGCGGACCCAGGAGCCGGTCGTCCTGCCGTCGCGCATCCCGAACCTCCTGGTCAACGGGTCAGCTGGCATCGCGGTCGGGATGGCGACGAACATCCCGCCGCACAACCTGCGCGAGGTCGTCGACGGTGTGCGATGGCACCTGGCCAACCCCGACGCCACCCGCGAGGAGCTGCTCGAGGCGCTCCTGGAGCGCATCAAGGGTCCGGACTTCCCGTCCGGCGCGCAGATCCTCGGGCACAAGGGCATCGAGGATGCCTACCGCACGGGTCGTGGCTCCATCACGATGCGTGCGGTCGTCAGCGTCGAGGAGATCCAGAACCGGATCTGCCTGGTCGTGACCGAGCTGCCGTACATGGTGAACCCGGACAACCTCGCGTCGAAGATCGCCGACCTCGTCAACGACGGCCGGATCAACGGCATCGCGGACATCCGCGACGAGACGTCCGGCCGCACCGGCCAGCGCCTCGTGATCGTCCTCAAGCGGGACGCCGTGGCGAAGGTGGTGCTGAACAACCTCTACAAGCACACGCCGCTGCAGGAGAACTTCAGCGCGAACATGCTCGCGCTGGTCGACGAGGTGCCCCGCACGCTCAGCATCGACGCGTTCGTGCGCCACTGGACGACGCACCAGATCGAGGTCGTGCGCCGGCGCACCGAGTACCTCCTCAAGGAGGCGCAGGACCAGATCCACATCTACGAGGGCTACCTCAAGGCCCTCGACGCGCTCGACGAGGTCATCGCGCTGATCCGCCGCTCCCCCGACGCGGACGAGGCGCGGACGGGCCTGATGGAGCTGCTCACGATCGACGAGCTGCAGGCGAACGCGATCCTGGCGCTGCAGCTGCGTCGCCTGGCGGCGCTCGAACGGCAGAAGATCCTCGACGAGCACGCCAAGCTGCGGCTCGCGATCGACGACTACCTGGACATCCTCGCCAGGCCGGAGCGCCAGCGGTCCATCGTGGGCGACGAGCTCAACGAGGTGACCGAGCGCTGGGGCGACGAGCGCCGCACCACGATCCTTCCGTACGACGGTGACATGTCGATGGAGGACCTCATCCCCGAGGAGGACGTGGTCGTCACCATCACGCGTGGCGGTTACGCCAAGCGGACCCGGACGGACAACTACCGCTCGCAGAAGCGCGGCGGCAAGGGTGTGCGCGGCGCGCAGCTGCGCGAGGACGACATCGTGGACCACTTCTTCACGACGACGACCCACCACTGGATGTTGTTCTTCACCAACCTGGGCCGGGTCTACCGGGCCAAGGGGTACGAGCTGCCCGAGGGCGGCCGCGACTCCAAGGGCCAGCACGTCGCGAACCTGCTGGCCTTCCAGCCCGGCGAGAAGATCGCCCAGGTCCTCGACATCCCCGACTACGAGGCTGCTGAGTACCTCGTCCTCGCCACGCGGCGCGGGCTCGTGAAGAAGACCCGCCTCAGCGAGTACAACTCGCCACGGTCCGGCGGCCTCATCGCGATCAACCTGCGGGAGGACGAGGACGGCGCCGCGGACGAGCTGGTCTCGGCCCGCCTCGTGAACGCCGACGACGACCTCATCCTCGTCTCGCGCAAGGGCCAGTCGATCCGCTTCCACGCGGACGACGAGTCGATCCGCCCGCTGGGTCGCGCCACCTCGGGCGTCACGGGGATGAAGTTCCGCGAGGAGGACGAGCTGCTCTCCGCCGCCGTGGTCATCGACGGAGCCGACCTCTTCGTGGTCACCGAGGGCGGTTTCGCGAAGCGCACCCGCATCTCGGAGTACCGGGTCCAGGGCCGTGGTGGTCTCGGTATCAAGGTCGCCAACCTCGTTGAGGCGCGCGGCGACCTCGTGGGCGCACTGGTCACGTATGCCGACGACGAGGTGCTGGTCATCATGGAGCGCGGCAAGATCGTGCGTTCCGCGGTTGCCGAAGTTAACCTCACCGGCCGGAACACGCAGGGGGTAACCTTCGCAAAGCCGGACAAGGGCGACAGGATTATCGCCGTCGCGCGCAACGCGGAGCGTGAAGACGCGGGCGATGCGACAGGTGCTGTGGACGAGATCTCCGACGGCGACTCCGCGGAGCGGGTTACCGTGGAAGAGATTCCGACCCCTGATGAAGTTCCGAGCACCCCTGAGCAGACCAGCACCGGACGCGAGGACAGCTGATGACGAGTGACAAGAGCGGGCCCGTGCGCACGGCGTCGCCCGAGCTCGATGAGGACCTGGAGATCACCCGGGATCGCAAGGAAGTGAACGGGGAGCAGGCTCCGGCCGAGACACCCGACCCGAAGCAGGCAGAGGCGACCTCGAGCAAGAGCTCGGCGTCGACGAAGGCTGACGCCGCCGAGTCCGCCGCCGCGGCGAGCGGCTCCGGCGCGGCGAGCGAGAACGCTGACCTGCCTGTTCCCGCCCCGTCGACGAAGCGCCCCGGGCCTGGCGCGGCGACCCCGGTGCCGCCAGCACCGGAGGAGTCGAGCATCCCGACGACGGGCGGGGTCTGGCGCTCCGCGTACGAGGCGGGCCGCACGGGCAAGGACTCCAAGCCGGCCACGCCGGCCACGCCGGCGGCTCCGGCCGTGCCGGCGGCTCCGGCTGCACCGGCTGCTTCGGGCTCGGCCACGCCGCCCAAGCAGGCCACCCCGCCCGCACCCTCCGCTCCGGCCACGCCGACGAGCAGCGAGCCCGTCGCCGGGCCCGGCCTCGTCTCGCCCAGGTCCGACGTCCCGGCTCCGGCGTCCGACGCCACAGCGAAGTCGTGGAACCGGGTCCCGGCACCGACCGCGCCGCCGGCACCGCCCACCGCGACCTCAGAGGGTACTGACGGTGTTCGAGCAGGCGCGATGAAGGCAGCGCAGGCTGCCCTCGACGCCGCCCGCAGCGCAGCCAAGAAAGTGACGTCGATAATGCCCGACGACGATGCGCGGTCGGCAACGCCCGCGAACGAAGCCACGGCTCGGCCGGAGATGCACTACACGGCAGCCGGAGTACGCGGAACTGCCGCTCCGGCCGCTGCACAGGCCGCGGGTACGGCGGCGCCTCAGACGCCGTCGGAGCCGACTCCCGAAGCACCCCGCTCTGCTCCGGCCGGACCGCGCCGGGTGCGCCTCGCCATCTCTCGTGTGGACCCCTGGTCCGTCATGAAGCTCGCGTTCCTGCTGGCCGTGGCGATCGCGATCATGACGGTGGTCGCTACCGCGGTGTTCTGGTCGGTGCTGAACAGCCTCGGCGTGTTCACCACCATCCAGGACTTCGTGAAGGATGCCGTCGGGCCGCAGAGCGACGTGAACCTCACGCAGTTCGTGGAGTTCCCCCGTGTCATCTCGCTGGCGACTCTGATCAGCATCTGTAACATTGTCTTGTTGACGGCGATCGCCACGATCATGGCTTTCCTGTACAACATCACTGCAGCACTCGTCGGCGGCGTGCACATGACGCTGACCGACGACTGACGCCTCCTCGGCGTCACCCAGAGCGTTCTCGTGCGCGGTTGCGCACGACTCGATGCACGTCACACCGCGAACCGCGTTTTCGGTTTGGGACATCGTCCCGACCTGGGGTAATCTCCAGTGTCGCGGCAGCGTGCGGAACGCTCGCCCGGGGCTATAGCTCAGACGGTTAGAGCGCTTCCCTGATAAGGAAGAGGTCGGAGGTTCAAGTCCTCCTAGCCCCACTCCCGGACCTGCAGAGGCTCCTCAGGAGGAACTCGTGAAGAAGCTGCTTATAGTGCTGCTCGCTGCTGGAGCCGGCTACGTTCTCTGGCGCAAGCTGAGCGAGGACGCCGCGGGGCGGGACCTCTGGTCCGAGGTTACCGACTCGCTCGACTGAGCAGTTGGCAGAGGGGCCATGGCGCAATTGGTAGCGCACCTGCTTTGCAAGCAGGGGGTTCCGGGTTCGAGTCCCGGTGGCTCCACCCTTGATGACCTGCGGCGAGAGTTTCGCCGCAGGTCATTTTTTTTGTGCCCTGGTCCGGGGCCGATGACATGACATCGGTCGCTCCGGACATGACAGGAGGGCCTGGCCGCACTGGCCAGGCCCTCCTGTCATGCTCACGGGGAAGCGGAGGTCAGCCCTCCTGCTTGCCCTCCCCCGCGTGCTTGGGCTTCACGGGCGGAACCTCGTCCACCAGGGGCAGGTCCTCCGCCGAGTCGGCTGGAACCGTCTCGTCGACGAGGGGGCTCTCGGTAGGTGCGAGGTCCGTCTCCCCCGATGTCGGCGCTGCGGGGTCGTTACCGCCGCGCTTCTGTGCGGCGGTACTCGCCTTCTGCGCCGTCGCCCATGCCGCGTCCAGGACCGGAGCGGCCTTCTCCTTGGCGGCGTCGAGCACAGGGGCCGCCTTTTCCAGCACCGGTGCGGCCTTCTCCTTGGCCGCCTCGAACGCTGGGCTCGCTGCCGAGTAGGCACGAGCGCCGAGGTCCTTGGCCGTCTGCGCGGCCTTGGCCCCCGCCTCCTTGCCCTTGGCGACGGCGGAACCGGCCGCCGCACCGACGCCGGACGAGTGCCGAGCGGCGCCGTTCGAGTAGTCGGCACCCGTGCCCTGCTCCCAGGGTTCGGCCCACGGGTCGGTCTGGGGCTGCGCGCGCTTCCAGAACACGTAGCCGGCGACGGCCGCGCCACCGGCCGCCAGTGCCACGAGCCAGCCCTTCTTGGAGCCCTTCTTGTTGGCCTCTTCCGCCGCCTTGGCGACGGAGTCGGCCAGCGCGGCCTTGTTCTGTGCCGTCGCCGCGTTGGCAGCCGCGCCGTTGAACGCGGCGACCATCTTCGGCAGCAGGTCGTCCACGAGCTTGTCGTGTGCGGAGTCGATGAGTGGCGCTGCCTTGCCTGCGGCCTTCTCGACCTGGGGGGCGGCAGCCTGGAGGCTGTCCTGCCACGCCTTCTCCGCACGCGGCGTCAGCCACGCGATGAAGTCGTTCACGCGAGGCTGAGCCCAGTCCTTGGCGTTCGAGGCCCGGTCCTTGGCCTGGGCCGCTACGACCCCAGCCTGCGTTGCGGCCTTGGAGCTGACGTCGGAAAGCAGAGCTGCGGCCTCCGCGGCCCTCTCCTTGACCTTCTCGGTGTCGATCTTGCTCGTGTCCACGTAGTCGGTCACCTTCTTGCGGGTCATGAAGCTCCCCTCGAACTGTTCAAATAGTCCTCAAGATGCCACTCTGCCACCGGACGGGCCCACTGGCGAGGGCGAGCGAAGTCGGTGCAGCACCAGCGGGCCGCTCCGTGGGAGGATTGATACATGTTCGCAATCCTGCACACCACCTCCGGTGACATCCGTATCGAGCTCTTCCCGAACCACGCGCCCAAGACTGTCGAGAACTTCGTCGGCCTCGCGACCGGCGAGAAGGCCTGGACGGACCCGCGGACGGGCGAGGAGCGCAAGGACCCGTTCTACGACGGCCTGATCTTCCACCGTGTCATCGAAGACTTCATGATCCAGGGCGGCTGCCCGCTCGGCACGGGAACCGGCGGCCCCGGGTACACGTTCAACGACGAGATCCACCCCGAGCTTCAGTTCAACGAGAAGTACATCCTCGCGATGGCCAACGCCGGCAAGCGTCGCAACCCGGTGACGGGCGAGATCGAGGGCACCAACGGCTCGCAGTTCTTCCTCACCACCGCGGAGACCCCGTGGCTGAACGGCAAGCACACCATCTTCGGCAAGGTGGCGGACGACGCGTCGCGCACCGTCGTCGACGAGGTCGGCAAGACCCGCACGCGTCCCGGCGACCGCCCCGTCGACGACATCACGATCACGTCGGTCACCATCGAGCCCTGAGGCGCGGCGGCGACCGTTCCGCTCAGGCGGGATCCGGCACCACCGCTCCAGCGGGACCAGGCAAGACCAGCGAGGACCGAGGGGACTGAGGACGTATCGCGATGAACGACCCGGCCGCCGAGGAGCCGACCGAGGCCGAGGCTCCCGTGTGCCCGCGCCACCCGGACCGGGTGGCCTACGTGCGTTGCCAGCGGTGCGGTCGGCCGGCCTGCCCCGAGTGTCAGCGGCCGGCCGCCGTCGGCGTGCAGTGCGTCGACTGCGTCCGCGACGCGAAGCGCACCGCGCCCCGCGTCCGGACGGTCTTCGGCGGATCCGCCGACAGCGCAGCGGTCAACGGCCGGCCGGTCGTCACGTTCACGATCATCGGGATCTGCGTCGTGAGCTGGCTGCTGCAGCTGGTGACGGCCGGCGCGTGGACGCAGATGCTGTGGTTCTGGCCCGCAGGTGGCGCGGCTGAGCCGTGGCGTTTCCTCACGGCCTCGTTCCTGCACTCCACGTCACCGCTGCACATCCTGTTCAACATGTACGCCCTGTGGATAACCGGGCAGTTCCTCGAGCCGCTGCTCGGGCGGGTGCGCTTCGGGGTCCTGTGCCTGCTCTCCGCGGTCGGAGGGTCGGTCGGCGTGCTGCTCCTCGCGGGCGACCCGTTCACGTCGAACGCCTGGGGGACGCCGGTGGTCGGCGCGTCCGGCATGGTGTTCGGCCTGTTCGGGGCCATGCTTCCCGTCATGCGGCGGCTGGGCCGGAGCATGGGTCAGGTGATTGTCCTGCTCGTGATCAACGGTGCCATCGGCTTCGTCGTGCCGGGCATCTCCTGGCAGGCGCACCTGGGCGGGCTCGTCACAGGGGCGCTGGTGGCCGCCGCGTACGCCTACGCACCGAAGGACCGCCGCGCTGTCGTCGCCTGGGCGGTGCCGCTCGCCGGCATTGCACTCCTGGCCTGCTTGGCGGTGGTGCGTTACAGCTCGGTGGGTCTCCTGTGACGGGAGCGGCGACGCCCCTGGCTCTGGTCCGACACCCAACTTCAACACCTGTGCGAACCGAGCAACTGGGCCGTTCCCGACACCTGGCGGTGTGTCACCACTCTCTTTTCCCCAGCTTTACCCACAGCTGTGGATAAATAGGGATACTGTTCCGCGGCCGCCTCAGCGCGGCCGCGGAACGCTCACTTCCAGCGCGTGGTCAGGCCGAAACCCACGATGATCAGGCCGAAGCCGACCGCGAGGTTCCACTGACCGATCTGCGGGATCGGCAGGCCGAGGCCGGAGCTCGTGAGGTAGAACGTCACGATCCAGACGAGGCCGAGGATCATCAGGGTCAGCATCACCGGAGCGAGCCAGCGCGGGTTGGTCGCCTCTCCGGGCAGCGCGACCTTCGCCTCGGACTTCTCAGCCTTCGGCGTGACCTTCTTCTTGTTGCGGGACTTCGACTCGGGCACGAGGCGGGCTCCTGTCCTGGGGTGGTCTGCCCGACGGGTGTGCCGAGCCGACGTCTGCTTTCTCTTGGACTAGCGTAGTGCTCCACAGGCCGCAGGCGTGACCAGACGCGTCAGTGGGTTTGTCGATTGTTGCAGGAGGGACGCGGTGACCGGAGCCGAACCGACCCCCGCGCCGTCCGCGAAGGACAGTGCGACGGGGTTCTTCCGCGCCTCGATGCAGGCGGGATGGCGGTCCTGGCTGAGCGTGGGTGCCGTGGCAGTGCTGGCCGGGCTCATGTTCAGCGCGAGCGCTCGCCTGGCCGACGGCGGTGGCGCCGACACCCGTGACCCGCAGGACCTCGCCCAGCTGGTGGGCACCGAGACGGGCCGGGTCTCCGAGCTCACCGAGCGTGCCGGCGAGCTGGACCGGGAGATCGAGACGCTGAGCGCCCGCACCGGCACCACCGTCCCCAGGCTGGACGGCGACCTGGTCGAGCGCGAGGGCGTGGTGTCCGGCTCGCAACCGGTCAGCGGTACCGGCCTCACGGTGACGCTCGACGACGCGCCGTCGACGTCGGTCGGCGCGGGGCCCGGCGGGGTGGAGCCGCAGCCCGACGACCTGGTGGTGCACCAGCAGGACCTGCAGCACGTGATCAACGCGTTGTGGGCCGGCGGGGCCGAGGCGATGACGCTGCAGGGTGAGCGCGTGACCTCGACGTCGGCGTTCCGTTGCTCCGGAAACATCCTGTTGCTGCACGGCAAGGTGTTCTCACCCCCCTACAAGGTGACGGCAGTCGGCAACCCGGCGAAGATGGAGTCGTCGCTGATGAGCTCCGAGGGTGTGCAGACGTATCTCGAGTACGTCGACTGGGTGCACCTGGGCTGGGACGTGCGACGCAGCGACAACCTCGACCTCCCCGCGTACGACGGCGGAGGTCTGCAGTATGCGACGGTTCCCGACGGTACGGAGGTCTTTGGATGACCCACGCGCAGGCCGGCCACAACGTGCCGCTGCCACAGGAGGTCTTCCCCATCGCGTATGAGCGCGGCCCCTCCGGCATGGGTCCGCGCAACGCGCGGCGCCCGCGCGGGTCGGCGGCGCCCATGCGGCCGGTCGCCTGGCTGATCGGCGTCCTGGGCGAGCTCCTGGTGACCGCCGGCGTCGTGCTCGGTCTCTTCGTGGTGTGGCAGCTCTGGTGGACCGACGTCGAGGGCGAGCGGGCACAGAGCGAGATCATCGCCGAGATGGACTGGGAGGGCGCCCAGACCGGTCCGGCGACTTCCACCGAACATCGCGACTCGCCCCCGGTCATGAAGGAACCGCCGGAGGCAGGGACCCTCTTCGCGCAGATGTTCATCCCCCGGTTCGGGAACGAGTACATCAAGCCCGTCGCCGAGGGCACGGACAAGGCGACGGTGCTCGACACCATCGGCATCGGGCACTACAACGGCACGGCGATGCCTGGTGCACTGGGCAACTTCGCCGTCGCCGCGCACCGCACCACCTACGGCAAGCCGTTCAACCAGATCGCGGAGCTCAAGGAGGGTGACGCCGTCGTGGTCCGCACCAAGGAGAACTGGTACGTCTACAAGGTGACCGAGTCGAAGATCGTCCTCCCGCAGAACGTGGAGGTGATCGCGCCGGTGCCCGGGGTGACCAAGGACCAGGACATGCCCAAGCTGACCAAGCGGTTCATCACGCTGACGTCCTGCCACCCGATGTTCTCCGCCACCGAGCGGTACATCGTGCACGGCGAGCTCGACTACTGGTCCCCTGTGGGCGAAGGCAAGCCGAAGGAGCTGATGGGCTGATGTACGGGCTGTTGTGGCGGGCCATCCCAGGGCCCGGCTGGTTCAAGTTCCTGGTGTGCCTCGTGCTCATCTTCGGCGTGGTCGCCGTGTGCTTCACCGAGTTCTTCCCGTGGCTCAGCGAGTACATGCCGTTCAACGACACGACGGTCGGCGCGTAGCGGTCCTCGCCGTAGCATTTGACCATGACGCGCATCCTCGTCGTCGACAACTACGACTCGTTCGTCTATACGATCGTCGGCTACCTCGACCAGATCGGCGCCCGGACCGTAGTGGTCCGGAACGACGCCGTGCCCTCCCCCGCCGCCGACGGCCGCTACTGGTACGACGACGGCGACGGCTCCCCCGAGCCCTACGACGGCGTGCTCGTGTCCCCCGGGCCCGGCACTCCCGCGGAGGCCGGCGCCTCCGAGGACGTCATCCGTGCCTGCGCCCGGTCCCGGACCCCGATGCTCGGGGTCTGCCTCGGGCACCAGGCCCTCGCCGAGGTGTACGGCGGCAAGGTGACCCACGCCCCGGAGCTCATGCACGGCAAGACGAGCCTCGTCGAGCACACCGGCCAGGGCGTCCTCAGCGGCCTGCCCGTCCCGTTCACCGCCACGCGGTACCACTCGCTCGCTGTGACGCCGGACAGCGTGCCGGCGGAGCTCGAGGTGACGTGCACGACGGCGTCGGGCATCGTCATGGGACTGCAGCACCGGGAGCTGCCGCTGCACGGCGTGCAGTTCCACCCGGAGTCCGTCCTCACCGAGGGTGGGCACCGGCTGCTCGCGAACTGGCTGGAGACCTGTGGGCTCGAGGGCGCGGTGGAGCGGGCAAAGGGAATGGCGCCGCTGGTCACCACGTGACCGACGACGCCATACCTGTCCTGCGCTGACCGGTGCTATCCGGTCAGCGCAGTCGTGCTACGGGAAGACGGGATCGCCCTCGCCCTCGCCGCCTCCGCCTTCGCCCTCTCCGCCGCCTCCGCCTTCGGCGGGGCCGGTCGACATCACGAGGCCGATGTAGGCGCCCTCCTCGACGGTGGTACCTGGGGGCGGGTCCGACGTGATGACCTGCCCGGCGGCGATGATGTCCGAAGCCTCCTCGGACGTCGGCTCACAGGAGATCTTCGCACCGGTACAGGCGAGCTGGGCCTCGTCGAGCGTCTTGCCGACGAGATCGTTGGGCACCTGCGTCTCCGTGGGCTCCGGCGCCACCGCGAGGTAGAGGGTGACTGCCTGTCCCTGCGGCACATCACCTGCCTCCGGGTCGGTGCGGACCACAGTGCCGGGCGTTGCGTCTTCGCTCTCTTCCGTGTCCCACTCGATGGTGCCGAGGCCGAGGTTCGCCAGCTGCGCGCTGGCACCTTCCTTGTTCTGGCCGACGACGTTCGGGAGCGTCGTGTTGCCCGTCGAGAGGTACAGGATGACCTCGTCGCCTTCCTGCGCGGGCTGGCCGGCGCCGGGCTCGCTCTTGGTCACGTTGCCTTCCGCGATGTCCGGGCTGTTCTCCGTCTGGGACGTGCCGACGGTGAGGTTGAGCTCCTCGAGCTTGGCACGGGCGTCGGCCTCGGACAGGTTCTTCAGCTCGGGGACCGTGACCTGGCCCGGCGCGCCGGCGACGTAGACGATGACCGTCGAGTCGGGTTCGACCTTCGTGTTCGCCACGGGGTCGGTCGCCCCGGTGGTCCGTCCCTCGTCGAGGTCGGAGTCCTGGTCGATGGCCTGTTCGAACGTCAGGCCGGCCGCCTCGATCTGCGCCCTGGCGTCCTCGGCGGACAGGCCCTCCGCGATGGTCGGCACGGAGACCGTCGTCGGTGCGCGGTTGTTGTTCGCGTTCTCCACCGCCATCGCGATAGCGATGGCCGCGACGGCCGCCAGGGCGATCCCGAGCAGCCACCACATGAGAGCCTTGCTCTTCTTCTCGGGCTCCTGCTGGTCGCGCGTCGGCTGGCCGGGGTATCCCCCACCGGGCGTGACCGGGCTCTGCTGCGCCGTTGCCGGGCCCCAGCTCGGGGTCGGCGACATGACCTGCGTGGCGCCGTACGCGGGCTGGCCCGCGACCTGCGTCGCACCCATCATGGCGCCCACCATCGGCGCGCTGATCTGGCCGCCGCGCATCGCGGACTCCAGGTCGCGCCGGAACTCGGCCGCGGTGCTGTACCGCTGCTCGCGGTCCTTCGTCAGCGCCTTGAGCGTGATGCGGTCCAGCACGTCGGGGACGTCCGTGGCGACCTCGGACGGGCGCTGCGGCTCCTGGCCCACGTGCTGGTAGGCGACCGCCACGGGCGAGTCGCCCTGGAACGGCGGACGACCGGTGAGGAGCTCGAACAGCATGCAGCCGGTCGAGTACAGGTCGGAGCGGGTGTCGACCTGCTCGCCGCGAGCCTGCTCGGGGGAGAGGTACTGCGCGGTGCCGATGACGGCGTTCGTCTGCGTCATCGTCGCGGCGGAGTCGGCCATGGCCCGGGCGATGCCGAAGTCCATCACCTTGACCGCACCCGTGGGCGTGATCATGACGTTGGCGGGCTTGATGTCGCGGTGCACGATGCCCGCGTGGTGCGAGTACTCGAGCGCGCTCAGCACGCCGACGGTGATCTCGACGGCCTCTTCGATGGGTACCGCGGCGCCGTCGGTCAGGATGTCGCGGACCGTGTGGCCCTCCACGTACTCCATGACGATGAACGGGACGTGCACGTCCTCGCCGGCAGCGTTCTGGTGGATGTCCTCGCCCGTGTCGTACACGGCGACGACAGCGGGGTGGTTCAGCGCGGCGGCGGACTGCGCCTCGCGCCGGAAGCGCACCAGGAAGGACGGATCACGAGCGAGGTCGGAACGCAGCACCTTGATCGCGACGGTACGACCGAGACGGGTGTCGTGACCGATGTGGACCTCGGCCATGCCGCCACGGCCGACAAGCTCGCCGACCTCGTAACGGCCGGCGAGTACGCGGGGCGTGTTCTCCACCACTCATACGTCCTTAGATGTCATGGCCGTCTGCCTCAGGGCATACGACTCGTTGAAAAACATCATCCCAGAAGCGGCTGCTGCGGAGGCTACCGGGGGATTCAGCGTTTCGCCGTGGATTTCGGAGGAACCCGACGGCTCCTGCAGAGCGCTGTTGTCGCCGCCTCCGGAGACCAGCGTGATGATGAGGACCACCAGCAGCAGTGCGACCAGTGCGACGAGCGGCCAGGATACGCGGACCCCTATGCGGTCCTCGATCCCGCCCAGCCACCGCTGGATGTCCGACGACAGACTTCGTCGCTTCCCGGGGTGCCCCCCGGACCGGCCCTGCTGGGGGACCCGCCGCCCGTCCTGGCGTGTCGAGTGCAGATCGCGACGAGACGGGTAGGACCGCCCGCCGTTCCCCGCGCCGTTGCCGATCGACGGCGGCGGGACGTAGCCCGAACCGTGCGGCCGGCCGTAGGCGTCGGTCCCGTAGGTGCCGGACGTGGTGCCGTAGCCCGCGGAGTCCGCACCGTATCCGGCCGAGTCCGTGCCGTACTGGCCCGAGCCAGGGGCGCCGGCCGGGGTGCCCGGCGCGGGCGAATAGGGGCGCCCGTAGGCGTCCGTCCCGTGCGTGCCCGACGTCGTGCCGTATCCGGCCGAGTCGGAACCGTGGGCTCCCGAACCGAAGGGTCCTGAGCCGTATCCGCCCGCGGGCGTGCCCGAGCCGTAGCCGCCGGCCGGGGTACCGCGGTCCGGGCTGGGCGGCGCGGACTGCGCGTTCGTGACTGTGGTGTGCCGACCGCCGCTGGTCTGGCCGAACGGTGTCTGCCTGCGCGCGTGGGACGGACCGGGCTGCGCCCCTGCGCCGCTGCGGCCGTTGCCCGGCCGCTGTGCCCCCGAAGACTGTCCGTCGCGGCGGGCCCGGCGTGCGTAGCGCGAGCTGCCGAACGGGTCCTCCGCGATCTCGGCGGCGAGCACGTCGAGGTGCCGCGCGAGCTGGTCCGCAGAGGAGATGCGCTGTGCCGGATCCTTCTCCAGCATCTGCGTGATGGTCTCGGAGAGGCCGGGGTGGACCGACGTCGGCAGGAGCGGAACCGGCGCGTTGACGTGCGCGATGGCGATGTCGACGGGCGTCCTGCCGGTGAACGGACGACGGCCCGCCGTGGCCTCGTAAGCGACCACGCCGAGCGCGTAGATGTCGGATGCGCCGGTGGCCGACTGTCCCACCGCCTGCTCGGGCGACAGATACTGCGCGGTGCCCATGACCATGCCCGTGGCAGTCATGGGCACCTGGTTCTGCGCCACGGAGACACCGAAGTCGGTGATCTTCACCGTGCCGGAGTGCTCCAGCAGGATGTTGCCCGGTTTCACGTCGCGGTGGACCACGCCCGCGAGGTGGGCGGCGTGCAGGCCGCGGGCCGTCTGGGCCAGGATCGGCAGGAGCCGGGCCGGCGGGAGCACCGGCTCGCGTTCGAGCAGGTCGGCGAGCGGCTCGCCGAGGACCAGCTCCATGACGAGGTAGCCTGCGCCGTTCTCCTCGCCGTAGTCGAACATCTGCGCGATGTTGGGGTGAACGAGGGTCGACGAGTTCCGGGCCTCCGTGCGCAGGCGACGAAGAAAGTCCTCGTTGCCCGTGTACTCCTCGCGGAGCACCTTCACGGCGATCTCGCGCGCGAGCTTTTCGTCGCGCGCCACCCAGACCTCGCCCATACCGCCCATGGCGATGCGCCGCACGAGCGTGTAGCGCTCACCGAGCGTCAGACCCTCGACCGGTCTCATCTCGAGATCGCCGCCTGCATGATCTGTCGGGCGATGGGGCTGGCGAGAGCGCCACCGGTGGTCTCGTTGGTGGACTGGCCCTGGTTCTCCAGCACGACCGCTACCGCGACCTGCGGGTCGTCGGCCGGGGCGAACGACGTGAACCACAGCGTGGGCGATCGCGGGTTGTCCTCAGCGGTGCCGGTCTTGCCCGCCACCTGGACGCCCTGGATCTGCGCGCCCTTGCCGGAGCCGTTGTTGACGACCTCGACCATCATCTCGGTGAGCGCGTCCGCCGTGGACGACGAGAACGGGCTCTTGTAGCGGCTCGGCTTCGTCTGGCTGACGAGCTCCAGGTCGCTGTCCCGCACGTCCTTGATGAGGTACGGCTCCATGAGGTCGCCGTCGTTCGCGACAGCGGCAGAGATCATGGCGACCTGGAGCGGCGTGATGCGGACGCTGCCCTGGCCGATGCCGGACAGCGAGATGCGAGCGTCCGAGTCGTCGTCCTCGTCGCCGCCGATGAGGCCCGGGTAGGCACCGATCGTGGTCGTCATCGGGATCTCGAGCGACTCGGTGAACCCGAAGTCCTGGAACATCCGCTGCATCCCGTCCTTGCCGACCTCGTTGGCCAGGTCGAGGAACGCGGTGTTGCAGGACATCGCCAGCGCCGCCTTGAGCGTCATCTTGCCCGAGGCGTCGCAGGGCTCACCGCCGAAGTTCCCGACCTGACCGTTGGGGCCCGTCGTGCCGGGCAGCTGGTAGATGACCTCCGCAGGGATCTCGGAGTCGGGAGTCACCCCGTTGTACTCGATAGCGGCGGCCGAGGTGAGCAGCTTGAACGCGGAGCCGGGAGGGTACGTGGCGTTGATGGTGCGGTTGATCGTCGGACCGTAGGTGCTGAACCGCTCCTCGCCGTCCTCCGAGTTGACCCGCGGCTTCTGGTTCAGGAGCTCGTTGTAGGCAGCGGTCGCGTCCCCGGCGTTGTGCACCGCGATGGAGTTCGGGTCGAACGACGGCTTGGAGACCATCGCGAGGATGGCGCCGGTCTTCGGGTCCAGGGCCACGGCCGCGCCGGTGTAGTCCCCGAGGGCGTCCCAGGCGGCCTGCTGGACCTTGGGGTCGATGGTGAGCTCGACGGAGGAGCCCTGTGCCTCCTCGCCGGTGATGAGGTTCTGCAGCCGGTCGAGCCAGAGCGAGTCGTCCTCGCCACCGAGGTACCCGTTCGCGAAGCGCTCCAGCCCCGTGTAGGTACCGGTGACCGCGAAGAAGCCGGTCAGCGGCGCGTAGACGCTGGCCGCCCCGGCGTCCCCGCCCGAGTAGGTGCGCTGGTACTTGTAGTCGTCGTCGACCGGCTCGGACGTCACGATCGGCTCGCCACCGACGACGATCGGACCGCGGTCCCGGCCCAGCTCGCTGTAGATGTTCCGGAAGTTGCGCGGATCCTCGTTCAGGTCGCCCGCGGTGACGAACTGGATCCAGGTCGTCGAGACCATGAGGGCCAGGAACATGGCCATCACGACGGTCGAGAGGCGACGCAGGGTCGTGTTCACCGCTCCACCCCCCGGACGATCTGGGTCGCGTCGTCGGGCGTCGCGCCCCGGCCGGCGCCGGCCTCGGTTCCCGCCTGCACCGGGCCCATGCCAGGGCCGCCCACCTCGATGGCGTCGCCGCCCACCAGTGCGGGCGCCGGGTCGGCCAGCGCGCCGCGGGTGGGCAGCGCCGAGGGGCGTCGAGCGGCGTCGGAGATGCGCAGCATGAGGGCGATGACTATCCAGTTCGCGAGCAGGGAGGATCCGCCCTGCGCCATGAACGGCAGGGTCAGGCCGGTGAGGGGAATGATGCGGGTGATGCCGCCCACCACCACGAAGAGCTGCAGCGCCATGACGAACGCGAGGCCGCCCGCGAGCAGCTTGCCGAATCCGTCGCGCACACCGACCGCATGGCGCAGCCCGCGCTGGACGATGACCAGATAGATCAGCAGGATCGCCAGCAGGCCGGTGAGCCCGAGCTCCTCGCCGAGTGACGCGTAGACGAAGTCGGAGAACGCGAACGGCACGCGGTCCGGGTAGCCCTCGCCCCAGCCGGCGCCGAACATGCCGCCGTACGCCATGCCGAACAGGCCCTGGACGATCTGGTACGAGCCACCGAACTCGCGCTCGTACAGCGCGGCGTCGAGTGGGTTGAGCCAGATGTCGACCCGGGCCTGCACGTGGCTGAACATCGTCCAGGCTGCGACGGCGCCCCCGGCGAACATGGTGAGGCCGATGACGATCCAGCCCACCCGGTCTGTCGCCAGGTAGAGCATGCCGACGAACAGGCCGAAGAAGAGGAGCGACGTCCCCAGGTCCTTCTCGCCGATGAGGACAGCCAGCGAGACCGCCCAGACGATCAGGATGGGGCCCAGGTCGCGCAGCCGGGGAAGCTGCAGGCCGAGGAACTTCTTGCCGGCCAGTGCCAGGGTGTCGCGGTTCGCCACCAGGTAGCCCGCGAAGAACACGGCGAACGCGATCTTGGCGAACTCGGCCGGCTGCAGAGAGAACGGGCCGATGAAGATCCAGATCTGGGCACCGTTGATCTCCGCACCCAGGCCGGGGATCAGCGGCAGGATCACGAGGACGATACCCACGACCATCGCGGTGTAGGTCAGACGCCGCAGACCGCGGTGGTCCCGCAGCAGGAAGATGACGACGCACGCGACGATGACGCCCAGCGCCGTCCACATGAGGTGGCGGGAGGCGTTCGCGCCTCGCATGTCCACCAGGTCCAGCCGCAGGACCATGGCCATGCTGACGCTGTTCAGCAGCACCACGGCCGGCAGGATCACCTGGTCCGCGTACGGTGCGCGCAGGCGCAGCACGATGTGCGTGGTGAACGCCAGCGCGGCCAGGACTATCGAGTAGGTCCAGAAGCCCTCGGGCAGATCGTCGTCGAGCGCGTAGCCGACCATCCACATGCCGCCCATGCCCAGGGCCAGCGCGACGATGAGCAGGACCGCCTCCGCGAAGCGGGTGGGCGCCTTCTCCTCGAGCTGGAGGCCGCTCATCCGTTCGCCTCCTGGTCGGAGTCGTTCTTGGCGGTCGACCGGGCCGTCGGCGAGGAGCTCCCGCCCGGTTCGTCGCTCGTCGAGGGGCTGGGTGACGGCGACGGTGACGGCTCGGTCTCCTCGGCGGCGTCCTCGATGAGGCGGTCGGCGCGTCCGCGAGCGTCTTCGAGCGACGTGGCCCGGATGGTCTCCTGCACGCGGTCGGCGATGAAGCCGGGCAGCTCGTCCACGCGGGTGCCGGTGAGCTCGACGGGGGTCGAGAAGGTGAGGGGACCTACCGTCGCCGGGATGCCCCGGAACACGGCGACCTGGCCGTCCGACTCGCCCACGTAGTACTGGGTCTGGGTCCAGCGGTAGCCGCCCCAGCCCGCCAGGACGAGGCCCACGATCAGGAGCAGCGCACCGAGCACGGTCAGCCAGACCCGCTTCCTCGGCGGGATCTCCTCTTCGCGTGCCTCTTCGTCGAGGTCCTCGTCGGGCTGGATGTCCGGCTGGTACTGCTCCTCGTCGGGGGCGCCGGCGATCATGGCCTGCTCGAGGGTGTCGGCGAGGCCGTCGCGCGCCGCGTCGTCGGACAGGACGCCGACGGAGATCGGTGAGGGTGCGGGCTGGCCGCCTGACGGGACGGTCGACCGGGTGAAGCTGGTCACTGTGTCGCCGTCGATGCCGGCGCCAGGGCCGGGCAGGGCGGTGGGGGACGCGGGGTCGCCCGCCGCGGTCACGCCGGCGAGTGCCGCCGAGCCGACGATCTCCGGCGTGACGGTCGCGGCGGTGGTGGCCGCCGCTGCCTCGTCCAGGACGTCGGCGACGACGACGGTGATGTTGTCGGTGCTGCCGGCACGCATGGACATCGAGACCAGCTGCTCGACCGCGTCCTGTGGTGCGCTGACCGAGATGAGGACCTCGGCGATCTCGCTGTCGGGCACGAAGCCGGACAAGCCGTCGGAGCAGAGCATCCAGCGGTCGCCGGGTACCGCCTCGCGGATCGAGAGGTCAGGTGTGAGGTCGAGGTCGAAGTCGCCCAGCACCCGCATCACGACGTTGCGCTGCGGGTGGGTCTCCGCCTCGTCGGGCGTGATGCGGCCGGTGTCGACCAGGTGCTGCACGAAGGTGTGGTCCACCGTGACCTGGGCCAGCGTGCCGTCGCGCAGCAGGTACGCACGCGAGTCGCCGAGGTGTGCCATGGCCAGCGTGTTGCCGGACTTCAGCAGCGCCGTGACGGTGGTGCCCATGCCGGCCAGGTCCGGGTCGGCCGTCGTCGCGTCGACGAGGTCCTGCCTGGCGCGGTCGATCGAGCGTTCCAGCTCGGACATCGACTGGTCGGAGCTGTGGTCGGGCCGGTCGAGGGCCACCAGGGCCGCGATGGTCAGCGCGGACGCGACGTCGCCGCCCGCGTGCCCGCCCATCCCGTCGGCCACGACGAGGAGGTTGGGGCCCGCGTAGGCGGAGTCCTGGTTGTTGGAGCGGACGAGGCCGACGTCGGAGCGCGCGGCATACCGCAAGGTCACGGTCACGTGATGGTCATCCCTGGAGCTCGACGACGGACTGTCCGATCTGCACACCCACACCGGGGGCGAGCGGCAGGACACCCTGCACCCGCTCCTCGCCGATGTACGTGCCGTTCGTGGAGCCGAGGTCCTCCACGAACCACTGGCCGCCCTGGGGGAAGATCCGTGCGTGACGGGACGACGAGTAGTCGTCGTCGAGCACGAGAGTGCAGCTCGGCGCGCGTCCGATCAGCACGCCGGACGAGGTGAGTGGGATGGTGGTCCCCGTGAGCGGGCCTGCCACCACGACGAGCCGCGAAGGGCCGCCGCGCTGAGGAGCGCGGGGCGCGCCACCGGCCGGGGTCGGCGTCGGGGCCGGCCCCGCGAGCTCCGGCCGGCGCCGTCGGCCGCTGGGCGTACGTGGTCCTGCCAGGTCGCGCCGGAGCACGGCGACGGCGGAGAGCACGAACACCCACAGCAGCACGAGGTAGCCCAGCCGAAGCAGGGTGAACGTCAGCTCGCTCATGTCGGGTTTTTCACCAGTCCTCGTTGTCTGCACCGGAAGCACTGCCGGTCCAGAACATGATGCGGGTACGGCCGATGGTCATGGTGTTGCCATCGAGCAGGGTCGCCGCCGGGACCTGGTGGCCCTCGACGTACAGGCCGTTGGTCGAGCCCATGTCGGTCGCCACGACGCCGTCCGGGGTCACGCGGATCTCGAGGTGACGGCGGGAGACTCCCGGGTCGTCCACGACGATGTCCGCCTCGGCGTCACGCCCGATGACGGTCACCGGTCCGGTGAGCAGGTACCGCTGACCATCGATGTCGATCAGCGGGTGCCGGCCGGTCGGCGCGCCGGACGTCGCCGGAGCGACGCTTCCCTGCACGCTGCGCGACCGCACGGTGAAGCGGCCGGGCACCAGCTCGTACTGCTCGTCGAACGTCACGCTCACGGGGCCCACGAACGCATAGTGCTGCGTCGCGGCGTACGCGGTGATGTTGGACGCGAGCTCGTCGGCGAGGGTTTGTGCACCCCACGCCTCGATCTGGGCGAAGTCGTCGGGAGCGAGCTCGATGGTGAACTCGTTCGGGGCAACGGTACGGTCACGTCCGACGACCGCGGCACGGTCGTCCAGCTCGCGACGAAGCCTGCTCGCCAGTTCGACGGGCTTCACCTCGCCACGTCCCACCTTGGCGAACGCGTTGTTCATCATGCGCTCCACGCTCTTCTCGAAGCGGTCCAGGGCGCCCATGCCACCTCCTTCCGGGTCTGCGCCGGGCAGACTACCTAGATCGTATAGACCGGTAGGTCCCCGCAGACTCCATTACTGTGGATGTCCTGCGGATCTTCTCCGATCTTCCCTCAGGTGGCGCGGTGAAGAGAGGCGTGGGCGGATCCGCACGCTACCGGACCTGCGGCAGCACGTGAACCACTTCACGGTTATTGGATTCGGAGACGACGTCCGTGCCGTGCTAGCCTCTCATCCAGCAGCGCGCGAGTGGCGGAATAGGCAGACGCGCACGGTTCAGGTCCGTGTGCCCGAAAGGGCGTGGGGGTTCAACTCCCCCCTCGCGCACGTTGTTACGAAAGGCCCCGGCTCATTGAGTCGGGGCCTTCGTCATGCCCGGGTCTGGGGCGTTGCAGGCGTCTGACATGGGCACTTCTCCCCAGCCGGGCGCGCCAAGAATCGGCTGAGTCTCCCGCCCGGATCGCTCCGGGCGGGAGACTCGTGGCAGTAAGGCCCAGTCGATCAGCGGATCTCGGGCGTCTGGTCGCTGACCACCGACTTGACCGTATAGCCGGTGCGGGCGCCGACGACCGTGACCGTCAGTCGCTTGCCCCGGGCCTGCGCCGGGATGACGAACCGGCTGTCCGTCCTGGTCGAGATCGTCGTGCCGTTCGCCTTCCAGACGTACTTCACCGACGACGGCGCCGGCGACCAGGTGCCCCGACTGACCGTCAGTGTCGAACCGACCCGCGTCGTCCCGGCGATCGTCGGCTGCGGGGCGGTGAACGTCCCGGGCGCGACCGTCACGGTCGCACCGCTCGTCACCGACTTCTTGGTGTACCCGGCGAGCGACCCGGTGACCGTGACCGTGAGGCGCTTACCTCTGGCGGAAGCGGGCACCACGAACTTGCTCGTCGTCCGCGTCGAGATCGTCACGCCGTCCGCCTTCCACGTGTGCGTGAACGACGAGGGCGTCGGCGACCAAGTCCCGCGGCTCACCGTCAGGGTCCTGCCGACCTTCGCCGTGCCGGTGATCGTCGGCTGCGGTGCCGTGAACGTGCCGGGTGCGACCGCGGCCGTGGGAGTGCTCGTCGTCGACGTCGTCGCGTAGTGCTGCTTGAGGCCCGTCACCTTGACCGTGATCGCCTTGCCCGCAGCCGACGCCGGAACGGTGAACGTGCTCGTAGTCGCATCCGTGACGGCCACGCCGTCGACCATCCATGCGTAGCGGTAGCTTGCGGGGACGGGTGACCAGGTGCCCGGCGTCGCTGTCAGCGTCTCGCCGACCTTGGCAGTTCCGGTGATGGTCGGTGTGGCGGTCGTGGTGAACAGAGCGGGCTTGACGGTGACCGTTCGTTGCAGGCTGGAAGCGAGGAAGCCGTGGCCGCCTCGGTACTTCACGAAGAGCGAGTGGGTCCCAGGTGCCAGATCTCTCACGTGCCCTATCGGGATCTGGCCATGGCCGTTCTCGTCGAGATACATGCCGGACCCGAACCACATCCCGTCCAGCTCCAGATGGACGTCTCCGACCGGGACGAGGGAGTCGGCTAGCACGTCGACGCCGACGAAGTCGGGCATCTGTCCATAGCGCCACGACGACGGGAGATCGCTCTCAATCCGTGTCACAGCTGGTGGTAGAACCACGACTTGACCCGTCCACGAAGCGGAGTCGACGTCGCCCCAGCTGTCGTAGTCGAAGTGGGCCGTGTAGGTCCCCGGCCGGAGGTCGAGTGCCCACATGCACGACTCGGCCGGCGACCCCTCCGAGCTGTAATTCAGTTCGTATACCGAGCCAGGATCTCCTTCCACGCTCATGGTGGCCTGGCCGTTCCTCGTCCACCAGAGTGAGGACCCGTCCTCCGTCGCGAGCCTGAAGCAGAGCGTGCGTTCGGTGCCCTGGTGCCAGGTGGTCGGGCCCGAGGTAGTCAGCTCGACCGGGCTCGGCTCGACGAAGGCGAACGAGGTTTCGACCGTGGTCGTGACATAGGGGGAACTGGAATAAGTCACGCTCAACGTATGGGTTCCGATCTGCTCGTGCTGAGCGCGCCGGAAGTTCAGCTCGGCCTGATCGGACGGCCACATACTCAGCGGCTCCCCAAGCGCATGCGTCTGCCCGTCGGGCGACCGCACCGTCGTCTCCGCCTGACCGGCGATCGGCGTTCCGTCGGCAAGAGTGGCGGCAACGCCCACTCGAACTGAATCGGTGACGCGCAACGGACGATCCGTGGGGAGCATCGGATCCAGGGACACCTTGACGGGGATGGGGTCGCCGACCACGATCGCCCAGTGCTGCCCGTAGCCGTTGTAGCCGCTGACGGCGGAGAACACCTCGCGTCCGGCCGGGACCAGTGGCGGCGCTGCGTCGTCGTTCCTCAGCCCCCAGCTGAGGATCGATCCGTCGTCGAGCACGGCAGCACCCTGCCCGACGCCCATTGCGGTGAGCGACACGATTGAACGTCCTGCCGAAGCGGATGCGAGCTGTGTTCCGCTCGACGAGACGATCCGGCCGTCCGCGGTAGCGCCGACCGCTTCCCCCTGATCTCCCATGTCGATGCCGATGAAGGTGGTGCCAGCGGGAGGTGCGACGACCTTGGTCTCCCAACCCTCGGCCAACACATCGCAGTACACGAAGGCACCATCACTCCGCAGCACGGCCCAGCTTCCACCTCCGGGACGAGCGGTGACAGCGGTGTAGCGAAGCCCGGCTCCCGGATCACGCATCTCGGGGCACGGCTCACCCGGGACGGAGGCAGGGTCGAGGGTTCCATCCGAACGGAGTGCGATATGACTCGAGATCGAGGTGTATTTCAGGCCCACGGGGGGTGTCCTCGTCGGCTCTCCCGATGCGTCCACTACTACGCCGTCGGACCTCAGGATCTGCTCCCCCCCGAACCGGTCAGCCGACACAGCCGTGAACGAAGTGCCCTGTGGTGGTACGAGGTGGCGTACGTTTCCGCCGGATAGGTCGTACTCGTGCGAGTCGACCCGCCCGTCACTGCGCAGCACCAGTACCTGGTGCTCGGCGGTGGAGAGGCCGACGGCATACACCCCGGCCGGGAGTGCCCGGGGCGAGGTGCCATCCAGCGGTCCACCCTGGCTGCCCCACCCGACGACCTGCCCGCCGTGCGAGCTCGGCATGCCCTCCTGGACGAAGGAGGAGTCCAGAGACTCAGTGACGGTCGGAGCAACCGTGGCCGGAGGGTTTCCGGCCAGGGCAGGCGCGGCATAGGCAGTGGTTGCGAGGCCGAAGATCAGCCCCGAGGCCACCAGAGAGGCACAGGCCCGTCGGGCCGAGGGAAGGTATCGCCGAAGTACTCGGGTCGGCATCGAACGCTCCAGCGGAAGAGGCGCATGATCCATGCGCGGAAGACAGGTCGTGCGACTTTATCGATCAGATGCGTACGTTTCCGCTGAAGTTGGAGCGTTCTTGCAGTTATCACCCGGTGCGTGTCGGACGCCATCGACAACAGTCCACGGCGGTTCAGGCCGGGCGGCAGATCTCCAACCGCCCCGGCTGCCCGACGCCGACGGCCCGGCCCGGCGGGAAACGACCGTCCGCGCCGGGGGTCATCGAACCCAGCACGCTCGGGCGCCGCGCACCGGTGGCACCCGGCAGCACACCGGGCAGGCCGTACCAGGTATGCCAGCCCAGCACCGCGAATGCCAGCGCCTCCTTCGCCTGGCTCGGCACGCCCAGCTCGTCGGACGTGCGGACGGTGACGCCCGGCAGCTCCGCCCGGAGCGCGGCCATCAGAACCGGGTTGCGGGTGCCACCACCCGAGGCGACGACCTCGGTGGCGGTGTGCCGGACGGCGTCCGCCACGGTGCGGGCGGTGAGTGTCACGAGGGTGGCGAGCAGGTCCTCCGGTGTCGGCGGTGTGGGGCCGAGGCGAGCCAGCAGGTAGTCGAGGTGGAACAGCTCCTTGCCCGTGGACTTCGGCGCCGGGCGCGCGTAGTAGGGCTCGTCGAGCAGGCGTGCGAGAAGATCGGGGAGAACCTGTCCGCGGGCGGCGAGAGCGCCGTCGACGTCGAAGGCGAGGCGGCCGTTCGTGACATGGCGCGTTGCGGCGTCCAGCAGTGCGCAGGCGGGGCCGGTGTCGAAGGTGCGGGTCTCGACAGGCTCGACCACCGGAGGGGCAGGCTCGACCACCGGGGGAGTCGGGGCCGGCACGGTCACGTTCGCGATGCCGCCCAGGTTGAGCGCGACCGGGGAACCCGGGCGACCCGCGAGCCACAGCGCGTCGAACAGACCCACCAGGGGAGCGCCCTGCCCACCCGCCGCCACGTCGCGTGTGCGGAGGCCTGAGACGACGGGCAGCCCGGTCACCTCCGCGATCCAGGCGGCCTCACCGATCTGCAGGGTGCCGAGCACGTCGCCGCCGTCGGACGCCCAGTGGAAGACTGTCTGCCCGTGCGACACGACAAGGTCGGCACGACCGGCGCAGAGCTCGGCAACGGCGCGCGCGGCGACGTCGGCGAAGGCCTGACCGATCTCCGTGTCCAGCCTGCACACGCTCTCCAGCGTGGTGCGGGCCGGGGGAAGCGCCGCCACGAGCCCGGACCGGAGAGCCGGCGGGTACGGCACGGAGAGGTGTCCGAGCGGCGTGAGCAGCAGCGTGTCACCAGCGAGCCGGAGCTCGCACGCGGCGGCGTCGACCGCGTCGTGGGACGTGCCGGACATGAGCCCGACCACACGCAGAGCAGTCGATGTATCCCCAGGCGAAAACTGGTTTTCAGGCAACGGATCCGTCATCAGATCGACTCCTCCGATCGGGTTTACGCCAGTGTTAGCCCCTTGGTCCCACTTTGCGTCACAATCTCCACCATGCTTGACGTCTCGATCGCCCCAGCTCCGGCGCCGGACGCGCCGTTCGAGGACCACATCGAATGGGCGCGCAACGCCCCTGCGACCCCTTCGACCCCCGCGGCGCTGTTCACCGACGGGCTTGCCGACACCCCCGTCGGCGACCGCCTCACGATCGACGCACCGGAGTGGGACTACCCTGCCCTCGCTCGCGAGGTCGTGCTCAGGTCCCGGGGTGCCGCGCTCGACATCGGCACCGGCAACGGCGACTTCTTCGCGGGCCTCGGCCCGCTCCCGAGGGGTTCGGCCGCCACGGAGACCGGCCCCGCCTTCCTCACCGCACGACGCCGTCTGGAACCGCTCGGCGTCGACGTACGCCGGGCGGAGCCGTCCTGGAACGGCGACATGCTGCTTCCCTTCTTCGACGGTCAGTACAGCGTGGTGCTCAGCCGGTTCAGCACCATCGACCCCGACGAGGTGGGACGCGTGCTGGAGCCCGGCGGTACGTTCCTCACCGAGCAGGTGGACACGCGCGACGGCATAGTCCTGAACCGGGCACTCGGCGTGCCGCTCGGCTGGGACCCGGACGCCGTCACCGTCGACGTGGTCTCTGACGGGCTCGTCGCCTCAGGGCTGGAGATCGTCGAGGCCAAGGAGTACGCCGGCACCCGCACGTTCACCGACCTGTCCTCCGTGCTCTGGTACCTGCGGAGCGCGGCCTGGCAGGTGCCGGACCTCGCAGGCCTCAGCCCGTCCGCCGTCGCCCGGCACGAGGCGGGGCTGCGCGCGCTGCACATGCACTTCGCGACGGGCAACGAGCTCATCGACGAGGCCCCGCGCATCCTGGTCACGGCCCGCCGACCGTTCTGAGCAGGTCTGTCACCGCCTCCGCCATCGCCTCCGGTGGCACGTCCGCCCCGTGCCCGGGCAGGGTCACCCGACGTGCCGCCGGCAGCACCGCAGCCAGCGACTCCGCGGCGCGCTTGACGGACGCGGCGCTCGCGGCGCCGTCCGCCACGAGGGCCGGCTGGGTGATCTGGTGCCACCGGCTCATGAGGGCCCGGTGGCCCAGGGTGATGCCCGCGAGTATCCGGCCGTCATAGGCGATGGTCGGGGCGATCGCCTCGAGGCCGGCCCACGAGGGCGACTCCCGCATGCGTGGCAGGAGCCCGCACGGCATGCCGACCACGTCGAGGAACAGCTCGACGGCGCTGCCGGGATCGCCCACCTCGACGCAGATCTCGACCCCGGCGATCATCCGCGGATCGGTGGGCGGCTCGCCGCTCGCGACGTCGTACGTCGGCTCCCAGCAGAGCACGCCCGTGACGCCGGCCCCCAGGTCGGCCGCCGCACGCAGTGCGAGGAACGCGCCGGAGGAAATACCGAGCAGTGCGGCCGGACCCGTGACCTCCAGCAGGGCGGCGATGTCGTCGACCTCCCGGTCCACGCTGTACGGGGGAGTGTCCCCGCTCTCGCCGCGACCGCGCCGGTCGTAGCGCAGCGTCGCCGCTCGGTCGCCCAACGCGGACGCGACGGCGAGCGTGACGGGCAGGCGGTGGGCGAGCACACCGTCGATCACCACTATCGCGGGCGCCAGACCGGGGGTCGGTCCGGTCAGGTCGTACGCGATGCGGGTGCCGTCTGCCGACGTCGTGAAGGAGTCGACGGTGATGGTCGTCATGCAGGGCAGACGGATCGGCGCCCCAAAAGTCGTCGCTCCGACAGATGCTCGGGGCTATCGATCTCGCGCTGATTTTCGCCGCGAGGAAAAAACCTGGGCGCCCGCCGCCCCGAGGCGTAAGTTCGTGGGCACATGAGAAAAGGAGGTGATCCGAGCAGTGATTTCACATCGGACCCATGAGGTGGTCGCGCGCTAGTCGCGTGACGCGCAAGCGTTTCGCGCCGACGCCGGTCGGGGGGCTCAGCACGGGGCCTTCCTGATCTGCCAGGCGCAACGGGACAAGGTGGCGAATTTCTCGCGACCACCGGAGCCCGCGGGTGCCGTGCCCTCGTCCAGCACGGCTGACACAAGTCGCCCCGCGGGCTTTCCCGCGCCTCCGGCCGGGGAGAATGCTCGCGTGACTGCCTACCGCGTGATGACTGTCTGCACGGGAAACATCTGCAGGTCCCCGATGGCCGAGATCGTGCTCCGTGATCGTTTCGAGGCCGCGGGCCTCGGTGACTCCGTGGTCGTCGACTCCTCCGGCGTGAGCGACGAGGAGCACGGCAACCCGGTGGACCGGCGGGCCCGCGCGGTCCTGGCCGAACATGGCTACCTCACGGGTGGTGGGCACCACGCGCGCCAGGTGACCGCCGTCGACGTCGCCTCGCGGGACCTGGTGCTCGCCATGACCACCCGGCACGCGCGCAGCCTGCGGGACCTTGCCGAGCAGGGCGACCCCGTGATCCGGATGTACCGCTCGTTCGACCCGGCGGCCCATGGGCTCCCGGAGAACGAGCTCGACATCGCCGACCCCTGGTACGGCGGTCCGCACGACTTCGAGGTCTGCCTCGCCCAGATCGAGGCGGCCGCGGACGGCGTCGTCGACTTCGTCCGGGCGGAGCTCGGTGTGTCCTCCGGCGCGTGACCGGCTGACGTTTCACCCCACCCCGTCCGGCCCGGTGACGGTCTGCCGTCTACGGTGAGGGGATGACCTCCGCGTCGTCAGACCGGCTGGTCGTCCTCACCGGGGCCGACGGCCGCCTGGGTTCCAGGCTCGCCTTCCGCGTGGCAGCGGCGGGCGGTCGGCAGCGCCTGCTGGTCAGCGGCGAGGGTACGGCGCCTCGCCTGCCCGACGGTGCCCCGTTGCCGGAGGCCGAGGTCGTCGCCGTCCCGTCCGACGTCGACTCCAGGGTCCTGACCAGCGCGTTCGCGGGCGCCTATGCAGTCTTCCTCGTGCCTGGAAGGGACCGCCCGGGGCGGGTCGGCAAGCATCGCGCGGCGATCGACGCGGCGGTGCTCGCCGGGGTTCGGCACGTGGTCTACGTGTCGTCCGTGGGTGCGGGGCCGGACGCCATCTCGTCGGCCGCCCGTGACGACTGGCTGACCGAGGAGTACCTGCGCGGCACGGACCTCAGGTGGACGATGCTGCGGATCGCCATGTTCCACCGCACCCTCACCCTCGCGGTCTACGACGAGTCGTACGGATCGACGCGCAGCACGGTGCTCCGGGCACCGGCTGGAGAGGGCCGGGTCGCCTCCGTGTCGCACGACGACGTGGCCGACGTCGCCACCGCGGTCCTCCTGGACGAGGACCCGAGGCGCCACGCGGGCCGCACCTACCACGTGACGGGTCCGGAGGCCCTGAGCCTCGACGAGGTGGCCGTGGTGCTGTCGAGCGCCGCGGGCCGCGCCATCCGGTACGCGCCGCAGACCGTGGACCAGGCACATGCCCTGTTCTACCGGTCGACCGCCGGCGAGGTGGAGGACTGGATCTCGCAGTGCCAGGCGATCGAGGCGGGCGTTCTCGCGACGGTGAGCCCGGACGTCAGGCATCTCGCGGGGCGGGAGGCGCGGTCGCTCGAGGCATGGCTCGACGACTATCCGACGGAGTGGGCGCACCTGCGATTACCGTCGGTCAGATGACGGGATTACCGTCGGTCAGATGACGAGCCTCTCCCTGGGTGTGGAAGACGGAACGACGCCCGAGCAGGCGTGGGAGCCGGACGTGCTGCCGAGCTTCGAACGTCTGACGCTGCCCCTGCAGCCGGACGAGGAAGAGCCCGAGGTCGTGGCGACGCTGGTGCGTCGTGTCCGGCCGGCGGCGGCAGAGTCAGCGGGGGACCGGCACGGGGACGAGCCCCGTCGGGGCGTCCGCCGGGTAGGCGCCGACAACCCACAGGTGGCGCGCCTCTGGGACGAGCTGTCCGAGCTGGGGCGGAGGCTGCACCTGGGTGGCGCGGGACGCGCACACGCCGAAGCGCCGGCAGCGGCCGACGACGAGCCACAGGCCGCAGTGCCCGACGCCGGCGTGGACGTGCTGTACGTGCACGGCTGGCTCGACTACTTCTTCCAGACCCATCTCGCGGACTTCTGGGAGTCGCTCGGAGTCCGATTCCATGCCCTTGACCTGCGGCGTTACGGGCGCAGCCTGCGCGAGGGGCAGACCCCTGGGTACGTGCGCAGCCTGACCACCTACGACGAGGACATCGAGGCCGCGCTCACCGCCATGGGGCACGGCAGGGACGCGGCGCCCGAGCGCAAGCTGGTGCTCATGGGCCACTCCACCGGCGGTCTCACGGTCAGCCTGTGGACGGCGCACAACCAGGAGCGCGTGGCCGGGCTCGTGCTGAACTCGCCCTGGCTGGAGTTCCAGCCCCGCGAGGCGGTGCGCAAGATCATGGAGCCCGGCATCCGGGTGCAGTCCGCGCTCGTGCCGCGCAGCCAGCTCGTCAACCTGGACCGCGGCCTGTACGCCCGCGCCATCTCCGCGCGGTTCGACGGGGAGTGGGACTACGACGTCGCCTGGCGACCCGACGCCGGCTGGCGCGCCACCCCGGCCTGGCTCGCGGCGATCTTCCGCGGCCAGGACCAGGTGGCGCGCGGGCTCGGCATCGAGGTGCCGGTCCTGGTGCTGCTCAGCACGCGCAGCACTATCCCGACGCGATGGAGCGAGGACATGAAGAGCACGGACTCGGTCCTGGACGTGGTCGGGATCGCCCGCCGGGTGCCCGACGTCGGCTCCCTCACCACCCTCGTCCGGATCGCCGGCGGCCTGCACGACGTGATCCTCTCCGCGGAGCCCGTACGCGAGCAGGTCTGGCGCGAGACACGGCGCTGGTTCCGCGGCTACGTGGCCACCCGGGACTGACGCGGAGGCCGCCTGTTCGCTGGGCTCCGGCGGCACCTGGCGAACCAGGAACCTTGGTGCGATCCTGGAATGAAGGTGCCCATACACCGCCGTCGGGCACGAGGGGCGATGCGCCATGACAACGCACCAGGAGACCCACCCCCGGGCTCGCCGGGGTGGGCCGTATCTCGTTCGCAGCGAGACCGCCGTCGGGATCGCTGCGCTGATCCTCGGGATGCTCATCTCGCAGGGAGCTGCCGAGGGGGTGACGATCGCGGGCGGTCTCGCCATGGCCGCCGGAGCGCTGTTCGGCAGGTTCGGCGCCCGCTGGGGGCGCATGGCAGTGGTGGCAGGGCTGGGCTTCGTTGCCGGTTCCGTGCCCTACTGGCTGGTGACCGCCGTGGTCATCGTGACCGCATACGGCTTCTGACCGGTAGCAGGCCGGTCACCAGAACTTCCACCACGGGCGGCCCTCCGACGTCGTCGGAGCGCGTCGCGAAGCCGGGGGCGGCCCGGACGTCGCCGTCCGCCGCGCCGCACGCCGGGCGCGCCACCGCGCGACCTCCTCGTTCACGTCCCTGGTGGGCGTGACGACGGGCGGTCCGCCCTGGAGCTGACGCCGGGCGTCGATGACGCGCGCGTTGAAGTCCGTGACGATCTCCCGGACCCGGGCCTCCATCGCCTCGAGGTCGAGCTTGTCGTCCAGCTCGGCGTCGTCCTTGCGCAGCTGGGCGGACGGCAGCAGGCCCGTGATGTTCTCGCGCTCGATCAGGCCCTTGATCCACCAGTCGGGGTCGTGCGTCCCGGTCAGGCCGGGGATCGGCTTGCCCTGCAGAGGCAGGTTGTCGAACTCGCCGCGGCGCATCGCCTGGTCGACCACCACGTCGACGTAGCGGGAGCGCTCCTCGACGGTCATGCTGCCGGGCGACTGCTTGCCTTCGTCGCGCTCGTCCGGGTCGGCGGTGCCGGGGGAGCCTGCCGGTTCCTCGGCGCTCCCGGCCTCCCGGTCCACGCGGTACTGCGCGGCCCGGCGGAGAGGGTCGTTGTCTGCGTCATCGCGCGATCCCGGCGCCATGCCAGCATGTTACAACTTTCACAAGCGGCTCGGAAGGGAAACCGCGCGCCACCCGCCGAGCGGCTTCGTGGGCGATGATGGCCGCATGAAGGTCTCTCGCCGGTCTCACGTGCCCCCGTTCGCCGTCATGGAGGTGCTCGCCGCCGCGAACGCGCGGCGTGCCACCGGGGCGGACGTGCTCAACCTCTGCGCGGGGGAGCCGTCCACCGGCGCGTCCGACGTCGTGCGAGACCGGGCCATCGCACTTCTCAAGGACGGCACCCTCGGCTACACCGAGGCGATGGGCGTCCCGGCCCTGCGCGCGGAGATCGCCGGCCACTACAAGCGCTGGTACGACGTCGACCTCGACCCCGCGCGGATCGCCGTCACCACGGGCTCGAGCGGCGGGTTCGTGCTCGCGTTCCTCGCGGCGTTCGACGTCGGCGACCGCGTGGCTCTCGCCCGGCCCGGCTACCCCGCCTACAAGAACATCCTTTCGGCCCTGGGCTGCGAGGTCGTGGAGCTCGACTGCGGCCCCGACACCCGCTACCAGCCCACCGTGTCGCAGCTCAACGAGGCCTACTACGGCGGCGGGCTCGACGGCGTCATGGTCGCCTCGCCCGCGAACCCGACGGGCACGATGATCACGCCGGCCGAGCTGGCTGCGATCGCCGAGTGGTGCGCCGACCACGACGTGCGGCTGATCAGCGACGAGATCTACCACGGCATCGCGTACTCGGACGAGGTGGCGCAGGCGACGGCGGCGACGTTCGTCGGCCAGGGCGCGATCGTCGTGAACTCGTTCTCGAAGTACTGGGCGATGACCGGCTGGCGGCTCGGCTGGCTCGTGCTGCCCGACGAGCTCGTCGGGCCCGTCGATGCGCTCGCGGGCAACGTCGCGCTCTCGCCGCCCGCGCTCGCACAGCAGGCCGGTATCGCCGCGTTCACGCCCGAGGGTTACGCGGCCGCGGCCGAGAACGTGGCCCGGTACGCGGCGTCGCGCACGCTGCTCCTGGAGCGGCTGGGCGAGCTCGGCTGGCGACCCGTCGCACCGGCTGACGGGGCGTTCTACCTGTACGGGAACATCGCGTCGTTCGGGCTGGACTCCGTCACCTACTGCGCGCGGCTCCTCGCCGAGGCGGACGTAGCCATCACGCCGGGGACCGACTTCGACGGGGTGCACGGCCACGAGTGGGTGCGGCTGTCGTTCGCGTCGTCGCTCGACACGGTCACCCGTGCGGTGGACCGGATAGTGGCCTGGCACAAGACGCTCTGACCGGATCTCAGCTGCCACCGCGGTGTCACTGGCGGCGGCGCAGCACCTCCGGCAGGACCACCCACACGATCGCCAGCACCACGAGCACGCTCGTGCCGACGACGATGCCCTCGGTCCGCCCGACGACGACGTCGAACACCAGCAGGCTCGCGCCGGTCATCACCAGCGCGAGCACGGCGAGAGCCACCCGCGTGAGCCGGTCGGCCAGCGTGACGATGTGCCGCTTCATCTGCTGGCGGAACAGCGACCGGTGGACGCTGACCGGGGCCACGATGAGCGCCGTCGCGATCACCGAGGTCACGACCAGCGCCAGGTACACGGTGCGCTGGTAGTCGTCGAGATCGGCGAACGTCGGCTGGAACGGGAGCGTGAGCAGGAACCCCGTGAGGATCTGCACGCCGGTCTGCATCACACGTAGTTCCTGGAGCAGCTCGTTCCAGTTTCGATCAGCGCGTTCGTTCGGCGTTTCCTTGCGTCCGTCGGCTTCCACGACCCCATTGTCGCAACTGTCGGGTACGCCTGAGCGGATGAAGAAATTTCACCCCTTCACATCACTGCCTCCCGTTGGCCCTCCTGTTTCACCCGGGGGAACATGCGGCTGGGGCGGGACGCGTCCGCGTCCCCGGGATGAGGGGCGTGGACTGATGAGAACCAAGATGCGTGTGCCGCTGAGCATGGCGCTCGGCGCGGCACTGATGATGACTGGCGTAGCGGCATCGAGCGGGGCCGTGACACCTGACGGTGCGGCTTCGCCGGGACCTTCCGCGGGGCAGAGCCAGTCAATGACCATGCGGGTGGAGGACGTCGTCGTCACCGCCAAGATTTCCTTGCCGCCAGGTTCGGAGGTGCAGGGCTCCATCCTCGGGACGCTCAGCATCACCCACAACGGGACGTCCGCATCGATGCGGTCGGGGCGCATGACGATGGTCGACCCGGACGGCCGGAGTCTCGTGGGCGCGCAGTTCGCCGCCACCAGTGCGGCGAATACCTGGACGTCCAGGGTGCCGCTGTCCGCGGACGCGAAGTCGGGCATCTATCAGGTCAGCGTGGCCGCGGAGATCGCGGTCACCACGTCCAACGGCAGTGTGGTCAACGTGCCGATCCGCACCGAGAACCCGGCCCTGGTGCCGTTCCGGGCGCAGCGGAACATCCCGGCGATCTGGACGTCCCCGTCGAGCGCGCCCGCCGGCGCCACGATCTCGGTCTCGGGCGCCGCGAACATGCGGAGCCTGGGCACCGGCGAGTACCAGCCGGCTACCGGTCAGCAAGTGAAGGTGTACTTCGACCCGACCGGCGACGCACCGGAAACGCTGCAGGCCACCCTCACCACCGACTCACGAGGCTTCTTCACGACGCGCCGGACGCCGGTCGGGTCCGGCAAGTGGCGGGCCGAGATGCCGATGACCGACGCCGGCGCAAAGACGGTGTGGACGATCACCTACTCGGCGCGGGAGCGCACCACGACGCTGCGCCAGGGACAGGTCAGCGCAACCCAGAACGGCCACACCGCTGGTGACCACCTGATGACGCACGACGTCGTCGTCGGACTGGCCCCTGTGTCGCGCCGGGTCGACGTCGGCAGCCTCGGCTTCACCGTCGGCGGCAAGTCGGGCTTTGTCAGCGCCGACAGCCGCCGTGGCGAGGGCAGCTTCCCGGACGGGTACCACGTGGAGCGCGAGATGACGCACGCCGGTATCGGCACGAGCGCCGTGAACCTCACCTTCAACCCGACCATGCCTGCCGGTATCTACGACATCGGCATCCGGGACGCGATGAAGGCCTGTTCCGCACCGGACTGGGACGCCAACGACGCCGCGAGCGGCATCAGCAACTGCACGCACGACGTCCTGGTCCAGGACGACACCGTCACGACCATCGTGGTGAAGCGAGCGAGCACCACCACCGTCGCGGCGTCGGAGACGTCGTTCACCGGGCCGAAGACCATCACGCTCAGCGGTGAGGTGCGCAAGGTGCAGCTCGTGAGCGGTGGCGGCGCGGCGGACAAGCCGGCACCCAACACGTCGGTGGGTCTGTACTTCGACCCGGCTGGCTCGGCGACGGCGACCCTCCAGAAGACCGTCACCACCGGAGCGAACGGGACGTACTCGACGACGGCCCTGACGAGCACCACGGGCACGTGGATCGCGAAGTACGCGGGCACCACCCTGCAGGCTCCGTCACAGGCGATGGTGGCTATCACGGTCAACTAGTCGTCCTTGGCGGACGGCGGACAGGGGTCCGCCTTCGCCAGATGGTCAGGCATGGGCTCTCACGCGAATCCATGCCTGACCGTCTGGTGGAGGCGGACCTTTGTGCTGAAGGAAGTTCACCCGCCATTTCCGGCGTAATCGTGCATTCGGGAAACGCCGGTCCTGGCAGGATCTGTGCTTGCTCCCGGTTCCCGGGCCCATTCTCCCCGCGAGGTATCCCATGGTCGTCGGCGCCCGAAAACTGTTCACCTCCGCACTCGGACTGACGCTCGCCGGGAGCTTGCTGGGTGCGCCCACAGCAGCCGGAGTCCCGACGGACGAGGCCCGGGCGGAACTGTCCACGTACGGCTACAGCGACGTCGCCGTCGCTCCGGACCGAGCGCCGGCCGGCTCGCCCGTCCAGGTTCACGGCTACGTCGGTCACGGTTCGAGGTCGCCCGCTGCCGGCGAAGCCGTCACGATCCACTTCGATCCGGCCGGTTCCGCACCCCGCGCGGCGGTCGCGACCGTGACGTCCGACGACAACGGCTGGTTCGCCGCGACCTTCCAGCCCCGGACCTCCGGTACCTATGACATCCTCCGGCCGGGCGAGGAGGAGGACACAGCCCAGGGTGTACGTACCGCGACGTTCACGAGCCGGGAGGCGGTGCTGCCCGTCCGGTCGGCGGTGACCTCGAACATGCGGAACGGTTACAAGGCCACGGTCCGGGTGACGGTCCAGGACGTCGTTACGAGGGTCGAGCCGCAGACGGTCCATGTCGACGCCGGGATCCTGACCCCAGGCTTCCCGGGTAACTTCTCCGTCGTCGAGACGGGCGCGTACCTGGTCAATCGACGCTCCGAGGGGCGATACGGAGTCGGCCAGGTCACCAGCGCGACGCAGGAACCTTGGCGGACGCACTACAGCGCGACCCGGACCTACCGGCTCTCCGCGGTGCACCCGGCTGGCCTCTATGACGTCGTCTTCGCGGGCCCGGTCGCCGTCTACACGGATCCCTGGGACGCGGATCTGGACGGGACCCGCCAGGACGTGCGTATCCCCATCACCAGGGACCCCATCACCACCATCTGGGTCCGCCGCGCCAGCACCACCACCATCGCCGCGTCGTCGACGTCGTTCACCGGTGCCAGGAACATCGAGCTGCGCGGCTCGGTGCGCAAGGTACAGCTGATCAGCGACTCCGTGGCGGAGAACCGCCTGGCGCCGAACACGGCGCTCAAGCTGTACTTCGACCCTGCCGGTCCGGCCGGCCCTGTCTACACGAAGACGGTCCACACGAACTCGCGCGGGGCGTACCGGACGACCGTCATGACGAGCAGGTCCGGCGCGTGGATCGCCAAGTACGTGGGCACCAGCCTCCAGGCACCGTCGAAGGGCTCCGTGACGGTCACGGTCCGCTGACCGAGCATTCGCTGCTGGAGGCGGACCTCTTGTTGTCCGCTGCCCGGGGCCCGTTGTGTCAGTCGTAGGTGCGGAAGATGGCGTCCTCCGGGACTGTCACCGTCGGCGCTTCGGGCAATCCTTCCGGAACCGACTGCAGTATTGAGCGGTCGACCGCCGGCCCCAGCAGTGTTCCGACGTTCATCCTGACGCTGGTCGTGTCGATCTCGCCGCTCCGGTAGTCCAAGTCGGCGCTGCTCCAGGCGATTCGGTCACCGGCGATTCCGACCCGTATCCCCTCCCTCAGACCACCCTGCCCGATCCGCACCAGGTCTGAACGGCCGCTGCTGCCTGGCGCAGCATCTCGCAACAGGTAGGCGACCGAGCCGGACACCCAGACAACCGCGTCGCCCGATGCGGAAAGGCTGTCGACACCTTCGCTTCCTAGCCGGACGGCGATAGCGTCGTCGCTTTCGGCGACGCCGTTCACCCGGGAGACGACCGCGAGGTGATAGCCGCCGTCCAGCGCATAGGTGAGCACGTCGTCGGTGATGTCGACCTGTTGGACATATGTCTCGCTCGGGTGCTTCAGCGTCAGGACAGTTGTCTCGGTGCCGTCGTCCCCGAACGAGGTGAAGGTGGTGGTCCACAGGCCGTTGACCGGCTGGTCGAGTGTCGCAACGACGATCTCGTCGTTGTCGCCGCCGATAGCCGTTGCCTGCTCAGCGAGGACCCAAGGCTCTCCTGACTCGAGGTCTGCTGCCCACGCGGGGATACCCCACGCGTCTGAAGTGGAGCCCGGAGACCCCGCGGACGTGTCTTCTTGGCGCCATGCGACGCGTTGCGCCGTCACTGCCAGCCCCGGGTCGTAGTCCCCCTCGATCTCCTTGATCGCACGGGTCTCGTAGTACTCGCCTGTCACTCGGTCGGTTCGTTTGCCGCCTGCCGCCAGGACAACCCGGCTCGGAGGCTGGTCAACGCTCGCTGAGGCGATCTCGAACCAGGCAGCCACATCACCCTGTGGGGTAAGGCCGCCGATCATGTGCTCCGCATCGTCCAGTGCTGTCGATACCGGAGCCATCATCGGGTCTCCGGAGCCGTCGCCGAGCGGGTCGACCCGATGGAAGTACTTGTTGACGCCTTCTTCCTCTGGGTGGCTCCAGAAGGTGCCGTCCTCGGTAAGGGTCGAAGGATAGAGTCCGGCGCGTACGAACTGGCCCTCGAGCTGGATGTCGAAGCAGCTGGACAATGCTCGCGCCCTCGCCAGGTCGAACGTCACTGCAGGCCGTAGGTTCGTGCCCGACTCGACGGGGCTTCTCCGCGCGACAGGCTCCGGCGCCTCGCACGTCGATACGTCCGCGTCCGCGATCCCGAGCAGCTCTCGCACCTCCTCGCTCCCGGGAAGAGTCACGTCGCCGAGCCCCGGCACGGGCACCGGCCCCGCCAGCGCGAGCGAGAAGGCGACCACGGCCGCCGTCGTGCAGGCGCCCACCGCCTGCCATGACCGCCGACGCCGCAGCGCGCGCCGGCTCCCGACGAGTACGGCCTGCGCGTCGAACTGGTGCTCCTTGACCGTGTCGGCACCTGCCCGGAGGCGGGCCAGGACATCGGTGTCGTGGTTGCTCATCGCGCGTCCTCCTCGAAGATGTCGCGCAGGCGGGCGATCCCGCGTGCGTTGGCGGACTTGACGGTGCCGACGGCGATGCCGAGCTCACGCGCCGTCTGCTCCTCGGAGAGGTCGAGAAGGTGGCGCAGCACCACCACCCGGCGCTGCGTGCCCGGAAGGAGCGACAACGCGCGCATCACCTCGTCGCGCACGGCGACGCCGTCGGCGGGTCCCACGACTGATCCGGGCGGGACGGCTTCGGCAACGACCTCGTGACGGGTTCGGCGCCAGCCGTCGATGCGCAGGTTGATCAGGATCCGGCGAGCGTAGGCGCGGGGCTCGCCGGCGCGTGCCTTGTGCCAGGACCGGTAGGAGCGTTCGAAGGTCGCCTGGACCAGCTCCTCGGCGCGGTGCGGATCGCCGGACAGGAAGAGCGCCGTCTTGTACAGGTACGGCCCGGCGTCCTGCACGAACGCCGTGAACTCCTGGTCCTTGGTGCGGGTGATGTCGACCCGGACCAGCGGGTCGTCGCTCACCTGGGCGGACATGTTCGGGTGCTCTCCCTCGTCATGTCCCCCACCACGTGGGGGACTGCGAGAAAGGTTCCACGTCGCAGGATCCAATCCGAACGCAGGTCAGATGCACGATGATCGGTTGACCACGCCGCACCCGAGGCTAGCCCCCAGACGAAGGAGAACCCGTGAGCGCTGAGGCCCCGCAGCCGTTCGTGCTCGACCTGGCGGACGCAGGAGCCACCGACCTCGCGACGACCGGTGGCAAGGGCTCGTCCCTCGCGCGCCTGGCTGCGGCCGGCCTGCCGGTTCCCGAAGCCTTCCACGTCCCCACCGGCGCCTACCGTGCGGCGGTGGCGGGCGCCCCGCAGCAGGCGATCGTCGAGGCCGCGGCGCAGGTGGACCCGGACCGGCCCGAGACCCACGAGGCAGCAGCAGCCCGTATCGCTGAGGTGTTCGCGGACCTGGAGATGCCGACGGAGGTGGCCGACGCAGTCCGGGCCGGGTACTCGAGCCTGCGCACCCCAGCCCTGAGCCGCCTCGGCGCGAGCGACCCGGCGGTCGCCGTGCGCTCCTCCGCGACCGCCGAGGACCTGCCGGGTATGTCGTTCGCCGGCCAGCAGGACTCGTACCTGAACATCCGCGGCGAGGAGGCGCTGCTGCGCGGGGTCCGGGACTGCTGGGCCTCTCTGTGGACGGCGCGCGCCATCGGCTACCGCGCCAGGCACGGCATCCCCGCCGAGGAGGTGAGCCTCGCGGTCGTGGTGCAGCAGATGGTCCTTGCCGACGCCGCGGGCATCCTGTTCACCGTCGACCCGATGACCGGTTCGCGCGACTGGGTGGTGATCAACGCGGCGTGGGGGCTGGGGGAGGCGGTCGTCGGCGGGCAGGTCAACCCCGACACCTTCCTGGTGGCCCGCGTGGGCGACGTCGTCCGGGCCACGGTGAGCTCCAAGGAGGTGCGCACGGTGCGGACCGACGACGGGACCCGGAACGAGCCGGTTCCGGCCGAGCTGCGCCGTCGTCCCTCGCTCACCGACGCGCAGGCTGCTGACCTCGCCGCGATCGGCGTCCGCATCGAGGAGCTGTACGGGCAGCCTGTGGACGTCGAGTGGGCGGTGAGCGACGGCCAGCCGTTCATCGTGCAGGCGCGACCCGTCACGGCCGTCGCGACCGGCGCCGGAGCGGACGCGGGACCGTAGAGGTACTGGGACCCGGTCAGAACACCGGCTTGCCGCCGGTGACGCCGAGCATGGTCCTGGCGCATCCTGTCCTCCATCGTCGTGTGACGTGTCCTACCGATGTGGTGGCCCCTGCTCGACCCTCAAAAGGGCGCTGGCCCGTGCGCTGAGGGGTCGCAGATCCCGTACCCTCAGAGCACCGGTTCTGCGAAGCTGTTCTGGAAGGAGTGTCGTGACCTCCCCAACGACTCCCAGCGAGCCACCGCTCGACGAGACACTGGAGCAAGTGCTCGCAGGGGGCGCCCGCCCGCCCGTCGGCCGATACCGGCTGGAGCTGGCGACCGGCCAGTGGGCGTGGTCCGACGAGGTGTACGTGATGCATGGCTTCGAGCCTGGCCAGATCGTGCCGACGACGCCGCTCATGCTGTCCCACAAGCACCCCGACGACCGCGCGCGGGTCGACGGCCTGCTGCGCCGGGCCGCGGAGACCGGGCAGCCGTTCAGCTCTGTGCACCGCATCCGTGACGCCCAGGGCAACACCCGCACGCTGGCTGTCACGGGCCAGGGGCGGCGCGACCCCGCGACAGGCCGGGTGACCGAGCTGTTCGGCTACTTCATCGACGTCACCGAGTCGCACCGCGAGGCGGCGGCACGTGACGCGACGGCCTCCATCCAGGCCTCCGCGGAGCGACGGGCGGTCATCGAGCAGGCCAAGGGCGTGCTCATGGTGGTCTACGGCATCGACGAGGAGGCTGCGTTCGACCTGCTGCGGCAGTCCTCGAACCTGGCGAACATCGCCGTGCGGGACATCGCCTACTCGCTGGTGCACCTGTTCTCGGGGCCCGGAGTCACGGTGTTCCCGACCCGCGAGGCGATCGACGAGTTCCTGGAGAAACCGGTCCTGCCGGAGGACCTCTGACGTACGCAGGCCGGGGCGTCCTGACCGCGGTGCGGTAGCGGCAGCGAGCTGGTTGGGCCCAAGATCGGGACGTGCGCATAGCCACGTTCAACGTCCAGCACGGCCTCGGCCCCGACGGCCGCGTCGACAACCACCGACTGGCCGACGCGGTCGCGGCGCTCGATGCCGACGTCGTGGGCCTGCAGGAGGTCGACCTGCGGCAGGCCCGGTCCGGGCGCGCGGACCAGGCGCGGCTCTGCGCGGAGGCGATGGGTGCGGCCGACCACCGGTTCCAGCCGGCGCTCGCGGGCCCCTTCCGTTACCCCGGAGCCCGGCGTCGCGCACGCCGTGCGGAGCGGCCCGGCGTTCCCGGCTACGGCATCGCGCTGCTCTCCCGGTACCCCGTGCGGAGCTGGCACACGGTGCTCCTGCCGCCCGCCACCCCGTGGGTGTGGGGCCGGGTCCAGCTCGGCACCGACGAGCCCCGCGTGGCGCTCGCTGCCGAGATCGACGCCCCGTCAGGGCCGCTCACCGTGGTGTGCACCCACCTGAGCGTGTACCGGTTCCCCAGGGTCACCTGGGTGGGCGGGATCGCACGGCGCACCGCCGGATACCGCCGTGGCACACCCGGCGAACGGCATGCGGAACGGCAGGTCGACCACCTCCGGCGCCGGCTCGCCGGGCTGCCCCGGCCGCTGGTGCTGCTGGGGGACTTCAACCTCCGCGGGTCGGTGCCGGCCGATCGCACGGGCTGGCGCCCGCTCGCGACCGACGACACGTTTCCCCGGCACGATCCCCGGTTCCAGATCGACCACGTCTTGTGGGACGGCGGCGCGGACGCCGGTCCGCCCGACGCCGTCGGCCGGGCGGTGGACACCGGGGTCTCGGATCACCGGGCGCTCGTGGTGGAGCTGTCGTTCGCACCCCCGGCCGGGTAGCGGTACGTCCGGTCAACCCACGAAGATGCAGAACGTGTGGCCGTCCGGATCGGCGAGCGTCGGTACGAGAGCCCGAAGAGCTGCCGGTAGAACTCGGCAAGGGCACGGGCGTCCGTGGTGTCGAGCACCACCTGTCGGATGCGCGGGTTCATCACGACAGCGCACCACGGGTCACGTCACCCGCAACCGCTGCTCGTGGACGTCAGGCGGCCTCGGCGTACGCCCGGTGGCTGACGGCGGGCTGCGCCGCGGGCTCCCGGTCGTCCCGCGCGATGTCCTCGACGACCGCCAGGGTCGGCGCGCTCTGCGCCTTCCGCTTCTTCGCGCGGAGCACGGTCGTCACCGCGTGCACGCCGATCACGATGACGACGATGTTCGCGGCGGCGGACGGCCAGACGCCGTTCGTCGCGGCGACCGTCAGCATGGTCACGCCGGCCAGCATGTTGGTGCCCTGGAACGCGAGGGAGTCGGCGTCCCAACGCCCGCGGCTGACCATGGCGTAGGCCACGAGGCCGGCAACTGCGCCAACCCAGCCGAGAGCGGTGGCAACCATCATGAGGGTCATGGCAAGTACTCCTGGAACTTTGGATCCGTAAGGATCGAAACGATTCGACAGCAAGAGGAGTCCGGGAGGCCGGAATCCATCAGGGGGTGTGGCGCGGGGCCTGGGAGAGCCGGGCACGACCGCCGCCATGACCAAGCATGAGCCAGATTTGCCTTCAGCACAATCGAACGTTCGTGACTCCGGGATGTAGCATTGCTACATGCCGACGGACCCGCGAAGACTCGCTTTTCTCCTCGCCGTGCACCGTGCGGGCGGAGTGCTCGCGGCCGCTGATCTCCTGCATGTCACGCCCTCCGCCGTCTCGCAGCAGATCTCCCGCCTGGAGGCCGAGGAGGGTATCGACGTGCTGGACCGCGGGCCTCGTGGCGTAACTCTCACACCGGCCGGCCGGGTGCTCGCCGATGCCGCGGAGAGCATCGAGGCGGAGATGGTCCAGGCACGCCAGGCGATCGCCGCTCTGGGCGGAGAGCTCACGGGCCGGGTGTCCGTGGGGTCCATCCAGACCGCCATCCGTACGGTCGTCGCACCGATGCTCGTCTCGCTCGCCGAACGCCACCCGCACATCGAGGTGGACGTGCAGGAATACGACCCCCCGGACGCGACCCGTCGCCTGCGTGCCGGCGACCTGGACGCGATAGTCCTGGAGCGCGACGTCGACGTCGACGCCCCGGCCCCGCGCGGCGCCCATGACGTCCCGCTGCTCGACGAACCGTGGCGCATAGTCGTGCCGACCAGCCTGCCCGCGCCGGAACGCATAGACGACCTCGCGGGGCTCATGTGGGTCGGCCCGCAGGCAGGATCAGCCGCGGACCGCGCGCTCGGTCGTCTCGCCGCCCAGCTCGGCACGGCCTTCGAGACCCGGCACGCCTACAACGACTTCGACACGGCGATCTCGCTCGTCGCGGCGGGTCAGGGCGTCGCCATGCTGCCCGCGCTGGCCCTGCAGCAGGAGATACCCGACAGCGTCGCCGTGGTGGCGCTCCCCGGTCTCGGCTCGCGGCGCATGGTGGTGCGGCACCGCCAGAACCGGCACGAGCCCGGGCCCGCGGTCGGGGCGGTAGTGGACGAGATGGTCGCGGCGGCCCGCGAGATCGACCTCGGGTAGGTCCCGACGGGTCGTCCCCGCCGCTACGATGAGCCCATAACTGAAGATCTTCAACGGTCCCGGGCCTCGACGAGCTCGATCACCAGGACCGTGCCGCCAGAACCGTGACGGGAGAGTCCGGCCGGGCGTGCGCCTCCGCCGTCGGGCAGAGGCGCCTCCGGAGAACCGGCGCCGAAGGAGCAATTTCCTCCCCGGGAATCTCTCAGGCCCCCGTACCGCCACGGTGAGGCAACTCTGGAAAGCGAGCCGCTCCGCCGTCAGGCAGAGAGGCTCCACCGACGGTGCAAGCCGGCGCGTCCCGCCCTCCTCCCGGATTCCGGGCGGAGCACGACGGACCGGCAAAACTCTCAGGTAGACGCACGCCCCGGGTGGGCAGGGTGTCGGATGACAGAGCGGGGAGGGACCGCAGTCGTCCCCACGCCCTCGGACAGCCAGGAGCCCGCCGTGAGCACGCCTTACAACCCCGACGTCTTTGCCGACCGGCATCTCGGCCCCCGCGGCCGCGAGGTCAGCACCATGCTGGACCAGCTGGGCATCGACACCATGGACACCCTCGTCGACCGGGCCGTGCCCAAGGCGATCCGCAGCCAGGTGCCGCTGAACCTGCCCGCCGCGCGCACCGAGGCCGAGGTGCTCGCCCACCTGCGTGAGCTGGCCGGCAAGAACCAGGTGAAGACCCAGCTGATCGGCCAGGGCTTCTACGGAACGCACACGCCCGCCGTCATCCGCCGCAACGTGCTCGAGTCGCCCGCCTGGTACACGGCCTACACGCCGTACCAGCCGGAGATCAGCCAGGGCCGGCTCGAGGCGCTCCTCAACTTCCAGACCGCCGTCGAGGACCTGACCGGGCTCGAGATCGCGAACGCCTCCCTGCTCGACGAGGCGAGCGCCGTCGCGGAGGCCGTCGCGCTGATGTGGCGGGCGTCGCGGGCCAAGGAGGGGTACGTCGTCCTCGACGCCGACCTGTTCGGGCAGTCGCTCGCGGTGGCGCGCGGTCGCGCCGAGGCGATAGGCCTCCCGGTAGTGGTGGCCGACCTCACCGACGGCTTGCGCGCCGGACTTCCGGCCGAGCTGCCCGCCGGCCAGATGGTGGGCCTCGTGGTCCAGCAGGCCGGTGCGTCGGGCCGCGTGCTCGATGCGCGCGGCGTGATCGCCGAGGCAAAGGCGGCCGGTGCGCTCGTGACCGTCGCGACCGACCTGCTCGCCCTCACGCTCCTGGTCAGCCCGGGCGAGCTCGGCGCCGACATCTCGGTCGGTTCGGCGCAGCGCTTCGGCGTCCCCCTCTTCTACGGTGGCCCGCACGCCGCCTACATGGCGGTCAAGAAGGGTCTGGAACGCCAGCTCCCCGGCCGCCTCGTCGGCGTCTCGATCGACGTCGACGGCGCCCCGGGCTACCGCCTCGCCCTGGCTACCCGCGAGCAGCACATCCGCCGCGAGAAGGCCACGAGCAACATCTGCACGGCCCAGGCCCTCCTCGCCATCGTGGCCAGCATGTACGCGGTCTACCACGGCCCGGACGGCCTGAAGGCGATAGCGACCCGCGTCCACCAGCACGCGGCCACCCTGGCGGGAGCCCTGCGGTCAGCGGGTGTCGAGATCGAGCACGACACCTTCTTCGACACGGTCCGCGCCGTCACCCCGGGCAAGGCCCAGGAGCTCGCGCGTGCAGCGGCCGAGGCGGGCTACAACCTCTTCGTCCCGGACGAGGACCACCTCCAGATCAGCTTCGACGAGACGACGACCGCTCAGGACGTCGCCGCGGTGGTGCGGCTGCTGGGTGGGGTCTCGACGGGCTCGACCACCGGGACGGGCTCGACCACCGGGGCAGACCTCCCCGCGGAGGTGACCCGGACGACCACGTTCCTGCAGCACCCGATCTTCCACACGCACCGCTCCGAGACCAGCATGCTCCGGTACCTGCGCAAGCTCTCCGACAAGGACCTGGCGCTCGACCGCACGATGATCCCGCTGGGCTCCTGCACCATGAAGCTCAACGCCACCGCCGAGATGGAGGCCATCTCGTGGCCCGGCTTCGCGGACATCCACCCGTACTCGCCCGTCGACCAGACGCAGGGCTACGAGGAGCTCGTCCACGCGCTGGAGCAGCAGCTCGCCGAGATCACCGGCTACGCGGCCGTCTCCCTCCAGCCCAACGCGGGCAGCCAGGGCGAGTTCGCGGGTCTGCTCGCGATCAAGGGCTACCACGCGTCGCGCGGTGAAGAGGGTCGCGACATCGTGCTCATCCCGGCGTCGGCCCACGGCACGAACGCCGCCTCGGCGGCGCTCGCGGGCCTGCGGGTAGTAGTGGTGTCGACGGCGGACGACGGCGAGATCCTCCTCGACGACCTGCGCGCCAAGCTGGACCAGCACGGCCCTCAGGTGGCGGGCATCATGATCACCTACCCGTCCACGCACGGCGTGTACGAGGAGCACGTGCGCGAGGTCTGCGACCTGGTGCACGACGCCGGCGGCCAGGTGTACATCGACGGCGCCAACCTCAACGCGCTGGTGGGGCTCGCCCGGCCGGGCGAGTTCGGCGGCGACGTCTCGCACCTGAACCTGCACAAGACGTTCTGCATCCCGCACGGCGGCGGCGGTCCGGGCGTGGGCCCGGTGGCGGTGGCGGAGCACCTGGTGCCGTTCCTTCCCGGGGATCCGACGCCGGGGGTCTCGACAGGCTCGACCAGCGGCGGGCCGGGCTCGACCAGCGAGACGGGAATCCCCGTGGCCTCGACGCGCTACGGCTCCGCCGGCATCCTGCCGATCTCGTACGCCTACGTCGCGCTCATGGGACCGGACGGGCTGACCGAGGCGACCAAGGCCGCCGTCCTGACGGCGAACTACGTGGCGAGCCGCCTGAACCCGTACTTCCCCGTGCTGTACACGGGCCCGAACGGGCTGGTGGCGCACGAGTGCATCCTCGACCTGCGCAAGATCACGGCCGAGACCGGCGTGACCGCGGAGGACGTCTCGAAGCGGCTCATGGACTACGGCTTCCACGCGCCCACCCTGGCGTTCCCCGTGCCCGGCACGCTGATGGTGGAGCCGACCGAGTCGGAGGACCTGGCGGAGCTGGACCGCTTCATCGACGCGATGATCGCCATCCGCGGCGAGATCGACGCCGTGGCGGCCGGCCGCTGGAGCGCCGAGGACTCGCCGCTGCGCGGGGCGCCGCACACCGCGGCGTCGCTCATGACCGACGCGTGGGACAAGCAGTACTCGCGCGAGCTCGCGGCATTCCCCGTGGCGAGCCTGCGGGCCGGCAAGTACTGGCCGCCGGTGCGCCGCATCGACGGCGCCAAGGGTGACCGCAACCTGGTCTGCTCGTGCCCTCCCGTCGAGGCCTACGCCGAGTGAGCTGTCAGACGACCCCGCACATGTCAGACGTACAGGCCACCCGGGTGACCTGTGCGTCTGACAACGCGCCGACGAGAGGATTGATCCATGGATGAGGACCGGAAGACTCCGCTGTACGACGAGCACGTGGCGCTCGACGCCTCGATGACGCCGTTCGGCGGCTGGCTCATGCCGCTGCGGTACACGTCCGACCTGGCCGAGCACCGTGCCGTGCGCGAGGCCGCGGGCCTGTTCGACCTGTCGCACATGGGCAACATCAACGTGACCGGTCCCGACGCCGCCGCGTTCCTGGACCATGCGCTCGTCGGGTACATCTCCAAGGTCCGCGAGATGGGTGCGCGCTACTCGATGATCTGCGCCGAGGACGGCAGCGTGCTCGACGACCTGATCGTCTACCACCTCGCTCCCGGCGAGTACTCGGTCATCGCGAACGCCTCCAACGCGGAGCTCGTCCTCGCGAAGCTGCAGGAGCGCACCACCGGCTTCGACGTGGCGCTCAAGGATGTCCAGGCCGGCCAGGCACTGATCGCCGTACAGGGTCCGCGGGCCGCCGAGATCATGCTCGCCACGGCGGGCCTCGCGGAGGACGCCGAGATCTCCGGCGGCACCGCGTTCGCCGACCTCAAGTACTACGCCTGCATGCGGATGCGCTTCGAGGGCGTGCCCGTGCTCGTGGGCCGCACGGGGTACACGGGCGAGGACGGGTTCGAGATCTGGGTCCCGGCGGACCAGGCAGTCGCGCTCTGGCGCGCGCTGCTCGCGGCGGGCGAGCCGCTGGGCCTCGTCCCGGCGGGCCTGTCGGCGCGCGACTCGCTGCGTCTCGAGGCCGGCATGCCGCTCTACGGCCACGAGCTCGACACCACCACAACGCCCTTCGAGGCGGGGATGGGGCGCGTGGTGCGCCTCGACAAGGTGTCCGATGACGGCTCGCCGCTCCCCTTCGTGGGCCGCGACGCCCTGGCCGCGCGCAAGGAGTCGGCGCCGGCCCGCGTGCTCGTCGGGCTGCGCGGCGAGGGCAAGCGCCCGGCGCGCGCCGACTACGACGTCGTGCTGAGGGCCGAGGGCACCACCCCCGGAACGGTGGTCGGCAAGGTCACCTCCGGGGCGCCGTCGCCCACGCTCGGCTACCCGGTCGCGATGGCGTACGTGACGCCGGAGGTGTCGGCGGAGGGCACGGAGCTCGCCGTCGACGTCCGCGGGCGGGCCGAACCGTTCGTGGTCGTGCCCATGCCGTTCTACCGTCGTCCTCAGAACTGAAACCCGATCCCGCAAGGAGCTGTCATGGCCGACTTCCCCGAGAACCTGAAGTACACCACCGAGCACGAGTGGCTCGACGGTTCCACCCCCGCCGTCATCGGCGTGACCGACGTCGCTGCCGATGCGCTCGGTGACGTGGTCTACCTGGAGCTGCCCGCGGTGGGAGCTACCGTCGAGGCCGGCGCGGTGGTGGGCGAGATCGAGTCCACGAAGTCCGTGTCCGAGCTGTACTCGCCGGTCAGCGGCACCATCACCGAGGTGAACACCGAGGCCGTGGAGAACCCCGAGATCGTGAACCAGGACCCGTACGGCAAGGGCTGGCTCTTCAAGGTCGAGGTGACCGGAGCGGGCGAGCTGCTCACCGCCGCGGAGTACGCCGCGCACACCGGAAGCTGACTTCCGCGGCCCGTGGAGGCCGCCGTCGAACCGCCCCTCAGGTCACCCTTGTGTGCATCTGGGGGGCGGCTTGGGTATCGGAACGGTAACAGTCGAAAAC
>NZ_JBHSFI010000009.1:305254-337956 GCF_042654905.1 Promicromonospora alba
CGGCCGCTGTGTGGAGGAAAACGACCATGAGCGTAATGACCCTTGACCACCGCGTGCCCAGCCTCACTCGTCGTGAGCGGGTAATCCTGGCGAACCTCACCGAGGACGCCACCCTCGAGCAGATCGCTCGACGCCTGTACGTCACCCGTAACACGGTGAAGACGCAGGTCCGTAGCGTTTACCGCAAGCTCGGCGTGTCCTCGCGTGCGGAGGCGATTGCCAAGGCGAACGAGTTCCAGCTCGCTGACTGACACACAGCACACCCGACGACGGCGCCACTCCCCAGAGGCGCCGTCGTCGTTCCTTGTCCGCGGACGCCGTCGGCGGGTCATCACGACCCGTCGGCGGCGTCTTCGGGTGGGAGACTGCTCCGCATGCAGGAGCCCCTCATCAACGTGGTCGCCGCCGCGATCGTGGACGACCTGAACCAACCCACCCGGCTGCTCGCCGCCCGCCGCTCTGCCCCGGCGGCACTCGCCGGCCGCTGGGAGTTTCCCGGCGGCAAGGTGGAGCCGGGCGAGGACCATCTCTCCGCGCTGCATCGTGAGCTCGACGAGGAGCTCGGCGTGACGGTGGCCGTCGGCGCCGAGCTTCCAGGTCCGGACGGCGGCGTGTGGCCGATCACCAGCAAGCACCGCATGCGGGTCTGGTTCGCGCAGCTACAGGACGGCGCGCCCGAACCGCTCGAGGACCACGACGAGCTGCGCTGGCTGACGGCGGCAGAGCTGGACGACGTCCCGTGGCTGGACGGGGACGTCCAGATCGTCACGGCCCTGCACGGGCACCTCGGACCAGATGGGTCAGTGCGCGCCGGCTGAGACGTTCCTGCGGTTACGAGCCGCCGCGACCCGGTGGCCGAGGGGTACGAACGCGCCGTCCATCAGCACCGGCACCACATCGGTGGCGTCGACCTCCGTGGCGATCGTGACGTCGTCGCCGAACCCGGAGTCGAGCAGCTCGCGACCGCTCGCGGTCCCGCCCACTGTGTCCATGATGTCCTTGGTGCCCTTCCAGAGGGCGATGGTCGCCGCGGTCTCGGGCGAGATGCTGACCTTGGGCAGCATCGTCGTGAGCCGCGTCGCGACGGCGCCGACGGCCAGGTAGTCCTCTAGTGCGGGGCGCAACGTGTCGTCGGGCCACCGTTCGCCCACGGGGACGAGCACGACGTCGTGCTTCTCCGACGCGTCCAGGTGTGCGGCCGCGAGGCCGGCCACCGCCTTCGCGTTGCGCAGGCTGCCCGCGACGATGAGGGCACCCCGGTTGGCGATGGTGTGGCAGATCTGCGCCGCGCTGGGCGACGGCAGGACGAGCCGTTCGGCGTCGAGGTCCTGCAGCGACGCGGGGGAGATGCTGATGCCGTCCTCCCACCGCGGGCCGGCGAGGGCGGCGCGCATGGTGCGCGCGAGCCGGGCTGCGCCCGCGGGATCGTGGTACGGGAACGGGTACACCCCGGCGCCCTGTTCGCAGGCGACGGTGACGGTGGTGGAGAAGGAGAGCACGTCCACGACGATCACGAGCGACGCGCGCGCATCCGTGGCGGTGAGGGCGAGTGCTCCGGAGATACCCCAGTCCGTGCGCACACGGGCAGGACGCTGGTCGAAGGCGGGGGACGTGTTTGCCACGAACGCATCGTAGTGTCACCTGAACTCGCCCATGTTTCGCGCTGAGCGAACACCATTGTGATTCGGGCTCTATTCACACGCCGGCCGTCGGGCCATGACCTCGCCGCGCAACGCTGCCGCTGAACGCTCCCCCGAGCCCGCCGGAAGGACCGAGCATGCGACGAGTCGCGTCCGCAGTGTCCCCGGTGGTGCCGCACAGAACCTTGACCAACGCACTGACCTGCGAAATCACCGGCGCGCTCCCGGTGAGCCCAGAACTTGGCGCCGCGGCCGGACGGTTCGCTGACCGCAGGGCGCACCGCGCGGCAGCGTTGTACCGACGTCTGCGAAACCCCGGGCGAGCACTCCGCCGCGTGTCGGCAAGGCCGTCGAAATTGCCGGAGATGTCACCCGCCTCGACCTCGATGACGGCGCCGCCGCCGCGGTCATCCGCCACGAGGGGCGTCGAGACAAGCCCGCTCCGGGCGGATCCGTGAGCTGGCCGTCAGCCCGAGCCGACAGGGCGGTAGATTTGGCTCATGAGTGATTTCGAAGTGGCCCGTAGGCAGAAGCAGGAGCCCACGGCGACCCTGCTGGTACGCGCGATCCTGTGCTTCGCGCTCTTCCTCGGCGGGTTCGCGCTGATCGCCATCGGCGGGGCCGACCAGGGCGCATCGGCGCCGTACCTGTTCGTCGCCGGCATCCTCGCCGTCGGGCTGTCGTTCGGTCTGCCGATGATCGGCGCCACCGAACGCTAGGCCACCCAACCCTAGACAGCGCATCTGGAGCGCCCGCCCGGTCTCGACCGGGCGGGCGCTCTCGCGTTGTCCAGCCCCGAGTCCTCGTTCGACTTCACCCTCGATCGTCGGTCTCCTACCCCCACGTTCCTCCGTGCCGGCTCGTACTAGGTGGTGTAAGGCCCGACGGCGAGCGACGTGCTCGCTCCGGGCGGGCGCTCTCGAACAGACAGGAACACCGCGATGTCTCTGCACAGCACCTCTCGCACTTCTCTCTTCCGCCGAGGTCTGGTGGCCGTGGCCACCGCCACGACGCTCCTCGCCGGCGGCTTGGTCGTCGCTCCGGTAGCGCAGGCAAGCTCGCCGCCGGTCGTCGATGTCCACAAGTCCCAGGGCACGACGGTCACCACGTCGATGAACGCCGCGGGCGACGACCTCAACGGCGACGTGGACACCCAGCAGATCGACTACCCCCAGTTCTCCTACCTGGTCGGCCTGAAGGCGGAGGGCGGGACCCTGCTGAGTGCGGAGGCCAAGGTGACGCTCCGGAAGGCCGACCGCAGGACGACCACCAGGATTCCGGTCAGGATGAAGCGCACCAGCACCGGCATGATGCACCGCGGATTCACGTTCCTCCACGAGGTCATGGCCCCCGGGGAGTACCTGGCGGGCGTCGAGCTCAGCGCCGTGGTGGTCAAGCCGGACGGCACCCAGGTCCGGCACGACATCGACGTGGACAACGGCAAGAGGATCCTGTTCCAGCGCGCCACCTATGTCACCGGTGCCATCTCGACGCAGGAGACCGACGGTCGTCCCGCGCGGATCACCGCCGTCGTGCGGGTGCTGCGGATCTCTGGTGACAGCACGCTCTCGTGGCACCGCGTCCGCTCGGGCAAGGCCGTCCTCTCGTTCGACGCCGACGGCCCCTACGAGCCGAAGAAGGCCGTCTTCATCCGGAACCTGAAGATCGGGTCCGACGGGCGGATCGCCACGCGCGTGGGTTCTCGCCACGGGTTCTGGAGGATCGACTACGTCGGGAGCTCCACCATCGCTCCCTCCGATGGCTGGATCCAGCAGGGCGAGTTCGAGTGCGGCTGCTGAAGCGTCGTCACGCTCAGCCGTCATCGTTTCCGTGCTGCCGTCCGTCCTCAGTGGTGAGCCCTGGCGGCGAGCGGCACGTTCACCGGGACAGGGCGCCATCGATCGGACAGGAACCGTGATGACTCCGAACAGCACGTCCCGTACTTCCATCCTTCGCCGGGGCCTGGTGGCTCTGGCAACCGCCGCCGGGCTGCTTGCCACCGGCCTTGTCGCCGCTCCGGCGGCGCAGGCGGCGCTCCCGCTCGTGGACGCCAGCGAGCGTGACGACACAGTGATCACGACCCGCATGAACGCGAACGGCCAGACGATCATGGCGACCAGCACCCGGATCGAGCCCGTGGAATTCAGGTACAAGCTCGACCTGCGCTGGACCGGTGGCCAGCTCCGCGCGTTCGACGGTGTGGTCACGCTCCAGGGCGTCGGCGAGACCCAGGTGCGCAGGTTCCCGGTCACCCTGGACGCCGACGGCGACGCGTCCGTGGAGGTCCCGCTCCCCGAGCGCATCAGGCCCGGGTTCTATCACGTGGGCATCGAGTACACCGCGGCGGTCAAGCGGCCCGACGGACGGCTGGTCCTGCACCACGTCGACGTCGACCAGGCAAAGAAGATCTCGCTCCGGCGCGACGTGCGCTTCCAGGGCGAGATCACGCATCCCACGGCGACCGACGGACGGCCGTCCCGGATCACTGCCCAGTTCACGTGGCTGCGCATCAGCAGCGACGGCGATCCCTCGTGGAGCCCGGTGCGGAACACGACGGTGCGGCTCTACCACGACCCGGACGGCTCCGGCGTATGGGAGGAAGAGCTCGTGTTCGTACGCACGCTCACCGTGGGCCCCGACGGCACCATCTCCACGGTCGTGCCGGCCCGCGAGGGGGCGTGGGTGCTCCGGTACGCGGGGAGCGACCGGGCCGACAGGGGGTACGGCGCGATCGAGCAGGGCAGCAACGGCGGAGGGTGCGGCTGCTGACCGCGTGAGGCCGGCCGCTGGCTCCGCCGTCGGGCCCGGGACGTGCAGAAAGAGGGTCGCAGCCGCGTGCTGCGGCCCTCTTTTTGGCTTCTCCACTGGCCTCGGGGGCCGTCTGGGGACACGCTGTTACCCGTATGTCACAGGTTTGTTAGAACCCTTGACAGATTACGGGGCAAGTGAAAACGTGACCTGCACCACGAACGAGCAGGACAAGCCCAAGGAGTAGCAATGGCGCAGTACAGGAGGCTCGGCGGGATCCTCGTGATCACGCTCGCCACGACGACCGGCCTGACGGCCTGCGGGTTCGGCGGTTCCCCGTCGGACGACGGCGCGGACGGTGGCGCGACCACTCTCGACCTGCTGGTCCCCAGCTACTCCGACGCGTCCCAGGGCCTGTGGGAGGACGTGATCACCGGGTTCGAGGAAGCCAACCCGGACATCGACGTGAACCTGCAGGTCGAGTCGTGGGACAACCTCGAGTCCGTGATCGCCACCAAGATCCAGGGTGGCGAGGCCCCGGACATCTACAACGGCGGCCCCTTCGCGGGCTTTGCCGCGGACGAGCTGCTGTACCCGGTCGAGGACGTCACCTCCGACGAGACCTACGCCGACTTCCAGCCCACGTTCCTGGAGAACGCCGCGGTCGGCGACACCACGTACGGCCTGCCCTGGATCGCCTCGGCCCGTGCGCTGTTCGTCAACGACGCGCTCCTCGAGGAGGCGGGCGCCGAGGTTCCCGCCACGTGGGACGAGCTGCTCGACTCCGCGAAGAAGGTCTCCGAGCTCGGCGGCGGTGTGGCCGGCTACGGCATGCCGCTCGGTTCGGAAGAGGCGCAGGCAGAGGCAGCCGTGTGGCTCTGGGGCGGCGGCGGCACCTTCGGTGACTCCGAGGCCATCACCATCGACACCCCGGAGAACGTCGCGGGCGCCGAGTTCATCAAGACGATGATCGACGAGGGCGCCACGCAGGCCGACGCCGGTGCGACCGACCGCAGCCCGCTGTTCGACATCTTCGTCCAGGGCAAGATCGGCATGCAGATCGGTCTGCCGCCGAGCGTGGGCCAGATCGAGTCGGACAACCCGGATCTCGAGTACTCGATCCACCCCATCCCCACCGAGGACGGCAGCCCGTTCACGCTCGGTGTGGCCGACCACCTCATGGCGTTCCAGAACGACGGCGACAAGCAGGAGGCCATCACTGCCTTCTTCGACTACCTCTACACCGCCGACGTGTACGTCCCGTGGGTCCAGGGCGAGGGCTTCCTGCCCACCACCCTGTCGGGCTCCGAGCAGCTGGCCGACGACGAGGCGCTCGCCCCGTTCCTCGAGGTGCTGCCGGACGCGCAGTTCTACCCGAGCACCAACCCGGACTGGTCGGCAGCGGACTCCGCGTTCAAGGCCCTCTTCGGCCAGCTCGACAGCGACAAGTCCGCCGAGGACGTGCTCGCCGAGATCCAGGGACAGGTCGACGCCGGCTGACGCCTGAGCACTGACCGCTCCAAGCAAGCACGCGTCGACGACACCCGACGCTGAACCGAAAGCACGAGGAACCCCTGGTGAAGGACCTTTTGAAGGCCCTGCCATGGATCGGGCCCGCGGTCGCGCTCATTGCGGCCGTGGTCCTGTTCCCGGTAGGCCTGATGTTCTGGAACTCGACCCGCGACATCAGTCAGAGCGGCGTGGACGACGGGGGCGTTGGCCTCGCGAACTTCGCGACGGTGGTCGGCTTCCAGTACTTCTGGCCGATCCTCGGGCGGACGGTCATCTGGGTGGTCGTCGTCGTGGGTCTCACTCTGCTCGGGTCGCTCGCCCTCGCAGCGCTGCTGAACAAGGCGTTCCCCGGGCGTCGCCTGGTGCGCATGGCCGTGATCGTGCCGTGGGCCGCCAGCGTGGTCATGACCACGCTGGTGGTGCACTACGGCCTCGAGCCGTACTTCGGCATCATCAACTCGTTCCTCGTGGACATCGGTCTGATCGACACCCCCGAGGGCTACGGCTGGACCCGGCACCCCGAGACCGCGTTCGCGTGGGCCATCGTGGTCGCCGTGTTCGTGTCGCTGCCGTTCACCACCTACACGATCCTGGCCGGCCTGCAGACGGTGCCCGGCGAGACCGTCGAGGCCGCGCGCATCGACGGCGCCAGCGGGCTGCGGACCTACTTCAGCGTGGTCCTGCCGCAGCTGCGGGGTGCGGTGTCGGTTGCGGTGCTGATCAACATCATCAACGTCTTCAACTCCCTGCCGATCCTGCGCGTCATGACGGGCTCCATCCCCGGTTACGACGCCGACACCGTGATGACCATGATCTTCAAGTACATGCAGAACCAGCGGCAGATCGACCTGGCCAGCGCGCTGTCCGTCATCGCGTTCCTGGTGGTCATCGGGATCGTCGCCATCTACGTGCGGGTCGTCCGCCCCCTCGAGGAGGTCTGATGACCGTGACCACCGCCTCGGCGACCGCGCCGCGCAAGGCGACCCGGCCGCCGTCGGACAACCCGAAGCGCGTGCGGAAGTACACAGCGGACCAGGTGCCGATCGGGTCCCTGCTGCTGCGCATGTTCGCAGGCCTCGTGGTGCTGGTGGTGTTCATGCTGCCGTACCTGATCATGTTCTTCGGCTCGGTGAAGACCAAGGCCGAGATCAGGTCGGTCGACCCCACCTACTTCCCCACGGAGTGGCACTGGGACAACTACGTCACGATGTGGGCCACGCCCGAGACGCCGCTGCTGCAGAACCTGATCTCCACCCTGGTGATCTCGCTGTGCGCCACGCTGCTCGTGCTCGCCGTGGCGCTGCCTGCCGCCTACTACACGGCGCGGTTCCGGTTCCCCGGCCGCCTCGTGTTCCTGTTCCTCGTGATCGTGACCCAGATGGTGCAGCCGGCGGTGCTCACCTCGGGCCTGTTCCGCCAGTTCATCGCCCTCGGGATCCTGGACACGTGGGCCGCGATGATCCTGGTCAACGCCGCGTTCAACCTGTCGTTCGCGGTCTGGATCATGCACAGCTTCTTCGCGAGCATCCCGAAGGAGGTCGACGAGGCCGCGCAGATCGACGGCGCCGGCACGTTCACCGTCCTGACGAAGATCAACCTGCCGCTGGTATGGCCCGGGATCGTGACGGCGGTGGTGTTCACGTTCGTCGCGTCCTGGAACGAGTTCGCGGCGTCGCTGGTGCTGCTGTCGACGGCCGGCAACCAGCCGCTGTCCGTGGCGCTGACGAAGTTCGTGGGTCAGTACGAGACGTCGTGGCACTACGTGTTCGGGGTGTCCATCGTGGCGATCGTGCCCGTGGTCATCCTGTTCATGGCCATCGAGAAGCGGCTCGTGGGCGGCCTGGTGGCCGGGTCGGTGAAGTAGGCGACTCGGCGCGTACAGTCGGTGAGCCGGGTCGTCTCGACCGTCGGACGAATTCTGTCCCAGTGGTGGACATTCGCTTAGCATGGTGGCGAACCCATCCAGAGCGGTCGAGAGTCCTGGCTCCCTGACACCGCAGCAACCTGCCGACTTCCTGCCTCGAGGCCGTGGCGTGAGGACGTAAGGTGCTCACGCCAGGTTCGATGGAGCAGCCATGGTCGCCGAGGTACACCCGCACCGCCCCACGGTGTCGTTCGAGCTCATGCCACCGCGCCGGCCCGACGCCGCACCGAACTTCTGGGAGACGGCTCAGCGCCTCGTGGCGGCCCGCCCGGACTTCGTGTCCGTCACGTACGGCGCCGCGGGTGGCGACCGCGCGACGTCGCGCGAGGTGCTCGCCACGCTGCTCAGGGGCACGCCCGTGCTGCCGGTGGCCCACCTGACCTGCGTGGGTGCGTCCCGCGAGGACGTGTCCGAGGTGATCGACGAGTTCCTCGACGCCGGCGTGCGCTCGTTCCTCGCCCTGCGGGGGGACCCGCCGCGCGACGAGCCGGACTGGCGTCCCGCGGACGACGACGTGCGGTCCAGCATCGACCTGGTCCGGCTGCTGCGGCAGGTGGACGAACGTCGTTGTGCGGCGGACGCCAGCACCGCCCTGCGGTCGGCCGCCCGCCCGCTCACCATCGCCGTCGCGACGTTCCCGGACGGCAATCCCGGGGCCGGCACCACGCGTGAGCAGGAGGTGCGGCGGCTCCTGGAGAAGCAGGAGGCCGGCGCGAGCTTCGCGATCACCCAGTTCTTCTACCGTGCCGAGTCCTATACCGGGTTCGTCGAGTCGGCTCGCTCGGCGGGGGTGACCATCCCGATCCTCGCCGGGATCCTGCCCGCCACGGAGGCCCGTCGCCTGCGCCGCGTCGAGGAGCTCACGGGCGTCGCCGCGCCGGCCGGCCTCCTGCGGGAGCTCGACCGGCTCACGGGGCCCGGCGGCGACGTCGACCCCGAGGCCCAGCACGAGCGGGGCCTCCAGTACTCCACGACGCTCGCCCGCGACGTGCTTGACGCCGGTGCCCCCGGCGTCCACGTGTACACGTTCAACAAGCATCGGCCGGCTCTGGACCTGCTCGAACGCGTAGGCCTGACGGGTCGGGCGGCAGCCTGACCGGGTCCGCTCCGGGCATGTTCGCCGGGAGCGATCGGGTGCGTCCAGGGGGTTGGCACTCTCGGAGTGAGAGTGCCAGAATTGAGGCGTAGCCGGACGGCGGCCAGCCCCGTCGTCGATCGCTGCGGCCCTGGAAGGGCCAGGGCCGCATCGTTGTAGGAGGTGATGCGCGATGGCTACCTACTGGGACCCGTTCCAGGAGATGGACCGGTTGTTCAGCACGTTCGCCGGCAACGCTCGGCAGTCCGGCGGTATGCCGATGGACCTGTTCCGCACGGGTGACCACTACGTCCTGTCGATGGACCTGCCCGGCGTCGACCCCGGCACCATCGACGTGTCGGTAGAGGACCGGACGCTCACGATCCGCGCCGAGCGCACGCAGCGGTCCGACGGTGACGCCCAGTGGCTGGTCCGTGAGCGGCCCACGGGGACGTTCGCACGGCAGCTCACGGTGGGCCGCGGGCTCGCCCTCGACAGCATCTCGGCCTCGTACGCCGACGGCGTCCTCTCGCTGACGATCCCGGTCAGCGAGGACGCGAAGCCGCGCAAGGTCGAGGTGTCGCACACCGGCAGTGCGACGTCGATCGCCCAGGGCGCGTCGCAGACCATCGAGTCCTAGGGCTCACCTGTCAGACGCCCAGGTCACTCCGGTGGCCTGGGCGTCTGACGTGCCGGGGGCCGGGAGGCATCGCGTGCAGGATATGGCCCGGATGTGATGTGTCGGAGGGCAGCGCAGTGGCCGATACTACGGAGGCAATCGGCCCGTATCAGCGCGACCGACCCGTGGAGGCACCCGTGCACGAACACGTCCCCAGCTCCACCGACCACAGCCACGACAACCACGACAGCCGTGGCTCGCTCGACCGGCGCGACCTGCTGCGCAGCGCCGTCGTCCTCGGCATCGGTGCCGCGGGCGCGACCATAGCGGCTCCCGCGAGCGCGGCAGCTGCGGCGGCCCCGGCGGCGGTCCTGGCGGCAGCTCCTGCGGCGCGGGCGACCGACGTCCAGCAGTCCCTGGCGCCCGACCCGGAGGCGCCGGCTGACGCTCCTCCCGGGGCCCTGGCCGGGGTGGAGGTCGCGGCGCCGGTCATCGCGAGCTGCAGCACCTGGGGCGCTGCTGCCGCCCGGGGCACCATAGAGACGGTCTCGACCAACCCGAACAAGATCTTGATCCACCACACGGCGTCGGCGAACGTCACCGACTACTCGCAGGCCGCCGGCTACCAGATCGCCCGCGACATCCAGCAGTGGCACTTCGAGAACGGCTGGGTCGACACCGGCCAGCACCTCACGCTGAGCCGCGGCGGTTACGTGATGGAGGGCCGGCACGGGTCGCTGGCCAGGCTCCAGAGCGGCAGCGGAACGGTGGTGGGCGCGCACGCCCCGGGGCAGAACAGCCAGGCCATCGGCATCGAGAACCAGGGCACGTACACGAGCGCCACGCCGCCGGCGCAGCTCTGGAGTCGTCTGGTCGAGCTGTGCGCCTACATCTGTGACCAGTACGGGATCGCACCGACGCAGATCTACGGGCACCGGGACTACACCGCGACGGCCTGCCCGGGCGACGTCCTGTACTCGATGCTGCCGCAGCTCCGGTCGGAGGTGGCGGCAGCTCTGGCAGGCTCCAGCTGGTCGGTCATCGTCGACAACACGTCGCCGGGATTCGCGGCGGGCGGGTCATGGCTGACGTCGTCCTTCTCGGCCGAGCGCTACGGCGCGAGCTACCGCTACGCGACGCCTGCCGAGGTGAGCGACCTGGCGACGTTCTCGGCCACCATCCCGTCCGACGGTTCGTACCGGGTGGAGGCGTGGTTCCCCGGCATCGAGGGCTACAACACGTCCACGCCCTTCATCGTCTACACGGGGACCAGCTCGTCGACCGTCCGGGTGGATCAGTCCGCGGGTGGCGGCGCCTGGCTCTCGCTCGGCACGTACGCCATGACGGCGGGCACCCGCCAGGTCGTGGCCGTCAGCCGCTGGACGCAGGGCACGGCGTACGTGATCGCGGACGCCATCCGCATCACCCGCCTCTGACCTGTCAGACACACAGGTCATTCCGGTGACCTGTGTGTCTGACAGGTCGGGGACGCTAGTCGTCCGCGCGTTCCTGGCCGCTCATCGCCTGGATGGACTGCATGACCTGCTCCGTCAGCTCGCGGCGGGCCTGGGCGGGCTTGGTGCCCGCCGCGATCTGGCGGGACGGGTCGATGGGCACGCCGAAGTGCAGCTCCACCCGGGCGAACCGCGGCATCTTGCCGATGGGCTTCACCTTGTCCGTCCCGAGCAGGGCCACGGGCACGACGGGCGCCTTGCCGGTCAGGGCCAGCCAGGCGACTCCGGTGTGCCCCTTGTGCAGCTTGCCGTCGCGCGAGCGCGTGCCCTCGGGATAGATGCCGAACGCGCCGCCGCGCTGCAGCACGGCGAGCGCGTCCTCGAGGGAGCGCTGGCCGGCACGCGGGTCGTCCCGCTGCACCGGGATGTCGCCCATCTTGGTGAAGAACCAGCGGGAGAAGCGCCCCTTGATCCCCTTGCCGGTCCAGTACTCGGCCTTGGCCAGGAACGCGACGTGGCGCGGCGCCATGATCGGGATGAGCAGCGAGTCGATGAACGACAGGTGGTTGCTCGCCAGGATCACGGCGCCGCGCTTCGGGATGTTCTGCAGGCCAGTGACGCGCGGGCGCAGAAGCACTAGCACGAGGAGCGAGAGGATGAGCTTGAGGAACCGGTACGTCACCGGCCTATTGTGCACCCCTCAAGCGAACCTGTGGACTGGGTGATATGTGGTGAAAAAGACTAAAGAGACCCACAAGAAGCCCGTCTCCTGCCACCACGTCTAGCTGACTGAAGCGTCGGCGTTCTCCGCCGCCTCCACGGCCGCGACCTGGACCTGCACCTCCCGCACGCGCGCGACGTCGAGCTTCTCGCTGCGGTCGAACCGGTAGATCCCGTTCTCCTCCTGGAACACGTCGGTGAGCTGTGTGTAGCAGTAGGCGAACATGCGCGGGTCGCCGAGCAGCGCCTCCGTGAGCCCGCGGAACCGGGTGTGGAACTCCTCCTCGTCGGCTACGCGCTGGCCGTAGCCCCACGAGTCCGGAGAGCTGCCCGACGCCGTGGCGGCCACGTCCGGGTTCCACCAGATGCCGCCGTACTCGCTGACGAAGTACGGCTGACCCCGGTACGGCACCGACATCTTGGTGCCGTCGTCACGCGTGTTCTCGTACGGCTGCCCGTCGGCGAGCCCGCCCACGAGCTCCGCGAACTTCTCCGGCTCCTGCTCGTACAGGTGTGAGTCCCAGATATCGGTCTCGAGGACGCGGTGCGAGTAGCCGCTGGCGTCCAGGACCGGGCGGGACGGGTCGGCGACCTTGGTGGCGAGCCACATCGCCCGGGTGACGTCGTCCAGCTGCGTCATGCGGTCGTGCAGGTCCTGGTGCGTCTCGTTGAGCGGGCACCAGCCGACGATCGACGGGTGGGAGTGGTCGCGCTGCAGCGCCTCCATCCACTCGGCGACGAACGACGTCGTCGGCCGCTGGCCGTCGGCGGGGGTGCCGTAGCCACTGACGCCCCAGTCGCCGAACTCGCCCCACACGAGGTAGCCGAGCCGGTCGGCGTGGAACAGGTAGCGCTCCTCGAAGACCTTCTGGTGCAGGCGCGCGCCGTTGAACCCGGCCGCGAGGCCCAGCTCGATGTCGCGCGCCAGCGCGGCGTCCGACGGCGCGGTCATGAGCGACTCGGGCCAGTAGCCCTGGTCGAGCACGAGCCGCTGGAACACTGCCTCGCCGTTGATCCGCACGGCTTGTCCGTCGATGGACACGGAGCGCAGGCCGCCGTAGGAGCGCACGGAGTCGACGACGGCGCCGTCCGCGTCCCGCAGCTCGACGTCGATCCCGTACAGGTGCGGGTCGCCGGGCCCCCAGGTGCGTACGCGGTCCGCGGGTACGACGACGCGCAGCGCGGGCGCCAGGTCGAGGTCGGCGCGCGCGGTGGCGGTCGCCACCTCGCCGTCGGCGTCGGTCAGGGTGACCGTGACCGTGTGGCCGCGGCGGTTCGCCGACAGCGGCACCACGACGTCGAACGCCGTGCTGGCCAGGTCGGGCGTGATGCGCGGACGGCGCAGGTGTGCGGCCGGGACCGGCTCCAGCCACACCGTCTGCCAGATGCCCGTGGTGCGGGTGTAGTTGCACTCGAAGTTCGCGTAGCGGTTGCTCTGCTTGCCGCGGGCCTGCGGCCCGTGCCGCGTGTCGCGGGCCCGCACGACGACGGTGACGGTGTCCCCGGGGGCGGCGATGCCGTGCAGGTCGGCCGTGAACGGGGTGAACCCGCCGCGGTGCCGCACCACCTCGGTGCCCTCGACCCATACGGTGGTGTCGTGGTCGACGGCGCCGAAGTGCAGCAGGACGTGCGGGTCGTCGCCCACGGCGGCCCACTCCGCCGGGACGGTCACCTCGCGGCGGTACCAGACCGCCTCGAGGAAGTCGGTGTTCTCGATGCCGGAGAGCTGCGACTCGGGTGCGAACGGCACGACGATCTCGTCCTGGAGCGGGTGCTCGACGAGGCCGCGCTCCAGGCCGGAGTCGCCCGGGTCGACCTCGAACTGCCAGGTGCCGTTGAGATTGAGCCAGCGGTCGCGGGCCATCTGCGGGCGGGGATACTCGGGGCGCGGTACGGCGGTGGCCGTCGGTTCGCCGGCGGGCGAGAAGCGGTCGAGGAAGGTCATCAGCTGCTCCGTTGCGTCTACGACAGGTGCGCGGTGATTCAACACCGCATCCGAGCGGAATGCAACGTTGTATCAGTCGAGTGGGCGTCGCCAGGCCTCGCATGGCCCGGGATCAGGCCGTGCGAGGGGCTGCTGAAGGCTCAGCCGCGACTGCTCTCCCGGACCAGCAGGCGGTGCGGCACCAGCGCGTCGACCGGCTCGACGGCGGCGTTCTCGAGCTGCGCGAGGATCCGGTCCACGGCGGTCTCCGCGATCGCGCGCAGGTCCGGTGCCACGGTCGTCAGCGACGGGTTCGAGTACCGGCCGTCCTCGGTGTTGTCCCAGCCCGTCACGGCGAGGTCGGCAGGGACCCGCACCCCGTTGCGCCGCAACGCATAGAGGGCGCCCAGGGCCAGCTCGTCGTTGGCGCACACCAGCCCGTCGATCTGGCCGATCCGGGGCAGCACCTGCTCGATGGTCTCCGCGCCCGCCGGCCGCGAGAACTGAGGGCACTGGAGCACCCAGCGCTCGTCGACCTCGATGCCGGCGGCCGCGTGGGCGTCGAGGAAACCCTGGACGCGCTGCGCGCCGGTACGGCCGGCACCCGGCGGCTCGGCGCCGAGGAACCCGAGCCTGCGCCGTCCCGAATCCAGCAGATGCGCCGTGACCTGGGCCGCGGCGTCCACGTTGTCGATGCTGACGTGGTCCGTCCGACGCGTGCGGGTGGGGTCCGGGTCGGCCCGCTCGCCCAGGAGCACGAGGGGTACGGGACCGCGCACCTCGTCGATCTCGGCGGGGGACAGCTCCAGCGGCGAGAAGATGATGCCGTCGATCGCCTGGACGTCGAAGCCGCGTGCCACCTCGAGCTCGGTGTCGCGCGAGGACCTCGTCTCCTCGATGAGCACGCGGTACCCGCGGGAGCTGCCGACCTCGATCACCTCGTGGGCGAGCACCGAGAAGTACGGCGCGTGCACCCATGGCACGGCGAGCGCGAGCGTGTTGGTGCGGCCCCGCCGCAGCTGGCGTCCGGCGAGGTTGGGCCGGTAGCCCAGCTCGGCGATCACGGCCTCCACCCGCGCCCGGGTCGCGTCACCGACGCGTCCCGTGTCGTTCACAACGTTGGAGACAGTTTTCCAGGAGACGCCCGCAGCCGCTGCGACCTCCTTGATGCCGACGCGGCGCCCCGCTTGCTCCGACAACCCATCCACTTCCTTCCACACCCGTTGCTGACTCGTTGCCCCTTGACGGGACGCTCGGTCTAGTCCATCGTGATCCAACGTTGGATCGCAACGTTGCACCATTGGAGGTCGACGATGACCGAGCTACGAGGACGTGGCATCCCAGGGCAGGGAAGCCCTGTGATCGCGTCAAGAACCCGCAGTCGTGCCGAGAGCTCCGGCGGCCTGAGCCGCCGTGACCTGCTCCGCGCGGCCCTGGTCGGCGCCGGTGGAGTCGCGCTGGGCGGGGCGCTCGCGGGCTGCGCCGCACCGGGCGCCGTCGGTGCGGGCCGGACGCCGGTCATGATCTGGGACCTGTTCTCGGGCGGTGACGGCGCGCTCATGCAGGAGATGGTGGGCGCGGTCGCGTCGGCGAACCCGGACATCGCCGTCGAGTCGACGACGCTGGCCTGGGGGCCGCCGTACTACACCAAGCTGGCGATGGCGTCGTCGGGCGGACGGCCGCCGGAGGCCGCCGTCATGCACATGTCCCGGCTGGCCGGGTACGCACCGGGCGGGCTCCTGGAGCCGTTCGACCTGGACGCGCTCGCCCAGCTCGGGGTGCGTGAGGAGCACTTCGCCCCCGCCGTCTGGCAGAAGGCCCAGTACGACGGCCAGCTCTACGCGCTGCCGCTGGACACCCACCCGTACATCACGTTCCACAACCCGACGATCATCAAGGACGCCGGCCTCGCGCGAGCGGACGGCAAGCTCGACCTGGACGCCGTCACCGGCGCCGACGCCTTCCTCGCGGCCGGCCGCGCGATGTCCGAGGTCACGGGCGAGACCGGCGTCGGCTGGGGCTACCAGCGTGACCCCGCCGGATGCTGGCGCATGTTCTGGGGCCTCTACTCGCAGAACGGCGGCGAGTACGAGCTCACGCCGGGCCGCCCCGCGGCGCTCGACGAGGAGGCCGCCGCGGAGGTCTTCGAGTTCCTGCAGGAGATGGTCGACGGCACGGTCGCCGCGAGGAACCAGGACGGCAACGCCGCCGCCGCTCGTTTCATGTCCCAGCGCACGGGCATGATGTTCGCCGGCGAGTGGGACCTGCCGATGTTCCGCGACGCGCTGCCCGACGTCGGGGCCACGCAGTTCCCCGCGATCTTCGACACACCGGCCAACTACGCCGACTCCCACGCGTTCGTGCTGCCCCGCCAGGGTCAGCCCGACCCTGCCGGGCGCGAGGCGACCTATCGCGTCCTCGCCGGCCTCCTCAAGGAGGGTCTGACCTGGGCCTCGGCCGGGCACATCCCCGCCTACCAGCCCATCGTCGAGGAGCCCGGGTACCAGGAGCTCACGCCGCAGCGCGACTACGCACCCGCCGCAGAGATCGCCGTCTTCGATCCCGACGCCTGGTTCACCGGAGGCGGCAGCGACTTCCAGAACCGCATGGCCGACGCGATGACGGACACCCTCGCCGGCAAGGCTCCCGGCCGTACGGCCGTGACCCGGATGCTGAGCGAGATGGACCGGTTCCTCGCACTGCCCAACCCCGCCTGAACGAGAGGACGACGATGACTGTCTCGAATACCGGCGTCACGGCGCCCGCGGGGCCGGCTCTGCCTGAGACCCCCGCGAGACGTTCCGGCACGGACGCTGGAACGCCCCGCAAGTCCATGCGTGAGCGGGACAGGTCCGGGTACCTGTTCGTCGCGCCGTTCGCCGTCGCCACCGGCCTCTTCCTCGTGGTGCCGACGCTCTACGGCCTGTGGATGAGCTTCACGAACCAGAGCCTCACCGGGGCCGGCAGCGAGTTCATCGGCTTCGCCAACTACGTGGAGGCGTTCGGCGACCCCCAGGTCTGGCAGACGCTCTGGCACACCGTGTGGTTCACCATCCTCAGCACCGTTCCGCTGGTGCTCGTGGCCCTGGTCATGGCGCTGCTCGTGCACACAGGCCTGCCCGGCCAGTGGGTGTGGCGCATGTCGTTCTTCGCGCCGTACCTGCTGACCAGCGCCGTGGTCTGGCACCTGAGCAACTGGATGTTCCAGCCCGACATCGGCCTGCTGGACACCTGGATCACGGGCCTCGGCCTGGATCCGCTCGGCTGGCTCACCGACGAGAACGTCGCGATGTTCTCCATCGCCGGGGTCACCGTGTGGTGGACCGTCGGCTTCAACTTCCTGCTCTACCTGGCGGCGCTGCAGGGCATCCCGGCCCAGCAGTACGAGGCCGCGACGATCGACGGCGCGGGCGGCTGGCGGCGGCTGTTCTCCATCACGCTGCCCCAGCTCCGCACGATCACGGGCGTCATCGTCGTGCTGCAGCTCCTCGCGTCGCTCAAGGTGTTCGACCAGATCTACATGCTCACCGCGGGCGGACCCAACGGCAGCACGCGGCCGATCCTGGAGTACATCTACGACACCGGCTTCACCAACTACCGGCTCGGCTACGCCTCAGCGATCTCGTACGTGTTCTTCGCCCTGATTCTCGTGTTCACGCTGGTGCGGCTGCTGCCGGCCCGGAAGGAGGCCTGAGATGGCCGTCGCCGACATCACCGTCGTCCGCCGGACGAAGGCACTGCAGGAGCGGGCCGAGAACCAGGCCCTCACCAGGCTGACCATCGGCCCGTCGCCCTGGGCGCGCGCCGGGGCGCTCGCGGCGCTCGTCGTGCTCGCCGGGGCCTGGCTCGTGCCCATCGTGTGGGGCGCGGTCACCAGCTTCAAGCACGAGGCCGAGGCAGCGCTCCCCGCGTCGTTGCTGCCCACCATGGGCTGGACGCTGGACGCCTACCAGAAGGTGCTCGGCAACAGCGACCTGCTGCTGTGGATGTGGAACAGCCTGGTGGTCGCCGTGCTGGTCACGGCGCTCACGGTGCTCATCTCCGCGATGGCCGCCTTCGCGTTCTCGCAGACCCTCTTCAAGGGCCGGGCGCTCATGCAGTGGCTGACCCTCGCGGCGATCATGATGCCCGGCCAGATCCTCATCGTGCCGCTGTTCCGGGAGATGCAGGTCCTGGGGCTCGTGGACACGGTCGCCGGCATCGTGCTCCCGCAGGTGGTCGCCCCCGTGATGGTGTTCATCCTCAAGCGGTTCTTCGACGCGATCCCGCAGGAGCTGCTCGACGCCGCCCGGATCGACGGCGCGGGGTCGTGGCGGCTGTTCTGGACCATCGTGCTCCCGCTCTCGCGGTCGATCCTCGTGGCGGTGGCGATCTTCGTGTTCATCGGCGCGTGGAACAACTTCCTGTGGCCGTTCATCATCACCACCGACCCGCAGTTCATGACCCTGCCTGTCGGCCTGTCCACGGTGAAGGACGCGTACGGCGTGCAGTACGCGCAGAACATGGCCTCCGCGATGATCGCGGCGTTGCCGCTGCTCATCGTGTTCATGCTCTTCCAGCGCCGCATCGTGCAGGGTGTCGCGACCACGGGCATGGGCGGGCAGTAACAGGCGACAATCGGGGTGTGGCCACTCCTACTCCGCACCCCTCACAGCGCCCACACCTCGCCGCGGTGGTGGAGGACCACTTCTACGCCGCGGCGGGGTGGGTGCTGCGCCGGGCAGGCTGGCATCCCCGCCTCGAGACCTACAGCGGCTACGGCACGCCGGACCAGGTACGGGTGCTCGCGCGCGTGCTGCTCTCCCGCCCGCGCCCGGCGGCCCCGGACCTCGAGGCGCTCCGCGCCGGGCGGCGCGGGTTCCGCCACTTCCTCACCGTGCCGGTGCCGCACTGCCGTGTGCGGCTCCAGGTCGGTGACCACATCTCCGTCGTGACGAGCGACCGCGCGGGCTACATCGACGTCGAGCTGCCCACCGACGCCCCGCTGTCGGCCGGGTGGCACTCCGCGAACCTGACGGTGCTCGACGAGGCCAACCCGTGGGAGGCCGAGGCGTTGATCCGGGTGCTCGACGAGCGGACCGAGTTCGGTGTCATCAGCGACATGGACGACACGACGATGGTGACCGCGGTGCCGCGGCCGCTGCTCGCGGCGTGGAACACGTTCGTGCGGCACTCCAGCGGACGGCGAGCCGTACCCGGCATGCCCGAGCTGTACCGGACCCTGCAGCAGGCGCACCCGGACGCCAGCTTCTTCTACCTGTCGACCGGTGCGTGGAACACCGCGAACACGCTGCGCGCCTTCCTCTCGCGGCACTCCTACCCGCGCGGACCGCTGCTCCTGACCGACTGGGGGCCGACCCTCACCGGCTGGTTCCGCAGCGGACCGGCCCACAAGGAAGCAAGCCTCGAGCACCTGATGTCGTGGTTCCCGCACGTGCGCTGGCTGCTCATCGGCGACGACGGCCAGCACGACCCGCAGATCTACGCGAAGGCCGTGGACCGCCGTCCCGACCGCGTGCGGGCGGTGGCGATCCGGCAGCTCACCGGCGGGCAGCAGGTCCTCGCCGGGAACCTCCCGGACGGCGGCACCCCGGACGCCGACCTCGAGGTGCGTCCGGTGCCGACCGTCTACGGCCGGGACGGCGGCGAGCTGACCCGCCAGCTCGCCGCGATCCCTGGTGTGCTCAAGCGGTGACGAGGTAGTCGTCCGCGTCGTCGTCCCAGGCCAGGGACACGGCGCCGGCGGCTTCCGCGGCCTTCGCGAACTGGAGGAACCCGCGGAAACCGAGCGCCTTCTCCGAGAAGTCGGGGCGCTTCTTGCGCACGGCGTTCTTCAGCCCGGAGAGCGCGGCCGAGCCGCCCGACTCCCGAACCACGTCACGTAGCAGCACGAAGGCCGCATCGGTGTCGCCCTGCTCGGGCAGCGAGACCTCGGGGTCGCCCGTCGACGGGCCCGCCGCGAGCTCGACGAACCCGCGGTCGGCGAGGAACCGCAGGAACTCACCGAACGTACGGAACCCGTAGTCGGACTCGCTGAACGTCGGGTCCTTGCGCAGCAGCGTGCGCTTCAGGGCGGACGCCGTCACGGCGCCGCTCGTCGAGGACTGCAGGTCGGCGAGGGTCTGCGCCACACGTACCTCCATGGGCGCGTCGCTCGATGCCGGGACCTCCTCCTCGTGCTCGCTCACGTCGGTCTCCACCTCGGCCTCGGGGGCGACCTCGACGGGTACGGGCGCGGGGTCGGTCTTCTTGCGGCGACGGGTGGCGGGCTTCGCCTCGGGCTCGACGACGACGTCGGGTACGGAGGCGTCGGGTGCGGAAGCCTCGGCGACGGCCTCGGCAACCGCTTCGGCGGCCTTGGCGCGGCGCGAGGTCGTGGGGGCCTTCTGGGCGGTCGCGGCGGCAGCGGCGGCGCGGTCCGGCGCGGAGGCCGGCCGGCGCGAGCGGGAGCCGCGCTTCGGGGCCGGGGCGCCCTGGTCCTCGTCGGGTACCTCGACGCCTTCGAGGCGGTCGTAGAAGAGGAACTCGTCGCAGGCGGCGGGCAGCAGCCGCGACGTCGACTTCTCGACGCCGACGCCGATGACGCGCTTGTTCAGCTCACGCAGCTTGTGGACGAGCGGCGAGAAGTCGCTGTCACCCGTGCACATCACGAACGTCGAGATGTAGTCGCGCTCGAAGGCCATCTCGATGGCGTCGACCACCATCTTGATGTCGGCCGCGTTCTTGCGGGACGCACCCATTCGCTGCGTCATCTCGATCAGCTCGACCTGGTGCCGGGTCAGCATGCGTCGGTCCTCGTCGAAGTACGACCAGTCCGCGTAGGCCCGGCGCGCGACGACGCGGCCGCGCACGGCGAGGGCGTCGGCGATCGGGCCGAAGTCGAACTGCATCCCGCCCAGGTGCTCCCTGGCGCCCAGCGCCAGGTTCTCGTAGTCGATGAAGACTGCAAGGCGTTCTTCGAGATCCATGCTCGCCACTCTAGGGGGTTTCCAGGTCGCCGAGCGAAAGGGTGAAATATGCCGTGTCGAGCGCTGCCGTCCCGGTCCCGGAGCCGCTTGTTCCCTACTATCGACCACATGGCCGAGGTAACCGCCGACTACGAGGATGCGATCTCCAGCCGGAGTCGCATCATCGCCGCTGCGGTGCGCCTCACCTGTGCCGACGGCTGGTCGAAGGTGACGATGGGCCGTCTCGCGGGAGAGGCGGGCGTGAGCAGGCAGACCGTGTACAACGCGGTCGGCAGCCGGGAGGACCTGGCCGAGGCGATGGTGCTCACCGAGTCGGCGAAGTTCATCTTCACGATCGTCGAGGGCTTCGAGAACCACCCGGACGACCTGCTGGCAGCGATTCACGCGGCCGTGGAGAACACACTGGTGCTCGCCGAGGGGAACGCGCTGCTGCGCGCGGTGGTCTCGGCGACGCACGGCGCGGACACCGAGCTGCTGCCGTTGCTCACCACCCACTCGGAGCCGCTGCTCGGCACGCTGATGGTCGTGGTGCAGGACCGGGTCGACCAGTACGAGATCGACCTGGAGCCGGAGCAGATCACGGCGGTCATCGACATGGTGGTGCGGTCCGCGCTGAGCCACGTCATGCAGCCGACGGCGACACCGCGCAAGACGGCCGACTCGATCACCTGGTTCGTTGCCCGGATCCTCGGGCGTGCGGGAGAGCTCACCGGCTCCCGCGCTTGACGTCGCGTCTCGGGGGAGGAGGATCGAGGCATGCGAATCGGCACCCACTTCATGCGTTTCGACTCGATGGAGCCCGCCCGGATGCGGACCGAGCTGGCGGACGCCGCCCGGTACGCGGACGACGGTGGCGTCACGTGGGTCTCCGTGATGGACCACTACTTCCAGATGGAGCACCAGGGCTTTCCGGCGTCGGACCCGATGCTGGAGGCGTACACGACGCTCGGCTACCTCGCCGGGGTCACCGAGAAGGTGCAGCTCGGCGCGCTGGTGACCGGCGTGACGTACCGCTATCCCGGCCTGCTGGCCAAGATCGTCGCGTCGCTCGACGTGGTCTCGGGCGGCCGCGCCACGTTCGGCATCGGCGCTGCCTGGTACGACAAGGAGCACGCGGCCCTCGGGGTCCCGTTCCCGCCGCTCAAGGACCGCTTCGAGATGCTCGAGGAGACGGTCCGGATCGCGCGCCAGATGTACGACCTGGACAACGACGGCCCCTTCGAGGGCAAGCACTACCAGCTCGCCGAGACGCTGTGCTCGCCGGCCCCGCTGTCCGGTCCGGAGATCATGATCGGCGGTTCCGGTGAGAAGCGGACGCTCCGCCTCGTCGCGCAGTACGCGGACGCGTGCAACCTGTTCGCCGAGACGCCCGAGCGGCTCCGCCACCTGCTCGACGTGCTGCACCGGCACTGCGACGACGTCGGCCGCGACCCCGCCGACATCCGCGTCACGATGCTGCACCGCGGCGCACCGATCGGCCCCGGTGATACCGCGGCGTTCGTCGAGGAGATGCGTGGCTTCGCCCAGCACGGGGTGGACACCGTGATCCTGCGGCCGCCGGCCACGTCCCTCGCCGAGTGGGTCCGCGATGCCGTACTGCCGGTGGTGGAGCCCTGCGCCGAGCTGTGACGCTCAGGTAGCCGTGCCCTGCTCGGTCGCGCCGGCGCGACCGAGCACCACCGGACACGTGGCCAGGTGGTCGTCCACCAGGCCGCAGGCCTGCATCGCCGCGTAGGCGGTCGTGGGCCCGATGAACCGGAAGCCCTCCTTCTTCATCGCCTTGCTCATGGCCTTCGACCCGGGGGTCCACGCCGGGAGGTCCGCGAAGGTCGCCGCGCGCGGGCGGTCGACCGGTTCGGGGGCGAAGGACCAGAACAGCTTGTCGAGCGTGCGGCCGGACTCGTGCAGCGCGACGACGGCCCGGGCGTTCTCGATCGTGGCCTCGATCTTCATGCGGTTGCGGATGATGCGGGCGTCGGCGAGCAGCCGCTCGACGTCGTCCGGGCCGAACGCCGCTACCCGCTCCGGGTCGAAGCCCTCGAAGAGCTCTCGGAACGCCGGCCGCTTGCGCAGCACGGTGATCCAGGAGAGCCCTGACTGGAAGCCCTCCAGGGCGATGCGCTCGAGCAGGGCCGACTCGCCGTGCACGGGCACGCCCCACTCCTCGTCGTGGTAGGCCTCGTAGAGCGCGATGCCGTCGCCGAAACACCGCAGGGCCGCGCCCGGCGCCGTCGCTGCCGTCTTGTCGTCTGTCAGGGGATCACTTGTCACGGCACCACTCTGACGCACGCCACCGACAGTCCACTCGTTCCGGCCGTTCGCCTGTGGACAACGTCCGAAAATCGCTGGCTGTGGTCGCGCCAGAACCGTTGCGGCGACGGGCGGAGGGGCTCACGACCCGTCGTCGGGAAGAGCGCCACAACGCCGTAGGAAAGCCTCGATACCGTCGAGCACCACAGAGATACCGAAGGCGATGTCGTCCTCGGAGTGCGCGGTCATGGAGTCCTCCGGCCAGGTCGCGAACGACTCGAAGAGGTTCGGGTACATCGTGGGGTCGGCGTACGTGGAGAGCACGGTCTCGAAGTCGGCGTACGGGTTGGCCGCGTCGATCGCCGCGGGATCCAGCTCGGACTCCGGGGTCCCGTCAGGCAGCCCGGACTCCCGGAGCACCTGCTGCACCGCCGCGCGCCGGGACTCGATATGGACGCGCGACTCGCCGAGGACGTGCTGCGCGAGCAGTCCGATGACCGCCAGCTTCGCGTCGGCCGGAAGCTCGACCGGCTGCAGGACCCCGAAGGCCTGGTCGATCCAGCGCACCCGGTTCGGACCCGGCGGCGCGGCGGACAGCGGCAGCTCGAGCATCCACGGGCGGGCGATGCCCAGCTCGATCTGAGCGCGGGTCCAGCGTTCGAGCCCCGCGCGCCAGCCGATGCCGGCCGGGATGTCGGGCAGCTCCGCGGCCACGGCGTCGGCCATCAGGACCAGCAGCTCCTCCTTGCCGGAGACGTGCCGGTACAGGGCCATGGGCGTATAGCCGACGGCGTCCGCGATCCGGGCCATCGAGACGGCGGCGAGGCCCTCGGCGTCGGCCAGGTCCAGTGCGGCCTGCACGATCTGCGCGGCGGACAGCGCGGGTTTGGGGCCGCGCCGGCGGGGGGCCGCGGCGCCCCACAGTCGCTGCACGACAGCGGGCAGCTCGCGCGTCGCACCTGTGCCGTCCGGCTGTCCGGGTGTTGCCTGCGGCTGCTCGGCGGGTTCGGGCGTGGTGTCGGTGCTCATCGGATCCCATCCTGCCCTGATCAGCCACGCGAGCCGATCCGAAACTCTCTTGACCACATACTGTTTACGCTCCACACTAAAACGCGTAGGTCATACACAGTAACTGGCTGCCGCCAGGAGGAGAGAGACGATGACAGCGATCGTGACGGCCGAAGGCCTGCACAAGTCCTTCGCCAGACGGGGCTCGTCGAGCCCGCCGGTGCTTGACGGGCTCGACCTGGAGCTCGAGGAGGGACAGGTACTCGCGCTGCTCGGCCCCAACGGTGCGGGCAAGACCACCACGGTCCGCATCCTGGCGACGCTGCTGCGACCCGATGCGGGCCGCGCGACGGTCGCCGGGTTCGACGTGGTCCGGGACGCGCGCCGGGTCCGCGAGGTCATCAGCCTCACGGGACAGCAGGTGGCCGTCGACGACAAGCAGTCGGGCGCCGAGAACCTCACGATGATGGGCCGCCTCGCGCATCTTCCGCGCCGGGTCGTGCGGGACCGCGTGGCGGAGCTGCTCACGGCGTTCGACCTGGCGGACGCGGCGCACCGGCAGGTCGGCACCTGGTCCGGCGGCATGCGTCGTCGGCTCGACCTGGCGGCGGGCCTGCTGACCCGGCCCCGGGTCATGTTCCTCGACGAACCCACCACGGGCCTCGACCCGAGGTCACGACAGGCGCTGTGGGACGTCGTCCGCGACGTGGTCGACGAAGGCACCAGCGTGTTCCTCACCACCCAGTACCTCGAGGAGGCGGACCGGCTCGCGCAGCGGGTGGCGCTCGTCGACGGCGGCCGGATAGTCGCCGACGGCACTCCCGCCCAGCTCAAGAGCCAGGTCGGCGAGGCGGGCGTCGAGCTGACGTTCGCCACCCCGTCCGACGTCGGCCGGGTCGCCCCCGCGCTCGGGGTCGCGACCGTCGACGGCGTGCGGGTACGCGTGCCCACCGACGGCTCCGTCGGGCACGTGCGGACCGTGCTCGCCGCGGTCGAGGCCACGGGAGTGACACCGGAGCACTGGGAGGTCCGGGTGCCCAGCCTCGACGACGTCTTCCTCACCCTGACCGGGCACGTCGGCAAGGAGAGCTCGGCACGAGCGGCGGGGGTGGCGGCATGACGCACCTGGTGAGCGACGTCTCCACCATGGCGACGCGCAGCCTGCGCCTCGTCTCGCGGGACGTGGACGCCATGATCACGGCAGTCGTGCTGCCCGTGATCATCCTGCTGATGTTCGTGCTCGTCTTCGGCGGCGCCGTCGACATCGGCACCGACTACATCAACTACGTGACGCCGGGCGTGATCCTGCTTGCGGCCGGGTTCGGCGCGGCGAACACCGCGCTGGCCGTGGAGAGCGACATGTCGAGCGGCATGGTGGACCGGCTCAGGTCGATGCCCATGACGGCCTGGACGGTGCTGTCGGGTCACGTGGTCGCGAGCCTGGTGAAGAACCTGGTCACCACCGCCATCGTGTTCGGGGTGTCGATGGCGCTGGGCTTCCGCCCCGAGGCCTCGGTCCTGGAGTGGCTCGCCGCGGTAGGCATGATCCTGCTCTTCGTCGGCTGGATCACCTGGCTCGCCGCCCTCGTGGGCGTGCTCGTCCGGTCGCCCGACGCGGCCGGCGGTTTCTCGTTCTTCGTGATGTTCCTGCCCTACGTGTCGAGCGCCTTCGTGCCGGTCGACACGCTGCCGTCCTGGCTGCGGGGCTTCGCGGAGCACCAGCCGGTGACGCCGGTGATCGAGACCGTGCGCGACCTGCTCTCGGGTGGCACGCCGGCGACGGCGGACCCGACGGGCGTGGCGGTGCTCGCCGTCGGCTGGTGCCTAGGGCTCGGCCTGCTCTTCGCGGTGGCGGCCGGCCTGGCGTTCCGTGCCCGGCGCTGACCCGGCGCACGTCCCGACCTTCCGGCCCGACGAAAGCAGGTAAGACATGGCAACAGAAACGACCACCGCACCGGCTCCGGCCCGCTCGACCCGGAAGGTCCGCTGGTGGCGGCGTCCCTGGATCGCGCCGCTGGCCGTCGTCACCGCGTTGTTCCTGGTGAGCACGCTCCCCCGCTACGTGGGCCTGGACCCTTCGCTCTCCCTGGTCCCCACCGACCGCGGCCCGGTGTTCTACCCGGCGCTCGTGACCCACATCCTCGCGGGGTCGGTGATGCTGAGCGCGGCCGTGCTGCAGCTCTGGCCGTGGCTGAGGGCCCACCACCCACGGGTGCACCGGTGGAGCGGCCGCGTCTACGTGGCCTCGGCGATCGTGACCGGCATCGGGGCCCTGGTGACCGCGCAGTTCCCGAGCTCGGGGGTCGGGCAGCAGGTGGCGAACACGTTCCTGGGCATCCTGCTCCTGGCGACCACCCTGCTCGGCTTCCGTGCGGTACGGCAGCGCCGGTTCGGTGACCACCGGGAATGGATGATCCGGAGCACCGCGCTGGCCTTCTCGATAGTGGCCAACCGGTTCTGGTCCACCGCGCTCATCGTCGCCTACGTGCCGGGTGCACTGACCGACCCGGACCTCGCGTTCGGCGCTCCCGAGATCGAGGGTGCGGTGGTCGCCTCCGCATGGGTGTCGTGGATCGTGAACCTCATGTTCGCCGAGTGGTGGATCCACCGGAAGCCGAAGAAGCGCGGCCGGGCCCAAAAGGTTCGGTGAGTGTCAGTGCCTGAGGACACACTGTCCTCATGGCACAGACGACTGACAGCGTGACCGGCTCGGGTGAGCTCGAGCAGAAGCAGGTCCTGAAGAAGTACCTGCAGGAAACCCGTGAGGCCCTCCTGTGGAAGCTGGAGGGCCTCACGGAGAAGCAGGCGCGCTGGCCACTGGTCCCGTCGGGCAACAACCTGTTGGGCCTCGTGAAGCACTGCGCCAACATCGAGATCGGCTACTTCGGTCCGACCTTCGGCAGGGACTGGCCCAACCCCGAGGAGATCGTCTCCGAACAGGCATGGGAAGAGGACCCGCAGGCCGACTGGTACGCGACGGCCGACGAGTCCGTCGCGTCGGTCACGGACCTCTACCGGCGGGCCTGGGCGTTCGCCGACGAGACCATCGACACGCTCCCGCTGGACGCCCCGGGGCGGGTGCCGTGGTGGACGAACAGCGAGGTCACGCTGTTCCGCATCGTCATCCACGTGAGCGACGAGATCGCCCGGCACGCCGGCCACGCCGACATCCTGCGCGAGCTGACCGACAAGTCCGTGGGCCTCTACGCCGACAACACCAACATCCCGGACTGGGAGAAGAGCGACGTCGAGCTGTACATCGAGAAGCTCAAGAACCTCGCGGAGCGCGCCGGGAATTAGCGTCCCGGCCATAGATTCGCCAAACTTCGGGCCATGCCCCTCAACGCGGAGCCGCCCGCACCCGCCGGACCACCACTCGACCCCGCCGCCGTCGCGTCGAGCCCGCCCCAGGGCACGACCGCCGAGGTACCGGACGAGGCGCGGCACCAAGGCACGACGCCCGGCAGGGGCCCGTCGGACGGCGGGTCGATGCGGCCGCTGGTGGTCTTCCTGATCGCAGCGGCAGTCGCGCTGGTGGGCAGCATCGTGTTCGCGTTCGTCCACATCGGCAACGAGCGCGAGCGGGCAGAGCTGGCCGACGCGCGCGCCGACGTCGTGCAAGCGGTCGACGAAGGGCGCACGGCCCAGGAGGGCCTGGCCCAGCAGATCGCGACGGCGGAGAAGGTCCTCGCGTCCTCCGACGGCAAGGTGGTCGACTCCGCCGTCCGCGTCGACCTGGTAGGCCACATCGCGGCAGCCAAGGAGCTCGGCGCGATGCGGCCGCCGGCCGTACCCGAGCCCGGCACCGCAGCCCTCGACACGACCGAGGACGTCGACGCGCTGGAGGCCGCGGCGACCGAGTGGGCGATCACCATGCGCACCACGGCGACCACCCTGGTCGCGGCCACCGAGGACGTGCAGGCGTCGAACCGGCAGTGGCAGCAGAACCGCAAGGACGCCAAGGCCAAGGCCATCGCGGCGGCGGAGCGTACGAAGAAGGCCGCCGCCCAGCTCAAGACGGCGAAGGTCACGCTCACGAAGGTCACGGCGCAGCTCAAGATCTCGGTGCGCGACTCCGAGTACACCCTGAGCTGGACCGCCGACGTCGGCGCTCCAGCCGCCGTCCGCAAGGCCATCATGACCCATCGTGCCGAGGGCAAGGCGGCGCTCGCGGCCGGCGCGAACCTGAGCAACCTGCGCTCCGTCCAAGCGCTCGGCGAGCGGCGCGAGGCAGCGCGGGCCGCGATCGAGGCGGCGGCGTGGGATGCGCGCGCGACGGTCGCCGACGGTTCCAACGGACGGCTCGACGTGGACGAGCTGTGCAAGGTCGGGGTCGGGCCCGAGGGGCAGGACCAGTACCTGCGCTGCGACGCGGCCCAGGCCTGGAAGAAGCTGGACGCTCGGTTCAAGGCGGAGTTCGGCAAGCCGCTGCGCGTGGAGTACGGCTACCGGCCCTACGACTGGCAGCTCCAGGCGCTCGACGAGTTCGGCAGCGGGCAGGTGGCGGCGCCGGGAACCTCGAACCACGGCTTGGCGCTGGCGGCAGACGTGCCGGTGGACGACGGCTTCCGCTTCGGCCGGCCCGAGTACACGTGGCTCGCCGCCAACGGGCCCAAGGTCGGCTGGCACCACCCGGAATGGGCGCGCCAGGGCGGTGGCCGCGAGGAACCGTGGCACTTCGAGTACGTGGGCTGACGGCGGTGCGTCGGCGCTGATCAGGGCGTTTGCGTAGGGGTTGGATAATGGAGGTGTGCAGTGCCCCCACTACGACGCCGGCCGCTGCCACTCCTGCACCCTCCTGGAGATCGACTACCCCACCCAGGTGCTCGACAAGGAGCGGCACGTCGCTGCGCTCCTCGCCCCCGTCCTGGCAGACAAGTCCGCAGATGGTTCGACAGATTCGTCCACAGACTTGTCCACAGGCTCAGCCCTGACCTGGCTGCCCCCGGTCAGCAGCGCGGAGTCGGCCTTCCGCAACAAGGCGAAGATGGTGGTGAGCGGCACCGTGGCGGAGCCCGTCCTGGGCATCCTCGACCGGGCCGGCCACGGCGTCGACCTCACGGACTGCGGGCTCTACCCGGACGCCCTGCAAGCCTCCTTCGCTCCCCTTGCCGCCTTCGTGACGCGCGCGAACCTGGAGCCGTACCAGGTCTCGGGCGTCGGCAAGCGCGCGCAGCAGCGGGGCGAGCTCAAGTACCTGCTGGTGACCCTCTCGCCCGACGGCGAGCTCATGGTCCGGTTCGTCCTGCGCTCCCAGGAGGCGATCGCGCGGATCCGCAAGCACCTCGCCTCGCTGCAGGCGGAGCTTCCGGCACTGGCCGTGGCTTCGGCGAACATCCAGCCGGCGCACGCCGCGGTGCTGGAGGGCGACCTCGAGATCTCCCTCACCGAGCGCACCACCCTGCCGATGCGCATCGACGACATCACGCTCGACCTACGCCCGCAGAGCTTCTTCCAGACCAACACCGCGGTCGCGACCGAGCTCTATCGGCAGGCCAGTGCCTGGGTCTCCGAGTTCGACCCGAGCAGCGTCTGGGACCTGTACTGCGGCGTAGGCGGCTTCGCGCTGCACTGTGCCGCGCCGGGGCGCGCCGTCACGGGGATCGAGATCAGCGCGGAGGCGGTGGCCGCGGCGTCGGGCACCGTGGAGAAGCTGCGCGACGGCGTAGGGGCGGCGCGCTTCCGTGACGTCACGTTCGCCGCGGGTGACGCGACGGCGTTCGCGATCGGGCCGGACGCCCCCGAGCTGCCCGAGATGGTGATCGTCAACCCGCCGCGGCGAGGTATCGGCACGGACCTGGCGCAGTGGCTGGAGACCTCGGGGATCGAGCACGTCCTGTACTCGAGCTGCAACGCGACGACGCTCGCCAAGGACCTCGCCGCGATGCCGTCGCTTCGGCCGGTGCGGGCGCGTCTGCTCGACATGTTCCCGCAGACCTCGCACTACGAGGTGCTGATCCTCCTGGAACGGGTGTGATCAGGCGGTACGGGCCGGTGATCTCGTCCGCCGACCCACTCGATACCTGGTTCGTACGCGTCCCACAGCTGGTGCGGGATATCCGCTCCCCGGTTCGTCGGGGTGCCGGCGGCGGCGTATCCGAGACTCGACGCGGAAGCTGAGGTGCCGGACGCGGCGGCGTTCTTCTTGGCCTGGCCCGGCGGGACCTTGTCCTTCTTGGCCTGGCCGGGCGGAGTCTTGTCCTTCTCCTGACCCGGCGGGACCTCGTCCTTCGTGGCTTGACCGGGCGGAGTCTTGTCCTGCTTCGCCTGGCCGGGCGGGACCTTGTCCTTCTTGGCCTGGCCCGGCGGGATCCCGCCCTTCTTCGCGAGGCCGGGCGGAGTCTTGTCGTTCCCGCCCCCGCTCGGTGGGGTAGCGGTATCCGGCGTGTCGGTGCTGCCCGAGCCGTCGGGGTCGTCGGCCTGGCCGGGCGGAACGTCGTCCTGCTTCGCGAGGCCCGGGGGCAGCTCGGTCTTCTTCGTGAGGCCCGGGGGCAGGCCGCTGCCCTCCGCCAGGTCCGGCACGACCGAACGGGTCGGCTCGGGAAGGGTCGTCGGGTCCGCCGCCCGGGAGGTCGGCGTCGCGCCCCGAACCGCTGGTCTCGCACCCTCCTCCGTCGAGACGGAGACGGTCCCGGACTCGAGGAAAGCAGGCATGCCCCCGAGGCCGCCGGTCACCCCCGTCGTGACGGCAGTAGTGAGGAAGAGTCCGCTGGCCACAGTCGCCGACAGGCTCACCGGATCGGTCAGCGCGCTGCGGACGGTCAGCACCACACGGGTGCCCAGGGTGGCGAGCCCGCCGCCCAGCCCGGCGCCGGTCACTCCCGCAGTCACGAACGCCGTGCCCGTCTCCGTCACGGCCGCCGCGCCGAGCAGGAGAACGGGTGCGGCGGCGCGCAGCATCCAGTACGACTCCCGGACGTCGACGAAGGCCCTGGTACAGCCCGAGCACTGGACCATGTGGTCCTCGACCTTCTGCCGGCGGCCCGGCAGGAGACGGTTCCGTACGAAGTCGTGCAGGGAGGCCCTGGTGGACTCGCACTCGGCGTTGTCCGCCGCGCCGGTATGCGTCTCGGCAAAGCTGCTCGCGAGCCGGTTCTCGGCACGACGGAGGCGACGCTTGGCGGCGTAGGGCAGCACGCCTATCTCGTCGGCTATCGCGGCGACCGGACGGGACGCCACGTGGTGGTCCCACAGGAGCTGTTGATCACCCGCGGGCAGCCGCTCCATCGCGGTGGTCAGTACCTCGAAGTCCAGAGCGCGGCGGACCGGTGCGCTGAGGGCTTCCGCCCGCGAGGTCTGCTCGTCCGACGAGGGCTCCTCGTGCGCCATCTCCTGCGCCGCGTCCACCGCCGCGGCGCTCCAGAAGGCGACGGGGTCGGAGATGCCGCCCTGTCTCATGAGCTCGACGCACAGCAGCTCGAGCCCGCGGCTCGCCGCCAGCTCCGGGTCGATACCGGGTACACGTCGCGAGACCGTGAAGACGACAGCACGACGGTGCGCTGCCCACTGGCTGAGGTCCGCGCTGGTGACCGTCACGCCGACTCCCTCCCGCACACGACAGCGCGCCGCGTGCCATCACGTTCCACGAAACCTCGGTCGTGCATGCTCGCAAAGAACGCGCGCGCATGGAAGGTGCGGACGGCGTCGGCCGTCGATCTTGGGCTGCCGCCCAGCAGTGCTGTGCGTTCGCACAGCACTGAGGGGATGCGGGCCAGGTAGGAGGCCCGCATCGCAATCAGTTCCCTACCGCTGACTGGGCATCGTCGACGGCTTGGCCGGCGTTCCCGGCGACCGTGCCGAAGAACAGTGCCCAGATCTCGTCGATCGTGGTCGTGGCGAGGTCGATGCCAGGCAGGTCGGAGAGACCCAGGCTGAGGAGGAGGGCGTCCAGCGCCGCACCGGGGCCGGGGGTCTCGGGGTCGGGCGGATCCGGCGGGTCCGGGGGGTCGGGCGGGTCCGGAGGCTCCGGCGGATCCGTGGGCTCGGGCGGGTTCGGCGGCTCGGTGGGCTCCGGATCGGGCTGGGTCGGAGGCTTCACCGGGTCGGGCCGGTCCGTGCCGCCGCCCGGAGCCGGTTCGGCTGCAGGCGGGTTGTTGTCCGCAGGCTCGGGGTCGGCAACCTGCTGCTCGGGTGCCGGCGCCGGGGCGGCGTCTTCCTTGGGTGTGGTGGCCGGGCGCGGCTGGGGGTCGGCGGGCGGGATCGACGGCGGTCGCTCCTCCGTGGCTTCCTCAGGAGAGTTCGGCGCGCCGCCGCCGCCAGCGCCGCCACCACCGCCGCCTGCACCGCCACCGCCCGCACCGCCGCCGCCCGCACCGCCGCCACCGGCTCCGGCGGCATCCTCGATCGCCTGGATCGGCGGCTTGTCAGCCTGGCTGGCGATCATCGCCGCGGCGCCTCCGCCGATCGCCAGCGCGGCCAGCACTCCGGCTGCGACGGCGGTCTCCTTCTTGCCGAACGATCGCGGGCGCGCACCACCGGCACCGGCAGCCCCGGCCCCGGCCCCGACGACTGCGCCGCCGACCCAGCCGCCTGCGATGAGGTGCTGTCCGAGGTCACGGAGCATCCAGGACACCTCGCGGACGTCGACGAACGCCCTGGTGCACTCGGCGCACCCGTCCATGTGGACCTCCAGGCGCCGTTGGCGGCGGGGCAGGAGGCGTCCCTTGAGATAGTCGTGCATGGCGGAGCGGGTGCTGCGGCACTCGGGTTCGTTGACGCCCTGGGCGTGGGCTGCGGCGAACGCGCCGGCGAGGCGTTCTTCGGCCCGGCGCAACCGCATGGTCACGGCGTGGGGGCGCACGCCGAGGTTGGTGGCGATGTCGGCGACCGCACGGTCGTGGACGTGGCGTTCCAGGAGGAT
>NZ_JBHSFI010000010.1:0-18865 GCF_042654905.1 Promicromonospora alba
CGCTTCCCTGTCCGGGGCAGTGCCTGTAACTTACCAGGCTCTTTCGGACTTTTCCAAATCCTCGCTGGCCTCTCAGCCGGGAGAATTCTTCGCCATCCGAATCATTTCTGACTTCCGTAACTTACCACATTCTTTCGGCCGATCAAATCCGCTTCCGTTTCTCAGAAACGAAGGAATTGCATCTGCCTGCCAAATATGGCATCACATCCTGTTCCGGGGAACACAAAGCTTCCCGGTCCTACGATGTGGGTTTCAGCCCTGGCGCGGCCACCCGTCCGTTTCCGGCCGGTGTCCGTCTGCCCGTCGGGCTGACCTGGAGAACATTACACACGATCCCCCGTGGACGCCACTTCGCTCGGAGTGGCCTGCGGCACACCGCGTTTCCGCAGGTCAGGGGCTGTTTTGAACAAGTCATGGGACCCCCTGGTGAGGCTCTTGTGACCGGGGACACGTCGGACGGCTTCCCGCACCCCGCCACGGCGCCGGACCGACCTGTCTTTGTCCTGCCCTGCACCGGCATTTTCCTGTTCGGGCCCCCTGATCGGCGCCACGCGCCTCGTACTACGTTCGGACAGTGACATCCGAGCCCGGGGCCGCGTCCCCCGCCCCCACCGTGCAGCCCACCGAGTCCGCCGAAGTACGGCGCACCACCACATCCGGCGTCGTACGCAGGGCTACCGCCGACGACGCGGCCGAGGTCGCGTGGCTTGCCGCCCTGACCTTTCCCCTTGCCTGCCCGCCCGAGGCCTCGCGCTCCGAGATGGCGACGCACATCGCGCAGAAGCTGACGCCCGCGCGCTTCCGTGAGTGGGCGACCAGCGACCGGCACGCGCTGTTCGTGTACGACGACGGCATGCGCCTGCTCGGCTACGCACTCCTCATCCTCGGTACCCCGGAGGGCGCGGCCGAAGCCGCGACCGTTCAGGAAGCGAGCGGACGGCCGGCTCCCTACGTCGAGCTGTCCAAGATCTACGTACAGCCCGACGTACAGGGCGGCGTCGTCTCCGGGGCACTCATGCGAGCAGCCTCCGAGGCAGCGGACGAGATCGGCCCCGGCCTGCCCTACTGGCTGGCCACGAATGCGCAGAACCTGCGCGCCCAGGCCTTCTACCGGAAGCACGGCTTCGAGGTGATCGGCAAGCGCACCTATCTGGTGGGCGGGCTGGAGCACGACGACGTGGTCCTCCTCCGGACGGCCCGCTAGAACACCGGTAGCCCGGCGGCGCCGACATCGCCGTCCGACAGCAAGAAGGGGTGTGGCCGACGCCGTCCGGCGTCGGCCACACCCCTTGCTCCCCTACCGGATCAGCAGCGCTCGGCGCGCAGGGACCGGATCTCGACGTACGACCGCTCGGCGTTGCCGAACGAGTCGACCGGGAAGCCGGGCGCGGCCACCGTGGCGGCGTTGTCCTGCTCCCAGATGCCGTGGCGGCGGCCGGAGCCCGCGAGCGCCGACAGGAACTCGGTGTACGGCAGGTCGCCGGCGCCGAACTCCACGATGTCGTAGCCCCCGGTGTTGGCCGGGTTCGCGTCGCCGTCCTTGAGGTGCAGGAGCGGGTAGCGGTGCGGGTTGCGCTTGACGTAGTCCACCGGCTCGAAGCCCGGGTAGCGGTGCTTGCCCACGAACGCCCAGTAGACGTCCATCTCGAGGAAGACCTTCCTCGGGTCGGTGTTGTCGTAGAAGACGTCGTAGAGCCGGACCGACGGGTCGTCCGTGGCGAAGCTGAACTCGCCGTCGTGGTTGTGCTGGTAGAACTTCAGGCCGCGGGCGGCCGCGGCTGCCCCGAAGCCGTTGAACTGCTCGGCTGCGGCGAGGTAGCCCGCGACCGTGCGGTTGTTCGTGGGCGCCTGCGCGGTGCCCACGTGCTCCATGCCGAGGATCTCGGCGATGTCGAGCTCGCGCTCCATGTTGTTCGCGAAGTCGGCGATGCCGCGGTGCGCGCCGACGGCGCGCAGGCCGTTGTCGTCCAGCAGCTGCCGGATCTCCTCGGGGGTGATCGCCCCGACCTGCCCCTGCGTGTACCCGGCGAACTCGACCTCGGCGTAGCCCATGTCGGCGAGCCGCTCGAACACGGTGCGGAAGCCGAGCGAGGAGACCTTGTCCCTGATCGAGTACAGCTGGATGCCGATGTGGCCGGCGGGCACGAGCACCCGGCCCCGGCCGGCGGTCGCCGCTCCGGTCGCCGCCGCGGGCGCGAGGGTAGAGGCGGCTGCGCTGCCCGCGAGCCCGGCCCCGGCCAGCGTGGCCGCACCCACGGCCACGGTGCCGCCGGCGAGCCTCAGGAAGTTCCTGCGGTTGACGTCAGTGCGTGATTCCATCACTGCTCTCCTTCGGTCTGAGCGGCCCCGGTCGGGCCGGTCGAGCTCTGTGCGGCCGCCGAGGGCGCGCCGACGCCCTCACCGATCATCGTGATCGCGTCGACGTCGAGGCCGCCGGTCGCGGTGATGTAGAGGGTCCCTGTGGTGCTGCGGTCCCGGAACTGCAGGTCGACGTCCTGCCAGGTCCGGGCGTTGACCCTGGCGCTGGCGAACGGCTTCGCCTTGGGCGAGCCCCAGCGCAGCTCGACCGTGCCCTTGCCGCGGATCTTCGCGACGGCGCTGTCGATGCCGGACAGGTTGACCCGCTCCAGGGCGACCGAGTCACGCTTTGCCAGGCCGTCGACGTACGCGCCGGCCGAGGCCGCCTCGTCCTGGACCACCTCGACGCCCTTGAGCGTCGCGTGCTCTGCCTCCTGCAGCTTCGGGTTCAGCCGCAGCGTGGCCTCGCCCTTCGCGGGCGGCAGACCGTTGGCCCCGTTGTCGGTGTAGGTGACGACCACCGCGCCGTACAGGTGCGAGCCGGCGCCGTGCTCCGGGGAGTTGGGGTCGGTCGGGAAGACACCCGTGCAGCCCGTGCCCGAGACCTCGGGGTGGGCGTGCTCGTCGTGGCCGAGCCCGTAGGACCACGCGACGCGGCTGCAGACCGTCTCGCTGCCGTCCTCGGCGTCCTGCGTGGTGACCTGGAACGGCACCGCGTCGCCCCAGTCGAAGAACCCGCCGTCGGCCGGGAACTCGACGGTGACCTCGGGGGCCTGGTTACCGACGCTGATCTCCCGCGAGGTCAGCGAGAACTTGGCACGCGCGTCGGTGACCCTCAGGCGGGCCGTGTACACGTCGAGCTCGGTGTAGGTGTGGGTGACCTGGGCGCCGCTGGCGTCGAACGTCCCGTCACCGTCGAAGTCCCACTCGTACGTCAGCGCGTCGCCGTCGGGGTCGGTCGAGGCGGACGCGTCGAACGAGACCTCGACGGGCGCGGACGACGACGATGCCGGCGTGGCCGTGAACCGCGCCTGGGGCGCCTTGTTGCCCTCCGCGTAGTCGATCCGGTACAGCCCGGAGTCGGGGTTCTGCCGGAAGAAGCCGTCGCCGTACTCCAGCACGTACAGGGAGCCGTCCGCGCCGAACTCGAGGTCGATCGGGTTGTCGTTGCGGAACATCCCCGCCGCCTCCAGCGCGGTGTTGGGGAAGAAGTCCTCGATCTCGCCGACCTCGAACGTCGACCAGTCCACGCTGAACGCCGCGAGGTAGTCCTGCGAGAACTCCCCGAAGAATGCCTTGCCGTCCCACACTGAAGGGAACTTGCCCGGCGCGGTCTCGTCCGCGTCGTAGTGGTAGACCGGGCCGCCCATGGGCCCCTGCCCCGTGCCGGAGCCGAAGTTCACGAGCTCGTCGCGTGGCTGCTGCCCCGGCTGGTCGCCGTAGTACAGGGTCGCGGCCCGGGCCGGCGGCAGCTCGGTGAGGCCGGTGTTCCAGCGGGAGTTGTTGACGGGTGCAGCACAGTCGAAGAACTCACGCGGCGTCGCGGTCTCGAAGTTCCACTCGTTGTAGGCCGCGTTCGGTCCGTGGCAGTACGGCCACCCGGAGTTGTGCGGGTCGTCGAGCCCGACGGCGTTCCACTCCACGTAGCCCATCGGCCCACGGTCGGGGTTCGCCGCGCCGGCGTCGGGGCCGTAGTCCGCCCAGGTGAGCGAGCTGGTCTCCGGGTCCACCTCGATACGGAACGGGTTACGCACACCCATCACGAAGATCTCGGGGCGGGTGCCCTCGGTGCCCGGGGCGAACAGGTTGCCCTCGGGGATGTCGTAGGTGCTGCCTGCCCCCGGCGGGGCGCCGGCCGGGATCTCGTCCTTCACGTCGATCCGCAGGATCTTGCCGCGCAGGTCGTTGGTGCTCCCCGCACCGCGACGGGCGTCGAAGCCCGGGTTCATGTTCGGGGCGTCGTTGTTCGGGGCGTACCCGTTGGCACCTGGCGTGCCGGCCGGGGTGTTGTCGCCCGTCGACAGGTAGAGGTTGCCCGCGCCGTCGAAGTCGATGTCCGCACCGACGTGGCAGCACTGGCCGCGCTGCACCTCGATGTCGAGGATCGGCTGCTCCGAGGCCGGGTCCAGCGCGTCACCGGTGAACGTGAACTTCGACAGGCGGTTGACGCCCACCCACTGGTCCCAGTAGCTCTCGTCCTCGCCCGCGGGCAGCGTGTTGGGCGCGTTGCCCGCCGGCGTGTCCGCCGCGCCGTCGCCGTCGGCGTCCCGCGGCGCGTACACGAGGTAGACCTCGTTGCTCTCCGCGAAGTCCGGCGCCAGGGCGATCCCCTGCAGTCCGTCCTCGGAGTTCGCGTACACGTCGAGAGTGTTGACCAGCTTGGTGACCCCGGTGGCCGGGTCCGTCAGGCGCACCTGGCCGTTGCGGGCCGTGTGCAGCACCCGCGAGTCAGGAAGGACCGCCATGTCGATCGGCTCACCGACGTCCTTGGTGAGCAGGATCTTCTCGTAGTTGCCCCAGTCGGTGTCGGCGGCTGCGGCTGCGGCTGCGTCGGCGTCGTGACCCTCATGGGCGGACGCCGGTGTGGCCAGGAGGGCCGTGCCGACCAGCGCGGTGGCGGCGAGCGCCGCGAACGTCTTCTTTTGGCGCGCTCGCGCGCGCGCCTGGATAGTCTTCATACGTGATGCAGCTCCTCATCGAGTTCGTCACGCCGGCCGGGCCTCGTCCGCATCCCATTCGTCCGGGGCCCGGTCCTCACGTCCTCACGCGGCTCCGCCGTCGTACCGCGGTGGCGGGGCCTGCCTGTTCGTTCCTGGTCGTACCTCCCTGTTCAGCGCGTCGTCGGTGTCAGCGCGTGGAGAAGGCCGCGTCGAACGCGGAGTCCGGCGCGTCGAACGCGTGGGACCGCACGAACTCGAGCGCCTCCGGGGCGCCGACGAGGCGGTCCATCCCGGCGTCCTCCCACTCCACGGAGATCGGGCCGTCGTAGCCGATCGTGTTGAGCATCCGGAACGCGTCCTCCCACGGGACGTCTCCGTGCCCGGTCGACACGAAGTCCCAGCCGCGGCGCGGGTCCGCCCACGGCAGGTGCGAGCCCATGCGGCCGTTGCGGCCGTTCGTCATGCGCTTCTTCGTGTCCTTGCAGTCCACGTGGTAGATCCGGTCCTTGAAGTCCCAGAGGAAGCTGACCGGGTCCAGGTCCTGCCACACCATGTGGCTCGGGTCCCAGTTCAGGCCGAACGCCTCGCGGTGGCCTATCGCCTCGAGGGTCCGCACGGTGGTCCAGTAGTCGTAGGCGATCTCGCTGGGGTGCACCTCGTGCGCGAACTTCACGCCTACCTCGTCGAACACGTCGAGGATCGGGTTCCAGCGGTCGGCGAAGTCCTGGTAGCCGGCCTCGATCGTGGCGTCGGAGACGGGCGGGAACATCGCCACGTACTTCCAGATGGCGGAGCCCGTGAACCCGACGACGGTCTTCACCCCGAGCTTGGCCGCCAGCCGCGCGGTGTTCTTCATCTCCTCGGCGGCACGCTGCCGCACGCCCTCGGGATCACCGTCGCCCCACACCCGGTCGGAGACGATGTCGCGGTGCCGCTGATCGATGGGGTCGTCGCAGACGGCCTGGCCCTTGAGGTGGTTCGAGATCGCCCATACCTTCAGGCCGTGCCGCTCCAGCAGCTCCAGGCGCCCGGCGACGTACTCGTCGTCGTCCCAGCGCCAGGGGTCGAGGTGGTCGCCCCAGCAGGCCAGCTCGAGGCCCTCGTAGCCCCACTTCGAGGCGAGGCTCGCGACCTCCTCGAGCGGCAGGTCGGCCCACTGGCCGGTGAACAGGGTGATCGGTCGTGCCATTTTTCTTTCCTCCTGTGCGTGACGGTCCGGCGTCGCCGGTCGTACCCATCGGTCTTCGGTCAGGTCGCCCGCCTGCGCAGGACGACGACGGTCGCTGCTCCCGCGACCGCGAGCGCCCCCAGCGCCCAACCGGTCCATGGCGGCAGACCGCCGGACGACCGCGACCCGTCGCCCGCAGACGCGCCGGCCGCGTCCGCCTCAGGGTTGATCCCTGCGGCTTCCGAACCGCCGGACTCGGGCGCTGCGGACTCGGACGGTGGGGCCGCCGGGGCTACGACGTCGACCTCCACCTCGACCTCTGCCTTCTTCGGCTCCTTCACCTGCGCTGTCACCGTCCAGTGCCCCTCGCCGAGCAGCTCGGGCTCGGAGCGGTACCAGCCCACCCCCTCGGACGCGGAGACGAGCGTGACGGGGCCGACCTTCTCGCCGTCGTCGGACACCGCCCGCACGACGACGACTGCCGACTCCTCGACCGGGTGCCCGTCGCCCGCCCACGCCAACGCCGCCGAGACGCCGCCGGCGCCGTCCGTGCCGAGCTCGATGTCGATCTTGCCGCCGTGCGCGGCGGCCGGAGCCATGGCGGCGGGCACAGCGAGCCCCAGCGCCAGCAGGAGCACCGCGCCGAGGCGGGTGAACCGTCTCATGTTCGTTCCTCTCCGATTCGCGGGGGCCCGGCGGTCAGCGGCTGTGCCGCTGACCGCGGGCCGTGGTGCGACGGGGCGTGCACCGGCGTCCGGCGCACGCCCCAGGTCTCTCAGCTGTCGCACCCCTCCTCGACGGTCACGATGACGTACGCCTTGCCGGACGGGCTGAGCACCCAGTCCCCGGCGGCCGTGAGCTCGGCGCCCTTGGCCGGCGTGGCGATCACCCGGTAGTCACCCGCGGCGAGGTCGCGCAGGTTGCGCGGCTTGCCGTCCGCCTCGCCGTCGACCCAGTTGTGCACGACGTAGCTGCGCACCCCGGGCAGGACGACCGGAACGATCGAGCCGCCGTCGTCGCACGTCGCCGCCGTCACCACGACGTCGGGCGTGTTCGGGTCGGGGCACTCCGGCTGCTCGAGCGTCACGAACAGGATGGCGTTCCCGTTGTCCCGGACCCGCCAGCCGTCCTCGCCGAGGAGGACGTACCCCTCGGCCGGCCGGGCCACGATCCGGTACCTCCCGGGAGCCACGTCGTCCAGGTCGTCGACGACGTCACCCGCGGCGCCGTCCACCCACTCCCGCACGACGTAGGACCGCACGCCCTCCACCTCGGCGGTGACCAGCGCACCGCCGGTGACGACCTCGGCACCCGACTGGTTGTAGTGGCAGGTCGGCTGCACGACGTCGACCGCCGGCGTCGCCTCGGTGAGCTGCGGTTCGAAGATGGTGAACTCGACGGTCTCGCCGACCACCGTCTCGCCGTCCGCCGAGGCCCGCACCTGGACGGTGTGGGCGCCGAACGTCGAGATCTCCACCGGCGCGGTGTACTCGGTCCAGCCGTCGCCGTCGACGTTGACCTCCCGGTACACCGTGGCGCCCTCCGGGCCGCCGGTGGTCTCCACCGTGACCGTCACCGGCCCGAGCCACTGCCCGTCCGGGCCGTCCGGCTCAGCCGGCGACAGCGTGCCGGTCACCTCGAGCGGCTCGGCCGCGCCGGCCACCCGGAAGTAGTCGAACGACGCCGTGGCGACCGACTGCTGAGGGCCACCGAGTGCGAACAGACCCACCCGAGCGTCCTGCAGTCCCTCGTGCGTCACCGGCTCGGCGAGGGCGGTCCATTCCTCGCCGTCCGCGCTGTACTCACCGGTGAAGGTGGACCCGGCCTTCGACAGCCGCAGGTGCCACACGCGGGACGTCAGGTTGTTCGCGCCCGGCTGCGGGTCCTGTATCACTGCGTCGACCTCGCTACGCAGCTCGATGCGCTGTGTGACGGCGCTGCCCGGAGCGTTGTCGGTCACGAGGTCGAGCTTGACGTAGTTGTCGTCGTCCCCGTACACGATCAGACCGCCCTGCTGGTACTGCTGGTCGAAGGCCGACCCGTCCACCAGGGTCTCGACGGTCCAGTCGTCGTCCGGCAGGTCCTGCACGACGATGTTCGGCGTGTCGGTGTTGTTGCCGGTGTAGATGTCCGTCGCCGTCGTGTCGATCTCCAGCGCGCCACCGGTCACCCGGTAGCCCGTCGGGTCCTCGCGCACGACGTCCCAGCGGCAGGCGTCGAGGCCGTCCCCGTCGAACTCGTCCGCGAGCCCGGGGGCCGCGGCCGTGTCGTCCGGGGTGATGTGGAACCAGTCGAACTGAGCGTCCACGACGCCCGCGGCCGAACCGGTACCCGCGAGCGCGAACAGCCCGATCTGCGGGTCCTCGATACCGGCGAGCGCCTTGGTCTGCGGCATGGCCGTGAACTCCACGCCGTCCGCCGAGTACGACGCCGTCAGGTCCTCGCCGTCGCTGCTGGCCAGGCGTACGTAGACGGTGTCCGGGTACGCCGCCCCGAGAGCCGCGGTGTTGGAGTCCGCGACCTCGTTCGGCGCGCCGGCCTCCTCGCGGATGTACTGGAAGATGCGCGTGGCCGGGTCGGCGGGTGCCGAACGACCCTGGAGCACCATCTTCGCGTAGTTGTCCGCGTCGCCGTAGATCACCAGACCGGCCTGCTGGTACTGGGCGTGCGCCGGGATGGTGACCTTGGCCGTCGCGGTGAACGGACCGTCCGGCAGGTCCTGCAGGACGACGTTCGGCACCGCCGTGTTGTTCGTCCCGTAGAAGTCCGTGGCGGTCGCCGGGATCGTGAGGAGACCGTCGGCGACCCGGAGGTCCTGGTTGCGTTCGAGCACGGTCCAGCGGTCCGGGTCGAGCTCCTCACCGAGGAAGTCGTCCGACCGGCCCGACAGGCACAGCTCCGGCTCCGGGACGATCCCGGTGACCTCGACCATGACGTACTCGACGGCGTACGCGCCGCGCTCGTCGGTGACGCGCACCTGGAGCCGGTAGCTACCCGGCTCGTCGTAGGTGTGCTCGAAGGCCGACGTGCCGTCGACGAACCCGTCACCGAGCCCGGCGTCCCAGGCATAGGTCAGGTCGCCCGTCCCGTCGGGGTCGGTGGCCTCTGCGCTGGCGGTCACGGTCAGCGGGGCGTCGCCCGCCACCGGGTCAACCGTCAGCTCGACCTCCGGCCGTTCGTTGTCGGCGACCCCACGGCCGTCGATCTCCATCCAGTTGACGTTGATCCCGCCGGAGAGCAGGACGAAGTGCAGCGAACCCGAGCCGGACGGCACGTTGGTCAGCTCGGTGCCGACGTCGACGTACTGCTGCCAGCCACTGGTGCTCGGCACCGTGATCCGGCCGATCTCGGGACCGTCCGGGGCGTCCCAGCGCACCGAGACCTCCCCTCCACCGGCACCCGAGGCGGCGCGCAGCGAGATCGCGTCGACACCGTCCAGGCTCAGCGGCTCGTGGGCCCAGTAGTCGCCGGGCTCGATGAACCCGATGTTCTGGCCGCCACCGGCGGTGTCGCCCGTCTGCTCGATCTGGACGCCCGGGTCGCCGGTGCCGTCACCGATGCCCTCGGCGCGGCCCGTGCCGGTGAAGAACTCCGACTGGAGCAGCTTGGGCTGCAGCACCTGCAGGTCGTTCCTGGTCAGAGGTTGGCCCGCTGCGCCGCCGTCGTCGGTGTAGAACGCCTCGATCACCCAGAAGATGTTCGCGTCGATGCCGTGGCCCTCGTCGCGGGCGGTGTCGAAGACGCCCGAGCAGCCGGTCAGCTCACCGAACGGGTGGGAGTGCCCCGCGTGCCCGAGCCGGGTGAACAGCGTGACGTTGTCGCAGTTCACCTCGCCGTCGGGATCGTCGATCGCGACCTCGTAGCGCACCTGGTCGCCCCACTCGAAGAAGCCTCCGTCGTCCGGGAACGTGATCGTCACCTCGGGGGCGATGTTGCCCACGACGATCGTCACGTTCGCCACGCCGGTCAGTCCGTCCGCGTCGGTGGCGACGAGCTGGGCCGTGTAGCGGCCGTTCTCGGTGTACGTGTGGGTCGGGTTCGCCTCGGTGCTCGGCGCCGAGCCGTCGCCGAAGGTCCACTGCAGCGTGAGCGGTTCCCCGGCTGGATGGCGGGTGCCCTCCGAGGAGAACTCCACGGTCAGCGGCGCCAGGCCGTCGGTGACGTCGGCGGACGCCCGGGCGATGGGTGCCGGGTCGCCCTCGACGTAGTTGACCTTGTACACGCCCGAGCTGTCGTTGTTGCCGCCGAAGCCGGAGCCCCAGTCGACGACGTACAGCGCGCCGTCGGGCCCGAAGTCGAAGTCCATCGGCCGGTCGAACCCGGCCTCCGGGTCGAAGATCTGCGGCAGCACCCGGTTGATGTCCACGAGGTCGTCGCGCTGCTCGCCGGCGAGCTGGAACGAGTACATCCGCCCCTGGTTCCACTCCCCGAACAGCGCCTTGCCGTCCCAGTAGGCCGGCCACTTGACGTCGGACTCCAGCTCGGGGTCGTAGGAGTAGACCGGGCCGCCCATCGGGGCGCCACCGCCGCCGATCTCGGGGAACAGCGGGTTGGTGCCGTACCCGTACCAGACCTCCGCCTCGACGGCGGCGGGCAGCTGCGTGATGCCGGTGTTGTTCGGCGAGTCGTTCACCGGACCGCCGGCGCAGTCGAACGCCGCCCCGGACTGTCCCGTGGCGAAGTCGTAGTCGCGGTACGCGTTGTTCGCCCCCGTGCAGTACGGCCAGCCGTAGAACCCGGGCTCGCTCACGACGTTCCACTCGACAGTGCCGGCAGGCCCGCGCGTCGCGCTGGCCGCTCCGGCGTCCGGGCCGTAGTCGGCCACGAGCACGTTCCCGTTCGCGGGGTCGACGCCGATCCGGAACGGGTTGCGGAAGCCCATCGCATAGATCTCGGGGAGGGTGTCCGCCGTACCCGGCGCGAACATGTTCCCCTCGGGGATCGTGTACGAGCCGTCGTCCTGCGGCGTGATCCGCAGCACCTTGCCGCGCAGGTCGTTGCTGTTGGCCGACGTGCGCTGCGAGTCGTAGTTCGCCCGCCCGGCCCGCTCGTCCAGCGGCGCGTAGCCCTGGGAGTCGAACGGGTTCGTGTTGTCGCCGGTGGCCACGTAGAGGTTGCCGTCAGGATCGAAGACCATGTCACCGCCCGCGTGGCAGCACGTCTGGCGCTGCGTCGGGATGATCAGCACGGTCTCCTCGGTGGCCGGGTCGATCGTGCCGGCGCCCGCGTCGTACTCGAAGCGCGAGACCCGGTTGTGCGGGCCGTCGTCGCCCACGTCCTGCGGGGACCAGAACAGGTACACCCAGCTGTTGGTCGCGAAGTCCGGGTCGAGCACGATGCCCGTCAGCCCGTCCTCGTTGGACTGGGTGACCTCCAGCGTCACCGCGGTGCTCGTGGTGTTCGACTCCGGGTCGATCGTCTGGACGCGGCCGTCGCGCTCGACGTAGAAGACGGTGCCGTCGGGGGCGACGTCCAGCATCATCGGGTTCGCGGTGTCCTCGTCGAGCGGCACCATCTCGTAGCTGTCGCTCTGGGTCGCGGCGCAGTCCGAGCCGACGACGCCTGCCGCGGTCTGCAGACCGCCCAGCAGGTGCTCGACGAACTCCGGCTCGGTGTACGAGGCGTCGGTGTGGCCGCCGCCGGTGTACCAGGACCGGCCCCCGTCGTACTCCTGGCACCAGGCGATCGGGTGCTCCGCCCCCATCGCGCCCGTACCGGCGGAGTAGCTGGACTCGTCGAGGGAGGCCAGGACGTGCACCTCGTCGCGCGGGTTCGTGCGGAAGTTGTACCACTCGTCGTGGCGGTCCCAGCGGTCCGGCAGGTGCGCCGTCGAGGCGTGGTCCTGGTCCTCGACCTTGATCGTGGCGTCCTGGTTCTGCGGGTGGGAGTTGAAGTAGGCACCCACCAGCTCGCCGTACCAGGGCCACGCGTACTCGGTGTCGGACGCCGCGTGGATACCCGCGTAGCCGCCACCACCCTGGATGTATCGCTCGAACGCGGCCTGCTGCTCGTCGCTGAGCACGTCACCCGTCGTCGAGAGGAAGACGACCACCTCGTAGTCGGCGAGGCCCTCGTCGGTGAAGACGCCTCCGTCCTCGGTAGCGGTGACGGTGAAGTCGTTGGCCGCGCCGAGCTGCGTGATCGCCTCGATACCGGCGGGGATCGACCCGTGCCGGAAGCCCGCCGTCTTGGAGAAGACGAGGGCGTCGAAGGGCTCGGCCGCGGCCTCGCCGGGCGCTGCGGCAAGCTGGGCCTGCGCGGGCTGCGCCGGCGCCGGCTGTGCGGTGGCCGTCACTGCCAATGGAACAGCAAGAGCGGTCGTGGCTGCTGCCACGACCACCGACCGCAGAACGCGGCGGGTTCGTTGCACGTTTCTCACCTGGAGCTCCTCATCGAGTCGGGTCAGACGGTGCGGTGCAAGTGCTAGTGCGGTACTGCTGTCGTGCTACTGCGGTACTGCTGCGTTGCTGCTGCTGTGGTGCGGGCGCCGGCCCGGGGCGGTGCGGTGCACCACCCCGGGCCGGGAGCTCAGACCAGCGACACCCATCCCCCGCCGCCGTCCGCGCTGCGCTCGACGGCGTCCAGCACCCGCTGGACCACCAGGCCGTCGCGGAACGACGGCGTTGGCTGCCGTCCCGCCGCCAGGTCGCCGACGAGGTCGACCACCTGGTGCGTGAACGCGTGCTCGTAACCGAGCCCGTGCCCCGGCGGCCACCACGCGCCGCCGTACGGGTGCTCCGGCTCCGTGACGACGATCCGGCGGAAGCCGGCGGTCGCCGCGTCGTCGGCCGCGTCGAAGAAGTGCAGGAGGTTCATGTCCTCGAAGTCGAACGCGAGCGAACCCTTCGAGCCGTTGATCTCCAGCCGGATCGCGTTCTTGCGGCCCCAGGCGAACCTGGTCGCCTCGAAGGTCGCCAGCCCGCCGCCGGACATCCGCCCGAGGAAGATCGCGGCGTCGTCCACCGTGACCTTGCCCATGCGGCTCGTGTCCGCCACGCCCGACAGGCTCCCCGACGCCGCTGCCTCCGGACGCTCGTGCACGAACGTCTCGAGCAGGCCGCTCACCCCTGTGAGCAGCTCGCCCGTGACGTACTGCGCGAGGTCCACCACGTGGGCGCCGATGTCGCCCAGTGCGCCGGAGCCCGCCTTCTGCTTGTCGAGCCGCCACGACATCGGCGCCTGCGGGTCGGCGATCCAGTCCTGCAGGTACTGCGCGCGCACGTGCCGCACCTGACCGATCCGCCCCTGCTCGACCAGCTGCCTGGCCAGTGCGATGGCGGGTACGCGGCGGTAGGTGAAGCCCACCATCGCGTGCACGCCACGCTCCGCGGCGGCCTCGGCCGCCGCGACCATCGTCTCCGCCTCGGCCACGCTGTTGGCCAGCGGCTTCTCGCACAGGACGTGCTTGCCCGCCTCCAGCGCCGCCACCGCGATCTCGGCGTGCGTGTCACCTGGCGTGCAGACGTCGATCAGACCGATGTCGTCCCGCTTCAGCAGCTCGCGCCATCCGACGACCGCCTCGTCCCAGCCCAGCTTGCCGGCCGCCGCACGGACCGCGGCCTCGTCCCGCCCCGCCACCGCGCGCATGCGCGGTGCCAGGGCCAGGTCGAAGAACCGCGGCGCCGTGCGCCAGGCCTGCGAGTGTGCCGCCCCCATGAACGCGTAGCCGACCATGCCGACCCCGAGCTCGTTCTCAACGGTGCTCATACCGCGCCTCCCCCCACTGTCGTCTCACTGCCGTGTCGCATGCCCCGGCGGCGTCGTCCCGATACGTCACCGCGTCAGGAGTCGAAGCCGATGGGCAGGTACTCCTCGACGTTGTCCGCCGTGACGACGGGCGCGAAGAGCTGGACCGTGCGCGGCACGCCGATCGACGCGAGGTCGCCCACCGTCTTGTTCTGCGCGATCAGGCGGGCGAGCTTGACGCCGTCGGCAGCCTGGGTGGACGGGTAGATGACCGTGGCCTGGACGACGCTGTCGCCGGACTGGATCTCTTCCATCATGTTGCGCGACCCTGCGCCGCCCACCAGGAAGAACTCGTCACGGCCGGCGTTGTCGATGGCCGCCATGACGCCGACACCCTGGTCGTCGTCGTGGTTCCAGATGGCGTCGATCTCGGGCTCGGCGGACAGCAGGTTGGCGGTGGCCTCCTCGCCGCCCTCGACCGTGAAGTCGGCGGCGACGCGGGCGTCGACGTCGAGACCGCAGTCCTCGAGCGCGTCCTTGAAGCCGTTGCTCCGGTCCGTCGTCAGCGGCAGGGCGTCGATGCCCGCGATCTCGGCGACCACGGCGTCCGGGTTGTCGCCCAGCTGCTCGCAGATGTAGGTGCCGGCGCTCACGCCCATGCCGTAGTTGTCGCCCAGCACGGTGGTGCGCGCGGCGAACGGGCTGCTGAACTCGCGGTCCACGTTGATGACGGGGATGCCTGCCTCCATGGCGTCGAGCGCCACGTCGGTGAGTGCGGCCCCGTCGAAGGGCAGGAGCACGATGGCGTCGACGCCGTCGTTGATGAAGCCCTCGATCTGGCTGATCTGCACGTTCACGTCGTTGGTGCCCTCGGCGACGCGCAGCTCCACGTCCTCGTACTTCTCGGCCTCGGCCTGGGCCGCCGAGGTGATGGCACCCATCCAGCCGTGGTCGGCGGCCGGGGCGGAGAAGCCGATGACGACCTCGTCGCCCGGCGCGTCGTTCTCGGTGGTCGTGACGGGGCCGGCAGCGCCCGTCTCCTCGTCACGCGGCTCGTTGCTGACGCAGCCGCTGACGACGAGCGCGGCACAGGCCGCTGCGATGAAGGCGCCGGAAACCCTGCGCGTGCGTACTGCTGTGGACGAGGTCATGGTGATCTCCCTTGATCTGGGCTGGAGCTTGTCTGGGTTGACTGGGACGAATGCTGGTAAGGGCGCGCCGTCGGATGGCGCCGGGCTCACGTGCTCGTCGCCTTCTCACGCGAGGCGAACCACTGCTGCAGCAGCACGGCGCCCACGATGATCGCGCCCTTGGCGATCGCCTGGACCGAGCTGTCGAGGTTGTTGATGACGAACACGTTGGTGAGCGTCGAGAAGATCAGGACGCCCAGCACCGTGCCGGTGATGGTGCCGCGCCCGCCGGCGAGCAGGGTGCCGCCCACGACGACCGCCGCGATGGTGTCCAGCTCGAGGAGCGTCCCGTGCGTCGAGGAGCCGGAGGTGGTCCTGGCCAGCAGGATCACGGCGCCGATGCCCGCCGTCAGGCCGGAGAGCCCGTACAGGTACAGGGTGTGCCGCTTGATCTTGATGCCCGCCAGGCGGGAGGCCTCGGGATTGCCGCCGATGGCGACGGTGCGCCGCCCGAACGTCGTGCGGTTCAGCAGGAACCAGCCGGCGGCCGCGACCACCACGAAGATCCACACGATCACGGGCACACCCAGCGGCCGGGCCTGGAACACGTCGAAGAACGGCTCCAGGTCGTCGAGGATCTGCGTACGCCGTCCGGCGATGAGCTCGGCGAGGCCGCGAGCGGCGGCCAGCATCGCGAGGGTGGCCATGAACGCCGGCACCTTGCCGTACGCGATGATCACGCCGTTGATGAGGCCCGCCACGAGCCCGACGGCCAGCGCGGTCAGCACGATGACCCACCAGCCGTAGTCCTGTGCCATGTACTGCGTGGACAGGGTCGAGGCCCAGACCGAGGCCAGGGCGAGCACCGCGCCGACCGACAGGTCGATGCCACCGGACGTGATGACGAACGTCATGCCGATGCTCACCACGCCGGTCACCGCCGCGAGGCTCAGGATCGTCGTGACGTTGCCGAAGCTCACGAACCGCTCGCCACCGGTCACCACGCCGACGACGACGAGCAGGATGAGGGCGGCCACGAGGCCACCCATCCGCAGGGCTGGGCCCATGAGGGCCGATCGTCCGCTCACGCGGCACTTCCTTCCATGACCAGGTCGAGCACGGCGTGCTCGTCGATGTCTTCGGCCGGGCCCTCATGGACCGTCCTGCCGTCGGAGATGACCAGTACGCGGTCCGCGAGGCCGAGCACCTCGGGGATCTCGCTGGAGACGACGACCACGGCGGCGCCGTCGTCGGCCAGGCGGCGGATCAACGTGTAGATCTCGGCGCGCGCCCCGACGTCGACGCCGCGAGTGGGCTCGTCGAGCAGCAGGACACGGCAGCCGTGCACCAGCCAGCGCGCCAGCAGCGCCTTCTGCTGGTTGCCGCCGGACAGGGTGCGGGCGTCGCGGTCCGCGGAGGCGGGCCGCAGGTCGAGGGCCGCGATCTGCTCACGCGCCGCGGCGCGCTCGGCCCCCTCGTCGAGGAGTCCTCCACGCGCGAAGCGCGCGAAGGTGGACAGCGTGATGTTCCGGTACACGGGCTCGTCCAGGAGCAGGCCCTGGCTCTTGCGCTCCTCGGGGCACAGCCCGATCCCCGCGGCGACCGCCGCGTGCACCCCGGACCCCAGGCGCTTGCCACCCAGGCGAACGGTGCCCGACGTCGAGCGCCGGGCCCCGTAGACGGTCTCCAGGATCTCCGAGCGGCCCGAGCCCACCAGGCCCGCCAGCCCGACGATCTCGCCGGCCCGGACCGTGAGCGAGACGTCCTTGAAGACGTCGCCCAGTCCGAGGCCCTCGACCTCCAGCACGGGCGCGGCGTCCTCCGGGACACCGGGGCGCTCGGGAAACGCGTACTCGACCGAGCGGCCCGTCATGAGACGGATCAGCTCGTCCGTCGGGGTGTCCGCGACCAGCAGGCTCGTCGCCACGGTCCGGCCGTCCTTGATCACGGTGATCCGGTCGCCGAGCTGACGGATCTCCTCCAGCCGGTGCGAGATGTAGACGACGGCGACGCCGTCGGCGGTGAGCTCACGCACGATGCGGTGGAGGTTCTCGACCTCCTCGGAGTCCAGCACGGCGGACGGCTCGTCCATGATCACCACGCGCGCGTCCCGGGACAGCGCCCGGGCCAGCGAGACGATCTGCTTGCCCGCCGCGGGCAGGCTGCCCACCTCGCGGTGCGGCGAGATCTCGGGGTGACCGAGCCGCTTCAGGATCTCCCGGGTGTTCCGGGCCGCGTCGGAGCGTCGGGTGACGCCGCCCCGCGCGAGCTCGTGCCCGAGGTAGATGTTCTCGGCGACGGTGAGCCCGTCGACGACGTCCAGCTCCTGGTAGATGGTCGCGATGCCGAGGTTGAGCGCCGCGACGGGATCCGAGATCGTCACCGGTTCCTCGTCGAGCAGGATCTCGCCCTCGGTGGGCTGGTGCGCCCCGGCCAGGACCTTGATCAGGGTGGACTTGCCAGCCCCGTTCTGACCCAGCAGGCAGTGCACCTCGCCGGGGCGGACCTCGAGGTCCACGCCGTCGAGCGCCCGCGCGCCGGGAAATTGCTTCACGATGCCACGCATACGCAGCAAAGGGAGGGGCTGCTCTTCCCGTTGCTCTGCCCGCTGGGGGTCCACGTCGACCATGTATCGAACGTAGAGGGACTTTTGCCGACCGTCAAGCAAAAGTCGTGACTTCGCCCGCCATGATTGACTAGAGGCATGGTGGAAGTGGCACGGGAAGTGATTCAGCAGGCGCCCAAGGTCTCTGGAGCGGGGGACATGTTCCAGCTCTTGCGCGACGGGCGGCCGCGCACGCGAGCCGATCTTGCGGCGGTGACGGGCCAGGCCCGTTCGACAGTCGCGGCACGCATCGACCTGCTCATGACGGCGGGGCTCATCGCACCCGCGGGTGAGGCGTCCTCTACCGGTGGCCGCCCGCCGGCGACCTTCGCGTTCGCGCCGTCCGCCCGGGTAGTGCTCGGGGTGGACCTCGGCGCGACGCACGCGCGGCTCGCCGTGACGGACCTCGCCTCCACGGTGCTCGCGCACCGCGACCTGCCCCTGCTGATCACCGACGGTCCCGAGCTGGTGCTCGACCAGGTCGCGCGGACGGGCGCCGAGCTGCTGCACGAGGCCGGCCGCTCCCCCAGCGAGCTCGCCGGGGTCGGCGTCGGCCTGCCCGGGCCTGTCGAGCACGCCACCGGCAAGCCGAACAACCCGCCGATCATGCCCGGCTGGGACAACGCCGACGTCCCCGGCATCCTCGGCGCGCGGTTCCACGCGCCGGTGCTCGTGGACAACGACGTCAACATCATGGCGCTCGGCGAGCATCGCGCCGCCTGGCCCGACGTCGCGGACCTCCTCTTCGTGAAGGTCGCCACGGGTATCGGCGCGGGCATCATCGCCGACGGCGCCCTGAGGCGCGGCGCCCAGGGTTCGGCCGGCGACATCGGGCACGTCGCGGTGCCGGGCGTGACCGACGTCGTCTGCCGCTGCGGCAACATCGGCTGCCTCGAGGCGATCGCGAGCGGGCTCGCCGTCGCGAACGCACTGGAGGGTGCGACGACACCCGCCGACGTCGTCGCCATGGTGCGGGCCGGCGACGTCGCCGCGAGCCAGGCCGTGCGCCAGGCCGGACGCGACATCGGCGCCGTGCTCGCCACGAGCGTCAGCCTGCTCAACCCGTCGATGATCGTCATCGGCGGCATCCTGGCCGACGCCGGCGAGCACATAGTGGCCGGTATCCGCGAGGTCGTCTACCAGCGGTCCCTGCCCCTGGCGACGCAGCACCTGCGCATCGTCACCGCTCGGACCGGGCCGCAGGCCGGCGTCCTGGGCGCGAGCGCCATGGCGGTGGACCAGGCGCTCTCCTCGGAAGCGGTGGACCGCCTGGTCGCCTAGGACCAGACAGCTCCGCGAAGTAGAGCGCCTGTCCGGG
>NZ_JBHSFI010000010.1:18934-204580 GCF_042654905.1 Promicromonospora alba
CGGACAGGCGCTCTACTTCGCGGATCCGGCAGGGTCAGCCCAGGTCCTTGACCCGGACGTCGCGGTAGTAGATCGTCTCCCCGCCTCCGTGGTTCTGGAGACCCACGTACCCCTGAGCGAGGTCGCGCGCGGGGTCGGTGCTGTCGAAGTCGTTCACCAGCACCCCGTTGAGCAGGACCTTGATGTTCTGCCCCACCACGCGGATCTCGTAGGAGTTCCACGAGCCCACGGGCTTCAGCGCCCGCTCCACCGCGTCCGGGTCCGCACCCTGGAAGGTGTAGATCGCCCCGGTCGTGCGGTCGGGCTCGTCGCTCGCGTCGACCTGGATCTCGTAACCCTGGTTGACGGCGACCCACGGGTCGTTCCCCGGGTTCGGGAAGCCGACGAAGATGCCGCCGTTGTCGTCCTTCACGAGCTTCCAGTCCAGCTTGAGGCTGTACGTGCCCAGCTCCTGGCCGGTGTGCCAGAGCAGCCCCATGCCGCCCGTGCTCCGGATCGAGCAGTCGGCCTGGCGGCCGAACGAGCCCGCGCCCGCCAGACGCCATCCGTCCAGCGACGCCGTGGTGCCGTCGAACAGGGCACGGTAGCCGCGCTCGTACTTCCCGGGCCGGCAGATGTCCTGGATGCCGCCGACAGTGAGGACGTCGAGGTTGACGTTGCCGTCGTCGTCGGCGTCGTAGCGCAGCGTGATCGTGTTGACGCCCTTGCGGAGCGGCAGGTCCCGTGTCGCCGTCGCCCACGTCTTCCAGTCACCCGTCGACTCCAGCGCCCACGGCTCGACCTCCTGGCCGTTGACCAGCACCGACACCGTCTTGGTGCCCTCGAACGGATTGGGTCCGTTCGAGTACCGCAGGCTCACGGGCTGGTTGCCACCGCGGCGGACGTCGGCGGTGAAGGTCGCCGAGGCGCCCACCTGCCCGAACCCGGCGGCGAAGCCGGAGCCGGAGTAGCCGCTGTGCTCGGTGGCCACGTTCGCACTGCCGCGCAGCGAGGCGTCCTCCGCCTCCAGGTACCCCTGCTCGGCCGGAGCCTTGTAGCCGGGGATCGCGTTGAGCGTGTACCAGGCCTCGGTGTTCCACAGCTCGCGGCCCTCGGCGTCCGCGAACGGGCGCGGGCTACGCAGGTGCACGACACGTCCCGGCTCGAGGCCGTCCACGGTGAGCGTCACCTTCGTGCGGTCGCGCGAGACCTTGGCGCCCGCGACGAACAGCGGACGCTCGTCGATCTTCGGCCCGCCGTAGTTGCGGGTCGGCACGTAGCGCCAGTGGTCCATCCGGAACGCCGCGTTCGGGTCCTCGGCGATCTTCGCGACCGTCTCCGCGGAGAGCGGCTGCGTGTACTCGACCTCGAAGCCCTTCTTGGTCACCCGCATCTCGGTCATGTCGAAAGCGTCCTCGCCGTTGGGCGTGAGCTTCTGCAGGCCGTAGCGCAGCTTGCCCGGCTCGCTCCAGTTGCCGCCCTCGCCGATACCGCCGACGTAGATGGCGCCGTCGGGTCCGACGACGGTGCGGTTGACGCCCGCCTCCAGGCCTGCCGAGTGCCGGAACACCGCACCCTGGTACTCGCCCTCGACCTTCTCGAGGAAGCCGCGCTGGAGGCCGCCGTACGTGACGTCGCCGAACACCAGCTGGCCCTCGTACGGGCCGTCCTCCAGCTGCACCGGAGCGCTCGGCGAGTTGCCGATCTCGTTCTGCGGCACCCAGAGGGCCGGTGCGGAGACGGGCTGGTCGTCGAACGGCCCGGCGGGGTTGGTGAAGTGGTTGAAGAACTTGCCCTGCTCGATGTGCACGAGCTTGGAGCTGGGCAGCCAGGCACCCTGGTTGTCCATCACGAACAGCTCGCCGTCGGGGCCCTTGACCATGCCGTTCGGCGTGCGCAGGCCGCCCGCCACGTACTCGATCTCGCCGGTCTCGCGGTCGACCCGGATGGCCGTGCCGCGGTTCGGGGCCGGCTGCGGGTCCGTGGTGGCGCCGCCGTTGTTGATGGCGACCGACAGGTTCACGTAGAAGTAGTCGTCGTCGTGCAGCAGGCCGAAGGCGAACTCGTGGAAGTTGCCGCCGAAGGGCCACTCGGCCACCGTGCGGTGGTCGTCGTAGAAGCCGTCCCCGTCAGGGTCGGTGAGCTCGGTGAGCTTGTCGCGCTCCGACACGTAGATCGAGTCGTCGATCACGGCGATGCCCAGCGGGTTGAACAGGTCGGTGGCGACCTTCTCGTAGGTCACCTGATCCTTCGAGGTCTCGCCGGTCACGTTGTCGAGCAGGAACACCTCACCCGGCTCGGGGTTCTCGACCCACCCACCGGGGCTGACCGAGCCGGTCGTGAGCACGGCGAGGCGGTCGTCGTCGGTCCAGTCGAGGCCGGCGACCATGGGCTCGAAGCCCTCGGGGCGCAGGTCCGTCAGGCTGTAGCCGGGGTACACGGAGTCCAGGCGCATGCCGTCGCCGGCCGTGTCGTCCTGCCCCTCGCAGTACTTGGTGCCCGGGGCGGTCACGCGCACGACGCCGGCCTCGGTGCTCAGCACGCTCTCGGGGACGACGACGAAGTCCGCCGTGCCCGGCGGGCGCCACTCGAGCCGCAGGATGTTGTCGTTGGTGTTGTCGAAGTACTCCACGCGCAGGTCGTGGAACCCGGCCTCGAGAGCGACGGTGCCCTCCTTCGACTCCGCGCCGTGCAGGCCGTCGTTGTCGATGACCTCGGCGTCGTCGATCACCAGCCGCGAGCCGTCGTCGCTGGTGAGCCGGAACTCGTAGTTCCCGGCGGACGGCACCGACAGGTTCGCGAGCGCGTGCGCGATGAAGCGCTCGCCCATGCCGAAGTCGGCCTCCGTCGAGTAGTCGATGGTCGGCTTGAGCTGGTCCACGTTCGGCGTCTGGCCGGAGCGGAGCGTGCACAGCTCGCTCAGGTCACGTGCCAGATCGTAGGTCCTCAGGGTGACGCCGGGTTCCTGCGGCGGCAGATCGTCCGCTGCCGACGCGAAGGGGACGGTTCCCGACAGCATCACCGCTGTCAGTGCTACGGCAGTCGCGCCTGCGGCTGCCTGTCTCGCGCGGATTCTGGTTCCACGTTGTCTCATCAGTACTCCTCGGTCGGCGTTGACCCTGCGGGCCCGAACCTACGAGGGACTTCTGCCGGTAGTCAAGCAGAAGTTGTCAACTGGTCACCATTAATCGCCCGGCCGTGCAGGCTGCCGGGCGGGACGGGCGCGGCCCTGCCCCGAACGCGTCGGCGCCCAGCTGACCGAAGTGGCGCACTCCGGGGAGATCGAGCGCCCAGCCCGCGAGCGCCCAGCCGAGATGTACGTGCGCCAGCGCGCGGGCGACGGCGGCGACGCCCTGCGCGCGTACGGCAGGCGCCTCGTAGGTGATGCGGTACAGGATCTCCGGGTGGTCGGCGGCCGGCCGGATCTCGAGGTTGACCGGGCTGCGGTGCGCGAACCAGCGGGCGACGCCCGTGCACTCCACGCAGTCGGCGGCGACCCACAGCGTCGCGGCCGGGAGCACCGGCGCGGGACGCCACCGCGGCAGCCACGGCCGCACAGCGGCGCGGTACGCCCGGTACGGCGGCCCGAACGCCTGCCGAAGCTGCTCCCCCTCGTGCCATTCGCCCAGCCCTGCCGAGTATCCGACGGCGACCAGGGTGCCGAGGAGGAGGGCGGGCTCGCCGAAGGCCAGGGCAAGCCCCGCGTACGAGGCGGCGATGGCCGCCTGCATCGGGTTGCGCAGGTACGCGTAGGGCCCGGAGGCGACCAGGCGTGACGGCGGGTCGTACGGAAGGGGCGTCCCGTGACCGACGGCGGCGAGCTCACGCATCGCGGCCAGGCCCGGCAGGCAGGCGAGCAGCGTGAGCTGGACGCCGATCGACGTGACCGGTGCGGGCCAGCGCGGCTCGGGCGAGAGGGCGAGCACCGGGAGGGCGAGCAGCAGTCCGCCGGCCCAGACCGCCTGCCCCCACGCCCGGAGCACCACGTGGGTGCGGCGCAGGGTCCAGCGAGCCAGGAGCAGTGCCGGCACCAGGGCGGTCGCGACCCCCAGCGCCTCGCCGACCAGCCAGGCACCGCCGAGCACGACCACCGGCTCACCGAGCGGCATGAGCGCCAGGTCCAGCCAGACCAGGGCGGCGGTCAGGAGCACGAGAGCTCCGATCCCCCTGCCCGGCCCGGTGCGGAGCCGGCTCTGGATCAGGGCGGGTACCGCTCCCCAGAGCAGCGACCAACCGAGCCAGAGGTCGACGGGCACGCCGAACCAGACGGCACCCGTCGCGCGGAACGTCCACCAGCCGAACGAGGACGCCGCGACGTTCAGCGGCAGGAGCAGGAGCGCGGCCCACGCCGTCGCTGTGACGGCGGCGCCGACCGCGCGTGGGCTCGGCGTCCGCCAGACGCAGAGGGCGACCACCAGCAGCAGCGGTCCGGCCACCGCCGCTCCGCGCACGACGACGACGGCCGTGGCCGGGTCGAGCAGGCCCGTCATGCGTCCGCCCGCTCCGCCGTGGCCGCGAACGTGTCGATCAGGTACTCGGCGGCCAGGCCTGACGCGTAGTGCTGGATCGGGCCGAAGTACCAGGAGGGGTCGAAGGTGCGCGTGTACTCCAGCGCCCAGGTGACCCGGGTGCGGCCGGCACCGGCCGCCTCCCACGTGACGTCGGCGGCGTGCAGGTCCATCCAGCGGGCCAGGGTCGTGTCGGAGGTGACGTCGAGTCGCAGGTGGCCCCCGCCGTCGGACACCTGGGACTGCGCGACGCGCAGCGACATCGCCCGCGGCGTCGTCCCCGCGTTGATCCCGAGGCTGCGCCGCGGGGTAAAGGTCACGTGCCGCTCGTCGCCCACCCGGAGCCCGTGCCCCATGGCGGACACCGGCTCAGGGAACGGGACGGCACGCAGGAACGGCGCCTCGAACTCCCCGTAGGCGGGCGGGGCGGCCAGTGCGGCGGCCACCTGCTCGGGCGTCGCCTGCACGACGACGGTCGCGACGCCGGCGTCCTCCCGTGGCAGCAGGCTGAACCCGCCGACCCCCTCGGCCACCAGCACGAGGAGCAGCGGCGCCGCCGCGAGCGCACGCCCTCGATGGTTGCGGAACCTCTGGACGATCCCGCCGACGAGCGCCGCGATGCCGTAGAACAGCGGAGCCGCGATGACCAGGCACACGATCCCCTCGTCCAGGAGCGGACCCGCGAGCGCGAGCCCCACGGTCGTGGTCGCCAGGGCGGTACCGACGGCGCTCCTGGGCCGGGCGGTGAGGATCACGGTGAGGGCGATGACCGCCGGGATGCCCACGTAGAAGAGGGCGGTCTGCTGCGCGCCCGCCGAGTCGAGAAGCTTGGCCGCGAGCATGGCGGCGAACAGCGCGAGGGCGATCCCAGCCAGCAGGAGCCGGGCGCGCCGGGCCTCGGGCGCCAGCGGAGGGCGTGGGGCACGGGGCGGCTCGGGATCGGCGTCCCACTGCGCATCGGACCGCAGGTCCCGGCGGTCGTGCCATCGGGGGTCGGGGTCGATCTCCCGGGGCGGGGGCGTTGGCTCGTCGGCCGGCTTGCTGGTGGGCTCGTTGGTGGGCTCGTGCACGGCGTCCTCCGTGGTCGTCACCCGGCGGGCCGCACGGGTTGTCGTCGCTCGATCTGATCGTCGAGTTGATCACTCGATTTGATCAGTCGCTTTAATCAGGTGATTAAAGCATATGATCAAGCGACGACGGAAGGAGCCGGTGATGGCCCAGACAGGGCGTGGGACGGCCGAGGACACACGCAGGCGGCTGCTGGACGCGGCAGACCAGGTGCTGCGCGAGCAGGGTTATGCCGGGGCGTCGGCCAGGTCCATCGCGACGGCGGCCAAGGCCAACTCGGCGCTGGTCTTCTACCACTTCGGGGGTGTCGACCAGCTGCTCCTGGCGGCGCTCGACCGAGCCACCGAGGAACGCATGGCGCTGCACCGCGCCACGGCAGAGAAGGCCCGCACGGTCGAGGAGCTGGTCGAGGCAGCGACCACCATCTACCGCACCGACCTGGAGCGCGGGTATCTCGCCCAGTTCGGCGAGCTCGTCGCGGCCGCCGTCACCAAGCCGGCGCTGCGGGCGGAGATCAGCGTGCGCGCCGAGCCCTGGGTCGGCTTCGTCGCCGAGCAGTGGGAACGCGTCGTCGGCGGGACGCCGCTGGGCAAGCTCCTGCCCGCGCGCGACGTCGCCGACGCCGCGATCACGTTCTACCTGGGCGTGAACCTGTTCTCGGTGATCGACCCCGACCGGCAGCGCACCGACGGCGTCTTCGCCCTCGCCGCTCGGCTCGCGCCGCAGGCGAAGCTGCTCACCATGCGGCTCCCGGGCCGCCGCTGACGGACCGGGGGTGAGTGGCCGGCCCGTCGACCGGGCCGGCTACGACCGGACGGCTCACAGCGCCTCGGGACCGCCCTCCAGCAGCTTCTTGAAACCGTCCTCGTCCAGGGTCGGGATCTCCAGGGCCTCCGCCTTGGCCGCCTTGGTGCCGGCGTTCTCCCCCAGCACCACGTAGTCGGTCTTCTTCGAGACCGAGCCGGAGGCCTTGCCTCCCGCGGCGATGATGGCCTCCTTGGCGCCGTCGCGCGTGAAGTCCTCCAGCGAACCGGTCACCACCACGGTCAGGCCGGCGAGCGGGCCGGTGGGCCCGGTGTCGGCCTCCGCCATCGCGGCAGGTCCCGGATGCCCCGGCGTGGCGAGCTCGACACCCGCCGCGCGCCATGCCGCGAGGATCTCCCGGTGCCAGTCCACCGTGAGCCATTCCTTGATCTCGGCAGCGATCACCGGGCCGACGCCGTCGACCGCTGCCAGCTCCTCCTCCGACGCGGCCTCGATCGCGTCCACCGAACCGAACCAGCCCGCGAGCGCCCGCGCCGCCACCGGCCCGACGTGCCGGATGTTCAGGGAGACGAGCTTGCGCCACAGCTCCTTCGTCTTGGCGCGCTCCAGCTCTTCGAGGAGCTTCGTCGCGCTGGCCGACGGCGCCCACTCGGGCAGGGTCTCACCGGCTTCCTCGGCCGCGGCGCGCTGCGCCTTGCTGTACGACAGCTTGCGCCGGAACGGGGTCCGCCGGCGCACGACGCCGTCGTCGTCCATCTTGGGCAGGCCGGTGTCCGCATCGCGGACCACCGCTTCGATGGGCAGGAGCTGGTCGAGCGTGAGGGAGAACAGCTGGGCCTCGGTGACCAGGGGCGGGGTCTCCGGCACGTCGGGCTGCGTGAGCGCCGCGGCGGTGACCTCACCGAGGACCTCGATGTCGAGGCCGCCGCGCGAACCGATGTGCTCGACGCGCCCGCGTACCTGGGCCGGGCACGACTCCGCGTTCGGGCAGCGCAGGTCGACGTCGGCCTCCTTCATGGCGCGCAGCGGCGTGCCGCACTCCGGGCACTCCGCGGGCATGACGAACTCCTCGCGCGGGTAGCCGTCGTCGGCCAGGGCGGACACCGGCCCGACGATCTCCGGGATGACGTCACCCGCCTTGCGCAGCACCACGACGTCACCGATACGCACGCCCTTGGCCCGCACCACGTCCTGGTTGTGTAGCGTCGCCTGACGCACCGTGGAGCCCGCGACCTTCACCGGCTCCATGACGGCGTACGGGGTAGCCCGGCCGGTACGGCCCACACCGACCTGGATCGCGAGCAGGCGCGTGTTGACCTCCTCCGGCGGGTACTTGAACGCGATGGCCCAGCGCGGCGCACGACTGGTGGACCCGAGCCGGCGCTGCCGCGCGAGGGCATCGACCTTGAGGACGATCCCGTCGAGCTCGTGCTCGATGTCGTGCCGGTGCTCGCGGAAGTACTCGATCATCTCGAGTGCCCCGTCCAGGCCGTCGACCACCCGGTTGTGCGGGGAGACCGGGATGCCCCACTGCTCGAACAGGGTGTAGGCGTCGGACTGCCGCTCCAGCTCCGCGTGCTCGCCCTCCTGCCACTGCAGCGCCCCCACACCGTGCGCGTACATGCGCAGGCCTTCCACGCGGGCGAGACCCGCCTCCAGCTCGAGCCCGTCCTTGTTCTCCAGCAGCTGCCGCAGGCCACCTGCCGCGGCGTTGCGCGGGTTGGCGAACTGCGGGAACCGGCGGAGCGCTGCGATACGCGCTCGTTCGACGTCGAACTCCTTGCCGCCGGTGCTCCGTGCGGACCGTTCGCGTGCGTCCTCGACCGCCCGCTCGCGCAGCTCGGCCTGCAGCTCGTTGAGCCGCGCGAAGGTGGCGACCGGGATGAACACCTCGCCCCGCACCTCGACGACGTCGGGGTGCCCCTCGCCGGTGAGGGTCTGGGGGATCTCGGCGATCCGCAGCACGTTGCGGGTCACGTCCTCGCCGACTCGCCCGTCGCCGCGCGTGACGCCGCGCACCAGGCGCCCCTTCTCGTAGACCAGGGAGATCGCCAGGCCGTCGATCTTGACCTCGCACAGCAGCCCCGGACGGTCCGTGCCGAGGTCACGGTTGACCTTCTCCGCCCACACGGCAAGCTCGTCGGTGCTGAACGCGTTGTCGAGCGAGAGCATGCGTTCGATGTGCTCGACCGTGACGAACCCCGCCGTCGCCACGCCGCCGACACTCTGCGTGGGCGAGTCCGGCGTCACCAGGGCGGGGTGGGCCGCCTCGAGCTCCTCCAGCTCACGCAGCCGCATGTCGTAGTCGGCGTCCGACGACTTCGGTGCGTCGTTCTCGTAGTACGCCCGCCGGTCCTCCTCGATCCCGGCCACCAGCTCGGCCCACCGCCGCTGTGCGGTGGCCTCGTCGCTCGTGGCTTCTTCACGTTCCGGGATGCCTGTCGTCTCGCTCACAGACACAATCATGGACTGAACCACTGACATTCGAGTGGCGTGTCGCCGGACCCTGTTCCGAAAGGTCAGCCGACCTGGGCATTCGCCTCGATCGACCCCTATCGCACAGGGTCCGACACCGCTACCATTCGTGAAAAATGCCGGAAATCTACTGAGAGCAGGGGCCCCTTGAAGATCGCCGTCGTCGGTGCCGGTTTCGCAGGACTGGCTACCGCGAAGATCCTCCGCGAGTTCGAGCACGACGTCACAGTCTTCGAGAAGGCGCCGGACGTCGGCGGGGTGTGGAGCGCGACCCGCCGGTACTCGGGCCTCCGGACGCAGAACAACAAGGACTCGTACGCCTTCTCGGACCTGCCGATGCCCCGGGACTATCCCGAGTGGCCCACCGGCGAGCAGGTCCAGGCCTACCTCGAGCGCTACGTCGCGAAGTTCGAGCTGCGCCCTGTCCTGCGGCTCGCCACCGAGGTCGTCCGCGCCGAGCTGACCGACGCCGAGGACGGCTGGATGATCACCGCGCGGCGCATCGGCGCCCCGGTCTCCGCGCCCGAGCGGTTCGACCACCTGGTGGTCGCGAACGGGATCTTCTCCGACCCGGTCTTCCCGCAGTACGAGGGGTACGCCGACCTCGTCCGCGCCGGCGGCAAGCTCGTCGCCTCCAGCCAGCTCAACACGCTGGACGACGCCCGCGACAAGCACGTGGTGGTCGTCGGGTACGGCAAGTCGGCGTGCGACGTCGCCGCCGAGATCGGCCAGGTGGCCAAGTCCACCACCGTCGTGGCCCGGCGCCTGCTGTGGAAGATGCCGAAGCGCATCGCCAGCACCCTGAACATGAAGTACCTGCTGCTGTCCCGCCTCGGCGAGGCGCTGTTCCGCTACCAGGAGCTGCCCAACAGCATGGAGCGCTTCCTGCACGGCCCCGGGGACAAGGTACGTGCGGGCATGCTCTCGAGCATCGGATCCGTCGCGACGTGGCAGTTCAAGCTCAAGAAGCTCGGCCTGGTCCCGCACGGCGAGTTCGCCGACATCGCCAACAGCACGGTGTCGCTGTCCACCGACGGGTTCTACGAGCAGGTCGCCGACGGGACCATCAAGGTCCACCGCGACACCGAGATCGAGCGCTTCGAGGTCGAGGGCGACCACCCGGTGGCCGTGCTGAGCGACGGCGCCCGGATCCCGGCCGAGCTCGTGGTCTGCGGTACCGGGTTCCACCAGCGCGTGCCGTTCCTCGACGACACCATCGCCGCCCGCCTGGTGGACGACCAGGGCAACTACCAGCTCTACCGCCAGATCCTGCCCGAGGGCGTGCCGAACCTGACCTTCGCCGGCTACAACTCGTCGCTGTTCTCGCCGCTGTCCGCCGAGGCCGGCGCGATCTGGATCGCCGCGTACCTGGCCGGCGTCGTCGAGCTGCCGCCGATCGAGGAGCGGCGCAAGCACGTGGCCGAGCGCGTGGCGTGGATGGAGAAGCGCACGGGCGGGAAGCACGCCCGCGGCACCAACGTCATCCCGTTCTCGATGCACCAGATCGACGAGACGCTCGACGAGGCCGGCGTGAACATCAGCTCCACCGCCCAGACCATCCAGTGGCTCCTGCCGATCAACCCGGCGGTCTACAAGAACGTGGTGCCGCGGCTCAAGGAGAAGGTCAAGGAGCGGGCGGCCGCGGAGTCCTGAGACCTACGTCGGTCGGGCCTGTCGAGGGGTCTCGACAGGCCCGACCGGCGGTGGGGCTTGATCACCGGTGGGCGGTCTCGACGAGCTCGACCGGCGGTGACGCAGGCGGTCAGCGCTCGGCGCGCGGGCCGCCCTCGGTCAGCGGTGTCGTGAACCGGACGGGCAGCTTGCGCGGGTAGCGCGACCACGGCGAGGCCGACATCTTGAGCGAGTCCGCCGGGACCGACAGCTCCATGTCGAGGATCCGGCGCAGCAGGGTGTCCACGGCGATCCGGCCGATGAGCGGCCCGATCCGGTGGGCGGGGCACGCGTGCGCGCCGGCACCCCAGGTCAGGTGGAACCGGCTGCCCAGCTCCTCCCACGGGTCGTCGGTCCGGATCGCCCGGTCGGCGTTCGCGGCGGCGACGGCAGGGACGAGGGCGTCACCGTACGCGATCCGGCGTCCGCCCAGCTCGCAGTCCTGCCGGGCGAACCGGGGCAGCACGTGCGGGGCGGGCGGGTTGCGCCGGGACACCTCGTCCAGGGCGTCGTCCAGGTCGAGCCGGCCGCGCCGAACCCGGGCGGCGAAGGCCGGGTCGGTCAAGATCATGTGCAGTGTGCTCGCGATCCAGGCGATCTCGGCGTCGTGCCCCAGGCTGAACATCACGCCGATCGAGGCCATCACCTCGACGTCGTTCTCGTGGTTCGGATGGTTGACCAGGGCGGTGGTCAGGTCCTCGCCCGGCTCGGCCCGGTGCGTCGCCACGAGCACGGCCAGCAGGTTCTCCTGCTCCATCGCGGCGGCGCGCGCCCGCTCCCGGCCCGCGTAGACCGCCTCGGTGAGCTCGTGCATCCGGTTCCCGTCGGACAGGCTCATGCCGAACATCTCGGTCATGACCATCACGGGGACCGCCACGGCGTAGTCCTTGACCAGGTCCGCCTCGCCGCGGGGCATCAGCCGGTCGATGATCGCCTCGCACGTCACGGCGACCGTACGGGCGAGACGCTTCTCGTCGATGGCGCCCAGGGCGTCGTCGAGCGGGGCACGCAGCCGGCGCTGCTGCATGCCGTCCAGGTAGTACGCGCTCTCGCGCGGCGCCAGCGCGGCGAAGACCCCCGAGTCGTCGGGCAGGGACCGCTCCTGGACGTAGCGCCAGTTGCGGGAGTTGCGGGAGAACAGCAGCTCGTTGCGCATCACGCTGCTCGCCTCGTCGTACCCCAGGACGAGCCAGGCGGGGACGCCGGGCTCGAGATCCATCGGCGCGACCGGGCCCCACTCGTCACGGAGCTGCTCGTACAGCTTGTGCGGATCCCGGGCCGACGTGATCTCCGACAGCTGCATCCGGTCCGAGATGTCTTCCAGCCGGAGGTGCAGTCTGTTGGCGAGTGTCACGCGTTGACCTTCTGGAACACCGGGAACGTCATCGCGTGCTCGACGAGGGTGATCAGGGTGAGTACGGCGGACTGCCGGTCGCGTGCGTCGCACTCGACGATCGGCGTCTCGGGCAGCAGGTCCAGCGCGGCGCGGACCCGCTCCAGCGGATAGTTCGGCGAGTCCGGGAACTGGTTGACGACCACCGCGAACGGGATCTTCGTCCGCAGCTCCAGCTGGTCCAGCACCTCGAAGCTGTCCTCGAGGTGCCGGGTGTCGATCATGACCAGCGCACCGACGGCGCCGTCGGCCAGGCCCGCCCACAGGTCCCAGAAGCGGCGCTGACCCGGGGTGCCGAACAGATACAGGGCGATGTCGTCGGTCACGGTGATGCGACCGAAGTCCATCGCGACCGTCGTCGTCTCCTTGTTCGGCTGCCCCGGGTCGATGCCGACGCTCGCCGTGGTGATGCGCTCCTCGGTGCGCAGCGGGTCGATCTCGCTCACCGCACCGATCAGCGTCGTCTTGCCCACGCCGAAGGCGCCCACCACCAGCACCTTGACCGACCGCGCAACGGTCGGTGCCAGGTGCTGCCCGGGCGCCGGGCGGTCAGAGCTTGCGGAGTCCATCGAGAATCTTCTCCAGGATGTCCTTGCCGGGCAGGACGTGCGCTTGGTGGTTGGAACGAATCGTCAGGTTCCCCGTGTCGACCAGGTCCGAGACCATGACCGCCACGAGGCTCACGGGCAGCTGCAGGTAGGCAGCCACCTCGGCCAGCGCGAGCGTGCCGCGGCACAGCTCGACCAGCTCACGCTCCAGCCGGCTCGCCGTCGAGAGCACTGGCCGGCTCTCCACCGCACGTACAAGTGTCTCCGGGCGCAGCGTGTTGCGCGACGGGTGCGCCCGCCCCGAGGTGAGCACGTACGAGCGCACCGGGTGATCGCGGTACTCCTCGGTGTCCATCCCCTCGCCCCCTGTTGGTCGGTCAGGTATCGGTCGAGCTGGTGGTGCCTGGTACGGCCAAGCCTCACGAGGCTCGGGTGGTGCTTTCCGAAATGGTGCCTGGGGCGGGGTCAGCTGGAGATCCGCTCCGTGCCCAGGGTGCGCTCCCCGATCATGAGGACCTGGGCCTGCATCTGCTGGGCAATCAGCGCCGGGTCGATCACCGTCTCCGTGACGACCGCGAGCCGCGAACCGTCACCGGCGCCCCGCACGAAGAGGAATCCGCCGTCGAACTCAACCATCACCTGGCGGATCGTCTCGCTGTTCCCGAACTCCCTGCTCATTCCCATCCCCAGCGCCACAAGTCCGGCGCAAGCCGCCGCTACCTTGTCGGCCACGTCCAGCGGGGTCTGGTCCGTCCGAACCTTCATCAGGCCGTCGGAGGTGAGCACGACTACATGCTTGACCCCCCGTACACCACTGATGAGCTCGAGCATCCAGCTATTACCGTCAGTGCTGGTCATGCCGTCGGCGTGCGTAGTCATCGGTCCTCCGAAGGTCCACCGGCTCCAGCCGGCGGTTCGCTGCTGTCTGGTGAGTCCCCGAACTGCGCCTCGGTCGAGCTGAAGAAGGCACCCATCCACTCACCGGCCTCCTCGGCCGTCTGAGCGGGACCAGGAGCTTCGGTACGGGGCTCCGTGGTCTTGGTCCGGTCGTCGGTCGCTTCCGCCTCTCCGCGGCGCGATCGCCGCTGCGGGAGCGCAGACGGCTCGGGGAACTCGTCGTCCTCGGGGCGTGCTCGCCCAGGACGCAGGGGCAGCTCGCCAGGGGCCTGCACCGGGGCTCCGGCCACGGGCGTCTCCTCCTCTTCGTCGACCACGACGCCGGGCGCGCTCAGCGGCTCGACGGGAACCACGGTCGCCGGGTCGGGCGCCGCGGGTGCGGGCCACTCGTCGTCGTCCGCGGGCTTTGCGCTGGGCAGCTCGGTCACGAGCGGTGCCTCGGCGACTGCGGTGGCGCTGCGACGGGATCCGAGTGCGGAGGCCCCGCTGGTGTGGGAGCCGGCGCTGGGCAGCGTCGCTGCGGGCGTGAGCATGCCCGACGGCACCACTGCCTCGGTGAGCTCCGCCGGGATCATGACGATGGCGCGGAGGCCGCCGTACACCGACTCGGTGACGTCCACGCGGAAGCCGTGGCGCCGCGCGTAGGTACCGACGACGGCCAGGCCGGTCTGCGGGATCTCGCCCAGCTCGGTGATGCTGATCTCGCGCTTCCCGGAGGCGATGTCGCGCGCCTGCTCGAGCTGCTTGAGGTCGAGGCCCACACCGCAGTCGTCGATCTCGACGACCGCGCCGCGCTGCACCTGGCGCAGCGAGACGAGCACCTGCGTGGTGGGCGGGGAGGACTGCGTGGCGTTGGACAGCAGCTCGGCCACGAGGTGGATGAGCGGCTCGACGATGCGCGCCGAGACGGCGACGCCGGGGTCACCCGACACCTCGACCCGGTGGAACGCCGTGATCCGGCTGGCGGCGCCCTTGACGACGTCGGGCAGCGGGAGCGGTTCGCTCCACTGCTGGCCCGGCCACTCGCCGCACAGCGCCGCGAGGCTCTGCGCCTGACGGGCCTGCTGAGCGGCGGCGTGGTCGACGCGCATCGACGTCTGCAGGATGTCCGGGTCGGTGGGGTGACGCTGGACCATGCGCGCCGCCTCCTCCTGGATGCGGTGCGCGGCGGCCTGGACCTTGCGGCTCAGGGCGACCACTGCGACCTGGACGGCGTCGCGACGAGCGACACGTTCCTCCTGCACCCGGGCGAGCATGGCGGCGGCCTCGTCCAGACGAGCCTGGGCACCCGCGTCACCCGGAAGGTGCGGGAGCGGCGGGGCGGGCTCGCTGTCGAGGAACGCGGGAAGCTGCTCGTTCGCCAGGGCGTCGAGCGCCCGGGACGCCGCGTCCGCACGTTCCTCGGCCCGGCGGTGTGCCAGGACCAGGTCCTCGTGCGCGGCGAGGTCGTCACGAGAGGACCGCGCGGCGATCAGCGCGGCCGCCACCGCGAGCCCGACGGCGGCGATGCCGACGAGCCATGCGGGCCACGTGGACGAGGCCCCGGTGGCGGTGAACAGGACTGGTGCTACGAGTACATAGGCAAGCACGCCGGCGACGCACACCCAAGGTGCGACCTGGCGCAGCCTGCTCGGCGGAGGAGAAGAAGACATCGAGCTCACCGAGCCGATCCCCCTAATAGTTGTCTCGTCAGAGTTTGGGAAGGCGGGACACGGCAATTACCGCGGCTTGCTCCACGAACTCGGCTGGAGGGGCGAACAACCCCCTGGAGTGCAGTTTCTACCACAGGGCGTCCCACGCGTGGAAGGGCACGACCGTGGTGCGACCAGCGAAAATATGTGCCACTGAGGAATATGGCAGCCCCGTAGCGCAATAGCCGCACAATACTGTACAAACCGGGCACGACTCCTCCGGCCCGAGGCATGCGGCCCACCGACGGCCGCAGCCGTGACCGGCCGCGTAGGGTGCTCTCCATGAGCGCCGAGCACACCCAGACCGCCCCCCGAACCGCTCTCCCGGACACCCCGCTGGACCCCACCGCCACCGACCCGTTCGCATGGCTCGAGGACGTCGACGGAGACACCGCCCTGAGCTGGGTCCGCGAGCGCAACGCGCACAGCGCCCAGGTCCTCGGCGGTCCCGCCTTCACCGAGACCGAGCGTGCGGTGCGCGAGGTCCTCGACTCGGACGACAAGATCCCGCACGTCTCGAAGGTCGGCGAGCACTACTACAACTTCTGGCAGGACGCCGAGCACGAGCGCGGCCTGTGGCGCCGCACGACGCTCGACTCCTACCGCACCGACGACCCCGAGTGGGAGACGGTCCTCGACCTCGACGCCCTCGCGGCGGCGGAGGGCGAGAGCTGGGTCTGGCACGGCGCGAGCGTCCTGCGCCCGACGCCGGAGCAGCTCGCGGCGGGCGAGCCGCGCCGGCACGCGCTGGTCGACCTGTCGCCCGGCGGGTCCGACTCCGACGTGACGCGCGAGTTCGACCTCGTCACCAAGCAGTTCGTGCCCGAGAGCGACGGCGGCTTCGTGCGTGCCCAGGCCAAGGGCGGGCTGTCCTGGATCGATGCGGACACGGTCTACGTGTACACGGACTTCGGCGAGGGCACGATGACGCCGTCGGGCTACCCGCGGCAGGTGAAGCGGTGGTTGCGCGGCACTCCCCTGGCCGAGGCGACCGTCGTCTACGAGGGCACCGACCAGGACATGTACATCAGCGCGTCCCGGTCGCACACCCCGGGCTTCGAGCGGGACCTGGTGCACCGCGCGCTGCGCTTCTACGCGAACGAGACGTACCTGGCGACGAACGCGGGCACGCCCGAGCAGACCCTCACCAAGATCGACGTGCCGGACTCGGCGAACGTGGGCCTGCACCGCGAGTGGATGATGGTGCGCCTGCGCGACGACTGGACGCTCGGCAAGGTGACCTACCGCGCAGGCTCCCTGCTCGCCGCCGACTTCGACGGCTTCATGGCCGGGTCGCGCGACCTGACGGTCCTGTTCGAGCCGACGCCGACGACGTCGCTCGCGGGCATCACCTGGACGCGGAACCACCTGGTGCTCAACGTGCTCGACGACGTGAAGAACCTGCTGCACGTGCTGACGCCGCCCACGGCGGCCACTCCGGGCGGCGAGTGGGCGCGCTCCGAGCTCCCCGTGGGCGGCGAGCTGCTGACGGTCGGGGTCGGCGCGGTGGACGTCGTCGACTCCGACGACGTCTGGGTGGTCACCACCGGTTACCTGACGCCGTCGACGCTGGGCCGCACCACGGTCGCCGGACCCGGCGAGACGGCGGCGGCGCCCGAGGTGCTCAAGTCGGCGCCGTCGTACTTCGAGGCGGCCGGCATGGAGGTCCGTCAGCAGTTCACGGAGTCGGACGACGGCACGCGGGTCCCGTACTTCGTCGTCGGCCGGGCGGACCTCGTCTCGGGCGAGGCCGGGCCGGCGCCCACCCTGCTGTGGGGCTACGGCGGGTTCGAGCACGCGATCCTGCCCGGGTACTCGGGCACCGTCGGACGCGCGTGGCTGGAGCGGGGCGGGGTCTACGCCGTGGCGAACATCCGCGGCGGCGGCGAGTACGGGCCGGCCTGGCACCAGGCCGCCCTGAAGGAGAACCGGCACCACGCGTACGAGGACTTCGCGGCAGTAGCTCGTGACCTCGTCGCGCGCGGCATCACGGTCCCGGCGCAGCTGGGGATGGAGGGCCGGTCGAACGGCGGGCTGCTCGCCGGCAACATGCTGACGCAGTACCCGGAGCTGTTCGGGGCGATCATCGTGGGTGTCCCGCTGCTGGACATGAAGCGGTACTCCCACCTGCTCGCGGGAGCGTCCTGGATGGCCGAGTACGGCGACCCGGACACCGACGAGTGGGAGTTCCTCCAGAGGTACTCGCCGTACCACCTGTTCGACGCGGCGCGGGACTACCCGCCGGTGCTGTTCACGACGTCGACCAAGGACGACCGGGTGCACCCCGGCCACGCCCGCAAGATGGCGGCGCTCATGCTGGCCGCGGGCAAGGACGTGACGTACTACGAGAACATCGAGGGCGGCCACGGTGGGGCGGCCAACAACGCCCAGGCGGCGTACATGGCGGCCACCCACTGGACGTTCCTCTGGAACCGCCTGACGGCCTGACGCCCATCCGCGAAGTAGAGCGTGTGTCTGGACGCACGCTCTACCTCGCGGTCCGCTTCGGACACCCGCTCTACTTCGGCGTCGTTCTGTTCGCGAAGTAGAGGAAGTGTCCGGGCGGGTTCAGCCGACGCGGCGCATGTGTGCGAGCCCGAGCAGGAACGCGTCGTACACCAGGGCGTCGAGTCTCGCCGGATCTCCGACGTCCGCCCATTTCACCTCGAAGATCAGCCAGCCCGCCTCCTCGAGTGCGCGCACTCTGCGAGCCCTCTCTCGCTGGGCCAGCTCCGGGTCGCCGAACGCGCCGCCGGAGTACTTGACCGCCCCGTCGAACTCGAAACCGACCTTGAGATCTGGCCACCCGACGTCGACCCAGAACGTCCCGATCCGAGTCTTGACCGGGATCTGAAGAGACGGATTCACGTCCCTCGCGCGATGCATGGCCGCCCGGACGATCGACTCCCCGGGCGAGCCCGAACGCGGATCTGCACGGCGCAACGTCTCACGTGCTTGGACGACGCCGCGCTTTCCGACGGACTCAGCGACGATGCGCTGGACGAGAACGGTGCTCGCGCCACGCCGAAAGGCGGAATCTGCAGCAACGAGCGCACTGTCGGGCTTCAGTGACCTGATCGAGTCGACCAAGCTCCGCTCCAGCGTCGTGACCGGAATCCCGCTCACGGTGGACCGGTCGCGGTCCGGCAGCTTCGTCCAGTGCCGAACGACGTCCGTCTCGTGCTCATGGTCGATGTTCGGGTTGCTGAGATGTGTCACGTGGACTGCCGTGCCGCTCCGAAACGTCCAACAGCCGTGCAGGAGCAGGGCAGTCTGATGACTTACCCAGAGGGACGAGCGGGAGCGCTCGACCACGGCCCGCACAGTGCGTAGCGTCACGAGCTCGGATACTTCGTGCGGTCGCAGACCGTCATCGATCGGCACCATGAGTACACCTGGTCTGATCCGCTCCAGGTCCCCGCGCCGCACGCGCTCCGCGAGGCGCCGTCGGTCCCGCGCGGAGTACCCGATCTTCGCCGGAACCTCCGGCTCGGTCTCTCGATCTGCGGAGTACATCCGGGACGTGACCAGCGACCCGTCCGCGGCGGATCGCTGGAGGTCTGCTATTCGTCGCAGGTTTTCTGCGTACTCGGCTCGTCTCACCAAGGGAGCATGTGTGACCGGAGGCAGGCTGGACCGAGCTGTGGAAAACGTACGGCCTGTGGTTGCGCTCCAGGCCCTGGAACGACGGCGATCGGGTCGCGAACCGGTTTGTGCGACGGGACGACGACGTCCGGACGCACGCTCTACTTCACGGACACATCGATGCCGAGGTAGAGCAGGGGTTACGCCTCGGCCTTCTCCGACAGGGTCTCCGCTACCCGGCCCAGGTTGGCCAGCTCCGCGCGATGGGCGTCCGTCGAGCCGAGCGACCTCCGGTGCGCCGCCAGGAGCGTCACCTCGACGAGCTGCGCGGCGGGCAGGCCGATCCGCCGCCACGGGACGGCGACCAGGTCGGCGAGCGTGCCGAGTGCCGGCCCCGCGCACTGCGAGACCTCCGCCGGAGGCAGCCCCGCCCAGAGCCTGGTCCCGCGCTCCGTCGCGCGGGCCAGCAGCTCCCAGGCCCGCTCGTTCCAGCCGCCCGGCCCGATGTCGGCCAGGTCGAGGCCCAGCGCGTCGGCACCGGCGAGGACCACCGCCGGCACACCGACCCAGGTGCTGCCCAGGTGGACGACGGAGCGCGCGCCGACGTCCCGCACGGCAGCGAGCACGGGCTCCAGGCCCTCGACGATCTCGGGCCCCGCCACCGCCCGCAGCCGCGAGAACCCGGAGAACGTGGGCAGCACGCCAGCGTGCACCTGGCCGAGCAGCGGTTCCGCGAGCTGCACGGTCACCTCGGCGCCGGGGACCTGGGCGACGATGTCGGCGACGAGCGTGCGCAGGCTCTCGCCGAGCGCGAGGCCCAGGTCCGCGCGCGCTCCGGTGTCCGCAAGGACGCGGTCCCCGCGGGCCGACCAGAGCTGGGCCGCCAGCGTCCAGGGCCCCAGCATCTCCACGGTCAGCGGACCCGTGTGGCCGTGCGCCGCGACGGCGAGCGCCCCGAGGTCCTCGCGCCAGAACGTGTCGGCCCGCCGCGCGTCGATCCCCGGTCGGTCGGTGAGCTTCCAGCCGTGGGGCCCCAGCTCGACGGGCATCTCGGCGAGCCGCACCGCCGTCCGCCCGAGGGCATCTGCGCCCGGACCGCGCTGCGTCAGCTGCGTCAGGAACGGCAGCGCATCGACGCCGGTCGGCAGCTCGGCCAGCTCGCCCAGGGCCATCTGCTGCACCTCGAGCACGTCGCGCTCGCCTCCGGGCCACGGCCCGTGTCCGGTCACAGCGGTCATCAGCTCTCCTTGTTCAGATATGCAGGGCTCGCGGCGCTGCCTAACGCGGCACGGGGGCCCGCCAGGCGCGGGAGACCGTCGCCTGGCCGAGCACCCGCGTCCCGCGGTACACGACCACCGACTGGCCCGGCGCGACACCCCGGAGGGGCGCCCCGGTCAGCTCGATCTCCATGGCGTTCGCGGGCCAGTGGGGTCCGTCCGACGACGCCGGCCGCTCGCCTTCCGCGACGTCGTCACCATAAGCGCCATCCGCCGACGCGACTGACCGCACCCGCGCCGGGACGGGCGCGCCGTGCGCGCGGACCTGGACCTCGGCGGTGAACCAGCCGTCCGCGTCCGGGACGACGCCGGGGGTGTCGACAGGCTCGGTCAACGACACGGGCTCGACCACCGACGCCGGAGCCAGGACGCCGTCGAACCACAGGGCCTTCTCCCCCGCGATCCGGTCCACGCTCAGCAGCTCGGCGGGTCCCACCACCACGGTGTTCGTCGCGGGCTGCACGTCGACGACGTACCGCGCCTTTCCGTCGGCGGCGGGCCGCCCGAGCCCGAGCCCCTTGCGCTGGCCGACGGTGAACGAGTAGGCGCCGTCGTGCTCGCCCACGACCTCGCCGTCGGTGTCCACGACGGAGCCCGGGCGCGAGCCCAGGCGGGACTGCAGGAAGCCGCGGGTGTCGCCGTCCGCCACGAAGCAGATGTCGTAGGAGTCGGGCTTGGCGGAGACCGACAGGCCGCGCTTCGCGGCCTCGGCGCGCACCTCGTCCTTGGACGCGAACCCGCCCAGCGGGAACATCGCGCGCGCGAGCCGCTCCGGCCCCGCGACCGCCAGCACGTAGGACTGGTCCTTGGCGTCGTTGGGCGAACGGTGCAGCTCGCGCACGGCGCGCAGCCCGCCGTCGGGCAGCGTCACCTCGCGGGTCTCGATGCGCGCGTAGTGACCCGTCGCGACGGCGTCGAACCCGAGGGCCGTCGCCTTGTCGAGCAGGGCCTCGAACTTGATGTGCTCGTTGCAGCGCACGCACGGGTTGGGGGTGCGGCCGGCCTCGTACTCCGACAGGAAGTCGGCCACGACGGTGTCCTCGAACCGCTCGGACAGGTCCCACACGTAGTACGGGATACCGAGCATGTCGGCCGCGCGGCGGGCGTCGCCGGCGTCCTCGATGGAGCAGCACCCGCGCGAACCCGTGCGGAACTGGTCCCGGTTGCGGGACAGCGCCATGTGCACGCCGACGACGTCGTGCCCCGCCTCGACCGCGAGCGCCGCGGCGACCGCGGAGTCCACGCCGCCCGACATCGCTGCGAGCACCCTCATCACATGCCTCCGATCGAACGGCCGGACACCAGGCCCGCGGCCTGTGCCCGGGCGACCACGTGGGGCAGCGCGGCGGCGAGCCGGTCGACGTCGGACTCGGTGGACGTGGCGCCGAGCGTGAACCGCAGGGCGCCGCGGGCCTCCGCCTCGGGGACGCCCATGGCGAGCAGCACGTGCGACGGCTGGGGCACTCCGGCCTGGCAGGCCGAACCGGTGGACGCCTGCACCCCTGCCGAGTCCAGCAGGTACAGCAGGGAGTCGCCCTCGGCGCCGGGGAACGTGAAGTGTGCGTTGCCGGGCAGCCGGTCGCCCGACGCCGGCTCGGGGCCGCGCAGCACCGCGGAGGGTGCGGCGACGCGGACGCGGGCGACGAGGTCGTCGCGCAGGGCGGACAGCCGGGCGGCACGCTCCGGCAGGCACTCGACGGCATGGCGTGCGGCGACGCCGAAGGCCGCTATCGACGCCGTGTCGAGCGTCCCGGAACGCACGCCGCGCTCCTGGCCGCCGCCGTGCAGCACCGCGTCGAGGGCCAGGTCGCGCTTCGCGAGGAGGGCGCCGACGCCCACGGGGCCGCCCAGCTTGTGCCCGCTGACGGTCATGGCGTCCACGCCGGAGTCGGTGAAGGACACCTCCGCCTGGCCAACGGCCTGGACGGCGTCGGTGTGCACGGGGATGCCGTATGGGCGCGCCGCGCGCACGACGTCGCGGATCGGCTGCAGCGTACCCACCTCGTTGTTCGCCCACATGACACTGATCAGTGCCGTCTCGTCGGCGTGGGCGGCGAGCTCGGCGCGCAGGGCGTCGAGGTCGAGCCGGCCCTCGCCGTCGACCGGCAGGAGCACTATCTCGGCGCCCGCGTGGCCGGCCAGCCAGAACGCCGGGTCGAGCACGGCATGGTGCTCGACGGCGGAGACGAGGACCCGGCAGCGGCGCGTGTCCTGTGCGCGGCGTCCCCAGAAGATGCCCTTGATCGCCAGGTTGTCCGACTCGGTGCCGCCCGACGTGAAGATGACCTCGCTCGGCCGTGCGCCCAGGGACTTCGCGAGCGTCTCCCGCGCCTCCTCGACGGCGCGCCGTGCCGTGCGCCCCGCGGAGTGCAGCGACGACGCGTTGCCGGTGCGCTGCGCCTCGGCGACGAACGCCGCGAGCGCCGCGGCCGACATGGGTGTGGTCGCGGCGTGGTCGAGGTATGCGCCGTCCGGCTCACGGGGCGGTTCGCCGTGCGCACCGCTCGCCGTGAGCGGCGTGCGTGCGGGAACGGGAGGCGGAGTGGTCACGGTCATCAAGTCTACGAACGCCGCGAGCCCCGAATCGCATCCCAAGGTGTGACGCTGCACGGACTCGCGCGTCCGGGACCGCCGAAGTAGAGCGTGTGTCCGGACACTCGCTCTACTTCGGCAAAAGGGTGACGCCGAGGTAGAGCGGGTGTCCGGACACACGCTCTACCTCGGCGATCAGGAGTGGTGGTCAGCGCTTGCGGTAGACCTGGACGACCGTCGGGCGCGGGCCGCGGAAGTCGCCGGCCTCCGGGGTGACGCCCTCGGCCACGTAGTCGGGGAAGAACGACTGCGGCGCGGCGAACGTCCCGTCCTCGCCCGGGTGCTGCACGTTGACGTAGACCATGCCGTCGCGGGAGTCGACGAGCGGGCCGCAGGTCTCGGCGCCGGCCGGCACCGAGAGGAACTGCTGCACGTGCCCGCGCTCGCGGCCCGAGACCGGCACCTTGAACAGGCCGTCGCACTTCTGGATTGCGTTGGAGCTCGGCGCGCCGTCGGTCGAGATCCAGAGGTTGCCCTCGGCGTCGAACGCGAGGTTGTCGGGGCAGGAGATCGGCGAGACGCGCTCCTTGGGGTAGCCCGAGAAGTACGTGCCCTCGACTGCGGGGTCGCCCGCGACGAGCAGCAGGTTCCACGTGAAGCGGGTCGAGGTCTGGTCGCCCGAGGGGATGATCTCGACCACGTGGCCGTCGCGGTTGCCGGTGTTGGTGACGCCGCCGACGACCTTGTGGGTGCGCGGGTTGGGCTCGGTGGCGCCCTCGACCGTGTTGGTCGGGGTACGGCCGGAGTTGTTGGTGCACGCCACGTAGATGCGGCCCGTGACCGGGCTGATCTCGACGTCCTCCGGGCGGTCCATCTTGGTGGCGCCGACCTTGTCGGCGGCCATGCGCGTGTAGACCAGCACCTCCTCGACGGACATGCCGGGCACCTTGCTCCGGCCGTTCTGCACGAGGGGCAGCCACTCGCCGGTGCCGTCAAAGGCGCCGTCGGACGGGACCGCGCCCGAGCCGTCGATCTCGGCGGCCGGCGAGTCGCCGGTGAACTTGGCGACGAACAGGTCGCCCTCCGAGAGCAGCGTCTTGTTGTGCTTGCGGGCCCAGCGGGAGTCGCCCTTGGCCACGCGGTCCTTGGAGACGAACTTGTAGACGTAGTCGAACGCCTGGTCGTCGCCCATGTACGCGACGGCGTGGCCGCGGTAGGACAGGGTGACGTTGGCGCCCTCGTGCTTGAACCGGCCCATGGCGGTGTGCTTCACGGGCGCGGCGGACGGGTCGTGCGGGTCGAGCTCGACGATCCAGCCGAAGCGGTTGGCCTCGTTCTCGAACCCGGCACCGCCACCGAAGCGCGGGTCGTCGGCCTCCCAGCCGTAGCTGGTGGTCGAGCCGATGCCGTAGCGGGCGTCGGCGGCCGGGTTGACTCCGGCGGCCTTGAAATAGCCGTTGAAGTTCTCCTCGCCCGACAGGACGGTGCCCCACGGCGTGGTTCCGCCGGCGCAGTTGTTCATCGTGCCGAACACGCGCGTGCCGGTCGGGTCCGCGGACGTCTTGAGCAGGTCCGAGCCGGCGGCCGGCCCGTCGACGACGAACTCCGTGTCGAGGTGGATCCGGCGGTTGAACGGGCTGATCCGCTGGTAGCTCCAGGGCTTGCCCGGCGCCTTGCGGCGGACCTCGACGACGGCCATACCGTGCGCGGCGCGCTCGATGGCGCGGGCGTAGGCGTTCTTCGTCGTGGTGACGTTGCCTGCGGCGTCCTTCTCCCAGTACTTCTCCGTCGGCGGGAACATGATCGCCGCGTTGGTGTACTCCTGGTTCGAGACGAGCAGGCCGCGGGTGCCGCGGCGCTCGTCGCCGACGTCGAACGGCAGGATGTCGAGGTAGTCGCAGTTATAGCCGAACTGCTTGGCCTGCTGCTCCGGCGACTGGTTGTTCGGGTCGAACGTGCGCCCGCCCGGGAGGATCGGGTCGCCCCAGCGGATGATCGGGTCCCAGGTGTAGCCCTCGGGGACGACCAGCGCGTCGACGTCGACGGGCTGCGGGTCGATCGCACCGAAGGCCAGGCCGCGCCCGCCGTGGCCGGGGAAGCGCCCCTCGGGCAGGGTCGCGGCGGCCGCGGACGGCGCGCTGACTCCCTGCGCACCGATCACCACGGCGCCGGCGGCGACCGCCAGCGTGCCGAGCATCGCGCGGCGCGACAGCACCGAGCTCACAACGTCCTTGAAGTATTCGTTGGCGCTCTCGTTCGGAGCGGGGTGAAGGCACGCGTCGTTGCACTTGAGGCGGCACGTGACGGGGCTGCGCTTGCCGCGCGCGTGCGTCTGCACCGTCAGCAGCGTGCGGTGTTCAGGGGCGATCGTCATCGGAGGTTCTCCGGTCGGTGCTGGGGGGTAGGTCGTCGTCAACCTAGGAGCAGGCGGTGTCTCGCCCACCAAAGGTCCGGTACGTCCAGATGAACGGGACGTGTCCAGCAGGTGGGTCGGGTCCGCTTCACCCGAGAATGGCGCGGCTCGTGACGTCGCGCCACCCCTCGGCGCGCAGCAGCTGCTCCGCACCGCGCGACCGCAGACCGCGCTCGCACACCACGACCACTGGCCCGTCGAGGGGATGGTCCAGCAGCTCCGGCGGCAGGTTGCCGGCCGCCAGATCCTCCAGCCGGGCGAACACCGCGCCGGGCACCGCACCTGGCCGCAGCCCGACGTCGAGCAGCAGCACCCCGGGCAGCTCAGGGCGGGCGGACGGCGGCCCGGGCTGGCCCGCGGTCGGCGACGGGGACGTCTCGGAAACCACCGCGGGCCCCGGGGACGGCGCGAGCGCAACCCCCTCCACGGCCGCGGACGCCGCTACGGTCTCTGCGGTCTCGACGGCCGCGGGGTCCGGGCCCGACGGCGGCGCGGCCAGCTCAATCGTGTCCCACGCCGAGGTGCGCGCGTCGTACGCCAGCAGCCGGCCCAGCGCCGGATCACCGGTGCCGGTCAGGACCTTGACGGCCTCGACCGCCATCGTCGAGCCCACGACGCCGCACGCCGGGCTCAGCACGCCCACTGTCGCGCACGACTCCCCCTCGGGCGGCTGCGGACCGAACACGTCGGGGTAGGTGATCGCCCTCCCGTCGGGAGCCGCCGACCAGAAGACGCTCACCTGGCCGTCCCAGCCGAGCACGGTGCCCCAGACGACGGGCAGGCCGAGGCTCGCGGCGGCGTCGGACACGGCGTAACGCGTCTCGAACGTGTCCGAACCGTCGACCACCAGGTGGTACCCGCCGAGGATCGCCGCGGCGTTGTCGCGGGTCAGCCGCTCCGAGTGCGCAACCACCTCCACCGACGGGGCGAGCCCGCGCAGCGCGTCGGCGGCCGACGCCGTCTTGGCGCGTCCGACGTCGGCCACAGAGTGCAGCACCTGCCGCTGCAGGTTGGAGGCCTCGACGACGTCGTCGTCAACGATGCCGAGGGTGCCCACCCCGGCCGCGGCGAGGTACTGCAGCACCGGGGACCCGAGGCCGCCGGCGCCCACCACCACCACACGCGACGCGGCGAGGCGTTCCTGCGCGGTCAGCCCGAACCCATCGAGCAGGAGGTGCCGCGCGACCCGGCGGCGCTCGTCCGGCGCCAGGTGGCCCTGGACGGGCGCGACCTGTGGCGGAAACCGCTTCATCACGCCATTCCACCACGACTACTGCTCGTCAATCCAAGCGCCTCGGTCAACTCAGGCGCTTCGGAAATCGAGGACCAGCCACATAGCGCACACCAGGACCACGCGCCTGCGTGCCATCCTTCACGAGCACCTCTCGCTTCTGCAGGTCACGCAACATATCTCGCGCTGGATACAGATCGAGATCAAACATCCGCCGAATCGTCTGGTTCGTCACGTAGCCGTATTCACGGACGTGCTCAACGACCTTGTCGTCAAGCCCGTCCGCGGCCCGACGGTGATAAGCGACCGCCAGCCCGAGCCCCGTGAGTGCGCTGCTCGTGAGCCCATAGCGTGGAAACGCTGCACTCGCGGTACGGCGTGACGGTTCAATAAGCCCTGCCGACGCGAGCCTGGCCAGTGCCGCCTGTGCACCGACACCCGGACGCTGAATCAAGGGAGCAACCTCGCTGGCATCGACACTCCGGCGCACACAGAGGGCGTCGAGAACGAGCAGTGCCTCGATGTCTGCGGAAAGGGCGTCCGGCATGGCCGTGTTGACGTACCGCGCGAATGCGTTGTTTCCTTCCCCTCCTGGCACCGAGACTTCAACCACAGTGCCGTGATCCGTAAAAGTCGGTGGCTTCTTGCCTGCGCGCAGAAGCACTCGATACGCACGGTCGACACCTTGACCTGTCCGCTCCGCTATCTGAAGCGTGGTGACGGTCTCGAGCAGCAACCGATTCCGCGGCGTTGACGGGTGGCTGAGGATGTTCTCCGCAGTGACACCGAAGACAAGCCCACCGGGGTTCGTCACGCGAAGTTGCTCGGGAGATTGTTCGATATCCACGCTCCCGTCAACCTCGTAGTCCCTGTGGACCAGGGCATTGACGACGAGTTCGCGCACCGCCTCGGGAGGATAATCCTGCAGGGTGAGCTGAACACCGCCGGCGATGTTGAGCGGACGCACGAGCTTCCGTGCGTCGACGGCTTCCAGCAGGTACTCGATGGCAGCAAGGAGTGGTCTCGTCTCCCGGAACCTTGCACTCGCCTCAGTTCCCGGCGTCGCCCGGTACTGGTACGAGTACCCGTAGGTTGGAATCAATCGTGCGATCTCGTCGACATCGCCGACAAGGAGCACGCCGGCGTTCGTCAGCTCACCTGCACTATTCATCAGCCGCAGATCCTGAAGGATCGCTTCGGGTTTCTGTTGCGCGAGATCCGGCTTGTTTGCCGCGCGGAGCAGCCTCCGCAGCCTGACGATCTCGTCCTCCGAGTAAGTCACCGAACCCGACAGCGCTGCCGACCAGTCGTACAGTCCCCGCGACGCCAGCGCTTGACGCTGCTCTTCGGGCGGAAACGGTCTGCATTCATGACCGACCCGTCGGGTTGATGTGCCCTTCGCGTTGGCATAGAAGGTCGCCCCCTGCGGGACCGTGATCTCGAGCAGCAGCCTTCCGCGCACCTCGCGCTCAAAGATCGGCACCGAGAGCGACGGCCGGGTACGGTCAAAGATCCCCTTGACCAGCCCCTGCTGAAGCCCAGGCGACACCCCAAGCAGCGCATCAATCCCGCGCCCCTTGTCGGCCACGCCGACGATCACCGTGCCGCCGACGCTGTTTGCAAAGCACACGACGGCGTCGGTGATCGTCTCAAAGGTGTGTTTGATCGAGTCGGACTCCTGCTTGAACTCGAGCATGGTGGTCTCGAGCTCGTCGGCGGACGCTCCCGCGAGCACAGCGTTGATGGCATCGTCGAAGGTGGCCATGAGTTTGAGGATAGTTTGATCAACCGTGACATCGCAACGGTAGATCAAACTTCGTCAAACTCTCCGTCCACCGAGACGGTGAGGTCAGCGGGCCACCGCGGTCAGCATGAGATACGCGGACACGTACAGGACGATCGACGTGACGAGCCCGCCGGCCATGATGGCTCCTCCGCGCTTCCGGCGCATGACGCGTGCGACTGCCCAGATGCTGGACGCAAGCCAGCAGATCCACGGGCCGAAGATCATCATCAAGAAGCCCGCGGCGAAGGCCAGGTCGTTGTCGTTGCAGCCAGGGCAATAGCTCGGCCTCGGCGCACCGATGACTCCGAAGAAGCTTGCGAACGCGCAACCGAACGGGAGGAGCACGATCGCGATGGTCGTCTCGAACTTGTCGATGGTGGACTCGGGATACTGCCGCTGGACGCCTTGAGGCCGCCCGAGGGAGCTACTCATCCCTCGGTGGTGACGTCGTGGTGGCGTCGAACGCGGCGATGAGAGCCCACCGCAGCTCGGCAGCGACCGAGCCGGCCGCGCGCTCGACGAGCTTGATGGTCGCACCCTCGCGACGTACGTCGAGCAGACGGTCGTCCGCTACGGACCATTGCCTGTCCCAGGCCACCGATGGCATCTCGCCGCCGCACCAGGCCTCGACACGCACCCGGAGCGCGTAGTCCTCGCGGGAGAGCAGCTCCAGTGTCGCGTCAGGCGATAGTTCCAGCCTCTGGTCCCGGCTCCCTGCCGCGGCCGACGACGGAGCGCGCAGCGCGCCGGTATCCGGGAGGGTGCGTGCGATGGAACGCCACAGGTCTTCCGGTGTGGTGAACGTGACCTGCGCACCGGGCTCGACGCGCCGCCGGCCGTCGACCCGCGCAAGACGCTGCGTGACCAGCACGATCTGGTCGCCCGACATCGTCAGGAGGGTCTCCGTGCCGCGATCCCGGTGCGCGGCGACCAGCGAACCGCGTACCGGGGCATCTCGATGCTCGGCGAGGATCTCCGCGGCAGTGCCGCTGTCATGGACACCGGTACGGATCAGCTCCTGGAGCCGCGACCATTCCGGGCCATCCACACGCAAGGTTCTCGACAGGGTCATACGGTGGCTCCCTCCCAAGGTCTTCGACGGCGGGCGCCGAGCTCGAGCATGGCTGTTGGTGAGGTCGGCCTCATGGGTCGATGCCGAGCGTCTCGCGAATGACCCTCACCTCGGTGCCGCTGGTGATGTAGTGGGTTCCATCGGTGAGGAAAATACTGGAAGGCGATCTCCAGTCCGGGTGAATGTCGGGTTCGCGGGCCATGGCATCCTCGATCCGCGCGATGATCTCGTCGGCTTCCGGCTTGGTCTTCGCGGTCAGGTGGACCGTCCCCGCGCCAGCGCTGGAGCTACCGAAGCTTTCGCGGCAACCGGCTTCGACGGATTCCACACCTTGGACCTGCGCAACCGTCTCGTTGATCAGCTGCTCGCACTTGGCCGTTGTAACGCCGCAAGCCCCGAGGGGCATCACGAGGCCCAGCACACCGGCCAGGCTCAGCAGTCTGTGTGCGCGGACTTTCCTGCTCGTGCTGAGTGTCATTGGTCGAACTTCCTCTTTACGGGGATGTACTCAACGCTCACCTGCGGCGCCGTGGCACCGGACCACAACGTAGCGTCGGGCACCTCACCGAGTTTCCAGGGGCCAGGTTCGGTGGTTGGGGGCGGCAGGAGGAACCCGGCATCGCGGAGCTCTTGTTCGTAGGTGATCAGGCGGGGGTCGTCAGCGTTGGCGCTCATGGACTTGGTGTAGTTCTCGTGGCCGAATTTCGCCTCCCAGAACCAATCCGGATTGTCCAGGATGATCTTGGACTGATTGGGCCCTCGATCCACCTCCGGGGCGCCGAACCCGACCCGGTCATCACCGAGATCGGCCCTGTGGACGATGTCGCTCTTGTGCCCGAACTGGTGCACATGAATATCCGGATCGATCCGGAACGTGTCGATCGGAGAACCGAACGTCATGGCGTGAGTGACGTTGTACTCACGGGCAAACTCCGCGTCCTCCAGCAGATGCGCGACGGTGATCCCACCCAGGGAGTGACCGACCATCATGACCTGCGCACCGTCGGGGATATCAGCCTTCTCCATCGCCAGCCGAACCGCCTCCGACACCGTGGACTGCCCCGACCCGTTCATCGTGGCCACGTCCGAGGTCAGGTCCATCGGGTTGTCCCCGGCCACCGGACTCCACTCCATCGTTCCCGGCACACTCACCACCATCCGGGGACCGTCCGGGGTCTCCATGGTCGTCACCCGGACGAGGCCCTTTGTGCCCTGCTCACGCCCGGACCAGTGCTCTGCATCGTAGTAAGCGGCGACTATGCCACCCGTGAGTCCGGCAAGTCCGTATGGGAGCTCGTTGGCCGCCGGATCGCGGCTGAAGTCCACCGGCACGGGCTCGCCCGCGTACGCCGTCCCGTCGTCGAACACGCGACTGTGCCACCCGGGGATGGGCAGATCGTTGTACCACTGACCCTCCCTCATGAGCCAGTCGGCCACCAACTCGGCGGTGCTTGGCCAGTTGTTCAGGTCGGTGACATCCTCGTACCAGCCGCTGACGTCGGTGGTGGTGTCGGTGTACCAGACCGCCGTGTCGTCCCACACGTTCCCGGAGGCTTGCGTGAAGTCCTCCCACCCGTCGCTGACGGTGTCGACGGTGCCGTTCCAGGCGTTCCCGATGCCGGTGGCCGCGTCCTGGAACCAGCTGCGCGCCTTCTCCAGCATGGTGGCGGGAGACCCGATCGCCTTGATCTCGTCCGCGCACTCCCGCTCCGCGGTCTCGAAGTCCTCGCCCAACGACCGCGACTGACCGATCAACCGTGTGTTCTCGAACGGCAGTTCCCCGGTGAGCTCGGCCCCCAGCCTGGGACTGCTCAACCCCAGACCCAGCACATCGGCCTCGGCCGCGACACGGGACCTGAAGTCCCCGATCTGCGCGACCAGACCCGACCGGCGGGACTGCAGGGAACGGACCTCGTCCGCGAACCGGTCCAGGACATCGGCCACCGCATCAAGATCATCAGCCAGCTTGTCCGCCGCGGCCCGCACCGGGTCCAACGCACGCAACACCTGGTCGGTGTACGGGGTCTCGTAACACGTGCCGAGCCCTTGCCACGCTCCCGAGACCGCAATACCAGCGTCACGCACCGCGATTGCGCCGCGCCGCAGCGACTTCGCACCGACCGCGACACTCTCCGCGTCCAGGTGCAGGCCGGGCACGAGAGCGGCATCTACGAACATCATGAGTCGGCCTCCGGCACGATTCCAGGCTCGGCCGCACTGAACCTCTTCAGATCGAAGGCCGGCAACGAGTCCCCAGACCCCAGCGGCTCGGACGGCAGAAGGGATGGTCGCGCGCCGAACCGGCTCGCGTCATAGGCCGACCCACCGGAGCCCGGTAGCACAGAGCCTGGCAGCACGGGACCCGGCGGCCACTGAATGCCAGACGGCGGACCGACCGGTGCCGACGAGAACGTCTCGGCCTGCGACAACCCGTGCGCATGCGTCCGGGCCATCTCCTCATCACCATCAAGGATCGCCGCGACCGCACGCACCATGGCACCCGGCGCCGACTCCAACCGCTCCGCGACCACCCGCATGTCCTCCTGCGCGGCCTCGACGAACCCGCCCAGCGCGTCGGCGACGATCTGACTACCACCGCCCGCACCCGGAACATCAGTCCATACATCCGCCAGGGCCTGACCCAGACCGTCCGCCTCAGCACGCACCCGGGCCAACGTCTGATCCACACCCTGCGGCGAGACGCGATATCCCGTCACAGCACCCCCCTCGTCAGCTCAGCACGTCACGATCTCAGACGGTCACGCCACGCCCGCTCGGCGGCCTACTGCGTGATGACCTGCGCCTCGCCGACGACGACCTGGGTCTCCGCGGTGCGGTTCAGCCTGATGGTGCCGCCGAGGTCGCCGGGCCCTTGCCAGTCGGCGACCCAGTAGGACGTCGCGGTTACCGTGTACGGGTCACCCTGCTTGCCGTACTGGTGGCCGCAGTCGGGCGACTCCCTGACGCCGTACCGGTCCTCGTACGGGGTTCCCGGGCCCTTGCAGGTGACCTTCGTCCCGTCGCCCATGTCGTACACGATCCGGACCACCCGCGCGGTCGCCGTGACCGTCACGTCCCCCGCGGTCGCCTCGCCCTCGCCGGGACCATAGGTCGTCGGGCCAGGTTCCTGGACCCACATCCACACCGGCATACCCACGATCCCGACCCGGCCAGGCTTGTCCTCGGGCACGATGCCGATCGTGATCGGCTCGATCCCGATGTCCTCCACCGCGCGCTGGGCCAGAGCCTCGAAGTCGACCTCCGTGCCGGGCGGGACCGGAGCCCAGTACCGCCTCTCTTCAAACTCAGAGCAGTGGGCCATGTCGTTCTGGTCCAGTCGCTCGGCGCATGCGAGCGTCCTGCACAGCACGATCACCCCGTCGTCATGCCCCTTCCAGGCCGGATCGTCCGGGTCGGGCTCCGTATCGACGACGCCCGCGAAGCACCGACCGGTCCACGTGCCGCTCGCGAAAGCGCACGTCTCCTTGCCGTTCACCTCGGGACAGTCGATCTCCGTCTTCCCGCCCCCAGACGAATCAGAACTCGCCGGGGTGGTCTCGGCACCGCCGCAGTCTTCGGCCACGATTCCTAGGCTGTTGTCCGCGTCTGCCGTTACGCCGCTGCCCGAGCACGGGTCCATCGCCACCGGCGCGGAACGAGTCGTCTCGATCTGAACCGCCGCAGCGGCCGGGGCGAAAGTCAGAACGAACAGGATGAAGGCTGCGAGCGACGCGAGCGTGCGCATGTCAGCAAACCTTGTCCGTGGTCGTGAACTTGTTGGCAGTCCACGTCCCGTCTTCCTGGCCCTGCATCACGACCTTCACGATTGTCCGTCTGGGCTGGCCTTTCTTGACGGCCGACGTGCCGTCCTCCCGGACGATGTCGATGTCACTGTTATCAAGACACACGGCGAACTTCACCCGGTGGCCACTGATGCCGTCGGACAACGGGTCACCGTCGTACCCGGTCACCTTGATAGAAGCGATCCGGGTCTTCCCGATCTGCTTGAGACCCTCGTCGGCCCAGAATTCATCACTCTCCGCTACGGCGTCCCAGACCTCCGGTTCGCCGAGAAGGCCCCTCTCGTCGAACAGCTCCGGGAAGGCGGGGGTGCCTTCGATGCGGTGCCGATCGGTGATCTGTCGGTACTCCTGGTACCGCTGCTCCGCCTCTGCCGCCCGCTCGGCGATCGCGGCCTCCGACGGCTCGACACTCGGACTCGGCGAAGCACTCGCGCTCGGCGACGCACTCGGCGATGCCTCTGGCCCTCCCGGCTCGTCACCACCGGACTGGCATGCCACCAGGCCCACACAAAGGACAGCGGCAGCGGCCACGCCACCCAGGCGCGTCGTCGTACGGGTCACAGGCACAGGCTCCTTGAATTCGGAACGGGGCCGTCAGGTAGCGACGACGCGCGACACACCGCACCTAGGCGATATGTCGGAAGTTACGATATCTGGTCGACTTCACCCCCTGCTACGAAAGCCCTGCAGGCCCTGCGACACCACGGAAACACCCCGTCCGCCCGCACCCGGCCGCCCTTCGTCAACAACCATCGAGGTTTGGGCCGACGGTTGCCCTCCTGCAACGATGAGCCACATGGTGCAGCCACGACGAGCAGAACCGCAGCGGGCGCCGGGCGACCCGGCGCCCCGTCCGGTCGTCCGGCCCTTGATCCGGCCGACGGCCAGGCGCAGCCACGTCCCGCCCCTCGGTGTCTACGTCACGCCCGACGGCGGGATCGATGCGGCTGTCCTCGCGTCCCACGCCACCGCCGTCGACCTGTGCCTCATCGACGTGACCGACCCTGACCTGGACGAGCACGACCCCGACCGGTACACCGAGCGCCGGGTCGAGATGGTGGGACCGGTGTACGGCGTCTGGCACACGCACGTGCCCGACATCGCCCCCGGCCAGCGCTACGGCTTCCGCGTGTACGGGCCGTGGGATCCCGAGGCGGGGATGCGGCACAACCCGGCCAAGCTGCTCATCGACCCGTACGCCCGCGGGTTCGCCGGCCGCCTGCGCTACGGCCCCGAGGTGGTGGGCTCGGTGTCCACGGAGCGCGAGCCGGGCTGGTGGCTCGGCGACCGCTACGGCGCGGCGGACGACCGGGACTCGCTGGCGTACGTTCCGCACTCCGTCGTCGTCGCACCGCTGCCGCCGCCCGCTCCCCTGTCGCGGCCGCGCGTGCCCTGGGCCGACACGGTGATCTACGAGGCGCACGTGCGTGGCCTGACCATGCTCCGCGAGGACATCCCGGCGGAGCTGCGCGGCACCTACGCGGGGGCGGCGCACCCGGCCGTCGTCGAGCACCTGCTCAGCCTGGGCGTCACGACGCTCGAGCTGCTGCCCATCCACAAGAGCGCCTCGGAGTCGCGGCTGGCGGCCCAGGACCAGCAGAACTACTGGGGCTACAACACCCTCGGCTTCTTCGCGCCCAACGCGGCCTACGCCACGCAGGCGGCACAGGAGCAGGGCGCCGAGGCAGTGCTCGACGAGGTGCGCGGCATGGTGCACCTGCTGCACGAGGCGGGCATCGAGGTGCTGCTCGACGTCGTCTACAACCACACGTGCGAGGGCGGCGACGACGACCTGCACGTGGCCTGGCGCGGCCTCGACAACCCCCTCTACTACCTGCACGACGGCGCCTCGCCCGCCGCTCTCGCGGACGTCACGGGCACCGGCAACTCGCTCGACTTCCGGCGTCCGCGCGTGATCCAGATGGCCCTGGACTCGCTGCGGTACTGGGCCGAGACCGTCGGCGTGGACGGGTACCGGTTCGACCTCGCGGTGACGCTCGGCCGCGGAACCGTGGGTTTCGACCCGGACCACCCGTTCCTGGTCGCCCTGCAGACCGACCCCGTGCTGTCCGGCCTCAAGCTCGTCGCCGAGCCCTGGGACGTCGGCCCGGGCGGCTGGCAGACCGGCTCGTTCCCGCCGCCCATGGCGGAGTGGAACGACCGGTTCCGCGACGCGGCGCGCGCCTTCTGGCTGGACGCGCCCAAGCAAGGCGTGCGGGGGCAGGAGATGCTCGGCCTGCGCGACCTCGCCACGCGGCTGGCCGGGAGCGCCGACCTGTTCGGGCCGAGCGACCCGCCGCTGGTGCGCGGGCCGGTGGCGTCCGTGAACTACGTGACGGCGCACGACGGCTTCACGCTCGCCGACCTGGTGGCCTACAACTACAAGCACAACGAGGACAACCGCGAGGACAACCGCGACGGCACGGACAACAACCTGTCGTGGAACCACGGGATCGAGGGGCACACGTCCACCGGCGACGACGCCACCACCGAACCGTGGCAGGCCATCGTGCCGCCGCGCCGCAGGTCGCAGCGGAACCTGCTGGGCACGCTGCTGCTCTCCGCCGGTACCCCCATGCTCACGGCCGGTGACGAGTTCGGCCGCAGCCAGGGCGGCAACAACAACGCGTACGTGCAGGACAACGAGGTGTCCTGGCTCCGCTGGGCGATGGACTCCGCTGCGACCGACCTGCTCGAGACCACCCGGTACCTGCTGCGGCTACGACGGGAGCACCCTGCGCTGCGTGCCGACTCGTTCTTCCTGGGCTCGCCCCGGCCCAACGAGTCCGACCCGGACCTGCTCTGGTTCGCCGGCGACGGTGCGCCGATGGAGCCCGCCACCTGGAACCAGACCTGCCGGCGCGTGCTGCAGATGCTGCGTCCGGGACCGGCGGCCGGTGACGCCGACGTGCTCCTGGTCATCAACGGCAACCTGGACGACGCCCACGTGACGCTGCCCCCGCGGGACGACACGAACAGCGCGCCCTGGCAGCTCGTCTGGGACTCCTCGTGGGACTTTCCCTTCGTCCCCGAGGACGAGACGGGCCCACGGACCTCGGTGACGCTGGACGCGCTCAGCCTCCAGGTCCTGCTCTCGCAGGGTGCACAGCACACCACCTGATCCCCGAGATGGCCTCCTGACGGCTCCAGGTGGCGGATGCCCGGCTATGGTTCGCTCATGACTGAATCCGTCCACAACAGTGACGTCGCCGCCCCGGTCGAGACCGACGTCATCGTCATCGGCGCGGGGCTCTCGGGGCTCGTCACGGCGACCGAGCTGACGGCGGCCGGCAAGCGGGTGGTCCTGCTCGACCAGGAACCCGCCGCGTCGCTGGGCGGCCAGGCGTGGTGGTCGTTCGGCGGGCTGTTCCTCGTGGACTCGCCCGAGCAGCGCCGCCTCAAGGTGAAGGACTCGTTCGACCTCGCCTTCGCCGACTGGCTCGGCTCCGCCCAGTTCGCGCCGGGTGCCGAGCGCGGCGAGGGTCCGGACCGCTTCGGCTACAAGTGGGGCAAGGGGTTCGTCGAGTTCGCCGCCGGTGACATGCGGTCGTGGCTGCACGCCAAGGGGGTGCGCTGGTTCCCGGCGGTGCAGTGGGCGGAGCGGGGCGGATACCCGGCGGGCGGCCACGGCAACTCGGTGCCGCGCTTCCACGTCACGTGGGGCACGGGACCCGCCGTCGTCGCGCCGTTCGTCGTCGCCGCGCGCGAGGCGAACCGGGCCGGGCTGCTGGACCTGCGCTTCCGGCACCGGGTCACGTCGCTGGTCACCACCGACGGCCGGGTCACGGGCGTGCGTGCGGAGATCCTCGCCGACGACGGCGTGGGCCGCGGCGAGCCCTCCAACCGCACGGTGACCGGCGAGGTGGAGCTGTCCGCGCGGGCAGTGGTCGTCGCGAGCGGCGGTATCGGTGCGAACCACGACCTGGCACGCGCCCACTGGTCGGCGGACGCCGGCCGCCTGCCCACCCGCATGCTGTCGGGCGTGCCGGACTCCACGGACGGGCTCATGCTCGGCGTCGCCGCCGCGTCGGGCGCCGCCCTCGTGCACGAGGACCGGATGTGGCACTACCCCGAGGGCATAGCGAACCACTCGCCGGTCTGGTCCAAGCACGGCATCCGGATCCTGGCCGGTCCGTCCCCGCTGTGGCTCGACGCCGAAGGCGGCCGCCTGCCCAGCCCGCTCTTCCCCGGCTTCGACGCGCTCGGCGCCCTGCAGCACGTGACCAACCGCGGGGACGACCACTCCTGGTTCGTGCTGAACAAGACGATCATGGAGAAGGAGTTCGCGCTGTCGGGCTCCGAGCAGAACCCCGACCTGACCGGAAAGTCGGTACCGCTGCTGGTGGAACGCGTGCGCGGGAAGTCGATGCCGGTGCGGACGTTCGCTGAGCAGTCGGAGGAGTTCCTCTGGGCGAGCACGCCCGCAGAGCTCGCCGCGAAGATGAACGCCCTCACCGAGGCCACCGAGGGCTCGACCGGGCACATCGACGCCGAGCAGCTGGCCGCCCTCATCACGGCCCGGGACGCCCAGGTGGCCTCGGGCCTCGGCAAGGACCCGCAGGTCGTGGCGACGTCGGCCGCACGCCACTTCATCGTGGACAAGGCCATCCGGGTGTCCCCGCCGCGCGCCCTCACCGACCCCCAGGACGGGCCGCTGCTCGCCGTCCGCCTGACGGTGCTGACCCGCAAGACGCTGGGCGGCATCTGGTGCGACGAGACGGGCCGCGCGCTCACCGCGTCCGGGGACGTGCTGGAGGGCCTGTGGGCGGTCGGGGAGGCCGCGGGCTTCGGCGGCGGTGGCTCGCACGGGCACCGCGCGCTGGAGGGCACGTTCCTCGGCGGCTGCCTCTTCACGGGGCGGACGACGGGCCGGGCGCTGGCCGCGGCGCTGTAGACCACCGGGGCATGACGAAGGCGGCTGGGCCGCGTACGAACACTCCCAGCCGCCTGGCCCCGATCTCCCGTCTCAGCGCGCCGACTGGAGCTCCGCGCCCCGGTCATCGAGCCGGACCACGACAGCACCCGCCGCGCACCGCGTCACCAGCTCCGCGGGCCAGTCGCCCGTCAGCGGCACCACCTCGGCGTCCGAGCCGACGCCGGGACGGGTGGTTCCGTCGCCCGGACGCAGGCCGGTCACGCGCGGCCCGCCCGGGCGGCCGATCAGCTCACGCACCGGGTCCGGGCGGTCGAAGAACCAGTGGGTCGGCGCGTTCGACTCGAGGTCGTCCGCAAGCCGTTCGAGGTCCCGGGCCGCGAGCCGCAGCACCGGGGCCACCCAGGGCGCGTTCTCGGTGACCATCGCCTCGGTGCGGCGCGGGTCGGTGAGCCCGACCCGGGTCCCGTCCCGGAACGAGCCGGCCGCGAGCCCCAGCGCCAGGTCCCGCACCGGCGCGCCGGACACCGCCCCGAGCAGCTGGTTGGCCAGCACGTGCGGAACGTGCGACACGAGGGCGGCCGCCTCGTCGTGCAGGTCGTCGGTGAGCACGGCAGCCGTCCCGCCGAGCGGGCCGGTCACCAGCCGCAGCACCCGTTCCAGCCGGACAGGGTCGGTCCTGGCCGCACCGGCCACGCCGACCTCGGTCGCCGCGCAGGTCACCGCCCACGGGATGCCCTGCATCAGCTCCGCCGAGGAGGCACCGAACCCGCTCCGTTCGGTTCCCGACATCGGGTGCGCCCCGACGTAACGGCCGGCCAGACCGGCGTCCGCCACCGCCTCCCGAACGGGCGCCTTCACCGAGCCGACGTCGGTCACGGTCGGGTCCCAGCCCGGCTCGCCCGCCAGCGCCTCGGCGAGCTCCCCCGCGACCGCACGCATGGCGCGCAGCGGCGCGGCGAGCACCACGATCTCGGGACGGTGCAGGGCGAGCCCCGCGACGTCGTCCACCACCGAGAGGCCCGCCGCGCGGGCCTCCTCGTTCGAAGCCGGGTCGGTCGCGACGACCGGCACACCCGCCGCCTGGAGCGCCTTGGCCAGGGAGCCGCCGATCAGGCCCAGGCCGACGATGCCCACCGGGCCGCTCTGCGCGCCGCTCACCACAGCAGCCCACGTTCACGCGCCTCGTCGGAGTCCTTGGCCGAGATCGAGCCGACCGGGACGTGGTCCGGGTCGAGCACGCCGTCGAGCGCCCGGAATCCGGCGCCCGCGGGGAACAGGCCGAGCGTCTTGAGGGAGTCGCCGGCGGCGAGCAGGTCGCTCACCACCTCGCGGGCACCCTGGTCCCACGGTGCCTCGTCGAACGTCACGACGAAGACGTACTTGCTCTCCTGTGCCTTGAGCGGGCGCGTGATCAGGCTCGACATGTTCACGCCCCGATCCCCGAACGCGGCGGTGATCCGCGCGAGCACGCCCGGCCCGGTCACCGCCGGGGTGATCGCCAGCATCGTCTTCCAGGCCGTCGCGCCCGCCGCACGAGAACGCGCCAGGTACGCGTCGGCCGCGCTCCGCCGGGTCAGGACGAGGAACCGGGTGCGGCCGCCGCGGAAGTCCTCGACCGCCTTCGCGTAGGTCTCCAGCCCGTAGAGCTCGCCGCAGATCGTGGGCCCGAGAGCGATGGTGCCCGGTCCGGCGTCACGGCACGCCGCCGCGTTGGACGACGCCGGGGCGGTCGCCAGGCCGGTGCTCGTGACGAAGCCGGCGCACTGCGCCAGGCCGTGCGGGTGCGCGGAGACCTGGGTCAGCTCGCCGTGGCCAGGGCGCACGAACGCGTCGAACGACACGTCGAGCGCCACCTCGTCCACCGCCACGACGTCCGGGCTGGACAGCAGCGCGTCCAGCGAGGGCACGACGTAGCCCTCGACCGACGACTCGATGGCGACGACGCCGACGTCGGCCGTCCCGCCGGACACGGCGTCGTGCACGTTCTTGACCGTGGCCAGCGGCTCGACGGTCACGTCGCCCGTGGAACCACCGGCCGCGGCGTGCAGACCCGCCCACTCCAGCGCCGCCTGGTGCGTGAACGTGCCCTCCGGGCCCAGGTACGCGGCCCGGGTGCCGCGCTCGGTGCCTGTCACCGTCATGCCCACCGTCATGCCCACCGTGGCGTCAGGGCGTCCGGCCCCGGCACGAACGACTCGCCGGGCAGGACGGCCAGGGTGCGGTGTGCGACGCCCCGCTCGGTGAGCGCGGCGACCAGGTCGCTCAGCACGTCCGACGTCGGGCAGGAGAACGACGTGAAGAACACGTGCGGCCCGGCCGACGACGGCTGGCTGCGCAGGTGGTCCAGGTCGAGGCCGGCTTCGGCGACGAGCGCGAGCGTCGGCTGCAGGGAACCGAGATGGTCGTCGGCCGGGCCGAACGCGAGCCACACCTGCGCGGGCTCGGCGAAGGGCGGCCAGTCGTCACGCGACTCCAGGAGCCCGTACCAGACGGGTCCGCCCTCGGCGAGCGCGGCGCTGTCGGGCAGCTCGGCGAAACCCGCCGGGACCCGGGACCGCTCGATCACCAGCGACCCGCCCTCACCCGCGAGGGCTATCCGCTCCTCGACCGTCGCGCGCGTCGGCACGAGGCGCGGGCTGGCGCCGAGGCTCCGCAGGACGCTCGCGCAGTCGCGCATCCCTGCCTCGTCGACCACCACCTGGCCCACGGTCGAGCCCGCACCGACCCACACCCACTGGCCGGGCACGGCTACCGCACCCGTCACGATGAGCGACGGCGCACCCTCCAGGAGGGCACGCTCGAGGCCTGGCGCGGGGTGCTCCGGGTGTCCCAGGTGCACCACCGCCGCCAGCGCCTCGATGCCGGCCACCGTGGCGAGCGTGTCCGCCGTGGTACCGAGGTCCAGCAGTTCGACCGGGTCGTTCCAGCCCGCCATCTGCGCGGCAAGCACCGCGTGCGCGGGAGACTCCCGCTCGCTACGTCCAAGCATGTGCGAAACCTACCGCCGGTGAGCCGTCTAAGCCCTACTGGCTAGTCACGGGCGCTAGTCACAGACCACCGGGTTGTCCGGGTTGTACGTGTGGTTGAAGGAGTTCTCCTTGGCCAGCTTGTCGCCCAGGTAGACCTTGCGGTTGATGCCGATCGAGAAGCCGGCCTCGCCGCCCGGGTAGGGCTTGCAGTCGGCCGACGAGTCGTGGATCGCCGACGTGGGCACCACGTTCGTCTTGCCGGTGTTGCTCTCCTCGACCCGGTAGTGCTTCGTGCTCCAGATCTTGACCCAGAGCTCGCCGCCCGCCACGTAGGACTGGAGCACCGCGCCGTAGGGCGTGTCGTTGGTGAACTTCATGTCCTTCGCGCCCACGTAGATCGTGGCCTCGCGACCCGGTGGGTAGCGTGGGAACCAGAAGGAGTGCGCGTGGTGCTCCACGTCCTCGTAGCCGGCGAAGAACCCGGCGTTGAAGGTCGTCGTCGCCATCTGCGAGAGCCCGCCGCCCACTGCCTCGACGTGCTCGCCGTTCTCGATGACGCCGGCGTCGAAGTAGCCGTTCTCCAGCGTGATCGGCGCCAGCGCGTCGAGCAGGGAGAACGTCTCCCCCGGCTTCACGAGGTTGCCGGTGATCATCTCGGCGCCGCGGATCAGGTTCTGCGTGCGCACGTGCTCGTTCGTCAGCGGCGTGTGGAACGACGAGACCACTTCCTTGACCCCGAGGGCCTTCAGGGAGTCCACGGTCTCCTTCGGGTCCTGCTCGACCAGCTCGACCGACGTCTCGCGGTCGTCGCCCGTCGCAGCGGTCTGTACGGCCTTGCCCGCGTCGGCGGGGTCCAGGGTGGTTCCCGTCTTGCCCCCGACGACCGTCGGCTTGCCGCCGGCGAACTCGAAGTGGGCGTCGGACGGCACCTCCAGCAAGTCGTCGGTAGCCTCGACGACCGCCGCGACGGTCGCTTCCCCGTCGACGAAGGTGACGAGCTTGCCGTCGCGCTGCTCGAACCGGAACAGCCCAGCCAGCACGTCCGGCGCCAGGACCGGTGACTGTCCGCCGACCGACACCGTGACCGGCGCCGAGATGACCTTCTGCGCGACGGCGAGGCCCTCGTCGGTCTCCTGCTGCGTGATCGTCGGCTCGACCGGTTCGACCGGCAGGTCGTACGGGCCCTGCTGAAGGATCCAGCGCTCCTGGATGATGCGCGAGGTCTCGCTCGCGACGATCCGCGAGCCCTCCTTCGGGTCCGTCTTGACCGCCTGCCCGTCGACGAAGGAGACGGTGCCGTCCACGGGCTCGACGGCGAGCGACTCCTCGAGGCCGGCCACCGCGGCGTCGAACTTCTTCTGGTCGATGGCCAGGACGAGCGCCTCGTCCGAGCCGCCGAACATGTGCTCCCACATCCGCACCGGGCTCAGCGAGAACTCGGTGAGCTCAGCCGCCGTCGCCTCCGCGTCGATGGCGAGACCGCTCGGCTCCGGGGAGAGCTGGGCCTTGCCCTCACCCGCGGTGAGCTCGATCGGCTCCTTGGCCCGCGGGGCGAGCTGCTCGGTGATCGCGGCGGCGGCCTGGGCCTGCGTCATACCGCCGACGTCGACACCGGCCACCGTGGTCTCGCGCGGCGTCTTGTCGCTCAGACCCCACGCCACGAAGGCGTAGACCGCGAACAGCAGGACGACGACCAGCACGGAGATCAGCGCGATCTTCGGTCCGCGGCTCGGGGCGCCGTCCCCGGCGAGACCGAAGAACTCGCCCTGGCCGGACGCGCTCGGGCCGTTGGGGCCGACAGGGCCGAACGGCCCACCAGGACCACCCGGTCCGGCGGGGCCCTGCGGCCCAGCCGGTCCCTGTGCGGAGGCTGCCGGTGCTGCCCCGTCCGGACGCACCGGCGCCCAGCGGGTACCGGCCAGCGGACGGGACACACGCTGGATAGCGCCGGTCAGCGGCTTCAGGAAGGAGTTCTGGTCGGGCGCGGCCGGCGGAACCTGACCAGGAGGCGGTGCGACCGCTCCCGGCTGCGGCTCGGGCGAACGCGGCGGGACCGACGGCGGGGCCGCTGGCGTGGGCGAGGCGGCCGGCGTGGGCGGAGCGGCCGGCGTGGGCGGAGCGGCCGGCGTGGGCGGAGCGGCCGGGGCTGCTGCGGGCGGAGCGGCGGCACTCGCCGCCGCGCCGGCAGCGGCTCCGGCGGCAGCGGCGCCTGCTGCTGCTCCGGCGGACGCCGCGCCGGGCGTCGTGGTGCGCGGAGCCGGCTCGGCGGGCGCTGCCTTGTCGGGCGCATCCGTCTTGGGCGCCGGCGCCTCGGGTGCCGCCGTCCTGGGCGTCACCTCGCCAGACGTCGCCGGGCCAGGTGCGGTGCCCCGGTCGGCCGAGCGCGCCGCGTCGGCGGAAGCAGGCCTGGCCGCCGCAGCGCCAGCAGCAGCCGTCGCTGCCGCTGCGCCGGCTGCGGCGCCGAATGCTGCCACCGCGGGCCTCGGGGCACCAGCGGCCGGTGTACCGGGGACCGGTCCGGCGGAGGTTCCGGTCTTCGCCTCGTCGGACGTCCTGCCCCCGTCCGTCGCGGCGGGAGCCTGGCCGACGGGCGCGGCGGGTTCGGCCGGCTGCGCAGGGGTCTGCGGCGCGGCGGCCGCGCCGTCGGCGGCCGCCCCGGGCGCCGTCTTGGGCGGGCGGTCGAACGCGAAGACCCGCGGCGTGTAGCCGCTCCGCGGCGTCGCGGCCGCCTTCGTCGGCGGCGTCTCCAGCTTCTCCACGACTGTCTGCAGCACCGCTACCGGTACGGGTTCGACGACGGGCGGCGTGACCGGTGCGCTCTCCGTCGAGGACGTGTTCGAAGCGGCTCCGCTCACGGGCGCGGGTCGGCTCGGAGCGTCGGGCTTGCCTGGAGCGTCGGGCTTGCCCGGAGCCGCAGCGGCAGGCTCGCTCGGCGTCTTGGACGGGTTCGGGGCGGCAGCCTCGGGCTTGCTCGGAACCGTGGGTTCGCTACGGTCAACCGCCTCGGGCCTGGTCGGAGCCTTGGCCTCGGCAGGGGCCGCGACCTCAGGCTCGCTCGGGGCCTTGGACGCGCTCGGAGCCGCGACCTCAGGTCCAGTCGGGGCCTTGGGCTCGCTCGGGCCCGCTACCTCAGGCTTGCTCGCAGCCACGGGCTCGCTCGGGGCCACGTTCTCAGGCTTGCTCGGAGCCGTGGGCTCGCTCGGGGCCACGTTCTCAGGCTTGCTCGCAGCCGTGGGCTCGCTCGGAACCGCAGCTGCGGACGTACCCGGAGCCGCAGGCTCGCTCGCCGATCCGGGCACCGGCTCACCGGGGGTCTCCGCCTTGCGCGGAGACACGGGCGGGTTCGCAGACACCGGCGGGACCGGAGACACGGGCGGGACCGGTGCCTCCGACGCGCCAGGAACCTCAGGCTCGCTCGGCGTCGCAGGCGGGGCCGACGACTCGGGTCCGCTCGGTGCGCCGGCCGGCGCCTCGGCGTCCGCTCCAGCGCCCCTGGGGGCGCTCTCGGGTGCCGCGGGCGGCGTTGCGGGCGGCACGACGGGCGGGCGCGGGGCCTCGGGGGCCTCGGACTGCTCCGGAGGGGTCACGGGCTGGGCCTTCTCTGGGGATCTGGGGGTCGGCTGCGCGGTCGGTTGACCTGCCGGTACTGGGGTTTGCGCTGCCCCGGGGTCGCTCGGGCGTATCGGGGGCTTCGCGACCTGCCTCGGGACGCTGCCAGGGCGCGTCCGGGACAAGGGGGGAGGCGTCACCGGGGCGGGTTGCGTCCCGGTGTTCTCGTCTGACGTCGGCTCGAGCGGTTCGTCACGCTCGGTCGGCTGGCCCATCGGCACGCTCCGTGCAACTACCCGAGACGCGGGCTCTCCGCGTCCCCCAAGGGCGCACCTGGCCTGCGGCGAATCCGCTGGACGGGGCCGCCCTGCCGGGCATCCTATCCAGCGAGAATCCCGCCCAAGGCCGCGTACTGGACGCCCCGAGGTGGAGGTTGTGTATCAATCCTCACCACCATCCTGAACCAGCCTGCGAAGGACCGCAGGCGTCAGGCAGCAGGCCGATCTCGGCGTGCTGGAACCTCAGCGAACCACGACGACGGCAGGAACGCGACGACCGCCAGGACCGCCACCCCCGCGTACGACCAGACCATGCCGAGCACACCCGCCGGGACCACGACGTCGCCCCCGGAACCCGGGAGCGACAGGGCCTGCACCATGGCGACCCAGCCCACGCCGAATCCAAGCAGTGTGCCGTAACCGGCCCAGGCGCGCGCGAGCACGCCCGATGCGGCGGTCAGTGCCAGTGCGAGAACCAGACCGAGGTACCACGACTCGTCACCGAACCGGTGCACCACGGTCCCGAGGCCGCCCATGACCACGCCGAGCAGCACGGCGAGCAGGGTGCGCACGATCGTTCGTCCGAGGTGACGTCCGGGTGAGTTCACCCAGGTATTGTCCAGCATTCACCTGGGAGGACACTGCGAATGTGCAACACTCCGGCGGGTGAATACGCTTCAGGCACAGACTCAGCTCATCGTTCGACAGCGCATCCGGCTGATGGTCAACCAGTACGAGGTGCACGGCGCACGTCCCGACGGCTCCGAGGGCGAGCTCTACGCGTTCGCCCAGCAGAAGCGCATGGCCTTCCGTGAGCAGGTGACGCTCTACACCGACGACACCAAGCGCGAGCCGGTGCTCGGCTTCAAGGCCCGCCAGATGATGGACCTCGGCGCCACCTACGACGTCGTCGACGGCGGCGGCAACCCGGTCGGCTCGTTCCGCAAGGACTTCGCCAAGTCGCTGCTGCGCACCACCTGGCACGTCGAGCAGCCCGGACTGGGCACGGCCACGGGGTCCGAGCGCAGCATGGCGGTCGCCATCATCCGCCGGCTCGTCGAGGCGGCCTGGCTGCCGTACCACTTCGACTTCCTGGTCGACGGCCGCCCCGCGTTCAGCGTGGAGAAGAAGTGGGGCCTGCGTGACCGCTACGTCGTCAACATCCAGGACCCGAACATCGACCGCCGCCTGGTGGCGGCGATGGCGATCGGCCTGGACGCCCTCCAGGAGCGCTGACCCCCGGCGGTCACCGAGAACGGGGTTGTGTTCGTGTTCGAGCCGCACACGAGCACAACCCCGTTCTCACCGCCCGGATGACCCAGGAGTACCGACCAGGTACGTTTCCGTGGGCAGGATCGGGGCCAGTACGTCGTTGGACAGGGCGTACCAGCCGGCGAGCGGACCTCCCGGCCGCGCGAGCGCGGTCGCGTGCTGCACCTGTGAGGCGTGAGCCCGCATGCCGTCGGCCACCCGCCCGATCACCGGCCGGACGTCCACCCGCGCGACCCTGCCCACGCGGGTGATCGGCAGCTCGTCGGGTGCCGGGTTCCCCGACGTACCGGACCCCTGACGTTCCGCCGGCCGCATGTCCAGGTCCGGCTTGGCGTACGGCGGCAGGTCCCCGTCCGGGTCCGCGAAGGTGAGCCCCTCGGCCGCGGCGAGCACCCTCGCGGCGGGCGTGGCAGCGAGCGTCGCACGCGCCTCCCGCAGCTCGGCGGCGGGGGCGACGGCCTGCCACAGCTCGGCGTCGGCCCACGGTTCGTCCCGCTGCCCGACGCCGGTAGCCGGCCTTCCTGTGCGGTCCGGCCGGACGATGCCGCCGGGCCGCCAGCCCGGGTCCGCCGCGAGCTCGAGCGCACGGACCGTCACCTGGTGCGCGCGAACGTGGTCGGGGTGCCCGTACCCGCCCCCGGGCTCGTAGGTCGCGACGACGGCGGGACGCCGCGCGCGGACGAGGGCCGCGAGCCGGCCCGCGGGCTCGTCGAGCGGAACCCGCGCGAACGCCGTCGGCGGGGAGTCCGGTGCCGGCCCGGCGACGCCGGGCGCCACCCAGCTCATGCCGGAGTCCTCGTACCGCACGCCGTCCGATCCGGCGGGGGCGTCCGACGTCGCGGTGAGCTCCGGGCCTGCCTGCGGAAGCGTGTCCAGGAAGGCGTGCTCGACGGCGCCGTCGACTCCCCCGCCCAGCCGCGCCAGGGCAGCCGCCAGCTCGCCCTCGCGGTAGGCGCCCAGTGCGGGGCCGTCGCCCTCGAGACCGGCGCGGCCCTCCGACGTCGTACCCGGGAGGGCGATCACCTCGCCGCGCTCCCCACGCGTGCACGTCACCACGCACACGGGCAGCCCGGCCCTCGCGAAGGTGGCGAGCAAACCTCCGGTCGACAACGTCTCGTCGTCCGGATGCGCATGAACGGCGAGCACCCCACCGGAGAAAGCACTGAGTGCTGGATATTCGCCCTCTGAACGAACGTTCATGGGCGAATATCCAGCACTCAGCGGGAAGGCTTGGTCAGGCTCGCTTGGCGCGGGCCGTCGCGCGGGCGCGGTCCGTCGCGTTCAGGAGGACCTTGCGGATGCGGACTACCTCAGGGGTCACCTCGACGCACTCGTCCTCCTGCGCGAACTCGAGGGACTCCTCGAGCGTGAGCTTGCGCGGCGGGATGAGGTTCTCGAAGTTGTCGGCGCTGGCGGAACGCATGTTCGTCAGCTTCTTTTCCTTGGTGATGTTGACGTCCATGTCCTCGTTGCGCGAGTTCTCGCCGACGATCATGCCCTCGTACACCTCCTGCGTGGGCTCCACGAAGAAGGAGCCGCGCTCCTGCAGGTTGATCATGGCGAACGGCGTGACCTTGCCAGCGCGGTCGGAGACGAGCGAGCCGGTCATGCGCGACTCGATCGGGCCGTGCCACGGCTCGTAGCCGTCACCGATCGACGCGGCGATACCGGTGCCGCGAGTGTCCGTGAGGAACTGCGTGCGGAAGCCGATGAGGCCACGCGCCGGGACCATGAACTCCATGCGGACCCAGCCGGTGCCGTGGTTCGTCATGGTCTCCATGCGGCCCTTGCGCTGCGCCAGGAGCTGCGTGACGGCGCCGAGGTACTCCTCGGGCACGTCGATGGTCATGCGCTCCATCGGCTCGTGGACCTTGCCGTCGATGATCTTGGTGACGACCTGCGGCTTGCCGACCGTGAGCTCGAAGCCCTCGCGGCGCATCTGCTCGACGAGGATGGCCAGGGCCAGCTCACCACGGCCCTGCACCTCCCAGGCGTCGGGACGCTCGGTCGGGAGGACCTTGAGCGAGACGTTACCGACGAGCTCGGCGTCGAGGCGGTCCTTCACCTGGCGGGCGGTGACCTTGTGGCCCTTGCCGCCCTTGCCAGCGAGGGGGCCGGTGTTGATACCGATGGTCATCGAGATCGCCGGGTCGTCGACCGTGATGAGCGGCAGCGGCCGCGGGTCGTCGACGTCCGTCAGGGTCTCGCCGATCATGATGTCCGCGATACCGGCGACGGCGACGATCTCGCCCGGGCCGGCCTTGTCGGTCGGCACGCGGTCGAGCGCCTTGGTCTCGAGCAGCTCGGTGATCTTCACGGTCTGCAGCGAGCCGTCGTGACGGGCCCACGCGACGTTCTGGCCCTTGACCAGGGTGCCGTTGTGGATGCGCAGCAGCGCGAGACGGCCGAGGAACGGCGACGCGTCGAGGTTGGTGACGTGCGCCTGCAGCGGCATGTCCTCCTCGTACGTCGGGGCCGGGGTCTTCTCGAGGATGGTCGCGAACAGCGGCTCGAGGTCCTCGCTGGAGGGCAGGCCGCCGTCGGCGGGCTGCTCGGTGGAGGCGCGGCCGGCCTTCGCCGACGCGTACACGACGGGGACGTCGAGGATGGCGTCCAGGTCGAGGTCCTCGACCTCGTCCGACAGGTCGCTGGCCAGGCCGAGCAGCAGGTCGGTGGTCTCCGCGACGACCTCGGTGATGCGCGCGTCCGGGCGGTCCACCTTGTTCACCACGACGATGACGGGCAGCTTGGCGGCCAGCGCCTTGCGCAGGACGAAGCGGGTCTGGGGCAGCGGGCCCTCGGACGCGTCGACGAGCAGGACGACGCCGTCGACCATGGACAGGCCGCGCTCGACCTCACCGCCGAAGTCGGCGTGGCCGGGGGTGTCGATCACGTTGATGGTGATGCCGTCGGGCTCACCGTTCGCCGCGGCCGCCGGGCCGGAGTACCGGATGGCGGTGTTCTTGGCGAGGATCGTGATGCCCTTCTCACGCTCCAGGTCGCCCGAGTCCATCACGCGGTCCTCGAGGTGCTGGCGGGCGCCAAAGGATCCGGACTGCCGCAGCATGGCGTCCACGAGCGTGGTCTTGCCATGGTCGACGTGGGCCACGATCGCGACGTTTCGAAGGTCGGAACGGGTCGCACGGACCGAGGTCGGCGCGGTTGCAGGCACGGTCACGAAGCACTCATTTCCAGAAGGGAGGTCAGGGGCGCGGACTCTGATCCGAAGCGGACCGGTCTCGCAGCACCACCCATCCTACCCGCGAATCGAAATCACCAGGTGTCGACCGTGTCACTGTCCGGTGAATACAACCGCGCCGAAAACCGGTCCGCGAAGTAGAGCGCCTGTCCGGACACACGCTCTACCTCGCCGAGCGGCGGACCGCGAAGTAGAGCGCCTGTCCGAGTCGCCCCTGATATCGCCAGGGAGACTCGGACAGGCGCTCTACTTCGCGGAGCTGCTTGAGGTCAGCCGCCGATCTCCAGGCTCGCGCCCGGGATCGCCGCCAGCAGGTCCCGCGTGTACTCCTGCTGCGGGTTGTCGAACACCTCGTCGGTGGTCGCGTGCTCCACGATGCTGCCGTCCTTCATCACGGCCACGAGGTCCGCGATCTGCCGCACGACCGCGAGGTCGTGCGTGATGAAGAGGTAGGACAGCCCCAGCTCGGCCTGCAGGTCGTTCAGCAGCGTCAGGATCTGCGCCTGGACCAGCACGTCGAGCGCCGAGACGGCCTCGTCGAGCACGAGCACCTCGGGCTTGAGCGCCAGCGCACGCGCGATGGCGATGCGCTGCCGCTGCCCGCCCGACAGCTCGTTCGGGAACCGGCGCATGGTCGCCTGTGGCAGGGAGACCATGTCCAGCAGCTCGCGGACGCGGGCCTCGCGGGACTTGCGGTCACCCACCCGGTGCAGGGCGAGCGGCTCCTCGATCGAGCGGAACACCGAGTACGTCGGGTCCAGCGACCCGTACGGGTTCTGGAACACCGGCTGCACCCGGCGGCGCAGCGCGAACTGCTCCTTCGCGGACATCTTGGCGACGTCCTTGCCGTCGAACATGACGGTGCCCGACGTCGGTTCGAGCAGTCCCAGCACCATGTTCGCCGCCGTGGACTTGCCGGAGCCCGACTCGCCCACCAGCGCGAGCGTGTGCCCCTTGGGCAGCGCGAAGTCGACGCTGTCCACGGCCGTGAAGTCGGTGTGCGAACCCGGCCGGGAACCACGGATGTGGAACATCTTGGTCAGGTCCTTCGCCACGACGACGTCGGGCGCCGACGTCTCCACCTCGTCCGCGTGCTCGGCGAGCAGGTCCTCTGCCTCCTGGCCGCGCTCGTGCGCGGACTGGATGCGGCGCGAGGCCAGCGACGGGGCCGAGGCCACGAGCCGCTTGGTGTACTCGTGCTGCGGGTCCTTGAGGATCTGCACCGCCGGGCCGGACTCCACGATCTTGCCCTTGTACATCACGATGAGGTGCTCGGCGCGCTCGGCGGCCAGGCCCAGGTCGTGCGTGATGAACAGGACGGCCGTGCCGAGCTCGGCGGTCAGGTCCTCCAGGTGGTCCAGGATCTTCTTCTGGACCGTCACGTCCAGCGCCGAGGTCGGCTCGTCCGCGATGAGCAGCTTCGGCCGTGAGGCGAGGCCGATCGCGATGAGCGCTCGCTGGCGCATACCGCCGGAGAACTCGTGCGGGAACTGGCGGGCCCGGCGCGCGGCGTCGGGCAGACCGGCCTCGCCGAGCAGCTCGGCGACCCGCGCGGTGCGCTCCGCCTTGCTGCCCTGGAAGCCGTTGGCGACCAGCGCCTCGTCGATCTGCGTGCCGATGCGCCACACCGGGTTCAGGTTGGACATCGGGTCCTGGGGAACCAGGCCGATCTCGCGCCCGCGCAGGTCCTCGACCTGCTTGCGCTTCAGGCCGACGAGCTCGCGCCCGCCGAACGAGATGGAACCGCCGGTCACCTTGCCGGTGCCGGGCAGCAGGTCGATGATCGCGTGCGCGGTGGTCGACTTGCCGGAGCCCGACTCGCCGACGATCGCCACGGACTGACCCGGGTAGATCGTGAGGTCCACGCCGCGCACGGCGTCGACCTTGCCGGTGGCCGTGGTGAAGGAGATCTGCAGGTCGCGGATCTCCAGCAGGGGCGTGGTGTCGTCGCGCTTCTCGGCGGGCACAGGAGCGTCCTCAGTGGATCCGTCGGTGAGGGTGATCGTGGTGGTCATCGCTTCCTCGCCTTCGGGTCGAGGGCGTCGCGCACCACGTCGCCCAGCATGATGAAGCCGAGCACCGTGAAGGCGAGTGCCGCGGCCGGGTAGAACATGATGTCCGGGTTGGTGCGGATCGATGCTCGCCCGTTCGACAGGTCACCGCCCCAGGAGACGGTGGACGGGTCGAGCCCGATACCGAGGAACGTCAGCGTGGCCTCGGCCACGATGAACGTACCGAGCGCAACCGTCGAGTAGACGATGATCGGCGCTGCCGAGTTGGGCAGCACGTGCCGCCACAGGATGGCGCCGCGGCTCATGCCGAGCGCCTTGGACGCCGTCACGAACTCGTTGTTCTTCACGCTGAGCACGGCGCCACGCGTGATGCGGGCGATGGTGGTCCAGCCGAAGGAGGCAAGCACGAGCGCCACGGCCAAGGGGCTGCGGGTCGGCACGATGCTGAGGATCACGATCGCGGCGAGCACGAACGGCACGGCGAAGAAGATGTCCGTGATGCGCGACAGGATCGTGTCCGTCCAGCCGCCGTAGTAGCCGGCGATGGCGCCGATCGCGGTGCCGAGCACCACGACGAAGGCCGTGGTGAGCAGGCCCACCAGCACCGACGCGCGAGCTCCGTAGAGCGTACGGGTGTAGATGTCGCAGCCGATCTTGTCCGTGCCGAAGAGGTGCTCGCTCGACGGCGGCAGCAGCGAGTCCGCCAGGACACATCCGGAGCGCGGCAGCAGATTGGTGAACGCACCGGGGGCGATCGAGACCACGATGACCACCAGGATCATCAGGGCGGAGATCCAGAACAGCGGTCGGTGGCTCATGTCCCGCCAGGCGTCGCGCCACATGCTCGACGGCGTCTCGTCGACCGAGACGGCGTCGACCACACCGACCTTGACGTCCTCAGGTGCGGCCACGAAGTGGCCCTGGCCCGGACGCGGGGCCTTGTCGTAGCGGTTCTCAGGCATAACGGATCCTCGGGTCCAGGACGGCGTACAGCAGGTCCACGAGCAGGTTGGCGACGATGTAGACGAGCACGATCACGGTCGACATCGTCACGATCGTGACCGCCTCGCCCTGAGAGATCGCCTTGAAGAGCGTGCCGCCGACGCCGTTGATGTTGAAGATGCCCTCGGTGACGATCGAGCCCGTCATCAGGTTGCCCAGGTCGACACCGATGAAGGTGACGACGGGGATGAGCGAGTTGCGCAGCACGTGCCGGGTCGTCACCTTGTCGCGCGGCAGGCCCTTGGCGCGCGCGGTGCGGACGAAGTCGGCGGTGACGTTCTCGATCACCGAGGTACGGGTCAGGCGCAGGATCTGGGCGAACGACGTCGTCGCGAGCACCACGGCCGGCATCAGCAGACTGATGAAGTCGGGATCTCGGCCTGCGGTGACGGGCAGCCAGTCGAGGCGGACGCCGACGACGATCTGCAGGACGAGGCCGGTGACGAACGTCGGCAGCGCGATCAGCAGGAGGCTGAACACCAGCACCGTGGAGTCGAAGAACTTGCCCTTGCGGATACCGGCGAAGAGGCCGAAGCCGATACCGAAGATCGTCTCGATGGCGAGTGCCATGATGGCGAGCTGGAAGGTGATGGGCAGGGCCTCTGCCACAACCTCTGCCACCGGACGTCCGGTGAACGTGTTACCGAGGTCGAAGGTGAAGATGCCCTTCAGGTAGTACAGGTACTGCACGATGAACGGCTGGTCCAGGTGGAACTGGGCGCGGATCTGCTGCTGCACGGCTTCGGGCAGCCCACGCTCACCGCCCAGGCCCGCCACGGGGTCACCAGGGCGCAGGAACACCAGCGCGTAGAGCAGCAGGGTGGCGCCGAGAAACACAGGGATCACCTGCAGTAGCCGGCGTCCGAGATACCAGAGCATCGAAATTCTCCTTGAGCGGTTTCAGCGAACCATTGTTCCGGACAGCAACCCGGACGGTGCGCCGCAGCACAGTGGAAGGCGGGGTACGCGACGCGCGTACCCCGCCTCACCTGGAGCGAAGCGTCACGCCGGAGGTCCGGACGTGATCAGGCTCACTCCGACTTGGTCACCTGGTACAGGATCGGGTCGCTGTCCCAGCCGAACACGACGTCCTCGACGGCCTCGGACCAGCCGCCCGTCGCGTTGTTGTACCAGAGCGGGATGCCCGGCAGGTCCTGGAACAGGATCGTCTCGGCCTCCTTGTAGAGCTCGATCGCGGCCTCGGGGTCGGTAGCACCGTTGGCCTCGGTGAGCTTGTTGTCGAACTCCTCGCTCGAGTAGCCCATGTCGTTCGAGCCGGCACCCGTGCCGTAGACCGGGCCGAGGAAGTTGCTCATGGCCGGGTAGTCGGCCTGCCAGCCGCCGCGGTAGATGCCCTTGATCTCGTCGTTGTCACGCGCGTCGAGGAACTCGTCGAACGTGGGGTAGGCGTCGAACTCGCAGTCGATGCCGAGCGTGTCGCGGATGCCGTTGCAGACCGGGTCGATCCACGACTGGTGGTCGCTGTCCGCGTTGGACGCGATCAGCAGCGGCTCGTCGCCCCAGGGCTCGATCGCCTCTGCCTCGTCCCAGAGCCGCTTGGCCTCCGCGGCGTCGAAGTCGAGGATCTCGCTGCCCTCGACGTCCTCGCTCCAGCCGTTGATGACCGGTGAGGTGAAGTCCGAGGCGGGGGTACGGGAGCCGCTGAACACGGTCTCCGTGACCTGGTCGCGGTCGATGGCCTTGGAGATGGCCTGGCGGCGCAGCAGCCCGGCCTCGCCCTGGAAGCCCTCGACGTACTCGGGAACCTGCAGCACCTGGATCACCGCGGCCGGCTGGTTGACGGCGCGGTCACCCAGCTCCTCCTCGAAGGTGCCGAACGCCGACGCCGGGACGTTGGTGACGATGTCCAGGTTGCCGTCGAGCAGGTCGTTGTAGGCCGAGTCCTCGTCGGTGTAGGCCACAAGGTCCACACCACCGTTCTGGACCGTGCGCTCACCCGCGTACGACTCGTTCGGGCGCAGCTCGATGAGCGCGTTGTGCTCCCAGGTCTCCAGCACGTACGGGCCGTTGCCGATCGGGGCCTCGCCGGCCGCCTCCGGGTCCTCGAAGAAGGACTCGGGCAGCGGGTAGAACGCCGAGTAGCCCAGCCGCAGCGGGAAGTCGGACTCCGGCTGTGCGAGCGTCACGGTGAACTCGGTGTCGCTCACGACCTCGAGACCGGACAGCTCCTCTGCCGCGGGCACCTCGCCCTCCAGCGGCACGCCCTCGGCGTCGAGCTGGTCCTCGGCGAGCTGCAGGTCCTCGAAGCCCTCGATGGGCTCGAAGAAGTAGCTCAGGTTCTGCGCATTGGGGCCGTAGGCGCCGTAGTTCCAGGCGTCGACGAAGCTCTGCGCCGTCACCGGCGTGCCGTCCGAGAACGTCCACCCGTCCTTGAGCGTGACGTTCCAGACCACGTTGTCTTCCGACTCGATCGACTCGGCGACCTCGTTGTGCACGACACCCTCGGCGTCGTAGTAGACGAGCCCGGCAAAGACGCTGCTGACAACCTTGGACCCGAAGGTCTCGTTGGTCATGGTCGGGATGATCGGGTTCTGCGGCTCGCCGTTGCCGACCGTCACGATGCCGGAGCTGGCGCCCTCGGCGGGGGGCTCGTCGCCACCGCCGCCGCAAGCCGTCAGCACGAGCGCGGATGCGAGCGCGAACGCACTCAGCCCCACAAGTCGCTTTCGAGGTGTCACGTGTCCTCCTGGGTAGCAGTTCACCCCGAGCCGACGGGTCGCGGTCCGGAGCGATGCGGACGCTTCTTTGCGCCCAGTGATAACAGACCTAACGTAGCCGCTACATGCAGATGGCGATGACCACCTCACAGGAAAAGCCACCGAGTTGTGACCATCTCGGTATGCGCGGGTAACACTCGGTAACAGTTCTGACCAGGTGGTTCTCACACCCGTAACAAAGGTGCCGCCAGGCCGTTCACCAGGAAATTCACCCGTTGCCTCGGTCTATCACCCGGCCGTCGTGGAGCTCGACCACCCGGTCCGCACGTGCCATCAGCTCCGGGTCGTGCGTGGAGACGACGGCGGCGACGCCCCTCTCGTGCACCACCCGGGCGAGCAGGTCCATCACCACGGCAGCGGTCCCGGAATCGAGCTGCCCGGTGGGCTCGTCCGCGAGCAGCAGTTCCGGCTCGGCCACGAGCGCGCGGGCGATGCCCACCCGCTGCTGCTGGCCACCGGAGAGCTCGTAGGGCCGCTGCTTCGCGTGCCCGGCCAGCCCGACGGCGTCCAGCGCAGCCGCCACCCGTTCCGCACGCTCGGCCGGGGCGGTGCGCCGCAGCCGCAGCGGCACCTCCACGTTCTCCGCCGCGGAGAGCACGGGCACCAGCCCGAACGACTGGAACACGTAGCCGATCCGTTCGCGCCGGGCGGTGAGCACCGCCTTCTCCCCCAGCGCCGTCAGCTCGGAGTCGCCCAGCCACACGCTGCCCGACGTCGGACGGTCCAGGCCGCCCAGCAGGTTCAGCAGCGTGGTCTTGCCCGAGCCGGACGGACCGCGCACCACGAGCAGCTCGCCCGCCGCGACCTCCAGCGACGCGCTGGTCAGCGCGTGCACCTCGCCCGCCCCGGTACCGAACACCCGGGTGAGGTCCTGGGCACGCAGCACGGTGCGCGCCGCGGTCGTCGTCGTCATCGGTCCTCCTCGGTCTTCCGGCGGCCGAGCTCGTCGGTGCCCGGTCCGGTCTCGACAGGCTCGACCAGCGATTGCGGCGCCGCCGGCCAGACGCCGACGTGGTCCGGCTCCAGGGCCAGCCGCACGCGGTCGCGCAGGTCGAGAGCGTGCACGAAGTCCTGCGGGAGCTGCAGGCGGCCCACCCGGTCGACCACCGCGAACTCCTCCGAGACGTGCCGTGCCTCACCGTGCTCGTCGGTCTCCGTACGCCGCAGCGTCTCCGTGGAGGTACGGCCGTCGCGGATCTGGATCGTGCGCGCGACGTGCTCGGACACCGTCGGGTCGTGCGTCACGATCAGGGTGGTCACGCCCGTCTCCCGGTTCACGCCGCGCAGGGCCTCCAGCACCTCGACGGAGGTGGCCTCGTCGAGCTCGCCGGTGGGCTCGTCGGCCAGCAGCACGCGGGGGCTGTTGGCCACGGCGACGGCGATCGCCGTCCGCTGCTGCTCCCCGCCGGACATCTCGCCCGGCCGCCGCCCGGCCACATGACCGACCTCCAGCAGCTCGAGCAGTGCCTCGACGCGGCGCGCGCGGTCCCGTCTCGACAGGCTCGACCCGCGGGACGCCAGCTCCAGCGGGAGCCGGACGTTCTCGCTCGCCGTGAGGTACGGCAGGAGGTTGCGCGAGGTCTGCTGCCATACGAAGCCGACGGTCGAGCGCTGGTAGCGCACCCGTTCGGCGTGCCCCATGGTCAGCAGGTCGGTGCCCGCCACCACCGCCGACCCGCCGGTCGGTGTGTCCAGGCCCGAGAGGATCGTCAGCAGTGTGGACTTCCCGGACCCGGACGCGCCGACGACGGCGACGATCTCCCCCGGGTCGACGCTCAGCGTGAGCCCTTGCAGCGCCTGCACCTCGACGCCGTCCGTGGCGAAGATCCGGACCAGGTCGCCGCACCGGATCTCCCCGCCCTCCGCCGGGACGGCCGACACCGGAGCGCCGCCGTCCGTCAGCTCGATGGTCGTGCTCATCGGGTCCCCTCTCGAACGCCTGGGTACAGGGTCGTCGTCGTGTCAGTCATTGCTGCCCATCCGCAGCTGGGCCGCCACCTCGCCGCGCCGGCTCAGCGCCGCCGCGACACCCACCGCGGCCAGCACCACCACGACGAACCCTGCGGCGGCCGCGCCGAGGAGCAGGGGGTCGTACGCAGCATCCGGTTGCGTGATGCCACCCGTCAGCGCCGTGACGTCGACCGCGGCCAGCACGAGCGACGGCACCGCCACGCCGAGCACCGCGCCCACCGCGAGCGCCACCACCGCCCACGGCCCGATCTCCCAGCCGACGAGCCCGCGCCCCTGGCGTGGCGACAGGCCGAGCGTCTGCAGCACGGCGAGCAGCCGGGCGCGCGCGGGCGCCGCGAGCATCAACGTCATCACCACGGCCGCCGCGCAGAGCAGGCCCGCGAGCAGCACGGCCAGCACGAACGCGATCACGAGCCCGCCGGAGACCGGCGCCGCCAGCATCTCGTCGGCCTCCTGGTCCGGGTCCTCCACCACCGCCGTCGGGAGCAGACGAACAATCCCGGCGGCCACCGCCGAACGGTCGGCACCGTCAGCCAGGTCGACGAGTGCGAGCCGTGGGTAGCCGCTGCTGTCGCCGGTGCCCGCGGCCAGCCGGCCCGCGTCGACGAGGACGAGGGAGCGGTCGGCCGGCAGTCCGGGCAGCTCGTCGACGACGTCGACGACGCGCACGGGGACGTTGCCCTCCTGCGTCGCGAGCGTGATCCCGGTGCTGCCCGGGCTCACGCCGGGACCGGCGGCGGCTCGGGTGAGGATCACCGGGACCGCGTCGTCGGCCTCGCCGGAGCCGGTCGCCCGGGCCAGCTCGCCGAGCGTCTCCGGTACCCCTGCCACGTCCGCCTGGGCTGTCGCGAGCGCCGCCGCGTCGACCGTGTAGACCTCCGCACGCGGGGAGCCGCCATCGCCCTGCAGCACACCGTCGCCCACCTCGCCGACCGGGACCACCACCTCGACGCCGTCGAGCGCGGCGATCTGCTCGGCCGCCGGCTCGTCGACCACCGGGCCGGAGATCCGGAGGTCGGCGCCGGTCGCACGCCAGGCCTCGCGGACGACGCCGCCGGAGACCGTCGAGTACAGCACCGCGGACGTCGCGGCGACGGCCACGGCGAGCACCAGCGCTACCGCGGGCACGGGTCCGCCCGCCGGGTCACGCGTGGCGCGGGCGGCCCCGAGGAACGGCACCAGGTCGCGGCGCGGCGCGAGCGCGCGTTCGACCGCCAGCGCGATCCAGGGGTAGGCACGTACCGCGAGCAGGGTGAGCGCGAGGGACACCAGGAGCGGCGCGGCTGCCACCAGCGGGTCGACGCCGGAGCCCGCACCCGAGCCGGCCACGACCCCGCGGGAGAGCAGCAGCCAGGTCGCGAGTGCCGCGCCCGCGACGACGAGCACCTCGAGCACCCAGCGCACGCGGCTGCGCGAGCGGGGCGCGAGGTCCGCCCGGGTGGTCCGGAGCCCGGCGGGCGACGTGGCGAGCGCGAGAGCGACCGCCGGGGCGAGCCCCGCCGCGAGGGCGAGCCCCACCTGGCTCACGGTCACCGGTGCGTCCATGCCGAGCCAGGTCGAGAGGGCGAGGCCCGCCCCGAACCCGACGGCTGCCGAGCCGAGCCCGACGACGAGCCCTTCGCCTCCCATGAGCAGGCGGAGCTGGCCCCCTGACGCTCCGCGGGCGCGCAGCAGGGCGAGGGCCGAACGGCGCCGGTCCACGACGAGGCGAGCGCCCAGGGCCAGCACAGCGACGGTCGCGCCGAGCGGCCCGACGGCGAGGACCGCGACGATCGCGTCGACACCGGTGCGCTGCGCGAGCAGGCGGTCCAGGATCTCGCTGAGCCGGCTGTCGGGCCGCAGCTGGATCGGCGTGGGGTCGTCGGGTCCGGCCGGGACGGGGATCACCTTGGTCGAGAGCCCGTTGACCTGGGACAGGAGGTCCGGCACAGCGGCCGCCGTCACGTCGTCGGTGCTGACCGGGTACCAGACGCGGGTCTCGGCGTAGCCCCGGGTCAGGGGCACGATCATCGCCGGACTGACATAGACGGAGGCAGTACCGAGCAGGCCGCGGTTGGGGTCGGCGATCACGGAGGCCCGTGCGCCGAGACTGTTGTGCAACCAGTAGTCGGCGTCGGGGTCACCGGTCTCGAAGATGCCCGTCACGACCAGGCTCGGGTAGCGGTCCGCAACGGCGCCGGCACCCGAGCCGAGCGTGCCGTACTGGCCGCCGAGCTCCCAGCCGTAGGCGTCGGCGACGGCGCGCGAGACCGCCACCTCGACCGGGTGGGTACCGCCGGCCGGCGTCGCCGCAGGCCAGCTCCCCTCGACGAGCTCCGCATGGTCCGCCAGGCCGGGAGCCGTGCGGAGCAGGACCTTGGCCTCTGCCAGCTCCGAGGCCGGTACCGGGTCGGTGTAGGTGAGGTCGGCAGCGCTCACATGGAACTGGGGCATGCCCATCGCCGAGCGCAACGGCTCCGGTATCTCGCCGCGCACGGCGTCGAGGTTGGCGAGGAACGGTGACCAGTCGGGTTCGGCGGGGGTGCCCTCGACGGGCTCGTCGACGTAGTACATCTCGGGCGGCGGCACCCCGGGCACCGCTCCGACCACGGAGATCACGTCCCGGGAGAGGCCCGAGGCCGCGGCCGTCTCGTAGGCCACCTGGTCCCCGTGCATGGTGGCGACGGCGCGCGGTGCGGTCGACAGCACCCCGGCCGCGAGGAACGCGACGACGCCGAGCGTCGCCGTGGCCCCCCAGGACGTGCGCAGCTGCCGCCGCGCGAGCAGACCCAGTCCGGACAGTGCGCCCATCAGCGGACCTCCTCGCGGTAGGTGGTGTCGCGGGCCTGCCCGGCGACGCGCCCGCCCACCCCGGCCGCCACCAGGACGAGGCCGGCCACCGCGGCGGCCAGCACCAGGCCGGTTCCCGCGGTCTCCAGGACGAACCGGGCCGGCGGTGCCGCGTCGATGCCGGTGAGCGTCGCGGCCGCGAGGCCGCCGACCACGAACCGGGCGACCCACCAGCCGGCGACGGCGCCCACCGCGAGCGCCACCAGACCGACGGAGATCAGCTCGGCGGACCGCGCCCGGGCCTGCGCCACCGGGCCGAGCCCGACCGCGCGCAGCACGATGACCTCGCCGCGTCGCTGGCGCAGCGTCGCCACGGCGACGGCCAGCACTCCCGCGAGGGCGAGCACCGTCGCTCCCGCGGCGGCGAGCCAGAACGAGACCCGGACGGGTACGGCCGTGGCCGTGGTGCCGTGGCCGGGCGTCGTGACGTCCGGCCGGTCGCGGACGCTCGCGCTGCTGGCCTCGGCCTCGGCGGTCACCTCCTGGGCCAGGCGCGCCACGGCGTCGGCGGGCGCGGTGGCGCCGGGCGGCCCCGCGGCCAGCCAGACCTCGCTCGTCAGCGCCGGTTCGTCGACCTCGCGGACCAGCGCGGCGGCGAGCGTACCCCGGTCGAGCAGGGCGGCGTACGGCTCGAGCGCGCCGGGCACCGTGCCCGACGACGCGACGGACACGACCATCAGACGTGCCCCGCCGAGGGTCAGCTCGAACGGGTCCCCCGCCTCGATGCTCAGCGCCTCCGTCAGGGAGGACGAGACGAGCAGCGGGACGGGTTCCGGTTCGGGCGTGGTCAGGAGGCGCAGCCTGCTGGCCGCCGCCGCGCCGTCGCCGAGCGGCATGCTGAGCTCGACCTCGCCGGGCGGCGCGTCGGGGCTCAGCTCCAGCCCCTCGGCACCGTCGAGCGTCTCGGACCGTGTCCACTCGGAGACCTCCAGCGGTTCCCCGCCCGCCGTGAGCCCGACGACGGCCAGCCTCGCGTCGGCGAGCCACCAGCCGGGCCGGGTGTCCAGGTCGAGGGCGGCGACGCGCCATGCCTGGCCCGCCGGCGGCGGGGGCACCTCCGCGGACAGCTCGTGCGTGGTGAGGTCCGGGCCGAGGGTGCTGCCTGTCCCATCGCCCTCGACGAGCTGTCCCAGCTCGATCGTGGCGAGCGTCCCGTCGGGTGCGGCGAGCACCATCGACATCTCGAGCTCGTGCGGGGGCCCGCCCGTCATCGTGGCCACGCCCGTGAGCGGACGGATCCAACCGCTGACGGTGACGCTGACGTCGCGGGCGTCGTCGGGCAGGGCGGGCGCCGTCGCGAACGGGTCGCCGGCCAGGGTGTCGGCTGTCCGGTCGACGTCGAGCACCTCGGCCGGTGCGCGCATCACCGCGGGCAGCGCGGCCGCGGGCAGCGCGAGCATCGTGACCGGGCGCCCGTCGGAGTATCCGGTGGTGGCCAGCGCGGGCGCCGCGGCGACGGCGTCCGGGCCCGAGGCGTCGGTGCCCGGCCCGCCCGGCAGGTACGGCGCCGGATCGAGAGGCCCGTTCTCCGGGGCCGTGACCCGCACGTCCGCGCCGTTGGCGAGCACGTCGACGTCGGCCCGCAGCCGCTCGGCGGTGCCGGTGTACCCGCCGGCCAGGGTGGCGGCACCGCCCGCGAGCACGAGCAGGACCACCGGCACCACGTAGACGACGAGCCGCCGGGCGACCTGCCGGGCGGCAAGCGGACCGACGATGCCACGCGACCGGCCGGCGAGCGCCGCCCACAGCCGCGTGGCCGGGCCGAGCACGGCCATCGCCGCCACGGCGAGCGCGGCCAGTGCGAGGGCCGGGGCCGCGGCCGCCGTGAGGTCGGTGCGCGCGCCGTCGGGGGTGGTCAGGAGCGGGGAGCCGTAGCGCAGCAGCTGGGTGACGCTCACCGCAGCGGCGGCCACCGTCAGCACCACCGTGCCCAGCGCGGCCACCTGGCGTACGCGTCCCGAGCGGTCCGTCACCTGTCGCCGTACCGCCGCCTGCACCTGCAGCGCCGCCACCAGCGTGAGCGTCGCGGCCGCCACGACGGCCACGGCGAGCGCTACCGCCACCGGCGTCGTCGCGGGGGCAGCAGCCCCGGCGCCCTCCGCTGCGACGATCCCCAGCGCGGCCCACGCCGCGGTCCCGCCCGCCGCCGCGGCGGTCAGCGCGAGCAGCACACCCTCCACGACGGCGGCAGCCGTCACCGTCCCGGGCGAGGCCCCGCGCGAGACGAGCAGCGCCACCTCTCCCTCGCGGGTAGCGGCCAGCAGCCGCGCCACCTGCACGAGCGCGACCAGGCCCACGAGCGCCAGCAGGCAGAGCGGCACCAGGGCGACGGCGTCCGCCGCGTCCAGCGCGGCCGCGAGGTCGGCGGCGAGCGTGTCGAGCGTTCCGGCGACGGTCAGGCCGCGCGGTGCGACGGACGTGTCCTCGCCCAGACCTCGCTCGATCCCGGCGCCGAGCGCGGCGAGGGCGGGCAGGTGCGCAGGGGTGATCGCGGCGCCGTCGGGCACCACCGTCCAGCGGGCGAACGGGTCGGTGTCCAGGTCGGCCAAGGTCTCCTGGCTCACCACCACCGGGCCGGGGTAGGCGCCGTCCGAGCCCGTCAGCATCGCGGGATCGCCGAGCCAGACCGCGGCGTCGGGGTCGGTGACCCGCCAGGTCGCCGTGATGGTGACCGGCGTGCCGGTAACGGTGGGGCTGTCCGCGTCGACGCCGAGGCGGACGGTGTCGCCGACGCTCAGGCCCGCAGCCTCCGCGGCGTCGGCCTGCACGGCCGCCTCGTCGCGACCGGCGGGCCAGGCGCCGTCCGTCAGGGTGACACCCGAGGCGCCCGCGCCGGCCAGCGTCTCAGCGCGCGACGAGGCCGGGAGCAGTGCCACCGACCAGCGGCCCAGGTCCTGACCCTCGCTGCCCCGCGTGTACTGCGGCTCGGTCCGCACGTCGTAGGCGACCTGGTGCGGTACGCCGTCGAGCAGGCCCTCGAGCGCCTGCCGGACCTTGACGTCCTGCGCGTCGGCGGCGCCGCCGTCCGCCATCCGGGTGGCGAGCTGCAGCGCGCGGCCGGACGGCTCTGCCGCCGCGAGCCCGTCGCGGGCACCGGCGGTGGCGGCGGCCTGCGTCCAGCCGACGGTCACACCGAGGGCACCGGTGAGCACCGCCACCAGCAGCCAGACGAGCGCGAGCAGCCCACGGTGCGCCGTGGACCGGCGGGCAAGGAGGGTGGCTCGACTCACGGAGCCAAACTAGCCGCGCCCTGTGACACGGACGACTAAAGTGCTGGTGCTCAAGGCAACGATCCGATCACGCCCCCAGCGGCCGAAGTAGAGCGCCTGTCCGGACAAACACTCTACTTCGGCGTACCAGGCGGGTCAGCGCATACCGGCCGGGATGTACGGGCGCTCCGTCGCACCGGTGTACACCTGGCGCGGGCGGCCGATCTTCGTCTGCGGGTCCTTGATCATCTCGCGCCACTGGGCGATCCAGCCGGGCATGCGGCCCAGCGCGAACAGCGGCGTGAACATGGCGGGCTCGAAGCCCATCGCCTTGTAGATGAGGCCCGTGTAGAAGTCCACGTTCGGGTAGAGCTTGCGCTCCACGAAGTAGTCGTCCGAGAGGGCGATCTCCTCGAGGCCGCGCGCGATGTCGAGCAGCTCGTCCTTGGCGCCGAGCTTGTCGAGCACCTCGTCGGCCGACTTCTTCACGATCGCGGCGCGCGGGTCGTAGGACTTGTAGACCCGGTGGCCGAAGCCCATCAGGCGCACGCCGTCCTGCTTGTTCTTGACCTTGTCCATGAAGGTCTCGACGGTCTCGCCGCCCGAGCGGATCTTCTCGAGCATGGTCAGCACCGCCTCGTTGGCGCCGCCGTGCGCCGGACCGGACAGGGCGTTCACGCCCGCGGCCACCGATGCGTAGAGGGTCGCGTTGGACGAGCCGACGACGCGCACCGTGGACGTCGAGCAGTTCTGCTCGTGGTCCGCGTGCAGCACGAGCAGCTTCTCCAGGGCGTCCACGATCATCGGGTCGGCCTCGTAGGCCTCGTACGGCGTCGCGAACGTCATCCGCAGGAAGTCCTCGACGTACCCGCGCGAGTAGTCCGGGTACAGCAGCGGCTCGCCCACCCGGCGACGGTGCAGGTAGGACGTGATGGTGCGCGTCTTGGCGAGCAGCAGCACCGTGGCCAGGTCGACCTGGTCGTCGTCCGCGGGGTCCAGCGACTCGGGGTAGAACGTGCCCAGCGCGTTCACCGCGGACGCGAGCACCGCCATCGGGTGCGCGTTCCGGGGGAAGGTGCCCATGAACGTGCGGAAGTCCTCGTGCACGAGCGTGTGGCGGTTGACCCGCTCCGTGAACGAGTCCAGCTCCGCGGCGCTCGGTAGCTCGCCGTAGATGAGCAGGTAGGCCACCTCGAGGAAGCCCGAGCCCGAGGCGAGCTGGTCGATCGGGTAGCCGCGGTAGCGCAGGATGCCCGCATCGCCGTCGATGTACGTGATCGACGACTCGCACGACGCCGTGTTCATGAAGCCCGGATCGACCGTGACCAGGCCCGTGTCCTTGAGCAGCGACGACACGACTATGCCGTCGTTCCCCTCGCTCGCGGCGACGACAGGCAGGGTGTGAGAGGTTCCGTTGACGGCGAGCTCGACGCGGCTCGAGCCGTCCACCGGTGTGGAGGTCATGTCTTCCTTCCTGAATGGCGCACGAGGGACGCTGCTGTGAAACTGCGGTGAAGGAAATTCACGGGCAGCGTCGACCTGGGGCACGACAGTATCGCGCCCTGCTCTTTTTTTTCCAATCCATCGGTCAAGCCTCTGTGAGGCGTGCCACAGCGTCGGCAATCTGCGCGTCAGTGGAGGTCAACGCCACTCGCGTGTGCTCGTCGTCGCCGTAGAGGTGGCCGGGCGCGGTGAGGATGCCGCGATCCGCGAACCATTCGGCGATCTGCAGGCCGGAACGCCCGTCCGGCGCCGCCACCCAGAGGTACAGGCCCGCTCCCGATTCCTCCACGACGAGCCCTGCCGCGACGACCGCGGCGGTCAGCGCCCGGCGCCGGGCGCCGTAGACCTCGCGCTGCGCGGCGACGTGCTCGTCGTCGGACAGCGCGGCAGTCATCGCGGCCTGCACCGGAGCGGGCACGATGAGGCCGAGATGCTTGCGGGTCTGCGTGAGGTCGGCGATCAGCGCCGCGTCGCCCGCGAGGAACGCCGCCCGGTAGCCCGCGATGCTGGACTGCTTGGACAGGGAGTACGCCGCGAGCAGCCCGTCGTGGGAACCGTCACACACGCGCGGGTCGAGGATCGACGGGACGCCGTCCTCCACCCAGGGGGCCTCCCACGCCAGCTCCGCGTAGCACTCGTCGGAGACGACGACGGCGCCGATGGCGCGCGCCGCCGCCACCACGGCACGCAGGGCCTCGACGTCCAGCACCCGGCCCGTCGGGTTCCCTGGCGAGTTGACCCACACCATGCGGACGTCGTCCCGGCCGGCCCAGTCGGCGATGTCGTCGGTCGCCAGCGGCGTGGCGCCCGCCGCGCGAATGCCCGCCACGTAGGTCGGATAGGCGACGGCCGGGTGCACGACGACGTCGCCCGGTCCGAGGCGGAGCAGCGAGGGCAGCAGGCCCACGAGCTCCTTGGAGCCGATGGTCGGCACCACGGCGACGGGGTCGAGGCCGGGCACGCCCCGGCGTCTGGCGAACCAGTCGGCGACGGCCTGGCGCAGCGCGGGCGTGCCCGCCGTCATCGGGTAGCCCGGCGCGTCGGACGCCGCCTCGAGCGCGTGCCGCACGACCTCGGGCGTCGGGTCCACGGGCGTGCCCATGGAGAGATCGACCAGACCGCCGGGGTAGGCCCCGGCGGTCGCCGTGATGCCGGCGATCGAGTCCCAGGGGTACGGCAGGCCGGAGAGGTCGTGCAGCCCCATGTCGCGGGCCGTCAGGCCTGGGGCGGAAGGGCCGCGATCATCGGGTCGTCCTTCTCGATGACGCCCATCTTCGCGGCACCACCGGGCGAGCCGAGGTCGTCGAAGAACTCGACGTTCGCGCGGTAGTAGTCCTTCCACTCATCGGGGACGTCGTCCTCGTAGTAGATGGCCTCCACCGGGCAGACCGGCTCGCAGGCACCGCAGTCCACGCACTCGTCGGGGTGGATGTACAGGGAGCGGCTGCCCTCGTAGATGCAGTCCACGGGACACTCCTCGATGCATGCCCGGTCCTTGACGTCGACGCATGGCTGAGCGATCACGTAGGTCACTTCGAGGGTGTCCTTCCACTTCCGGACTTAAGGATCATGCACGATGCGGACCGCGGTACGAACCCGGCGGCGCGATCCTAGTATCTCCCGGGAGACCCGCAGATCCCCACCGGTCTCACGCAGCGGAAAGGGAACCTGAGTGACATTCGCTACACCGCCGCCTCCGACGGGCGGCTGGCGCGCACTCCGACCCGGCACCCGGGCGGTCGTGCGGCGCCGGCTCACGCCCTCGGGCCCCGTGGTGTCCGACGGCGGAACGGCACACCGCTGGACGGATCTGATCGGCTTCGTCGTCGAGGTGTCCGACGCCGGCCTGCGGCTCCGCACCGATCCGGTGCCCGGCCGCGGGGAGCCGGAAGAGGTCACCGTCGCGGCCGCCGACATCGAGACCGCCAAGCCGATCCCGCCGCGGCCCGTCAGGCGTTCTGGTCCACCCAGATGACGCCCGTCGGGCACATGCTCACTGCCTCCTGCACGGCGAAGTCGAGCTCCGGGCCCGGGCGCTCGTCCAGCAGGATGACCCGGTCGTCGTCGTCCTGACCGAACACCTCGGGGGCGAGCAGCACACACTGGCCGGCGCCGCAGCAGGCGTCCTGGTCCACGTTGATCTTCATGGGAACACTCTCCCTACCCGACACCCACTTCGCCTAATCGGCGGCCGGGAAACCCGGGCACATCACAGGCGCCGAACGTAGGAGTAGCCGCCCTCTCGCTGCCGAGAAGGCGACCACTCCTATGTTCGACGGATCAAAGGCGCCGTCAGGCGTTGGCCACCAAGCCCAGCTCAGCAACGCTTGTGAGGTGCGCGTGCTTGGGCACTATCCGGACCGTGTAGCCGAACGGGCCGGACGTGTCCAGGTCCACCTCGCCGCCGAACGCGTGGCGCCCGGCCTCGTAGGACTCGGTGAGCGCGAGCGGCTCGGCGGCGAACTCCTCGATGACGTCGGCCTCCGTGACGCGGCCGTGCACCACCTGGACGTCCACGTCGTCGGGCGACAGCGCGCCCAGCGACACGTACGCCCGCACGGTGAGCCGGTCGCCGACCTGCACCGCCTCGCCGATCCCCGCGGACTCCACGTGGTCCACCCGCACCTGGGACCACGAGCTCCGCACGTGCTCCTTCCAGCCCGCCAGGTCCTTCGCAGTGGCGAACCCGTCGGTGGCGAGCAGCCGGCCGGCCTCGGCGGCCGGGGCGTACAGGCCGTGCACGTACTCGGAGACCATGCGCGTGGCCTGCACCTTCGGGCCGAGCGTGGCGAGCGTGTGCCGCACCATCTCGAGCCAGCGGCCCGGCACGCCGTCGGTCCGGTCGTAGAACGCGGGCGCCACCTGGGACTCGACCAGGTCGTACAGCGCGGCGGCCTCCAGGTCGTCCCGGCGGTCGGCGTCCTCGACGCCGTCGGCGGTCGGGATGCCCCAGCCGTTCTCGCCGTCGTACCACTCGGCCCACCAGCCGTCCTCGATGGAGAGGTTCAGGCCGCCGTTGAGCGCGCTCTTCATGCCGGAGGTCCCGGAGGCCTCCAGCGGCCGCAGCGGGTTGTTCAGCCAGACGTCGCAGCCCGGGTACAGCGACTGCGCCATGCCGATGTCGTAGTTCGGCAGGAAGACGATGCGGTGCCGCACCTCGGGGTCGTCGGCGAACCGGACGAGCTGCTGGATGAGCCGCTTGCCCGAGTCGTCGGCCGGGTGCGACTTGCCCGCCACGACGAGCTGCACGGGCCGCTCGGGGTGCAGCAGGAGCGCCTTGAGCCGGTCCTGGTCGCGCAGCATGAGCGTGAGCCGCTTGTAGGTGGGCACGCGGCGCGCGAAGCCGATGGTGAGCACGTCGGGCGACAGGATGTCGTCGACCCAGCCGAGCTCGGCCGGGGACGCCCCGCGCTCGCGCCAGGACTTGCGCACCCGGCGCCGGGCCTCGGCCACGAGCTCGCCGCGCAGCTCACCGCGCAGGGCCCACAGCTCGGCGTCGGACACCCTGCTCGGGTCGAGCCAGCCGGCCGACGCCTCGGGCGCCGTGATCTGGTCCAGCCCCATCCGCTCCGCCTCCACGGCGGCCAGCCGTGGCGCGACCCAGGTGGGCGAGTGCACGCCGTTGGTGACCGACCTGATCGGCACCTCCCGCGCGTCGAACCCCGGCCAGAGCCCCTCGAACATCTCCCGGGAGACCTGGCCGTGCAGCAGCGAGACGCCGTTCGCCCGGCCGCCGAGCCGCAGGCCCATCACCGCCATGTTGAACACCGTCGGGTCGCCGCCGTCGTAGTCCTCGGAGCCGAGCGCCAGGACGCTCTCCAGCGGCACGCCGTCCATCGCGTTGTCGCCGCCGAAGTAGGTGCTGACCAGGTCCTTCGGGAACCGGTCGATACCGGCGGGGACGGGCGTGTGCGTGGTGAACACCGTCGCGGCGCGAACCGCCTCGTGCGCCTCGCCGACACTCAGGCCGGACCCGACGAGCTCGCGGATGCGCTCCACCCCGAGGAAGCCGGCGTGGCCCTCGTTGGTGTGGTAGACCTCCGGGTCCGGCGCCCCGGTGAGGCGCGACCAGGCACGCAGCGCGCGCACGCCGCCCACGCCGAGCAGCAGCTCCTGCTGCAGGCGGTGCTCGCCGCCGCCGCCGTAGAGGCGGTCGGTGACCTTGCGGGACGTGTCGTCGTTCTCGGGCACGTTCGAGTCGAGCAGCAGCAGCGGCACGCGGCCGACGGCTGCGACCCAGATGTGCGCGTGCAGCTTGCGGCCGCCGGGCAGGTCGAGCGAGATGAGTGCGGGCGTGCCGTCCTCCTCGCGCAGGACCGCGAGCGGCAGGCCGTCCGGGTCGAGCAGCGGGTACGTCTCCACCTGCCACGCGTCACGGGTCAGCGACTGCCGGAAGTAGCCGGCCCCGTACAGCAGGCCGACGCCGACGATGGGCACGCCCATGTCGGAGGCGCTCTTCAGGTGGTCGCCCGCCAGGATGCCGAGGCCGCCCGAGTACTGCGGCAGGACCGAGGTGATGCCGAACTCCGGCGAGAAGTAGGCGATGGCGCGCGGCAGCTCGCCGCCCGACGTCGCCGTCTGGCCCTGGTACCACTGCGGGTCCCGCAGGTAGCGGTGGAGGTCGTCCGACGCCGCGCGTACCCGGCCGGTGAACGACTCGTCGGCGGCGAGCGCCGACAGCCGTTCGGAGCCGAGCGCGGCGAGCAGCGCCACGGGATCGCCCCGGACGTCGGACCAGAGCTCTGGGTCGATGCTCGCGAACAGCTCGCGCGTCGGCGCGTGCCAGGACCAGCGAAGGTTCTGGGCCAGCTCGTCGAGCGCCGCGAGCTGCTCGGGGAGGACCGTGCGGACGGTGAATCTGCGGATCGCTCTCACTGGACGAAGACTACGCACATGTCCGGGCGAGCACATCCCGCCTGGTGGGATATGCGATCCGGTCTGCGCGACGTCCTCACGACGGCGTCGTCACGGCGTCGTCACGGCGTCGTCAGCACGGCATCGCCGCGGACCTCCACAGGACAGTTTCGAAACCCGGCGCGCCCGAAAGGCGAGTCCCCCGTATCGGTCGATAGCGTGTTCCGGTGAGCCCGTACTCGACTCCCGGCCGGATCGGCCGAATCCCCGTCCTCGAGGTCTCCCCCGTCGTCGAGGCCGGACGGTGGCCGGCGAAAGCCGTGGTCGGGGAGGTGGTCCCGATCGAGGCGACGGTCTTCCGCGAGGGGCACGACGCCGTCGCCGCGACGGCGGTGCTGGTCGCCCCGGACGGAACCGACCACTCGTGGGCCCCGATGGTCGACGTCTCCCCCGGCCTGGACCGCTTCCGCGGTTTCCTGCAGCCCGATGCCGAGGGCGACTGGTCGTTCCGGGTGGAGGGGTGGTCGGACCCGTACGCGACCTGGGTGCACTCCGCTGGAATCAAGATCGCCGCGGGCATCGACGTCGAGCTGATGCTCGCGGAGGGCGTGCGGCTGTTCGACAGGATCTGCCGCCTGGTGCCGGAGGACGCACTGGTCGCCCGGGGCCGCACCACTCGTGCCGCGCGGGCCCTGACTGCGGCACGGCGGGCGCTGGGCGACGCCTCCCGGCCGGCGGAGGCCCGGTTCGCCGTGGCGACGTCGCCCGAGGTCACCGAGGCCCTGCGGCGGGCGCCCCTGCGTGAGCTGGTCTCGGCGTCGGACACCTACCCGCTGCGGGTGTCCCGGCAGCTGGCGCTGGCCGGGGCCTGGTACGAGATGTTCCCCCGGTCGGAGGGGGCGTACCAGAAGAAGGACGGCACGTGGGTGTCCGGCACGTTCAGGACCGCTGCCAAGCGGCTGCCCGCCATCGCGGCGATGGGGTTCGACGTCGTCTACCTGACGCCTATCTCCCCCATCGGCACCACGTTCCGCAAGGGCCGCAACAACTCGCTGGAGGCTGAGCCCGGCGACCCGGGCAGCCCGTACGCGATCGGGTCGGCGGACGGCGGGCACGACGCCATCCACCCGGACCTGGGGACGGAGAAGGACTTCAAGGCCTTCGTCGCGGCGGCCCGCGCCCAGGGGCTGGAGGTGGCGCTCGACATCGCCCTCAACGCGTCACCCGAGCACCCCTGGATCACCGAGCATCCCGAGTGGTTCGTCATCCGCGCCGACGGGTCCATCGCCTACGCGGAGAACCCGCCCAAGAAGTATCAGGACATCTACCCGCTCAGCTTCGACACCGACCCCGATGGTCTGTACGCGGCGATGCTGGACGTCTTCCGCACGTGGATCGACCGGGGCGTCACCCTGTTCCGGATCGACAACCCGCACACCAAGCCGGTCAACTTCTGGGAGTGGCTCCTCGCGGAGGTGCACGCGACGAACCCCGAGGTCATCTTCCTGTCGGAGGCGTTCACCAAGCCGGCGATGATGCAGACGCTGGCGCGGGTCGGCTTCCACCAGTCGTACTCCTACTTCACCTGGCGCAACACGAAGGAGGAGATCGAGGAGTACCTGGCCGAGGTCAGCGGGCCGCAGGGCTCGGTGCTGCGCCCGTCCTTCTGGCCCACCACCCACGACATCCTGCCGCCCTACCTGAGCGAGGGCGGCGTCGCGGCCTTCGCCGTGCGCGCGGTGCTGGCCGCCACGGGCTCGCCCACCTGGGGCATCTACTCGGGCTACGAGCTCGTGGAGAGCACCCCGCGGCCCGGCGCCGAGGAGCAGATAGACAACGAGAAGTACGAGTACCGGCCCAGGGACTGGGAGCGCGCCGACGAGTACGGGATCGCGCTGCTGCTGGGCAAGCTCAACGAGATCCGCCGGGCGCACCCCGCGCTCCAGCAGCTGCGAAACCTGACGATCCATCCGACGACGAACAGCAACGTGGTGGCGTTCTCGCGCCGGATCCCCGCTGATCGTCTCCCGCGCGCGACAGCGAAGCCCCAGGGCCGCACCATGAGTGCAGGGGGCAACGATCGGCGTGCCCCGCGGCACGACGACGTGGTCGTGGTCGTGCTGAACCTGGACCCCCGGAACGCACAGGAGTCTGTAGTGGACCTGAACCTTTCCGCCCTCGGCCTCCGTGCTCCCGAGGGCGATGACAGCGCACCCTTCTTCGTGGCGCACGACCTGTTGTCCGGCGAGACCTACGGCTGGGGAGCCCATCCCTGGGTCCGGCTCGACCCGCAGGTCCGCGTGGCACACGTCCTCCAGGTGGGTCCGGCATGACGACCTTCGGACCGGGTGGCCCCGCCGTCGGGCCGCCAGAGGGTTATCCGCTCGGCGCCGAGGGCGCACAGCCCGAGCGGCCCAGCATGCCGAACCCGCCGTCGGTGCCCGTGCCGGTCCAGGCGCTGCCACCCCGGCGGCAGCCGCGCCTGGACGCCCGGCGCAAGGGCCTGGCGCACGACCCCGAGTGGTACAAGAAGGCAGTCTTCTACGAGGTGATGATCCGGTCGTTCTCGGACTCGGGAGACAACGGCACGGGCGACCTGCGCGGCCTCGTGGAGCGGCTCGACTACCTGGAGTGGCTCGGCATCGACTGCCTGTGGCTGCCGCCGTTCTTCCCGTCGCCGCTGCGCGACGGCGGGTACGACGTCGCGGACTTCACGGCCGTCTCGCCGCAGTTCGGCACCATCTCGGACTTCAGCGACCTGATCGCCGCCGCGCACGAGCGCGGCATCCGCGTGGTGATCGACCTGGTCATGAACCACACCAGCGACGCCCACCCGTGGTTCCAGGCCTCGCGCGCCGACCCCGAGGGCCCGTACGGCGACTTCTACGTGTGGAGCGACGACCCCACGCGGTACGAGGGCGCGCGCATCATCTTCGTGGACACGGAGACGTCGAACTGGACGTTCGACCCGGTGCGGCGGCAGTACTTCTGGCACCGGTTCTTCAGCCACCAGCCCGACCTGAACTTCGAGAACCCGCGCGTGGTCGAGGCGATGCTCGACGTCGCGCGGTTCTGGCTGCAGCTGGGCGTGGACGGCTTCCGCCTGGACGCGGTGCCGTACCTGTTCGAGTCAGAGGGCACCAACTGCGAGAACCTGCCCGAGACGCACGGGTTCCTGCGCACGGTGCGGCGCATGGTGGACACGGAGTTCCCCGGCCGCATCTTGCTCGCCGAGGCCAACCAGTGGCCGGCGGACGTCGTCGAGTACTTCGGCACGGACGACGAGCCCGAGTGCCACATGTGCTTCCACTTCCCCGTGATGCCCCGCATCTTCTACGCGATCCGCGACCAGCGGGCCCGTCAGCTGCTGGAGATCCTCGCGGACACGCCGGCCATCCCGGCGGGCGGGCAGTGGAGCACGTTCCTGCGCAACCACGACGAGCTCACCCTGGAGATGGTGTCCACGGAGGAGCGCGCGAGCATGTACGGCTGGTACGCCCCCGACCCGCGGATGCGGGCCAACGTGGGGATCCGGCGGCGGCTCGCGCCGCTGCTGGACAACGCCCGCAAGGAGATCGAGCTGGCCAACGCGCTGCTGCTCTCGCTGCCCGGCACCCCGTGCCTGTACTACGGCGACGAGATCGGCATGGGCGACAACATCTGGCTGCCCGACCGTGACGCGGTACGCACCCCCATGCAGTGGACGCCGGACCGCAACGCCGGCTTCTCCACCGCCGACCCGGGCAAGCTCTACCTGCCGCTCGTCCAGTCGCTCGTGCACCACTACCAGCACACGAACGTCGAGGCGCAGCTCGCGCAGCCGACGTCGCTGCTGCACTGGATGCACAACATGCTGGCGTTCCGGCGCCTGCACCCCACGTTCGGGACCGGCGACTTCACGGCGCTCGACTGCAACGACGAGTCGGTCATCGCGTTCACCAGGTCCTCCGCCGAGGAGACCATCCTGGTGGCCGCCAACCTGTCCGCCACGGCGCGCTCGTCGACCATCAAGCTGCCCGGATACGCCGGCTGGACGCTCACGGACGTGTTCGGCGGGGCCGGGTTCCCGAGCGTCGGCGACGACGGGATCCTGACCATGACGTGGGGTGCGCGCGACTTCTACTGGCTGGTGCTGGCGCCACCGGCGCGTGCTGGATCGGCGGAGCCGGCAGGGCAGGCGGGAGCGGTGTGAGCGCGGCGCGACACGTCAGCGTCTCCCCCGGCGCCGCGCACCTCCCCCCGGAGGTGCTGCGGCTGCTCGACACGTGGCTGCCCCAGCAGCGCTGGTACCCGGTGCCCGCCGAGGGGGTGACGCACGAGCCCTGGCTCACCGTCACCTTCCCGGGGGTCGCCGACGTCGTCGTCGCCCTCCTGCGGCTGGCCGGCCCCGGCCTCGCCGCGGGCTCCGACTCGCTGGTGATCCAGGTCCCGCTGGTCCTGACCCCCACAGCGGAGCCGGAGGCCGACACCGCCGAGACCGAGGCGGCGGGCCTGATCGGCACGGTGACGACGGCGTCGGGCACGGCCACCGTGCACGACGGCGGGGCCCACCCGACCGCCTGGCACGCCTACCTCGCCACCGCCCTCCCCGAGGCCTGCGAGCCGGCGGACTGCGCGGAGATGGCGGGCGCGAGACGCATCTCCGGCGAGCAGTCGAACACGTCGGTGATGCTTCCCGCGCTGTCCGCGCACGGTGGTCGCGGCGGGATGCTCAAGATCCTCCGGACCGTCGCGCTGGGCCCACATCCCGACGTCGTGATCCCGGAGGCCCTGACCCGGGCCGGCTGGGACGGCGTGCCCCGGTACCTCGGCGCCGTCCCCCTGCCCGTGCCGGACGACCTCGACGCCGAGCCGCTCGCCCACCTCGCCGTGCTCTCCGAGCTGGTCACCGACGCCACCGACGGCTTCGAGCTCGCCTGCGCGTACGCCTCGCGCGACGAGGACTTCGGGGAGCGGGCCGCTGAGCTCGGGGCCGTCGTCGCACAGCTGCACGCAGTGCTGCTCGAGGCGCTCGGCCCGGGCCCCGGGCTCGAGCCCGCGAGCTTCATGGGGGTGCTGCGGCGCCGCGCCGCCGAGGCGTTCGCCGACGTACCGGACCTGGCCCCGCACCGCGCGGGCGTCGCCGCGCTGTTCGACGCCGTGAGCGACCGCCTGTCCGCCGTCGTCGAGCGCACCGGCGGGCTCGTGCCCCTGCAGTCCATCCACGGCGACCTGCACCTCGGCCAGGCGCTCTACTCGCCGGGCGGCTGGAAGGTGCTCGACTTCGAGGGCGAGCCGCAGCGCCCCGTGGCCGAACGGGTGGCGCCCGACCTGCCGCTGCGCGACGTCGCCGGGCTGCTCCGGTCGCTCGACTACGCGGCGGCCGTCGGGCAGGCGACCGACCCCCACTGGGCGGGGCACGCCCAGATCAGCTTTCTCGAGGGGTACCGCGAAGCGCACGAGGGAGCGGTGCCCGCGACGTCGGGCAGCGAGCTCTCCGTCGCCACCGCCGAGCTGCTGCTGCGCGCGCTCGTCCTGGACAAGGCGCTGTACGAGGTGGTCTACGAGTTCCGGCACCGGCCCGCGTGGATGCACATCCCGCTGACCGCTGTGGAACGCGTCCTCGCTTCGTGACCCCTACCAGCCCAGACGTGTCGCACGTCACCTGCTCCCCATGGAAAGGTGAACCCATGGCAGATCTGCCCGACGTCGACCTCGAGGTCCTGACCGCTATCGCGTCCGGAACCCACCACGATCCGCACACCGTGCTCGGCCCCCATCTGCTCGATGGGTCCCGGGCGGTGGTCCGCGCCTTACGGCCGCTTGCCGACGAGGTGGTGGTGACCACCTCCGGCCCGGCCGGTGACACGGAGGTGGCCGCGACGCACCAGGGCGCGGGGGTGTGGACCGCCGTCGTGCCCACGACCGAGGGCCCGGACGGGAGCGGACACGCTCCCGACTACCGCATCCGCACCCGGTCGGGCACGGACACCTGGACCTCCGACGACCCGTACCGGTTCCTGCCCACCCTCGGCGAGGTGGACCTGCACCTGATCGGCGAGGGCCGGCACGAGCAGCTCTGGCAGGTGCTCGGCGCCAACCTGCACCGGTACCCGAGCGCGACGGGCGATATCGCCGGCGTCGCCTTCGCCGTGTGGGCGCCCAACGCCCGCGGCGTACGGCTCGTGGGCGACCACAACGGCTGGGGCGGCACGCACCCCATGCGGTCGCTCGGGTCCACAGGTGTCTGGGAGCTCTTCGTGCCCGACGTCGGCCCAGGCCTGCGGTACAAGTACGAGATCCTGGGGGCCGACGGCGTCTGGCGCGCCAAGGCGGACCCCCTCGCCAAGGCGACGGAGCTGCCGCCCGCGACGGCGAGCGTCGTGACCGCCTCGAGCCACGAGTGGCACGACGACGCGTGGATCGCCGCGCGGACGGCGACCGACCCGCACTCCGCGCCGCTGAGCGTGTACGAGGTGCACCTGGGCTCGTGGCGGCCCGGCCTCGGCTACCGCGAGCTCGCGGAGCAGCTGACCGCCTACGTGAGCGAGCAGGGGTTCACGCACGTCGAGCTGCTGCCCGTCGCGGAGCACCCGTACGGAGGCTCGTGGGGCTACCAGGTCACCAGCTACTACGCGCCGACCTCGCGGTTCGGCTCGCCCGACGACTTCCGCCACCTCGTGGACCGGCTCCACCAGGCGGGGATCGGCATCATCCTCGACTGGGTGCCCGCGCACTTCCCGCGCGACGAGTTCGCCCTCGCCCGCTTCGACGGCTCGCCCCTGTACGAGCACCCCGACCCCCGGCGCGGCGAGCAGCAGGACTGGGGCACGCTGATCTTCGACTTCGGCCGGCGGGAGGTGCGCAACTTCCTGGTGGCGAACGCGACCTACTGGTTCGAGGAGTTCCACGTCGACGCGCTGCGCGTGGACGCCGTCGCCTCGATGCTCTACCTCGACTACTCCCGCAACGAAGGCGAGTGGGCCCCCAACGTGCACGGCGGGCGGGAGAACCTCGAGGCCATAGCGTTCCTGCAGGAGACCAACGCGACGGCCTACCGGCGCACGCCTGGCGTCATGATGATCGCCGAGGAGTCGACGGCGTTCCCCCAGGTCACCGGCCCCACCTCCAGCGGAGGGCTGGGCTTCGGCCTGAAGTGGAACATGGGCTGGATGAACGACACCCTCCGCTACCTGGCCGAGGACCCGTACAACCGGCGCTACCACCACGGCGAGCTCACGTTCTCGCTGGTGTACGCGTTCACCGAGCAGTTCGTGCTCCCGATCAGCCACGACGAGGTCGTCCACGGCAAGGGGTCGCTGCTCGGGAAGATGCCGGGCGACCGGTGGCAGCAGCTCGCGGGCGTGCGGTCCTTCCTCGCCTACCAGTGGACCCATCCGGGCAAGCAACTGCTGTTCATGGGGTGCGAGTTCGCGCAGGAGACCGAGTGGTCCGAGTCGGACGGGCTGCCGTGGCACCTGCTCGGCGACGCCGGGCACGCGGGCGTGCAGCACCTGGTCCGGGACCTGAACGCGCTCTACCGCGCGACGCCGGCGCTGTGGGAGCTGGACTTCGACCACACCGGGTTCGAGTGGCTCGAGGGTGACGACGCCGACCACAACGTGCTGGCCTACGTACGCCGGTCACGCTCGGGCGACCCGGTGGTGGTGGTCGTGAACTTCGCGGGAGTACCCCACGAGGGCTACCGGCTGCCGCTGCCGACGATCCCCCGGACCACGCTCGGCACACAGGCCGAGGCCGAGGCCGAGGTCCAGGCGAGCTCGGGTGATCCGGAGCACCCGGTGTGGCGCGAGGCTCTCAACACTGACGCGACGGTGTACGGCGGTTCGGGCGTGGGCAACATGGGTCAGGTCCAGGCGGAGCCGATCCCCCACCACGGCCGAAACTGGTCGGCCTCGGTGCGAGTCCCTCCGCTCGGCGCCCTCGTTCTTGTCCCCGCCCGGCCCGAACCTGTCGGCGACGATGTGGTGGCCGCGGCACAGTCCACCCCCCGCGGAGACTGATACCCCGGGGACTGTGTTGCGGTGAGTAGACATCGTCTACTCACCGCAACACGCTCAGCGGACTAACTGTCTCCCCGCCGGTGGCCCCTCAGCCCCTCAGTAGAGGCTGATCGCCAGGCGCTTGCGCGCCTTGCTCACCCGCGGGTCCCCCGTGCCGGCGAGCTCGAAGAGCTCCAGCAGTCGAACGCGGAGCTTCTCCTTGTCGTCGGCGTCGGCGCCGGGCAGCAGGTCGAGCAGGCGGGCGAACGCGTCGTCCACCTTGCCGCCCAGCATGTCCAGGTCGGCGACGGCGAGCGCTGCGTCGACGTCGGACGGCGCGTCCGCCGCGGCCTTGCGCGCCGCGGCGAGGTCGGCGTCCCGGGTGCGCTGCATGAGGCGCACCTGCGCGAGGCCGGCCGTCGCGTCCGAGTCCTTGGGGTCCTGCCGCAGGGCCTTCTCGTAGGCGGCCACGGCGGCGTCGAGGTCGTCGCGCTCGATCGCGTCGTACGCCTCCTGGTGGAGCGGCGGAAGCGGGGGCAGCTGCTCGGCCTCGGCCTCGGCCGCCGCGGGTGCGGCGCCCGGGACCCGGCCGTTGACGCCGTTCTGCTCGGCGGCCGCCAGGACCTGGTCCAGCACACCGCGGATCTGCTGCTCCTCCGCGGCGCCCTGGAACAGCGGCAGGGGCTGGCCCTGCAGGACGGCCACCACCGTCGGCACACCCTGCACCTGGAACGCGGCGGCGACCTGCGGGTAGGCCTGCGCGTCGACGCGGCCGAGGAGGAACCGTCCGCCGTACTCGTCGGCGAGGCGGCCCAGCGTGACGCCCAGCTCGGCGTTCGCCTGGTCGGTCGGGATCCAGATCAGCATCACCACCGGATAGGTGGACGAGTCACGAACCAGCTGCTCGAAGTTCGCCTCGCTGACGTCCACGACGAAGCCGCCGGCTTCGGGCGCGCCGCCTGGTTCACCGGGCGGCGGTGCCTGGGGTCGGTTGAGGGCGGACAGGTCGACGGCGCCGCGCACCGCGAACTCGGGCTGTGCGCTCCGGGCGGGCCCGGGCTGAGGGGACGGACTGCTCATGGGGGCAATCCTAATGACCGTGTCGGCGCTCACCCGCCGACTCCGCTCTCAGCGAGAATCGGCGAGCGGCGTCCCGACCTGGTTCTTGCGGTCAGTCGTTCGAGACGTCGTAGGGCACCCGGTGGTGGCCGACCGCGGTGATCTGGACATCCGAATCCTTGGGCGGCACGTACAGGGCCACCATGTCCCGGTAGGCGATCCGCACCACGTTGGTCCGCTCGGCGGAGCCCCACAGCGCCCTGGCCGACGGCGTGGGCGGGCCGAGCTGCCAGTTCTCCTCCGCCCGGACCGTCTCCTGGCTGGCCAGAGCCCCGAGGACCAGTGCGCCGCCGTCGACCGTACGGACCGCCTTGACCGGGTCGTTCGTGCGCTCGTACTCGATCTCGAAGGTGCCCCTGCCGTCCTTCTCCTCGATGGCGTCGACCTGGAGCTTGCCGTACGACCGGATCAGCCGGCGGACGTAGTCGTCGGCGAAGCCCTCGGCGTACCGCGAGCGCTCGTCGTGCGTCAGCACCGACGCGTACTGCGCGACTGCCGCCTCGGGCGTCGCCTTGAGCGTCGTGTCGTCCACCGCTACCGCCGGGCTGCCGAGGGCAGCCTCCGCGAAGCGGGGCATGGTGATGTCCGGCAGGAGCTGGACGTAGCCCCAGAGCTTGTACTGCTCTCGTGCGGATGCCTGCTCGAAGGCCGCGAGGACCGGCGTGCCCTTGCCCTTCGGCGTGACCCCGATGCCGTAGCTGCTGCGCGGCCAGCCCTGCTCGGAGGGCAGCACCACCTGCTGCATCTCCAGCGACAGGTTGGTCAGCAGCTTGTCGTCGCCACGGGCCGCGGCGAGCTCCAGCTCGGCCTCGCGCAGGGCGAGCGCAGGCCCGGACAGGCGTGCGGCCAGCGAGCTCGCCTCGTCGGCCTGGTCCGCCTCCGCCACGACGGTCGAGACCCGGTCCAGGATCTTCAGCTCCTGGGTCTCGCTGACCACCGCCGCGACCACCGGCGCGTCGGCCTCGGGCGTGGGGGGCTCGGTCGTGCAGCCGGCGACCAGCACCGCGACGGCGCCGGCCACGGCCAGGTGGGCGGCGCCCCGCCGTCGGGCGCCCTGCTGACGGGTCGTGGAAAGAGCTTCGGAAAGCGGCAAGGGTGGCCTCCGTAGGTTCACGGAGGCCACCCTAGCGGCGGCGGCTGATCGGCTCGCCGGCCTGATCAGCCGTTCGAGACCGAGCTCGGCACGTGCTCGTAGCCGACCAGGCTGACCTGGTCGTCCGAGTCCTTGGGCGGCACGTACATCGCGACGATGTCCTTGTAGTTGACCTCGACGACGTTGCTCACGTCGGCGTCGCCCCAGAGCGCCTGGGTCGTCTCGGTCGGCGGGCCGATCTCGCAGCCCTCCTCCTTGGCGGTGATCGTCTCCTGGCTGATCATCGCCGCCATCACGAGAGCACCGCCGTCCGCCGTGCGGACCGACTTCACCGGATCCTTCGTCGGCTCGTACTCCACCTTGAAGTCGCCACCGCACTTCTCCTTGTTGATGGCGTCGACCTGGAGCTTGCCGTAGTCCCGGAAGAACTGGCGCAGGTCGTCGTCGGTGAAGGTGTCGGCGTACTTCGAGTCCTTGTCGACCGTGAGCACCGACGCGTACTGCTTGATCGCGTCGGCAGGTGTCACCTTGAGGCTCGTGTCGTCCGGCGGGACGGCGGGACTGCCCAGCTGGGCCTCGGCGAACCGCGGCATGGTCACGCCGGGCAGCAGGCGCACCCAGCCCCACAGCTTGTACTGGTCGCGCGCGGTGGCCTGGTCGAAGGCCATGAGCACCGGCGTCGTGAGGTCCTTGGGCTGCACCGTGATGGCGAAGCTGCTGCGCGGCCATTCCTGGTCCGACGGCAGGATGACCTGCTGCATCTCCATGCTCAGGTCGGTCAGCGGCTCGCTGTCCTTGCGGGCGCCGGCGACCTTGAGCTGCGTCTCACGGATGTCGAGCGCGGGCCCGGTCAGACGCGAGCTGAGGGACTTCGCCTCGCTGGACTTGGTCACCTTGCCGACGACGCTCGCCACGTCGTCCAGGATCTTGCGCTCCTGGGACTCCGTGACGACCGCCTGCGCGACGGGTGCTTCCGGCGTCGGGGTCGGCAGCTCCTCGGCGCAGCCGGTGAGCAGACCCGTGGCGAGCACGGTTGCCACCACGGCCGTGACGCGGGTCGTGGTGCGTCTCATGAGTTACCTCCGTCGTTCCCGGTGACGCCCCAGGTCTGGCGCCACGCGGCGGCCCGGCTGTTCGGGGTCTCCGGCTCGGGCTCGGGCTCCGGTTCAGGTTCGGACGCGGGCACGGTGGGCATGGCGCCCGTCGCGGCCCTGAGCTGCGCCTGCTCGCGCAGGCGCATCTCGCGTCGGGTCAGTGGCTTGCCCGACGTCGCGGGAGCGGCCGGCTCGGCCCGTGCGGCGGCCGGCGCCTGGGGCGACGCCGGTGCCTGTTCGGGCGCTGCGCCGCCGAACGGCGTCCGCTCTGCCGGGGGCTGTCCGGTAGGCACGGGCGCTCCGGGTGCCTGGCCCCGGCGACGCCGGATCCCGCGGACGGACGCCGCAGGGGCGGCGACCGGTTCGGGAGCCTGCTCGGGAACCGGGGGCGGAGTGATGGGAGCCGCTCCGCCGAACGGGGCCGGTGCACCCCAGGTGCGCGTGTGGTCCTGTTCGGGTTCGGGCAGACCCCGTTCCGGAGGCCGTACGGGTTCGCGCCCGGGCCTGCTGCGCTCGGGCCTGCCGCGCTCGGGCCTGTCGCGGCCCGGCGGCTCCTGGCCGGCCGGCGGGTAGACCGCCGTACCGCCGTCGGCAGGGTTGCCCAGTGCGGGCGGGAAGCCTGCGGGCGGCTCGTGCGCGGCAGGGCTCGACTGGTCGCCGTCCACCTCGAAGACCGTGTCCCGGCGCGACAGCTCCGAGTCGGCCTTCCGGGTACGGCCGGCGGACGACGAACGTCCCTTGCCGGAGCCGCGGTTCTTACGACGTGCGCCGATCGCCAGGAAGACGCCGAGGATCAGGAGGAAGCCACCGCCCAGAACACCCGGCCACAGGAACGGAGTGTTCACGGGACGCGGCCAGGTGAACTCCAGCGTGGGCGCCTGTGCACCCTCGCCGACGCCTGCGGCCAGCAGGACCGTGCGGCCGGGCTGCTCGGTCCAGCGCATCTGGACGGAGGTCTCGCCACTCACCTCGGAGATCCACATGTCGGATCCAGCGGGATCAGGACCGGTGCCCGGCTTCTCGCCCGGCTCCTCTGCCTCTTCGCCCTCTGCCGCTTCCCCCTCGGGGGCGGCACCGGTACCCGGGGCGACGCTCAGCGTCTCCCAGGAGGACAGGCCAGTCACCGAGTCGTAGGGGTCCTGGCCCACCCAGCCGAGCACGTCGACGTCGGACCCGAGCGCGAGCGTGACCTTCTGCCCCTCCGGGACAGTGGCTCGCACGGTCACCTGGTCGTCGACCAGGCCAAGTACGCCGGGCTCGGTCACGACCATGGTTCCGTCGCCGCTGGGGGTCGCGGTCGCGACAACTGTGTCGGACTCACGCAGGACGGTTGCCGTCGCAACCCCATAACCGATCCCGCCGAGTCCGGCAAGGATCAGGAGGATTGCCAGAAAGCGTTGCACCACCGATTCCCTTCGAATTTTGGGCGCGCGGCCCGTCGATCAGGTGGATGTTCCAGCATAGGGACCGAACGAGGAGCCCTGTCCAATGACGGGCGTGCTTGTGCGGTTCGGTCGGGATTCTCACCCTTCCTTCACTGAGCGCGCCTGAACCGCTACCGGGTCTCGCGAGCTGGATCGCGCGGGCCAGGCCGCGCGGGCCAGCGAGAGTATTCCATGCAATACGTACATTGCATCCGCTAGCGGGAGTATCCACATCCGCACAAGGCACGTATCCTGGGCGCCGGACGGCCGGTATAAGCCGCGTCCCAGGGGGGAGCCTGACCCGCGCCTCACCAAGTTCCGACACTGGAGGTCTGCACCGTGTCCGACGAGCGCTCGCTCTTTCCGACTGCAATGCGCGGATACGACCGCGATCAGGTGCATGCGCACCTGGACCGGTTGAATCACGCCCTCGAAGAGGCACGGCGCCAGGTCGAGGCCTCTGACGGCCGCGCCATGCAGCTCACGCAGGACCTCACCGACGCCAAGCGCAATCTGCGCGAGACCGAGAAGCCTTCGTACGCCGGCCTCGGCTCCCGCATCGAGCTGCTGCTGCGTTCGGCCGAGGACCAGTCGACCGACATCATCAACCAGGCCAACCAGCAGGCCGCGGACATCATGGCGCGGGCGAAGCTGTCCGCAGGGCAGGTGCGCTCGCGCGCCGAGTCCGAGGTCGCCGAGATGCTCGCCAGCGCCCGCCGCGAGGCCGAGGAGATCCGCACCACGATGGCGGCGGAGGCCGAGGGTCACCTGCTGGCCGCACAGCGCCGCGCCGAGGAGCTCGTGGGTTCCGCCGAGCGCGAGTCCGCGCAGATCGCCAGCGCCATCAACGCCGAGGAGAGCGAGCGCCGGGCCAGCCTCGAGCGCGAGCTCGGCACCCTGCGTTCGACCGTCGAGCGCGAGACCACCGAGCTGCGCGTCAAGACCGAGGCGGACGCCGCCAAGCTCCGCTCCGAGGTCGCCGCCCAGACGAGCGAGCAGCGCGAGTCCGCCGAGCGCGACTCCTCCGCGATGCTGTCCAGCGCCCGGGCCGAGTCCGAGCAGATCCTCTCGGAGGCACGCCGCCAGGCGGCCGAGGCGGCCAACGCGGTCACCACCGAGATGGAGGAGCTGCGCGAGCAGGCCCGTGCGGCACTCGCCCAGGCCGAGCTCGACATCGCCACCCGCAAGGAGAGCGTCGAGAAGGAGCTCGCCGAGCGGCACGAGACGGCGAAGTCCGAGATGGCCAAGCTGGTCAGCACTGCCGAGGAGCACGCCGCAGAGGCCGAGAAGCGCGTGGCGGTGGCGCTCGAGCAGTCGGAGAAGATCCGCTCGGAGTCCGACGTCTACGTCAAGGACCTCGTGGCAGACGCCCGCAAGTCCGCGGACCGCATCGTGGCCGAGGCCAGGGAGTTCGCGGAGCAGACGATCGACGACGCTCGCGCCGAGGCGGAGTCGAGCCGGTCGGCCGCGCAGCACCAGCTCGAGGACCTGACCCGTCAGCACGACTCGATCAACTCGTACCTGGACGAGCTGCGCGGCATGCTCGGTACGCCGACCGAGGCCGCTCCGGCCAAGCCCGCCCTGCCGTCGAAGCCGAAGGGCATGTCCGGGGCGACCCCGGCACAGCAGGCCCGCTTCGCCGTCGTCGGCGACGGCACCGAGGCCGAGCCCGAGCTCGCCGAGTCCACCGACACGGGCTCGATGCCCGCGTCGATCCCGCCGAGCAACCCGACGCCCGTGCCCGTCGGCACGGCGACCGTGGTCATCCCGTCGGTCAAGGGCACCAAGGCGAGCACGAAGGCCGGCCAGCCCGCCGAGAGCGCGGACGCCGAGGAGTCGGTCGCCGAGAAGGCCGGCGCCTCGAAGTAGCCGCCTGCTGAGGTTGTTCCGCGAAGTAGAGCGCCTGTCCGGGTGTCCCTGGCAACACCAGGGACACCCGGACAGGCGCTCTACTTCGCGGAGCTCGGCGTGCTGGTCAGCGGTGCGCCACCACATGGCCGTGCAGCAGCCCCAGGGCCGCGGCGACGGCCTGTGGGTCCTCGACGACGCTCATGTGGCCGACGCCGGGCACGAGGGTGAGCGATCCGTCACCGGCGGAGAGCCTGGCGGACGTACCGGCTGCCTTGACCATGTGCTCCGCCTCGGCGAGCGGCGTGATGGTGTCCTCCGCTCCCACCACCACGGAGACCGGCGCGTCGAACCGCTCGAGCACCGCCGTCCGGTCCGGGCGGGCCGCCATCGCGCGCTGTGCCCAGGCGACACCTGCGGGCGACTGCGCGCGGATCCACAAGTCCAGCACCGGGAAGAGGTGCCGCCGGCGTTCGGTGGTCGTCGCACCCACCAGGGCGGCGGGCATGCTGAGGACGGCGTCGACCGTCTGGCTGGCTTCTACCGCGGCGGCGATCCGGAGGCGCTTGGCACGCGCCTCCTCGGTGTCCGCCGTCGACTTGGTGCTCACGAGCCCGAGTCCCGCGACGAACCCTGGGTGCCGCTCGGCAAGGGCGAGCGCCACGTACCCGCCCATCGAGTGCCCGACGACCACCGCGTTTCCCTCACCGGCCTCGACCATGGTCCGGTGAACCCAGTCGGCCGTGTGGTCGATGCTCGGCTGGAATCCGTCGAGGTCGCTGTGCCCCGCGCCCGGCAGGTCGACGCCGATGGCCCGGGTACCCGGAGGAAGGAACGCGGCACAGGCCGCCCACATGCGGTGGTCGAGCGGGAAGCCGTGCAGCAGCACGAGCGGCACTCCGCCGCCGTCGTGCAGCGTGAAGGTGGCCAGGGTCTGTGAGGTCATCGTCGTCCTCCTGTGGTGGGTGCTGTAGTGGTGAGGCCGCTCAAGAAGCCCCTACGGGTCCGTCCCAGTGCGTCGGCAGCGGCAGCGGATGGTCGGGCAGCACGTGCGCCACTATCTCGTTCAGCGCGCGGGCGACTGCCGGCTCCCCCACCCACAGGTGCTTGGCTCCGTCGACGCCGATCACCTCGGCCTGCGGCACGCGCGCGAAGCGGCGGCGAGCCTCCTCCGGCCGGAGGTAGTCGTCGAGCTCCGGCACGAGGACCACGAGGGGCTTCCCGAACGCGGCCCAGCGGTCCAGGTCCTCGTCGGTCGCGCGGTGCAGCGGCGGCGACAGGAGGATCGCGCCCTCGATGCTCGGGTCGGTGCCGTGCTTGAGCACCAGCTCGGTGCCGAAGGACCAGCCGACCAGCCACGGCCGCGGCAGCCCCCGGAACTCGGCGAGCTCGATCGCCGCCGCGACGTCGTACCGCTCGGCGTCGCCGCCGTCGAACGCGCCCTCGCTCGTACCGCGCGGGGACGAGGTGCCGCGCGTGTTGAACCGCAGGACGGCGAGGTTCGCCAGGGCGGGCAGGCGCCAGGCGGCCTTGCGGTACACGTGGGAGTCCATGAACCCGCCGTGCGTGGGCAGCGGGTGGAACGTCAGCAGGCTGGCCGACGGCTCGCTGTCCGCGGGCAGCGCCAGCTCGCCCACGAGCGTCAGGCCATCGGCGGTGTGCAGCTCGACGTCCTCCCGCTGCGCGGGCAGGACGGTGAGCGAGCGGATCTGGTGGGTCGTCTGGCCGGAAGCCTCGTCCGGCGTCGCTTCGGTGGTCATCGATCCCATTGTCGCCCCGCTACCCGTCCGTGGGCTCACCGCAGGTTCGCGCGGCGCTGCCAGCAGCTGCTGTGCCAGTGCCGGCGACCGTCCAGACCCGCTTCGGGACCGCCGAGGACGTCCGTCTTCCACGCGACGACGTGCGCGGTCCCTGGCGTTACCTCCTGGCGGCAAGCAGGGCAGACGTACGTCTTGTCGGACGAACGGATGCGCTGCACCACCCACTCGCCGTCCGCCGCCGACTCGCTGCGACGGCCACCCGTAGCCCGATCGACATCGAGGGGGACGTGGTCCGCGGCATACGGACGCTTGCTGGAGCGGCGGTTCGACGGCATGGCAACTATTCTTCCGCAGGGCGGAGCGGATCGCTCGAACCCCGCCCAAGAACTGCTTGCATCGCGCATCACACTGCCTGGGAGCCCCACCCAACTCCGCCCGCTAGAGTGTGGCGGTCCCCAGCAAGGCGCAAACCCGACCGAAGGACTACTTGTGAAGCACCGCACAACTGCCGGCCTGGCAGCCGTCGCGCTGGCAACTATCGCGCTCACCGGCTGCGCAAGCCAAGACGGCTCCGGGGACGGCGGCAACGCTGCCGCCTCCAACGGAAACGTCTGCGAGGTGAAGGCCGCGCCTGAGCCCTCGCCCGCCCCCAGCCCGTCCGAGGCCGACGTCAAGGCCGTCGACGCGATCAAGGTCGCCGGCCCCGTCGGCAAGGAGCCGAAGGTCACGTTCAAGGCACCGCTGAAGGTCGCCGGCCCGACGTCCCGCGTGGTCGACGAGGGCACCGGCGAGGAGCTCGTCGAGGGCGCCCAGGTGACCATCAACTACGTGGTGATCGCGGGCAAGGACGGCAAGACGAGCGGCTCGACGTGGGAGACCAAGAAGCCTGAGACGTTCACGCTCGGCGACCCGCAGTACGACCTGCTCAACGACCGCCTGATCGGCCAGAAGGTCGGCACGCGCCTCGTCATGGCGAGCACCGCGATGGACCAGACCATCCAGGTCACGATGGTCGAGGTCGCCGAGGTCAAGGAGATCCCGACGCGCGCCGAGGGCACCGAGGTCGCCCCGAAGGACGGCCTGCCCACCGTCGCGCTCGCTGACAACGGCCAGCCGACCGTCACCATCCCGAAGAACTACGAGGCACCCACCGAGCTGGTGGTCCAGCCTCTCGTCGAGGGTGACGGCGCAGAGGTCACCAAGGACCAGACGGTCACCGTCCAGTATGCGGGCTGCCTGCTCGACGGCACGTCGTTCGACTCCTCGTGGAGCCGCGGCACCCCGACGTCGTTCCCGCTGAACGGCGTGATCCCGGGCTGGACCAACGGCATCGCCGGCCAGAAGGTCGGCAGCCAGGTGCTGCTCGTCGTCCCGGCGGACCAGGGCTACGGCGACCAGGAGAACGGCGCCATCCCCGCGAACTCGACCCTCGTGTTCGTCGTCGACATCCTCGAGGCCAAGGCCGCCTGACCTCCCGGCCCGTCCGCGCGCGGACGGTCTGAGACCTCGCGCACTCCGCGTGCGCATCGCCGCTGGTCACGGCCTGGACGTGGCGGGTACCCGAACCGGGTGCCCGCCACATCTCGTAGTGTCTTCCCATGACCTCGACAGACCTTCCCGCCGCTGAGCCCGCTCCCGTGCCGGAGCGCGAGGTGCTCACCTGGGAGACCTTCCCCGACGCGGTGCGCGACCTCGCCCACAAGGTCGTCGACAGCGGGTTCGTGCCCGACGTGGTGGTCGCCGTCGCGCGCGGCGGCCTGGTGCCCGGCGGTGCCATGGCGTACGCGCTCGGCACCAAGGGCGTCGGCACGCTGAACGTCGAGTTCTACACGGACATCGGCCAGACGCTGGACGACCCTCGTGTGCTGCCGCCCCTCATGGACACGTCCGAGCTCCCGGGCGCCAAGGTCCTGGTGGTGGACGACGTCGCCGACTCCGGCCGCACCCTGGCCCTCGTCATGGACCTCCTGGAGAAGCAGGGCGCCGAGGCTCGCTCCGCCGTGCTGTTCACCAAGCCCCGCACGATCATCCAGCCCGACTACTCGTGGAAGGACACCGATCTGTGGATCACCTTCCCGTGGTCCGCCGAGCCGCCGGTGACCGGCGCGCGGTCGATCGACGCGTGAACCGCTGAACGCCGGCGCGCAAAGAGGCCCGGAACCGCAGAAGTCTGCGGTTCCGGGCCTCTGTCAGCCGCTACTGGCGACGGCCTCCCGACACGAGGTCAGAAGTCCCAGTCGTCGTCCTCGGTCTCCACTGCCTTGCCGATCACGTACGACGAGCCGGACCCCGAGAAGAAGTCGTGGTTCTCGTCCGCGTTCGGCGAGAGCGCCGCGAGGATGGCCGGGTTGACGTCGGTGTCCTCCTTCGGGAACAACGCCTCGTAGCCCAGGTTCATCAGGGCCTTGTTGCCGTTGTACCGCAGGAACTTCTTGACGTCGTCGGTCAGCCCCAGCTCGCCGTAGAGGGAGTCGGTGTACTCCTCCTCGTTCTCGTACAGCTCGAAGAGCAGGCCGAACGTGTAGTCCTTGAGGTCTGCCTGCTCGGCCTGGGTCAGCTTCGCGAGGCCCTTCTGGTACTTGTAGCCGATGTAGTACCCGTGGACCGCCTCGTCACGGATGATGAGGCGGATCAGGTCGGCGGTGTTCGTGAGCTTCGCCCGCGAGGACCAGTACATCGGCGCGTAGAAGCCGGAGTAGAACAGGAACGACTCGAGCATCGTCGAGGCGACCTTCCGCTTCAGCGGGTCGTCGCCCCGGTAGTAGTCGAGGACGATCTCTGCCTTCTTCTGCAGGTTCGCGTTGTTCTCGGACCACTCGAACGCCGCGTCGATCTCCGGCGTCGACAGCAGGGTCGAGAAGATCGACGAGTAGCTCTTCGCGTGCACGCTCTCCATGAAGGCGATGTTGGTGTACACCGCCTCCTCGTGCGGAGTGATCGCGTCCGGGATCAGGGACACCGCGCCGACCGTGCCCTGGATGGTGTCCAGGAGCGTCAGTCCGGTGAACACCCGCGAGGTCATGGTCTTCTCGTGCTCCGAGAGGGTGTTCCACGACTGGATGTCGTTGGAGACCGGAACCTTCTCCGGCAGCCAGAAGTTGCCGACCAGACGGTCCCAGACCTCGGCGTCCTTCTCGTCCTCGAGGCGGTTCCAGTTGATCGCTGTCACGCGATCGATGAGCTTGAGCTTGCCGGTTGGCGACATGGGAGTTCCTTCAGGAGCAGCGGGACGGGCGAGACTGGCGGCGGGAACCGGTCAGAGCATGCAGGAGACGCAGCCCTCGATCTCGGTGCCCTCCAGTGCCAGCTGACGCAGGCGGATGTAGTACAGGGTCTTGATGCCCTTGCGCCACGCGTAGATCTGCGCCTTGTTGACGTCGCGCGTGGTGGCGGTGTCCGGGAAGAACAGCGTGAGGCTCAGGCCCTGGTCCACGTGCTGCGTCGCGGCGGCGTACGTGTCGATGATCTTCTCGTAGCCGATCTCGTACGCGTCCTGGTAGTAGTCCAGGTTGTCGTTCGTCATGTACGGCGCCGGGTAGTAGACGCGGCCGAGCTTGCCTTCCTTGCGGATCTCGATCTTGGCCGGGACCGGGTGGATCGACGACGTCGAGTTGTTGATGTAGCTGATCGAACCCGTCGGCGGCACGGCCTGGAGGTTCTGGTTGTAGATGCCGTGCTCGATGACCGAGGCACGCAGCTCACGCCAGTCGTCCTGCGTCGGGATCGACACCCCGGCGTCGGAGAACAGGCGCGCGACGCGCTCAGTGGCCGGCTTCCACTCCTGCTCGACGTACTTGTCGAAGTACTCGCCCGTGGCGTACTTCGAGTCCGCGAACCCACCGAACTTCTTGTTGCGCTCGATCGACAGGCGGTTGGACGCCCTGATCGCGTGGTACGCGACGGTGTAGAAGTAGATGTTGGTGAAGTCGATGCCCTCTTCGGAGCCGTAGTGGATGCGCTCACGAGCGAGGTAGCCGTGCAGGTTCATCTGGCCGAGGCCGATGGCGTGCCCCTGCTGGTTGGCCAGCTTGATCGACGGGACCGACTCGATCGACGTCTGGTCGCTCACCGCGGTCAGCGCGCGGATAGCGGTGTCGATCGTGCGGCCGAAGTCCGGCGAGTCCATCGCCTTGGCGATGTTCAGCGAGCCCAGGTTGCAGGAGATGTCCCGGCCGACCTCGCTGTACGAGAGGTCCTCGTTGAACGTCGACGGGGTCGACACCTGCAGGATCTCCGAGCAGAGGTTGGAGTGCGTGATGCGGCCCTTGATCGGGTTCGCCGCGTTCACCGTGTCCTCGAACATGATGTACGGGTAGCCGGACTCGAACTGCAGCTCCGCGAGCGTCTGGAAGAAGTCGCGTGCGCTGATCGTCGTCTTGCGGATGCGGTCGTCGGCCACGAGCTCGTCGTACTTCTCCGAGATGGAGATGTCGGCGAACGGCACGCCGTAGATCCGCTCGACGTCGTACGGGCTGAACAGGTGCATGTCAGCGTTCTTCTTGGCCAGCTCGAACGTGATGTCCGGGATGACCACGCCGAGCGAGAGCGTCTTGATGCGGATCTTCTCGTCCGCGTTCTCCCGCTTGGTGTCGAGGAACCGCATGATGTCGGGGTGGTGCGCGTGCAGGTACACGGCGCCGGCGCCCTGACGCGCACCGAGCTGGTTCGCGTAGGAGAAGGAGTCCTCCAGGAGCTTCATCACGGGGATGACGCCCGAGGACTGGTTCTCGATGTGCTTGATCGGCGCACCGTGCTCGCGGATGTTGCTCAGGAGCAGTGCGACGCCGCCGCCGCGCTTGGAGAGCTGCAGCGCGGAGTTGATGCTGCGCGCGATGGACTCCATGTTGTCCTCGATGCGCAGCAGGAAGCAGGACACGGGCTCGCCGCGCTGCGCCTTGCCGACGTTGAGGAAGGTCGGCGTCGCCGGCTGGAACCGCCCGGCGACGACCTCCTCGACGATGTCGCGCGCAGTCTGCTCGACGCCGTCGGCCAGGCCGAGCGCGACCATGGCGACGCGGTCCTCGAAGCGCTCCAGGTACTTCTTGCCGTCGAACGTCTTGAGCGTGTACGAGGTGTAGTACTTGAAGGCGCCCAGGAACGTCTCGAAGCGGAACTTCTTCGAGTACGCGAGCTGGAAGAGCTCCTTGACGAACGCACCTGAGTACTTCTCGAGCACGGTGGGGTCGTAGTACTTGGCCTCGACGAGGTGCTCAAGCTTGGCTTCGAGCGACTCGAACTCGACGGTGTTCGGGTTCACGTGCTGCAGGAAGTACTGGCGGGCCGCCTCGCGGTCCTTCTCGAACTGGATCTTCCCGTCCGGCCCGTACAGGTTCAGCATCGCGTTGAGCGAGTGGTAGTCCATCTGGATGCTCTCCAGGGGGATCTCGCTCAGGCCTTCACCGTTCAGGCGGAGAGGCTCTGTAGTTGTTGCTGCCAAAATCGTCCCAATCCGTTGCGGACGCGCGCGACGTCCTGCGCAGTTCCCAGTAGCTCGAAGGCGTACAGATACGGGACATCACACTTCGCAGCGATGATGTCCCCGGTGATGCAGTACGCAGCCCCGAAGTTGGTGTTCCCCGCAGCGATGACGCCGCGAATGAGCGACCGGTTGTGTTCGTCGTTGAGGAACTTCCTCACCTGCCGCGGGACGGCCCCGCCCTCGTTGCCGCCACCGTAGGTGGGGGCCAGGAGGACGTAGGGCTCGTCCACGTGCAGAAAGCCGTCGGCGGGGCGCAGCGGGATCCGGTGCACCGACATCCCCAGCTCTTCGAGACCAAGCTTCTCGACGAACCGGTGCGTGTTCTCTGACACGCTGGAGAAGTAGACGAGTGAGCCCACGTCACGCCTCCTTGCCGACGTTGCGGTAGTACAAGGTGTTGCGGTGGTGCAGGTCAGGCCGAAGCGGCCTGAAGCGCGGCGACCGCGCTGATCTGGTCCGGGCGGAAGCCCGACCAGTGGGTGTCGCCGGCGACGACGACCGGCGCCTGGAGGTACCCGAGGCCGCGGACCATCTCGAGCGCCTCGGCGTCCTGAGTGATGTCGACGACCGTGTACTCGACACCCTTGCGATCCAGTGCCCGGTACGTCGCATCGCACTGGACGCATGCCGGCTTGCTGTAGACAGTGACGCTCATGTCCGCCTCCTCTGACCTCGAAGGACATCTGTGAACTTACACCGATGTGCTTTGTGAGCGGGTCTGCGTCTCCCGCTGAACCAAACACTACACCTAGTGTCTGACACCCGCCCGGTCACGACATGTTGTGGTTGAGGCCGAGCGGCGCACTACACCGGAACCGCTCGCGACGCCCAGGGACCATGCTGCCACGACCCTCTGACACCGCCCGGTAGGCCGCACGCGCGGCCTGCCGCCGCGCCTCCCGGCCGGGCTCCCCGGACCCCGAGAACCGGCACCTCACACGCCTGCAGAGGGTCTCGGAGCCCCAAAAAAGTGATCTCAGTTCGCGGCGTGTCGCGACCGTTCGGCGTGTCCCGCGAGCGCCGACCGGGACGGTGATCCGGCTCACAGCGGACCCCTCAGCGGGCGTGCCAGCCGGCGTGGTCGTGCCCACCCATGACTTCGGTCGGTTGCCTTGAGATCGGTCAATCGAACGACCGATCTCAAGGCAACCGACCGAAGTGACGAGAACCCCCGCCAGCAACCCACCAGAGTCAGACCACTGGTCAGGCCGGGGAGACCTCGTCCACGCCCGGGAGGGTGTTCGTCGTGGCCAGACGGCGGTACCAGTGCGCGGAGTCCTTCCAGGTGCGCTCCAGCGTGTCGTAGTCGACCCGGATGATGCCGAAGCGACGGTCGTACCCGTAGGCCCACTCGAAGTTGTCGAGCAGCGACCAGGCGAAGTAGCCACGCACGTCCACGCCCTTGTCGCGGGCCTGACCGAGCGCCTCGACGTGGTCGTGCAGGTACGCGACCCGGTCGACGTCGTGCACGCGTGCCACGCCGTCCTCGGTCACCACCGTGTCCTCGAACGCGGCGCCGTTCTCCGTGACCATGAGCGGCTGGTCCGGGTAGGAGTCGCGCAGCGAGACCAGCAGGTCGGTGAGGCCCGCCGGCTCGATGTTCCAGCCCATGGCGGTGTACGGACCGGGCTGCGGCAGGAACTCGACGTCGTCGGCCGCGGGCCAGGGTGTGCCGGCGGAGTCCTTGTGCCCGTCGGCCTGCTGGCGCTCGCCCTCGCCGGCGAAGTGACGCACCCGCGCCGTCGAGTAGTAGTTGACGCCCAGCACGTCGAGCGGCTGCTTGGTGATCTCCAGGTCGCCGTCGAGCACGAACGACCAGTCGGTGACCGATGCGGTGTTCTCCAGCAGGTCCGCCGGGTAGACACCCTCCAGCACCGGCGCCAGGAACGCCCGGTTGGCCAGCGCGTCGACCTTGCGGACGGCACCCTGGTCGGCCTCGGACGACGGGTCGTCCGGCCGGAAGACGTGCAGGTTCAGCGTGATCGACGTCTTGGCGGCGTCGCCGAGCACCTCGCGGATCTGCTGGACGGCGAGGCCGTGCGCGAGGTTCAGGTGGTGCACGGCCTGCAGCGCGGCAAGGTCCTCCGTGCGGCCCGGCGCGTGCACGCCCGAGCCGTAGCCCAGGTACGCCGTGCACCACGGCTCGTTGAGCGTGGTCCAGACGTCGATGCGGTCGCCGAGCTCCTCGGCCATCTTCCGGGCGTACCGCGCGAAGGCGTAGGCCGTCTCGCGGTTGGTCCAGCCGCCGGCGTCCTCGAGCTCCTGCGGGAGGTCCCAGTGGTAGAGCGTGACGACCGGCTTCACGCCGGCGGCGATCAGCCCGTCCACGAGGTCCGAGTAGAACCGGATGCCCTCGGCGTTGAACTCGCCGGAGCCGCCCGGCTGCACCCGCGGCCACGCGATGGAGAACCGGTAGGCGCCGAGCCCCAGGTTCTTGATGTGCTCGACGTCCTCCTGCCACCGGTGGTAGTGGTCGTCCGCGACGTCGCCCGTGTCGCCGTTCAGCGTCTTGCCGGGCGTGTGCGAGAACGTGTCCCAGATGGACGGGCCGCGCCCGCCCTCTGTCGCGCCACCCTCGATCTGGTACGACGCCGTCGCGGATCCCCAGAGAAACTCCGGGGGGAAACTCCGTGCACTCACACTGCCACCTCTCCCGGGCCGGTGGCCCGTGCTGTCCGTCCTTCGTACTCGACGCCCCACTCGCCGGGGGCGTCCTCACTGGTCACCTGCACGACGCCGGACGCGTACCGCACGCGGAACGTCGCGGGGGCGCCGGTGCCACCGGGTACCACTACCTCTTCGTCGAACCCCTCGGGCAGACGGGTGCAGCGTAACGTCACGCCCTCGGCCCAGGCGTAGTCGGGCCGGTCGTCGCGAGCGCCGACGGGCAGCACCGTGCCGGGCCGGACGAACAGCGGGAGGCTGTCGAAGCCGTGCTCCTCGGTCACCCAGCGCGGCCCGGTGACGGTAGGTGCCAGCCCGGCCACTGCGACGTCGGGCAGGCGGGTCCACTCGCCCTCCGGCAGGTAGTACTCCGCGCGCGACTCGTGGAAGACCGGTGCCACGAGCAGCGACGGCCCCAGCATGTACTGGGTGTCGACGGAGGCGGCAGTCCGGTCCTCGGGGAACTGGAGCACCATGGGGCGCATGACGGGCATGCCCTCCTCGGCCGCCACGTGGCCGAGCCGGCCGAGGTACGGCATGAGCCGCAGCTTCAGCTTCGTGAACTTCCGGGTGACGTCGACCGCCTCGTCGTCGAAGGCCCACGGCACGCGGTAGGAGCTGGACCCGTGCAGCCGTGAGTGCGAGGACAGCAGGCCGAACGCGGCCCACCGCTTGAAGACCGCGGGGTCGGGCGTGCCCTCGAAGCCGCCGATGTCGTGGCTCCAGTAGCCGAACCCGGACAGCGACAGCGACAGACCGCCGCGCAGGGACTCCGCCATCGAGACGAACGTGGACTCGCAGTCGCCGCCCCAGTGCACCGGGAAGGCCTGCGTGCCCGCGGTCGCGGACCGGGCGAACAGCACTGCCTCGCCGTGCCCGCGCTCCTCCTCGAGCAGGTCGAAGACCGTCTTGTTGAACAGGGCGGTGTAGTAGTTGTGCATGCCCTGCGGGTCGGACCCGTCGTGCCAGACGACGTCGGTGGGGATGCGCTCGCCGAAGTCGGTCTTGAAGGCGTCGACGCCCTGGCCCAGGAGCACGCGCAGCTTGTCCTGGTACCACGCGGCGGCGTCGGGGTTGGTGAAGTCGACGAGGCCCATGCCGGCCTGCCACTTGTCCCACTGCCATACATCACCCTCGGGCGTGGTGACCAGGTAGCCCTTCTCCTGGCCCTCACGGAACAGGTGCGAACGCTGGGCGATGTACGGGTTGATCCACACGCAGACCTTCAGGCCCTTGTCGTGCAGGCGGGCCAGCATGCCCTCGGGGTCCGGGAACGTCGCCGGGTCCCACACGAAGTCGCACCAGTGGAACTGCCGCATCCAGAAGCAGTCGAAGTGAAAGACCGAGAGCGGGATGTCCCGCTCGGCCATGCCGTCGATGAAGCTGTTGACGGTCTCCTCGTCGTAGCTCGTGGTGAAGGACGTCGACAACCACAGTCCGTAGGACCACGCGGGAACGACCGCGGGCCGCCCGGTCAGGGCCGTGTACCGGCGCAGGATGTCGGCGGGCGTGGGCCCGTGGATGACGAAGTACTGGAGCGACTGCCCGGCCACCGAGAACTGGGTGCGGCTGACGACCTCGGAACCGACCTCGAACGAGACCCGCTCGGGGTGGGCGACGAACACGCCGTACCCACGGTCGGTCAGGTAGAACGGCACGTTCTTGTAGGCCTGCTCGCTCGCGGTGCCGCCGTCCTCGTTCCAGATGTCGACGCTCTGGCCGTTCTTCACGAACGCCCCGAACCGCTCGCCCAGGCCGTAGACGTGCTCGCCCACGCCGAGCGCGAGCTGCTCGTGCACGAAGTCCCCGTCGGGCGTGCTCGCGATCCCGATGCTCCGGTCCGACGACGAGGTGAGCACCTCGCCGTCGGCGATGAAGTCGACGTGCCACGGGCCGTCGGTGGCGACGCGCGCGGTGAGGCCGCCGGACGTGAGCTCGGCGGGGCCGCTCTCGGGCACGACGACCTTGACCGCACCGGGCTCAGCGTTGACCCCGAAGTGCGGGCCGGGGTCGCGGCGGCCCTGGTGGTGCTCGATGCGGACGCCGATGACGTCGTCCGCCGGAGCGTTGAACGTGACCGTCACGAGCGGACGGTTCAGGGTGTCGCCGCGCTTGGTGATCGGCACGGTGGGCGCGTAGACCGTCATGGTCTCGTCGCCGACCTCGACCGAGTCGACGTCCTGGGGACGGAGCATCTCGACGCCGGGGCGCAGCTGCCAGTAGCCGTCGGTGAATCTCATGGCTGGGGCCTCACTCGTCTCTGTAGGGCGTAAGGGTTCGTGGTGTGGAGCGCGGTCACTTGACCGCCCCGGCGGTCACGCCCCGGGTCAGGGTGCGCTGGAAGATGAGGAAGAACACGACAGCGGGCACGAGCGAGACGAGCGAACCCGCGTTGATCGTCGGCGCGTCCATCATGCGATCGCCCTGCAGCGACGCCAGGGCGATGGGGATGGTCTGGGTGTCGTTGCTGGTCAGCATGACCAGCGGGATGAAGAACTCGTTCCAGGTCCAGATGAAGAAGAAGATCATCAGGACCGAGAGCGTCGGCCGCACGATCGGGAAGACGACCTGCCAGAGGATGCGCCACCGGCTCGCGCCGTCGAGCGCCGCGGCCTCCAGCAGCGCGGGCGGGAAGGTGCCCAGCACCGAGGAGAGCAGGTAGGTGCCGAACGCCGACTGGATGACGGTGAAGATGATGATCACCGACCACTGCGAGTTGGACAGGCCCACCGACTGCGCCATGGTGAACAGCGGGTAGATCAGCGCCTCCTGCGGCAGCATGTTTGCCAGCAGGAACAGTGCGACGATCCACAGCCGCCCCTTCACCCGGCCGATGCCTATCGCGTACGCGTTGAGCAGCGAGAGCAGCGCCCCGAGCACGGCGACTATGCCTGCGATGAACACCGAGTTCCAGAGCTTCACCGGAAACTCGGTGCGCTCCCAGAACGCCACCACCCCGTCGAGGTAGAGCGAGGACGGCCAGGACAGCGGCCCGTTCGCCGCGTAGTCCTGCGGCGACTTGAAGGCGTTCAGCAGCATGATCCCGAACGGCGCGAGGACCGCGAGACCGACGAGCACCGCGGCGGCCAGCACGAGCCAGCGGCCCGCGCCGCGGCGATAGCGGGAGTCGACGGCGGTGGTGCGCACCTGCGCGGGCCGCGCGGGCGGTCGCACGTCCGTGGCGACAGCCATGTCAGATCCCCTCCCTCTCACGTCGTTCGGCCCGGTTCTGCAGGCCGAGGATGATCACGGCGACGACGACGATCACGAGGGTCAGCACGGTGGCGATCGCCGAGCCGTAGCCGACCTGGGACTTGTCGAAGAAGCTCAGGTACGAGTAGTAGCTGGGCACGAGGGTCGAGCTCTCGGGCCCGCCGCGCGTCAGCACGTAGATGGGCCCGAACACCTTGAGCGCCGCGACCGTGCAGGTCAGCGTGACCACGAAGGTCTCAGGCCGGATCTGGGGCACCGTGATGGCCCGGAACCGGTCCCACCAGCCGGCGCCGTCGAGCTCGGCCGCCTCGTAGAGCTCCGGGTCCACCCGCTGCAGCGCGGCCATGAAGATGACCACGGGGTAGCCCATCTGCACCCAGATCAGCACGAGCATCACCGACGGCAGCGCCGTGGTCGGATCCCCGAGCCAGTTGGGCGGCGCGGCGATGCCCATCCCGCGCAGGATCTGGTTCAGCGCACCGGTCTGGGAGTTCAGGATCCAGTTCCAGAGCACACCCGCCACGGCGACGGGCAGGATCTGCGGCAGGTAGTAGGTGGCCCGCAGCACCGAGGAGACCTGCGCGCCGAACCGCCGTCCGAGGTAGTCGAACAGCACCGCCGCGAGGACCAGCCCGAGGAGCGTGGGCACCAGGACCATCGCGACGATCATCGCCAGCGAGTTGCCGAACGACGTCCAGAACTTGTCGTCGCCCATCAGGTCCGCGTAGTTGCCGAGACCGTTCCAGCGCAGCGGCGCCATGCCACCGCGCCACTTGAACAGGCTGAAGTACACGTTCGTCACGAGCGGGTACCCGATCACCACGACGAAGGCGATCGCGCCGGGCAGGAGGTACGGCAAGTACGCCACCCATTCCGGCCGACGACGGCGGCGCGTCTCGCGCGGGGCTCGTGGGCGCCCGACCGACCGCGAGCGCCGTTCGGTCAGGGTGCTGTCAGCCATCGAGCAGGTCGGCCTTGCCCTCGTCGTACGAGCTCTGGAGCCCGTCCAGCACCTCGGACGGCGTCTTGGACCGGTTGACCAGCGACTGCAGCTCGCTGACGATCACGTCGTAATAGCCGGCCACCGGCCAGTCGGGGTAGAACGCCAGGCCGTCCGCGTCGAGGATCGCCTGGAAGTTCTCGGTCAGCTCGCGCGTGCGCTCGTCCTCGATGACCGAGGCGTCGCCCGCCACGGGCAGGCCGCCCTCGGCCGCCAGCACGTTCTGCACCTCGGGGCGCAGGGTGATGTCGATGAACTCCTCGGCGAGGCTCGGGGAGTCGGCGTTGGCCGGGACCACCCAGAGGTTGCCCGACGAACCCGTGTGGAGCGTGTTGCCCGGGAAGTTGAACTGGCCCCAGTCGGCCTCGACCTCGGTCGCGAGCCGGCCGAACCACCAGGACCCGCTGACCATGAGCGGGTAGGTGCCGTCGATGAACGAGACGCCCATGTCCTCGGCGGTGAGGGCTGCCGAGTCGGAGGCGATGTAGCCCTTCTCGATCCACTCGTCGAGCTTCTCCGTGGCCTTGGTCATCGCGTCGTTGTGGAAGTTGACGTCGTTCGCGAAGAGCTGGTAGTCGTCCACCAGGGCGCGGTCGCCGTAGGCGAGGACGAGCTCGTACCAGAGCTGGCCGAGCGGGTACTCGGCGCCGGCCTCGGCCAGTGGCGTGATGCCCTCCTCCTTGAAGGCGGCCAGGACGTCCTCGAGCTCGTCGAGGTTCGTCGGCACCTCCAGACCGTGCTCGGCGAACATGTCCTTGTTGTAGTAGACGCCGACGAACTCGCCGTAGTTCGGCACCCCGTACCACTCGCCGGAGCCCATGCGGCCCTGCTCGTCGTACGTGGCGGTGGTGGCCAGCGAGCCGGTGAGCTTCTCGTCCCAGCCGCGTTCGGTGGCGGCGTCTGTCAGCGGTGTCAGCAGGCCCTGCGCCGCGAGCTGGCCCGCCGTCGCGTTGCCCTTGTTGAACTCCATGACGTCGGGCACGTCGTCGCCGGTGAGCACGATCTTGGCGTTCTTCTGGATCTGCTCGAACGTCTGCTTCTCGACGTCGACGGTGACGTCGGGGTTCTCCTCCTCGAAGATCTTGATGGCCTCGGCCCAGGCCTTGCCCATCGCCGAGTCCTCGTTCTCGTAGTGCCAGATCGTCAGCGTGCTGTCGTCGGTGTCGCCACCGCCACCGCTCTGCCCGGTGCAGCCGGTCAGGGCCAGCGCACCGGCCATCGCGGCCGCTACGGCAGTCATGGTCCGCTTGTGCGTCATCGCATCTCCTTGGTTTCGCTCAGCCGCTGAGGCAGTGGGCGACGAGGGCTCGGTGCCGCGGTACCACGTGGTACCTCCGGCCGGGCCGTCGGACGGCGGAGCGTGATCGTCGAAGCACCCTCGGGGGACGGTCGTCCGGTGGTCGCGACCAGCGCCCCACATCGATTGGTCCTCGGCATCCTTACCCTCTCGGCCGCGCCCAGACCTCTGCGTCTGGATCGTCGAAGCGTTTCAACACGCTAACCCTAGGCGCTGGCTCGTGTCCAGTACCCGCCCTCCCGCATGTGGACTAGGCTTCTATCGAAGCGCTTGCCTGGCATGCGGCACACTGGTGTGCCCGGTGCCTGCGAGCACCGCCTGCCACCGCACAGGGCACACTGCGGCATCGATCCGAGAGGAGCACCGTGGCTACGATCGACGACGTCGCCAAGGCGGCGGGGGTCTCGACCTCCACCGTGTCCTACGTACTGTCGGGCAAGCGACCGATCTCCGCACCGACACGTGCTCGTGTCGAGCGCGCCATCGACAAGCTCGGCTACCGGCCGCATGCCGGGGCGCGGGCGCTGGCCTCGTCCCGCACCAACGTCATAGCACTCATGGCACCCCTCCGGGTGGGCGTCAGCGTACCCGTGATCATGCAGTTCGTGGCAGGTGTCGTGACGCGCGCACGAGACTTCGACCACGACGTTCTCCTCCTCACCCAGGACGACGTGAGCGGCCTCGACCGGGTGACCGGCGGCTCCATGGTGGACGCCCTGGTGATGATGGACATCGAGGCGGACGACCCGCGCGTGCCCCTCGTCGCGGCCGCCAAGCAGCCGACGGTGCTCATCGGCCTGCCGCAGGACCCGGAGGGCCTCAGCTGTGTCGACCTCGACTTCGAGGCGGCCGGCCGGCTCGCCGTGCGGCACCTCGCCGGCGCGGGTCATACCGACGTCGCGCTCATCGGCTCCCCGCCCGAGGTGCTGCAGCGGCACACGTCCTACGCCGAACGGCTGATGCGCGGGCTGCGCAGCCAGGCCAAGCTCTCCGGCGTGACGGTCGAGGTGGAGGCGTGCGACTCCTCGCCGTCCGGAGCCGCGAGCGCCGTGGACACCCTGCTGGCGACCGCGCCGGACACCACGGGGATCATCGTGCACAACGAGGGCGCACTCCCCCACGTGCTGTCCCGCCTGGCGGAACGCGGCATCGTGGTGGGCACCGACATGTCCGTGGTGGCGGTCTGCCCCACCGACGTGGCACTTTCGCAGCGGATCCCGATGACCAGCATCGACCTGCCCGCCGAGGGGATCGGCAAGGTCGCCGTCGACATGGTCATGGCCCGCCTCGAGGGTGAGCACCCGTCCGAGACGAGGCTGCTCGCCCCCGTGCTCACCGAGCGAGCAAGCTCGGTGAGCGGCCCGAGCGACCCGCTGGACTGAAGGCAAGCGCTTCGCTGTCTCCCGCCTGCGGTGCGGCTGCCTCGCGGGTAGGCGAAGGCCCGGACGCCCGGACTTTCGTGGCCGAACCGTGAACTACTGGTCATTGCATGGCAAGACATCCGTCTGGTATTAATGTCGAAGCGCTTCGACGAATCGACTCCGGTTCGTCGCTCGCACCACACAACGAAGTGGCCGATCACGAGGGAGTGACAGGTGAGCCTCACCCAGGGAGCGCGGCCGGAAGTGCTCGGCGCGGGCATTCCGCCGGACACCGGACCAGCCGGTGCAAGCAAGGGCCGCGGTCGCGGCCGACGTCGTGAACCGCCGTCCCACGGCAAGTCCTCGAGGACGATGTTCCTCGTCGTCCTGCCGTTCCTCGTCCTCGCGTTCGTGTTCTCCTACCTGCCGCTGCTCGGCTGGGTAACGGCGTTCTACGACTACAAGCCGGCCCTCGGCCTGGGCGGGAGCGAGTTCGTCGGGCTGCAGTGGTTCGAGGTCCTCGTCTCGTCCGAGACGCAGCTCAAGCAGCTCGGCCAGGTGATGGCGAACACCCTCGCCATGAGCTTCCTCGGCATCGCGACGTCGCTGCTACCGGTCTTCTTCGCGATCCTGCTCAACGAGATCCGCGCCAGCTGGTTCCGGAACGCGGTGCAGACCCTCACGACGCTCCCGAACTTCATCTCGTGGGTGCTCGTGTACATGATCGCGTTCTCGCTGTTCTCGTCGTCGGGGCTGGTCAACACCACGCTGCACGACTGGGGCCTGATCACCGTCCCGATGAAGTTCCTGGACACCGACCAGCACGTCTGGCTGACCATGCTCGCCTGGAGCCTGTGGAAGGGCCTGGGCTGGGGCGCGATCATGTATCTCGCGGCCATCGCGGGTATCGACCAGTCGCTGTACGAGTCGGCGCGGATCGACGGCGCCAGCCGGTTCCAGCTCATGCGCTACATCACGTTCCCGATGCTCATGCCGACCTACGTGGTGCTGCTGGTCCTCTCCATCGCCAACATCCTGAACAACGGGATGGAGCAGTTCTTCGTCTTCCAGAACGCCTTCAACAGGGAGCACATCCAGGTGCTCGACCTGTACGTCTACAACGTGGGCATGACAGGGAACAGCCTGTCGCTGGCGACGGTCCTCAGCATGTTCAAGAGCGTCATCTCGCTCGCTCTTCTCCTCGCCGCCAACGCGATCGCCAAGCGCGCCCGCGGGTCGTCGATCATCTAGGAAAGGACCGACGTCGTGACCACCACGGACACCGGGCCCACATGGCGCCACGCCCGCGGCGACATCCCGTTCGCCTTCATCAACTACGCCGGCTTCCTGCTCTTCGCGCTGGTGTGCGGTTACCCGTTCTACTACCTGATCATCAACTCCGTCAGCGCGAACGACATCAGCGCGCTCGGTGACGTACGCCTGTGGCCGGTCGGCCTCCACCTGTCGAACTACGAGCAGGTCCTCGGCCTGCCGGGCCTGACGGGCTCGATGCTGGTCTCGATCGCGCGCACCGTGATCGGCACCGGGACCACCGTCCTCGCGTCGGCGTTCCTCGGCTTCATGTTCACGCAGGAACGCCTGAAGCACCGCTCGCTCTGGTACCGGCTGATCATCTTCACGATGTACTTCAACGCCGGCCTCATCCCGGTGTACGTCACGATCCACACGCTCGGGCTGACCAACAACTTCTGGGTCTACATCCTCCCGGCGATCGTGCAGCCCTTCAACATCATCCTGGTCAAGACGTACGTGGAGTCGCTGCCCCAGTCGCTGCAGGAGGCCGCCGAGATAGACGGCGCCGGGATCGTGACGATCTTCTTCCGGATCATCCTCCCGAACATGACGCCGATCCTCGCGACGGTCGCGATCTTCTCCGCGGTGGCCCAGTGGAACTCGTTCCAGGACACCCTGCTGTACGTCACGGACCAGAAGCTCTACCCGCTGCAGTACACGCTCTACACCTATCTCAACCAGGCCAACAGCCTGGCCACGGCGGCGCAGAACGCGCAGGGCAACCTCGGCTCGATCGTCTCGGCCGCCACGACCCAGACGCCGACGTCGATCCGGATGACGGTCGCAGTGATCGTCGTGCTGCCGATCATCTTCGTCTACCCGCTGTTCCAGCGGTACTTCGTCAAGGGCATCATGCTCGGCGCGGTCAAGGGCTGACCGCGTTCCGCGAGAAGCACCAGCTCGACAACACAAGTGCGACAAACACAAAGGAGTGTCATGAGATCACACAAGGCCATAGCCGTACTGGTGGCTCCGCTGCTGGGAATCCTGTCCCTCACGGCCTGCACGGGCTCGGGAACGGCGGACGACGCCGAGCCGGTGTCCCTCGACCAGGACTGGGCCGCGGCGGACCCGATCACCATCGACGTCTTCGACGGCCTCGCCAACTACCAGGGCATCGAGAGCGGCTGGTTCGCCAAGATCGTCAAGGACAAGTTCAACATGGAGCTGAACATCATCGCGCCCAACGTGGCAGGCGGCGGTGACACGCTCTACAACACCCGCGTAGCCAGCGGTGACCTCGGTGACCTCATCATCACCGACAAGGGCGAGCGGATGGACGAGCTGACCGAGGGCGGCCTGCTCAAGGACATGGCGCCGTACTACGAGTCCATGGAGAACGTGCCGAAGTACGACGCGGCGATCCAGCACGTCAACGAGGGCAAGGACGGCGTCTTCGGCATCCCGACCCAGCTCTCGTCGGTCAAGCCGACCGAGCCGAACGACGGTGTCGACCCGACGTTCGGCCCGTACCTGCGCTGGGACTACTACGCCGAGGCCGGCTACCCCGAGATCGACACCCTCGAGGACCTCCTGCCGGTCCTGAAGGAGATGCAGGACGCCCACCCCGAGGCCGACAACGGCAAGCCGACCTACGCCATCTCCCTGTTCAAGGACTGGGACGGCAACATGATGGTGATGGGCAAGCAGCCGACCACCCTCTACGGCTACGACGAGATGGGGTTCGTGCTCGCCAAGGCTGACGGCTCGGACTACCAGAGCATCGTCGACGCCGACTCGCAGTACGTGCGCGCGCTGAAGTTCTACCAAGAGGCGAACGAGATGGGCCTCGTCGACCCCGACTCGACCACGCAGAACTACGACACGATGTTCGCCAAGTACCAGGCCGGCCAGGTCCTGCTGTCCTGGTGGCCGTGGCTCGGCCAGTCGGCGTACAACACCGAGCAGAACATGAAGGACGGCAAGGGCTTCATGATCGCGCCGCTGAAGGACCAGACGGTCTTCTCCTACGGCGCCGAGGTGTACGGCGGCAAGCAGGTGGTGTCCATCGGCGCCAAGGCGGAGGACCCCGCGCGTATCGCCGCGTTCATCGACTGGCTCTACTCGCCCGAGGGTGTGCAGGCCAACGCGTCGGAGACCATGGGTGCCGCCGGTCCTGAAGGGCTGACCTGGGAGCAGGGTACCGACGGGCCGGAGCTCACCGAGTTCGGCCGGAAGGCCATCCTCGAGGGTGGCGCGGACGTGCCGGCCGAGTGGGGCGGCGGCGCGTACAAGGACGGCGGCTCGAGCCTGAACTTCTCCGCGGTCCTGCCGATCGACGAGGACCCGACCACGGGCTTCCCGTACAGCTACAAGCTCTGGCCGAGCTACCAGGAGACCGTGGCGAACCCGCTCACCGAGGACTGGTCCGAGCACATGGGCGGCCCCACGACCACCATGGAGTACCTGCAGTCCAACGGCATGCTGACGGTCGCGCCGGGCGCGAGCTTCACCACCCCGACGGACGAGTCCCAGATCGAGACGATCCGCAACCAGGTCAAGGCCAGCATCGTCGAGTACTCCTGGAAGATGGCCTTCGCCAAGGACGACGCGGAGTTCGACTCCCTGCAGGCAGAGATGCAGGAGACGGTGGACGGCCTGGGCTACGCGGAGGTCCTCGAGGTGGACATGGCCAACGCCAAGGCCCAGAACGAGGCACGCGTCGCGGTCGCCAACGAGTTCGGCTGAGCACTCACCGTTCCGTGCCCACACAGTTCCGTGCACCACAAGGGAGCGTCATGAGATCACGCAAGGCCATCGCGATGATGGTGGCTCCGCTGCTGGGAGTGTTGTCCCTCACCGCCTGTACGGGGTCGGGGACGCCGGAGGACGTCGAGGCGGTGTCGATCGACCAGGACTGGTCCAAGGCCGAGCCGCTGACCGTCGACGTCTTCGACGTCCCGGCCAACTACCAGGGCATCCAGGGCGGCTGGTTCGGCAAGGTCGTCAAGGACAAGTTCAACATCGAGCTGAACATCCTTGCCCCGAACGTCGCGGGCGGCGGTGACACGCTCTACAACACCCGCGTCGCGGGCGGCGAGCTCGGCGACCTCATCATCGTCGCCAAGGGCAAGCAGGCCGACGAGCTGGTCGAGGGCGGCCTCATGCTCGACGCGTCCCCCTACTACGAGTCCATGAAGAACGCGGCCGCGTACGACACGGGGGTGCAGAAGCTGAATGAGGGCAAGGACGGCGTCTACGCCTTCCCGACCGTGGTGTCCTCGATGAAGCCGACCGAGCCGTCCGAGGGCGTCGACCCGACGTTCGGCCCGTACCTGCGCTGGGACTACTACGCCGAGGCCGGCTACCCCGAGATCGACACCCTCGAGGACCTCCTGCCGGTGCTCAAGGAGATGCAGGACGCGCACCCGGAGGCCGACAACGGCAAGCCGACGTACGCCTTGTCGCTGTTCAAGGACTGGGACGGCAACCTGATGGTCATGGCGGGGCAGCCGCCGGCTCTCTACGGGTACGAGCACCTCGGCTTCGCCGAGTCCAAGCCCGACGGGTCCGACTACCACGGCGTCCTCGACGCCGACTCGCAGTACGTGCGCGCGCTGAAGTTCTACCAAGAGGCGAACAAGCTGGGCCTCGTCGACCCGGACTCGACCACGCAGAACTACGACACGATGTTCGCCAAGTACCAGGCCGGCCAGGTCCTGCTGTCCTGGTGGCCGTGGCTGGGCCAGCAGGCGTACAACACCGAGCAGAACACGGCCGACGGCAAGGGCTTCGCGCTGGCCCCGATGCAGGACCAGAAGATCTTGTCCCGCGGCGCCGAGGTGTACGGCGGCAACCTGATCTTCGGCATCGGCTCGAAGGCCGAGGACCCGGCTCGCATGGCGGCGTTCATCGACTGGCTCTACTCGCCGGAGGGCGTCGAGGCCAACTCCTCCGACTACGCCGGCGCCGGTCCCCTGGGCCTGACTTGGGAAGACGGCGACGACGGGCCGGTGCTCACGGACTTCGGCAAGAAGGCCATCCTGGAGGGCGACGCGGACGTGCCGGCCGAGTGGGGCGGCGGCAAGTACAAGGACGGTGGCTCGGCCCTGAACGTCAGCGGCGTCCTGCACAACTCCGAGGACCCGCGGACGGGCTATCCGTACAACTACAAGTTCTGGCCGAGCTACCAGGAGACATCGGCCAACCCGCTCATCGAGGACTGGTCCAAGGAGATGGGCGGCGCCAAGACGACCATGGAGTACCTGCAGTCCAACGACCAGCTGCTGGTCGCACCGGGCGCGAGCTTCGTCACCCCGACGGACGACTCCGAGATCGAGACCCTGCGCAACCAGGTCAAGGCCACGATCGTGGAGCACTCCTGGAAGATGGCCTTCGCCAAGGACGAGGCCGAGTTCGACGCCCTGCTCGCCGAGATGCAGGAGACGGCGAACGGCCTGGGCTACGAGAAGGTGCTCGAGGTCGACCTGGCGAGCGCCAAGTCCCAGACCGAGGCCCGCACCGCGGTCGCCAACGAGTTCGGCTGAGCCCGAACCGGTAGCAGCACGCGTAAGGCCCAGGCGATCGATCGCTTGGGCCTTACGTCCGCCCGGCCCCAGTCCCTCGTCACCAGCCCCAAGGAGAGCATCATGCAACGACGCACTTTCCTCGCGTCGATCGGCACGGCCGCGGCCGCGGCCACGATCGGCCTCCCGCCCGAGCCTGCGCAGGCCACGGCCCACGCGCCCGGCGCGTGCACCTACACCTGGAAGAACGCCGTCATCAACGGCGGCGGCTTCGTGCCCGGCATCCTCTTCAACGAGACCGAGCCGAACCTCATCTACGCCCGCACCGATATCGGCGGCTGCTACCGCTGGCAGGAGGACTCCCGGACCTGGAAGCCGCTCCTGGACTGGGTAGGCCGCGACAAGTGGGGCTACTCCGGGGTCGTCTCCATGGCCACCGACCCGGTCGAGACCCACCGCGTCTACGCCGCCGTCGGCACCTACACCATCGACTGGGACCCGAACAACGGCGCCGTGCTCTACTCCGACGACAAGGGCGACACCTGGGGCGTCGCCGAGCTCCCGTTCAAGCAGGGCGGCAACATGCCCGGCCGCGGCATGGGCGAGCGCCTCGTCGTCAATCCGGCCGACAACACCGAGCTCTACCTCGGCACCCCGAACGGGAACGGGCTGTGGCGGTCGCGCGACCACGGCCGCACCTGGGCACATGTCGAGGAGTTCCCGAACCCCGGCAACTTCGTCGTCGACCCGTCGAACCCGCTCCTCGCCGACAACCAGGGCGTCCTCTGGATCGACTTCGACCAGGTCGGCGGCAGGGTCTACGTGGGCGTGGCCGACCCGGACGACCCGCTGTACGTCTCCGAGGACAGCGGGTCGACCTGGCAGGCAGTCCCCGGCGCGGCCGAGGCGCTCGGGTCCGCGGACGGCAACCGCACCATCCCCGGCCAGTCCGCGGTGGACGACCTGAACGGGTATCTGTACATCGTCACCAGCCACGACCCCGGCCCCTACAACGGCGCGCCTGCTTCGGGCGACGGCGGCAGGATCCAGCGCCTGGCGACCGGGACCGGCGAGTGGACCGACGTCACCCCCGCGTACAACCCGCGCGGCGTGATCCCGGGCTTCGGGGGCATCACCGTCGACCGTCAGAACCCCGGCACCCTCATGGCGGCCACGCGCAACAACTGGTATCCCGACGAGATCCTCTACCGCTCCACCGACTCCGGCGCCACCTGGCAGCTCAGCTGGGACTACGCCGAGGGCCAGGACCGCCACGACCGGTTCGACATGGACAACGCCGGCAGCCCGTGGCTGTCGTGGAACGGCGAGAACCAGGGGCCCCAGTACGCGGTCAAGCACGGGTGGATGATCGACGCCCTCGCGATCGACCCGCACAACTCCGACCGGATCATGTGGGGCACCGGCGCGACCATCTGGGGCACCGAGGAGCTGACCCGGTGGGACGCACAGGGCGAGCTCATCGGCCAGGACGAGGCCGGCCGGCGCGTCGCACTGCCGGTCGAGAAGTTCACCGTCGCCGTCCGCGCCGAAGGCGTGGAGGAGTGCGCGATCCTCGACCTCGCCGCTCTCGGCGGAACCCTCGTCTCGGCAGTCGGCGACGTCGGCGGCTTCGTCCACACCAACCTCGACCGGGCCGAGCCGATGATCGACACCGACTGGTCCACGGGCACCAGCGTCGACTTCGCCCAGTCCGACCCGAACATCATCGTCGGCACCGGCAACGTGCACGGCAACGAGAAGGGCCACGTCGGCGTCTCCACCGACCGCGGCAAGACCTGGCGGAACGCTTCTCGCGTCGAGGGCGTCCCCGGTGACGGCCACGGCGGCGCCGTCGCGATCAGCGCCAACGGGTCCAGGATCTTCTGGACGCCCGGCAGCTCCGAGGTCACCCCGGTGTACAGCACCGATCTGGGCGCGACCTGGATCCCGGTGCGGGGCCTGCCGGCGGGGGCGAAGATCCGGTCCGACCGCGTCGACCCGTCCGTCCTGTACGCGTTCTCGGGCGGCACGTTCTACCGCAGCTCCGACGGCGGCGCGACGTTCGCCGACACGGGAGCGACGGGCCTGCCGACCGCGGGCGTCGACGATTTCCGCGCCGTCCCCCGCCACAAGAAGCACGTGTGGCTGGCGGGGCGCGGCGACGAGAAGACGGGCGTCACCGGCGGCATGTGGCGCTCCAAGGACGGCGGTGCCACCTGGAAGCAGATCACCGCGTTCGACACGGCGGAGTCGGTCGGCTTCGGCAAGGCGTCCAAGAAGTCCAGCTACCCGACGATCTACAGCTCCGCGCAGGTCCGCGGCAAGGCCGCCATCTACCGCTCGACCGACGGCGGCAACCGCTGGGTCCGCATCAACGACGACGACCACCAGTGGGCCTGGTCGGGGTCCGCGATCACCGGCGACCCGTGGATCTACGGCCGCGTCTACCTCACCACCAACGGCCGCGGCATCATCTACGGCGACATCGCCCGCTGAGGCCACCAGGCCCCCGAACAGAAGGTGCCCCCGATCGTGGGCCGACACGGCGTGCCGACGCCGTGTCAGCCCGGGATCGGGGGCACCTTTCTCGCTCTACTCGCCGGAGAACGGGCTGACCGGGTCGAGCGCCGTCGGATCATCGCCGCGCCGCCGGAAGATGCTGTGCAGCACGAGCGCGTCCACGTAGGCCCCCACCGAGAAACCGATCGTCAGCACGAGCACCGCGGCCGGTGGGTACACGTAGAGCAGGCTCACCGTAGCGACGGGCCGCAGCAGCAGGGCGAGCGTTCGCAGCGGCTCGGCGAGCGGCAGCAGCAGGGCGTTGCGCACCGTCCGGCCCAGCGGGTCGGCGTACCGCGCGACCAGCGCCAGAGCGCACAGCAGCGCGGTGGTCAGGTACGCGGTGAGCAGCACCGCTACCGTGCCGACGGCGGTCCCGAGGGCACTGCCGAGCGCCAGCCAGAAGGTCGCGGCGAAGCCCACCATCGCGGCCGGCACGCCGAGCAGCAGCCCGACGGCGGTGCCCCGCCACAGGTTGCGGCGGAGGCCGACGAGGAAGCCCCGGATCAGGTAGCCCCGCTCCTCGTCGGCGTACCGCAGCGCCACCTCGTAGAGCGCCGCGGTCGCCGCCCCCGCCGTCACCACCGGTACGCAGGCCACCATGTACAGCACGTTGAGCGCGACGAACTGCAGGAACGTCGTCAGTCCCTGCGCGCTGCGGCTGTCGGGGTCGACCCTCATGGCTGCGTCCTCATTGCTGCGTCCTCATCCTCACCCGGTCGGGCCGGTAACGGTCAGCTCGCCGCGTACCGGCAGGCTCACGCTAGACGCTCCGGCCGCCACGGCGTACGCACCGGCCGGGACCCGGAGGTCGCCGTCGAGCAGGCCTGGCGCCGCACCGGACGCCGCCGCCGCGTGCCACAGCGCGAGCCGCGCGGTGTCGAAGGGCACGGCAACCGACGCCGTCTCGCCCGGTTCGAGCCGGACGCGACGGTAGCCGAGCAGCAGCCGCACCGGCGAGTCGGTGCCGGAGGCACCGAGCGAGTACACCTGGACCAGCTCCTCGGCGGGCCGCGCACCGGCGTTGCGCACCGTGACGGTGGCCGTCACGACACCCTGACCCGCCGGGTCGCGCGGCGTCAGCGGCGGGTGGTCGCGGGTCGGCGCGGGTGCTGCGACCTCGGCCGCGGAGAGCGACAGCCCGTCGTAGGACACCGACGAGTAGGTCAGGCCGTGGCCGAACGCGAAGGCGGGGACGCCCGCCTCGTCCGCCGGCAGGTGCCGGTAGGTGACCTGCTGGCGGCGGGTGTCGTAGTCGAAGAGGTCGCCCGCCTGCTCCGGACGTGCCGGCCAGGTCTGGGCGAGCCGCCCGGTCGGCTCGACGGCGCCGGTCAGCACGTCGGCGAGCCCGTGCCCGAGCTCCTGCCCGCCGTGGCTGCTCCACACGACGGTGGGGGCGTCGTCGACGCCGGGGCCGAGCACGTACGGGTAGCTCGACACGATGGTCAGCACGGCCCGGGGGTTGGCCTCGACGGCGGCACGCCACGTCTCCACCGCCGCGTCGGGCAGCCACAGGTCGGGCCGGTCCTGCGTCTCGCGACCGTTCAGGTGCGGGTCGTTCCCGACCGCGACGACGACGGCGTCGCACGAGGCAGCCGCCTGGGCCACCAGGGCCGCGCCGGACTCGAGCACGCGAGCCGTGAACCGCTCGGCGTCGGCGAGCGTGTGCCCTTCGGCGCACACCAGGCCGGTGTCGCGCTGGACGCGTACCCAGCGTCCGGAGCCGAGGTGCAGCAGGGACCACGAGCCGTCGGCGTGCACGTGCTTGCGGAAGCTCTCCTGGACCTCCCAGCCGCCTACCCGCTCGGCGTCCGCACGCATCGGGTAGGCGCCTCCGGTGAGCAGGCGGCCAGAGGCGCCCGAACGCAGCGTGAGCACACCCCCGCCCCAGTCCGTGACGGAGAGGTGCGTACCCTTGCCGGCCTCGACGGAGTCCGCGACGACCGCCGTGCCGTCCTCCGTGACGGAGACGTACCGCCCGTTCGCCGCACGCAGGGCGACGACGTCGGCGCCGTCGGCCACCACCACGCGGTCCGCGCCGAACGCTGCGCGCAGGCCGTCCGCCGGGGTGACCGCGTAGGGCGGTGTGCCCGAGTACCAGTCGGTGAGCACCGCCTCGGCAAGCGGTCCGACGACGGCGACCGAGCCCGTCGCCGGCAGCGGCAGCAGCCCCTCGGAGTTGCGCAGCACGACGACGGAGCGGGCTGTCGCCTCCCGCGCCAGCGCGCGGTGCTCGGGCAGGTCGATGTCGTCCGCCGTGATGCCCGAGTACGGGTCGGCGTCGCCGTCGAGCTCCCCGCTGCGCAGGCGGAGCTCGAGCATGCGCAGGACGGACCGGTCGACCTCGGCCATGGTGAGCAGGCCGCGGTCGAGGGCCTCCTGGAGGCGCTGGATGGTGGGGGCGGAGTCGGCGTCGTCATCGGTGAACGAGTCGACGCCCGCGCGGACCAGAGCGGCGTTGCCGGACGCGCGGTCCGCCGCGGCGCGCTGCACCTTGACCACGAACATCGGGGCGGCGGCGTCGGAGACGAGCGCTACCGAGTCGTCGGTCCAGGACCGCAGCTCGGCGAAGAGCTCGGTCTGCAGGTGCGCCGGGGTGCCGTTGACCTGGTTGTACGCCGGCATGACGCCCGCGGCCACGCCCTGCTCGATCGGCTCGCGGAAGGCGGGGAGCTCCTCCTCGTGCAGCGTGACCGGGGTGAGGTTCGAGCTCGTCGAGGACCTGTCGGTCTCGTTGTTGTAGGCGAGGAAGTGCTTGAGGGTCGGCGTGGTCTTCCAGACCCGCTCGTGGTCCCCGCGCAAGCCGCGGCAGTAGGCGGTGGCGAGGTGGGCGGTGAGGTGCGGGTCCTCGGAGTACCCCTCCTCGTTGCGGCCCCAGGCCGGGTGCCGGAGCGTGTTCACGACCGGCGCCCACACGTTGAGGCTCACGGACGGGTCAGCCGCGTGCTTGGCACGAACCTCGGTGGAGACGATCTCGCCGACCCGGCGGACGAGCTCGGGGTCCCAGGTCGCGGCCAGGCCGACCGGCTGCGGGAACACCGTCGCGCGACCCAGCCAGGCGACGCCGTGCAGGGCCTCGGCCCCGGTGTGGAACGCGCCCAGGCCCAGCCGGTCGATGACCGGCTGGTGCTGGTGCAGCATCGCCAGCCGCTCTTCCGGGGTGAGCGAGTCCAGCAGGTCGCGGGCGCGCGCGGACACGGGCAGCGCGGGGTCGCGGAAGGGGGGCACGTCCATGGGTTCCTCCTTAGGGTGCCGCGGCGGTGCGGCCAGGTGTGCAGCTGAGGCACGGTGGGGCAACGCTGCCGACAAAATGTCGAAGCGCTTCGATGGACGGTACCCGGCGGAGGGCGGCAAGCGCTACCCCGCTCGGCGAAATCAGGAACGCCGACGGTGCTCGCCGAGGGATCGTCGAGGGGTTGTCGACGGACTATGCGAGCTCCGCGTGCTCTCGGTCGAGGAGCGCGTAGACCACCTCGTTGGACCAGACGCCGTCGCGCTGGTCGTTCTCCAGGAGGTGGGCCTCGAGGCGCATGCCGAGCCGCTCGGCGACGCGGACGGAGGCGACGTTCTCCTCGTCGATCCGCGCGTACACGCGGTGGAAGCCGTACGTGGCAAAGGCCAGCTCCAGGGTGGCGCGGGCGGCCTCGGTCGCGAGACCCCGCCCGCTGACGTCGGGGTGCAGGGCGTAACCGAGCTCGGCCTGCCGCGCGCCGGCCGCCCACTTGAGCATCGCTTCGCCGACGACGTCGCCGTCGGCCTCGATCGCCAGCACCAGCACGTCGCCGACCTCCTCGAACGGCGCCGTCGACCAGGTGCTGAGCTTCGCCTGAGCCGTGGGCAGGTCCCACGGCGGCTGGTACATGAACCGCACCACCTCGGTGCGCGAGCGCCAGCGGAGGAACGCCTCGGCGTCGGCGGGAGCTACCGGGCGAAGCCGGAGGCGGTCGGTGACCAGTGGCCACTCGGGGGCGGCGGGACCGGGCACGGCAGGTCTGGGGACAGGCAGCGAAGAGGGCACGGTCCGACCGTAGCGCGCGGCAACAACCGTGCCACCGGTATTTACCCCGGTGATCTTCGGATCGGACTCGGCTCCGGCGAGTCGCGGTTCAGCGCGCCTCGAACGGCACGGTCGCCCAGCCGGCGGGCATGGTGCGGGGCTGCCACGACGGGTCGGGCGTCCAGTCGGCCCAGGCCTTGTCCCACCAGAGCTCGCCGGCGTCGAGCAGGCCGGCGATCCGGTCGCCCTCGGCGCGGATCTGCTCCATCCGGCCGGGATAACGCGCGGGCCCGGTCTCCTCGAACTCGAGGACGTCCTTGAACTCGTAGGTCTCGGCGTCGGCGGCCCACCAGACGTCGAGCTCGTGGTCGAGCGTGTCGAACCCGATGGGCGTGCGGCGGGGCGCGTCCTCGAGGTTGAAGTACCAGCCCTGGAAGGCGCGCTGGGGTCCGTCCCAGAACAGGAAGAGGGAGTGCTCGACCCCTGTCCAGTGCAGCTCGAGCCGGCCGTGGCCGCGCCAGCTCGTGCTGCCCGCGAGCTTCCAGGGGTGCTCCCCCACCGGGAACGCGCCGGTCTCGGGATACACCATCGGGGTGCCGCCGGGGGTGTAGGTGACGAGCAGGTCGCCGTCGTCCTGGACGCACACCTGGGGTATCGCGATCCACGGTTCGCCGCGCATGATCTCGCGGCGCACCACTGTCTGGCCGGGCTGGAACACTGGCGTCATGCCCGGCACGTTAACAGCGGTCGGTTACGGCCCGGCGACATCGGCGTCAACTCCGTGGCGGTTGCGCGCTATCCAGTCCACACCGAAGTCCACGAGCGTCCGCTGGTCCATGAGCCGGGCGGCAGCGGACCCCACCTGCCCGACGGTGACCGCGCCGGTCTCCTCGAACGCGGCGCCGAGCTGATCGAAGTCGTCCTCGCCCGTGACGAGGTCCGTCCAGGTCACCCAGCGGCTCGTCCCGTCGCCGGCGCTGATCGCCGCGCCTGTCTCTGCCATCGGTGGAGACGCCTGACGGCGCTCGGCGAGATGCAGGGACGTGTTGGAGTCATGGCCGCAACCGAGGAGCAGGACCTTGCCGCCGAACCGGTAGACCGCGCCGATCGGTGATCTCTCGCCGTGGGACTCGGCGAGGTCGTGCCCCGCGACCACGTCCCGGGCCTGTGCGCCGAGCGCGGCGCAGGACACGTGCGGATGCCCGCTGCGCACGGCACCGGGCCAGGTCCGGACGGCCTCGGGCAGGACGCCGACCCAGCGGCTGGGGGTGCGGGCGGGATCGAATCCTGGCGTCTCGGACCGGAGCACGGGCCACCACCGCTCGGGGACCGGCGGGTTCTGCCAGCCTGCCGGGTCGGTGTTCCCCGACGTGTGGGTCGGGACGACGATCGTGCCCTCGGGGCCTACGGCCGTCAGCAACGCGTCCACCACCGCCTGCACGCCGCCCGCCACGAAACCGAGGCTCCGCATCGACGAGTGCACCAGGAGCACGTCCCCCGGGACCACGCCCAGCGCCAGCAGGTCGCTCGTCAATGTCGCCGTCGTATGCGGCAGGGCTTGGTCCATGCGGGGACGGTAGCCCCGCCACCGATCCGCCCGCACGACAATTCCAGGTGCCGCCGCCACGTCAGGAGTTGACCACAGCAGCCGCTGCCAGATCCGGGCCCCCTTTTTGGCAGCAACCGCTGTGCTCAACGCCTTACGGGTCAGGCGACTGCTACGTCGATGCCCTGGCGCAGGACCCGGAGGGGGCGCAGGGTCGCGTCCGTGACCAGGACGTCGGCGCGGGCGCCGGGTTCCAGGCTGCCGACCTCGCCGGTCAGCCCCAGGACGCGCGCGGGCACGGCCGTCGCGGAGCGCACGGCGTCGACCAGGGGGACGCCACCGGCCACGGCCAGCCGCACGACGTCGATCAGGTGCGCGGTTCCGCCGGCGATCGGCCCCTCTCCCCCGGCCTCCGGGCTCCCCTCCTCCGGGACGACCCGCGCTACGCCGTCCAGCACCTCCACGGACATCGGGCCCAGCTCGTAGCGGCCGTCGGCGACGCCCGCCGCCGCCATCGCGTCGGTGACCAGCACCACCTGGTCCGGTCCGACCATGTCGAACACCGAGCGGACCGTCGCCGGGTCGAGGTGCACGCCGTCGCCGATGAGCTCGACGACCATGTCGCCGCGGGCGGCAGCCGCCAGGCAGGCCGCGATCGGGCCCGGCCGGCGATGGTGCAGCGGCCGCATCCCGTTGAACAGGTGCGTCGCGGTCAGGGGCCCGAGAGGGCTGCCCGCGGCGGCCAGCGCGGCAGTCACCTGCGCGATCAGCGCCTCAGCCTGCTCGGTGCTCCCGTCGGTGTGGCCGAGCGAGGGCAGCACGCCCGCCTCGACCAGCGCCTCGGCCACGCCGCCGGGACCGGTCACGCCGGGCACCTCGGGGGCGATGGTCATCGTGCGCAGGTACCCGCGGGCGGCCTCGGCCAGGTCCCTGACCAGGTCCACGCTGCCTTCTTGCAGGTCAGCCGGGTTGTGTGCGCCCCTGCGGTGGTACGAGAGAAACGGCCCCTCCGCGTGCAGGCCCTCGATCTCGCCCGCGACGGCGAGCTCGGCCAGCACCGACGCGCGCTCCAGCAGGACCTCCGGCCGGGCCGTCACGAGCGATGCGAGCAGGGTGGTGGTGCCGTGGCGACGGTGCTCCAGCACGCCCGCCAGTGCTTCGGAGGCAGTGGTCACGTCCGGGAACGAGACTCCGCCCCCGCCGTGGTTGTGCAGGTCCACGAGACCGGGCAGCAGGTACGTCCCCGGGGCGGGCGGCACGGTCTCGACGGCGGGGCCGTACCCGGTCGCCAGGGCGTCGGACACCGAGCCCGCGAACGTGACGCGACCACCCGAGGCGACGACGACGCCGTCGTCCACGACTGCGGAGGGCTGGACCAGGCGACCGCGCACCACCAGTGCACCGGAATCAGTCATGCGGACATCCTGCCAGGGTTGACAGGCCGCTTTTCGCCTGGCAATGATGCCACCTGATCATCGAAGCGCTTCGCCTACGGCGGGGACGCTCACCGCACGTCAAGGAAGATGTGAATGATGCGTATGCCTGCCCTGGTCGTCGCCACGTTCTCGCAGGTCCGGGCCGGCTGAAGGATGACCGCCACCCTCCCCCACCAGGCACTCGGCAGGACCGGGCTGCTCGTGCCCTCGGTAGTGCTCGGGACGTCCGGGATCGGCCGCCGGCTCGACGCCGCCGCTGCGACCAGCCTGCTGCGCGCCGCGGCGTCCGCCGGATGGCGCACGTGGGACACGAGCAACGAGTACGGCGACGCCGAGGCGTACATCGGGTCGGCTCTCGACGGGCTCGCCGGTCCGGTCCAGGTGTTCACCAAGGTGGACCCGCTACCCGGATCCGGCGACTTCTCGGGTGATCGTGTGCGCGCGTCCGTCACCGAGTCCCGCGAACGCCTGGGCCTCGACCGGCTGCCGCTGGTGCACTTGCACGACCCGGAGCGCATGACGTTCGCCGACGCCGTGGCGCCCGACGGTCCGGTCCGCGCCCTGCTGGAGCTGCGCGAGGCGGGCGTGATCGAGCACCTCGGGGTGGCCGGCGGGCCGATCGGGCTGCTGCGGCAGTACGTGCGCACCGGCGAGTTCGAGGCGGTCGTGACGCACAACCGCCTCACGCTGCTGGACCGGTCGGCAGAGACGCTGCTGGACGACTGCGCCGAACGCGGCGTGGGCGTCCTCAACGCCGCCCCGTTCGGCGGCGGTGCTCTCGCCGACGACGACGGGCCCGTGCGGCACTACCACTACCGCGACGTCGACGGCGTGCAGCGGGACGCGATCCTGCGGATCCGCAGCATCGCACGTGCGGCGGGCGTCCCCGTGGGCGCCCTCGCGCTCCGGACCGGCGACCGTGACCCGCGCGTCGCGGGGACGATAGTCGGCGTGACGAGCGCCGCCCAGCTCGCCCAGGTCACCGCGTGGGCAGACGCCGACGTGCCGGACGACGTCTGGCCCGAGCTCGACGCCGCGCTGCCCGACCCGGCCCACTGGGCCGGGGAGCTCGGCCGCTGACCGGCTCTGCCGACCTGCCCTGCTGACCTGCTTCTCTACCGACCCGACGCTCCACCGACCCGAGGACGACCAATGACGGTTCCGTTCGTACCCGACCGCCTGCTCTTCGGCGGCGACTACAACCCTGAGCAGTGGCCGCGCGAGGTCTGGGCCGAGGACATGGCGCTCATGCGCCGGGCAGGCGTGAACACGGTGACGATAGGCGTGTTCTCGTGGGCCGCGATCGAGCCCCGCGAAGGACAGTTCGAGCCGGGCTGGCTGGACGACGTCGTCGCACTCCTCGACGAGAACGAGATCGGGTTCTTCCTCGCGACCCCGACCGCGTCCCCGCCGCCGTGGTTCACCAGGGCGCACCCGGACGCGCTGCCCGTCCGGGCCGACGGGACCTACGTGTCCCACGGCTCGCGGGACACGTACGCGATCAGCGCCCCCGCCTACCGCCAGGCCGCGCGGCGCGTCGCGCGGTTCCTCGCCGAGCGGTACGGCGCGCACCCGCGGCTGCGTGGCTGGCACGTGCACAACGAGTACGGGACGGTCGACCACGGCCCGCACTCGGCGGCAGCCTTCCGCCGCTGGCTCCGGAAGCGGTACGTGTCGCTCGATGCGCTGAACGACGCCTGGTACACGGCGTTCTGGTCCCAGCGGTACGACGACTGGGACGAGATCCTGCCGCCGCGCACGACGCAGTACCTGGCCAACCCCGCGCACGCAGTGGACTTCAAGCGGTTCTGCTCCGACGAGATGCTCGCGGCCTGCGTCGAGCAGCGGGACGAGATCCGCGCGACCGGCTCGACGGCTCCGGTCACCACGAACTTCATGCAGCCCACCTGGGACCACCTCAACCAGTGGGACTGGAGCGAACAGCTGGACCTCGCCTCCGTCGACCACTATCTCGACACGACCGGCCCGGACGGAGAGGCCCACGTCGCGTACGGCGCCGACCTCACCCGTTCGTGGGGCGGCGGCCCCTGGCTGCTCATGGAGCAGAGCGCCTCCGGCATCCGGGACGGCGCCCGGCAGGCGTTCAAGGACCCCGACCGGATGCTGCGCAACTCCCTCGGCTACGTCGCGCGGGGTTCCCAGGGTGCGCTGTTCTTCCAGTGGCGCGCCTCGGCGGGCGGCTCCGAGACGTGGCACAGCGCGATGGTCCCGCACGTCGGCCCCGAGAGCCGGACGTTCGAGGGCGTCGTCGAGCTCGGGGCGCTCCTCGGCCGCCTCCAGGAGATCGCGGAACCGCCGCACGACGGACCCGTCGTCGAGGCCGACGTCGCGATCCTGTGGGACGCGAACGGCCGGTGGTCGCTCCAGACGCCGCACCTGCCGAACGACGACCTCGACTACACGGAGGAGGTCCGTGCGACGCACCGCGCCCTGTGGCGGGCCGGGGTCGCCGTCGACTTCCTGCGGCCGGGCGCCGACGCCGCCCGCTACCGGGTGCTGTTCGTCCCGACCCTCATGGCGATGGACTCCGGCACCGTCGAGTGGCTCACCCGGTACGTCGAGGCGGGCGGGCATCTCGTCGTCGGGCGGTTCACCGGGATCGCGGACGAGCATCAGCGAGTGGCCCCCGGTGGCTACCCGGGCCGGCTGCGGGACCTCCTGGGTATCCGGGTCACCGAGCACCGCCCGCTCGACCCGGCAGAGACCCAGGAGCTCAGCGACGGGTCGACCGTCGACCAGTGGACGGAGCGGATGGACCCGCCCCGGGCGGAGGTCCTCGCCACCTACACGCAGGGCTCGCTCGCGGGCCTGCCCGCCGTGACCCGCCACCCCGTCGGCGGCGGCAGCGCCACGTACGTCTCGGCGCGGATGGTCCAGGAGTCGTGGGACGCCTTCGTCGCCGCACGGCTCGCGGAGCACGGCGTCGGCCCCGTGGTCCCCGAGGCGGTGGGTACCGGGCTCGAGGCGATCCGGCGGCGCGGCGCGGCGGGCACGTACCTCTTCCTGCTGCACCACGGCGACCGACCGGTCCGGATCGCCGGGCAGGGGCACGACCTCGTCACCGACGCGCCGGCCGATGCCGGGATCGTGGTGCCCGCCGGCGGGTATGCGGTGATCCGGGAGACGCCAGACGCCAAGTGGTCCGTGACGGTCCAGTAGCTCTCAACCGTTGGTCGGGCTTGTCGAGACCGGTCTCGACAAGCCCGGCCGACGGCAGATGTCAGAAGAGGCGGGTGGTCGGGTCGTCCGCGCCGCGCATGGTGTCGTAGTCCAGGAGGAGGGTGGTGATGCCTCTGTCGTGGGCCAGGACGCGGGCCTGCGGCTTGATCTCCTGGGCGGCGTACACGCCGCGCACCGGCGCCAGCATCGGGTCGCGGTTCAGCAGGTCCAGATACCGCGTGAGCTGCTCGACGCCGTCGATGTCGCCGCGGCGCTTGATCTCCACCGCGACCGACGCGCCGGTGGCGTCGCGCGCGAGGATGTCGACCGGGCCGATGGCCGTCGGGTACTCGCGGCGGACCAGGGTGTGCCCGGCACCCAGCAGGGCGATCTGCTCGGCGAGCAGCTCCTGCAGGTGCGCCTCCACGCCGTCCTTCACCAGACCCGGGTCGATGCCCAGGTCGTGCGCGGAGTCGTGGTGCACGGTGAACAGCTCGACCTCGAGCCGGTCGTCCGACTTGGCGTGCTGGACGGTCCACACCTCGGTGACGCCGCGTGCGGCGGCCTCCTCGGAGGGCTCGCGCACGGCGAGGGTGCACGGGGGGCTCATCCAGTTCAGCGGCTTGTACGAGCCGCCGTCGGAATGAATGAGGACGCTTCCGTCAGCCTTGACGACGAGCAGCCGGGTAGCCGGCGGGAGCATCGCGGTCAGGCGGCCCGTGTAGAGGGCGGAGCAGTCGGCGACGACCAGCCGCATCAGAGAACCAGATCCTGTCGTCCGGGAGGGGCGGCCTCGAGCCAGGAGGCGAGGCCGAAGTAGTCGCCGGCAGCGAGGTCGAGCTCGAAGTCGAGCCCGTCGTACCGGCACTGGACGAGGTAGTGGTCACCCTGACCACGCTCGTCCGGGTCCAGCGGGGTGCGACCGGTCACGGTGAGCCGCTCCCGGTACCACGTGCGGGCCGGACGGGGCGCCAGCGACCAGCACCGCCACCACTCGATCCGGCCCACCGCGTACTGCGCGATGCCCGGCGTCCAGGAACCCTCAGGATTCCCGGTCGGCCGGGCATTGCAGTTGAACGAACCTACCCTGCGAGAAAGCGTCCGCAGCCGGGAGATCCCCAGTGCGAGCACCAGCGCGAGCGCGCCGAGCACCGCTATCGCGATCCATATGACGCCGGGCACTCGCGCTCTCCCTCAGACCAGGGAGATCTCGTCGACCACGAGGGTGACGAGGTTGTTGTCCACGGACACGAAACCACCGGTGACCTGCGCCTCAACGGCCGTCCCCGAAGCTGTGTCCACCTTGATCACGCCCGGGCGAAGCACAGCCAGCAGCGGCGTGTGGTTCGCCAGGATGCCGATCTGCCCGTCCGCGGACGGCGCGCTCACCTGCGTCGCCGCACCGCTCCAGACCTTGCGGTCCCTGGACACGAGGTCCACGCTCAGCTCTGCCACGAGAGCTCCTTCCGATGTAGCGGGCGCGATGCCGTCCCTGCCGGACTGCCTGATTCTGGCATGCCCGGCGGGACGGCATCACGCACGGAGGATGGACGAAGCCTCAGGCCCCGTACTCCTTCTGGATCCGTGCCCAGTTCTCCTCGAGCATCTCGAGGCCACCGATGTTGTAGAAGGCCTGCTCGGCGATGTGGTCGAACTCACCGTCAGCGATCTTCTTGAATGCCTCGATGGTCTCCGACAGAGGCACCGTCGAGCCCACCACACCGGTGAACTTCTCGGCCATGTACGTGTTCTGGGAGAGGAACTGCTCGATACGACGGGCACGCCCGACGACCGTCTTGTCCTCTTCCGAGAGCTCGTCCACACCGAGGATGGCGATGATGTCCTGCAGCTCCTTGTTGCGCTGCAGGATCGACTTCACGCGGGTCGCGACGTCGTAGTGCTCCTGGCCCACGTAACGCGGGTCGAGGATGCGGGACGTCGAGGCCAGCGGGTCGATCGCCGGGTACAGACCCTTCGACGCGATCTCGCGGGAGAGCTCGGTCGTGGCGTCCAGGTGGGCGAACGTCGTGGCCGGGGCCGGGTCGGTGTAGTCGTCAGCAGGCACGTAGATGGCCTGCAGCGACGTGATGGAGTGACCACGCGTCGAGGTGATGCGCTCCTGGAGGAGGCCCATCTCGTCGGCCAGGTTCGGCTGGTAGCCCACGGCGGACGGCATACGGCCGAGCAGCGTGGAGACCTCGGAACCGGCCTGCGTGAAGCGGAAGATGTTGTCGATGAAGAGCAGCACGTCCTGCTGCTGCACGTCACGGAAGTACTCCGCCATCGTCAGGGCCGACAGGGCCACGCGCAGACGCGTGCCCGGCGGCTCGTCCATCTGGCCGAAGACGAGGGCGGTCTTGTCGAAGACGCCCGCCTCGTCCATCTCGGCGATCAGGTCGTTGCCCTCACGGGTGCGCTCGCCGACACCGGCGAACACCGACACACCACCGTGGTCCTGGGCGACACGCTGGATCATCTCCTGGATGAGGACCGTCTTGCCGACGCCCGCACCACCGAAGAGACCGATCTTGCCACCCTGGACGTACGGGGTGAGCAGGTCGATGGACTTGATGCCCGTCTCGAACATCGTCGTCTTCGACTCGAGCTGGTCGAAGGCCGGCGCCTTGCGGTGGATCGGCCAGCGCTCGGTGACCTCGAACTTCTCGCCCTCGGCGAGGTTCAGGACGTCGCCGGTCACGTTGAAGACCCGGCCCTTGGTGATGTCACCGACGGGCACGCTGATGGGCTCGCCCGTGTCGGTCACGACGGCGCCGCGGACCAGGCCGTCGGTCGGCTTCAGGGCGATGGCGCGCACCAGGGAGTCACCCAGGTGCTGCTCGACCTCGAGCGTCAGCACGGACTTGTTCTCGCCCTTGCCGGACAGGTCGATCTCGACGGTCAGCGCGTTGTAGATCTCAGGGATCGCGTCATCGGGGAACTCGATGTCCACGACGGGTCCGATCACCCGAGCGACCCGGCCGGTGCCGGGGCCGCTCGTGTGCTCGACCGTAGATTCCACGGTGGTGGCGGTCATACTTGCCTCGCTTCGGTGGGCCGGAGGGTCCTCCGGCGGGGAGTCTTTACGGGTCGGTTCAGGACGCCAGGGCGTCGGCCCCGGAGACGATCTCGCTGATCTCCTGGGTGATGTCAGCCTGACGTGCCTGGTTGGCCAGTCGGGTGTACGTGCGGATCAGGTCCTCGGCGTTGTCCGTCGCCGTGTGCATGGCCCGCTGACGGGCAGCGAGCTCGGACGCGGCGGCGTCGAGCAGCATCGCGTAGATGCGCTGCTCGATGTAGCGCGGGAGCAGCTCGTCCAGCACGGCCTCGGGCGACGGCTCGAAGTCGTAGAGCGGCAGGGCCTCGTGCTCGTCGGCCTCGGACACGCCCTCGACCACCTCGAGCGGCAGCATGCGCACCACGCGGGCCCGCTGCGACACCATGTTGACGAACAGCGTGGAGACCACGTGCAGCTCGCTGACACCGCCGTCGGGCTCCTCCGCGAGGAACACCTCGAGCAGCGTCTCGGCGATGTCGCGGGCCGCCTCGGGCGTCGGCTTCTCCGAGCCGTACGACCAGCTCTTGGCGATCTCCCGCCCGCGGAACGTGTAGTACGCGATCGCACGGCGGCCGGCCACGTACAGCACGACCTCCTTGCCCTCGGCCGTCAGCTGCCCGATGAGCTTCTCGGCCTCGCGGACGATCGCCATCGGGTAGGAGCCGGCCATGCCCGCGTCGGAGGAGACGACGAGCACCGCTGCGCGGTTGCCGCCCTCCTCCTGCGTGAGCGGGTGGTCGATGTCCGTGTGCGACGCGACAGCCGACACCGCACGGGTGATCGCCTGTGCGTACGGCGCGGCCGCCGCTGCCGCCGCGCGAGCCTTGCCGATGCGGGACGCGGCGATCAGCTCACGCGCGCGGAAGATCTTCTTCAGCGACTGCGTCGACTTGATCCGCGCCTTGTAGACGCGCTGAGCTCCACCGGCCACGGGTCAGGCCTTCTTCTTGACGACGATCTGCGCCTGCTCGACGTCGACAGGGCCACCCTCGACCTCACCACCGACGAGCGGCGTGCCGTCGCTCTTCTGGAAGCCCGCCCGGAAGTCGTCCACGGCGGCGCTCAGCGCCTCCTCCGTGTCGGACTCCAGCTTGCCGGACTTGAGGATCGTCTCCAGGACGTCGGTCTTGCGGCGCAGGTGGTCCAGCAGCTCGGACTCGAACCGCTTGACGTCCTCGACCGCGACGTCGTCGAGCTTGCCCTTGGTACCGGCCCACACGGAGGCGACCTGGTCCTCGACCGCGTACGGCGAGTACTGGGGCTGCTTGAGCAGCTCCGTCAGGACGGCGCCGCGCTGCAGCTGTGCGCGGGACGCCGCGTCGAGGTCGGACGCGAACATCGCGAACGCCTCGAGCGAGCGGAACTGCGCCAGCTCCAGCTTGAGCGTGCCGGAGACCTTCTTCATGGCCTTGATCTGCGCGTCACCACCGACTCGGGAGACCGAGATACCGACGTCCACGGCGGGACGCTGGTCGGCGTTGAACAGGTCGGACTGCAGGAAGATCTGACCGTCCGTGATGGAGATGACGTTCGTCGGGATGTACGCCGAGACGTCGTTCGCCTTGGTCTCGATGATCGGCAGACCGGTCATCGAGCCCGCGCCCAGCTCGTCCGAGAGCTTCGCACAACGCTCGAGCAGACGGGAGTGCAGGTAGAAGACGTCACCCGGGTAGGCCTCGCGGCCCGGCGGGCGGCGCAGCAGCAGCGACACGGCACGGTAGGCCTCGGCCTGCTTCGACAGGTCGTCGAAGATGATCAGGACGTGCTTGCCCTGGTACATCCAGTGCTGGCCGATGGCCGAGCCGGTGTACGGCGCGAGGTACTTGAAGCCTGCCGGGTCGGACGCCGGAGCCGCGACGATCGTCGTGTACTCCAGGGCGCCGGCCTCCTCGAGGGCGCCACGCACGGCGGCGATGGTCGAACCCTTCTGGCCGATGGCGACGTAGATGCAGCGGACCTGCTGCTTCGGGTCGCCGCTCTCCCAGTTCGCCTTCTGGTTGATGATCGTGTCGACCGCGATCGCCGTCTTGCCCGTCTGGCGGTCGCCGATGATCAGCTGACGCTGGCCACGGCCGATCGGGATCATCGAGTCGATCGCCTTGATGCCGGTCTGCAGCGGCTCGTGCACCGACTTACGCTGCATGACGCCGGGCGCCTGCAGCTCGAGGGCACGGACGCCGTCCGTCTCGATGGCGCCGAGGCCGTCGATGGGGGTACCCAGCGGGTCGACCACGCGGCCGAGGTAGCCCTCGCCCACGGGGACCGAGAGCACCTCACCGGTACGGCGGACCTCCTGGCCCTCCTCGATGCCGGTGAACTCGCCGAGGACGACCACACCGATCTCGCGGACATCCAGGTTCTGCGCGAGTCCGAGCGTGCCGTCCTCGAAGCGCAGCAGCTCGTTCGCCATCACGCCAGGGAGGCCCTCGACGCGGGCGATACCGTCCGCTGCGTACGAGACGCGGCCCACCTCTTCGGCGACCGCTTCCTGGGGCTCGTAGGACTTCACGAAGCTGTCCAGCGCGGCCCGGACCTCGTCCGGCCGGATCGTCAGCTCAGCCATTGCTTATCTCCTGTCGTGGCCGCGAAAGCCGCGGCGGAAGGTTCTTGTTCACGTATTCAGCCGGCCAGACGACGCGAGGCGTCAGCAAGGCGCGACAGGACAGTGGAGTCGACGACGTCCGCGCCGACCTGGATGCGCATGCCCCCGACGATTGCCGGGTCCACGGTGACGTTCAGCTGCACGGGCCGCCCGTACGAGCGCTCGAGCAGCGCGCCGAGGCGCTGCTCCTGCTCGCGGGTGAGCACCGTCGCGCTCGTCACGGAGGCGACGAGGCGCTTGCGACGCTCCGCCGCGACCTCGCCGAACCAACCGAGCGTCTGCACGAAGCGACGGCCACGCAGCGACGACGTCGCCCGCCTGGCCAGGCTCTGGGTCACGGTGTCGACCTTGCCGCCGACCAGCGCGTCCACGAGCGCCACCCGGCGCTCGGGAGCGGTGGTGCCGTCCGAGAGGACCTGCTTGGCCTCACGCTGGCCGCCGAGCGACCGGGTGAGCCGGAACAGCTCGTCCTCCACCGTCTCGAGCGCCCCGCGCGCCTCGGCGGAAGCCAGCACGGCGTCCACACCGAGACGCTCGATGGCGTCGGCCAGGTCCGCGTCGCTCGCCCAGCGTGACCGGACGAGTCCGGACACCAGGTCGACCACGCGCTCGTCGAAACCGCTCAGCAGGTTGGCCACCAGGCCGGCCTTGGCCTCGCCCTCGCGGGAGGGGTCGGCGAGCGAGCGGCGCAGCGCAGCGGAGTCGTCCAGCGCCGACACCATGGTGAGCAGCTGCTCACCCAGCGTCAGTGCGTCCGCACCTGCGGCACGCAGCACCGGCTCGAAGCGCTCCTGCGCCGCCGTCAGCGATGCCCCGCTCGATCCCCGCATCACGCCTCCTTGTTGCTTGCCACGGCCTGGCTTGCCTCGAGCTCGTCGAGGAAGCGGTCCACCACGCGCGACTGACGGGCCGAGTCCTCGAGGGACTCGCCCACGATCTTCGACGCCAGGTCGGTCGCGAGCGCGCCGACCTCGTTGCGCAGGGACACGGACGCGGCCTGACGGTCGGCCTCGATCTGGCGACGGGCGGTCTCGGCGATGCGCTCCGCCTCCTCGCTCGCCTTGGCCTTGAGCTCCTTGATGATGGCGGTGCCCTCGGCACGCGCCTCCTCACGGACCTGCGCGGCGTCGGCGCGGGCCTCGGCGAGCAGCTTCTGCTGCTCGGCGACGGCCGCGTCAGCAGCCTCCTGCGCCTTCTCCGCCTTGGCGATGCCACCCTCGATCTGGGCGGTGCGCTCGTCGAGCACCGTCTGGAACTTGGGCAGGACCACCTTGTAGAACACCAGGCCGATGACCACCACGATCACCAGCGACCAGACGAGGTCGTAGGTGTGCGGCAGCAGTACGTTGTTCGCAGGCTCCTCGGCGGCGGCGCTCACCGCGGCGGAGCCGAAGGTGAGGGCCGTCATCACGCCGGGACGATGAAGCCGGCGACCAGGCCGAGGAGCGCGAGCACCTCGACGAAGGCCACACCGATGAACATGGTGGTCCGGAGCTGGCCGGCGACCTCGGGCTGGCGGGCCATGCCCTCGATGGTCTTGCCGATCAGGATGCCGAGGCCGATGCCCGGGCCCACGGCAGCAAGGCCGTAGCCGACGGTGCCGATGTTGCCGGTGACCTCGGCGAGGTAGGTGGCGTCCACTGGGATTCCTTCCGGTTGGCGCCGGCCCTGTTCGGTCCGGCGTCGTGTGTGTTGGTGTGCAGGTAGAGCTGGGGTGACAGCGGCCGACCCGGGCTTCCGGGCGCCGCCGTCAAGATCAGTGGTCGGCCTCGACCGACATGTTCAGGTAGACCGCCGTCAGGATGGCGAAGACATACGCCTGCAGCGCGGCCACGAACACCTCGAAGGCGTAGAACGCAAATCCGGCCACAAGGGTTCCGGCGCCGAAGGCCTTCATGCCACCCACCGCGTCGAAGAAGAAGAACGACGTGGCGGCGAAGCAGATGGCGAGCATCAGGTGCCCGGCCATCATGTTCGCCAGGAGTCGGATCGCGAGCGTCGCGGGACGCAGGACGAACACCTGGAGGAACTCGATCGGCACCAGCAGGACGTAGAGCGCCTTCGGCACACCGGGCGGCAGCAGCGAGCTCTTGAGGAACCCGCCGACGCCCTGGGCCTTGATACCGGCGCCGAGGTACATCACGTACACCCAGAGCGCCAGGACGATCGGCATACCGATCAGTGACGTACCCGCGATGTTCAGGAATGGCGTGACACCCGTGATGTTCATGAAGAACACCGTGCAGAAGAGCGTGGCCAGGAGCGGGAAGTACTTGGCGCCGTTGTGCTCGCCGAGCACCTCGACCGCGATGTTCTTGCGCACGAACCCGAGAATCATCTCGATGGCGTTCTGGAACCGGCCCGGGACCACCTTCGCGCGGTAGGCCGCGATGACGAAGATCGTCAGCAGGACAGCAGCCGCGATGAGACGGACAAGGATGATGCGGTTGATCTCGAACGGGGTTCCCTCGAACAGGAAGCCCGGAGGAAAGAAGTCCGCAATGGTCGGCGCGTGAAAGACGCTCTCACCCTCGTGAGTGCTCTCGGACGCGCTGAGCAACATGGAGGTCGCGAGACTGGACAGGACGATCTCCCGGTGGTCTGGTGGCCCTGGCTCGCAACACCGCGTATACGGGCGGTACGGGCGCGCCATCGGGCCTGGCCGTCATGGATTCGTCGTAAGCCTAACCTATATCCCACGTGGATCTGGCCGCAGATCGGCCTGACAAGGCCCCTTGTGACTTATTGCGCAATCCCGCACCGGGTCATGGCCCGGCTACGGCGCCCTCAGGCCCTGGCGTCCGGCTGGACGTACGGGATGCGACCGTCCTTGACGGCGCGGTAGTCGAGCACCGCTGATCCGACGGCCCCGATCATCACGACGACCATGAGCACCCAGCGGTCGTAGAAGTCCTGCCTGGACAGCACGGCGAGCACCGCGATGAGGATGGCCATCTTCACGAGCCAGCCGCCCATCACGACGGCGCCGGTGGCCGCGGCGCCCTTGCCGACGGTGAGCATCATCGACACCACCGTGGCGCCGCAGAACAGACCGGCGAGGGCCGCCCCGACCAGTGCTCCCCACACGCCCGGCATGCCGCCGATCAGGTAGCCGACCACCGAGCCCAGCACAGCCAGGCCGGCCACCAGGATCAGCCCGTCCCGGCCGGCGGTGCGCAGCACCGCACGCTCGGCCACCACGCTCTCGTTGGGGGGTTCCGCGGCCGCGGAATTCTGCTCGGTCATTCGATGGTCTCCTTGGTCTTGGACACGCCGCTCCGGTGAGCGGCGCCCTGGTGAGCGACGCTCGGGCGGGACCCGCTCTGCGGAGCGACGGTCTGCGAAGCGACGACCTGCGGCACGACGACCTGGACCGGCACCTTGGCCTCGAGCCCGACGCCTGCGGCGGCAGCGGCCCCGACGGCTGCGGGAACCTTCGGCGTCTGGCCGGAGAGCGCGGCGACGTCGTCGTCCAGGAAGCGGCCGCGGTGGCGCAGCGGGCCGAGCGTGGCCAGCAGCGCGAGCACCACGAACACGCCGGTCCAGATCAGCACGATCTCCCAGTCCCACCGCACGAGCGCCGCGGCGCTGAACGCGAACACGGCGGTCCACACGTACAGGATCACCACGGCGCGGCGGTGGGAGTGGCCGAGGGCCAGCATCCGGTGGTGCAGGTGCATCCGGTCGGGTGCCATCGGCGACTTGCCCGCGGCGAGCCGCCGGATGACGGCCAGCCCCATGTCGAGCAGCGGCAGCATGAGCACCGCCACCGGCAGCAGCAGCGGGATGAAGGCGGGCAGCGCCTGGGCACCGGTCATGATGCCCGGCGGGATGTTGCCGGTCACGCTGATCGCCGCGCCCGCCATCACCAGGCCGATCAGCATCGACCCGGCATCGCCCATGAAGATGTGCGCCGGGTGGAAGTTGTGCGGCAGGAAGCCGATGCACACCCCCACCATCACGGCGAGGATCACCGAGGGCAGCGTCGCGTAGTCGTCCGCCGAGACCTGCTGGGTGAGCCCGTAGGTGTAGAGGAAGAACGCGGTGCCGCCGATGGCGACTATGCCTGCGGCCAGCCCGTCGAGGCCGTCCACGAAGTTCACGGCGTTCATCGCGATGACGATGATCAGCACGGTCACCAGGAGCGACACGCGCGACGACGTGATGGTCACGCCCGCGATCGGCATGGTGATGAGCTGGACGCCCTGGAGCGCCATGAAGCCGGCGGCCAGCACCTGGCCCGCGAGCTTGGTGACCCAGTCGAGGTCCCACTTGTCGTCGGCCCAGCCGAGCGCGCACACGATGGCGGCGCCGCCGACGATGCCCCACACCTGGGGATCGTCGAACACCCCCGACAGGAACGGCATCTGCGAGGCCAGCAGCATCGGCACGACGATGCCGATCAGCATGGCGAGCCCGCCGAGGCGCGGCGTCGGCACGGAGTGCACGTCACGCGCCCGCACGGCGGAGATCGCCGAGGTCCTCATGGCCACCCAGCGGGCAAAGGGCGTGGTCAGGAACGTGACCGCAGCGGCCACGAGCATCAGGAGCAGGTACACCCTCACTCGTCGTCCTCCGCGGCACCGGCCGGGGGATCGATCGGGTCGTCCTCGGGCGGCGCCTGCTTTCCTTCGACGTCCGCGACGGCGCGCAGCGCTTCGAGCGACACGGCACCCTCGCGCACGATGCGCGGCGTCGGGCCGGTCGCGTCCACGATGGTGGAGGCGACGCCACCCGGCGCCTCGCCCCCGTCGAGGTAGACCGCCACCGAGCCGCCGAGCTGACGCTCGGCGTCCGCGACATCCTGCGCGGCCGGGCTGCCCGACTTGTTCGCGCTGGAGACGGCGAGCGGGCCGGTGCGTTTGAGCAGGGCGAGGGCCGCGGGGTGGTCCGGCATCCGCAGGGCGACCGTACCGCCCGTGTCGCCGAGGTCCCACTGCAGCGACGGCTGCGCACGCAGGATGATCGTGAAACCGCCGGGCCAGAACGCTTCGACGAGCTTGCGGGCGTCGTCGGGCACGTCGATGGCCAGGCCGTCGAGGGTCGCCACCTCACCCACCAGGACCGGCGGCGGCATCTGCCGGCCGCGACCCTTGGCCGCGAGGAGCGCGGCGACGGCTGCCTCGTCGAACGCGTCGGCAGCAATGCCGTACACGGTGTCGGTGGGGAGGACCACGAGGCCCCCACGGGAGATCGCATTCACCGCCTCGTCGATCGCCGGGCCCCAGGTCTGCGGGTCGGTGGCGTCGAGCACGGGCTGCACAGGCACACTCACGCGGAACAGTCTTTCACGATCCGGGGCCTCCCTGATGCCCCAGGCGATCCCTGTGTCGCCCGGGACCGGCGCGCCGCTCCGGGCGAGTGCCTCGCGAGCCCGGCCCTCACCGTGCTCTGCGCGCTGGTCCCAGGCGATCCCTTCACCGCCAGGGACCGGCGCTCCGCTCCGGGCGAGTGCCTCGCAAGCTCGGCCCTCACCCTGCGCTGCGCTCTGGTCCCAGGCGGCGCGCGACGACCATACGGTGCCTGCCCGTCAGGTCCTTGCGGGTCTCGGGCTCGCCGAATACCGGCAGGCCGTCGGCATCGCGCGCCGCGAGGACCATGTCGCGCGCAGCCTCCGCCTGGACCTCCGCATGCTCCATGACGTACAGCCCGCCGGGTCGCAGCAGCCGTGCCGCCGCGTCCGTGATGCCCCGCGGCACCTCCAGCCCGTCGGGTCCCAGCCCGTACAGCGCGACGGCGGGATCGTGCTCGGCGACCTCCGGGTCCACGGGCACGGCGTCCGACGGCACGTACGGCGGGTTCGAGACGACGACGTCGGCCAGCCCGTCTATGCCGTAGAGCGCGGTGCGGGCATCGCCCTTGACGAGGCGCACTATCCGCTCCGGCGTCTCGCCGGGCCCGGTGCCGGCCTTCGTGCCCGCCCTCGCGCTCGCGACCTCGGCGCTCAGGGCGTCGACGTTGCGCTCCGCCCAGGCGTGCGCGTCCTTGTCCAGCTCGACCGCGTGCACCCGCGTGCCGGGCACCTCGGTGGCCACCGCGAGCGCGATCGCCCCGGTGCCGGTGCACAGGTCGACGACGACGGCGCTCCCCCGCTCGCCGACCACCTTGGCCGCCTCGTCGATGGCAACCTGCGCCACCTCCTCGGTCTCGGGCCGCGGCACGAAGACCCCGGGGCCCACCGCGAGCTCGAGGTGCCGGAACGCGGCGACCCCGGTCAGGTGCTGCAGGGGCTCGCGGGCGGCCCGCCGGGAGACGAGCCCGGCGAAGACTGCCGCCGCGTCGTCGGGCACCTCACGGCCCAGCACCATCAGGCGCCGCAGCTCGCTCCGGTCCACCCCGAGGGCATGCGCCAGCAGCACCTCGGCGTCGGCCTGGGGCGACGCGACCCCGGCGTCCGCCAGCTCCTCGTAGGCCCACTTCAACAGCTGTGTACTCACCGCACTCCTCCCCCTGCACCCCAAGCCTGCCGCCACGCCGTCCCACCGAGCAAGACACTCAGCAATCCACCTGGCAATACTGCCCTGGCCGGGACCTCACGCACCGGATGCCACCGCGAGCCGCGCCGCTTCGTCGGCCTCGATCGCCGACCGCACCACTGCGCCGAGGTCGCCGTCGAGCACCTGGTCGAGGTTGTACGCCTTGTACCCGGTGCGGTGGTCCACTATCCGGTTCTCCGGGTAGTTGTACGTCCGGATCCGCTCGGAACGGTCCACCGTGCGGACCTGCGAGCGGCGCAGCTCCGCGGACTCCGCCGCCGCGGCCTCCGCCTGAGCGGCGAGCAGGCGCGCGCGGAGCACGCGCATCGCCTGCTCACGGTTCTGCAGCTGCGACTTCTCGTTCTGCATCGAGACGACGATGCCCGTGGGGATGTGCGTGATGCGGACCGCGGAGTCCGTGGTGTTGACGGACTGCCCGCCGGGACCGGACGAGCGGTAGACGTCGATCCGCAGGTCGTTCTGGTCGATCTCGAGCTCCCCCGGGTCGTCGACCTCGGGGAACACGAGCACGCCGGCCGCCGACGTGTGGATCCGGCCCTGCGACTCGGTGACCGGCACGCGCTGCACGCGGTGCACGCCGCCCTCGTACTTCAGGCTGTGCCAGACGCCGTCCTCGGGGCCCTGCACGTTCTTCGCCTTGATGGCGACCTGCACGTCCTTGTAGCCGCCCAGGTCGGACGCCGTGGCCTCCAGCAGCTGCGTCGACCAGCCCTGCTGCTCCGCGTAGCGCAGGTACATGCGCAGCAGGTCGCTCGCGAACAGCGCGGACTCCTCGCCGCCCTCGCCCGCCTTGATCTCGAGGATGACGTCGCGGCCGTCGTCGGGGTCGCGGGGCACGAGCACCCGGCGTAGCTTCTCCTCCGCGACCGCCTCGGCCTCCCGGAGGCTCGGCAGCTCCTCGGCGAACGACGCGTCCTCCGTGGCCAGCTCGGCGGCAGCCTCGGCGTCGTCGTGCGCCTGCTCCCACGCACGGTACGCGCCGACCACCTGGTTGAGCTCGGCGTACCGGCGGCCAAGGGTCCGCGCGCGCCCAGCGTCCGCGTGCACGGCGGGGTCGGCAAGCGCCGCCTCGATCTCGGCATGCTCGCTGATCAAGGGCCCGACCCCTGCGAACGCTGACTCGCTCACGATCTCTCCTAGGTACACCGCTGAGTGCGGGATATTTGCCCTCTCGCACGCGTCGAGAGGGCGAATATCACGCACTCAACCGGCGGGCGAAACAGGTTGTGGGGAAACGACAGCGCCGGTGGTCCGGTACCCGACTGCCCCTGGAGAGGTTGTCGGGCCGGACCACCGGCGCTGCGAAATCGCTAGCTGTCGGCGTCCTTCTTGCCGTAGCGCGCCTGGAACCGGGCCACGCGGCCACCGGTGTCCATGATCTTCTGCTTGCCCGTGTAGAACGGGTGGCAGGCGCTGCAGACGTCGGCGCTGATCTTGCCGGACGTCTCGGTGCTGCGCGTCGTGAAGGTGTTACCGCAGGTGCAGGTGACCTCGGTGACGACGTACTCGGGGTGGATTCCAGCCCTCATGTTGCTCCTTGGTGAGATGCCGCTGGGTCGCCCTGCAGAACAGCAGTGACGTGAACCAGCGAGCCAGCAAGTCATTCTGCCACTTCCTCGCCCGTGCGGGCGAGGAAGAGCGGTGTGACGTAGGTCGGACCGAGCTGCTAGACGGTCTCGCCCACGTTGTCGTCCTCCGTGAGACCACCCGGCGTCGTCTTCTGCACGTGCAGCAGGAACTCGACGTTGGTCTTGGTCTTCCGGAGCTGTCCGAGCAGGAGCTCGGCGGCCTGCGTCTGGTCGAGCGCGCCCATGACACGGCGCAGCTTGTAGACGATCGCGAGCTCGTCCTTCGACATGAGGATCTCCTCGCGCCGGGTACTCGAACCGTTGACGTCGATCGCCGGGAAGATGCGCTTCTCGGCAAGGGACCGCGAGAGCCGCAGCTCCATGTTGCCGGTGCCCTTGAACTCCTCGAAGATCACCTCGTCCATCTTCGACCCGGTCTCGACCAGGGCGGTGGCCAGGATGGTCAGCGAGCCGCCGTCCTCGATGTTGCGGGCGGCGCCGAAGAACTTCTTGGGCGGGTAGAGCGCCGCGGCGTCCACACCACCGGAGAGGATCCGGCCCGACGCCGGGGCGGCCAGGTTGTAGGCGCGCGACAGGCGGGTGATGCCGTCGAGCAGCACCACGACGTCCTGGCCCAGCTCCACGAGGCGCTTGGCCCGCTCGATGGCGAGCTCGGCGACCAGCGTGTGGTCGGAGGCGTGCCGGTCGAACGTCGAGGAGATGACCTCGCCCTTGACCGAGCGCTCGAAGTCGGTGACCTCTTCCGGACGCTCGTCGACCAGCACGACCATGAGGTGGACCTCAGGGTTGTTGAGCGAGATCGCGTTGGCGATCTGCTGCATCATCAGCGTCTTGCCGGCCTTGGGCGGCGCGACGATGAGGCCGCGCTGGCCCTTGCCGATCGGGGCGACGATGTCGATCACGCGCGGCGTCAGCTTGGTCGCCTCGGGGTTCTCCAGGCGCAGACGCTCCTGCGGGTACAGCGGCGTCAGCTTGGTGAACTCGGGGCGCTCGCGCGCCTCCTCCGGCGTCATGCCGTTCACGGAGTCGAGGCGCACCAGGGCGTTGACCTTGTTGACCTTGGCGTTGCGCCCGGTCGGCTGCTGCGTCGGCAGCTCGTCGCCCTCGCGCGGCTGGCGCACGGCGCCCACGACGGCGTCGCCGCGACGCAGGCCGGCCTTCTTGACCTGGTTCAGCGAGACGTAGACGTCGTTGTTGCCCGGCAGGTACCCGGAGGTCCGCACGAACGCGTAGTTGTCGAGGATGTCCAGGATGCCGGCGACGGGCAGCAGCACGTCGTCCTCGCGGACCTCGGGGACGTTCTCGAGCCCCGCGACGTCCGGGCCCGTACGGCCGCGACCACGCTTGCGGTCCCGGCCCCGGTCGCGGCCCCGACGGCGGCGCGAGTTGCGGTCCTCGTCAAGCTCGTTGGCGCCGGCACGCTCGTTGTTCCGCTCGGCAGCGCCGGCAGCTGTGCCGGCAGCGCCCGCGGCGCGTGCGTTGCCGCGGTCGGCACCCCGCTCGTTCGCACGGTCGGTCGCGTTGGCGCGGTCGCCGCCGCGGGCGCTCTGCCGGCCGGCCTGGCCGTTACGGCCCTCGCCGGACTTCTCGGCGGTCCCGTCCGGGGCGCTCTGCCCGCGGCTGGCACGGCGTCCGCTGCTCTCGCGCGGGGCGGCGACGGCGTCGGCCAGCTCGGCCAGACGGGCGGCCTTGTCAGCCTCCGCGTTCGCGTCGGCGCGCACACCCGAGGTGGCGACCCCGGCGGCGGCGACCGGCGCCTCGGCGCGAGCAGGCTTGTCGTTGGTGGTGGGCTTCTCGGTAGCGGAGGCGGCACGGACCGGACGCTTCGTCGCGCCGCCCGTCTTCTCACGGATGGTGTCCACGAGGTCGCTCTTGCGCATCCTGGAAGTGCCCTTCACGCCCAGGTCTCCGGCGAGTGCCTGGAGCTCGGCGAGGCGCATGCTGCTCAGTGCTCCGGTCCCGGCCGCACGGCCGGCGGCTGACTGAGCGTTTTCGGTGGTGTCTGTCACGAAGGACCCTTCCCCCTCGAACTGCGGCTTGTCGCGTGATCGCGGGCCGCGGGATGTGTGGGCGCCCGGCGCTGAATGGCCGGAACGCGGAAAACCTCGCATCCGTGGTACGACGACGACGGCTGACGGGGGCGTTGTCTGCCTTCTCGCGAGATGCGGTGGCCGCTGATCACGGCCTGCAACGGGCACGACCGACCGGCTGAGACTCTGTGAAGCAGCTCTGCCGGCTTAGGCGATGAAGAACCGATGTTGAATCCGAGTTCTCGCCACCATGGCTCAGGACGTGCGATCCCGAAGGTTCACTGCATACTACCACCCCGTATAGCTGGTGATCCTGGTAAGACTTGACTCCCCGTTGCACCTGACGACCCGGACGATAGCGCACCCGTGTTACCTGAAATCCTCCGGGCGCGCGCGCCTGTCGTGTCGATTCCCGGGGTGAGCCGCCGCCACCCGGCCGTCTCGTCGACGAGGTCCGCGAGGACCGCGTCGCGCCGCTCCCGATGGTCCGGCCCGGCCAGCACGAGGACGGTCGGCCCGGCGCCCGAGACGGTGGCCGGCACCCCCTCGTCCCGCAGAGCGCGCAGCAGCTCGCTGGACGCCCCCAGCACCGCCGCGCGGTAGGGCTGGTGGAGGCGGTCCTCGGTGGCGTCGAACAGCAGCTCCGGCCGTCTGGCCAGGGCCTCCACCAGGAGGGCGGCCCGGCCGGCGGTGAACGCCGCGTCGCCGTGCGACACGTGCTCCGGCAGGGCGGCCCGTGCCCGGGCCGTCGCGAGCCGCGCGTCCGGCACCAGCACGGTGGCCTCGATCGTCGGGTCGACGTCGAGGCCGACAGCGCGTGGGCCGTCGTCGGTGGTCCACGCGACGGTGGCACCGCCCTGGATGGCGGGCGCCGCGTTGTCCGGGTGTCCCTCGAACTCGGTGGCGAGAGCCAGCACCATGGCGGCGTCGATGGCCCGCGGCTCGGCGAGCAGGGCCCGCGCGGCGACGATCCCGGCCACGACCGCCGCGGACGACGACCCGAGCCCCCTGCCGTGCGGGATCACGTTGTGGCAGGTCATGTGGATCCCCGTGGGTACGGCACCGGCGAGGTCCATGGTGCGCCGCAGCGCGCGCACGACCAGGTGGTCCTCCCCGAGGGGCACCTGGCCGGCGCCCTCGCCGTGGACGTCCACCACTACGTCGTCGCTCGCGACGAGACGTACCTCCACCTCGTCGTACAGGGCGAGTGCCAGACCCAGGGCGTCGAACCCAGGCCCGAGGTTCGCACTCGTGGCGGGCACCCGGACCCGCACGTGGTCGGCGCCGAGCTGCATCAGAGCGAGAGCGCGTCGGCGATCGAGACGACGTCGGCGGAGACCCGCACGGGTTCCACCTCGCCGCCGTCGGGCGTACGCAGCGCCCAGCCCGGGTCCTTGAGCCCGTGGCCGGTCACGGTGATCGTGATGCGCGCGCCCGCGGGCACCAGGCCGCGTTCGTGCCGCGCGAGGAGGCCCGCGACGCCCGCCGCGGAGGCGGGCTCCACGAACACGCCCACCTCGGCGGAGAGGATGCGGTGCGCCGCGAGGATCTGCTCGTCGGTCACCGCCTCGATGACACCACCGGATGTGTCCCTGGCCTCCTCGGCGAGCTGCCAGGAGGCGGGGTTGCCGATGCGGATGGCGGTGGCGATGGTGTCCGGCTGGTCGATCGGGTGGCCCTTGACGATCGGTGCGGCGCCCGCGGCCTGGAAGCCCCACATCGCCGGCGTCCGGCTCGCTGCCCCGGACTCCGCGTACTCCCGGAAACCCTTCCAGTACGCGGTGATGTTGCCCGCGTTGCCCACGGGCAGGAGGTGGATGTCGGGAGCGTCGCCCAGCGCGTCCACGATCTCGAACGCGGCGGTCTTCTGCCCCTCGATGCGGTCCGGGTTCACGGAGTTCACGAGCTCCACCGGGTGGGTGTCCGCGAGCTTGCGGGCCGCCACGAGGCAGTCGTCGAAGTTGCCGTCGACCTGGAGCAGGCGCGCGCCGTGCGCGACCGCCTGGCTCAGCTTGCCCATGGCGATCTTGCCGTCCGGGACGAGCACCGCGCAGATCATGCCCGCGCGCGTCGCGTACGCGGCGGCCGACGCCGACGTGTTGCCGGTCGACGCGCACACCACGACCCGGGCGCCACGCCCGGCCGCCGCGGAGATCGCGGCGGTCATGCCACGGTCCTTGAACGAGCCGGTCGGGTTCATGCCCTCGACCTTGACGTACACGTCGGCGCCCGTGCGCTCGGACAGCGCGGGCGCCGGCACCAGCGGCGTGCCGCCCTCGCCCAGCGTCACGATCTTCTGCTGCACGTGGGCGGGCATGCGGTCGGCGTACTCGGCGATCACCCCGCGCCAGAGGCGCGACGTGGGGGCCGCGCCGGGAGCGGCGGGCGGAAGGTTCGGTTCAGCAGGCAGCACAGGAGGCACGGGTTCAGCCTTCGACTCTCAGGACGGACGTGATCTCGCGGACCGGTTCGAGCTTGCGCACCGCCGCGATGGTGGCAGCCAGCGACGCCTCACGGGCGGCGTGGGTGGTCAGGAGCAGCTCGGCGGTGCCCTCGGAGGGCCCAGTCTGGCGCATCGTGTCGATCGACACGCCGTGGTCGCCCACCACCCCCGCGACCTGGGCGAGCACGCCCGGCAGGTCGGCGACGAGGAGGCGGACCTGGTAGCGCGTGACCGCGGCGTCCGCCGGCAGCAGCGGGCGAGCCGCATAGGTGGACTCCTGCGGACCCTTGCCGCCGAGCACGCGATGGCGCGCCGCCGAGACGACGTCGCCCACGACTGCCGAGGCGGTGGGGCGGCCGCCGGCACCCTGGCCGTAGAACATGAGCGGGCCGGCGGCGTCCGCCTCGACGAAGATCGCGTTGAACGCGCCCTTGACGCCCGCCAGCGGGTGCTCCAGCGGCACGAGCGCCGGGTATACCCGCACGGAGACGCCCTCGCCGGTCTGCTCGGCGATGGCCAGCAGCTTCACGGCGTGGCCCGTCCGGGCGGCCCAGGCGACGTCGTCGGCGGTGACGCCCGTGATGCCCTCGCGGGCGACGTCGTCCGCCGAGACGCGGGTGTGGAAGGCGAGGCTGGCGAGGATCGCGGCCTTCGCCGCGGCGTCGTACCCCTCGACGTCGGCCGTCGGGTCCGCCTCGGCGTAGCCGAGGTCCTGCGCCTGCTTGACCGCCTCTTCGAGGCCGAGGCCGCTCGTGGCCATCTGGTCGAGCACGTAGTTCGTGGTGCCGTTGACGATGCCGAGGACACGGCGCACGTGGTCGCCCGCGAGGGACTCCCGTACGGGGCGCACGATCGGGATGGCGCCCGCGACGGCGGCCTCGTAGTAGATGTCGACGCCCGCGGAGTCGGCGGCCTTGTAGAGCGTGGGCCCGTCCGCGGCCAGGAGCGCCTTGTTGGCCGTGACGACGGCCGCGCCGCTCTCGATGGCACGCAGCAGGAGGCCGCGCGCGGGCTCGATACCGCCCATGACCTCGATGACGATGTCCGCGCCGTCCACCAGCGAGTCCACGTCCTGGGTCAGGAGCTCACGGGGGATGAACGCCTCGCGGGGACGGTCCGCGTCGCGGACCGCGATCCCGACGAGCTCCAGCGGAGCGCCGGCACGGGCAGCGAGATCCGCACCCTGGTCGAGGAGCATCCGGGCCACCTCCGTGCCCACGACGCCACAGCCGAGCAGGGCAACACGCAGCCCGCGTGCGGGCTCGGGAACGTGCACAGGCACAGCGATCCTGCTTTCGTCTTCGGGGAACGGTCCGGTCCGGTGCGAGGTCCACACGGGAGTTCCGGACGTTGCGATCAGGGTACCCGGAGCCCCCCACACGGACTCACCCGTCTCACCGAGGTCGTCGAAGTAGAGCGGGTGTCCGAGTCTCCCTGGCGATACCAGGGAGACTCGGACACCCGCTCTACTTCGACACCACCGGGGAGGGCTATGCCTCGTTGACCCCGTGGCAGACCTTGTACTTCTTGCCCGAGCCGCACGGGCACTGCGCGTTGCGCGGCGTGCCGGGGAACGTCCGGCCGTCGCTCGTGGCGGCGGTCGCCTCGCCGTGCAGAGCCGCGCGACGGCGGGCGCCGTCGGCCGACTGCACGAACGCCGAGCCGGAGCCGTCCTCGTTCGGTGCCGAGTACGTCAGCGACTGCGGGCGGCTCGGGGTGTCGAGACCCTTCGCGAGCAGGATCGGCTCCGTCGCGGCACCCGCCGCACGGCGCTGCCGCGGCGGCGGGAGCTGACCCGGCCGGTCCTGAGCAGGTGCGGCCGCAGGCGACACCGCGGGGATCTGCGCGGTCGGCGGGGCATCGGGCTGACCCGTGCCGAGCCTGCCGCGCGGCGGTACCGGACCGGCGGCAGGCAGCTCCGGGCTACCCTCCGCCGCCTGCTCGGCGTCCGGCTGCTGCACCGTGACCTCGAGGTTGAACAGGAAGCCGACCGACTCCTCCTTGATGGCGTCGGTCATCGCCTGGAAGAGCTGGAAGCCCTCGCGCTGGTACTCGACGAGCGGGTCGCGCTGCGCCATGGCACGCAGCCCGATGCCCTCCTTGAGGTAGTCCATCTCGTAGAGGTGCTCGCGCCACTTGCGGTCCAGCACCGACAGCACCACGCGGCGCTCGAGCTGGCGCATCGCCGCGGAGCCCAGCTCGTCCTCGCGGGCCTGGTACGCCACGCGCGCGTCGGACAGGATCTCGTCCAGCAGCATCTCGCCGGTGAGCCGGTCGATACCGCCGGCCTCCTCGGCGACCTCCTCGGGCGTGAGCGACACCGGGTACACGGCCTTGAGGGCCGTCCACAGGGCGTCGAGGTCCCACTGCTCCGCGGTGGGGCCGTCGGCCGTCGCGTTGGTGACGTACTCCGTGATCGTGTCCGTGAGGAAGTGCTGCACCTGCTCGCGCAGGTCCTCGCCCTCGAGCACGCGCAGACGCTCGGCGTAGATGACGCTGCGCTGGCGCGAGAGGACGTCGTCGTACTTCAGGACGTTCTTGCGGATCTCGAAGTTGCGCGACTCCACCTGGCCCTGCGCGGACATGATGCCGCGCGTGACCATCTTGGAATCGAGCGGCATGTCGTCCGGGAACCCCGCCCGGTTCATCATCGACTCGGCGAGGCCGGAGTTGAACAGCCGCATCAGGTCGTCCTGCATCGACAGGTAGAACCGGGACTCGCCCGGGTCACCCTGACGACCGGAGCGGCCGCGCAGCTGGTTGTCGATGCGGCGGGACTCGTGGCGCTCGGTGCCGAGCACGTAGAGGCCACCGGCCTCCTTGACCTCGTCGTGCTCGGCGGCGACGAGCTCCTTCGCCTTCTCGAGCGCCTGCGGCCAGGCCGCCTCGTACTCGTCGGGCGTCTCGACCGGGTCGAGACCCCGCTCGGCGAGGTCGGTGACGGCGAGATACTCGGCGTTGCCGCCGAGCATGATGTCCGTACCGCGGCCGGCCATGTTCGTGGCGACCGTGACGGCGCCCTTGCGGCCCGCCATCGCGACGACGGCGGCCTCGCGCTCGTGCTCCTTGGCGTTCAGCACGTTGTGCGGTACGCCCGCCTTCTTGAGCTTGGCGCTCAGGAGCTCCGACTTCTCGACGCTGGTGGTGCCCACGAGCACCGGCTGGCCGTAGGCGTGCCGCTCGACGATGTCGGCGACGACCGCGTTGAACTTGCCTTCCTCGTTCTTGTAGACGAGGTCGGACTGGTCGATGCGCTGCGGCGTCTTGTTCGTCGGGATCGGGACGACGCCGAGCTTGTACGTGCCCTGGAACTCGGCCGCCTCGGTCTCGGCGGTACCGGTCATCCCGGAGAGCTTGCCGTACAGGCGGAAGTAGTTCTGGAGGGTGATCGTGGCGAGCGTCTGGTTCTCCGCCTTGATGTCCACCCCCTCCTTGGCCTCGATGGCCTGGTGCATGCCCTCGTTGTAGCGCCGGCCCGCGAGGATGCGGCCCGTGTGCTCGTCGACGATCATGACCTCGCCGTTCAGCACGACGTAGTCCTTGTCGCGCTTGAACAGCTCCTTCGCCTTGATCGCGTTGTTCAGGAACCCGATCAGCGGCGTGTTGAGGGACTCGTAGAGGTTGTCGATGCCGAGGTAGTCCTCGACCTTCGCGATACCCGGCTCGAGCAGGCCGACGGTGCGCTTCTTCTCGTCGACCTCGTAGTGGGCGCTCGTGTCGGCCTCGCCGGTCTTGGCCCGCAGGGTCCGCACCACCTTGGCGAACTCGTTGTACCAGCGGTTCGCGTCACCGGCCGCGGGGCCCGAGATGATCAGCGGCGTCCGCGCCTCGTCGATGAGGATCGAGTCGACCTCGTCGACGATCGCGAAGTTGTGGCCGCGCTGCACCAGGTCGTCGACCGACCACGCCATGTTGTCGCGCAGGTAGTCGAAGCCGAACTCGTTGTTCGTGCCGTAGGTGATGTCCGCGGCGTACATCTCGCGCCGCTGCGCGGGCGTCTGACCCGACAGGATCACCCCGGTGGTCATGCCCATGAACCGGAAGACACGGCCCATCAGGTCACCCTGGTACTTGGCCAGGTAGTCGTTGGTGGTGATCACGTGGACGCCGTCGCCCGTCAGGGCGTTGAGGTACGCGGCGGTCGTGGCCACCAGCGTCTTTCCCTCACCGGTGCGCATCTCGGCGATGTTGCCGAGGTGCAGCGCCGCACCACCCATGATCTGTACGTCGAAGTGCCGCTGGCCGAGGGTGCGGTGAGCCGCCTCGCGGATCGCCGCGAACGCCTCCGGCATGAGCTCGTCCAGGGTGGCGCCGTGCTCCAGTCGTTCCCGGAACCGTGCGGTCTCCTCACGCAGCTCGGTGTCGCTCAGCTCGACGAAGCTGGGCTCCAAGCGGTTGACCTGCTCAGCCACGTTGTGCAGCTTCTTCAGGACACGTCCTTCGCCTATGCGTAGGACCTTGTCGAGGATGGACACGCGGGTTCTCCCAGGTCGTCGTCAAGTTTCGCCGTCGTCCATCGTAGGCCGTAAACCTGCGCCTGTGGCCCAAAGACGGAAGGCGGACCGGTGGGTTCGCTCCAGGGGTAACGACCACGGCCGTCGAAGGGTTCCAGCCAGCCGCTCCCCGGCCCCGTCCGCCACCAGCGGATAAAGTGACAGGCATCGCCCACCCGCCCGCGCTCGCGCGGCATGGCGTCCCGTGCTCGACCCGGGTCCATCCCCGCCGAGACCGGCCACGACGTCCTGTCGACGAGCCCTGACAGGACGGCCCGGACGTGCTCCTGGTACTGCTTGCCCACGGGGTCCTGGCTCTCGCCGCCCCCGCTCTCGTCGCGGCCCTGGGCCGGCGCGCCTTCTGGGTGCTCGCCCTCGGCCCGGCAGGTGCGACGGTCTACGCGCTCGCCCGGACCATGGCGGTCCTGGGCGGCGACCCACCTACCGAGCACCTGCGGTGGATCCCTGCGCTCGGGCTCGCGATCGACCTCCGGCTGGATCTCCTGGCCTGGGTGATGCTGCTGGTGGTCGGCGGCGTCGGCACCCTGGTCATGCTCTACTGCAGCGCCTACTTCTCCCGCGAGGCCCACGGCCTCGGCCGGTTCGGCGGCTTCCTCGTGGCGTTCGCCGGCTCGATGGCCGGCCTGGTGGTCGCCGACGACCTGCTCCTGCTGTTCGTGTTCTGGGAGCTCACCACCGTGTTCTCCTACCTGCTGATCGGCCACTACGCGGACCGCACGTCGTCCCGCCGGGCCGCCATGCAGGCGCTGATCGTGACCACTGCCGGTGGCCTGGCCATGCTGGTCGGCGTCGTGATCCTCGGGGTGGGCGCCGGGACCTGGAGCGTCTCCGCGGTCATCACCGACGCGCCGTCGGGCCCGGCGGTCACCGTCGCGGTGGTCTGCCTGCTGGCCGGGGCGGCCACCAAGTCCGCGCTCGTGCCCACGCACTTCTGGCTGCCCGCCGCGATGGCCGCGCCCACCCCCGTCTCGGCATACCTCCACGCCGCCGCGATGGTGAAGGCCGGCATCTACCTGATCGCACGGTTCGCGCCCGCCTTCTCGGACCTCGCGGTCTGGCGGACTGTGGTGCTCGTGCTCGGCGGCGCCACGCTCCTGCTCGGCGGATACCGCGCGCTGCGCCAGCACGACCTCAAGCTCGTGCTCGCGTTCGGCACGGTCTCCCAGCTCGGGCTGCTCACGCTGCTGCTCGGCTACGGGACCCGGGCGACGGCGCTCGCCGGGCTGGCCCTGCTGGGCGCCCACGCCCTGTTCAAGGCCTCGCTGTTCCTGGTGGCCGGCGTCGTCGACGCGGCGACGGGTACCCGCGACCTGCGCAAGCTCGCGGGCGTCGGACGCCGCCTGCCGGTGACCGCGCTCGCCGCGACGCTCGCCACCGCGTCGATGATCGGCCTGCCACCGTTCGCCGGCTACGTCGCCAAGGAGGCGGCGCTCGCCGCGTGGGCGCACGACGGGGACCCGCTCGGCAAGACCATGATCGCGGTGGTCGCCGTGGGCTCCGCCCTGACGGTGGCCTATGGGCTCCGGTTCCTGTGGGGCGCCTTCAAGCCGCGTCTGCCGGCCGGCGCGGAGCGGGTCGGCGCCGAGCGGGTCGGGGCCGAGCGGGCAGCGCAGGGCGAGTCCGAGCAGGACGGGACGCCGGACGCCGTCCACCCACAGCCGTTCTGGATGGTCGCGCCGCCGCTGGTCCTCGCGGTCCTCGGTCTCGCGGTGGCGCTCGTGCCGCACGTCGGCCAGGACCTGCTCGGCCCGTACGCGAACACGTATCCGGCCGGCGAGCCGGGGCACCTCACCCTCTGGGACGGCTTCACCCCGGTCCTGGCGGTCACCGGCGCGGTGCTCCTGGTGGGCGCATGGATGTTCTGGCAACGTGAGCGCGTCGAGCGGCTGCAGGCTGCGCTGTGGTTCCCGGACGGCGCCGACGTCGTCTACCGGCGTCTCATGCGCGCGCTGGACCGGTTCGCGAGCGACGTCACCGCCGGGACCCAGCGCGGTTCCCTGCCGTTCTACCTCGGCGTCATCCTCCTGGTGCTCGCGGTCGGCCCGGGGATCGCCCTCGCGACGGGCCTCGTGGGCGAGGCCGGTACCGGGCCGCTGCCCGTGGTGGCGGACGCCGCAGGGCGCGACGACGTCCTCCGCCTCGGGCCGTTCGCGGTGGTCCCGTGGGACCGTCCGGCGCAGCTCGTCGTCGTCCTCGTGGTCGTGGTGGCCGCAGTACTGGCCGCCCGCGCCCGCCGTCGGCTCAAGGCGGTGTTCCTCGCCGGCGTCGCGGGTTACGGGAACGCCGCGCTGTTCCTGCTGCACGGTGCGCCCGACCTCGCGCTGACCCAGATCCTGTGCGAGACCCTGACGCTGGTCGTCATGGTGCTCGTGCTGCGCCGCCTGCCCCCGTACTTCTCGGACCGGCCGCTGGCGGCGAGCCGCTGGGTCCGGCTCGCGATCGGCGTGCTCACCGGCCTGGTCGTGATGATGTTCGTCGCGGCCGCGCCGCTCGTCCGGGTGCACCCGCCGGTGTCCGTCGACTTCCCCGAGGAGGCCGAGACGTTCGGCGGCGGGCACAACATCGTCAACGTCACCCTCGTCGACATCCGCGCCTGGGACACCGTCGGCGAGATCTCGGTGCTCCTCGTCGCGGCCACCGGCGTCGCCTCGCTCGTCTTCCTGCGCCAGCGCAGCGGTGACGTGCTGCGCCTGGAACCCGCCGGGAATCCCGGCGAAGGCGAGCCGGGCGAAGGCGAGCCCGGCGAGCGGACCGCCCGCGCCGGCACCCGGCAGGTACGGCCGGGCACCTGGCTGCTCGCGGGCCCCACGCTCGACCCGGGCAAGCGGTCGATGCTGTTCGAGATCCTCACCCGCCTGCTGTTCCACCCGATGATCCTGTTCGCCCTGTTCCTGCTGTTCAGCGGGCACAACTCGCCGGGTGGCGGATTCGCCGCGGGCCTGGTCGCCGGGCTGGCGCTGACCGTCCGCTACCTCGCCGGCGGCCGGTACGAGCTCGGCGAGGCGGCCCCCGTGCACCCGGGTCTCGTGCTCGGCACCGGGCTGTTCCTGTCGGCGGGCGTGGGCCTGGTCGCGCTGATCGCCGGCCAGGCGGCGCTCGAGAGCACGATCCTCGACCTGCACCTCCCCGTGCTGGGGCACGTGCACCTGGTCACCAGCCTGTTCTTCGACGTCGGAGTGTTCCTCGTGGTCATCGGCCTGGTCATCGACATCCTGCGCACCTTCGGCGCCGAGCTCGACCGGCAGGCCGAACCGAGCTCCCGCGCCGTCGCCTCCCGCGCCGTCGCCTCGCGCGCCGTCGCCTCGCGCGGCGGCGCAGGTCAGCAGACTGGCGGTGACCGCGGATGATCGTGCTCGACAACGTCCCCTCCGGCGCACTGCTCCTCGCCGTCGGCGTGCTGTTCGCGGCGGGCGTGTACCTGCTGCTCGAACGGTCGCTGACGCGCGTCCTGCTCGGCTTCGTGCTGCTGGGGAACGGGACCAACCTCGCGATCCTGCTGGCCGGTGGCCGGGCGGGCGCGCCGCCGATCACCGGGTCCGGCACCGCTGAACCGATGAGCGACCCGCTGGCGCAGGCGATGATCCTGACGTCCGTGGTCATCACGCTCGCGCTGGTCGCGTTCGTGCTGGCCATGGCCTACCGCTCGTGGCAGCTGCACGGCCACGACGAGGTGCAGGACGACGTGGAGGACACCCGGATCGCGCAGCTCGCCGGCGAGGACGCGCCGTCGTACGCGGACAGCGACGCCCTGGAGTCCGGGACCACCCTGGACGAGGAGGCCGTCGGCGTACGCGACGAGGTGGCGCTCCCCGACCCCGCGGTGCACCCGCGGGCCCGCGGCGGAGGTGACGGCACGTGAACCCGTGGACCGTGCAGACCCTCGTGCCGCTGCCGGTGCTGGTGCCGCTGTTCGCGGCGGGGCTGGCCCTGGCGCTGCACCGGTACGAACGAGCCCAGCGGATCATCTCGGTGGTCGCCCTGTCGGTGGTCGTGGCCGCCGCCGTGGGCCTGGTGGTCGCGGCCCAGGACGGACCGGTGGTGATCGACCTCGGCGGCTGGGCGGCGCCGGTCGGCGTCAACCTGGTGGCCGACCCCCTCGCCTCGCTCATGCTGCTCGTGAGCAGCGTCGTGCTGCTCTGCGTGCTCCTGTACTCGATGGCGCAGGGCATCGCCGACCGCGACGACCGGACCGTGCCCGCGTCCAAGGACGCCGAGGAGCTGCGCAAGGCGCTGGTGGCACAGGACCCGGACGCCGACGAGTCCGGACGCCGCGACGTCCTGCCCGTGGCGATCTTCCACCCGACGTTCCTGATCCTGGCCGCCGGGGTGGCGGACGCCTTCCTCGCCGGGGACCTGTTCAACCTCTACGTGGGGTTCGAGATCCTGCTCGCCGCCTCGTACGTCCTGCTCACGCTCGGCGGCACCAGCGAGCGCATCCGGGCGGGCAGCGTCTACGTGGTCGTCGCGCTGCTCAGCTCGATCGTGTTCCTCCTCGCCGTCGGCCTGGTCTACGCGGCGACGGGCACCGTGAACATGGCCCAGCTCGCCGAGCGCCTGCCCGAGATCGATCCCGGCGTCCGGCTGGGCATCCAGGCCCTGCTGCTGCTCGCGTTCGGGATCAAGGCGGCCATCTTCCCGCTGTCCGCCTGGCTCCCCGACTCCTACCCGACGGCGCCCGCGCCGGTCACCGCGGTGTTCGCGGGCCTGCTCACCAAGGTCGGCGTCTACGCCGTCCTGCGGACCCAGACCCTGCTCTTCCCGCCGAACGAGGCGCTGGAGGCGGTGCTCCTCGTCCTGGCGCTCGCCACGATGCTCGTCGGGATCCTGGGTGCGGTGGCGCAGGACGACGTGAAGCGGCTGCTCTCGTTCACGCTGGTCAGCCATATCGGCTACATGATCTTCGGCGTCGCGCTGGCGACCCAGGCGAGCACTGCGGCGGCGATCTTCTACGTGGTCCACCACATCACCGTGCAGACGGCCCTGTTCCTGGTGGTCGGGCTCATCGAGCGGCGCAGCGGGACGACGTCGCTCGACCGCCTGGGCGGCCTCGCGACCCTGGCCCCCGGCCTGGCGATCCTGTTCTTCGTACCCGCGATGAACCTGGCGGGCATCCCGCCGCTGTCCGGGTTCCTCGGCAAGGTGGGCCTGCTCGAGGCCGGCGTGCTGAACGGCTCAGGGCTGGCCTGGGCCCTGGTGGCCGGTTCGGTGGTCACCTCGCTGCTGACCCTGTACGCCGTGGTCCGGGCCTGGAACAAGGCGTTCTGGCAGCCCTGTCCCGACGACCGGAAGCTACCTGACCCGTCTCCCCTGCCCTGGGGCATGGTCGGCCCGACGGCGGCGCTCGTGGCCGTGAGCGTGAGCCTCACCGTCGCGGCGGGGCCGCTGTACGACTACGCGGCGCGGGCGGCCTACATGGCCCTAGACGGGCGCACGTACGTCGAGGCGGTGTTCCCCGACGGAGCACCGCGCGGCACCGGCACGTCCAACGAGGTGACCGACGACGGGGAGGAGGGATCGCCATGACGGGGACAGGATCCGGCGCGGACGAGAGCGCCCACACCGACGCCGACGCCGAGCAGCAGTCCGAGCGGCCGTGGCGCCGGCGGGCGCGGCGGCTCACCGCGCTGTGGCCGACGACGGTGGTGGGCGCCGTGATCTGGGTACTCCTCTGGGGTGACCTGTCCTGGGCGAACGTGCTGTCCGGTGTGGCGCTCGGCGCACTGGTGGCGCTCGCGTTCCCCCTGCCGTCCGCCGGTACGGACGGGACGCTGCGTCCCGGCCCGCTGGCCCGCCTCGTCGGCCGGTTCGCCAGCGACCTCGTGCTCGCGTCGTTCCAGGTGGCGTGGACTGCCGTCCGGCCGGCACCGCCGCCCCGGGGCGGGCTGGTGTCGGTCCCGCTGCGCTCGACGTCGGACCTGTTCATCGCGACCACCGCCGGGCTGTCGTCCATGGTGCCGGGCACTGTCGTGATCGACCTCGACCGGTCCGACGGGATCCTGCGGCTGCACGTGCTCGACCTCGCCGGTTCGGGTGGCCCCGAAGGCGTCCGGGAGTCGACGAGGGCCCTCGAGGAGCGCCTGCTGCGTGCCTTCGCGACGCGTACGGAGCTGGTCCGGCTCGGCCTCGCCGACCCGTCCGGCCACCCCGTAGCCTCGCCCGGCAAGGAGGGACAGCCATGATGCTCGTCGTCGGGATCGTCGCCACGGCGCTGCTGGCCGCTGGCGCGCTGCTCGCCGTGGTCCGGATGGAGCGCGGTCCGTCGATGCTGGACCGCTCGGTGGCGTTCGACGTGCTGACCACGGCGCTCGTGGGCGCGATAGCTGTCGAGGCCGCGCTGTCCCGCCGCACCGAGTCGGTACCGATCCTCGTGGTGCTGTCGATGGTGGGCTTCATCGGGTCCGTGGCGATCGCCCGCTTCGCCGCCGTCGAGCCGCCCGAGGGCCGGCGGACGGACGGCACAGGACCGGAGGCCGGTCCGCCCGGTCAGGACGCTCCGGGCCAGGACATGCCGGGTCAGGAGGCACCATGAGCGTGCTGACCGATGCCGCCGCCGCGATCTGTCTGCTGCTCGGCGCCTTTTTCTCGTTCTCGGCGGGCGTCGGCGTCGTGCGGTTCGACAACCTGCTCGCCCGGCTGCACGTGGTGGCCAAGCCACAGGTGCTCGGCATGCTCCTGCTCCTGACCGGGGTCGCGCTCCGGCTGCAGGACCGCGGCTCGGTGACCATGCTCGTGCTGGTCGCGGTGTTCCAGCTGATGACCTCCCCGGTGGCCGCGCACATGGTCGGCAGCGCGGGCCTGCGCACGGGCAAGGTCGACCCGGAGCTCCTGAAGACGGACGACGGCGGTGCCACGGGGCCGGACGCCGGGCGCTGAGGCCCGGCGCCGCGCGACTGCTCAGGCGGTGCCCGCTCCGGCGGCCGGCTCGGTGACGGGTTCGGCTTCCGGCTCCGTGGCAGGCCCGGTGGTCGGCCCCGCGGCGAGCTCAGGCACCGGTTCGGTATCCCCACGGTGTCCCGCCTGCAGATCACGCATCCGCTCGGCCGCGACGTAGCCGAACGCGGCCTCGGCGGCCTCGTCGGCCAGCGCCAGCCCGGCGGTGCCGTACAGGTGGAACACCGCGTCGGCGCCGTGCCGCTCGAGCTCGGCAACGTCGTCGTCGTACCGCGCGACGGCGGCGACGGTGCCCTCGAAGCCGCTCGCGCGCAGCTGGGACAGCGCGATGAGGTTGGCGGCGTGGAACGGCATGGCGAGGATCGCCAGTCGGACGGCACCGGCGCTGCGCACCCGGCCCCAGAACTCGATGTCCGTGGCGTCGGCCTGCACCACCGTGAAGCCCTGGGCACGCAAGGACGCGACACGCGCCGGGTCGTGCTCCACGCCCACGACGTTCATGCCGTAGTCCTCGCGCAGCTGGCGGACGGCGCCGCGGCCGACGCGCCCCATCCCGAGCACCAGCGCTTCCGCACCCGACACGTCGATGAGCCGCTCCTCCCGGTGCAGCCACTCGTTGGGCTTGGACGGGAAGCGTTTGGCGAGCGCCATCGCGTACTCGTTGCCGCGGGTGTTGACCGCCGAGGAGAGCACGAAGCTGCCCGCGACGGCGACGGCCAGGACCACCAGCCACTCGTCGTTCAGCAGCCCGGTCTGCGAGCCGACGGCGACGACGATCAGGCCGAACTCGGAGTAGTTGGCCAGCACCAGGCCCGACAGGATCGCCGTACGTTTGCGCAGCCGCATCAGGCGCAGCAGCACCGCCGTCACGATGCCCTGCAGCGGGAGCATCAGCAGCAGGAGCAGCCCGATCGCCGCCGCCTGCCAGGTGAGCTCGCCGGAGAAGCCGATGGACACGAAGAAGCCGACGAGCAGGAGCTCCTTGAGCGTGAACAGGTTGCGCGACAGCTCGGTGGCCGCCGGGTGGCCCGCCAGGAGCATGCCCATGACGAGCGCGCCGAGGTCACCCTTGAGCCCGACGGCGTCGAACAGCGCGTAGCCGGGGCCGAGCGTCACCGCCACGCCGAACAGGGCCTGCAGCTCGCCGTGGCCCACCCTCGACCACACCTTGCGCAGCACCCAGGCGCCCGGGACCAGCAGCACGAGGCCGAACGCCCACGGGCTGGGCGGGTGCTCCGAGGACACGGAGAGGAAGACGACGGCGATCAGGTCCTGCATGACGAGCACACCGATCGCGATCCGGCCGTAGAGGGCGGACTGGTCGGAGCGGCCGTCGAGCACCTTGACCACGAAGACCGTGGAGGAGAACGAGAGGGCGAGCCCCAGCAGCGCGAGGACTCCCAGGCCCTCGTCGGCCAGCATCGAGAACCCGACAGCCCCCAGCAGGCCGAGGAACCCGACCGCGATCGCGACGCTCACCACGAGGTGCGCCATCGTGGTGAACCACACGTCCTTGCGCAGCAGCGTCTTGACGTCGAGCTTGAGCCCGATACCGAAGAGCAGCAGAGTCACGCCCAGGTCGGCGACGGTCCCGAGATAGCCCGGCTCGGAAAGACCGATCGCGTGCAGCCCGAATCCGGCCACCAGGAACCCCACGAGCGGCGGCAGCCGGAGCAGGACCGCCCCGAGCCCGGCCGCGACCGTGACGAGCAGGAAGATCGCAGCGGTTCCCATGGGCCGAGTTTAGTTGGCGTATGTTTCAGACAGCGGCCACCGCAGCGTGCAGAGCGGGTGAAAGAGTGCCCTTGGCCTGCACGGATACACCTCCCAGACCCAGCCACCCCGCCATCTCGTGGAGCTCCGCCGCCAGGCGCGCCGGGGTGTCCGCGGTCACCGTCGGTTCGGCGTGCGCGGACTGCACCAGCAGCACCCCGGCGGCCCGATCCGCCTTGAGGTCGACGCGGGCCGTGAGCTGCGAGTCCTCGAGGAAGGGCAGCACGTAATACCCGTCGACGCGCTGCGCGGCGGGTGTGTAGATACCGATCCGGTACCGCATCCCGAAGAGGCGTTCCAGCCGCGTGCGCTCCCACACCAGCGGGTCGAACGGAGCGAGGAGTGCCTGCCCGGTGGCCTGCCGTGGCCGGACGGCGTCGCGGTGCAGGAACCACTGCTCGGAGCCACCCGCCACACGAGCGGGCAGCAGCACTCCCTCCTCCACGAGATCGGCCAGGGCGCGGTCCGCCACGGGCCCCTTCAGCCGGTAGTAGTCCTTGATGCAGCGCGCCACCCCGATACCGTGCGCCCGCGCCCCGAGCTCCAGCAGCGCCCGCTTGGCCTCCAGCTCCGGCACCTCCCCCAGGGCCGCGGCCGGCAGCACGCGCTCCGGCAGGTCGTACAGCCGCTCGAACTGCGCGTTGCGCCCGGCCGAGACCACCTCCCCCGTGAAGAACAGGTGCTCCACCACACGTTTCTCGGTGCTCCAGTCCCACCACGTGCCGCGCTTGCGGCGCACCGACCGCCCCTCGGACACGAACCGGTCGTGGATCTGCGACGCCGAGAGCGGCCCCTCGGCCGCTACCAGGTTGCGGATCTCGGTGACCTGCGGGGCGTCCGGCAGGCGTACGCCGTCCAGCTCGCGCCAGTCGTACTCCTCGGCGAACCACCTGCGGCGGAAGGCCAGCAACGGCCACGTGCTCGGCGGTACGTAGGCGGCCACGTGCGCCCAGCTCTCCACGAGCCGACGGTCGGCGGTGGCCGCCTTGCCCGTCCGGCGGGCATACCTACCGGACGCGGTCGCCCGGTCCAGCAGACCGGTGTCGTACGAGCCGAGCCGCGAGAACAGGGGCAGCAGGTGCGCCCGCGCGAGGACGTTCACCGAGTCGATCTGGAGCAGGCCCAGCCGGTCGATCACCCCCTGCACGTGCCGCATGGTGCGGGGTCCGGCGGCGCGCGGGCGGTTCAGGCCCTGAGCCGCGACAGCCACCCGGCGAGCCTGGTCGAGAGACAACGAGATCGGTTGCACAGGACCATCGTGCCCGCCCCCACTGACACTCCCCCGCCCAGCCCGTTGAGTGCTGGGTATTTGTGCATCGTGACGGCCCTGCAGCGCAAATACCCAGCACTCAGCGGTCGGGGTGGGTTGGGGGTGTGGACAACCCGCCCGGGGCCGGGTTGTCGTGGAGGGTGGTCCGGTGCAACCTGTTCGCGAGCTCGTCCGCCTGCTGCTGCCCGTCGCCTGCCCGTGCGGCGAGCTCGACGTGCGGTGGTGCGCCAGGTGCGCGGCGCTCCTCGCCGGCCCGCCCGTCCGCGCCGAGCGCGGCGCACCCCGGCTGGACCGGCTCGACGGGGTCCCGCCGGTGCCCGTGTGGGCCCTCACGCCGTACACCGGGCCGATACGGGACGTCGTCGTGCACTGGAAGGATCGCGGGCGGTCAGACCTCGACCGGCTCCTCGCGCCCGCGTTGCGGCGCGCCGCCGTCCGCGTCGGCCCGGTGCTCGCCGCCGCGCTCGGCGGTGCGCCGGTCGCCGTCGTCCCCGTGCCCTCCACCGGGGCGGCACGCAGGGCACGTGGCCGCGAACCCGTGGCGGTCCTGGCCCGTGCGGTCACCCGCGGCCTGCACGACGCCGGGCTCCGCGCCCACCAGGTCCCCGCCCTCGCCCGCCGGGGTGCCGGGCGGGACCAGGTGGGTCTCGGCGCCCGCGCCCGTGGACGCAACCTCGCGGGTGCCGTCCGCATGACGAGACGCGGGGTGTACGCGCTCGGAGAAAGTTCCGTTTGCATTCTTGTCGACGACATCCTCACGACGGGGGCCACCCTGGCCGCCGTCGAGCGGACGCTCGAGCACGCCGGACACGACGTCCTTGGCGCAACGGTGCTGGCAGCGACGCCGCCTCCGGCGCACGAGACCGAGCCCGGCGCGACCCCCGCACCCGGACGCCTGCGGGGTGACTGAGCAGAACCTGAAAGTCTGACAGATCTCTGTCTTCTTGTTCACTGACCGTTGGGGCTGTCGTTACCCAGGGGACGGAGTTAGCCTGAACGTTCCACGCTGGATCGGAGTCCCGCCGAGGTTGACGGGGCATACGCGACGGGAGGTGGTTCGCGCCCGGCACCGGTAGCAGGGGGTGCCATGACGAGTAGAGACGGGCGCGCGCCGCCGGCAAGGGACGGCGTGGCCCAGAGTTCCCGGAGCGGAGATACGCACATGGAAATTGTCGTTGTCGGCAGGCACACGGACGTGGCGGACCGGTTCCGCCAGCACGTAGAGGAGAAGCTCGCGAAGGTCGAGCTGCTGTCCCCCTACGTGCGTCGGGTGGACGTGGAAGTCACGCACGAGAACAACCCGCGACTCTCCGAGAACCGTGAGCGAGTGGAGCTCACGCTGCGCGCGAAGGGCCCGGTGATCCGCGCGGAGGCCGCAGCGGACGACCGCTTCGGCGCCCTGGACCTCGCCATCGACAAGCTCAACGAGCGACTGCGCCGCGACCGCGACCGCCGCAAGGACCACCGGAACAACAAGGTGCTCGCGCCCGTGGACGTCCGGCCCCTCGACGAGATCCTGACCGAGGAGGGCAACGCGTCCGCCAACGCACCCGAGCCGCAGATCTCCACCCCGGCAGCGCTGTCCGCGCCCGGCGACTCGGTGGAGACCACCATCGGTGACTCACCGGTGGTGATCCGGCAGAAGCTCCACCACGCGGACCCGATGACGCTGGACGACGCCGTCTACGAGATGGAGATGGTGGGTCACGACTTCTACCTGTTCATCGACAAGGAGACGTCGCGCCCCTCGGTGCTCTACAAGCGCAAGGGCTGGTCGTTCGGTGTGATCCAGCTCGACAACCCGTGCGGCGCGGCACCGGTCACCGACCTGGCGTGACGGGCCCTCCCGCGAAGTAGAGCGCCTGTCCGCGTCTCCCTGGAGACATCAGGGAGACTCGGACAGGCGCTCTACTTCGCGGAAGGGCAGGTCAGCCTGGGTAGGCAACCAGGTCCACGTCCTCGACCAGCGGCTGCCAGACGCCGGTCTCCTCGTGCTCGAGGTCCCCGTCCTTGGTGACGACCAGCAGTCCCCGGTCCGTCACCCCGGCCGCCAGCTGCTGCACGTCCGTCAGGCCCGGCAGCTGTCGTGACTGGCCCCCGGCACCCGGCTGCCCGCCGACCCCGGCGGTCCAGACGCCGGACACACCGTCGCGGTCCCGCGTCAGGAGCGACAGCGTGGTGAGCCCCGACCACCGGGCCTCCTCGACACCGTCCACCGGCCCCGCGACCGTGAGCGGCGGCGCGAGGCCGACCGGCACGTCGTCGTCGTTCCGCACGATTCCCGCCACCTGCACCTGGGTGCCCGACGGCGCATGGCTCACGATCGCTATGCGGGCCCCCTCCGGCGACACGGAAACGCTCAGCACCTTGCGACCGCCCAGCCATTCGGCCGGCACGGTGACCTCTGTGCCCGACGCCGGCAGCACCCGCAGGTCGTTCGTCCCGCCGCTGGTCCAGGTGTTGCCGAACTTGTCGACCGAGGGGGCAGCGAGATCCGGCCCCTCGATGTCAGGACGGTCCTCGCCGTCGACCGAGACGTTCACTATCCGGTCGGTGCCGTCCCGCACCACTATCGGTTTGGTCGCCGGGCTCACCGCGAGCGCCGTCGGATCGAGCGTCGCCAGGTCCACCGGCAGGTCGTGCTCGACGGGCCGGCCGTCCTCGTCGATGCGGTACAGCTGATCGTCCTTCAGGAACATCGCCTGGACGATCGTCGCGGGCAGCTTGACGTTGACCGCGTCGACCGCGAGGCGGCTGGTGCCGTTGTACAGGTCGACGGGCACCGTGCGGCCTGCTCCCTCCGAGAAGGTCGCCGAGATCTGTGCGGCGATCGATGAGCGCTGGGCGCCGGTAGCGCTGCTGATCTGCTCGCTGAGGCGGACGGCGACCGGCTCGTCGCCGTCCGCCTCCTGGATCGTCGGCGACGCGAGCTGGGTGCCTTCGGGAAACAGGGACCGGGCGGCTCCCTGCAGCCACTCGGGCGGTCCGGCGAGGAGCTCCTCGACCGCGTCCAACCGCCAGGAGTTCCGGGGGAACCAGCGCAGGTCCGGGATGAGGCTGTTGGCGTCCTCGCCCTCGGCGGAGAAGTACAGCCGGGTCGCCCGGAACTGGGTGGGGAACAGGTTGGCCGGCACGAGCACGCCGTTGTCGAGCACTGAGATGCGCCACTCCTCGCCGACCTTGGTGAGAGTGAACTGGTAGCTCACCTTCCCGGGTTCCGCCGCCTCGGTGTACGCGCCGGCGGTGTCGAGGGTCGCGATGGTGGTCGCGCGCACGACGACGTCCAGGGTCTCGGCGCCCTCGATGTCGGTGCCGGTCTCGAACGGATCCGGCATGGGCGGCTCGCGGACCACTCGCACCGACGCATAGGGGTCCCATGTTTCCGCGGCGTCCTCGGTGAGGAACTCCCGGGCGGTCTGGTACTCCTTCGGCGACGTCGGTGCGGCGACGACCGCGCCGAGGAATCCCTGCACGATGAAGTTCGGTTCGGCGCCGGGCGTCGGGCCCTGCGGGAGCAGCGCCAGGTCGGCCTGCGGGTCCTGGTCGGCGGTACTCACCCGTACCGGGCCCGACGTCGGGATCTGGGCGCAGGCCCCGAGCCCGGCGACACAGGCGAGCGCGGCGACGGCGGCCACCACCACGCGGGTCGTCCTACGCATCAGTGCACCTCCACGTCGTTGCCTGCCGGCTGTTCCGGGCCGGCCAGCCGTTCGGCGCCGTCGCATCCGGGGTCGGACAGGTCGGGGATCGCCGTCGGCGTGGGGCCTGCCGACGGATTGACCACCGGGATCTGGCCGGTCCGGAGCCCGGGCTCGTGCGAGGCGGGCGCCATGGTCACCGGCGGCTCGGCGATCTGCACACCGGCGCTGCGGGGCAGCGTCAGCCGGAAGCTCGCACCCTGTCCCGGGCGGCCCCACGCGTCGAGACGCCCGGCGTGCAGGTGCGCGTCCTCGAGCGCTATCGCCAGCCCGAGGCCGGACCCGCCGGTGGTGCGGGCGCGCGCCGGGTCTGCCCGCCAGAAGCGGTCGAAGACGTGCTCGACCTCCTGCTTGGTCATGCCGACGCCGTAGTCCCGCACCACCACGGCGACCGCGCGGTCGTCCTCGGCGACGGTCACCTCGACCGGCCGCTCCTCGGCGTGCTCGATCGCGTTGACCACGAGGTTGCGCAGGATGCGCTCGATCCGGCGGGGGTCGAAGTCGGCCGCCGCGTCGGAGTCGGGCAGCCGTACCGAGACCTGCACGTCCTTGGTCTTGGCGAGCGGGGCGGCCTGCTCCACCACCGACATGACCACGTCGCGCAGGTCGCGGCGCTCGGCGTCGAGGACCGCGGCGCCGGCGTCGAACCGGCTGATCTCCAGCAGGTCGGCCAGCAGCGACTCGAACCGGTCGATCTGGCCGAGGAGCAGCTCGGCGGAGCGGGCGGCGTCCTCGTCCATCTGGTGCCTGGACTCGTGGATGATCTCGCTCGCCATCCGGATGGTCGTGAGCGGGGTGCGCAGCTCGTGCGACACGTCGGAGACGAACCGGCGCTGCATGGCCGAGAGCTCCTCCATGCGCCGGATCTGGTCCTGGAGGCTCTCGGCCATCTCGTTGAACGAGCGCGCGAGGCTCGCCATCTCGTCGGTGCCCCGCGCGCCCGGCATCCGTTCGGAGAGGTGCCCCTCGGCGAGGCGCTCCGCCACGGTCGCGGCGCGGGTCACCGGGGTGACCGTCTGCCGGGCCATCGTCCAGGTGACGACCCCGAGCAGCGCAAGCATCCCGAACCCGCCGGCCAGCAGCACGCGGTGCACGAACGACAGCGTCTCCTGCTCCGGCTCCAGCGAGTAGAGGTAGTAGATCTCGTACCTGGCGCCAGGAGCGGCCTGGACCGTGGAGCCCACGATGACGCCAGGGAGGACCATGCCGTTGGCCTGCCGCGACGGGATGCCCACCGCCTGCAGCACCTGGTCGTCGTCGGAGGCGAGGTTCGCCGTGCGCACCTCGTCGGTGATGATCACGTCGGTCAGGTCGGGCCGCGTGACGATGTCGCTCACCCGGACGGTGGTGCCCATCTCGTGGAGCAGGAAGTACGCCTCCGCCGTGGAGCCGCCCGTGGAGGCGAGCGTCGCGATGGAGTCCCTCAGGAGGATCTGCAGGGCACCGTCCGACGTCGTCGCGGTGTCCGAGAAGCTCTCCGCCACCTGCTCGGTCAGTCGGGCGGCCTCCCGGTCGATCGCGGCGAGCCGCTGCTCGTAGATGCCGTCCCGGACCGACGTCGACAGGTACAGCCCGAGCACGACGATCGCCGCGAGACCGATGGCCAGCGCTGTGGTGACCACGCGCAGCTGCATGGAGGAGCGCCACTGCGCGACCGAGCGCCGTGTGAACCGGACCGTGACCACCCGGGCCCGGTGCACCGCCCGGCGCAGCCGTGTGACCAGGCCGTGCGGCATCAGCGTGTCGCGCCCGCCTTGTAACCGACGCCGCGCACCGTCAGGACGATCTCCGGGTTCTCCGGGTCACGCTCGATCTTGGAGCGCAGGCGCTGGACATGGACGTTGACCAGGCGCGTGTCGGCGCTGTGCCGGTAGCCCCAGACCCGCTCCAGCAGCACCTCACGCGTGAACACCTGCCACGGCTTGCGGGCCAGCGCCACGAGCAGGTCGAACTCCAGGGGGGTGAGCGCTATGCGCTCGCCGTCGCGCGTCACCGTGTGGCCGGTGACGTCGATCTCCACGTCACCCACCGCCAGGCGCTCCGGACCGGGGTCCTCGCTGCGGCGCATGCGGGCCTTGATCCGCGCGACGAGCTCCTTGGGCTTGAACGGCTTCGAGACGTAGTCGTCGGCGCCGGACTCCAGGCCCACCACTACGTCGAGCGTGTCGGCCTTGGCCGTCAGCATGATGATCGGCACACCCGACTCGGCCCGGATCTCGCGGCAGACCTGCACGCCGTCCTTGCCGGGCAGCATGAGATCGAGCAGCACGAGGTCCGGCTGATGGGTGCGGAACATCCCCAGCGCGGAGTCGCCGTCGGCACAGAACACGGCGTCGATCCCCTCGCCCTTGAGGACGATGCCGATCATTTCCGCCAGTGCTGTGTCGTCGTCGACGACGAGAACTCGTACCTTCATGTCCTCCAGTGTGCCAGGCTGGTCCAGCAAACCCGGCCTTTCAGCCCGTGACCGGCGCGCTCACCGCAGGTTCACCCGCCCGGAGCACCCCGCAGGGCTCTGGCCGGCACGACCGTCCCGAGGGGGACAACCCCCGTCGGACGTGGCGGCGGGCACCATGTCGCGAGGCCCTGGCCAGGGGCGAACCTGGCACCATGACAACCATGACCGCCGACCGGCCAGCAGCCGGCTCCGTGACCGGGCGGGCCGCCCGTCCGGGCCCGAACTTCCTCACTGCTCCCCTCGCGGGCCGCACCTGGCGCGAGCAGGGCTACCTCGCACTGGTGCTCCTGCTCGCACCGTTCGCGTTCACCTACACGATCTTCGCCGTGAGCTTCACGGCGAGCATCGCCGTCACCGTGGTCGGGCTCTTCGTCGCCGGTGCCGTGGTCCTCGGCGCGCGCGGCTGGGGTGCGGCCTACCGCAGCCTGGCCCGCGAGCTGCTCGACCTCGACGTCGCGGCGCCCACCTCGTACGTCCGGCCGCGCGGCTTCTGGCGGACCATCGGGTCCATGCTCGGCGACTCCACCGGCTGGCGCGCCCTGCTCTTCATGTTCATCGCGTTCCCCCTCTCCATCCTGTCGTTCGTCGTGAGCATCACGTTCCTCGCGACCGGCCTGGGCGGCCTGACCTACTGGTTCTGGTACCGGTTCCTGCCGTTGCAGCTCGGTTCCGACGGCGAGCTGCACCGCGGCGCGCAGTTCGGCTCGTCGTACTTCCTGGACACGCCCCCGCGCCTCGCGCTGGCCGCGCTGGTCGGCCTCGGCTTCGTCCTGTGCTGGCCGTGGATCACCCGCATGTTCACGATGCTCTTCGGCGCGCTGACGCGTGGCCTGCTCAGCCCGACCCGTGCGAGCCTGCGCGTCGCCGAGCTCGAGCGGTCCCGCACCGGCACGGTTGACGACGCCGACGCCCGCCTGCGCAGCATCGAGCGGGACCTGCACGACGGCACGCAGGCCCGGCTGGTCGCCGTCGCCATGCAGCTCGGCGAGGCACGCGAGCACCTGGCCGACGGCGGCGACGTCGAGCAGGCCGCCGAGCTGGTCGACACCGCGCACTCCTCCACCAAGGAGGCGCTCGTCGAGCTGCGCGAGCTGGCGCGGGGCATCCACCCGCCCGCGCTCGACAGCGGCCTCACCGTCGCGCTCGAGACGCTCGCGGCGCGTTCGGCGCTGCCGGTCAACGTGGACGTCGACCCAGCTGTGGAGGCGGACGGCCGCCTGGCCCCGGCCCTCGAGTCGATCGCCTACTTCAGCGTCGCCGAGCTCGTGACCAACGCCGCCAAGCACGCCCGCGCCACCGGGGTGTACGTCCTGGTCGAGCCGCTCGGCGACACGAGTGGCTCCGTGCGGATCCGCGTGCGGGACGACGGCCGCGGCGGCGCGACCGTCGTGTCGCCCGACGGTTCCGGCCTGCGTTCCGGGCTGGCGGGTCTTGCCGAGCGGGTGCGCTCCGTCGACGGCACGTTCGACCTGTCCAGCCCTGTCGGCGGGCCTACGGTAGTGACCGTGATCCTGCCGACCACGAGCCCGGCGGACCGTGCATGACCGGGCCGAACCTGCCTGTGTCGGACCCGCCGGCGCCGAGCCTGCGTGTGCTCCTCGCGGAGGACTCGGCGATCCTCCGGGACGGGCTCGCCGCCCTGCTGACCCGGCGCGGCCACACCGTGACCACCGTCGGGGACGGCGCGGCCCTGGAGCGTGCGGTCGTGCAGCTCGCACGCGAGGAGAAGCTGCCCGACGTCGTGGTCGCGGACATCCGCATGCCGCCGAGCTTCACCGACGAGGGCCTGCGTGCGGTGCTGGGTCTGCGGACCCGGCACCCGGGCCTGCCGGTGCTGCTGTTCTCGCAGTACGTCGAGACGCGGTACGCGAGCCGGCTGCTGGCCGGCGACGCGCGTGGCGTCGGCTACCTGCTCAAGGACCGGGTGGCGGACGTGCGCGACTTCGTCGACGCCCTCGGGCGCGTGGCCGGCGGCGCCACGGTGCTGGACCCCGAGGTCGTCTCGCAGCTCATGGGCTCCGCCCGGCAGGACGACGACCTGGAGCGCCTCTCCGCCCGCGAACGGGAGGTGCTGGGCCTCATGGCCCAGGGCCGGTCCAACGGGGCGATCGCAGAGCTGCTGCACCTGTCGTACGGCGCCGTCGAGAAGAACGTGGCGGCGATCTTCACCAAGCTGGACCTGCCCCAGGACGCCGCGGACCACCGCCGCGTCCTGGCGGTGCTCCGGCACCTCGGGGTATGACGACGATGGGGGTTTACCCCCCGTCGGGGTCGGGTTGTCTGGGGGTGGGCTCGGGGGTTCACCCGATATCGGGCCCGGTGAGGGTCCGCCATAGTTTTCCCATGACCGCGTTGAGCCCGGATCGACACCCCACGTTCACCAGTGCGAAGCCGGACGCCCGTATCGAGCCCATAGGCTTATCGGCCATGAACCAGGAACCCCGCACCCGGAGCGGAGCGTGAACGACACCGTCACGCTCGTCACGGGCATCGCCGTCGGCCTGGCCCTCATCGACGCCATGCTCTTCGCCGCCAGCGCCACGCTGCAGCACCACGCGGTGTCGGACAAGCAGGCGGACGGACACCTGACGATGCGCGGCCTGCTCAGCGTCGTCAAGCAACGACGCTGGCAGGCGGGCATAGCGCTCGGCGGTCTCGCGGTCCTGCTGCACGCGATCGCCCTGCTGCTCGCGCCCCTCCGCGTGGTCCAGCCCGTCGGCGTGCTCGCCGTCCCCATCGCCGTGCTGCTCACCGCAGCCCGCGTGCGGCTCCGGCCGCCCCGCGGGGTCGTGCTCGGCGCGGCCCTCGCCGTGACGGGCGTCGTCTCGTTCGTGATCGTCTCCGCCGGCTCCGTGACGAGCCACCCGCCCAGGGGCTCGGCGGTCGTGGCGGCCTGCCTGGTGGTCGCCGCCCTGGTGGTGCTGCTGACCTTCGCCGGGCTGGCCTCACGCGGCTGGCTGCGCTGCGTCGCCTACGCCACCGCGGCGGCCACCGCCTTCGGCCTCGTCTCGGCCCTGGTCCGAGCCGTCTCCCTGAGCGTCACATCCGGCGAGGCCGAGCTGCTCGACACCGGGACGCTCCTCGCCGGCGCCGTGATCCTCGTTGTCACCGTGGGTGGCGGCTGGCTCGTCCAGCAGGCCTACGCGGCGGGCGCCCCCGCGGTCGTCGTCGCCTCCCTGACCGTGGTCGACCCGATCGTCGCCGTGCTGCTCGGCGCGGTGCTGCTCGGGGAGGGCGCACACACCCCGCTCGGTCTCTGGCTCGTGATGGGCGCCGCGACCGCTGCGGCCGTCGCCGGTGTCATCACCCTGGCCAAGCACCACCCTGACGCGACCACCCGTGCCACACCGGTCGAGGTCCTCCTCGAGGCGAGCCGGCCGTGACGGACGGCCTGCACGTCTGTTTCTTCACCGACCAGCACCCGCGCACGCTCGGGGGCGCCCAGGCGTCGGTCCTCCTCCAGCGCACCTTCCTGGAACGCGCCGGGCACACCGTCACGATCGTCGCCCCGCGGGATCCGGCAGGCGGCAGCGACGACCCCGGCGTCGTCGCCCTGCCCGCGCTGACCGTCGCGCAGGGCCAGTACTCCGCAGTCCTGCCCTCGAGCAGGATGGACGCCAGGGTGGACCACGCGCTCGAGGCCCGCGGCCCGGTCGACGTCGTGCACCTGCAGGGCGACTTCTGGGGCGCCTGGCTCGGCAAGCGGTACGCGGCGCGGCACCGGCTCCCGCTCGTGCTCACCACGCACACCAACGTCGACGCCTCGTTCCGGGCGGTCGCCGGGCCGGCGGCCGGGCTCGGCCTCCGCACCGTCGCCGCATGGCAGCGCCAGGCGACCGGAGACCGCGCCCGGCGGTCCGGCCACGGCAGCGGATACGACTACCTGCGCGCGCTCGCCTCCGGCGCCGACGCCGTGGTCGCGCCCAGCGGCCACTTCGCCGCACGGCTCCGCGAGGCGGGCCTGCCCGTCACCGCCGTCATACCCACGGGGGTCCATGACGACGACGTCGCCGCCTCCGCCGGCCGCGGCCCCCGGCAGGACGGTCACTCCCGGCAGGACGATCAGGTCAGCCTCGTGTGGCTCGGGCGGTTCAGCGCGGAGAAGCGTCCGCTGGAGCTCATCGAGGCGATCGCGGCCACCGACCAGCGCACAGTGGCGGACCTGTACGGCACCGGCACGCTGTTCGACCGCGCGCAACGTCAGGTGCGGGCGCTCGGGCTGACGGACCGGGTCCGGCTGCACGGCGCCGTCGACCACACGGAGGCGCTCCGCGCCATCGCGTCAGCAGACCTGCTGGTCCAGACGTCCCGCGGGTTCGAGACGCAGGGCATGACGGTCTACGAAGCCCTCGCCCTCGGTGTCCCGGTAGTGGTGTGCGACCGCGCGATCGCCGACGAGCTGGGCGGGGACGACGCGCCGTGGGTCTGGTGCGCCGAGGGCCCCGAGCCGGGCTCGCTGGCCGACGCGCTCGGCACCGCCGCGCGGGCCGTCCGTGCGCAGGACGGCCCACGGGTTCCGCGCTCGTTCTCGACCGGGCTGCTCCAGTCGGCGCAGACCGAGCGACTGCTGGCGGTCTACGCGGAGGCCCTGGGTACAGCCCGCTCTCAGAGCCGTCCCGCCGCTTTGAGCGCCAGGTACTCGTCCGCGAGGCGCGGGGCCAGGTCGTCCGGCAACGCCTCGACGACGTCGGCCCCGTAGCGGCGCAGCATCGTCGTCACCGCCGTGCGCTCCAGGTCCCCGCGCGCGGCGGCCGCGGCGTCGTACACCTCGGCGACCGTGTCGCGGCCGGCGCGCAGCCCGGCCACCTCCTCGTCCGCGACCGAGGCGACGACCACCGTGTGGTCGCGCGCGAGCTGGTCGACCACCGGCAGCAGGCCGTTCTCCACCGCCGCCGGGTCGAGGGTCGTCAGCAGCACCACGAGCGCGCGCTGCGTCATGCGCGTGCGCACCTGAGCCACCACGCCCGGCCAGTCGGTCTCCAGCAGCACCGGTTCGACGGTGGCCAGCGACTCCGCCATGGCGGGCATGAGCCGCGGACCGGCAGCTCCCACCACGCGGGAGCGCACCGTGCGGTCGAACGCCACGAGCTCGACGCGGTCGCCCGCATGGCCGGCCAGCGCCGCGAGCAGCAGCGCCGCCTCGATGCTGGCGTCCAGCCGGGGTGCGCCGGTGGAGTCGGCGGCGCCCACCCGAGCGGCCGACGTACGCCCCGTGTCCAGCACGATCAGCACGCGCCGGTCCCGCTCGGGACGCCACGTGCGCACCACGACCTCGCGGCGGCGGGCGGTGGCGCGCCAGTCGATCGAGCGGACGTCGTCACCCACCACGTACTCCCGCAGCGAGTCGAACTCCGTACCCTCGCCGCGGATCTGCACCGCCGCGCGGCCGTCCATCTCCCGCAGCCGCGCCAGGCGGGACGGCAGGTGCTTGCGGCTCGCGAACTCCGGCAGCACCCGCAGTCGGCCCGGCACGGGCAGGGTCACCTGGCGGCCCGCCAGACCGAGCGGGCCGAGGCTGCGGATCGTCACCCCGCCGGCCGTGCGGTCGCCGCGTCGGGTCGGCACGAGAGTGGTGGGCAGGCGTGCCGCCTCACCGTCGGGCAGGTCCACGTGGTGGCGACCCGATCCGCCCGACGCCGGACGTACCCGCTCGGTCGTCCCCCTGCCCTGACCCGCGCCGGCCGACGGCCCCCACGCGTCCCGGACCACTGCACGCAGCCGCCGTCCGGAGGCGTTCCGGACCACCAGCTCGCTGGTGGCCTCGGAGCGCAGCCGGACCGAACCCGGCACCCGCCGCTGCACCGCCACCCGTCGCGGCGAGGCGGCCAGCACGGCGTCGACGACGCAGGCAAGGACCACCACCGTCGCCCATACGAGCACCGTCCCGTTCGCCGGGAGGAGCAGCACCGGAACCACGCCGAGCCCCATCAGGGCGGCGGCCCGCCACGTCACGACCATGCGCGCGGCCTCAGCGCGGCACGGGCACGGAGGCCAGCACCGTGTCCAGCACGCCCTCGGCGGTGACACCCTCGAGCTCGGCCTCCGCGCGCAGCTGCACGCGGTGCCGCAGCGTCGGGTGGGCGAGCGCCTTGATGTCGTCGGGGGTCACGAAGGAGCGGCCCGACAGCCAGGCCCACGCGCGCGCCGTGCGCAGCAGCGCGGTGGCGCCACGCGGCGAGACGCCGAGCGAGAGCGAGGGCGAGAAGCGGGTGGCACGGCAGACGTCCACCGCGTAGCCGAGCACCTCGCGCGACACCTGGACGCGGGCCACCTCGGCACGCGCCCGCTCCAGGACGGTGGCGTCGGCGACCGGCGTGACGCCGGCGGCGGCGAGGTTGCGCGGGTCGAAGCCGGCCGCGTGCCGGGCGAGGACCTCCACCTCCTGCTCGCGTTCGGGCAGGGGCAGCACGAGCTTGAGCAGGAACCGGTCGAGCTGGGCCTCGGGCAGCGAGTAGGTGCCCTCGTACTCGACGGGGTTCTGGGTGGCGATCACCAGGAACGGGTCGGGCAGCGGCCGCGGCGTGCCGTCCACCGACACCTGCCGCTCCTCCATCGCCTCCAGCAGGGACGCCTGGGTCTTGGGGGGCGTGCGGTTGATCTCGTCCGCCAGCACCAGGTTGGTGAACACGGGGCCCTCGCGGAACGAGAACTCGGCGGTCCGCGCGTCGTACACGAGCGAGCCCGTCACGTCGCCCGGCATGAGGTCGGGCGTGAACTGGATGCGCTTGGTGTCCAGGTTCAGGGCCGCCGCGAGGGTGCGGACCAGCAGTGTCTTCGCGACACCCGGCACACCCTCCAGGAGCACGTGGCCCTGGCACAGCAGCGCGATGAGCAGGCTCGTCACCGCCGCGTCCTGCCCGACGACGGCCTTGCCCACCTCCGTACGAACCGCCGCTAGGGCGGCACGCAGCTCCTGCGACGGGGCGGTGGGTGGAGCGGGTGCCGCCGGGGCCGGTGCTGCGGGGGCTTGCTGGGCACTCGGCTGCGGAGCCGGCTCAGCGGTCTGAGGCGTGGGCGCAGGTGCGCTCTGGTGGGGGACGGCTGGTTCGGTCACGGTCGGTGGACCTCGCTCTCCAGGATGTCGAGTCGGCGCGCGAGCTCGGCGAGCGCGGCGTCGTCAGCGGGGGGTGGGCCGTAGAGCAGGTCTGCCACCTGCTGCGACGGGCGGTTGGTCGCGGCCACTACGGCGTCGACCACGGTGTTGGCATCGGACGAGCGGGCAAGGCCGAGGCGTGTGGCGACCCGGTCGGCGGCCGAGGCGCGCAGCCCTGCGGCGGCGTGCCCGCGGGCGCGGGCCGCCCGGTACAGCCGGGCGCGGCCACGGGTGGCCTCGGCCGACCGCACGAGAACGGGCAGGTCCTCGACGACCAGCGGCCCCATGCGTCGCACGCGCCACAGCGCGAGCAGGACCGCCGCCAGCACGGCAATCAGGGCGACGGGCGCGGAACCCGGCGGCATCAGCGCGTTGACCTGGCCGCGCTGGGCGGGCGTGGGCTCGTCGTCTCCGGTGCTGACGTCCATCGGGTCCGGCACCAGCCACACCAGGTCCTCGTGCTCGCCCAGCATGCGCAGGGCGAGCGCCGCGTTGCCCTCGTCCAGGACCGTGCCGTTGCGGAGCACCGCGGCGTCGGAGACCACTGTCACCGACCGGTCCGGGAACTCCAGGCGTGCGTAGGCGTAGCCGCCCAGGCCGTCGGGCCAGCAGAGGGCGGGGCGCACGCCGTCGGCACCGGTGGACGTCTCGGTCAGGCCGGGCCGCAGCGCGAGCTCACCCGCCGCGCGCGCCGTCGGGTCGTCGCACTGGGGGGCGACAGGATCGCCCGACTCGCCGTACGTGGCCTCGAGCGTGTCCTGGCTGATCGACCCGACCATGTCGAAGTCCGGTTCGAGCACCACGAGGTCGGCGCCCGTGCGGTTCAGCGCGGAGATCTGGTCGTCGGCGAAGAACGACGGGTTCGGCGCGATCAGGAGGGTGCTGTCCGGACCCGCGGCAGAGACGGCGTCGGCCACCCTGGTCACGTGGGTGACCCGCACGCCCTGGTCCTTCAGCACCTCGGCCACGGCCATGCCGCCGTCGTCCTCCGGGTTGTCCGGGGCGTACGAGTCGGCCGACGTCGCCGGGCGCACCACCGCGAGGAACGCGACGAGCAGGACGATCACGAAGAGGACCGTCAGCGGCCAGCGCATCCGGCGCCACCTGCTCGCGGCGCGGGACCGGCCGGTCGTGTCGTCGCCGATGATCACCGGAGCGTCGTTCGTCGGGCCGGCAGGCGCGCCGGACACCGCCGTGGGCGGGGTGGGCGGTGCGGGCGCGAGGTCGGGCGGCAGCGACGTCATGCGGCGACCTCCGGGCGAGCGGCGGTGACCGCGGCGTCGAGCGCGCGCAGGTCGGCGTCGTCCGCCGCCGTGGCGACCCGGTCGCCGTACTCGACGCCGTCGAACAGGTCCGCGCCCGCGTGCAGGCCGGCGGCCTGGGCCGGCAGGCGCAGGCCCGCATCGGCCGCGGCCTCCTGGGCCGTGCGGCCGGGTCGCGGCTCGATGATCACTCGTTCCTCCATGGAGCGGACAACTGCCCGGAAGCGCTCGACGGACGCCGTCCGCCAGTCGCCCGACGAAGCCGCCGCGTCGGCCGCCGCACGCATCTGCGCGGCCGTGCGGGCGTCGTCGGTGTCGAGCACCTCGGCCGAACGCGCGCGGTTGCGCCCGAGCTGCACCGGCCCGGCGATCAGCCAGGCGATCAGGAGCACCACCGCAGCGATCACCGCGACGACGATGCCCAGCTGTGGGCCGGACATCGACGTGGCGGGCCACTCGATGCTCGTGAACCACTCCAGCACCCAGTTGATCAGGCGCTGCAGCAGCGACTCACGCTCCGCGTACTCGGGCCGCTGCAGCTCGCTGCTGAGCCATTCACGTGCGGTGTCCCGGTCCGGGACGACGGGCAGATCAGCCCTCATGTCACTTGTCCGCCGCGGCAGCGGCCGCGGCCTGCAGCTGCACGTCCAGTCCTTCGCGTCGCATCCGGGTGTCGATGTAGAGCAGGGCGATGACACCGCCGAGGAACAGCACGCTCATACCGCCCGTGATGACGTACGTGACGCCGTAGCTGACCGCCAGGCCGGCTCCGCTCTCCATCACCATGAACACGCTCATGAGGAGGCCGACCGGCACCGCGACCACCTGGCCGATGATCCCGAGGATGACCGAGGTCAGCAGGTAGATGCCGAGCACCCGCCAGAACGTGCCGCGGGTCAGCTTCCACGCGCGCCGGCACGTCTCCCAGAATCCGCCGCCCTCCACCGCGAGCGCCGGCGGGATCAGGATGACGCGGGTGAACACCCACACGGCACCCACCAGGAGCGCCGCCATCACGAGGAAGAGGCCGATCACGCCGACCGTCGGGTCGACGAGGAAGAGGCCGACGACGATGCCGGCGGCCAGGGCGTAGGCGACGAGCACCACGAGCATGCTCAGGAGGGAGAACCCGATCAGGAACCACGCGCGCTTGACGGTACGGCTCCACGCGTCGGACACGGAGATCTTGCGTCCGATGACGGAGTCGCTGACGGAGATCGCCATGACGCCCATGGCGAGCGGGGTGGCCAGCGTGAGCAGCACTCCGGTCCCGATCGCCGAACCGTAGGTCACGCCGAGGATCTCCTGCGTGAAGCCGAGGTCCTCGAAGGCGGGGTCGGTCCCGATCTCGGCGAACAGGCCGCCGAACAGGTCGGTGAAGAGCGTGGTGAGCGGGATGCTGATCAGCGTGCCGACCGCGACGGCCGCGACGACGATGACCGCTGTCAGGCCCAGCGTCACCCCCGGGTTGTGCCGGACGGCGCCGAACGCGCCGTCGTACAGCTCGCCGAGGCTGAGCGGGCGCAGGGGCACGATGCCGGGCTTGTCCGCCGGCGGGCGGTAGCCCGGGATCTGCGCGGAGTACGGGGAGTGCTGCCCGTACTGGCTCTGACCGTACTGCGCCGCCGGCCCACCCTGCAGCGTCTGCGGTGTCCCGTACTGCGGCTGGGCCGGCGCGGGGGACGCTGCCGGGTCGTACCCGGGCGCGTACTGCCCGTACCGCGGCGGCTCGCCCCAGCCGGCGGGCTGGGAAGCGCCGGGCTGCGGGGGCGTCGGCTGCGCCGGCTGGTCGGGTGCGCTCTCGGGCGTCGTCATGGGGGCGTGCTCCCGGGTGTCGTCTCAAGTCGTGCCTGCGCCGCAACCCTAGTACGCGTCGCTGACAGCGGGCCCCGAATTCGGTCGGTACGGCGGGGCGCCGCGCAACTGTCACCCAGCCGTGACCACCGTCAGCCGGCGGTGACGACGGTGGCGCCCGCCTCGTGCTCGGCGAGGTCGCCGGTGGCCCCGGCGCGGACGGCCCGGCGGCCCAGGACGTACACGTAGGTCCAGAACCCGGCGAGCACGATCGCGCCGATCACTATCTTGAGCCACCAGTACATCGCCGATCCGGTGACGAAGCCCTCCACGAGTGCGGAGACGCCGAGCGCCGCCGCGAGCCCGATGGCCATGGTGATCAGGGCACGCCCCTCGGCGGCCATCGCGACGGACCGCCTGCGGTGCCCCGGATCGATCAGGGTCCAGAAAAGCCGCAGGCCTGCGGCTCCCGCGACGAAGATGCAGGTCAGCTCCAGCAGACCGTGCGGAGCGATGAGCGTGAGGAACAGGTCGAGCTCGCCGTGGGCTGCCATCATGCCGCCGGTGGCGCCGATCTGGACCGCGTTCTGCCAGAGCACCATCAGGGGGAAGAACCCGGTGATCCCGCCGCCGATGGCCTGCGCGGCGATCCACGCGTTGTTGACCCCCACCACGGCGGCGAACCCGATGCCCGGCTCGTAGTAGGAGGCGAACGCGTTGTTCACGTACTCCTCCTGCTCCGCCGGCGTCCTCATCGCGTTCAGCGCGTCGACATCGGTGGCGATGTAGACGCCGGCGACTATCGCGACGAGCAGGCAGGCCGCCGTCACGGCGTGCGACCACCAGCGGATCCGGTAGAACGCGGCGGGCAGCGAGACCACCGCGAACCGCACCACCTCGCGCCAGGCCGGCTCGTGCGTCCCGGCGATGCGAGTGCGTGCCCGGTTCAGCACGTCCGACAGCCGCGTGACCAGCGCCGGGTCGGGCGCGGCCGACCGGACCGTCGAGAGGTGCGTGGCCACCGACTGGTACAGGCGCACCAGCTCGTCGGACTCGGCGCCGTCCAGGCGGCGACGGGACGAGAGCTCCTTGAGGCGGTCCCACTCTGCGGCGTGCACGGCGGTGAAGGCGTCGATGTCCACGGCGGTAGTCTGCCGCACAGGAGTTACGGCGTGACCTCGAAGGCCCTGCAACCCGACCGGAGGAACCGTGCAGGACGGCATAGTCATCGGCGAGGGCGTGGTGCTGGATGCGCGCCCGGCGTCGTTCATCACGCGCGCGATGGGCGCCATGCTCGACTTCCTGGTGATCGGCGCGGTCGTCGTCGCCGCACTGGTCATCGGCGGCATCTGGTTCCTCGAGAACGCCGTGCTGGGCGAGGACATCGCGACGGTGGTCTACATCCTCACGACCGTCACGGTCATGGTGGGCATACCCGTCACCGTGGAGACGCTGTCGCGCGGCCGGTCGATCGGCAAGCTCGCGTGCGGCATCCGCGTGGTGCGGGACGACGGTGGCCCGGTCCGGTTCCGGCACGCGCTGGTGCGTGCCCTCGTCGGGGTGATCGAGCTGTGGCTCACCTTCGGCGGTGTCGCCGCCATCGCGTCGCTGGCCAACGCGAAGGGCAAGCGCCTCGGCGACATCGCCGCGGGCACGTACGCGGTGCGGGTGCGCGGCGGCAAGCAGCCGTCGGCCCCGATAGTGATGCCCCAGTCCCTGGCCGCGTGGGCGCACACCGCCGACATGCGCCGTCTGCCCGACGGTCTCGCGCTGGCCGCCCGCCAGCTCCTGGGCCGTGCCGCCCGCCTCGCACCCGAGTCGCGGGCCCGGCTCGGCGACGACCTCGCCGGGCGGATCGAGCGCTACGTGGCGCCCGGGCCTCCGCCCGGCACCCACCCGGAGGCGTTCCTGCACGCCGTCCTCGCCGAACGCCGCGAGCGCGAGCTCGTCGCCGGTCAGCGGGAGCGCAAGCGGGCAGAGGAGCAGTCGGAGCTGCTGCACCGCCTGCCGTTCGCCGTGCCGGACCCGCCGCGCTGAGCCGTTACCTCGTCCGACCCCTCGTCGGCCCCCTCTCCGGACGAGGCGGAGTCAGGTGAGACGAGTGGCCTGAGCGTCCGACAGCCTCGAGAACAGCGAGCGCACCGCGTCTCCGGCGCGGAGCAGCCCGGCCTGCACCGCCCGGCGCAGCCGGGCCGACGTCGGCCGCTCGACGCCGTAGTGGATCGCGACCGCCAGGCCGAGGCTCAGCGCGCCGGCGGCGAAGAGCGCGACGGTGCGGGTGGTCTCGTGGGCCAGCACGTCGATCACGGCGTACCCGAACTGCGTGTGCACCAGGTAGATGGGATACGTCAGGCCGCCGACGGTGCCGAGCGCCGCCGCCAGCCGCCGGGGCGGGACCGTGCGGCCCGGGAGCGTGGTCGCCCAGACGGCCGCGACGCACGCCAGCATGAGCACCACGGTGATCACCGGGCTCACCGGCACGCCCTGCAGGTCGGACGCCCGGCCGGCCGCCTCGAGGACGCGCACCACGCACAGGGCAACTCCCCCGGCGAGCAGCACGCTGCTGAGCAGGTCGATGCCGTCGCGGTACACGAGGTACAGCAGCATGCCGACGGCGAAGTACGGGGCGTAGTTCGGCACCAGCAGGTCGGCGAGCCAGTGCGCGCCGAGATCCTGCGCCGCCCAGCCCACCAGCGGCCAGAGCGTCGCGAAGGCGAGCACCCGGTTGCGGGTGAGCGGACCGAACGCCAGCACCACGAACACGAGCAGGTAGAACTTGAGCTCCACCAGCAGGGTCCAGAACACGACCTGGACGCCCGTCACCTCGAACAGGTCCTGCACCATCGTGAGATTGACCAGTGTCTCGGTCAGCGACGTCTGGCGTCCGCCCGACCAGAACTGCTGCAGGCCCGCCGTCAGCACTATGCACGCCCAGTAGGCCGGGAAGAGCCTGCCCACGCGAGAGGCGACGAAGCCCGCGATGCCGCGGCCGTCGGCGCTGAGCAGGATCACGAACCCGGAGATCATGAAGAACAGCTCGACCGCGAGCCAGCCGTACCGCGTGACCTCGTTGAGCAGCGGGAACGCGTCGGCCGGGTCGACGCCCCAGTACGAGGTCACCGTCGACGTCGCCGTGAAGTGGTAGAGCAGCACCGCGACCGCCGCCCCGAAGCGCAGGCCGTCCATCCCCACGAGCCGGCCGGGCGGTTTCCGGCTCTCGTCGCTCGTCGTTACGGGGGTTGCTTCTGACACGGTGGCTGGCTGGCTGCTCGTCGTCATCGCCGCAGACCCTAGGTCACAGAAAGATAACGGTCAATTTCACCTTATCAAACTGGCGCTCAGCTCTCATCCCTACCCCGGGCGGTCAGCGCGGCGCGGCCTCCAGCGTGGCGAGGAACTCGGCGGTCCGGTCCGCGACGACGTCGGGCGCCTCGTAGTGGGCCAGGTGCCCCACCCGCGGGACGACGGCGAGCCGGGCACGCGGGAACATCTGCTCCAGCACGCGCTGGGAGGCCAGCGGGGCGACGTCGTCGTTCTCGGACGCGATCAGGAGCGTCGGCACGTCGACGGCGGGCGCGTAACCGGCGACGTCGGTCCCCACCGAGGCGTGGAAGGCCTCGAGCAGCGTGCGCCGGTCGGCGAACCCCGAGAAGTACCTGTCGTGCTCGGCGTGGATCCAGCGCCGCAGGACCCGGTCGTCCGTAGTGACCATCGCCACACTCGCTACGCGGGTGAACATCGGGTGACGAAGCAGCCCGGTTCCCACGGCCTCCGGCAGCGCGGCGGCCAGCCGGTGCACACCGACCGTCACGGCGCTCAGCGCGCGTCGCGGCCCCTCGAGCGCCGCCGTGGCGATCGGGTTGACCAGCACGAGCCCGCGCACGCGGGGCGCGTCGTCGCCGGCCAAGGTGGCGGACGCGACGATCGACCCGAAGGAGTGCCCGGCCAGCACCGCATCGCCCTCCGGCGCGACGGCGGCCAGCAGCTCGGCGGTCCAGGCCGCGTAGCCCGCCACGTCGTGGCGCCCTTCCCCGAGCGGTGCCGAAGCACCGAATCCGGGCAGGTCAGGCACCACAACCTGCAGGTCAGGGCGCTGCCGCAGGAGGTGCGCCACTATCAGCTCCAGGCCGTGGTGATCGCCCCGGAACCCGTGCAGGAAGACCAGCCGGTGCGGTGCCGCAGGGTCGCCGTACACCCGGACGTGGGCCTGGACCCCGCCGATCTCACGGTCCGCGTCGCGCACGGGCGTGCCTGCGACGAGGGCCGCGTAGGGCGCCTCGTCCGCCGCCCGGTCCGGGTTGCTGGACGGCAGCGGCGCCGGGCGCTGCGAAGGCGTGTCGGTGTTCATCGCGCTGACCTTAAGCATGGTGACGACATCCGGGGTACACGTTCACGAAAGATGGGGGTAAACCCCCATCTCGTTTCCGGGGGTAAACCCGGTGGCGGTGAAGACCCTTCTTGCGCCACGGTTGGTCCATGCAAGCCACAGCGGTCGCCCTGGACGGGCCCGGCACCGTACCGCTCGCCGGTACCGCCGTCGTGAGGGACCGTGTGGGCACGGACCTCCACCGCCCGTCGCCCCACCGCGACCGCTTCCTGTTCCTGCGCCACCGAGCTCGACGGATCCCCAGTTCCGACACGGGCCGCGCGGCGCGCACGACCACTTCGAGACTTACCGGACCATCGAGAGGTACAGCTCAGTGAACCTGCCCGACACCCGCCGCACGATCCTGATCGGCGCGGACACCTACCCGCCCGCTGTGAACGGAGCCGCCCGGTTCGCCGGCAGCCTGGCCACGGGCCTGGCCCGCCGGGGTTACGAGGTCCACGTCGTCGCCCCCTCGCCGACCGGCCGCCCCGTGCGCGAGGTGCACGACGGAGTCGTCCTGCACGGCCTGCGTTCGAGCCGGTACCCGACGCACCACAACCTGCAGATCTCGCTGCCGTGGGAGACGCACCGCGCGGTCTCGGAGATCATCGACGAGGTACGGCCCGACGTCGTGCACACCAACGGCAGCTTCATCGTCGGCCGCTCGCTGGTCGCCGCCACCCACCGGGCGGGTATCCCCCTGGTGGCCACCAACCACCTGATGCCCGAGAACCTGGTCGGCTACATGCTGGTGCCCAGCTCGATGCACCGCACGGTCGGCCGCTGGCTCTGGCGGGACATCGGCCGGGTCTACGCGAAGGCCGACGTCGTCACGGCGCCGACCCCCCGCGCCGTCGACCTGCTGGCGCAGCACGCTGGCCTGACGCACGCGATCCCCGTGTCCAACGGCATCGACACGGACCACTACCCGACCAGCACCCGGGAGGACCGGCCGGAGCCGACGGTCCTGTTCGTCGGGCGCCTGGACCCGGAGAAGCGGGTCGACGAGATCATCCGGGCCTTCGCGCTGCTGCCGGAGAACCTCCCGGGACGGCTGGAGATCATCGGCACCGGGAACAAGGCCGACGAGTGGGCCGCTCTCGCCACCAAGGCCGGCGTCGCCCACCGCGTCCGGTTCCGCGGGTACGTGCCGGACGACCAGCTGCTCACCGCCTACTCCGAGGCCGACGTGTTCTGCATGCCGGGCATCGCCGAGCTGCAGAGCCTCGTCACGCTCGAGGCGATGTCGTCGGGCCTCCCGGTCGTGGCCGCCGATGCGATGGCCCTGCCGCACCTGGTCCGCCCCGGCATCAACGGCTGGCTCTACACCCCTGGCGACGTGCGGGAGCTGGCGAACCGGCTCGGTGACCTGCTGGCGGACGCCGCCCTGCGCCACCGCATGGGCGCGGCCAGCCGCGAGCTCGTGGCCGCGCACGCGATGGACGGGACCCTCGACGCGTTCGAGGGCATCTACGACAAGGTGCTCGACAACCGTCTGCAGACCGCGACCTGAGCCCGGTCCCCGTTCCGAACCCTGCGACCGCCACCCCACGACCGCCGGAGCCTCGCGTGGTCGAGCTGTCGAGACCGGTCTCGACCAGCTTGACCACGCGAGGTCCTGCCACGCCCGGGCGGCGCGGGGTCAGCCCCCGAAGACCGGCGCGATCACCTTGACGAGCTCGTTGCCGCCGAGGACCAGGAACATCACGGCCACCAGGGCGAGGATCACGTTGACCCACCAGCGGTTGCGCCACTGGAGCGGCACCGCCTTCGAGTTCATCAGGATCAGCAGCGTCAGCGCGAGGAACGGCATGAACAGCGAGCCCAGCGCGCCGTAGAGCACGACGAGCAGGATCGGCCTGTCGAGGAACAGCAGCGCCATCGGCGGGAACGTCAGCCACAGGATGTAGATCCGGTAGTACGTGCCGCCGGCGCCGCGACGGCGGTCGTCGCTGGGCAGGTTGCGCATCGTGGCGACGAAGTCCGCGAACATCAGCGACACCCCGTGCCAGACGCCGAGCACCGACGAGAACGTCGCGGCGAAGAACCCGACGAGGAACAGCGGTGCCATGAACGACCCGTACCGCTGCGAGAGCACGTCGGCGAGGTCGATGAGCCCCTCCTCGCCGTCGGCCACGGCCATGCCCGCGGAGTACAGCAGCTCCGCGCCCACGACGAGCATGGACACCACGAAGATGCCCGACATGACGTAGGCCCAGGCGTTGTCGAGCCGCATGACGCGCATCCAGCGGGGCGTGTCCCAGCCCTTCTCCGTGAGCCAGTAGCCGTAGGCGGCCAGCGTGATGGTGCCGCCGACGCCGCCCGCGAGGCCCAGCGTGTTGAGGACCGCGCCCTCGGGGATGATCGGCACGAGGCCCGCAGCGATCTCGCCGAGGTTGGGCGTCGTCATCGCCGCCGAGCCCACGACGGTCACGAACATGATGCCGATGAGGACCGCCATCACGTTCTCGAACGGCTTGTACTTGCCGAACCAGACGAGCAGCAGGCCGGCGACGCCGGCGAGCATCGCCCAGTAGCGCACCTCGACTCCCGGGAACAGCCCGTTCAGCGCGAGGCCGACGCCGGACATCGCGGCGGCGCCGTAGCTGAAGCCCCAGATGACCACGTAGATGCCGAAGTAGACGACGGCCCACAGGCCGAGTCCCTTCCAGCCGTCGAAGATGGTCCGGCCGGTCGCGAGCGTCCAGCGCCCGGCACCCTCGACCAGGGCGATCTTCACGACGACGCCGAGGATCACCGCCCACAGCAGGGCATAGCCGTAGTTGCTGCCCGCGACCATCGTGGCGACGAGGTCACCGGCGCCGATGCCGGTGGCCGCGACGACGAGGCCCGGGCCGATGATCTTCCAGCGCGGCCGTTCGAGGGATCCGTCGTACCCGCCGGCGGCCTGCACACCGGACGACGGCGGGTCCTCGGTCATCCCCTGTGAAGTGACCTCATTGTCCTTTTCCATGGCGAGACTGTACCCAGGGTTTCACCCGCCGGACAGAGGCGCCCCGCCCGCGGCGGAGGTTTCGGAGGACCACAGGGCAGCGCCCGCACGCGCGTTGTCCAGGGGGCGATCGTATGCAATCGTCCCTGCCATGACCTCCGCACCGTCCGCCCCGCTGCCGTCCGACCCGGCTCGCTTCTCACCGCCCGCCGCCCAGACGACCCGGCCCGACCTCCAGGGCACGTTCGGCATGGTGGGCTCGACCCACTGGATCGCCACCGCGAGCGCCCAGGCGGTGCTCGAACGGGGCGGTAACGCGTTCGACGCGGCGGTCGCCGGTGCGTTCGTGCTCCACGTCGTGGAGCCGCACCTCAACGGGCCGGGCGGCGACATGACGGGTGTCTTCGTCACCGCCGGCGCGCCGTCGGCCCCGCGCGTGCTGATGGGCCAGGGCCCTGCCCCGGCGGGCGCGACCATCGAGCACTACCGGGCAGAGGGGCTCGACCTCGTGCCGGGTTCGGGGGCCCTGGCGGCGGCGGTTCCTGGCGCCGTCGACGCCTGGCTGCTGCTCCTGCGCGACCACGGGACCTGGGACCTCGGCGACGTGCTGGCGTACGCCGTCGGGTACGCCCGCGACGGCCACCCCGTGCTCGGCCGGGTCAGCTCCACCATCTCCATGGTCAGCGACCTGTTCCGGGACCACTGGCCCACCTCGGCCGCCCGCTGGCTGCCCGACGGCGCGGCTCCCGCACCCGGCACTCTCGTGACCAACCCGGAGTACGCCGACCTGCTGGACGCGGTCGTCGCGGCGGGCTCCGGCGCGGCGAGCCGCGCGGAGGCCATCGACCTCGCCAGGGTGGCCTGGCGCGAGCGCGTGGGCACGGCCGTCGAGGCGTTCGTCGGCACCCCGCACCGGCATGCCGACGGCGGCGACCACGCGGGCGTCATGACGGCCGCCGACGTCGCCGGGTTCGAGGCCTCCTACGAGGAGGCGTGCACCGCGACGTTCCGCGGGTACACCGTCGCCAAGACCGGTGCCTGGGGGCAGGGCCCGGCCATGCTGGCCGCGCTCAAGATCCTCGAGGGGTTCGACGACGCCGCGCTCGACCCGTCCACCGAGCTCGGCGCCCACACGGTCCTCGAGGCCCAGAAGCTGGCGATGGCGGACCGCGACGTCTGGTACGGCGACCCCGCCGCCGCCGACGTGCCGCTGACGTACCTGCTCAGCGAGGAGTACGCGGCCCGCCGCCGGGCGCTCGTCGGCGATACCGCCAGCCACGAGGTACGCCCGGGCGACGTGCCGGGGATCCCGACACCGCCGGTGCCCGTCCTGCGCACCGAGTACGCGACGAGCGCCCCGGCCGGCTCGCTGCCGGGCGCCCCGACGGGGGGTGCGGCGGCGGGTGTCGGCGAGCCAACGGTGGAGGTGCCCTCGGTGGTCGAGGCACCCGACTCCCCCGAGCACACGGGTGCCACCCGCGGCGACACGTGCCACATCGACGTCGTGGACCGCTGGGGCAACATGATCTCGGCCACGCCCTCGGGCGGCTGGCTGCAGTCCTCCCCCACGGTGCCGGGACTCGGCTTCTGCCTGGGCACGCGGCTGCAGATGACGTGGCTGGACGAAGCGTCGCCGTCGGCCCTGGTGCCCGGACGACGGCCGCGCACCACGCTCACGCCGACGCTCGTGCTGCGCGACGGCGAGCCGCTGATCGCCCTCGGCTCCCCGGGCGGCGACCAGCAGGACCAGTGGCAGCTGCTGTTCCTCCTGCGGGTGCTCGTCGGCGGGTACACGCCGCAGCAGGCCATCGACGCGCCGGCCCTGCACACGACGTCGTTCCCCGGCTCCTTCTGGCCCCGCACCTGGACACCGGGCGGTGCCGTGGTGGAGGACCGGCTCGGCGACGACGTCATCGCCGGGCTGGAGCGTCGCGGGCACGTGGTGACGCGGGCCGGCGACTGGTCGCTGGGGCGCCTGTCCGCCGTGACCCGCGATCCCGCCACCGGGCTGCTGGGGGCCGCCGCCAACCCGCGAGGTGCGCAGGGGTACGCCGCGGGCCGCTGAGCGACGTGGGCGCGGTTACCGTGAGCAGGTGCCGATGAAGAGGTTTCCCCAGCGCGTCTACCGGAACGGCGAAGAGCCCGACCCCCGGTTCAGCCTCGCCAACGAGCGCACGTTCCTCGCCTGGCTGCGGACGGCTCTCGGGATGTACGCGGGGGCGTTCGCACTCGAAGCGCTCTCGCTGCCGGCCGCGCCCGGCTGGCGCGTGGCGGCTGCCGGCGTCTTCCTCGTGCTGGGCACGGTCGCCGCGGTGCAGGCCTGGCTCGGCTGGGCCGCCACCGAGACGGCGCTGCGCCTGGGCCGGCCGCTCCCCGGCCTCGCCGTCGGCGGGCTGCTCGTCGTGGGCATCGTCGTCGCGGTCGCGCTGGTGACCATCGGGCTGTTCGTATGAGCCGAGCGGCCTCCGATAACGGCGTCTACGACTCCGGCCTGCAGACCGAGCGCACCCTGCTCGCGTGGCGCCGCACGTGCCTCGCGTTCGGGGTGGCCAGCCTCGTCGCCATGCGTTTCACGGTGGAGGCCGCCGGCGTGCTGGCGGTCTTCGCGGGCGTGATCGGCGCCGGCCTGGCGGTCGCCGCCTATGTCGCAGCCGCGATCGGCTACCGGCGCGCCAACGCCGCGCTGCACACCACCGGTTCCCTCGACCACGGTGCCGCGCCCATCGCCCTCGCCACGGCCGCCGCCCTGGTCCTCGGTGCGGCCTGTGCGGGCTACGTCGTCCTGGGCGCGCTGTCCGGCTGACGCCGCCGCTGGTCAGCGGCGACCCCTACACACAGCCCGGCACCGTCGGCGTGTCGCGTGCGGCGTGCAGGGGTGACGGTCCCGGCTCAGAACGTCCGGTGGGTCCAGCGGCCCGCCAGCAGGGTGCCCGCTACCGGCATCTCCCGCAGGGCGTCCGCCGCGGCCGTAGCCGCACCCCCGGCCCCGGCCCCGCCGTCGGCGGCGCCGACCTCCAAGGGATCCGCGTCCAGGACCACCAGGTCCGCAGGGCCGCCCGCCGCCGGGTACAGCCCCCGCCCGTCGGTCGAGGCCTCCAGCGCCGTCCGCAGCCCGATCCGCTGCTCGGGGTGCCACGGGTCGCGCCCGTCCCGGGAACGGCTGACGGCCGCCGCGACGGCGACCCACGGGTCGAGGGGCGCGACCGGGGCGTCCGAGCCCAGCGCGAGCACCACCCCGGCGTCGGCCAGGGAGCCGTACGGGAAGGCCCGACCGGTGCGGCCGGCCCAGTGCCGGTCTGCGACGTCGCGGTCGTCCATGGCGTGCTCGGGCTGGACGGACGCGATCACGCCGAGCCCGGCGAACCGCGCGAGATCTGTGTCGTCGAGGAGCTGGGCGTGCTCGACAGAGCCGCGAGCGCCCGTCGCGGCAAACGCGTCCAGCGCGAGGGCGTTGGCGTGGTCGCCGATCGCGTGGATCGCGCACTGCAGCCCGCCGCCGTGGGCGCGCTTCATGAGCGGGACCAGCTCGTCGGGCGGCACGGACAGGATCCCGTGCGCCTCGGGCCCCGTCAGGCCCGGATAGGCGTCGTGGCAGTAGGCGGTGCGGGTGTTGAGCGAGCCGTCCGTGACCACCTTGAACGGTCCCTGTTCCAGCAGCCCGCCGGAGCCGGGCAGCACGTCACCGGTCCGCAGGCCCGCGGCGAGGACGTCGTCCAGCCAGGGCGTCCAGACGCCCGCCCGGACGCGCAGCGCGTCGAAGCCGTCCGCGAACCGGCGGCGCCAGGTGGTGAGGTTGTCGGTGATCTCCAGGTCGACGACGCCGACCACGCCCCGGGCTGCGGCGGCTGCGGCGGCGTCGGCCACCCAGGTGTCGGCGAGCTCGTCCGCGACCCGGTCGACGGCGGCGGCCAACGGCAGCCACTCGCTCTCCCGCAGCACACCGGTCGGGTGCGTGTCGACCCCGACGTACCGCAGGCCGGCGGTGCTGAGCCACGCGCAGTGCAGGTCGCCGGACACGAGGACGACCGGGACGGAGCCCGCCACCGCGTCGAGCAGCGCGGCGGTCGGGACGTCCGGCCACAGGCCGTCCCGGAACCCGTAGCCGATCAGCGCGGCGCCGGGCTCGAGCACCCCTTCCGCGAGGCGGTCACGGACGAGCGCCGCCGCCTCGGCTGCGGAGCCGGCGCCCGACAGGTCGAGCCGTCGCCGCACCAGCGCCCACTGCGTGAGGTGCACGTGCTTGTCCCAGAGGCCGGGCAGGACGGTGCGGCCGGCCAGGTCGACCCGCTCCGCCGGCCCGGCGTCGAGCGTGCCCGCCGCCCCGACGCCGACGACGTGCCCGTCCCGCAGCAACAGGTCGACCGGGTCGGTGCGGCCGACCAGGCGGGCACCAGCCAGCAGCAGCTCGGCCGCGCGGCTCACGACTGGTCCGGCCTGCGGTCGAGCTCTACCCGCATCTCCGCCGCGAGCGCTGGCTGCGCGTAGTGCGGGTCCGACTCCAGCGCAGCCACCACACGTTCCGCGACGGCGCGCGGCTTGTCCTGGCTCAGCTTGGCCTTGCCCTGCCATCGGGTGACACGCAGGCGGAAGCCCGCGGCTCCCTTGGCGATGCGCCGGGCGTACTCCTCGACCCGGGGCAACCGGACGGGGTCGGGCATGACCGACTCGTACCTGTCGACGGTGTCGGACAGGATCGCGTACGACTCCTGCGGCCCGAGCAGCTCCACCGTGCAGTACAGGTGGACGGCGACGTAGTTCCACGTCGGCACGGCCGGGGTCATGTCGTACCAGCCGGGAGACACGTAGCCGTGGGGGCCCTGGACGATCAGCAGCGACTCGCGTCCGCTGTCGAGCCCGTGCAGCACCTCGTCCGGCCGGCCGACGTGGCTGAGCAGGCTCATCGGCTCCCCCGGCGGCGTCTCCTCCAGCAGGACCGGCACGTGGGAGGCGACGGGCGTGCCGTCGTCCGCGACCGAGACCAGGGTGGCCCAGCCGTGGGTGCGGACGAGCTCGCGCACGCGGGCCTCGTCCTCGATCTGGTAGTCGCGGTTGTCGATCACAGGGTCATCGAACCATCACGGGGCTCCTGACCGGACACGCGCGGGCGGTGAAAGCACCGCGGGGCGAAAAAGTAGGTTTCGCGTTCGTATCTTCTCCCCAGATCCGGTGGTAATCCTCGCCAGGACGCGTAGGTTGCCCTACGGGCCCCGCACGGGGGCTCTTCAGTCACCACAGGAGAGTGAACATGCGCATCTCCCACTCCCGCAGAGCACTCGCAGTCGCTACAGCGACCGCGCTCGCGCTCACCGCGTTCGGCAGCGCAGCCGGAAACGCGGCCGACGAGCCGGAGTCGACACCCGTCCCGATCGTCACGCCGGACGGAGCCCTGTTCTCGTACGTCGTGAACACGGAGCGCGCCGGCGCCCGGGACACCATCCTCGCGGTCAAGTCGATCAAGCGGGCCGACGGCGTCGTCGTCCAGGCCTGGCCGCAGATCGGCGTGCTCGTCGTCCACTCCGCGAACGGTTCGTTCCGCGAGGACGTGCTCGCGGCCGACCGCGTCGGCGTCGTCGAGTCCGTCGGCGCCACCCGCACGGTCTCCCCGACCGAGGGAACGCCGGGCGCCGAGACCGCCGCTGGGGCCAAGCAGAGCAAGACCGTCATGGGCCAGGCGAAGAAGGACACCACCGGCTGGACCGTCGACGAGCCGGCCGGCACCACCGCCGTCCCCGACCCGGGCGAGGCCACGCAGTGGGACATGACGATGATCAAGGCTGACCAGGCCATCGAGGTCAACCCCGGCTCGTCCCGGGTCACCGTCGGCGTGCTGGACTCCGGGATCGACGCGTCGCACCCCGACCTGGCCAGCCAGGTCGACGCGGACCAGTCGGTGAACTGCACCGACGGCGGTAAGCCGGACACCTCGGCGACCGGCTGGCTGCCGACCACCTCGGACCACGGCACGCACGTCGCCGGCACCATCGCCGCGGCGCAGAACGGCGTCGGCATCGTCGGCGTCGCGCCGGGCGTCAAGATGGCCTCGGTCAAGGTCGTCAACGACGACGGGTACATCTACCCCGAGTACGCGGTCTGCGGCTTCATCTGGGCGGGCATGCACCGCATGGACGTCACGAACAACTCGTACTACATCGACCCGTTCATGTACTGGTGCGAGGACCAGCCCGACCAGGCTGCCGCGAAGGAGGCCGTGCGCCGCGCGGTGGACTTCTCGACGAAGCGTGGCGTGGTGCACGCCGCCGCGGCGGGCAACGCGGCCACCGACCTGGCCAACAACACCACCGATGCGTCGAGCCCCAACGACTCGACGCCGGTGCAGCGCGTGATCAACTCCGACTGCGAGGACATCCCCGCGGAGCTGGACGGCGTGGTGACGGTCTCGTCCCTGACCCAGGCCACGAGCCTCAGCTCGTTCTCGAACCGCGGCCTCGGCAAGATCGACGTCTCCGCCCCGGGCAGCGCGATCGTCTCCACCGAGCTGAACGGCACCTGGGACACCAAGAGCGGCACGTCGATGGCGTCCCCGCACGTCGCGGGCGTGCTCGCGCTCCTGAAGTCGGCGCACCCGCGCTGGAGCCCGGCGAAGCTGGAGGCGGCGGTCCGCGCCCAGGCCGACGACCACGAGTGCACCACCACGACGGCCGGGCCGGCCTGCGTGGGCACGCTGGACGAGAACAGCTTCTACGGCGACGGCATCACCGACGCCCTGGACGCGGTGACGATCAAGTAGGTCACCGAGCAGTCAGGACTCGCTGAGCAGAAGGGCCGCCGACGCAGGTCGGCGGCCCTTCTGTGCTGCTCCGCGGAACGGGAGGCGGTCGCTCAGTACTGGTGAGCGGGCCCGCCGATCATGCCGGCGGCGACCGTCTTGTTGGTCGCCTCGTCCACGAGGATGAACGCGCCCGTCTGCCGGTTGGTCTGGTAGGCGTCCACGAAGAGCGGCTGGGTCACCCGCAGCCGGATCCGCGCCATCTCGTTCAGCTTGATCTCGGTCGCGTCCTCGTCACGGTGCAGGGTGTTCACGTCGACGCGGTAGTTGATGTTCTTGACCAGCGCCCGCGCCCACCGGGTGGTGTGCTTGATCGCGTACTTCTTGCCCTGCACCAGCGACGCGGACTCGTCCATCCAGCAGATCTGGGCGTCGATGTCCTGCGTGACCGTCGGTGCGTTGTTCGGGCGGCAGATCATGTCCCCGCGCGAGATGTCGATCTCGTCCGCCAGACGCACGGTCACCGACATGGGCGGGTACGCCTCGTCGACGGGGCCGTCCGCCGTGTCGATGGACGCGATGGTCGTCTCCAGGCCGGCCGGGAGTGCCAGCACCCGGTCGCCCGGCTTCATGACGCCGGACGCGACGGTGCCCGCGTAGCCGCGGTAGTCGCGCGTGTCGTTCTGCTGCGGCCGGATCACGTACTGCACCGGGAACCGCACGTCGACCAGGTTGCGGTCGGAGGCGACGTGCAGCCGCTCGAGGTGGCTGAGCAGCGGCGAGCCGTCGAACCACTGCATGTTCTCGGACCGGGTCACCACGTTGTCGCCCGCCAGGGCGGACACCGGGATGAAGGTCAGGTCCGGTACCCGCAGCCGGGAGGCGAACTCGGTGAACTCGGCCCGGATCTTCTCGAAGACCTGCTCGTCGTAGTCGACCAGGTCCATCTTGTTCACGCAGACCACGATGTGCGGCACGCCCAGCAGCGTGGCGAGGAACGTGTGCCGGCGCGACTGCTCGACGACACCCTTGCGTGCGTCGATGAGGATGAGCGCCACGTCCGCCGTCGAGGCGCCGGTGACCATGTTCCGCGTGTACTGGATGTGGCCAGGCGTGTCCGCGATGATGAACTTGCGCTTGGGCGTCGCGAAGTAGCGGTACGCCACGTCGATGGTGATGCCCTGCTCGCGCTCGGCACGCAGGCCGTCCGTCAGGAGCGACAGGTCCGCGTAGTCGTCGCCGCGGTCCTTGCTGACCTGCTCCACCGACTCGAGCTGGTCGGCGAAGATCGACTTGCTGTCGAACAGCAGCCGGCCGATCAGCGTGGACTTGCCGTCGTCCACCGAGCCGGCCGTCGCGAACCGCAGGAGGTCGCCGCTGACGGCCTCGTGCGCCTCGGGGGCTGAACCAGCCTCAGGGAGAGTCGTCGTCATCAGAAGTAGCCTTCCTTCTTGCGGTCTTCCATCGCGGCCTCGCTCACCTTGTCGTCGCCGCGCGTGGCGCCGCGCTCGGTGAGGCGCACCGCCGCGACCTCCTCGACGACGTCGCGCAGCGTGGTCGCGGTGGACTCGACGCAGGCCGTGAGGTTCGCGTCGCCGACCGTGCGGTAGCGCGTGGACAGGACCTTCGGGGTCTCGCCGTCCTTGAGCGGGGTGAAGTCGTTGACCTCGTAGAGCATGCCGGCCCGCTCGACGACCTCGCGCTCCTTGGCGAGGTAGAGGTCGGGCAGGTCGATGTTCTCGGCCTCGATGTAGGCCCAGATGTCCAGCTCGGTCCAGTTGGACAGCGGGAACACCCGGATGGACTCGCCCTGGTGGACGCGGCCGTTGTACAGGTTCCAGATCTCGGGGCGCTGGTTCTTCGGGTCCCACTGGCCGAAGTCGTCGCGGAAGGAGAAGACGCGCTCCTTGGCGCGGGCCTTCTCCTCGTCGCGCCGGCCGCCGCCGAACAGGGCGTCGAAGCCGTGCTTCTCCGCGGCCTCCAGCAGCACCGGCGTCTGGATCCGGTTGCGGGAGCCGTTGGGCTCCTCCTGGACCAGGCCGCGGTCGATCGCCTCCTGGACCGAGGCGACGACGAGCTGCACGCCCGTCCGCTCCACCCACCGGTCGCGGCAGTCGAGCACGGTCTGGAAGTTCAGCCCGGTGTCGACGTGCATGATCGGGAACGGCACCCGCGCCGGCGCGAACGCCTTGACGGCCAGGTGCAGCATGACGATGGAGTCCTTGCCGCCGGAGAACAGCAGACACGGCCGCCCCATCTCGGCTACGACCTCACGCATGATGTGGATGCTCTCGGCTTCCAGGCTGCGCAGCTGGCTCAGGACGTGACTCTTCACTCCTCAAGCACCTTCCTTGCGGTCTGCCCCGACCACGGACGCGACACCGACGGTGTCGAGCAGCTCACGCAGGTGCGGAGCCAGGGCCGGGGGGCATACGAACAGGTCAGGGAGCCATGGGCTCTCCCGGTTGTACTCGAGCTCGGATCCGTCGAGACGCGTGCAGACGAGCCCTCGCGACCGTGCCACGGCCACGGGGGCCGCGGAGTCCCACTCGTACTGCCCACCACCGTGGACATAGGCGTCAACTGTACCGTCGGCGACAGCCATCATCTTGACGCCCGCCGAGCCCATCGGGACGAGCTCGACGTCGTCGCGCTCGGCCAGGGCGGCCACGAATGCGGGCGGGCGGCTGCGGCTCGCGGCGATCCGCAGCCGGCGGGCGCCGGCCAGGACAGCCGCGCCGTCGTCCACCGGCCCGACGGCGTCCGCGGTGGTCAGGACCTGCTCGCGCGACGGCAGGCCGACCGCTCCGACGGTGAGGCCGGCCCCGCGCTCCCAGAGCGCGATGTGGACGGCGAAGTCGTCGCGCCACTGTCCGGCCCGGGGCCCGTCGGTGTGCCGCTCGGCGAACTCTCTGGTCCCGTCGAGCGGGTCGATGATCCACACCCGATCCGCGCTCGTGCGGGACGCGTCGTCCTTCGCCTCCTCCGAGAGGACGGCGTCGGCGGGGCGGGCGGCGGTCAGCGCGGCCGCGAGCCAGGCCTGGGCCGCGGCGTCACCCGCGTCCTTGAATTCCTTGGCCACGAACGAGCCGCCGGCGGCGTCGACCTCGGCGCGGAGCGCGAGGAGCACCTCCGCCGCTCCCGTGGCGAGTGCGTCGGCAAGGGCGTCGTCATCGAGCGACGCCTGAGGGAGCGTAGGGAACGGCGCGTTCATCGATCTCCAGGGTGGACGTCTTCTCCGGGGATCCGGCCGTCCTGCGCTGCGCTGCCCGGCCCTCGTCGGGGACCAAGGCGCGGTGGGTGGAGGTCCGGCGGACGCGCCGAGGCTACCATTCCGCCCATGCCGTCCAGTGCCAGTGCACATTTTCTCACCCCTGACCACCCCAGGAGGCGTTAATGCCTACTAACCCGATGGGTTTGATCGGAATAAAGGGGTTGCGTGCCCGGCCTGAGGAGCACCGCCGATGAGCATCGACCTCCCCCTGATCCTCGGCGGCCTCGCGGTCGGTTTCGTCGTGGGCCTGACCGGGATGGGCGGCGGCGCGCTCATGACGCCGATGCTCATCTTCGTGTTCCGCGTCGACCCGCTGGTGGCGGTGTCGAGCGACGTGGTCGCCAGCCTCTTCATGAAGCCGGCGGGCGCGATAGTGCACATGCGACGCGGGACGGTGAACCTCAAGCTCGTCCTGTGGCTGTGCGTGGGCTCGGTGCCCGCTGCGTTCTCGGGAGCCCTCCTGATCCAGGCTCTGCCGTTCGGCGACTCCCTGGACAGCACGCTCAAGATGGTGCTCGGGGTAGCGCTGCTCATCGCGTCCTGCGGCCTCGTGGTCCGTGCCGTGCT
>NZ_JBHSFI010000010.1:204652-215216 GCF_042654905.1 Promicromonospora alba
GCGCCCCGTCCCCACCGTGATCCTCGGCGCCGTGGCCGGGCTCCTGGTGGGCATGACGTCGGTGGGCGCCGGCTCCATCGTCATCGTCGTGCTCCTGCTGCTCTACCCGGCGCTCAAGGCGTCCCAGCTGGTCGGCACCGACCTGGTCCAGGCGGTGCCGCTCGTCGCGGCGGCGTCGCTCGGCCACCTCTTGTACGGCGACTTCTCGCTCGGCCTGACGACGTCCCTGCTCATCGGCGCGATCCCCGGCGCGTGGTTCGGCGCCCACGTGTCCGCCCGGGCGCCAGGCGGCATCATCCGCCGCGCGCTGGCGATCCTGCTGCTCGCGTCGGGGCTCAAGCTGCTCGGCGCGAGCCTCCCCGTGGTGCTGGGCGCCGCCGCGGCAGCGCTGGTCCTGGGCAACCTGCTGTGGTTCCTGGTCAAGCGTCGCTTCGGTGCGGCACCAGCCGTTTCCGAGGCAGACTCCACCCCGGAGGAGCTCGCCGACGGGCCCTCGAGCGACCCGATCGACGAACCGGCCGACGACACCGCAGAAACGAGCCCCCGCAGATGACCGACACCCCCACCCGCGTCCTGTCCGACGACGAGCTGGACCTCGTCGAGCTGGCCCTCGGCGGCGCGCTCTCGGCGTCCTCGCTCGCCGCGGCCCTGCCGGGCGTCCCGGCCGACGTCGTCCTGACCGACGCCGAGAACACCCCGCTGGCCCGCCTCACGGCGCTGCCCGGCGAGCTGTCCGGCGTGCTCGAGCCGCTCAAGCCCGTGCCGGCAGCGATCGGCCCGCAGTGGGACGCCGCCGTCCGCCGGCCGGCCCGCGCTGTGCGTGCGGCCCTCGGGGAACGCCCGGGGGGCGACGCCCAGCAGAGCCTCGCGCTGCTCGTCACCGAGGTCCCGACCCGCGAGGAGCTCGACGCCGCGGTGACCCTCGTGTCCGGCACGGGCGCCGCCACGAACGGCGGCGCCGGCCCGGTGCTGCTGCTGGTCCCCGTCGCCCGCCGCGCTCCGGCGCCTGGCACCGTCGGCGCCCCGGGGCTCGTCCGATCGGCACTGGGGCTCGCCGACTCGCTGACCGGGCAGGCCGGGGCGCAGGTGACCACCGTCGCCGTACCGTGGTCCGGCCTGGGCGGGACGACGCTCGAGGAGGTGGCCGCCGCGTACGGTGCCGCCCGCACCGAGCCGCTCCCCGCGCACCGCTCACCGGCCACGGCCGAGCGGGTGGCGGCGCTGCCGGACGTCCGGGACGAGGCGGTGCGGGCGCTGTACCCGCCCGCCTCGGCCGCCGAGGTGTCCCGCGCCGCCACGGGCGGCGCCCGCCGCCGGGGCGTCGTCGTGTTCTTCACCGGCTTGTCGGGCTCGGGCAAGTCCACGGTGGCCCGCGCCCTGGCCGCCGAGCTGGAGGACGACGGCCTGGGAACCACCCTGCTCGACGGCGACGAAGTGCGGCACCACCTGTCGAAGGGACTCGGGTTCGATCGTGAGTCCCGGGAGACCAACGTGGAGCGCATCGGGTACGTCGCCGCCCTCGTGGCCAAGCACGGTGGTATCGCCGTCGCCGCGCCGATCGCGCCGTTCGCGGCCGGCCGGGCCAGGGTGCGGACGCTGGCCGAGGAGGCCGGGGCGCACTTCGTCCTGGTGCACGTCAGCACACCGCTGGCGGTGTGCGAGGCCCGCGACCGCAAGGGCTTCTACGCCAAGGCGCGGGCGGGCGAGATCGCGGAGTTCACGGGCATCTCCTCGCCCTACGAGGAGCCCGACGACGCCGAGCTGGTCATCGACACCACCGACGTCCCGGTCCCGGAAGCCGTGGAGACGGTCCGCCGCCACCTGGCAACCCTGCTCCCCTGACCTGCCTCCCCGCTGGGGTAGACGTCTGGCGAGGTAGTCGCTGAACGACTACCTCGCCAGATGACTACCTCAGCGGTCACGCGCGGCTCTCGGCTGCCTTCTTCGCCTCGGACTCAGCCTTCTGCTGCGCCTTGGCAGCGGCCCTCTGCTCCGCCTCTTCCCGCGCCTTCTTGCGCAGGTGCGCCCTGCGGCGCGCCGGGCTCATGCCCCGGTTACCCGGCCGCTGCGCCCGCACGAAGTCCTTGTACGCCTCGGCCACCTCGTGCACGGGACCGTCCATGACCAGCTGGCCCTGGTGCATCCACAGCACGCGCGTGCACATCGCCTCGATCGTCGAGATCGAGTGGCTCACGAGGAACACGGTGCCCGCGTTCTCGCGGACCTGCTCGATGCGCGCCTTGCTGCGCTCCTTGAAGGCCGCGTCGCCGGTGGCGAGGGCCTCGTCGATCATCAGGATGTCCGGCGAGGCGGACGAGGAGATCGCGAACCGCAGGCGCGCGCCCATGCCGGACGAGTACGTCTTCATCGGCAGGTAGACGAAGTCACCGATCCCGGCGAACTCCACCACCTCGTCGAACCGCTCGTCGACCTGCTTGGGCGTGAGCCCGAGGGCGAGGCCGCCGATCATGATGTTGCGCTCGCCGGTGAGCTGCGGCATCAGCGCCGCGTTCACACCAAGCAGCGACGGCTCGCCCGAGACGTGCACGCTGCCCGACCTGGGAGGCATGAGCCCGGCGATCGCCCGGAGCATGGTGCTCTTCCCGGAGCCGTTCACGCCGACGATGCCTACCGACTCTCCGTGCCGCACGGTGAACGAGACACCGCGCACGGCGTGGATCTCGCTCACGGCACCGACGTGTCCGCGTCCCGCCTGGAGCAGCCGCTTGAAGAAGGGGACCTTGACCTTGACCTCGCGAACCTCCGCGCCCTGCTTCTCGGCCTCCTTCTTGGCCCGGCCGCCGATGACCCGGTAGACGACGTTCAGGTCGTCCACCACGAGGCAGGGTTCGCCCAGGTCGGTCTCGAGCGCCTCCTCCCCCTCGTCCTCCGGCTCGACCTCGAGGTCGAAGTCCATGTGGTCGTCGGCCTCAGTCACGTCCGTACCTCTCCTCGCCGCGCCAGAAGACGATGAAACCGATCACGAAGAACAGCACTGCCCACGCGCCGCCGAGCGCCCACATCAGGCCGCTGGGCGGGAACAGCTCCTCCTGCATCAGGATGGAGCGCACCAGGTAGAGGTAGACGGCCACCGGCTGGTAGTCGAGGACGCCGGTGACGATCGTCTTCGCCGGCTCCGCCATCTGCAGCTCGTTCAGCTTGACGGTCACCGGGAAGATCACGCCCGACGCGTACATCACGACGCGCATGACGAAGGGCAGGACGTTCTCGACGTCCGGCGTGGTGGCCACGGCCCGGGCCATGATGAAGGCGATCCCCATGTTGAAGACCCACATCAGCGCGATCGCGGCGGGCAGCAGCAGCCACCACCACGTCACGTGGATCATCTCGTACGTCGGCAGGAACCCGCTCAGCAGGGTGATGGCACACATCACCACGATCGCGGGGATGAGCGTGGTCAGCAGCGACAGCACCGTCGACATCGGCAGCACCGCGCGTGGGAAGTGGAGCGAGCGCAGCAGCTGCGTCTTGCCGCTGATGGACTTGGCGCCGCCCGTCACCGAGGCTTCGATGAAGCGGTACATGAAGACGCCGATCACGATGAACGCGATCGAGTTGTCCATCTCGCGGCTGAGGCGCAGGATCACCCCGAAGATCAGCACGTACACGCCCGCGTTGAGGATCGGGTTGAGCACTGCCCAGAGCTGGCCCAGGTAGTTGTTCTGGTTCTTCGCGTAGGCCGTCGACGTGGCCAGGACGCGGATGAACGCCCAGCGCTTCGTCAGCTCACGGATGTACTCGCCCAGCGGGGGGCGGACGTTCAGGGGGCGTAGCCCGTACTGCTTCGCGAGGGCGAGCCGTTCGGCCGACGTCGTGCTCGGCACGATCGGCGGCGGTGGCTGCTTCGCATCACCGCTGGCGGAAGGCGCCCCGGGCGCCACCGCGTCGGTAGTAGGTGTGCTCACGGTAGGGGAAATACCTGTCTGGTCGGGGGCACTGCCGGCGACATTCCGGCCGTTCGATCCTAGCCGGTCCCGAACCCTAGCAGGGTGACCGAGGCCTGTTCGGGGCACCTGGGACCACACCTCTGGACCTCGGCGGACCTCTCCCGTGAGAGACTGCACCGCGTGCATCACCCCCGTCCCGCTCCTCGGGCCACGGACCCGCGAGCCGCGTCACCGCGTGTCGCCGGCGCCCTGGTCGAGTCGCCGCTGCAGCTGCTCTGCACGGTCGAAGCGCACGCCGCCGGATACGGCGGCACCGACACCAACGTCCACGTGCGCGACGACGTCCCCGCCCTGGGCGACGCCCTGTCCGCCGTACGTGGCCTCGCCCTTCCCGAGGGTCTGACCTTCGACCTCGCAGGCCGGCGCAGCGCGCTCACCGCCCGGGAACCCGTCTGGCTCGTCGGCGACGCCTTCTCCGGCCTCTTCCAGGCCACGGTTCCCCTGCGACGTCCCGAACGTGTAGTTCTGGTCGACGACGGCCTGGCGACCCTCGAGCTGTGCCGCCTCCTGGTACGCAGCGACCCGCTGATCCGCATCGGCAAGCCCGCGCGGGCACCCCGCCGTCGGCTCGGTGCCGTGGCCGCCGGCCGCCTGCGGTCCCTGGCCGCCGACGGCCGCGTCACGATCTTCACCGCACTTCCACTTTCACCCGACCTGGCGACCGGCCTGCGGGCCCAGGGCTTCGACGTCCGGCCCAACCGCTTCGGCTGGCTCGCCGCGCAGCCCGCGGACGAGTCGATGCCCGAGCCCACCATCGTCGTCGGCTCGGGCATGCCCGCCGACGGGCTGATCGATCCGGACCGGTACCTCGACTGGATCCGGTCGCTGGCCGAGGAGGGAGCGTTGCGCTACCTCCCCCATCGCCGCCAGACGCCGGAGCTGCTCGCCGCGCTGGCCTCGATCGACGGTGTCACCGTCGACGCGCCCGGCGCCCCCGTGGAGATCCGGCTGCGCGGCCTGCGGTCCGGCCAGCGCGTGATCAGCCTGCCGTCGACGTCGACCATCCTGTTGACCACTATCATTTCACCACTCGGTGTCCCCGTCACCGCGCTCGACGTGCCCGCCGACTGGTGGACCCAGCGCGCCTCGGCCGACCACCGAGCACACCTGACCAGCGTCGTCGAGCTCGCCCGGCAAGCCCGTGCCGCCGCCGAGGACGTCAAAGAGATCGACTCCCCGGAGGAGAACGAATGACCATCCGCGTGCTCGCAGTCGCGGACAGCGACTCGTACCTGAAGTGGGCATGCGCGACGCTGGACAGGCTCGGCCCGGCCGACGAGGAGGGTCTCGACCGTTCGGCGGTGATCGTCAAGACGCCGATCGCGCCGACCACCAGCCAGATCGCCGCCGCCGTCGCGGGATCTTCAGTGGTCCGCCCCGCCGTGCTGCCCGTCCGGGACCTCGCCGCACAGATCCGTGAGAACACGCCCGACGTCGTGCTCATCGCCGCCACCGGCCCGGTCGCCGAGGTCGTGGCGCGCGCGATCGTCGCCGCCACGGGCAAGCGCCGTCCCGCGCTCGTGACGGGCCTGCCCGGCATGGCGCTGCCCGCCACGCCGAAGGGCACCGGCTGGCGCCGCTGGTGCGATGCCTTCGTGGTGCACAGCAGGCTGGAGATCGACGCCTACCGGGAGTCGTTCGCCGCGCACGGCGTCGCCCCCGACGTGCCGCTGGCGCACCTGCCGTTCCTCGAGCACATGTCGGCCAGCCTCGGCACCGAGCCAGTCAAGCGGATCATCTTCGCCGCGCAGGCCAAGGTGCCGGAGAGCCGGCCCGACCGCGTCGCCCTGCTGGACCGTCTCGCCCGCCTCGCGGACGACGAGTTCGAGGTCATCGTCAAGCTCCGCGCCCGCAAGGGCGAGCGGCAGACGCACAACGAGGCGTTCCCGTACGACGAGCTGTGGGACGCCGAGCACGCCCAGCTCGGGCACCGCAGCGACACCCTCCGGTTCGTCGACGGTCCGATGGCCGAGTGGCTCCAGCCGGGATCCGCGTTGATGACGGTGAGCTCGACCGCCGCCATGGAGTCCCTGGCCCTCGGCCTGTCCACCGTCATCATCGACGACTTCGGGGTCAGCGCCGAGCTGCTCAACGCGCCGTTCGTCGGCAGCGGCTGCGTGATGCACGTCGCCGACGCCGCGGAGGCGTTCCGCGCCGGTGGCCCGGAGCCGGATCCCGCCTGGCTCGAGGACAACTACCTGCACACCTCCGAGTCGGAGCTGCCGGCGGCCGTCCGGGACCTCGCGGCGCGCCGCGAGACGGGGACGCTGACGCCGCTGGCCGAGGTCAAGCCGTGGCTCCTGGCCCGCTACCTGCGGATGACGCTGCAGATGTACATGCCCAAGTTCGTCTACGACGTGGCCCGGCGGTCGAACCGCTCGGTCCGGCTCCTTGTGGACAAGGAAAAGCAGGCCTGACCCGCGAGTTCCGCGAAGTAGAGCGCCTGTCCGGGTTTCCCTGATGTCACCAGGGAAACCCGGACAGGCGCTCTACTTCGCGGAGCTCGCTCGGGGTCAGACGCCGTCGTCGACCCGGACGCTTTCCGTGAGGCCGCGCAGGAATCCCGCGCCCCAGGCCATGTGCATCGTCACGAGCGTCGCGGGCAGAGCCAGCGCAGAGGGCAGGTCGAGCCGCGGACGGCGGGTCGCGGCGTGCGCCGAGGCGCCGAGCACGCCCAGCAGGTAGACGGCGGGTGGCGTGAGCCCGATCAGCGTCAGCGGCAGCACACCCGTGACGGCGCCCACGACGGCGAGCAGCAGGGACACCCCGAGCCCGATGACGGCAGTCGGCGGGGCCAGGTAACGAAGGCTGGCGGTGCCGGGGTTGCGGCGCACCACCTCGCGGCGCCACATGCCGGTCCGCCAGAACTGGGTGGCCACGGCGCCCAGCGTGCGGCGCGGCTTGTACTCGACCACGAGTGACGGGTCGAACCACAGCAGGCTGCCGCTGTTCCGCAGCCGGAGGCACAGCTCCCAGTCCTGCGCCCGCACGTACACCGGCGAGTAGCCGCCCACCCGCTCCAGCGCCTCGCGGCGGAACGTGCCCAGGTAGACCGTCTCGGCCGGGCCTGCGCTGCCGCCCGTGTGGAAGGAGGCCGCGCCGAGGCCTGCCGGGTGGCTCATCGCCCGTGCCACGGCCTTCTGCACGGGGATGTCGCCGACGGGCATCATGCGGCCACCCACGCCGTCCGCCCCGGCGGTCTGCAGGGCTTCCACCGCGCGGCGCACGTAGGTGGGCTCCACGACGGTGTGGCCGTCCACCCGGACGAAGATCGAGTGGCCCTCCGGCATCCGCGCCAGGCCCGCGTTGAGGCCGAGCGGCTTGGAGCCCGTCGGGTTGTCCACGACGGTGACCCGGCCGGTCTCGGCGCTGAGCTTCTCGGCGATCTCGTGCGTGCGGTCCTGCGACGGACCCACCGCCAGCACCATGTGCAGCGGGTGCGGGTAATCCTGTTCCAGGACGGACCGCACCATCGCCTCGAGGTATGGCTCCTCGTCACGTACGACGGCGACCACCGTCACCAACGGCATGCTCGCCGCCTCAACCCGCTCGGGCACGTGGCCCCCTCTCGCGATGGCCGGGCCAGGTTCGGCCACAGTCTTGGGTTCTGTCGGATCCAGGAACATCGGAGGCGGGCACCGCGAGTGCGGCGCCCGCCTCCGACCATGTACCTACGGCTCAGGTTCTATCTTTCACGCCTGAGCCTGCGGCTACGCTCCGGGCGAGTGCCTCGTTCCTCGGCCCTCACCCTGCGCTGCGCCTACGGCTCAGGCGTCGACGCGACGGAGGCGCGACATCGGCGAGAACTCGCCGGGCATGACGCGCTTCTGGCCGTCGCCGAGAGCCTTCTCGAGGATGCGGATGTCGCGCACCAGCGTCTCGAGGCCCTTGGGCTCGAGCGAGGAGGCATGGTCCGAGCCCCACATGGCGCGGTCGAGCGTGATGTGCCGCTCGACGGCGACGGCGCCCAGCGCGACGGCCGCGATCGAGATCTGCAGGCCGGTCTCGTGACCCGAGTAGCCGACGGGCACGCCGTAGCGCTGCTGCAGCGTCGTGATGGTGCGCAGGTTCGCCTCCTCAGGGGGAAGCGGGTAGGTCGAGGTGGAGTGCAGGATCACGAGCTTGCTCGTGTCCAGGATCTCCACTGCGGCGTCGATCTGCTCCAGCGTCGACATCCCGGTCGACAGGATGATCGGCTTGCCGGTCGCGGCCAGCGCGCGAAGCATCTCGTGGTCCGTGACCGATGCCGAGGCGACCTTGTGGGTCGGCACGCCCATCTTCTCCAGGAAGTCCACCGACGGCGCGTCCCACGGAGAGGCGAACCACTGCACGCCCTTGTCCTTGGCGTACGCGTCGATCTCCGTGTACTCCGGCTCCTCGAACTCGACCTTGTACTTGTACTCGAGGTACGTCATCTCGCCCCAGGGCGTCTGACGGATCTTGTCCCGCTGGTCCTTCGGAGTGCTGATCTCCGGAGTGCGCTTCTGGAACTTCACAGCCTGGCAGCCGGCATCGACCGCGACGTCGATCAGCTTCTTGGCGATCTCGACGTCACCGTTGTGGTTGATGCCGATCTCGCCGATCACGTAGACCGGCTGGTCAGCGCCCACCTGGTGCTCGCCGATGGCGACCGGTGTGGGCTGCGCGGTGGTCGCGCTCATATCGAGGTCCTTCCGAAGATGTCATGCACAGGGTAGTGCTCGTGCGGGGTAGTGCTCGTACGGGCCGAAAGATGGCTATCCGGCGACGACGGGGGCCTGGGCGGTGCCAGCGCTGAGAGCGACTTCACCCGGACGCGAAGCGAGTATACGGTCACAGACCTCACGAACCGCACCGTTCCCGCCGTCGCGCGACAGCACGATCCTGGCCTGCGCCTTCACCTCGGGACGCGCGTCGGCGACCGCGATCGGCCATCCGACGACCTCCATGGCGGCCAGGTCGTTGACGTCGTTGCCGACGTAGGCGACCCGCGCCGGGTCGAGACCGTGCTCCGCGAGCCAGCCGCGCAGTGCCGTGGCCTTGTCCTCGACGCCGTGCAGCACCTCGACGCGCAGCTTGCTCGCGCGGGAGGCGACGACCTTGTTGGTCTCGGTGGACAGGATCAGGATCGGGATGCCCGTGCGCCGCAGGCGGGAGATGCCCATCCCGTCGCCACGGCTCACCCTGACCTGCTCGGTCCCGTCCTGGTCGACGTAGGCGTGGTCGTCGGTGTGCACGCCGTCGAAGTCCGTCACCAGGGCGTCGACGTCCAGCGGCTCCGGGGCGGCGTCGACGCTCTGGTCCACGAGCTGGCGCGCGAGCCAGAGGTCGCGCGGCTCGTCGATCTCGATCGACCACTCCGCCGCGACCGGCTGGATGCCCACGTCACCGAAGAACCGCGTCCTGCTCTCCCGGAACCCGTCGGTGCGCATCACGTAGAAGGCGCCGGTCTCCCGGTAGTGCGGGGCCCGCTCCTGACGCCGTTCGCGGTACTCGGTGGTGTGGCCCACAGGGCTCGCCACGCCGTCGTCGATCCGCCACTGGAAGTCGTGCGTCTCCGAGACGGCGACGACCACGTCCTTCTCCCCCTCGGCGACGGTCCGGACGGCTGCGTCCAGGTCCGCGGGATCGATGAACGGTGAGGTGCACTGCACCAGCACGGTGACCGGCGGGATCTCCTGCGGGGGCAGGCCCCCGTCACCGGCCTCGACGCGCTCCAGGACGTGCAGCAGCGCGGACTCCGACGACGCGGTCCCCCCGGCGATCTCCGCGGGGCGGACCACCACACGAGCTCCGTGCGACCGCGCCTCGGCCGCGATCTCGTCGTGGTCCGTCGAGACGACGACGGTTGCTACCGACGGGGCCGCCGACGCGGCCTGGACCGCCCGGCCGACGAGCGTGATGCCGTCCACCCGGGCCAGGTTCTTCAGCGGGACCCCCTGCGAACCACCGCGGGCAGGGATGATCACGATGGCCGACGGGCCGGCTGCTTCTGGCATGCTTTCCTCTGACGGGCTGACTTGGGCAGGGCCCTGGTCAACCAGGTCCCGCGCCGCCACCGCGAACGCATGCAGGGCGGCTGTCCACTGTATCGCTCCCCGCCACGCCCCTGGTCATCGGGGGGTGCCGGACCCGCTCGGGCTACGTGCTGAGGAATCCATGAGGCCATCGGGCCGTTCGCGTCCGTCGTACGCGCCTGAACATGTCTGAGAGGATTCACCCATGAAGATCGCTGTTGTCGGAACGGGCTACGTCGGCCTGTCGAACGCCGTCCTGCTCGCCCAGCACCACGAGGTGTGGGCGGTGGACGTGGACGCTTCGAAGGTCGCGCTGGTGAACGAGCGCAAGAGCCCGATCGTGGACGTGGAGCTCGAGGACTACCTGGCCACGAAGGAGCTCGACCTCACTGCGACGCTGGACGCCGCGGCGGCCTTCGCCGGTGCGCAGGTGGTGGTCATCGCGACCCCGACGAACTACGACGAGGTCACCAACTTCTTCGACACGTCCTCGGTCGAGTCCGTGATCACCCAGGTACTACAGGTCGCGCCCGACGCGACGATCGTGGTCAAGTCCACGATCCCCGTCGGGTTCACCGAACGCGTCCGCACCGAGCACCC
>NZ_JBHSFI010000011.1:0-23856 GCF_042654905.1 Promicromonospora alba
CCGTCGACACCATCAGCAGACTCTCCCTCGATCAGTGTTGTTGCACTGACCGTATGAATCCGCCGCGTGATCCTGGCAGCAACTGCATGGTCGTTCCGCCGTCGGCCGCCCGCCCCAGCCCGACCCCGGTCGATACGCCCGTGATCGTCCGGCGTGTTCGGCACGTTGTGCCCGGTCAGGGCGTAGTCTCGGCGCGTGAGATCGGTGAGACAGTGTTCGCGCTCGGCCTGTACAAACGCGGCCGTAGCGACGCTCACATACGTGTATGCGGACTCGACAGCGGTACTTGGTCCGCTTGCGCACCTGGCCGAGCCCCACAGCTACGACCTGTGTGCCGAGCATGCCGAGCGGCTGACGGCACCGCGCGGGTGGGAGGTGCTCCGCCTGATGCCCGAGTTCGAGGACGCCGGGCCCAGCCCGGACGACCTGTCCGCCCTCGCCGACGCCGTGCGTGAGGCCGGCAAGGTGCGCCGCCCGGCGGAGCCGCCGACGGTCACGGAGACGGCTCGCCGAGGCCACCTCCGAGTCCTCCGCGCAGACGACAACAACTCGGCCTGACCTCTTCGCCGAAGTAGAGCGTACGTCCGGACACCCGCTCTACTTCGCCGGTGCGAGGCGGCCGAAGTAGAGCGTGGGTCCGGACACCCGCTCTACTTCGGCGAAATGGTTACGGGACCCAGGCGCAGACGGCGTGGCCTGCGCCCGAGAGCGTCAGGTTGCCGGCGTCGTGCGGGATGAAGACCGACTCGCCCTGGAGCAGGCGCTGCGGTCCCTCCTTCGAGCGGTCCGCGTCGAGCTTCAGCTCGCCGGCCAGGCACAGCAGGATCCGCGGGCCCGTCGCGGGCAGCGTGACCGCCTCGGCCGGGTCGACGTCGGCGGTCGTGAGCGCGAACTCCGTGACCGGCACGCGGTAGGTGTGCACCTGCCCGCGGCTGCCCGACGTCGTCACCTGGGGGGCGGACGGCTGCTGCGGGGAGAACACGGTGCAGGCCACGAGGTTTTCCTCGTCCACGAGCTTCCTGGTGAGCCCGGCGCGCAGCACGTTGTCGGAGCTGGCCATGATCTCGATACCCAGCCCTGACAGGTAGGCGTGCACGACGCCGGCCGGGGTGAACGCCGCCTCGCCCGGCTCGAGCGAGAACCGGTTGAGCATGAGGGACGCGATGGCGCCCGGGTCGCCGGGGTGCTGCTCGGCGAGGTCGATCACCGTGCGGTCGGCGCGCTCGAACGGGGAGCCGGCCGCGAGCCGGGCCCGTACCGAGTCGAGGGTGACCTGGATGTCGGCGGCGCAGGCATCGGAGGCACGCGCCGACAGCAGGCGGTTGAACGCCTCACGCATGCCGTCGTGGCCGCGGTCGCTCAGCAGCGCCGTGCGGACGCCGTCGACCAGGTCGCCGGCGAGGCCGTCCAGCACGTCGAGGATGGTGCGCGGCGTGCGGAAGCCCGCCAGCCCCTCGAACTGCGAGAGCGCGACGATCATCTCGGGCTTGTGCTGATCGTCCTTGAAGGACCGCTTGGGCGACGACAGCGGCAGGCCCGCCTTGTTCTCGCGCGCGAAACCTTCCCGGGCCTGCCGCGGCGACGGGTGCACCTGGAGCGAGAGCGCCTTGCCCGCCGCCAGGATCTTCAGCAGATAGGGGAGGCGCGGTCCGAACTGCTCCGCGACCCGGTGGCCGAGCGTCTGCACCGGCGCCTCGCGGACCAGGCGGTCGAGTGCGACGTCCTCGTCCTCGATCACGCTGACCGACGGCGCGCTGGTGTGCGCACCGAGCCACAGCTCGGCCTGCGGGCCGCCGTCAGGGTCGGCGCCGAGCAGGTGCGGGATCGCTTCGACGGACCCCCAGTCGTACCGCTGGATCGTGTTGGTCAGCAGCAGGGGCTCGTGAAACTGGGCGACGGCTAGCACCGCGCCAGAGTATCCGGTCCCCGGAATCACGAGGTCAGGCTCCGGCCTGTTCGAGCCTGTCGGACTTCTCGCCCGGCAGGTCGAAGCCGATCGCCGAGCCGTTCGCGACATCGGCGTCGAGGCGCAGCTGGGCCTCCTGCCAGAAACGGCCCAGGAGCAGGTCATGGTCTTCCGTGTAGTGCTGAGGTTCTCCAGGGCACGGCGTCAGCTCGCCGAAGACCACACCGTTCCGCGTCTGGTAGAGGTCCACCCGGACGAACGCGAGGCCGGTCGCCCGCGAGATCTTCTCCGCGGCCGCGATGATCTCTCCGAACCGGTCGGGAACTGGGACCGTCGGATCTGTTGTCCGGCCGATGGAGACGTCGCCGAGGTCGCTCCCGTCCGCCCCGAGGTACCGGTAGCCGATGCCCGAGCGTTCGCCGTGGCGTGCGACGCGGCGGAGCAGCACCTGACCGACGCGCCCGTAGAACGTGTAGACCTTGACGTCGACAGGGATCTCGGAGCTGTCACTCAGATCGCGGATGAACTCCTCCGCGTAGAAAGGCGGCCTGATCCAGTCGTACGACGGTCGCGTGCTGTCCAGCTCCATCTGGGTGCGAATCCGTGCCTGTATCCCGTCGAGCGTGGTGACATCGCCGGTGCTGATCAGTCGGTACTCGCCGTGGAGCCGGCGAAGCGGGAAGACGCCTCGGGACGAGGCTCCGCCGGTGGACTTGAGCACGAACTCGTCGGGGAGCGAACCGAGCTCGATGCTGTCGAGATCCGGCCAGACCTGCAGATCCGCCGGTATCCGGACGCCGAGCGAGTCCGCAAGTGCCTTCGAGAAGAGCTTGTCGGAGAGCCTGCCGCGTGGTGACCGGTTGGGGTGCTCGTGCGCAGCGTGCGACAGGCCACGCTCGGTCACCAGCATCCGGCGGAACGAGGGTCGGCGCTCCACCGAGCGCAGGTCCTTGTTCACGGCGGCCGCAGTAGCCAGCTGCTCACGAACCTCTGCGAGCTCGCGACGCGCACGCCGGGTGCGGACCCGCCCTTTGCGGGCCTCGGCACCCAGCACCTCGGCGTTGGCCCGTAGCTCCCCGACCTTGGCCCGCAGCTCCGTCACGAGCTCCCGCTGTTCCGTCACGAGCTCGAGACGAGCAGCGAGGAGCTCGTCACGTCGTCGTACGGGTGGGAACCTGTCGACCAGTCTCCGAGCGAGCCCTCTTTTCCGGCCGGTCATGACCACGCATCTTCTCTCTGGCGGCTCAGATCCTGCTCGGGATCAGGCCGGTCACCAGGTTGACGAACCGGCCCGCGTCGTGACGTGCGTCGAGGTGACGCGCGACCGCGCGCGCCAGCTCCGAGCGCTCCGCGGGGTGTGTCTCCAGGTGCCGGACCAGCTCCAGGACGTCGCCGGGCGCCGCATAGACGGCTGCCTCGCCGTAGAAGGGGCGGAAACGTTCGGGAACGATCACCACGCTGCCCGCCGCCATGGCGCGAGCCAGGTGCGCCGGGGGCTGCCGGATCACGTCGGCGGGGAAGCAGGGGACGTAGTCGAGCTGCTGGAGGAACTGGCGCTGCGAGAGCTCCCCGGTCCGGTAGATCAGCCACTCGGTGGGCAGCCGTCCGGCGACCCTTGGCGCGTGGTCGACGGCCCCGAGCAGGCGGACGTCCACGTCGTCGGCGGTGGGATAGGCGCCGAGGAAGTCCTCGTCCGACGCCGGCCAGAGGTCGCCACCCTCGAACGACGCGAAGCCGACGGTCGGCAGCTCGGACGGCGTGCGCCGCCGGCGAGCCGCCCACAGGTCCGGCACGACGGGGTCGACGGCATCGGCGTCGTGCACCACCAGGCCGGGCACGTCCGCGAGCTCGGTCCGGACACCGGGGCCTGCCGGGATCCAGGTCGGCGTCGAGCCGAACAGGTCCAGGGCCGCCGCCGTGACGTCCCGTGCGGACCAGAGCGCGCCCCCCGTCGACTCGGCGCCCCCGCGGTGGGCGAGGATCGCCACCCTGTCGGCGGCGAGGGCCTGGGGTTCGGCGGTCGGGAACTGGAGCACGGCGGGGTCGTGGACCAGCAGCAGGTCGGTGTGCGCCTCTTCGGTCGGCAGGACGTGGACCACGCTGCCGTCCTCGACGAGCCTGCGGAACTCGGGCGCCAGCGGCTGCGGGTGGGCGACCGGCCGGCCGACGAGCTCCATCTGCATGATGCCGACCCGCACACCACGCTCGACCAAGGCGACCAGCTCGTCGTACAGCGGCACCGCGGTGTACGAGTCGCCGCGGAAGTCGCCGCCCAGGACCACTTGCAGGTCGGGCGTCTCGACGGGGATTCCCGTGTCCTTGGCGAACCTCCGGGGCGCCTGGAACGACCGCTGCGCCGGATCGATCGAGATGGAGGGGGCCGCACCGGCCTTGATCTGCTGGTGCCACGTCCGGTAGGACTCGGTGTACTCCCAGCGTGACGGGTGGACCCAGTGCGCGCGGAAGTCTCCGCGGGAGAGCGAACCTGCCGTCAGCCGGACGAACGCGAGCTGGTCCCTGAGCAGGATCTGCTTACCGGGGAGCGCCGCCACGAGCCGTTCGAGGAATTCCGAGTCGGCGCTCTTGCGGATGGGATCGAACCCGCCGAGCCGTTCGATGACCGCCCGGGGGAACATCAGGGATGACGCGTTCTTGCGGCTCGTCGGCATCCCCAGGTGCTGGAACCCCAGGTCTTCCGTGCAACGGATGGACCGGCTCATCGTCGAGTGCACCGCGCTGCTCTCCAGCAGCGGCTGCACCTGGCGCGCGATCCGCTCGGGGTGCGACCAGTCGTCGGAGTCCTGGAACGTGATGAACTCGCCGCGCGCCTCGCGCACCGCACGGTTCCGCGCGGCGTAGGTCCCGCGGTTCTGGGGCTGGACAAGGACCCGGATCCGCTGGTCGAGGCCGGCCACGTCGTTCAGGATGCCCGCGAAGTCAGGGCCCGAGGCGTCGTCCAGCACGAGCAGCTCGAGGTTGCCCCAGGTCTGGTCGAGAATGGACCGCACGGCCGAGAAGATCTCCGGGCCGGGACGGAACGCGGACATCACCACGGTGACCAGGGGTCCGTCCTCGGTCCCGCTGGGTCCCGGAGCGGCGAGGCTGTCGAACGGCGTCGCGCCGTCGCGGGCCAGGCGGACCGGGCGCACGTCCCAGCGCCCCGTGAGGTTGTCGAGCTTTCGGTTCCACTCCTCGCTGCCCACGCCGTGCCGGGCGGCGGCCAGGTCGATCTCGAGCGTCAGCCGGTCGTCCTCCCGGACCTCGTGGACCTTGCCGAGCTCCGACTCCAGCTCGTCGATCGCACCGGTGATCTGGAGGATCTGCAGATACAGGCGCGACTCGTCGGGACGCCACTTCGAGCGCGGCGCGAGGTGCCTGGAGACCCGGTACAGGTGTGCCGCGTCGGTCAGGTCCTCGGGCGTCAGGCCCTGGTAGCCGACGGCCATGGCGAGCGCACGCCACCAGCTGGGGCGCCCGCGCCCGAGACCGGCGGCTTCGCTCGGGGAGTTGCGCGCGGCGTCCCGGAGCTCCTCGTAGGTCAGGCTCGGCGCGATGCCCGCGGCTATGACCTGCCGGAACGAGTCGGCGTGCGTCCGCCCCGCTGTGTACGCCATCGCGCGAAGGTGGTCGCGGCGAGCTGCGATCTGCCGGGCCAGCCCGAGCGCCACGTCGGCATCGACGGGTCGGACACCGGCGCTCTTGGAATCGGTGGTTGAAGATGCTGCGGTCGTCAAGGGGTTCCCTCCGGAGGTACCTGAGGGACCAGCGCCTCGGGCAGCCCCATCTTCACCGTACAGAACCGAGCCTGACAACTTCCCCATAAGTACGGCCTCCACCGGGCGGAATTTCTGGGTGAAACTCGCAACAATGGGTGAACTTCGGCCATACCTGGGCGGTAATCGGCGCCAGCAGGCGGCCCGGTGCGTCTAGGGTGTTCAGGCCGGGATCCACTTGCCCCCAATGCTGGCGGCGAGTGGCCAGGCCACACAATTCGGAACGCGAGAGGTACGGGTATGTCGATTTTGGTCGTCGTGGGGCTCGGATATGTCGGTCTCCCCTTGGTGCAGGCGGCCGTTCGCGCTGGGTACGGCGTGGTGGGCCTGGACGTGAACGAGCGGGTCGTCGCCGACCTCAACGCCGGACGGTCCCACGTGGACGACCTGTCCGACGACGCGATCGGCGCGCTGCTCGCGGAGGGGTTCAAGGCATCGACCGACGAATCCGTGATCAAGGCGGCCGACGTCGTGGTCGTGTGCGTGCCGACGCCGCTGTCCGCGGACGGCGGGCCCGATCTCGGTGCCGTGACGGGCGCGACGCAGGCCATCGCGCGCAACCTCCGGCCGGGGACGCTCGTGGTCCTCGAGTCCACCACGTACCCGGGTACCACCGAAGAGGTGGTGCAGCCCATCCTCGAGTCGATCAGCGGGCTCCGGGCGGGCACCGACTTCCACCTGGCGTTCTCTCCCGAGCGCATCGACCCGGGCAACCCGGTCTACGGGATGCACAACACCCCCAAGGTGGTGGGCGGCTCGACCCCGGAGGCCACGACGCTCGCGGCGGACTTCTACGGGAAGTTCGTGGAGACGGTGGTCGTGGCCAAGGGCACGCGGGAGGCCGAGGCCGCCAAGCTCCTGGAGAACACCTACCGGCACATCAACATCGCGCTGGTCAACGAGATGGCCCGGTTCTGTCACGAGCTGGGGATCGACCTGTGGGACGTGATCGGGCTGGCCAAGACCAAGCCCTTCGGGTTCCAGGCGTTCTACCCCGGTCCGGGCGTCGGCGGGCACTGCATCCCGATCGACCCGAACTACCTGAGCCACAACGTCCGGTCCCGCCTCGGCTACCCGTTCCGCTTCGTGGAGCTGGCCCAGGAGATCAACGCGACGATGCCCACCTACGTCGCCCGCCGGATCCAGGACCTGCTGAACGAGGACAGCAAGTCGTTGCGCGGATCCACCGTCCTGCTGCTCGGTGTCACCTACAAGCCGGACATCGCCGACCAGCGCGAGTCGCCGGCGCGCCCGCTCGGAGAGGCCCTCCTCGCCCAGGGCGCGCACCTGACCTTCCACGACCCTGCGGTCGAGGAGTGGCAGCTCGCGTCGACGTCGCTGACCCGGGTCGCCGACCTGGACCGAGCGGTCGCTGAAGCCGACCTGGTGGTGCTCGTGCAGAACCATCGCGCGTATGACGTCAACGCCCTGGCGCAGGCGTCGCGGCGATTCTTCGACACGCGCGGCGCGGCGACGGGCGACAAGGTGCACCGCCTGTGACGGGTCTGGCTACACACACCAAGACGGCCGCCGAGGCCACCAGGGGAACCGGCGTCAAGGTGTTCCGCGCCGACATCGAGGGCCTACGTGCCGTCGCGATCGGGCTGGTGCTCCTGTACCACGCGGACGTGCCGTTCCTGCCGGGCGGGTACATCGGCGTCGACGTGTTCTTCGTCGTCTCCGGGTACCTCATCACCGGCCTGCTGGTGCGCGAGGTCGAGCGCACGGGCAGGGTCTCGCTGGCACGGTTCTACGCACGCCGTGCCAAGCGGTTGCTACCGGCCGCCGCGCTGGTCCTCGTGACGTCGGCGCTCCTGATGTGGGCCACCGCTTCCGTGGTCCAGTGGCGGGCGTTCGCCCACGACATCGTCGCGGCCGCGCTGTACGTCGTGAACTGGCGCATGGCCGACCGGTCGGTGAACTATCTCGCGGAGGGCACCGGCGCCTCTCCCGTGCAGCACTTCTGGTCGCTCGCCGTCGAGGAGCAGTTCTACATCGTCTGGCCGTTGGTGCTCGTCATCGTGGCACTCATCGCGCGACGGAGCGGTCGGCCGATCCGGCCTCTGATGGGAATCGGGCTCGCGCTGATCGTCGTGCCGTCATTCCTCTGGGCCACCATGACGTCCGGGAGCCCCGCCGGGTTCTTCGTGACGACCACGAGGCTCTGGGAGCTGGGGGTCGGCGCGCTCGTCGCGGTCGCCGGCGCAGGCTTCCTCTCGCGACCGGCCGCTCGCGCGTCGGGCATCGTCGGACTGACGCTCGTCGTCGGGTCCGCTGTGCTGCTCGACCACACCACCCCGTGGCCGGGCGTCTGGACCTTGCTCCCGGTGCTCGGCACGGCAGCCGTGATCCTCGCGGGCGCCGCGGACGAGCGCGACGCGCCGCGCGTGCTCCAGCTGCGTCCCGTCGTCTGGCTCGGCGGTCTCTCCTACTCCCTGTACCTGTGGCACTGGCCGCTGCTGATCGCGGCGGAGAACGTGGCGGGCGAGCTGTCTGTGGTCGAACGGCTGGCGGTCGTCGCGGTCTCGCTGGTCCCCGCGTGGCTCTCGCTCAAGTTCGTCGAGAATCCCGTGCGGTTCTCGGGGCGCCTCGCGCGCTCGAACGCCCTCACCCTTGGCACAGGTGCGGGCCTGACCGCCGTCGGGGTGGTCGCGGGACTTCTGCTTGCCTCCGCGGTGCCGAGCGCACCGGCAAGCTCCGTCGGGCCGGGCGCCGCGTCGCTCGTGTCGAAGACCGGGGACGTGACCCCGCCCGATGTCGTCGCAGGCGGCGCGTTCGCGCCGTCGGCGACCCTCGCGACGGAGGACGTGCCGGCGCCCTACGGGGACGGATGCGACGTGAAGATCGAGGAGGTCGAGCTCGAGCTCTGCGCCTACGGCGATCCCGAGGGAACCAAGACGGTCGTCCTGGCGGGCGACTCCAAGGCGCTCCAGTGGTTCACGCCCTTGGAGTCCATCGCGCGCGAGAACGGCTGGCGGCTCGTGCTCGCCACGAAGTCCGTGTGCGGGTTCGCCGGGGCCATCCGCCCAGGGGCCGACGGCGCCCCGTACACCGACTGCGGGTCGTACAACGAGGCGCTGCTGGACGAGCTGCTGAAGATCCGCCCCGTCGCCGTGATCACCAACCAGGTCCACGAGACCGCCTACGACGACGCCGGCGAGCTGACCGAGGAAGCGATGGTCGACGGCCTCGCGTCCTACTGGTCGCAGCTCGAGGAAGCGGGGATCGACGTGATCACGCTGCTCGACAACCCGCCCCCGCACGACGTCCCCGTCGGCGACAGCGAGGTCTACATGTGCGTGGCGGAGTTCCCCACGCAGCTCGACCGGTGCGCCTTCGAGAGGCCCGGTTCCGCGGCGACGAGCTGGGCATCGGCACAGGTCGGAGCGGCGGAGCGCGTCCAGGACGTCGACGTCATCGACATGAACGACCTGCTGTGCAACAAGGACGTCTGTCCCGCGGTCATCGGGGGTGTCCTCGTCTACCGGCAGGGGTCACACATCACGGACACGTACGCGAGGTCGATGACTCCGGTCCTCGCGTCGCGGCTCGTCCCGCTCGTCGGTGAGAGCTGACGACCAGGACCATGTCCATCCACCAGAACCTCAAAAGGGGATAGTCCATGCGTCGTCCGTCCGTATTCAATCTGGTGATCGCCGTGCTCGCGCTGGTAGGTGCTGCAGCGGCGGTCGCAGCGGCTGCCGAAGGTTCCGTCGCGCTGGTGCTGACCGGTGTGGGCCTCGTCCTCCTCGCCGTAGCGGGGTACCTGAGGGACAGGCGCTCCCGGGCGGACCGGCGATCGCTCGAGCTGCGGCTCGAACGAGGCTTCGAGGGCGTCCGGCAAGACCTGGCCGAGGCTGCCTCACGTCAGGAGCTGGTCGAGGTCACGGAACGGCTGGACCGGCTGGACGCGCGGCTCGACCGGGCGCAGCGGCGCCTGGTCGCGGCCACCGACGCAGCCCGTCTGGAGGCCGCGGAGCGCGCGTCCCGGGTGAACGTCTGACGACGGTCTCGAGCTCGTCGGTGACGACAGGCGCTCCTGGCAGCACGGATGCCTCCGTTCCGATCCGGACAGCGGCCGGTCGGTGGCCCCGGCGCCGCGTAGGCTGACCGCGTGGCATTCGACCTCTCCCAGATCATCAAGGCGTACGACGTCCGTGGCACCGTCCCGGACCAGCTCTCACCGCAGGTCGCGCGCGCGATCGGCCGGGCATTCGCCCGCGCCGTCGTGCTGCCCGACGCTGACGCCGCGCCCGGCGTCGTGGTGGGCCACGACATGCGCGACTCCGGCCCCGAGCTCGTGGAGGCGTTCGCCGCGGGGCTGACCGCCGAGGGCGTGGACGTGACGCGCATCGGGCTGTGCTCCACCGACGGGCTGTACCACGCCTCGGGTGTGCTCGGCCTGCCGGGCGCGATGTTCACCGCCAGCCACAACCCCGCCGCCTACAACGGGATCAAGCTGTGCCGCGCGGGCGCGCGGCCCGTCGGCGAGGCCACCGGCCTCGCCGACGTCCGCGAGGTCGCCCAGGCGATCCTGGACGACGACGACGCGCGGCCCGCCGAAGCCGGCCGGCTGCCCGCCGCGCCGTCCCCGGACGCCGCGCAGGGGACCGTGACCGACCGCGACACCCTCGCCGACTATGCAGCCTTCCTGCGCGGCCTGGTCGACCTGTCCGGGCTGCGCCCGCTCAAGGTCGTGGTCGACGCCGGGAACGGCATGGGCGGGCACACCGTCCCCGCGGTGCTCGGCGAGGCGGCAGGCCTGCCGGCGCTGCCCCTGGAGATCGTGCCGCTGTACTTCGAGCTGGACGGGACCTTCCCCAACCACGAGGCGAACCCCCTGGAGCCCGCGAACCTGGTGGACCTGCAGACCGCCGTCGTGGCGAACGAGGCCGACCTGGGGCTCGCCTTCGACGGGGACGCCGACCGGTGCTTCGTGGTGGACGAGCGAGGCGTGCCCGTCTCGCCGTCGGCCGTCACCGCCCTGGTGGGGCTCCGCGAGGTGGAGAAGGAGAAGGCGGCCGGCCGCACGCCCACGGTGATCTACAACCTGATCACCTCCCGGGCCGTGCCCGACCTCCTGTCGGCGGCCGGGGCCGAGACCCTGCGTACTCGCGTGGGCCACTCGTTCATCAAGGCGGAGATGGCCGAGCGGGACGCGGTGTTCGGCGGGGAGCACTCTGCCCACTACTACTTCCGGGACTTCTTCTTCGCCGACACCGGCATGCTCGCCGCGATGCACGTGCTGGCCGCCCTGGGCGGCCAGCCGCACCCGCTGTCGGCACTCGCGGAGATGTACGAGCCGTACGTCGCCTCCGGCGAGATCAACTCGACGGTGCCCGACGCCGCCGAGGCGACCCGGCGGGTGCTGGACGCCTACCTGGCCGCGTACCCCGGGGTCGTGGTCGACCGGCTCGACGGAGTCACCGTGTCCCACTGGGACGACCAGCCGCAGTGGTGGTTCAACCTTCGTGCCTCGAACACCGAGCCGCTGCTGCGGCTCAACGTCGAGGCCACCGACGAGGACATCATGGTCAAGGTGCGCGACGACGTCCTGTCGCTGGTGCGCGCCGAGGCCGACGACGCAGGAGGAGCAGCATGAGCACCGACCCGACCATCCAGCTGGACCCGTGGGTGCGAGAGATCCTGCGCTGCCCCGTGACGGGCGCGGAGCTGGTCGACGGTACCGGGCCTGACGGCGGGCCGGAGCTGCACTCGACCGACCCGGAACGGCCGTTGGCCTACCCGGTGCGGGACGGGATCCCGGTACTGCTGGAGTCGGACGCCCGGGCGTTGTGAGGTGGGACGGCCCTCGGCGACGCCCGCGGCAGGCTCGTCACCCAGCTCGGCTACCGACCGGATACTCGCCTCAGGCGTGTTCGACGTGGAGTGGTACCAGCACCAGGCGGGTCTGACCTTCGCGGACCGGGCAGAGGCGGTCGGTCACTACGTCGAGGAGGGCAGGCGAGCGGGATGGTCGCCGCACCCGCTCTTCCTCCCGGCACGCGTCGATCCGAGGCGGTGGGACAGCAACGAGACCGACCCGCTGGTCGCATACCTCGAGGGCACGGACGGTGCCTGGGAGAAGTCGACGTCGCCGCTCTTCGACCCGGCACGTGCCCACGGTTCGCGACGTCCTGACCTGGCCCCGCTGGTGTCGTTGCTGGAGGACGGCGATCCACAGGCCCTGCCGCTGGCGCCCGACGCCGGCTGGTTGCGTGACGGGGTCACCCTCCCCGAGGTGCGCGAGGCGCTGCGGGCGCAGGTAGGCGAGCCGGTCGGCGAAGAGGCGACGTCCTGGCGGGACAGCCCGGCCGCGCACACCGTGCCTGGGCTGATGAGCGTCGTGGTCACCGACTGCGCCTCGACGTCCGAGGTGCTCGCCGCCCTCGGCGCGATCGATCCGGTGACGCGGACCGCGGACGGCCGGCCCGCGCAGCCCGTCGAGGTCGTCCTCCTCGTGCCTGACGGGAGTCACCGGGCCTCGGCCGGGCTCGCGCTGGCCCGCCTTGCCCGTTGGGACGTGCGGGTCGTGCCGGTGTCCGGGCCTGCGGGGACGGTCGCCGCTGTCACCGCGGCGGTGCACGGCTCCCGCGGCGAGCACACGCTCCTGATGTCCGCGCGGAACGGATTCAGGGAGGGGACGCTCGCCGACTGGTGCACCGCGTTCTCGCAGTCGGGGGCTGCCGCGCTGCACCCTCTCGTGCTCACCAGCCGGCACCTGGTCAGCGACGCCGGCGTCGTCTACCCGCCGTATGAGAGGGACCCGGTCCCCTTCCTGGGAGGCATGCACCCGGACAGCGTCGTGTGGCCCGCGCCCTGGTTCTCCGTGCCGGGAGCCCCGGTTCCGCTGCTGGCCCGCACGAAGTCCGTTCGCGCCGTGCTGGGCGACGACAGCTCCGGCGACAAGGCCGGCGACCTGTGGGCCGACATCAGCCTGTCGCAGCGCCTCGCCGTGCAGGAGGGGCGGCCTGTCGTCGTCGTGCCGGACCTGGTCGGGATACGGGGAGGAGGGGCTGTGGCGTTCGGTGGCTCGTCCCAGCCGGAAGAGGATCTCCTGGCGTTCCGCACGACCTGGCGACAGGTGCCGGCCGGATCGGCCGACCTCTTCCAGACCTTCGGTCTCTCCCCGGTCTTCCTGGGCGTCTCGGCGCTGACCGCCCCCGAGAAGGAGGAGTCCTGGACGCGGGCGCTCTGGCTCCCGGCCGGAGCGGGACGCGGTGCCACCGTCGTGGAGTCTCCGCCCTCGCTGCGCTGGGCGATCAAGATCGCGGCCCCGTCGGCCGATCGTGCGCGGCAGTGGGGCGACTTCCACTTCGCCAACTCGCTGGTGGACGCCCTGCGCGCGCTCGGCCAGCGTGCCGTCGTCGACCACAGGCTCAACGACGCCCGGTTCACCTCGTACACCGACGACGTGGTCGTGACGCTGCGCGGGCTGTTCGCCGTGACGCTGCCCACGAACGTGACCAGCGTCGCGTGGGTCATCAGCCACCCCGACGCCGTGACGGCACGCGAGCTCGAGTCCTACGACCTCCGGTACGCAGCGAGTCCTGGCTGGGCCCGAGACGTCTCGTCGGCCTGGGACCTGCCGGTTCGGCCGCTGTTGCAGTGCACCGACCCGAGCCGCTTCTACATCGACGACGAGCCCGTTCCGGAGGCCGTCGGCAAGGCGGTGTTCGTGGGCAACTCGCGGGGCGAGGCCCGGCCGGTGGTCATGCACACCGTCGCGTCCGGCACACCGATCGCCGTCTTCGGTGAACACTGGGAGGAGTTCCTGCCCCCCGAGGCGATCGCCGGAACGTACGTACCCAACGAGATCCTCCGCAGGTACTACCGTTCGGCGGCCTGGGCGCTCAACGACCACTGGGCCGACATGCGAGACCTCGGCTTCGTCTCCAACCGGGTGTTCGACGTCCTCGCATCGGGTGGCCGGCTGCTGACCGACGAGGTCGAAGGGCTCGACGAGATCACCCGGACCGTGCTCCCGGAGCGTGGCGTGGCTCGGTTCAGGACCGCTGAGGACCTCGACGCGGTGCTCGCCGAGGAGGGCGACGCCTGGTACGACGAGACCTCGTTGCGCGCGCTGTCCGACCACGTCCGCAAGGAGCACAGCTTCGGCGCGCGGGCCCGGGTTCTCCTCGAGGACGTGCTTGCCCACCGCGCCACTGCGAACGTCGGCGCGCCCCGCCCGTCGTGAGCCGACGGCTCCTGGCGATTCATGGCGCAGGCTCACGTGCGACTAGGATTGCGGCGATTTGCGCGTTCGCCACCCACCTCGGAGACCTCATTGCACACGCCACCACTCGTCTCGATCGTCCTTCCGGTGCACAACGACGAGGCCTGGGTCGGGAACGCGATCGAGAGCGCTCTGCGTCAGTCGAACGGTCAGTTCGAGGTCATCTGTGTGGACGACGCCTCGACCGACGGCACCAGCGAGGTCATCGAGGGTTACCGGTCCCGGGACGAGCGCGTCCGGCTGATCCGGCTGGAGCAGAACGGCTCGGCGTTCCAGGGGCGGCGGGCCGGCATCATGGCGGCGCAGGGTGAGTACGTCCTCTTCCTGGACGGTGACGACGAGTTCGCCCCGGACGCGGTCGAGAAGGCGTATGCGAAGGCTCAGGCGACGGACGCCGACCTGGTCGGGTTCGGTGTCGAGGTCATCAACCCGGACGGTCAGAAGGTCGGCGGGTACCAGAAGCGTCTGGCGCCGGTTCATCAGTCGCTCAGCGGTGACGGCGTCTTCACCGGTCTCTTCCCGGTCGGCAAGGCGGCGCAGGGGCAGCTGTGGCGGTACCTCTTCCGGGCCTCGCTGCTTCGTGAGGTCTACGCGATGCTTCCCGCGGACCTGGTGCTCCCGCGGGTCAACGACCTTCCGATCATGTTCCTCGCGGCGGCCCGCGCCCGGAAGTACGTGTCGATCACAGACCGCCTCTACCGGTACTTCTTCCGTCGCGGTGGGAGCGGGCACGCGGTCGCGGACGTCGCCCGGTTCGCGTTCTACCTGGGCGCGATCGACTCCGTCGAGAGCATCCGCCCGGCACTCGAGTCCCTGACGTCGACGCGGGAGGACCCGACGGAGCTGATCAGGAGCTATGAGTCGGCGCGGCTGTCGATGATCGCCAACGTGGTCGGCTTCCTGCAGAAGAACATGAGCAGCGACCTGCACGGGGCCTGCCTCGATCTGTTGCACACCCGTGTTCCGCAGCCGGACGTCGTGCTCGCGGCGGTGACCCACACCCCGGAGGTGCTCTCGACCCTCGCGTCGGCCGGTAACCGGATCGAGGCGGGCGAGCGTCCCGTCAAGAGCGTGCTGCTGACGACCAAGACGCTGACGACCGGTGGTGTCTCCGGTGTGCTGCTGTCCCAGGCGCACTTCCTGCTGGAGGCCGGGTACCGGGTCACGATCGTCGCGCACCGCAAGGACAGCTCGCTCGACGGACTGCCCGAGGGCGCGAAGTTCATCGAGATGAAGGGTAAGGGCCTCCCCGCCCGCGTGGAGGAGTGGGCGCAGATCTGCCGCGACGAGGCGATCGACGTCATCATCGACCAGCAGATCCTCTACAGCCGGCAGTGGCCGTCGTACGCGTTGATGGCGCGCGCCCTGGGCGTGCCGACGATCGGGTGGATTCACAACTTCGGCTTGCGGCCGATCTACGACCAGAACGACCTGACGTCCTTCCTCACGGACCATCTCAACGCGCTCGCGACGACGGTCACGCTGTCGCCGCTCGATGTCGCCTACTGGAAGCTTCGCGGCATCCAGCACACGGTGTTCCTCCCGAACCCGCCGTCACCGCTGCTGATCGAGTCGGCCGCGACGAACGTGACGAAGAGCGCGCCCGAGGGGCGGATCGAGCTCGTCTGGTGGGGCCGTCTGGACGAACGCACCAAGAAGCCCGGCGAGCTGCTCGCCGTGGCCCAGGAGCTGCGTCGGCTGTCGGTCGACTTCGAGCTGACGGTCATCGGGCCGGACTGGAAGGACTACACCGTCGCGGACCTCGCCGCAGAGGTGGAGAAGAAGGGCCTGGCCGACCATGTGAAGGTCGTGGGGCCGCGCCGCGGTGAGGAGCTCATCCGGTCGATCGACGCGGCGCACCTCTTCGTGACGACGAGCATCATCGAGGGCTACCAGCTGACGCTCGCGGAGGCTCAGGTTCGGGGTGTGCCCGTCGTGATGTACGAGCTGCCGTGGCTGGTGCCCGTCCAGGACAACGAGGGTATCGTCGCTGTCCGCCAGGGCGACGCGGTCGGGCTGGCCCGGGAGGTCGCGGCCTTCGCCGACGACCGTGAGCGGTATCTCAGGTACTCGCACGCGTCGGTCAAGGCCGCCGAGCGGATGACCTCGTACGACATGTCGAGCCTGTACCAGCAGCTGCTCCTCGGTGGCCTGCCCGCCGAGTTCTCGCCGGAGCCGACGCTCGACGACGCCCGGCAGATCCTCGACTGGACCGTCTTCTACGCGGAGACCAGCTTCGCGGAGAGCGCGGAGAAGTCACGCGGCCTGGCCGGTGTGCGGAAGGCACTCAGGGCCGCGCCGGCCAAGAAGGCCTCGGCCCCGGCCTCGGTTCCGGCCAGGAAGGCGTCTTTGGCGCGCAGGGCGGCACAGCGGAGCATCCGGACCTTCCCCGCGCTGGAACCGGTCCTGCGCCGGGTGCAGAAGGCGCTGTAACAGCGTCCGGGACGTGAGGACTCCTGGGAGGAGTGAGGTTGCCGAAACCGGCCGCTTCTACCAGGAGTCGAGCGGCGTGGGGCGACTTTCATGGCCGGTACGGCGGCCGGGACCTACGATTGCGACAGGTCGCTGGCGCCCAGGATGACGGCGGCGATTTGCGCGTCCGCCCTCACCTCGGAGATCTCATTGCACACGCCACCACTCGTCTCGATCGTCCTTCCGGTGCACAACGACGAGGCCTGGGTCGGGAACGCGATCGAGAGCGCTCTGCGTCAGTCGAACGGTCAGTTCGAGGTCATCTGTGTGGACGACGCCTCGACCGACGGCACCAGCGAGGTCATCGAGGGTTACCGGTCCCGGGACGAGCGCGTCCGGCTGATCCGGCTGGAGCAGAACGGCTCGGCGTTCCAGGGCCGGCGCGCCGGCATCATGGCAGCGAAGAGCGAGTACGTCCTCTTCCTGGACGGTGACGACGAGCTCGCCCCGGACGCGGTCGAGAAGGCCTATGCGAAAGCACGCGCGACGGACGCCGACCTGGTCGGGTTCGGTGTCGAGGTCATCAACCCGGACGGCCAGAAGGTCGGCGGGTACCAGAAGCGTCTGGCACCGATTCATCAGTCGCTCAGCGGTGACGACGTGTTCACCGGCCTCTTCCCGGTCGGCAAGGCGGCGCAGGGGCAGCTGTGGCGGTACCTCTTCCGGGCCTCGCTGCTTCGTGAGGTCTACGCGATGCTCCCGGCGGACCTGGTGCTGCCGCGGGTCAACGATCTCCCGATCATGTTCCTCGCGGCGGCCCGCGCGCGGAAGTACGTGTCGATCACAGACCGCCTCTACCGGTACTTCTTCCGTCGCGGTGGGAGCGGGCACGCGGTCGCGGACGTCGCCCGGTTCGCGTTCTACCTGGGCGCGATCGACTCCGTCGAGAGCATCCGCCCGGCACTCGAGTCCTTGACGGAGACCCGGAAGGATCCCACTGATCTGATCCGGAGCTACGAGTCGGCGCGGTTGTCGATGATCGCCAATGTCGTCGGCTTCCTGCAGAAGAACATGAGCAGCGACCTGCACGGGGCCTGCCTGGATCTGTTGCACACCCGTGTTCCCCAGCCCGACGTCGTGCTCGCCGCGGTGACCCATTGCCCGGAGGTCCTCCCTGTCCTCGCGGCGAGCGGTACCCGGATCGAGGCGGGCGAGCGTCCGGTGCGGAGCGTGCTGCTGACCACCAAGACGCTCACGACCGGTGGTGTCTCCGGTGTGCTCCTCTCCCAGGCGCACTTCCTGCTGGATGCCGGGTACCGGGTCACGATCGTCGCGCACCGCAAGGACAGCGCGCTCGACGGCGTGCCCGAGGGCGCCGTGCCGGGGCGCGCGCTGGACGGTGTGCCCGAGGGTGCGAAGTTCATCGGCCTGCGGGGCAAGGGCCTGCCCGCGCGGGTGGAGGAGTGGGCGCAGATCTGCCGGGACGAGGAGATCGACGTCATCATCGACCAGCAGGTCCTCTACAACCGTCAGTGGCCGTCGTACGCGTTGATGGCGCGCGCCCTGGGTGTGCCGACGATCGGGTGGATCCACAGCTTCGGCCTGCGGCCGTTCTACGAGCACAACGAGCGGACGTCGTTCCTCACGGACCACCTCAACGCGCTCGCGACCCTCGTTACGCTGTCCCCGCTCGATGTCGCCTACTGGAAGCTTCGCGGTGTCCAGCACACGGTGTTCCTCCCGAACCCGCCGTCACCGCTGCTGATCGAGTCGGCCGCCATGGAGCTGACGAAGGAGGCGCCCGCCGGTCGGCTCGAGCTCGTCTGGTGGGGTCGCCTGGACGAGCACACCAAGAAGCCCGGCGAGCTGCTCGCCATGGCTCAGGAGCTGCGCCGGCTGTCGGTCGACTTCCAGCTGACGGTCATCGGGCCGGGCTGGCAGGACTACACCGTCGCGGGCCTTGCCGCCGAGGTGGAGAAGAAGGGCCTGGCCGACCATGTGAAGGTCGTGGGGCCGCGCCGCGGTGAGGAGCTGATCCGGTCGATCGACGCGGCGCACCTCTTCGTGACGACGAGCATCATCGAGGGCTACCAGCTGACGCTCGCGGAGGCTCAGGCGCGCGGCCTGCCCGTGGTCATGTACGAGCTGCCGTGGCTGGTGCCCGTCCAGGACAACGAGGGCATCGTCGCGGTTCGCCAGGGCGACGCGGTCGGGCTCGCCCGGGAGGTCGCGGCCTTCGCCGACGACCGTGAGCGGTATCTCAGGTACTCGCAGGCGTCGGTCAAGGCCGCCGAGCGGATGACCTCCTACGACATGTCGAGCCTCTACCAGCAGCTGCTCCTCGGTGGCCTGCCTGCCGAGTTCTCGCCGGAGCCGACGCTCGACGACGCCCGGCAGATCCTCGACTGGACCGTCTTCTACTCGGAGATGCACGCGGCGCACAGCAGGGAGAAGTCACACGGCCTGGCCCGCGGGCGGCGAGCGGGCGGGAACGCGCCGGCCAGGATGGCCTCCTTGGCGCGCAGGGTGGCACGGCGGAGCATCCGGACCTTCCCCGCGCTGGAACCGGTCCTGCGCCGAGTGCAGAAGGCGCTCTAACAGCGTCCGGAATGTGAGAGGACTCCTGGTAGAAGTGAGGCCGTCCAGGCCAGCCACTCCTACCAGGAGTCCGGGTGCCGGTATCTCGGCGGTGCGAGAATCGCCCGATCTGTCAGGACGCCCGATCCATCAGGGGTGTCAGAGGACGGAGTCCATGGCCTTGTGGATCCGCTCCTGCAGGTCCGTGAGCGTGGCCCGGGCGGTGTCGATGCCGGACACCAGGCTCGAGCGGCGGTCCACGACCTGCGGGCCGAGCCGGCCGAACTCGTCGTACCTGCCGGTGAGCTCGCCGAGACCCGCGGAGTCGAGCAGACGCTTGATCTTCTCCGGGTCAGCAGCCGACCCGAGGGGGTGGGCACCCTCCGTCGCGCCGATGATCAGCCCGTGAGCGCGGTCGCTGATCACCGCGAGCGACTTGCTGTAGATGTCGCGGGCGTGGACGTCGAGGTCGCGGTGGCTCATGCTGGCCGGCACGAGGTACTCGCCGCCGAGCTCCTCGGCGACGCGCACGGCGCGGGGAGCGTCGCGGGCCACCTGGGCGAGCGTGACGATCTCGGTCGACGTCTGCGCGGCGAGGGCACGGACCGCGTCGAACCAGGAGGCCTCCGGCCACGGCCGGTCGTAACGCAGCGTGATCGGCAGCAGCGGGCGCTCGGACTCCGGGGCCCACTCCGAGGTCGGCGTGCCCATCGAGTAGGCCCAGTCCGGCGCGACGTCGCCGAACCCGGCGGCGTCACGGGACGGCTGGTCCCGCCACGACACGATCGCCGCGTCCTTCAGCACCTGGTGGAACGTGACCGACTCCGCCGCGACCTTGGGGGAACGGATCCCGATCCCGGCGACGATGACAGCCCCCCCTGCCTCGACCGCCTGCTGCAGGCCGAGGACCCGGCCGCGCTTCGGGTACGTGCCGGCGCGCGGGTTGATCTCGCCGGCCTCGAAGAGGTGGACGGGGCGAACAGCGGCCCTGGAGGCAGCGCTCCACTTCGACGCCTTCGTGTAGACGCAGTCCTCCGGCTCCAGGGGAAGTCCGGAGACATAGTCCGAGGTCTTGCCCTCGAGAAGCACGTGGATTCGGCGGTTCTCGCCCCGGGCGGCGACGAGAAAGCCTGCCCGCAGTGCTGAGTCGCCGAGGTTGTCGTCCTGCCCACCGAGGTTGACAAAGACATCTTGGACACGGTTCGAGTTCACGGTGGGGGATCCTATTATGCGAGTCGCGGTTTCGGCGGTCGATCAGGCTGACGCGCACAGGGTCTGTGTGGACCGCTGAGACCCGCCATAGTGACAGTGGACCGGAGCAAGGCCACGGTCCACGTTGGTATCGTAGCCTGGTGCCGAACCTGACTCATCCCGCCGCCGATCTCGCTGTCGAGCGCGACCAGATTCTCGTCTACGCCTCTCAGCGACAGCCGTACCACATCCTTTCCTACATCGACCAGATCGTCGGGAACGAGGCGACGCCGGACGTCGAGTATCGCTACTTCGTGGGCAAGCTTCCGCACGCCGACATGGACGTGGTCCACCTCCACCAGTCGACCGTGCTCTTCGGCAAGGGAAGCCGGTGGAAGCGGCTCGCGAAGCTGGCCGACTTCGTGCTGCAGGCCAAGCGCCGCAAGATCGCAGTGGTGCGGACCCTCAGCGGCGCCGACGCCAGCGGCAAGGGCGGCAGGCTGCGCCGGGCGGCGAACCTGCTGCTCGATCAGGTGACGACGTCGTACATCGTGCTGGACGAGGTGACGCGGACCCCGAAGGGCCGCCCCGTCACGCTTATCCCGCACGCGCACTACCGGGAGCGGTTCCTCGGCTACCCCCGCTCGGCACAGGTGCCTGGCCGGCTGCTCCGGATCGCACCTACCCTCCCCAAGGGCGTCACGCCGGCTCTTGCGGACTTCTTCCTCACCAAGACGCCAGGACTGACGCTGCGCGTCGTCGGCAAGCCGATGTCCGGTGCGTTCATCGGGCTCAAGGGGATGGCGGCGCGCGACCCGGAGCGGGTGTCGCTGCTTCTCGAGACCATCTCGGACGGTTCGACCGTGCAGGAGGTCACCGCAGCGGAGCTGGTCCTGCTCCCCAAGGTGGCAGAGATCGAGGACATGCAGGTGCTGTACCTGGCGCTGTCCCTCGACCGCCCGGTTCTCGCGCCCGCCACCGATCTCACGCGGCGTCTCGCCGACAAGGTCGGCGCCGGGTGGATCACCCTCTACGACGGCGCTCTCACCGCTGAGGTGATCGACTCCGCGGTGGCGAGCCTGCGCGCGACGCCGCCGTCGGGCAGCCCGCAGCTCGACGGGCCCGACCTGGAGGGGACGGCGAAGATGTACGCCAAGGTCTTCCGGGAGGCGGCGGCTGCCGGTCGCCGGTGAGTCGCTGGTCGGTGTGCTCCGGTCGTCTTCGACGGAAACAATGAGGCAGGACGGAAACCTTGACCACGCTGAGCATCATCGTGCCGGTCTACAACGCGGCTGCGTTCCTGCCCAACTGCCTCGCGACGATCAGGGCGAACCGACGCGATGACTATCAGTTCATCCTGATCGACGACCACTCCACGGACGAGACGCCCGAGATCATCGAGCGTGCGGCGCAGGAGATGCCCTGGCTGACTACCCTGCGCAACCCGGAGAACTACGGGGTGGCACGGTCCAGGAACATCGCACTGACGCATGCCGAGGGCCGGTACCTCGCCTATCTCGACGCCGACGACTGGTACCAGGTGGGACACCTGGACCGGACCCTTGCCGCGTTGCAGCGGCTGGACGTCGACTTCGTCCGGACCGATCACGTGCGGGTGGACCGGATGGAGCGCGTGATCGAGCGAGCGCCCGAGGACCGCCGGGACGTCGTGCTCGACCCGAGGTCGCAGATCGGTGAGCCGGGCTACCGGACCACGGTGGACTACCCGTTCCTGTGGGCGGGGATGTACGACAGGGAACGGATCGACCCCGCGCTGTTCGCCTTCGACGAGTCCTTGCGGACGGCCGCGGACCGCCCGTGGTTCTGGCGTCTGCACCTGAACACGGAGTCGACGGCCGTGGTGGACCTGAACGGCTACTTCTACCGCAAGGACGACAACCCCACGGCGCTCACCCAGGCGGGCAACGCGAACACGCTGCACTTCCTGGATGCCTACGCGGGCATCCGCGACCTGGCGGTCGGCTCGGGGAACGCCGGATACGTGGACAAGGCCGCGTACGGCGCGATGCGGATCGTCGAGTTCCACGTGTCCCGCCGTGCCAGGCTGTCCCACGAGCTGCAGCACGAGCTGTACCACCGGTCGTCGGCGTTCCTGAACTCGTTCCCACCGGAGTCCGTCCGGACCGCGCTGCGGCACTTCAACCTGCCCAAGCGGATCGTGCTCGGGAAGATCCTGCGAATCGAGGCGGACTGACATGGATCAGCTCTTCGTCGCTTCCACCTTCACGGCGGCCGCCAGCATGGCGACCGCCGTCGACGACGGCCTGTACGCCGACGCCGGCACGAAGGTGCTGATGACGACCAGCAGCTCACCGATCCCGGAGCTCGGGCTCGGCCTGGCGGAGCAGCCCGGTTTCGACGAGCTCGCCCGGCGGTTCGACCGGGTGGTGTCCCTCAACGAGATCATCTACCCGCAGCACCCGCTGTCGTGGAGCCCCGCGGAGGACATCGGGCGGTGGCGGAGGACCATCGCGGCGGCAGCCGGTCTTCGCGAGCCGTTCGGGATCACGCTCCAGTCGTTCCCGGTCGAGCCGTCGACCTCGATCCTGCGTGTCTTCCAGGAGGGTCCGGTCGACGTCGTCTCCGAGGGGCTGATGACCTACGGCCCGACGCGGATGCCCGCGATGCGGCGGGTGGCGCCGCGCCTGCGCCGGCTGCTCTACCTGGACCTGGCCGGCGGGCTGGACCCGGTGCTCCTGCGCGAGCACGGGGTGGAGAACGTGGTCCTGTCCTCGTCGGGGTTCCGGGACGTGGTGGCCGAGTACGGGAAGGTGACGGCGTCCGCGTCGCCGGGCGAGGAGCGGGTCGACGCGATCCTGCTCGGGCAGCAGCTGAGTGCCCTCGGGCTGCTGTCACAGGACGAGGAACAGGAGCTGCACGAGAAGTTCCTCCGGGTGGCCGCAGGACTCGGGTACCGGCAGGTCGTGTTCAAGCCGCACCCGAGCACGCCCCCGGCGTTCGCGCACCGCCTTCCGGGCCTGGCCGACGAGCTCGGGGTGCGGCTGCAGGTCCTGGACGCCCCCGTACCCGTCGAGGTCTTGTACGACAGGCTGCGGCCGGCCGCCGCGATCGGGTGCTTCTCGACCGGGCTGTCGACGGCGGTCGAGGTCTACGGGATGGCCGGGTACGCCGTCGGGGTCGACGACGTGCTCGAACGGCTGCCGGAGCTCCAGGACAGCAACCGCATCCAGCTGGCGATCACCGACCTCCGCATGAACCGCGTGGACGTCGCGCCGGACGGCACCCTGGTCGAGCGAGCGCCCGCCGAGATCGACGTGCAGTTGCTGGTGGACGAGATCGCACACGCGATGCAGCCGGTGCGCCACCCCGTGAGCGGCGACGACCAGCGTCTCGCGGAGGCTCGCGCGCTGGCCAGGAAGGTGCGGAGCCGGCTCCGGCGCGACGCGGGACGCGTCGTGCGCAAGGCGTCCCGACGGTCGAAGGGGGCGGTCCGCACGGCGAACGCGGTCGCGAAGGCGGTCATGTTCCGGCCGCACTGAGCGGTCCGGAGAGCCCGGCTCTCGCTGGTCGAGCTTGTCGAGACCTGATCAGGTCTCGACAAGCCCGACCAACGGCTGCTCAGTCGCGGCCGTAGATGTCGCGGGTGTAGACCTTGTCGGCGACGTCGTCGAGGGCCTCGGTGCGGCGGTTGGCGATGATGACGTCGGCGCGGGCCTTGAACGCGTCCAGGTCACGGACGACCTCGGAGGCGAAGAACTCGCTCTCGTCGAGGGCGGGTT
>NZ_JBHSFI010000012.1:0-155447 GCF_042654905.1 Promicromonospora alba
GGTTGTCGCGCCGTCGCGGCTGTCGGCTCGGGTGGCGCTCGGGTCCGGGGTTGGCGGGGGTGGGCGGGTCGTCGCGTTGCGGGGTGCGAGCGGGGTGGGTAAGTCGACTGCTGTGCTCGTCGTGCTCGGGTTGCTGGTGCCGGATGACGGGCGGGTGGGGCTGGTTCCGGCCGGTGGTGGTGCTTTCCGGGGGCTGGACGAGCTTTCGGCGGGTGGGCTGGAGAGCTGGTGGGGGGCGCTGACCTGGGTTCCGCAGCGGCCCTCGCTGCCGCCCGGGCGGCTGCGGGAGGTGGTGCTGGACGGCAAGCCGGCAGCGGGTGACGCGGCGCTTGCCGAGGCGGCGCGGCTGACCGGGCTCGACGTCGTCGTCGACTCGCTCTCCGACGGCTGGGACACGCGGGTCGGGCTCGGCGGCGTGGGGCTGTCGGTGGGCCAGCGTCAGCGCGTGGCGCTCACGTCCGCCCTGCTCGACGACGCCGCGACCAAGCCGCTCGTGATCCTCGACGAACCGACCGCGCACCTCGACGCGCGCGGCGAGCAGGCGGTGCTCGACACCGTGCGTGCGTGGCGCGACGCGGGGCGGACCGTGCTCGTCGTCGCGCACCGGACCTCGCTGCTCGGGCTCGCCGACCAGGTGATCGACGTCCGCTCGGCGGCAGAACCGGAGGCACGATGAACATCCAGACGCCGGGTGCTCCGGCACGGACCGCTCCGGTACCGCGACTGACCAGGGGTACTACCGATCCGCTGCGCCGCGTGCTGCCGCTGCTGGAGGTGCGGCCGGTGAAGGTCGCGGCGGCGATCGGCCTCGGCGTCCTGGCCCTCGCCTGCGCGATCGGGCTCGCGGCGGTCGCCGCCTGGCTCGTCGCCAGGGCCTCGCAGATGCCCCCGGTGCTCACCCTCTCGGTGGCGGTCGTCTCGGTGCGGGCGTTCGGGATCGGGCGCGGCGTCCTGCGCTACTGCGAGCGCCTCGCCTCCCACGACGTCGCGCTGCGTGGCATGGCGGCGCTCCGCGCGAACCTGTACGACAGGCTCGCGGCCGACGACCGTCCGGTGACGGTCCGGCGGGGCGAGCTCCTCGCACGGATCGGCCAGGACGTGGACGACGTCGGCGACGTGGTGGTCCGCTCGATGGTGCCGGCGGGTGTCGCGGTGGTGACGTCGCTCGGCTCGGTGATCCTGCTGGGTGTGCTGCTGCCGGCGGCGGGGGTGGCGCTGGCGTTGTGCCTGGTGCTGGCCGGTGTGGTGACGCCGTGGCTCGCAGCCCGGGCCGCTGCGCGGACGGAGGCGCGGGGCGCGGCAGCCCGGGGCGAGGTGACCGCGCTGTCCCTGGAGATCCTCGAGGAGTCGGCGCCGCTGCGCGTCTCCGGGCGCTTCGGCGCGCGGCTGGCGGACCTGGACGCCGCCGACGCCCGCCTGTCCGCCGTCGCTGACGACGGCGCCCGCACGTCCGGGCTGGCCGCGGCCCTGGGGGCGCTGGCGCAGGGTCTCGCGGTGCTCGCGTCGATCGCGCTGGGGATCCCGGCGACGCTGTCGGGCTCGCTGTCCGTGGAGGCTCTGGCTGTGGTCGTGCTGACGCCGCTCGCCGTGTTCGAGGCGACCGCCGGGCTCCCGGCTGCGGCGGTCCAGCTGCACCGGTCGCGAGAGGCCGCGCGGCGGCTGCTGGAGCTGCTGCCGGGCCCGGCTCCGGTGTCGGCTCCGGTGTCGGCTCCGGTGTCGGCTCCGGTGTCGGCTCCGGTGTCGGCTCCGGTGTCGGCTCCGGTGTCGGCTCCGGTGTCGGCTCCGGTGTCGGCTCCGGTGTCGGCTCCGGTGTCAGACCTACAGGTCACTCGAGTGACCGCAGGGTCTGACACGTCGGGGTCGGAGGATGACGCCCTGCTCGTGCTCGACGACGTCGCCGCAGGCTGGCCCGACGGCGACGGCCGGACACGCGCCGCCGTCGACGGGGTGTCCCTCACGCTGCGGCCGGGGTCGGTCCTGGCGCTGGCGGGGCCGTCCGGCGTCGGGAAGACGACGCTGCTGATGACGGCCGCGGGCCTGATCCCGCCGCTGGCTGGCCGCGTGGGCGGGTGGTCGGCAGAACGTCAGGAGGTCGGCAGTCCGGGTTACCGATCACCTGACGTTCTGCCGACCACGCCGATCGACCGGCTGTTCGTCGCCGAGGACGGGCACGTCTTCGACACCAGCGTGCTGGAGAACCTGCGGGTCGCGCGTGGCGACGTCACGGAGGCCGAGGCCCGGGCCGCGCTCGCCGCCGTCGGGCTGGGCAGCTGGCTCGCTGCGCTTCCCGAAGGGCTGGACACCCTGGTCGGCACGGACGCGGCGGCAGTGTCGGGCGGGGAGCGCCGTCGGCTCCTGGTCGCTCGTGCGCTCCTCGCCCCGGCCCGGGTGCTGCTCGTGGACGAGCCCGCCGAGCACCTCGACGGCGAGACCGCGGACGCCCTGGTCCGCGCCCTTGCCGGCCACGCGCGGGAGACGGGGCGGGCGCTGCTGCTGGCGACCCACCGGCTCACGCCGCTCGCGGCCGCCGACGAGGTCCTCCTGCTCGGGAACGACACGCTCGCCGCGATCGCGGGTGCCACCATGGGCGCGGTCCCGGCGACCGTCGTGGCCCGCGGCAGTCACGAGCACCTCCTCGCGACCGACCCCTCCTACGCCTGGTCGACAGCTCAGGAGACCCCAGCCGCCTAGAGCCACGGCGTCGACCACAGCAGCTGCTGCCAGACCGAGGCCCTTTCTGGCAGCAGCTGCTGTGGTCGATCGGGGTCGCTGGAGAGGGCGGGCAGAGCGTCAGAGGCGCTTGTCGAACTTCTTCGAGAGCTGCTCGTAGCCCAGGCGCTCGTAGAAGGCGTGCGCGCCCGTGCGGCGAAAGGACGACGAGACAGTTGCCCGTGCGGCGCCCGCGGCCGTCGCCCATTCCTCGAAGGTCGCGACGAGGGCGCGGCCTGCGCCGGTGCCGCGGTTGGTCTCGGCGACGACGAGTGCGGTGAGCTGAGCCACTGGCGCATCGAGCTCGTAGGCCCAGCGGACGTGACCTGAGGCGAACCCGATCACCGCTTCCGCATCGGCTTCGTCCGGGTCTACCGCCAGCCAGGCCTCATCGGTCTCGCTGCCCGCGACACGGGCGAACCTGGCGGCGACGTCCTCCGCGGTGCTGGGGTAACCGAGCTGACCGAGGAGCGGGGCGATCGCAGGGGCGTCGACGGGAAGGGCGCGTCGGATATGCACCGCCACATCCTAGGCCGTGGGCCGACGGCGGAGGCCGTCAGCCGGCGTCGCTCCCGAGCACCGCCATGGCCGCCGCCCGGCCGGGGATACCACTCACGCCACCACCACGCCGGGCGCCGGCAGCCGCCAGGAGAATCCGGGGATGCCCGGTCGCGACGCCCCAGGGGCCGGACCCGTCGCCGGCGTCCGGCTCGGCGAACGGCCAGCTCAGGTCGCGGTGGAAGATGTGCCCGCCGGGCAGCCCGACCTCGCGCTCCAGGTCGACGGGGGTGCGCACCTCGAGGCAGGGGGCGCCGTCGGCGTCGAGCGCGAGCACGTCCTCGATCGGCTCGGCCAGCACGGAGTCGAGGGAGGCGAGCGTGGCCCGGAGCGCCTGGTCGCGGGCGGCGTCGGGTGCGGTGCGGAAGAGCCGCGCCGGCATGTGCAGCCCGAACAGCGTGATGGTCTGCGCGTCCGTCCCGGCGAGCCCGGGACCGAGGATCGTCCGGTCGGTGAGTGTGTGGCAGTAGATCTCGCTGGGCGGCAGGTCGGGGATGCGCCCGGCGGCGGCCTGCGCGTGCGCCCCCTGGAGCTGCGTCAGGGACTCGTTGACGTGCAGGGTCCCGCTGAACGCCGCGACGGGGTCGACGTCGTCGCGCAGCCTGGGCAGGCGGGTCAGCAGCATGTTCACCTTGAGCTGGGCGCCCTCCGGATAGTCGGCAGTCGTCGAGGGGTCGCCGCCCAGCAGCCGGTCCAGCTCCGCCGGGGCGCACGCCGCGAGCACGTGGCCGGCCGTGACGCCCTGGGTGCGCCCGTCGGCGTCGGTCCAGGCGACCTCCGCGCCGGAACCGCCGGAGGTCCCGGGATCGACGGCGGTCACCGTCGCCGAAGTGACGATCGTCGCGCCGGCCGCCACCGCGGCATCGCGCAGGGCGCCCGAGACGGCGCCCATGCCGCCCACCGGCACGTCCCAGTCGCCGGTCCCGTTGCCGATGACGTGGTAGAGAAAGCAGCGGTTCTGCCGCAGGGACGGCTCGTCGACGTCGGCGAACGTGCCGATCAGGCCGTCGGTGGCCGCGACCCCGCGGACCACGTCGTCGGCGAAGGTGCGGCGCAGCACCTCCCCGAGGGGCTCCTCGAACAGCGCGCGCCAGGCCTCCTCGCCGACCCCGTCGACCACGAGGTCCCGGACCGTCGAGCGCGGGAGCAGGGGTTCGGTGAGCGTCGGCGCGAGCCGGCGGGCGACCTCCGCGGTCATGGCGTAGAAGCGGCCCCAGGCCTCGAAGTCGGCGTCCGATCCGGTGAGACGCCGGAACGAGGCGCGCGTGGCGGCGTCGTCCTGGCTGTCGACAAGGAGGCCGCCGTCGGCCACCGGTGTGTACGAGGACCAGCGGCGGCGCTTCAGCGTGATGGGCAGCCCCAGCTCGTCGATCACCCGGCGAGGCAGGAGCGAGACGAGGTAGGAGTAGCGCGAGAGCCGCGCGTCCACCCCGGCGAAGGGGCGGGCCGAGACGGCTGCGCCGCCCACGTGGTCCGCGCGTTCGAGGACGAGGACGGACCGGCCGCCACGGGCGGCATAGGCCGCGGCGGTGAGGCCATTGTGACCCCCGCCTACCACCACGACGTCGTACCGGGAACGCATCGAATCGGTCATGGACGCCATAGTGGCATGGGGCACAGATTGCCAAGGACGTTCCATCACAGGTCGCTATGTGACCTAATCGTGACATTTGCGCGAGGGGCAGGTACGGTCAATCTCGCCTCTCCAGCAACGGGGAGGTCCAGGCCCGGACGCCGAACCCTGTCACCGGACCTTGGCAGCCAGAACCGTGACAGGGGCGGGGGAACCAAGTAAGCGGGCACGTGAGTGTCCTTGGGGTGAAGCCTCCTTGCGAGGCCGGGTGAATCGCTCTCCCATCCGAACCCGACAGCTCACTTCGTAGGCGTCCGAGGAGATCACTGGTGACCGTACTCACCGACCGCACCCACGACTGGGCGGACGACCAGGCAAACCGTCCCAGCAACCGGGGCAGGCACCGCGCCGACGGCCCCGCGCTCACCCCCTTCACCGCACTGACCCAGACCGCTGCCGAGAACGCTGCCCGGACCGGCGCCATCGCGGTCGTCACGTCCGGCATGCTGGCGTCGGTATTCACCCAGACCGCCCACACCGCGCCCGCCGAGACGCACACGCAGGCCGCGCTCGCGAACGCCACGCCGGTCAGCAACACCATCAGCAACACGGTCGACAGCACGACCCGCGCCGGGTTCGCCGAGAACCTGGTGACCAAGGTCAAGGTCACCCAGGACGCCGACTTCTACGCCGAGCGCGGACGCGTGTCCGTGACGCCGTACGCGGAGACCGAGGAGGGCATCGCCGAGGCCAAGGCCAAGGCGGAGGCCGAAGCGCGTGCCAAGGCGGAAGCCGAGGCGAAGGCAAAGGCCGAGGCTGAGGCCGAGGCTGAGGCAGCCGAAGCCGCCGCGGAGGCCGAGGCAGCCGCCGAGGCAGCGGCAGCAGCCGCATCCTCCTCGTCGGGGCTGGGCCAGCAGGCCGTCAACCTCGCACTCGAGTACGTCGGTGTGCCCTACGTGTGGGGCGGAGCCTCCCCCAGCGGCTTCGACTGCTCCGGGCTCATCCAGTACGTCTACGGCCAGCTCGGCATCTCGGTCCCCCACAGCTCGAGCGCCATCTCGACCATCGGATACCAGGTCTCCGCCGCCGCCGCCCAGCCGGGCGACATCGTGTGGACGCCGGGCCACGTCGCCCTCTACGCGGGCGACGGCATGGTCGTCGAGGCCCAGCAGCAGGGCACCCCCGTGCAGTACGGCGAGATGTGGCAGAACAACCCGGTGTTCATCCGGGTGACGGGCTGACGCCTACTCCCCCACGCCGGACCACTCCAGACCGCGAGGTGTGTCGCGCCAGCCCCCTGGCGCGACACACCTCGTGCTCGTCCCGGACCAGTTCGGGATCATGGTCCGGTAACGTCCCGGGCGTGAAGATCCTCGTACCGGACGTGCCCTTCGACCTCGACTTCCCGTCCCTGCTGCCCGACGGCGGAGCCTCCTTCGCACCCGGCGGCGCCGACACCGTCGTCGCCTATGCGATGAACGAGCCGGTCCCCGAGGAGCACACCGACGCCGAGATGCTGGTCACCTGGTCCAGCCCGCCCAAGATCCTCGCCGACGCCGCCCGCCGGCTTCCCCAGCTGCGCTGGGTGCAGACCCTCTCCGCGGGGCCCGACGTCGCGCTGCGCGCCGGGTTCGGGCCCGACGTCGTCATCTCCTCCGGCCAGTCCCTGCACGACGACACGGTCACCGAGCACACCCTGGCGCTGGTCCTGGCGACGGTTCGCCGCATCGACGTCTCCCTCGCGGCGCAGCGGGAGCACCACTGGGCCAAGGAGATCGCGTTCGCGCAGGCCGACCCGGTCACCGGCCGCGAGTACACGCTCGACGGCGCACGCGTCACGATCTGGGGTTTCGGGTCGATCGCCCTGCGGCTGGCGCCGCTGCTGACCGCGCTCGGTGCGCGGGTCACCGGTGTCGCCTCACGTGCGGGCGAACGCTCCGGGTACCCCGTGGTGGGGCCGGACGGCCTGGACGCCCTGCTCGCCGAGACCGACCTGCTCATCTCGCTGCTGCCCGCGATCCCCGCCACGCGGCACATCCTCGACGCCCGCCTGCTGGGCCTGCTCCCGCCGACTGCCCGGTTCGTGAACGTCGGCCGAGGTGCGACGGTGGACGAGGACGCGCTCGCCGACGCGCTGCGGTCCGGGCGGCTCGCGGGAGCCGCGCTCGACGTCATGGAGACGGAGCCGCTGCCGGAGGACTCCCCGCTCTGGGACCTCCCGAACCTGATCCTCACGCCGCACGTGGCGGGTGGCCGTCCGCGAGGCGCCGCCCGCTTCCTTGCGGACCAGCTCACGGCCTGGCGCACGGGCGCGGAACTCCGCAACGTGGCCACGAGGTAGTGCCGCGAAGTAGAGCAGGTGTCCGGACACCCCCTCTACTTCGGCATCAGCCTGTTGTCGAGGTAGAGGGGGTGTCCGGACGCATGCTCTACCTCGCCCGGGGGGCCGGCTGGCAGATCGGGCAGCTGAACGACGAGCGGTTCATGAACGCGTCCCGGCGCACCAGCGCACCGCAGCGTCGGCACGCCTCGTTCTCCTGCCCGTACACCGCGAGCGAGCGGTCGAAGTATCCCGACTCCCCGTTCACGTTGACGTACAGCTCGTCGAAGCTGGTGCCGCCCTGGGCCAGCGCCTCGCGCATCACCTCGGCGGCCGAGTCCAGCACCCGGCGCACGTCCGCGGCCTTGAGCTTGTCGGTCGGCCGGGCCCAGTGCACCTGGGCGCGCCACAGCGCCTCGTCGGCGTAGATGTTGCCCACGCCGGAGACGACCGTCTGGTCCAGCAGCGCGCGCTTGACCTGGGTCCGACGGCGGCGCACCCGGCGGACCAGGGCGTCCAGGTCCAGGTTCGGGTCGAGCAGGTCACGGGCGATGTGCGCGACCGGCTGCGGCAGGAGGGGCAGGTCCGAGCCGTAGCCGGCCGGGATGTTCGACGTCGGTTCGCCGTCGGCGGGCGCCTCGCCGTCGCCAGGCACCAGGTCCTGCACGCTCAGGTGACCGAACGTGCGCTGATCCACGAAGTCCAGGTAGCGCGCGCCGGAGGGGGCGCCGGTCAGGTGGAGGCGAACCCGGAGGTGAGGATGGCGCCAGTCGTCCGCTGCCGTGCCCACCGCCGGGCTCGGCCCGGGACCCGCCTCCGCGCCGAACTGCTCCAGACCCAGCACCACGCTCGACGCGTGCCCTGGATCGTCGCCCGCCACGGCGCCCCGGACCAGCAGCTGTCCCGACATGCCGAGGTGTGCGAGGAGTGCCGCTGCCGGGTGGGTCTCGACGGGCTCGACCGGCGGGGTCGGCTCGACCGGCGGGGCCGGCTCGACCAGCGGGGCCGGGGTCGGGTCTTCCAGCGGGAGCCAGAGGAACTTGCCGCGGCGGACGGCGGCGCTCAACCGCCGTCCGACGAGCTGGTCGCGGAACGACTCCGGACCGCCGTCGTGCCGACGGACGCTGTACTCGCGGAACACCTCGACATCGCGCACCACCGCGCCGACGACCAGCCTGTCGACACCGTCGCGGACGGTCTCGACCTCGGGAAGCTCAGGCACCGGCGGCCGGCGCCTTGTTCCCCGAGACCTGGCCGGCGGCCGGCGCGCCGTCGTCCCCCGGCTTGGACAGCGGGAACTTCTCCAGCAGGGCCCGGTAGGTCTCCTCGGCCGCTCCCTGCTCGGCGTGCTTCTTCGCACTCCCCGAGCCGGAGCCGTAGGTGACGCCGTCGATCACTACCGTCGAGTGGAAGACCCGTGCGTGCTCCGGGCCCTCGAACGTGGCGATGTAGTCGGGCGAACCCAGCCCACGCTCCGCCGAGGCTTCCTGCAGCGAGGTCTTCCAGTCGAGCCCCGCGCCCAGGCCCGCGGCGACGTCGAGCGTCGAGTCCACGAGCCGGTGCACCAGCGCACGCGACGTCTCCAGGCCGTGCGACAGGTAGGTCGCGCCGATCAGCGCCTCGACGGTGTCGGAGAGGATCGAGTCCTTCTCGAAACCGCGCGTGCGGATCTCGCCCTTGCCCAGCAGCACGTACTTGCCCAGGCCGAGCGTGCGCGCGATCGCGGCGAGCGCACGCTGCGACACCGTCGCCGCGCGCATGCGCGCGAGGTCGCCCTCCGACAGGTCGGGGTGACGCCGGAACAGCGCCTCCGTGACCACGAGCCCCAGCACCGTGTCGCCGAGGAACTCCAGGCGCTCGTTCGTGGGGATGCCACCGGCCTCGTGTGCGAACGACCGGTGCGTCAGTGCCAGCACAAGAAGCTCGGGGTCCAGATGGACCCCGAGCTTCTCGAGCAGCGCGGTAGGTTCCGGCCTCGCCGGCGACGTCCCGCCCTTGGCCACGTCAGCCCGCGTGAACGGTCTTCAGGGCGTCGCGGTACGTGCGGCCCTTGTAGGTGCCGCACGTCGGGCACGCCGTGTGCGGCAGCTTGTTGCCCTGGCACTGCGGGCAGGTCGTGAGGGTCGCTGCGGTGGTCTTCCACTGCGAGCGACGCGCACGGGTGTTGCTGCGCGACATCTTGCGCTTCGGAACAGCCACGGCTAGCTCTCTTTCGTCTCGTCCGACACGCTCGTAGATTCGAGCATGCTCTGAAGCGCCGACCAACGAGGGTCGACTACGTCATGTTGATGACCGGGGTCGTCAGCCAGGCGCGCTCCACACTCGGAGCACAGGCCCGGGCAGTCCTCCCGGCACAGCGGTTGAAATGGTAGTGCAGTCACTACCGAATCCCGAAGCGCAGGCTCCAGGTCGGCGTTGTCGTCGTCGTCGAGGACCGACTCCTCGTCCTCTACGTCGACGTCCCCCGCCTTGGCCGACGCCGCGGCCCTCTCGGGGTACGCGAACAGCTCGGTGACGTCGACCGTGAGATCACGGGTGATGTCGTCGAGGCAGCGGCTGCACTCACCCTTTGCCGTGCCGCGGACCGTGCCGGAGACCAGCACGCCTTCCATCACGGACTCGAGTCGAAGATCCAGCTCGAGGTCGGAGCCTTCCGGGATACCGATCACAGCGGTACCGAGATCCGACGGCGCCTGCACGGTCGCGCTGTGCGTACGCATGGATCCGGCACGCCGAGACAGCTCGTGCGTGTCGAGCACGAGCGGCGAGTTCGGTTCGCGGGAAATAACAGACTCCATGAAAGGCAGTGTCCGAGAGGACGGTGAAGGGGGGTGGACCCGGCGCGAGTGATCACGCCACGGGCCAAAAACCAATCCTACGACATGGAACGGGGCTCACGCGCGCCCGTGCGGGGTGACAGCCCTCACGGGCTGGTCCGCCGGCCGGCCCGGCTACTGACGCAGCGCTGTCCGCAGTGCCGCGACGACGCCCGCCGGCACCAGGTCGTCGACCGGTCCCCCGTGCCGCACTATGTCCTTCACCAGCGACGACGCGACGTGCGCGTACCGCTGGTCGCCCGGCAGAAAGATCGTCTCGACGCCTGACAAGTGCCGGTTCATGAGCGCCATCGGCTGCTCCGCGTCGAAGTCGCCGCCCCCGCGCAGGCCCTTCACGACGGCGACCGCGCCGATCTCCCGGCAGAAGTCCACCAGCAGCCCCGGCACGACGTCGACCCGTACCCGCGACATCGCGGGTTCCGTCTGGGCGAGGCCGTGCACCGCCGCGCGCACGAGCTCGGCGCGCGTCTCCAGGTCGAGCAGGCCGGACTTGCCGGGATTCTTCGCGATGCCGACCACCACGTCGTCGAACAGGGTGGCGGCGCGGCGCACGACGTCCAGGTGGCCGAGGGTGATGGGGTCGAACGACCCGGGGCAGACGACGGTGGTCACGCGTCCACGCTATCCGACGGGTCCGCGTCCGAGGGCTCGGCGGCCGACGGTTCCGTGGCCGAGGGCTCCGTGGCCGAGGGCTCCGCGTAGTAGACCGCCGTGTCGCCGTAGTCCTTGCGGGCGAACGCGGCCAGCCCGGCGGGCCAGGCGGGCTCGGGAGTGCGGATCGAGCGCTCGACGACGACCACCGCGCCGTCGGCCAGGACGCCCGGGGCCGCCAGGTGCGTCAGCACGGTGACGAGCGCATCCTCGTCGAGGTCGTAGGGCGGGTCGAGGAAGACCAGGTCCAGGGCCGCCGTCGTGCCGGACGCCGCGCGCGAAACCGCACCGGAACCGGGGCGAGAGCCGGCACCCGCCAGCGCCGCCGCGAACCGCTCGGCGGTCTCCGCGACGACACGCACCGTGGTCAGGCCCAGCCCGGCAACATTGCGGCGTGCGACGTCGGCCGCCGGCCGCGCGCTGTCCACCAGGGTGACGGACACGGCGCCGCGACTGGCCGCCTCCAGCCCGAGCGCGCCAGAGCCGGCGTAGAGGTCGAGCACGCGGGCGCCGTCGAGCACCCCGAGGTGCTCCAGCCGGGAGAAGATCGCCTCGCGGACGCGGTCGCTGGTAGGCCGGGTGCCCTTACCCGGCACGGCAATGCTGCGTCCGCCGAGCTCCCCGGCCACGATCCTGGTCACGCCGCGAGCCTAACCCGCCCCCCGTCCCGTTGAGTGCTGGATATTCGCCCCCGAACAGCCGACGAGAGGGCAGATATCCAGCACTCAACGGAGGGCGGGGTCAGGACCACGGGGTGTCGATCTGCGCGACCAGCGGGAGGTGGTCGCTGGGTGTCCGGGGCAGGGTGCGGACCTCGGTCACCGTGGCTCCGCGCGCGAGCACGTGGTCGATCTGGGCGACCGGGAAGACCTCGGGATAGGTGAACTGGAAGCCGGTGGTGGGGGCGGTGACAAGGTTCGTCAGGGGCGCGATCGCACCGTCCGCCAGCACCGCGTTCAGGTCCCCCGCGACGATCACCGTCTCGCTCTCCTCGGCGTCGACGGCGTCCGCCAGCGCGAGCGCACTCGCGTTCCGCAGCTCCGTCTCGAACCCGCCGCTCCCGAGCCGGACCGAGGGCAGGTGCGCGACGAACAGGGCGACCGCGCCGCCCTCCCGCTGGATCACCACGCGCATGCACCGGTCCCAGGAGGCGTCGATGCCCTCGGGCCGGATGTCGACGGCGGTGGCGCCCTCGAGCGGAAACCTGGACCAGACACCGACGGTGCCCTGCGTCTCGTGGTGCGGCAGCGTCTCGCCGAACGCCTGCGTGTACTGCTCCGCCACGGTGTCGGACACCTCGGTCAGCGTCACGACGTCCGGCTCGGCAGCCAGGAGCACGTCCGCGGTACCCGTAACGGAGGAGTTGGTGTCGCTGGCGTTGTGCTGCACCACCGTCAGGTCGCCGGGCTCCGGATCCACCGGACGCACCTGTGGCAGGAAGACCCAGATCCAGGCGGCGAGCGGGAGCAGCACGGCGAGGATCGCGAGCGCCGAACGCCGCAGCAGTGCGGCGAGGATCCCGAGCGGGACCGCGAGCCCGAGCCAGGGCAGGAACGACTGGACGAGACTGCCGAGGTTTCCCCACCGGTTCGGCACGACATCGTGGGCGACGAGCAGCACCGCGGCCACCAGGGAACCGAGCGCCAGCAGCCTCCCGCGCTGCCACGCGCTCTTTCCCGGCGGGCCGGTATGGATCGCATGCTTTGCGTCCGTCATCGGCGGGGACTCTATCGGCTGTGCGTTTCGGGCGTAAGGAGTAGGTCATTCCTTTCACCCGATTCAATTCACCCCGCTGGAACCTGGCCAGTCCCCACCTGGGACCGTTCACGCCCGTTCGAGGAACTCCTCCTGGTCCTCGTCGAGCTGCGCGCGGATCGCCTTCGCGAGCTCGGGGAACTCCGTCAGGTCGGGAGACGCCCGGACGACATCGACGGCCGCGGCGCGCGCCTCCTCGATGAGGCCGGCGTCCTTGACCACGCGCAGCAGGCGCAGGGAGCTGGTCCGGCCGGACTGCGCCGCACCGAGCACGTCGCCCTCGCTGCGCAGCTCCAGGTCGAGGTTCGCGAGCTTGAAACCGTCGGTGGTCTGGGTCATCGCCTCCAGGCGGGCGAAGGCCGGCGTGCCGGGCTCGGCGTCGGACACGAGGAGGCACAGGCCTGGGTCGGTGCCGCGTCCCACGCGTCCCCGCAGTTGGTGCAGCTGCGAGATGCCGAACCGGTCGGCGTCGAAGATCACCATCGCCGTGGCCTCGGGGACGTCCACACCCACCTCGATCACGGTGGTGGCGACCAGGACCGGAGCCTCACCGGAGGCGAACCGGGCCATGGCCGCCTCCTTCTCGTCGGGCGGCAGCTGCCCGTGCAGCGTTCCGACCTCGATGCCCGCCAGCTCGGGCCGGGAGCGCAGCTCCTCGACGACCTCGAGCACGGCGCGCAGCGGCGCCCGGTCGCTGGCGCCCTCAGCACCGGGCCCGGACGGGTCCAGGAACTCCGGCAGGTCGTCGAAGTCCTTGGCGGGTGCCTTCGCCTCCTCGTCCGGGTGGATCCGCGCGCAGACGACGTAGGCGCGGCGCCCGGCGTCGACCTCCTCGCGCACGCGGGCCCAGGTGCGGTCGGTCCAGCGGGTGTTGCCGGCCGGGACGGCGACGGTCGTGATGCCAGCGCGTCCGGCGGGCACCTCGGTGAGGGACGACGTCTCCAGGTCGCCGAAGACCGTCATCGCCACGGTGCGCGGGATGGGCGTGGCCGTCATGACGAGGAGGTGCGGGGACACCCGCCCCTTGGCCCGCAGCGCGTCCCGCTGCTCGACGCCGAAGCGGTGCTGCTCGTCCACGACGACGAGACCGAGGTCGGCGAACTGCACCTGCTCCGACAGGAGCGCGTGCGTGCCCACCACGATGCCCGCCTCGCCGCTCGCGGCCTGGAGCAGCGCCTCCTTGCGGGCCTTCGCGCCGAGCGAGCCGGTGAGCAGCGCCACCCGGGTGCTCGCGCCGGTGCGCTCAGCGCCGAAGAGGGTGCCGCCCTCGGCCATCGGGCCGAGCAGGGCGCGCAGGGTCCTGGCGTGCTGCGACGCGAGCACCTCGGTGGGGGCGAGCAGCGCGGCCTGGCCGCCGGCGTCGACCACCTGGAGCATGGCGCGCAGCGCGACCACCGTCTTGCCGCTGCCTACCTCGCCCTGGAGCAGCCGGTGCATCGGCCGCGGGCTGGCGAGCTCGCCGGCTATCTCGTCGCCCACCTCACGCTGGCCGTCGGTGAGCACGAAGGGCAGCGAGGCGTCGAAGTCCGCGAGGAGGCCGGACTTCCCCGCGGGTAGCGGTGGCCGGGCGGTGGCGTCCTCGGCGGCGGTCCGTGCCCGGCGCTGCGCGAGCGCCGCCTGGAGCACGAACGCCTCCTCGAACCGCATCCGGTGCTGGGCGCGGTAGGCCTCCTCGAGCGTCGCCGGCCGGTGCAGGCTGCGCAGCGCACCTGCGCGTGGGGGCAGACCCTGACGCTCCCGCACCTCATCGGGCACGGGATCGGGCACGTCGGCGTCGGCCAGCGTGTCGAGCACCACGCGCAGGGCGGCCTGGATCTTCCAGCTCGGGATGCCTGCGGCCGCCGGATAGATCGGGATGGGCTTGGTCGCGTGCTCGAGGAGCGCCTCGTCGCTGTCGAGGTCGGACTCCTCCCCCATCAGCGTGAAGTCCGGGTGGCTGAGCTGCCGCGACCCCCTGTACAGGCCGACGGTTCCGGTGAACAGGCCCTTTGCTCCCGGGACCAGCCGCTTCTCGTGGTTGAAGAGCGAGCCGCGGTGCTTGCCGAAGAAGGTGAGCGACAGCCGGCTCTTCCCGTCCGTCACCACGACCTCCATGAGCGCGCCCGTGCGGTTGCGCATGGGTCGCACGGTCGCCTGCTCCACGCGGGCCATGATGGTCACGTGCTCACCCACCTCGAGCGCCGCGATGTCCGTGAGCGCGCCCGGGTCGGCATACCGGCGCGGGTAATGGCCCAGCAGGTCGCCTACGGTCTGCAGCCCGAGCTTGCCCAGGGCGGTCGCCGTCCGCTTGTCGAAGGCCCGTTCCAGGCGCTCGTCCGCCCGCTCGGTCATGCGTGCTCCTCCTCCATGCCCAGGTATACGCCGTCGCCCGGGCGGCCCGTCGCCAGGACGACGAGCTCCGCCTCCGGCGCACGCTCCGTGAGCGCCGCGGCGAGCAGGCCGGGCAGTCCGTCCGGGACCTCGGCGTCGAGCAGCGCCGTCACCACGATGGTCGCCGGTCCGGCCGCGGCGCGCAGGGCCTCGACGGCTGCGTCGCTGCGCACGGACGTCACGGTCAGCCCCGCGAGCGCCTCCTCCACCGTCCCGCGTACGTCGGCGTCGGGCTCGTCGGACAGGCCGATCGGCAGGAGCGTCCCGAGCGCGGCCAGCGCCACGACGGCGTGCACGTCGGTAGGTGTCCGCACGGCGACCACCTCGTCGACGTCGAGATGCTGCTGCACGTCAGCGGGCCCGTCCGGCACCCCGAGGAGCAGCACGCGCCGGGCTCCGGTCGATGCGGCGACGCGGCCGACGTCGTCGGCCGTCAGCGCCTCGACCGTGCTGCCGAGCCCTCCCGTGAGCAGGACGACGGCGCCCGCGTGCGCGAGCGCCCCGGCGAGCGCCGGGGCCGACGTCGCCGCGACGACGCCCCACTCGTGCTGCGCCACGGCTTCGAGGTGCCGCACGTGCACCTGGGCCAGCGAGCCCGTGCGCGAGGCCTCCGCGGCGATGGCGAGCGCCTGGTCGAGGTGGTCGGTGTGGACGTGTGCCTGCCAGACGCCGGTTCCGGTGCCCGCGTCCCCGCCGACCACGACCACCGAGTCGCCCACCTCGCCCAGCGCGGTGCGCAGCCCGGCCGCCACGGTGTCGGCAGTGGCCGCTACCGGCCCGGTGAGCACGAACATGAGCTCGAGGGCGCCCGCACCGGCCTCGGCGCCGTGCGCCAGGGCGCCGGGCTCCGTCCCGCCGACCGCCGGCACGCCGCGCACGGGCGACGACGAGGCGGGTTCGAGCAGCTGGTCCAGGTTCACGGAGTCCATGCTGCCGTCCGCCTCTGACACTCCGGCGGCTGCCCCGGCCGTAGCTCCGCTCATAGCCCCTGCGGTGGCCCCCGCAGCGGCGACGACCAGCGCGTCGAGCACGAGGACCAGCCCGAGGGCTCCGGCGTCGAGCACACCCGCCGTACGGAGGTGGTGGAGCTCGTCCCGGCTGGCGCGAGCGGCGGCACGCGCGGCGGCCGCGGCGGCGGACACGACCGCCAGCGGTCCGGTATCCCCGTCGACCGAGCTCTCGACGGCGCGCGCGGCCGCCGCCGCGGCGTCGGCCGCCGTGAGGATCGTGCCCTCGGCGGGCTGCGCCACCGCGGACCTGGCGGACGTCGCCGCCCGCGTGAGCAGGTCGGCCGTGCCTCCGCCGCGCCGCGCCGCGACCGCCAGGCCGCGCAACCACTCGCTGAGGATCACGCCGGAGTTGCCGCGAGCCCCCAGCAGGGCTGCCCTGGCGAGCGTCGTCAGCAGATCCGCACCGGTCGCCTCGGCAGGCTCGGCCGCAACGGCGAGATCTCCCTCGCGGAGGGTCAGGTAGAGATTGGTGCCGGTGTCGGCGTCGGCGACGGGAAACACGTTCACCCGGTCGATCGCCGCACGCTCGCGCCGCAGGGCCGCCGTCGCGCCACGGGTCCAGACCCGCACCAGTCCCGGGTCCTCGAGACCGACGCCGTCCGGGAACGACCCCGGACCAGAATCTGCCGGCCGGCTGCTGCTGTCGACGTCGGTCACGCTCTGCCCTCCTGCGTATGGCTGGACACACAAGGCTGAACCACAGACCGGACGCCCGCCCGGACGGATCCCACCGTACCCAGCGGCAGGACCGCTCGCGTCCGGCCGTCCACAGGCCCGATACCGGGCTCGGGCCCGCTGCCGACGGTGTGACGCACCCCGCGGTCGTTACGGTTTGAGGGCCCGGCCCGGGATCGGGTACTCTGTGAAAGTTGCCTGGTCCGCTACGAAGCGTTGATCGCTCTGAAGCGTCCGGGCTCCCCCTTTTTTGACCATCCATCACGTCGTGCTGTCTTTCTGCACAGGCGTGCACGACATTCAGGAGACACCGTGGCTGCCAACTGCGACGTCTGCGGCAAGGGCCCCGGCTTCGGGCACTCTGTTTCGCACTCTCACATCCGCACCAAGCGCCGCTGGAACCCGAACATCCAGCGCGTCCGCGCGATCGTGAGCGGGACTCCCAAGCGCGTCAACGTGTGCACCTCCTGCCTCAAGGCCGGCAAGGTCACGCGCAAGGTTTCGGCCTGACGCTGCCGCAGCCGGGTCGCTGACGCGACCCGTCATGCTTGGACGAAGACGTTAGACGAAGACGCCTGTCGGGTTTGCACCTGGCGGGCGTCTTCGGCGTTCCCGTAGCCTTCGAACGGACCCACAGAAGTGGTTGCGCCTCGCACCCACAGGGTGAAAAGGTGAAATCATGATGGCACCTGAAGACGTGACCATCCGCCCAGCAACGACGGCCGACGCCGAAGCCATCGCTCGTGTCGACATCGCCTCCTGGCGTGGTGCTTACTCAGAGATCCTGTCCGACTCGTACCTGTCCTCGCTCGACGTGAGCGAACGCACCGGGCGGTGGAACGCGGCAGTGGCCGCGCGCGACGTCACCGTGCTCGTCGCTGAGGACGAGAGCGGCACCGTAGGTTTCACGAGCGTCGGCCCGTCCCGCGACGAGGACGCCGAACCGGGCGACCTCGAGATCTACGCCATCTACCTGCATCCCCGCGCCTGGGGCACCGGCGTGGCCCGTGACCTGATGCGCACGGTGCTCGACGGGCTCACCCCGGGCACCGTCGTGACGCTCTGGATCCTCGAGGGCAACGAGCGCGCGCAGCACTTCTACCGGCGGCACGGGTTCCAGCACGACGGGACCGAGCGCATCGACGACATAGGCGGACGGCCGCTCACACAGCTCCGCTTCCGCAAGCGCTGACTTCGTCGCAGTAGACCGCCGCGGTAGACCGTCGCGGTAGACCTCTGGCGAGGTGATCACCCGGGTGACTACCTCGCCAGAGGTTTGCCCGGCACCGGTCAGGCGCGGAAGTGGTCCCAGCCCGGGCCGACGTCGAGCGCCTCGCCACCGATCGTGACGGCCGGCCCGGCCTCCCCACCGTCGTCCTCCTGGCCGGCGGCGTGCACCTGTCCGACGGCGGTCCAGCCCGCCGGCAGCCGGGTGCCGGCGGGGAACGTGGCGAGCAGCCCGTGATCCTCTCCGCCCGCCCAGATCCACCTGCCGACCAGGCCGTCGATGTCCGCGTTCCCCGGCCCCCAGCCGGGGTCGCCGAGGCCGGTGGCCGCGGCCACCGCACGCGCCGCGGAACGCAGCACTTCCCGGTCCTTCGCGAACGCCCCGGCGTCGAGGTCGATCCGCACACCGCTCGCACGCGCGACCCGGCCGGCGTCGCGCAGCAGGCCGTCGGACAGGTCGAGCATCGACGTGGCGCCCGCCTGACCTGCCAGGACGCCCGCCGCCAGTGGCGGGTCCGGCCGGAGGTAGGCGGTGACGAGCCGTTCCCACTCGTCCTCGAGGAGCACGCCGTCGGTGACCTCCAGCGGGGCCGAGGACAGCGGCACGCGGACCAGGCCCGTCTCCAGGAGCGCCAGCCCGGCGGCCGACCACCCGCGCACCCCGGCGTGCGCGACGACGTCGCCGGGCCGGGCGCCCGACCGCAGCACCGGCGAACGTCCCTCCAGGTCACCGTGCACGGTGATGCTCACGACGAGGCACGGACCACCGGACAGGTCCCCGCCGACGGCGCCCGCACCCGTCGACGCGCAGCCGTCGGCCAGCCCCCTGGCGAAGCCCGTCACCCAGTCCAGCTCGGTGTCACCCGGCACGACGAGGGACGTGACCAGCCCGGTGGGTCGCGCACCCATCGCGGCGATGTCGGCGAGGTTCTGTGCGGCGGCCCGCCGTCCGACGTCGTAGCCGGTGGACCAGCGGGCGCGGAAGTGGCGGTCCTCGACCAGCACGTCGGTCGAGACGACGAACCGGCCGTCGGGTGCCGCGAGCACGGCTGCGTCGTCGCCGGGGCCGAGCAGCGTGGCACTCCCCCGGGGCAGCAGGGGCACTATGCGTTCGAGGATCTGCTCCTCGGAGAGGTCACGGACGCGGGTCACCGGTAGACCCTAAAGCCCAGCGCGGGCCGGAGGCCGCATACCGGCTGGTGCGCGAGCCGCACAACGGCAGCAACCGGGCATCGGGGCCGGGCACTATCCGGTACGGGTAACGTATCTCCGTGCTTCCCGCCCGATCCGTGATCGCAACGACCGCCGCCGTTCTCGCCGTCCTGGCGCTCGGCGGCTGTGCTCGGACGATCGGCGTGGAGGTCGCGCCGAACGCCGCCGACCCGAAGTGCGCCGAGGTCATGCTCGCCGTCCCGGACGAGCTCGGTCCGGACCTGCCGAAGGTACCGACCAACGCCCAGGCCACCGCGGCATGGGGCGAACCGGGAGCCGCGGTCACCATGCGCTGCGGCGTGGACCAGGTCGGGCCCGCCGCGGACTGCCAGAGCGTGCCCTCGGCAGACGGGACGACGGTCGACTGGATAGTCACCACCGACGGCGCCGGCACGTGGTCGTTCGTCACCTACGGCCGTGAGCCCGCGGCCGAGGTGATCGTGCCGCCGGCGGTCACCGAGAACCACTCGACGTCGTTCATCACCGACCTCGCCGATGCCGTGACACAGGTACCTGCCACGAAGGAGTGTCAGTGAGCCCGGTTGTATCAGTACCAGCAGCGCCCGCACCGACGGACCATGCAGCAGCGGGTCCCGCGCCGACAGGGCATGGGCCGGTGCAGTCGCGCCGCGAACGCCTGCGTGACGAGCTGCGGCGCGAGGTGCTCGCCGCCGCACGCCACCAGCTCGCCGGGCAGCACGGGCTGAGCAAGCTCACGATGGCCGCCGTCGCGAAGGAGGTCGGCGTCACGCCGCCGGCGCTGTACCGGCACTTCGAGAACCGGCAGGACGTCATCGCGCAGCTCTGCGTGCTGATCGTCGAGGAGGTGCTGGAGCTGCTCGCCGTGGCGGTAGCCCGGCAGGAGCCCGGTGACATCGCCGCCGCCCTGGTCGCCTCGACCCGGACCTCTCTCGACTGGGCGGTGCGCAACCCGGCGGAGTTCGACCTCATCATCGGCTCCGGCATCCGCGCGGAGCTCAGCGACAGCCACGCCCTCCAGCGCCGCATGGCCGAGATGGTCGGCGGCCACTACGTGCCGCTCTTCCGCGAGCTGGCGGCGGCGGACATCCCGCGCCCGGCCCACGAGCTCGGCCCGGAGCTCGCCGAGCAGGTGCGCCGCTACCGCGACGCGGTGGGCGGACACGACCTGCCGCTCGGGGTCGCCCACCTCATGGTGACGAGCTGGCGCCAGGTCTACGGGCTGCAGTGCATGGCCGTCTACGGCCACCAGGAGTTCGCGTTCGGCGACCACGTGGCGCTCCACGAGGACCTCGTCTCCTCGCTGCTGGTCCAGATGGGCCTGGAGCCGCACCCGACCGTCCGCTGAGCACGGGCCCGGCGCGCCGGTTCAGCGCGCCGCCGGTTCAGCGCACCGCCGGTTCAGCGCACCATCGACTCCCGGCCGGCGTCCAGCGTGTGCAGCTTGTCCGCGTTCGTGATCAGCTGGACGGTCCCGTGGTAGGAGATCTTCGGGTCCTTCATCGCCGCGCCCACCAGGTCGGCGAGCGCCGCGAGGTGCCGCATGTCGTGCGCGCAGATGCGGTGCACGTGCTGGGTGGCGGTGACCATCTGCAGGGCGTACACCGGGTACTTCCACAGCGGCTTCCAGAACTTGGTCCGCTGCCAGACGCGAGCGACCGGCCAGGCCAGGCCCGCGCAGGCCATGGCGAGCGCGGCCTCCCAGGGAACACCGTCGGCCCCCACCAGGCGGAGCAGCAGGACGATCACCGCGACGATGAAGAAGGGGTAGGCCACCTGGTTCGCCCAGGCGCCGATGGGCTTCGGGCTCGCCACACCGACCACTTCCACCCGCATGACGTTGCTCAGGGCGAAGGTGGTGAGCCCGATGGTGAGGGTCCCGTTCGCGACCCGCACGTCACGCGCGGCGTAGGTGTAGCGGGGCTCGCCCCACATCTTGCCTCCTCAGACACCCTTTTCCGACCCGCCGACGAGGTGACGACCAGTCGCGAGAGGCAGAGTACAGGCGTTCAGCGCAGGCCGGTGGACCGTTCGAGCGCGAGCTGGACGAGCTCGTCGATCAGCTCCGGATAGCTCATGCCGGAGGCCGCCCACATGCGCGGATACATCGAGAACGGCGTGAAGCCCGGCATGGTGTTGATCTCGTTGACCAGCACCCCGTCCTCGGGCGTCAGGAACATGTCCACGCGCGCCAGACCCTCGGCGCCGATCGCCTCGAACGTCCGGACGGCGATCTCCTGGACCTCCTTGACGACGTCGTCCGGCAGGTCGGCCGGGCAGGTGAGCTCCACGGCCGCCTCGTCGAAGTACTTGGCCTCGTAGTCGTAGAAGCCGTGCCTGGTCTCGTCGGTGACGACGATCTCGCCAGGAACGGACGCGCGCGGCCGCGCCCCGCCCCTGCCGCCGAGCACCGCGCACTCGATCTCACGGCCGGCGATACCCGCCTCGACCATCACCTTGGGGTCGTGCTCGCGCGCCTCCTCGACCGCGGCGTCCAGGTCGTCCAGCGAGACCACCCTGGAGATGCCGAGCGACGACCCGGACCGGGCCGGCTTGACGAACAGCGGCAGCCCGAGGGTCTCGACGGTCTGGCGGACGACGTCGCGGCGGACCGGCCAGTCGCCCGGCCTGATCACCGCGTACGGGCCGATCGGCAGGCCGTGTCCCGCGAACACCAGCTTCATGAAGTGCTTGTCCATCCCGAGGGCGGACGCGAGCACGCCGGAGCCGACGTACCGCGTGTCGGCGAACTCGAGCAGGCCCTGGACGGTCCCGTCCTCGCCGTACGGGCCGTGCAGCAGCGGGAGCACCACGTCGACGTCGGCGAGGACGGTCGGCACCCGGCCCGGCTCGAGAACCCGCAGCGCGGCGTCGCCGACGGTCAGCGGGAGCACCACCTCGGCGGCGGAGGCCGGGACCTCGGGCACCTTGCCGTCGGTGATCGCCCAGCGCCCGGGCTCGTCGGCGGCGATGACCCACTGCCCGTTCGGCGTGATGCCCACGGGCACCACCTCGTACTTCGAGCGGTCGATGGCGCCCAGCACGCCACCGGCGGTCGCGACGGAGATCCCGTGCTCGCCGGAACGTCCCCCGAACAGGACGACGACGCGGATCCTGCGGGCGGCGTCCGACGTCGGTACAGATCTCGGCGCAGAGCTCGTGGAGTCCACGCCGGAGGCCGGCTCGGTGTGGTGCGACATCGCACTCAACCTACCGGGGCCTGCCTGACCCGGCCCGTCCACCGCGCACCTACCGGGTCGCCCGCAGATCCTTGCGGAGGATCTTCCCGGACGCGGACTTCGGCACCGCGTCGATGAACTCCACGGCCCGCACCTTCTTGTACGGGGCCACCTGCTCGGCGACGAACGCGATGACCTCGCCCTCGGACAGGGTCGCCCCGGGCGCGGTCACGACGAACGCCTTGGGGATCTCGCCGGCCTCCTCGTCGGGTACCCCGATCACCGCGGCGTCGGAGATGCCGGGGTGGGACAGCAGCAGCGCCTCCAGCTCGGCGGGCGGCACCTGGTAGCCCTTGTACTTGATGAGCTCCTTGAGCCGGTCGACCACCTGGAACACGCCCTCGGCGTCGACCGTGACGATGTCGCCGGTGTGCAGGAACCCGTCGGGCTCCAGGGTGTCCTCCGTCGCCCGCTGGTTGCCGAGGTAGCCGGCCATCACGTTCGGCCCGCGGCACAGCAGCTCACCGGGACCCGAGACGCCCTCGGCCGGCTGCTCGATCTCGGCGCCCGTCGCCGGGTCGACGATCTTCGCCTCCATGTTGGCCACCAGCAGCCCCACCGACCCGGCCGAGATGTCGCGGCGGCCGAACGGGATGACGTGCGAGACCGGCGACATCTCCGTCATGCCGTAGCCCTGGAGCACCCGGACTTCGTCACCGAGCCGGGCCACCACCGCTGCCGCGAGCTTCTCGTCGAACGGCGCGGCACCGGACAGCACGGCCCGCACGCTGGACACGTCGTACGAGTCCACCAGCGGGTGCTTGGCCAGGGCGAGCGCGATCGGCGGCGCCACGAACAGGAAGCTCGCCCGGTGGTCCTGGATCACGCCGAGGTACTGCGCCAGGTCGAACCGCGGCAGCGTGACGAGCTTCGCCCGGGTGCGCAGCGCGACGTTGAGCAGCACCGTCATGCCGTAGATGTGCAACTGTGGTCCAAGTGAGACGCGCCTCTGAGCAGCCCAGACGCTAGGCCGACCGGCGCGGCATGGGCTGCCCTGTGGACGTAAGCGGGTGCCCGGTCTCGTCGTACATCCAGGCGAACACCCTGGGCTTGTGGAGCGTGAGCAGCCCATCTCGTACACCTCCCCGGCAGTGTCGCTGTCCGTCGATTGGGTCGCGCTCGTGTAGCCAGTGCCGCTCTCTCGACGGTACCGGAACCAACATCACTGTCTCGCGGCAGAACTCGCACCGCGCCTCTGTGCCCTCGGGCGGCATCTCTGGGGAAGTCATGCGGAGAAACCTACCCAACTTGTCATGTCCTGTCAGGTGTCGTCACCTGACGAGAAGCACTGTCGCAGGACACCTAATGTCGAAACATGACGACGTTGGACCTAGACGGGCCGGAGCCCTTGTACGTGCAGATTGCTGCCGTGCTCGCTGCCCGGATCACGGACGGGACATACCCGCCGCGTCGCCGCATCCCGTCAGAAACAGAACTCACAGAAGAGTTCGACGTATCCCGCCCTACAGTTCGGCAGGCCATTCAAGTTCTCCGTGATCGCCACCTAGTCGAGACCGTACGGGGCAAGGGAACGTACGTCTCCGAGTGAGCACAGAAAAGCCGCCCCGCTACTTAGGTTTCGCGGGGCGGCTTTGTGCTTCTGTAAAAAGTAATAAACAAGATACGTGCCTTCTGAGGTAGGCACACTCTCATTATATCTTGGGGTAGTCCCTGCCAGGAGCAAACACCAACAGGGACCGTAGCCGCATAGGGAATGGCAAGAGACCTATGCGGCGGCTTATGGAGTTAGTTCCTCGATCTTCTCAATGGTCTTGGCTCCACGTTCCTCGGATGCGGCAATGTGCTCCTCCAACTTGGTACGCGTTTCCTTACCGTCACGCTCTATGCGGTCTACGACATCTCGCAAACTGCGGCCACTATTCGGGTGCAACTCGTGTGCAATGTCCTTGAGGTAAGGCAGAGCCTTCCAGAACACAAACCCAATGACGAATGCGAGAACCACGATAGCGGCAGGCCATGAGTCGCCTACTGCTGTGAGTACGGTTGCTATATCTTCTGCGGTCATGGCTCAGTCCACCAAGAACATTAGATGTGCGGAAATCCACTTTCCCGTGACGAGAGTTACACCAGCGGGGAAAACCACTGAGAACAACCCCGTACTATTGGAAAGTGATCCACGAAGCCCGGGACCTGATGTGGATGAAGTCATAACGGCGTGAGTGTGGGCTGTTCCGGTAGATGCACCTTGGGTTACCAACTGTGCATTGGAGAGTTGGATATCGTGTATCGAACGGCTAGGTCGATAACCGGTAGGAAGCGTAAACAGGTCTGCGGATACGCTCGGTCCAATGTCGGCACCAGTTCTTTCAACCAGACCACGAACCTCAACCAAATACCCAACACGTCGGTATTCAACGTGAGTACTACTTCCGACTGCACCTAGGCTGCCCCATCCAGTCTCAAAACTGGAAACCGAAATCCAACCCGAGTCAACTACATGCGGGCCGATAGCGTCACTGACACTCTCCATACCACGGTTCAACATTTCAGGGAATGGACTTGCTGTCTCATCCGCCGTGTACTGCCATACTCCATTCGAATCTAGAGCCATAATTGCTTTCCTTAATTCTGTACTGCTAGGGCTACTGCCCTGTACTGCTAATCCGGGATTATTCCGGTTAGAGTCATTCGATCTGTGAACAAGTCATATGAGACGCTGTCCACTTGCCAGACAATTTCTGATTCCACAGGCTCCAGCACGGGCCAATAGACAAAGTAATCTCTGTACCAGATTCCCATACGTGCGGGAGCAGTAAGCGTGATCGTGTGTCCACGCTTCTTGGTTCTGTTCACGATTGCTTGCGCCATTGCCGTAGTCGGCTTTGTGTTGTCAGGCATGTACTCCACCCATGTACGGGAGTGGAACGTTGACGGGTAACCGGCTGTCTTAAGTGCTCCGCTGTCCTGTCGAGAGATTAGATAAGCGGAGTCGTACCAGTCACCATTACGGTTCACTTCCTCTACCACGTCGATGGTGTCGTAAGGCCAGAACTCGAACCAATCAAGGTTGCCCGTGATGTTGGACATTGGCGGCTTGAGTACAAAGTCTCCGTTGGGTTGCACACGCAAAGACAAGTCCTTGTCTTCTAGTGCTCCACGGATTGCCTCAAATGCTGTCATTCCCTTGAGGTCTGGTACTTCATACTCTCCTGACATTGCATTGCCGCCATACGGGCCAAAGTCAACATCCTTGCCAATTGCAACCGAAACAGCAGGCTCCACGTTCCAACGTAGTGTGTTCGGAGCAAGAGAGTCTTTCACTTCATCCAATGCAGCAACGTCCGCAGAGTTGGCAATAGCCCAGTCAGTGAGCCATACCTCAGATGAACTGACAATAATTGTCATAGTGCCGCTTCTAAGGTCTTTGGAGACGCCACGACTGTATAGAGTCAAATCGATGGATTCATTCTCAGCCGGAGCACCTTCTGTAAGTGGAGTTCCAAACATCTCGGAGACATCTCCTAGAGTCATTCCGTCAAACGCTGCGGACACCTCTCCTAGAGTCATTCCCTCGAACATCTCCGACAGATAGGCAAGTGAGTTGCTTGTCCAATAGGTTCGCTCACCACGAACGGTCAACTCATTAAGAGTAAAACTACGTGCATCCAACGCATCATAAATTTGTTGATCGAACGGAACAACGAAACCACCACCAACGGCAGGCATTGCCTGAGCGCTGATGTTGAGAGTTCCAGAGAGGATAGGCAGTTGTACGTAGCCCATCGTCAATGTCCATGTAGGGGTTGAGGTAATCACTATGGACTCACCTCACGGAAGTTAATGCGGATGATCCAATAGTCAGTGCCTGGAATAGCCTCTAGCGTGAGGTCACCGGAGACGATGAAGAAGAAGTCAATGTCTTCTTCCGGCTCCTCGAACTGGAAGCGCTCAGGGACGCTCAGAGCAGCCTCAGCAGCCAGAGCGGCAGCCCTGCTGTCCCAGACAGTCGAGAGCGTGCCTGTACGGCTCTGTGGAGCGCGTAGGGATGTGTAGGGGTACCCAGATGCCAACGTCTCGTGAACGATGCTTCCGGCTCCACGAGTTGTGCTGTAGTCGAATACCAGAGCCGGAGTGTGTCGAACAATGTTGCTGATGTCCGTCACGGATGACGACGCATTAGGAGTTCCGCTCCACTCGCTATCTGGATAGTCGCCATCAAAGTAGTCATCTAGAGTCGCGGTTTTCTCCCACTGTGCTTGTGCAAAGTCGAGAGTCTGACCGCTCGTCGCCGTACCTGACCAACGAATAGACGGCTGTGCAAATGCTGCGTGCTCTGGCGCTTCCCAAGTCTCGGAGTAGCGAGTCCACGTAGTTGTAGGCGCGTAGTTGCTCCCCGTGTTACCCGTGATGATGGAACCAACGGAGGAGAACCACGTAACAGCCATGTAGGTATTGATGGTTCCTGCACTCTTCTTGGCGTACCAAGAGCCTGTGTAGGACTCCCCCGCGATAACTGGGATTGAACTGGTAGTTCCCGGCGACAGGTTCATTGTCATTGGAGAACCTGTGTTGGCTACTGAGATTGTTCTACGGAAATAAGAGCCTCCGTCTGGCGCGCCAGTAGCCGGGTGAGTGTCCGTTGCAGTTGCACCGCTCAAAGCCATTGTCGTTGCGGTCAATCGTGGGTCGGGTGTCCCATTGATTCGTACGCCAACCTCCGTTGCGCTATCTGCTGTAATTGTTGCCATTACTTAAACTGCCTTTACCTGTACTATTGCAGGCGTTCTGTAGATGTGCTCACGAATGTTCGCAGCATCTATGTATGCCTGAGTAGGATCAAGTCGAACGCCCATTTCTGAAGTTCTCTTGATTCCTGCATATTCGGCAAGATCCCTAATCTCGCCTCTCGTCTTACGGGCACTTCCATTGTCAGTAACTCTGACATCGGTACGGCTGCTATTAGGAATGTCCCTGATTGCGCGCTCGTATCCTTGAACTCGGCTAGTTGTTGAGTTCCAGTCTCTACGTTGCTTCTCAAGGTCTCTTAGGGTGTGACCGGTTGCTGTATTCATTGCAGCCTCATACCCAAGAATCTCGGAATCGTCACCGATCTTGCGCTGTAGTTGCTCCGTAGCCTCTTCCATTGCTGACATGTCGCCTGCATATGCGCGGGCTAGGAGTTCAACCGACACTCCGGTTTCCTCGGAAGTACGCTTCAACTTCTCAAGGCTCACCACGGCTTCATCTGCACCAGAAAAGATGTTCGCTAGGTTTCCCTCAATGAATCCCTGAGAGAACGCACCAGCGGCGTTGTCCACCATGTCTTGGAATGCCTCTGCGAGACGTTCCTTTGTCTTCTCTGCCTCAGCGTTGATGTAGTTGAACAGCGCACCAGCACCAACAGCAGTTGCTAGACCAGCAAGAGCACCAGCCGGACCGAATCCGGCAAGAGCGCTAGCAGAGATTTCCTGGAATACGCCTTGAATCGACTCTGCGGAACCGTCGAATGATGCAGCGGCTTCACGCATGCTTCCGCTTGCCTCATCCTTAAAGTCATCTACTCCCTTAGCAGCCCTGTCGAATTCATCATCAAGTCTCTTGATACCCGACGTGTCAACATCGATATCAATGTCATCTGCGGCCGTCTGAATATCCTTGAGAGCATTTTGGACCTTCTCGATTTCAGTTGGTCCACGGTTTCCGAGTTCCTTAGCCTTTGCGAGCACGCGTTCATCCAGCGCATTACCTGCCTTCTCGGCGTAGGTTTCAATGTCGTTGAACGCTTCCTCAAGGCTGCGGCCGGTTTCCTCGGCTTGTTGCTTAACTAGGCGTAGAACTCCCTGTGCTGCCTTGAACTCGGAGTTAGAAAGGCCTGCACTCTTCTCCGCCTTATCCATGGCGTCGGCAAGTTCGCGAGTGGCTTTGTCAGCCTTACCCGCTTCGTCTGCTACATCTGTTAGTTGGCCGGAATCTATGTCAGCCTGTTCGAGTTTCTTGAACTCGTCGCCAACCTGCTCTAAAGCGTCACCGACCTTACCCGCTGCCTTAACGGCAGGAGTCTCGTCTAAATCAAGTTCAATCTTGAAATCGGCCATGCTACTTTCCTAATGCTTCATAAATTGTTCGGATCACTGTTTGAGTCCACAGTGACGCGATACGCGGAGCAATCTCCGCAAAGGCTGGATACAGAACTCGTCCACTCTTCTTGCGGTTGGGTAGTTGGTTCTGGGTACGTCTACGGACCTTGTGTCCCTTACGGTCATAGGTCTTGTAAGTCTTGTTGCCGTCTCCGAACTCGTACTGTGGCCACAGGCTCTTTGCAGGCGTGCGACCACCTAGACGCGCCGCTGAGTTAGCGGCTGTCAGAGTTGGCTTTGCTCCTCCGGTGACCTTTGGGTTACCTGCGAGGATGCGTGTATCTGTCTTAGTGCGGGTGCGGCTCTTGATAGCCTGGCTCCACATCGGAGATACGTTCTGCTGAATTGCGGACTGCGTTTGCTTACGCACATCCGGCCCAACGGCACGGAGTGCAGTAGCAGCACTACGCAATTTCTCCGCGCCGTTGGTTTCCATTAGACGCTCGGTACTGGCTTAGTGCAGCCGAGAGTTACAGATGCTGTTGCAACTGCTCCGACAGTTCCACCAATTGCACCAGGAGAAGCGGTTGCCTCAATGGTCCAGGTGGTTCCAGCGCCACGCATTGGGCGGAATTCGATGTAGAGGGTTACACCCTCATTGTCGAATAGGAAGCGGCTGAGGCTTTCGTCTACAGCGCTCTCCCAATCCTGTGCATAGTTGAGAACAGCAGACCAAGTAGCGGTCTGTGTAGCGGAGAAGGTATTCTTTCCAAGACCGGTCCATGTGATTGCAGATGCGGTAGGTGTAAGGGTTACCGCGTCAAGGTGCTTTGAGAAGTCATCTCCGCCAGTTGGCGCAAGGCTGATATTGCAGATGACGTCAAGCATTACTAGGGGTTGAATATCTAGTGTTGCCATTATGAATAATTCTTTCGTGTGGGTACGTCCACGTTAATTTCGAACGCGGGCAACGTCTCCTTGTAGATGACGTAATCGGCAGTGCTCCATATTGAGATGCCGCTTTTTTCGATAGCCTCGGTGACTTCGTCAATGAGGTCTTCCAGTAGATCAATTCCTGTTTGTGTCGAAGTGACCTTTGTTCCCAAGTCTTGCCAGGGACCAACAATCACAACGCGCACGGAATCGAGCATCTGTAGACCGCTAGTACGTGCCCTACTGGACATGTAGACCAACACAACAGGAGAGCCAATTGCACTAATCCCCGCGTCATACGGATAAACCGTGAGTGACGGAGCATGTGTCTCTAGTGCCTCAACGATCTTCTTTCTTCCGCTTTCCATTAGTGGAACCTAATCTGTGTCTTTGGACGGAGTAGGTTCTTAACGTTCCAATCCATCGGGTAGACGGTGACAGCAAAGCCATCTCCGAATTGGTCAGCAGTTCCAGCGGTCATGCTGTTAGCGAGTGCTCTTGCCTGCATAATCTCGGCTAGTAGGTAACTCTGCGGAATATCCGCATCGTCAACCAAAGCCGGGGCGTAGGCGACGCACTGTGTGTGCGCCGCCTCAAGGTATGCAGTAAGGGCATTCACATTGAAGGTAGGGGCATCGGCCCATACCTCCGTGATTAGCGCGGAACCTATGTCATTCCAAGCCATGCCCTAACCTCCTTACGCTGTTGCGTTGATCTGTACGGCTTCACCCTCGTTGACAAGGATTGCGGCGTATCCGAAGAATGCGCGCTCAAGTTGTCCGATGGAGAGTGCTGTTGCGTCAACGCGCAATGGGGTACCGGCTGGCTCGTGAAGAGTTACAGCAGTCTTGGTAGCGACAATGACAGTCTCAGCGCCGAATGTTGGGTGGTTTGCAGGAACTCTGCGGATCTTTACTCCGTCAAGTGCTCCACCATCTAGACCAAGGCTTTCTGTAAGGAATGCGCGGCGGTCGTCTACAGAGATAAGGCTGTAGTTACGGAATGCAGTTGCACCTAGAAGTACATATGCGGGTGCTAGGTCGCGATCCTGTAGGTAAAGGATTCCGTCAACGATGCGGACTAGAGTTGGGTCCACTCCGGCAGGAACTGCACCAGGGTTAGCGGTCACAGAAGCAGAGAGGTTAGTAAGGGCATTAAGAACCTTTGCGTCACGACGCTTGGAGACTGCGTTAGCAACCTTGCGAGAGTAGGACTCTACGAATTCCTCTTCTCCTAGATCCTGGAATGAGCGATCTACGGAAAGAGCAAGACCGTAACGAGTCGCTGTTGCTTCATCGTCGTCTACCTCGGCTTCAACAGAAGCGATTTCTGAGCCATCCATCGCCCAATCGGTCGCAATAAATTCATCAACGTTAGTGATGTGGTAGCCCTTGACCTTGCGGGAGTTAAGAGGCTTGACGGTTACTAGGTCAGCAACGATGTCCTTACGCTCGACCTTGTTCCAGATTTCTCCTAGCCATGTGTCAGCGCCAACAGGTGCTGTTAGGTCTGCGGAGTTTGTCTGTGCAAGTGCAGCGGTAAGTTCCTTTGCGTTGCCATCCTGTACAGCCTTGAATACATCATTCGCTGTGAGGTTTGGCTTGTTGTGGTTTCCCTTGTTGAAGGGAAGACCAACAGGTGCAGAGGCTGCGAGGTATGTTTCCTCTGCCTCAGGGGTGATTTCGTTTTCCATTGTGGTTTCGATTTCTGTTTCTTCATTAGAGGTTTCGGCTTCTGCCTCTTCCTCGTCCGCGACAGAGGATGCCTCGGAAATTTCTGGTAGATCTTCTGTATCTACGGCTACGCGCTCCACTCCCTGGTCTGACGCGATTAGCAAAGCGTCAGAGAAAGCGGGACGGGCAACTAGGCCTGCTCCGGAGAGAACAGCGCTGACCAATCGGCCTGCACGGATCACTACGTCACGGAGTTCTACGGAGATACCTCTACGTAGTCCCTCACGTGCTTCTAGGAGAGCGTCATTGGCTGCTGTGGTGGTGGAGAGTGTTACCTCTGCTACCAAGCCCTCAGGAGTCTCTGTGACGCTGGAGAAGCGGCCTACAGGTCGGGTGTGGTCATGCTCCATGTTCAACGGCTCAAGGTCGGCAATCTGGGGAACGGTGACCGCTCCCTCACTTGCTTGAACCAGACCGGCAGATGTGCTGCCAGCCTTGCCGTATGGAAGTAGGAGGTACTTAAGAGTTCTGCTATCGGTATCTGCCGCTAGCAATGTTCCAAATAGTTGCATTTAGTCTTCACGTACTTCTGTATTCTCCGGCTGAGGTAGTGCTACCAATCCGGAAAGGTCAGCGCGTACCGATTGTCCTTTCGGTACTACGTTGTCCTTGGAGAGCGTTTCAAGTATTGGATCTAGCCAATACGCAAGGTTCATATCGATGAACCATGAGCGCTTACCCTGTTGATTCTGGTATTCAATGGACGACACATCTAATGCGCCACCGATTAATTCAGGCTCAATTGACATCTTCTCTGCGAAAGCAAGTGCAAGTTGGTTGGCTTGACCATCGAACATTTCAACAGTCTGTGTCGCACCTTCTTCTAGGTTCAAACCGAAAGGAACGTGAACAACAGAGTCTGAATCTGCCTTATGGTTGGTCTTGTAACCATCTAGCAAGATGTCAAGTTCCTCAGGTGTGTATCTCTGCTCTTGAGTTTCAACAAGGCGTGTCGCTGGTGCGGGATTACGCAAGCGAGCGGCACGAACCTTAAGAAGATCGATATATGAGCGAATCTCAATACCGGCGATATCCAACAGGCCCTCTTGTGGACCGATGAAGTGGATTATCTTGCGGCTGTCTACGTCCTTGCCGTCTAGGAGGATTGTGGTTCCGTCGTTGGTGTCGTAATACCAACGGCTACGGTCTACGCGGTATGCATCCACTATTTGTCCGGCTGCACCGCGTTCTACTGCCCACAGAGAGTCGCCATAGAAGAGCAAGTCATCCATTGTGAGCAAAAGTCGTAGGCGTGGACCCATCGCGGTATTGGAGCGGTAGAGGAACGTTGGTTGTTCCTTCTGAGATAGTTGCTCTTCTCCACGCGCGGCATATAGCGGCAAGCGGGAGATAGTCCCTGCAATGAGTGCGCGGCCTTTTACGACTGGGCCACAAAGCATCGCGTCAGCGCGAGTAGGGGGGAATCTTTCTAGGTCTCCGAATATGTCAGCCATAGCAACACTTTGCAGCCCAGTCGGTGTGAAGGGGCTGAGGAGTTCTGCGCTGTTTCGGAATCCTTTGAAGGGGTTTAGGTTAACCATTTACGTACGTGTACCTTTCTAAATACATTTTACTACGCTTTGTGCACTTTCGTGATTGTTTTGCGTGGAACGTTCTGGTCTATGTCCCAGAGCGCTAGTGCTGCACCAGAAAGCGGAGAGATGTCCGCTCCTGACTTCTTGAAGCCGAACCATCGGCCTTTGTCTGCGGCTTCGTTCCAGCGCAAAGACTCTGCGGCGGTGTCCATGCCGGATTGCCCTTCACGATGGAAGACAGTTCCCTCATGGAGTTCACGCACAAGTGCGGCTTGCCCCGCTTGCACATCTCCGCTTGTCACTTTGTGAACTCGGCTGCGTAGGCGTGTGTCACGCTCAAGAACCTTGATTGGTTCGTTGTTCGCTCCGATGCCGTCATAGACCAGACGCACTCTTGGGTACTTGGTCAGAATTTCGCCGGCGACGCGGGCTAGGCCGGCGGTCCCGCCTTGGTGGTGCAGCGTCGTGACGTAGCCGTGCCCGTCAGCGTCTCTGTACGCCGCTGTGAGGCTGCTAGCCGCGTCGTTGGGCGGAAGTACCGACAGAGCGAGCGCGAACGCGTCTGGCAGCTCCGGGAAGCCGTCAGCGGCAAGGCAGGTGTTCTCCCATGCCTCAGCCGATATCGCTGTCTCTCCGAGAACCTTGGGCCAGATGCCTAGGTACTCCTGTGCCCATGCCGGATCACTCAGACCCGCGCGGCGTGCACGCATCTTGTCGAGAGTCGTAATGGTGCCGATGCCGGGAAGCACAGAGCGCCATACGTCTTCGTCGTCAAGATCGACTGCCGCGATGTCATCTCCGGCTGAGAGCCATGAGGAGACGTGTCCAGGCTCTTCCTTGGCTCCTAGGTTTAGCGCATCCCAGAACCAACCCGCGCGAACATTGCCGGGGGTACCGGCGAGAATGATTTGCCCATCGTCTACGGAGTCAAGTAGCGGCATCGCGCCTTGCTTCAACGACTCGCCGCGTTCCTTGTCATAGGACTGTGCCTCATCAAAGAACACAACGCGTGCTTCGTCTCCACGGAATGAATCCTCATCCGGAGCGACCACCCAAAGGCGAGAGCCGTTCTGGAAGTCCATGTCAACTACGGCACCCTTGCGGATCTTTGGTCCTCCGGCATCCTCCGGATAGTGGCGATCCAAGCGGCGTGCGTGAGCCATGAAGCGTTCACGTGCCTTAACGGCTGTCTGGGCTGTCATGACAACGAACGTGTCCGGCTCCGAGTCGAGAAGACCTAGAAGCCACATCCATACAGCCTCAGTCTTGCCGTTACGGCGTCCCCAACAGATGGCGTTGGTCTCTACGCCTTTGTCCAACATCGCGCCTAGTGCTAATTGGTGCGGATGTGCTGTCATTCCGAGTAGATCCGCCCCGCGTCGGCTCCTTTCGGAGTCGGCTACGAAAAAAAAGGCAGAGGCACTCAAGCGAGGGCTGTCAACGGTTTCTAAAAAAACGTCCGCAACTTCGACGGATTGCGACGGATCTTGCGTGATTACCACGGTTGCAGTCCCTCACTTCGTTGTGAGTCCACTGCCTGTGTTCGAATCTCCTTGGAGTTCTTAGCCGCGCGAACCTTGGAGCCTGACTTGTTGGAGCAAGTGCGGTGAGATACCCATTGGTTCTCTACCCCATCTCCTCCGCCTAATGCACGGGGCATGATGTGCTCCACTACCCATGCGCGCTCAGGCAGCACAGGCCTGCCGCACTGGTAGCAACCAAGGGGTAGTTGAGTAGCCCAGAACTTACGGGCTGTTCTTACTTTGCTGCCGTTCCAATCTGTGTTACGGCGTGTGTCCTTTCGTGGCATGAATCCTCTACATTCCTAATCCCTCCTAATTATCCCTCAATCCGTCTTAATCCGTGAGCACTTCCGGGCATGACAAAGGCCAGGGCTAATGCCCCGGCCTTGAGTCGTTACTGCTGCCTACTTGATTGTGTACCCGTTCTCTTCCGAACAGTCGGCCATTATCTCTTCCAATGTCCACTCCGGAATCATCTTGATACGCCCGGCTATGCACTGCTCTGTTGCGTCCTCCTTCTGTCCCTCAGGTCCGAACTCTGCCCAAGCCCACGATGCTCCGCCATACGCAAGCAACGCAGACACAATCGATATGAACCACACAACCGGCTTCTTCATCGCTTCTCCTTGTTCCTAAGGTTGCTTACATATAACCACACCATCTCATGAACCACCATCGGGTCGTGTAGTTCGACTCCGTATCTTTCTTGGTGACCTAGCATGATTATCTCTAGGCTGTCTATGAATGCTGCAACCGCTGGTGCTGCTAGTTCATTCTCCTCATAGACCTTCTGATACATCTCTGCCCTGTTCTGCGTTGCATCCCTCATCTATCTTCCTCTACTCCATATCCAATTACAGCGTGGCGATATAGCCTGTGCCACTTACCCTCACCGTTGGCAAGGTGTTCTAACTCCCATATCGCGTAAGCAATTACATCTTCTTCGTACATTTCTCGTTCTCCTGTTTAGGTGAACGTCTCTCCGTCATTCTCTCGGCTCTGTGCCTAGTCCTACTCTTGGTTATGTCGTTATGCTGCACAACCTGTTATGCACAACTGCATAACGTGGTTGGTTGTTCTGTTATGCAGGGGGGCTTTAGCCCCTGCACAACAGCATAACCATTACTGCCTAATGCGATACTCGGAGCGTGTGTCTCGTGAGTCCGCGTCATAGATGGTTCCCTCATCAATCAGGGAGTCAATGGCCTTGTCCATACGTGGACGTGTGAGACCTGTCTTTGTCTTGATAGCAGACTTGGAGTTGTAAGCCTCACGGATCGCATCAAGCACGCTCGTACGGTCGGCGGAGAGTTGAGCGTCCCTAGCGTCATCGGCTGCGCTACGTCCCGCTAGAGCGGCTTCTAGGCCGTCTAGGCGCTTCACGTACCCGCCTACCGGCTGGCCCATGTGGTGAGCCGTCTCGATACGGAGAACTGTGTCAGCGTCGGGACGCTCGAACCCCTTGACCTTGGAGTTCTCGTTGTCGGTCCAACGGACCTTGACGGAGCCTCTATTGCCAGGCTCAAGACCAACCATCATGTCTAACTTTCCTCGGAAGGATGACGCTCCACGGGCACGGGTCTTGTCGTGGCCTGTGTGGTGGATAAGCAGCCCGAACGATCCGGCTGCATCGTGATAGCGCTTCAACGTGCGCAGAGCCTCAGCGGCTTCTGTGTTGTTGTTCTCGTCTACAGCGAGCGTGTCAATCTGTGTGTCGTAGATGACCAGAGCCGGAGTAATACCGAGTTCGGCTATCTCCGCTTCTAGGCGTCCGATGCCGAACTCTGCGGAAGCCTCTCCACCTACCATGACTCCCTCATTCATCGCGCCGTCAAGCACCCAGAATCGGGACATGGTTTCTTCTACGTCTGCCTCTTCATGTGCAGCGAACCAAGCACGTACGTACTTTCGGAATGCTGCTCCACCTTCCATAGCGGAGTAGACAACATCCATTCCAGTTAATTCCAGGTCTCCCAGTGCACAGGACTTGAGCCCTGCTGCGATGGATAGCCCTAGGTCGAGACAGATGATTGTCTTTCCTGTGTAGGAGGGTCCAAACAGTTGGCCGATACCGGCTGCGTGGATCTTCCCGTCAATGAGCATCGAGATATCCGGCTCACTGAGTAGCCAATCCATCTTGTCTTTGGCTAGGCGGTTGGGCTGCGGTCCTTCCGAGGCTAGAGCCTCTTGCAACTTGTCACGCTTGGTAGGGTCGGCAGTCTCAACTAGACGTTCGTTAAGGCTCTTCTCCCCTGTGTTCACGTTGACCGTGAGATTGATTCCTTGTTGCTGCTTCTCCTGCTGTTGCATCTCGTCTATGAGTTCTCGCACTTCCTCATTGGAAGCATTCATGACTCGCTGCACCTCAGGGTCTTGCATGTACTTTCTGTATTCCATTTCGAATCCTTCTGGCCCAAGGGCCTTATGATATAATAGTTACGTAAGCAGTTCAGATCCTTCTTACGTCTTTCAGTGTCACTAAACTATGCATTTCTGCCCTCCGGTCTCCCACTCCCGGAGGGCTTCTCTTTGCCCTAAATCACTCAGGCGGGTTGTTAACGTAATCCGCTAACTCTTCCCACGTGAACGGCTGCGCTCCCGTGGTGAATCGGAGCAGTAAATCTAGGTGCTCTCTGAGTAGCGCTAGCGCTGCATCTTGTTCTTGTTCTGTCATTTTGTTTCTTCCTTTGCTTCTAACTCGTGAGCCTTGAATTCCTCAAGTTCTCTAATCTCTGCCTGTAACACCCTTGATGTTTTCTCAAGAGACGCAACTTGTTCTCCTACTCGGTCCGTGTTCATGATGTAGATGCGTTCATGTGTGACGTTCTTTCCTATCTCCGCTATGGTGTACTCAATGTCACTACGGCTGAGACCTAGGCGGATGTTTACGCTGTATTCCGTGTTTTCGTCAGGCCCAAAGTTGAAACCTAGAACTTCTAGTGCCTCGATTACTTTTGCTTCGCTGATCATATTTCTCATTTTGTTTCCTTTGCTATAACTCTTACTACTGCTTCCCCGGCATACGTACCGGCGACTATTGCTCCGACTACCGCTAGTGCCGTAATCATTCTGACGCCTGCTCATCTAAAGTTGCCCAAGCCTTACGGAGTTCCTTCTCAGCCTCACGGGTCTTTTCTTCGAGTCGATCTATCGTCGCTCTGTAATCCGCGAGATGGGATACCGCATGGTCCCGCTCTTTGGTGAGTTGGTAGATCCTCACGTTGAGGAGGATTAGCGCCACTACTCCGAGTGCGATTGCTATTACTTCCATCACGCTGCACCGCCACGCTGGTAGCCGCCCTCTATGCGCACAGGCTCAGCCTCTGCGAACGCGATTTGTAGTGCTAGGTCGTCGGCTAGGTCTCGCTTGCCGCGTGCCTGTGCTTCTAGCCTCTCGGCTGCCTGTAGCGCTCGTGTCTTGCGCTGCTTTAGTACTGAGACTTCATCTCTTAAATTTGCCATTCTTTAATCCTTTCCGGCTTAGGTATTATTATAGCACATAGGCATTTAGAATAAGGGCATAAGAAAGCCTCCGGCGAAATGCCAGAGGCTCCCTTGCTGAAACCGTGTGTTTAGGCCGTTGCGGGACCGATTTCAATGTGTTCGTAGTTGTACACGGTAATCCGCATTAGCCGCTTCAATACCGCGTTCCACTCCTCCGGTTCGAGTTCATCGAAGATGTCCCCCTCTTCGTCGTTGTAGCCCACCACACGGAGAATTGCGCTCCAGTCATCGGCAGGCCGCGCCATTGCTAGTGCAGCCTCAGCGGCATTCATCTTCTCCTGAGCCTCACTCACCGATGCACGGAGTTCCGCGAGGATGGGCGCGGCTTCCTGCTCCGTGACGACACCCAACAGCACGCGCTTAACGGCTCCGTCCAACTGCTCCTGTGCTGCGTCCCGCTCGGCTGTGGCATCTAGCAGCGCTGCGTTTGCTCGCTGCTCCTCATCCTCGAATGCGGGCATGGCTGCGGCCCATTCCTTGGAGTGAGCACCCAAGTACATCCACGCCTTGCGCTCGATCTTCTTAAGGTCACCCCACGTGCCGGAGCACACGGACTTTCCACGGGTGACATATGCAGTGCAGCGCATCCCGCGCCCATTGCGAACCATCGTCGCCCCACACTTGCCACAGTGCGCCACACCTGAGAGCCAGTACTTGGGGTTACGTGAGCGCGTAGGGATGTCAGCACGCTCCGCACGGACCTTGAGGTAGGCCTGCCACTCTCCGTGAGTGATTACGGCTGTGTGTGCGCCGCTCCAGTGCTTCTTTTGCCACAGGAACAGTCCAGCGCCAAAGCCTGAATCCAGCGCACGACGTGCCACGCGGATATCCACGCCCATTACCTCAGCGACCACACGGAAGCCAGCACCGTTGATGAAGCGTCGGTACGCCTCTGTCAACTTGGGAGCATCCGGCCCGGGAAGGTAAGCACCCTTCTCCTGTACGTAGCCGTACTGGTGCCCGCCCGTGGGAGGAAGCCCTAGGAGAAAGCGTCGCTTGTGCGCCTCTCGCCAACGCTTGCCGATGTCCTTTGCGAACTTGTGCGCAAGCAACATGTTCAACAGTGGGGAGAAGTCGTCAGAGTCTTCATCCAAGTACCGCACGCCATCCAGTACAGAGGCGTAGTACATGTCAGAAACGATCTGTGCGCCGTCCGCCATGTTGCGTGCGAGACGTGCGGTTTCGTGGACTAGACCAAAGTCGAATTCGTCCCGGTCGTATGCCTCACGGAATGCAACCAACTCCGGACGCTTGGCTGCGTTGCCCTTTCCGCCTTTGGATGCGGAAGTGCTCTTTGCCTCTTGGAAGATATCGACAACTTGCCATCCTTCACGGTCGGCAAGTTCGCGGCATGCGGCTTCCTGAATCTCGAAAGAATAGGAGTCATCTTTGGTGATCGACTGACGTAGGTAGATGGCTACCCGTGGTCGCGTGCGTGTGTCCATGACTCCAGAGTCTCACTGGAACCATCGTTGTGGAAGAACGGCAGGACGCACGGCACGACGTCGTCGCGCTCCACCCCGATCGCGAAGCACTGCGCCACGTTCGCCACGAGGTTGGTGTGCGTCAGCATGACGCCCTTGGGGTGCCCCGTCGTGCCCGACGAGTACGGCAGCACCGCGAGGTGCGTCGCCGGGTCGAACGAGACCTCGGGGGCCGGGTGCGGGTCGGCCAGCAGGTCGGCCAGGGAGGTGTACTCGGCAGCCACGGCGGAGTCGCCGTCGAGCACCACGAGGTGCTCGTGCGCGAGGCCCGCGCCCTTCGCGCCCGCCTCGGCCGCCAGGAGCAGCGCCGAGACGGTGATCACGAGCCGGGCGCCCGAGTCGAGGAGCTGCTTGGTGATGTCCGGGCTCGGCGACAGGGCGTTGATGGTGGTCACGGTCACGCCCGCACGCAGCAGGCCATGGAACACCGGCACGTAGGCGGGGACGTTCGGCGCGTGCAGCGCGACGACGTCGCCCACGCCGAAGCCTCGCGCCGCTACGGCCCCCGCCACGGCGTCGATCTGCGCGAGCAGCGAGCGGAACGACGTCTGAGCCCCGCTGACGCCGTCGACCACCGCCACGCGGTCCAGCTCGTCCCCGGTGAGGTCACCGAACAGGTACTCGTGGACGCTGACGGGCGGGATCTCCACGTCGGGCAGCATGCTCCGGACAACCATCGTCGGTCTCCTTCTTCTCTGGCACCGGGCCGCCGTTGGCCCGGTGCACGAGCATTGTTGCGTCAGAACGCTCCGCGCGCACGAGCCCACCCGCAGGCCCGGCGCCGGACCGCCGTCACGACCGGAAGGCCGCGAGCAGCACCGGCACCAGCCGCTTCCACGACGGCGCCGCAGCGTAGCGGGTGAGCGCCCGGCCCGTGTCGGTCACGCTCCGGGAGCTACCGAACCACGGCGGCTTCGGGAAGAGCGAGAGCTCGCCGTGCAGCACGCTGCGCGGAAATTCGCGGAACGGCCCCGTCACGACGCTGCGCTCGGGCCCTGCCAGCAGGTGCCCGTTGTGCACGACGTCGATCCCGGAACCGACGTCGGACACCGTGTGCCCGGGGAACGCGCCCCACGTGGCGCCCGACAGGAGGAAGCCCATGCCGGTCCACGCGTTGATCGCGATGTTGCCGTAGCGCAGGTCGGCGATCGCGGCGTCGAACACGGCGCCTGCGGCCCTGCGGTCCTCGGGCCGCACCAGCACGTTGGCGCCCAGCGTCCCGTACAGGGAGTCGTTGGCGAAGCCGACGGCGGCCCGCAGGAACGCCGTGCCCTGCCCGGGAAGCTGCGTCCACGCGAGCACCGGCGCGAAGTACTCGTCGGCGCACGCCGGGTCGTCCGCGGCGATCTCCATCAGGAGGCTGCCGTCGATGCGCTCGGCGTCGGGGTGCGCCTCGGCGGCCCGCGCGACCTTGGCGTCGGCGCCCGGGTACCAGGTGCCGCGCGGCGGCGTCGTCGCCAGGGCGCGCCGCAGCTCGGCGAGGAACGCGTCCTTCTGCGCCCAGTCCGCCGACAGCACGACCACCTGGCCCGCCACACAGTTGTGCCCGGCGTTGTGCAGCCGCATGGTGGCCACGTGCTCGGCCTGGAACCGCAGGTCGGCGGCGCTCCACCGGCCGGGGACCACGATGACGGGCGCGACGCCGCCCAGCTCGCTCGTGATCGGCACTGTGAGCCTCGGGTCGTCCGCCGCCCGACGCCGCTCGGCCTCCTCGCCGGTGCCCCACACGATCGCGTCGTGCGTGACGGCGGAGCCCGTGATGTGCACCTTGTCGACGCCGCTGTGCCGCGTGAGATAGGCGCCGACGGCGGCGTCGCCGTTGACGATCCGGACCACGCCGGCCTCGATCAGGGGCGCGAGGGCCGTGCGGTACACGTCGAGCAGGCCGGCGAAGGTGGGGTTGAGCTTCACGAGCGAGGCGCGGTTGTGGGCGACGAGCTCGTAGAACGCGTCGAGCGGCGCGATGGACGACACGTTGCCGGCGCCGAGCACCAGCCCGACACCGCCGTACTCGCCCACCGTGCCGGCCCGCAGGCCCGCCTCGTCACGCACCTGCCGCTCCGGCACGCCCGGCGGCATCCACACCTCGGCCTTGAAGCCGTTGAACAGCACCCACTCCTTGGCGGTGCGCGGCAGCACCCGCACCGCCACGCGCCCACCCGGCGCGGTCCCGACGGCGAGCCCTTCGAGCGGCGACCCACCCGCCGCGAGCGCCTCGTAGGACCGCGCGTAGGTGGCTGCGCTCTCCAGCGCGCCGTACGGGCCGGTCATCCACTCCTCGCCCGTGTAGGGGGCGGACGGCGCGATGTGCTTGGCCTCGGCGGCGGCGGTCACCCACTCCTCGGCGACGTCGGCGATCGCCGCGTGCACCCTCCGGAACAGCGCACCGCGGTCCGCGACCGGCAGCCGTGCCCACCGTTCGGCACCGGCCTTGAGCTCCTCGACCGCCTTGTCGAGCTCGCGCTCCGTGGTGGCTCGCGTGTCCGTCACGCTCATCAGCTGTCTCCTTCGACCGCACTGCGTCCGACCGTACGGGCCCGCACTCACTGACCCGCTCTGCAATAGCCTAGGGGTGCCGACAACCCCGGGCGAGACCCCCGGACTTTACATCTCGACCTTCAGTGCACAGTGCGGCCGCCGCCGTTAGGCTGCCTGGCATGTCGGACATCGCCGTCAGTGGGGCCGTCAGTGGGCGGCACGACCTGCGTGACGCGCTCGACCTGCTGAGCGAGCAGGTCGCCGACGAGATCCTGCACGCCGAGCCCGTCGATCCCGATGCCCACCTCCCGGCCGCCCTCGTCCAGCCCCTGGTCCGGGCCAATCTGGCGGAGATCCTCGCCGCGCTCGCCGGCGAGCCGTCGTCGCTCGAACCGGCGCGGGAGACCGGCCGCGTCACCGCCGCCGAAGGCATGCCGCTGGACCAGCTGCAGCACGCCTACCGGCTGGCCGGCCTGCGCATCTGGGAGGAGCTCGCCCGCCGGCTGCGCTCCCGGACCGACACCACCGCGCTGCTCCGCGCCTCGTCGCGCGTCTGGTTCGCCATCGACCGCTCGTCCAACGTGGCGGTGCGGACCCACCTCGAGTCCAGCGCCGGCCTGAGCGAGAACATGGCCCGCACCGAGCTCCTGCGCGGCGTCCTCACCGGCGCGGTGCACGACCTCGAGACCGCCCGGCGCGCGCTCGCCCTCCCCGCCGACGTGATGCTCGTGGTCGCCGTCACGGCACCCGGCATGCCCGCCGTTCCCGCTACGGGCACGACTCCGGCCTCGAACGGCCGCGCCGCGGAACCGGATCGGCCGACCGTCCGCTGGCTCACGCACGAGGGCGCCCGGCTGACGCTCGTGGCCGCGCGCACCTCCGAGGACACGTACAACGCCCTGACGGGCCTCGCCGCACACAGCCGGACCGGCGCGAGCCGGCCGTTCACCCGGCTGGCCGACGCGCCCGCCGCTCTCGTCGAGGCCCGCACGGCGGTGCGGTCCCTGCCCCTGGGCCGGGTGGGGCTCGCCCGCTACGGCGACCGTCCGCTGGACGCCCTGCTCGTGGCCGACGGCGAACGTGCCGCCGAGCTCGCGACGACGGTGCTGAGCGGGCTCCGGGGCCGTGACCCGCGGGACGAGGAGCTGTTGCTCGCCACCGTCGAGGCCTGGTTCGAGCACGGCGGGTCCGGCACCAGGGCCGCGGCGGCGCTGCACTGCCACCGCAACACGGTGCTGAACCGGCTCGCGCGGGTCGCCGACCTGACGGGCCGCGACATCAACGACCCCCGGGCCGCGGCCGAGCTGTACACGGCGGTGCGGGCGCTCCGCCTCCAGGGCGAGCCGGCCTAGCCTCGCCGGAGCGCCGCGCGGCTACGAGCAGGGTGATATTCGATGGCCGTTCCGACCCCATGGCCTGGCCCTGCGCATTAACCTCAGGACGTGACCCCTCTCCTGTCCGACGAGCTGCTCGGCACCCTGCGCGAGCGCGCCGCCGACTACGACCGAGACAACGCCTTCTTCGTCGAGGACCTGGCCGATCTGCAGGCCGCCGGCTACCTCGGTGCGATGGTCCCCACAGCGCTCGGCGGTGCGGGCCGCACGCTCCGCGAGACGGCTCGTGAACAGGCCAGGCTCTCCGCCCACGCGCCCGCGACGGCGCTGGCCGTGAACATGCACCACGTGTGGGTAGGCGTCGGCCGCTACCTGCACGAACGCGGCGACTCGTCGCTGGACTGGCTGCTGACGGAGGCGGCTGAGGGAGAGATCTTCGGCTTCGGCTACTCCGAGCCCGGCAACGACCTGGTGCTGCTCGGCTCACGCACGGAGGCGCGGCCCGACGGCGCGGGGGGCTACTCGTTCCACGGCCGCAAGATCTTCACGTCGAACTCCCCCGCCTGGACCCGGCTGGGCGTGCTCGGGCTCGACTCGTCGAAGAACGGACGGCGCGCCGAGCCCCGGCTCGTGCACGCCTTCGTCACGCGTGACGGCGGCGGGTTCGAGATCCTCGACGACTGGGACACGATAGGGATGCGTGCCTCGCAGTCGCGGTCCACGCTGCTCGACGGCGCGCACGCGCCCGCGGAGCGGGTGCTGCGGCTGTTGCCGCCCGGGCCGTCGCTCGACCCTTACGTCCTGGGCATCTTCACGTCGTTCGAGGTGCTGCTCTCCTCGGTCTACGCGGGGATCGCGGACCGGGCGCTGGAGCTCGCCGTCGAGGCGGCGGAGCGTCGCACGTCGATGAAGACGGGCAAGAAGTACAGCCAGGACCCGGACGTCCGCCGTCGGATCGCCGACATGGCCCTGGCCCAGGACAGCGTCTGGCTCCAGATCGACGGGATCACCCGCGACCTCGACGCCTCGGCGTCGGACAGCACGCTGGACCGGGGCGCGGGCTGGTTCCGGGCGACCGCCGGGCTGAAGGTGCGCGTCACCGAGACGGCGCGCGAGGTCGTGGACCAGGCCGTCCGCGTGTCCGGCGGCTCCACCTACTTCAACGGGTCCGAGCTGGGCCGCCTCTACCGCGACGTGCTCGCGGGGATCTTCCACCCGTCCAGCGACGACTCCGCCCACGCGACGATCGCCCAGTCCCTCCTGGGCCCCCTGGACTGACGACTCCGCGAAGTAGAGCGTGCGTCCGGACACCCGCTCTACTTCGGCGTCATGGTGGGCGCGAGGTAGAGCGGGTGTCCGGACGCACGCTCTACTTCGCGGGTCGGGCGGGTCAGGGGGTGCGGAGGGCCTGGTCCAGGTCTGACCAGAGGTCTTCCACGTCCTCGATGCCCACCGACAGGCGCAGCAGGTCCTCGGGGACGGTCTGCGCCTCCGTGCCCCAGCGGCGGCGACGCTCCAGCATGGACTCCACCCCGCCGAGCGACGTCGCGGGGAGCCACAGGCGCACTGCGTCGACGACGGCGTCGGCCCGGCCGACCGGGTCGGCGGATCCCGCCCGCCCCTTCGGCCGGACGCCGATGATCGCGCCGAACCCGGTCATCTGGGCCTTGGCCCGGTCGTGGCCGGGGTCGCCGGGCAGCGAGGGGTGCCGCACCTCGGCGACCTCGGGGTGCTCCACGAGGCGCCGGGCCAGCACTGCCGCGCTCGCCTGGGCGCGCTCGAACCGCAGCGCGAGCGTGCGCAGGCCGCGCAGCGCCAGCCACACCTCGAACGGTCCGGCGATCGCGCCGTGCAGCGTGCGGTGCTCCCGCAGGGTCGCGGCGAGCTCGGCGTCGCGCGTCACGAGCGCGCCCAGCACGACGTCGGAGTGGCCCGCGAGGTACTTCGTCACCGAGTGCAGCACCACGTCGGCGCCGTGCTCCAGCGGGCGCTGGCCCAGCGGCGTCGCGAACGTGTTGTCGACCACCGAGCGGACGCCCGCGGCACGCGCAGCGCCCAGCACGGCGGGCAGGTCCGCGACCTCCAGCATCGGGTTGGTGGGCGACTCGACGAGCAGCAGGTCGGCGCCGTCGAGGGCCGCCACCACGGCGTCGGTGTCGGCGATGTCGACGTACCGCAGGGTCACGCCGTGCCGCTCCGAGATCTGGCGCGCCAGCACCATGCCGGCCTGGTAGGCGTGCCGGGGCAGCACGAGCGTGCCGCCTTCGGGCAGCAGGGAGAAGACTGCCGCGATCGCCGCCATCCCGGACGAGAACACGAGCGCCTCGCCCGGCTCTCCCCCGCCGCACTCGAGGGCGGCCAGCGCCTCCTCGAACGGGTGCCAGGCGTCGTTGTCGCCGCGCGCGTACGACAGCTCGTCGGGCGTGACCACACCGCGCGAGACGTACGTGGAGTTCATCGGGACGGACGGGTTGATGTGCCCGCCCTGGGCGCGGGCGGGACGCCCGGCGGAGACGACGATCGTGGCGGGCGCGAGCGTGGACGGCTCGGGGTGCTCAGGGGTGGTGCTCATGGTCGGGAGAATACGGCGGCCCTGCTGCCGGCGCCCCGGCCGTCCGCAGGGCAACCCGACACAGCAGGCGCCGTGTCAGACCCCCAGGTCACTCGGGTGACTCACAGGTCTGACACGTCGGGGGTCGCCTGCCGCTTCCGGACCACCAGGGACATGAGCGCGGCGCCCGCGCACAGGACGCCCGCGCCGTACCAGACGGCGTCGTACGAGCCGGTGACGTCGCGCACCAGGCCGCCCGCGAACGCGACGACGCCGGCCCCGACCTGGTGCGAGGCGAGCACCCAGCCGAACACGATGGGCGCGTCCTCGCCGTAGAACTCGCGGCACAGGGCGAGGGTGGGCGGCACGGTCGCCACCCAGTCCAGCCCGTAGAACACGATGAAGAACACCATCGGCAGCTCCACGGAGGGCGCCATGAGGGACGGCAGGAACAGCAGCGCGACGCCGCGCAGCGTGTAGTAGACGCCCAGCAGGACGCGCGGCGAGAACCGGTCGGTCAGCCAGCCCGACCCGATCGTGCCGATCACGTCCACGACCCCGATGACCGCGAGCAGGCTCGCGGCGACCGTGATCGGCATGCCGTGGTCGTGCGCACCGGGGACGAAGTGCGTCCGGACCAGCCCGTTCGTCGTCGCGCCGCAGATCGCGAACGCGCCGGCTAGCAGCCAGAACGGGCCGGTGCGGGCGGCGTCGAACAGCGCGGTGACCGCGCGCTTGGCGGCGCCGCGGGCGGGTGCGGGCTTGGGCACGTACTCGCCGCCGTAGGGCGCGAGGCCCAGGTCCGCCGGGTGGTCGCGCAGCAGGAACAGCACGAGCGGGATCGCCACGAGCGCGGCGATGGCCACCGTGACCGACGCCGGCCGCCAGCCCTGGTTCTCGACGATCCACGCGAGGAGCGGCAGGAACACGAGCTGGCCCGACGCAGTTGCCGCCGTCAGCACGCCGCTGACCAGGCCGCGCCGGGCGACGAACCAGCGCCCGGTCACCGTCGCGGTGAACGCCAGCGCCATGCTGCCGCTGCCCACCCCGACCAGGAGCCCCCAGCCGAGGACGAACTGCCACGGCTCCGACATCCACACGGTCGACAGCGCGCCCACGGTGATGACGACCAGCGCGGCCGTGACCACCGGACGCATCCCGAACCGGTCCATGAGCGCCGCGGCGAACGGCGCCGTCAGCCCGTACAGGATGACCTGCAGGCCGACGCCGAAGCCGATGGTCGCGCGCGACCAGCCGAGCTCCGCGTTCAGCGGCTCCACGAACAGGCCGGGCGCGGCCGTGAACGCGGCGGCGCTCATGACGGTCACGAAGCTGACCGCGGCGACCCACCAGGCAGGGTGGATCCGGGGCGTCCGCGAGCGGGGGGCCGACGGCGGGGCCGACGCGCCACCGGCGTCGGGCACGGGCGTGCTGATCTGTGTCACGGGGCTCAGTCTGCTGGGACCGAGCGACCGGTGACAGTGACCGGAAGGCCACTGTCCAATAGGATCGGGCCATGACCGCACCGCACCGTGTCGCCGTGCTCATCGTCGACGGGTTCATCCCGTTCGAGCTCGGGATAGCGCACCGGATCTTCGGCATCGCGCGCGACAGCGAGCGCAGGCCCCTCTACGAGGTGGTGACCTGCACGGCCGGCGCGCCAGGCCCGGTGCAGTCCGACTCGGACGTGGTGGTGCAGGTGGCGCACGGCCCCGAGGCGCTGGAGACGGCGGACACGGTGGTCGTCCCCGCGTCGCACGAGTTCGGGCCGGTGTACGACGTGGGCCGCCTCACGCCCGAGCTCGCGGACGCCTTCCGGCGCATCCGGCCGGGCACCCGGATCATGTCCATCTGCATCGGCGCGTTCGCGCTCGCCGCCGCCGGGATCCTCGACGGCCGCCCCGCCACCACGCACTGGAGCTCGGCCGAGCACTTCCAGAACCTGTTTCCCCAGGTCAAGATGGATCCGGGCGTGCTGTACACGGACGACGGCGACGTGCTCACCGCGGCGGGCGTCGCGTCTGGCATCGACCTGTGCCTGCACGTGGTGCGGCGCGACCACGGCGCCGCCGTCGCGCTCGACGTCGCCCGGCGCACCGTGGTGCCGCCGCACCGGGACGGTGGCCAGGCCCAGTACATCGCCCGGCCCATGCCCGACGCCGAGGGGCCCGGCACCGCCGCGACCCGCGCCTGGGCCGCGGAACGGCTGGCCGAGCCGGTGACGCTGGCCGCCATGGCCCGGCACGCCGCGATGTCGGTGCGGACGTTCACCCGCCGGTTCCGCGAGGAGACCGGCGAGAGCCCCGGGCAGTGGCTCCTGCGGCAACGGGTCGAGCACGCGCGGACCCTGCTGGAGTCCACCGACCTACCGGTCGAGCAGGTGGCGCGGCGGTGCGGTTTCGGCACCGCGCAGTCCTTGCGCGCACACGTGCAGGCGACCCTCGGCGTGACGCCGACGGCCTACCGCCGGACGTTCCACGGGGCGGCCTGAAGGCGTAGGTTGCGGTTCGGCGCCGTCGAGGGCTTCACCCGCCCGTGCGGCCCCGGATCGGATTAGCCTCGATCCATGGGGACACGACGGAGGACTGCCACGTTCACGCAGGCCGGCGTGCTGCTCGCTGCGCTGCTCCTGGTCGGGTGCACGAGCGGTCAGGCGGGGCCCGACGAGCCGTTGCCGGGCATCTCCGATCCCGCGCCCGTCGTCTCGGAGACTGCCGAGCCGACGCCGTCGGACACCAAGGCCACCGAGGACCCGGGGACCGGCGACGACGCACCCGAGCCGGGCGCCACCGCCACCGAGACGGCCGCGGGACCGCCCTTCGCCGCCGACACCAAGCCGGACACCGCCGAGCCGACGGGCGAGGGCGAGACGTTCCTGTCCGTCACCGACATCCGTGTCGCCGAGCACGACGGCTACGACCGCGTCGTGTTCGACCTCGACGGCACGGGCAGCGGCCAGCCGGGCTGGCGCGTCGAGTACGTGGACCAGGCGACCGACGACGGCTCCGGGCACGACGTCCAGGTCGAGGGCGACGCGATCCTGCGGGTGTCGCTCTCCGGCACCGCGAACCCGATGGACAGCGGCGTCGAGGAGTTCCCGGGCGACCGCATAGCACCCGCCGACACCGAGTCGGTGAACGAGATCGTGTACCGCTACTGGTTCGAGGGGTACACGACCGCGTTCATCGGGATCGACGAGGGCAAGCGGCCGTTCCGGGTGTTCCTCCTGGAGAACCCGACGCGCGTGGTGGTCGACGTCCAGCACTGACCGTCCCGCCCTGCGACATGTCAGAAGCTCAGGTCACTCGAGTGACCTGAGCTTCTGACACGGACGCCGGACGCCGTCAGCCGGCGACCTCCGACTTCTTGGGCCGTGCCAGCAGCGTGGCCGCCAGGTCGGCCAGCGGCAACTTGCCCGCCAGCACCTCGACGACGCCTGCGGTGATCGGCATCTCGACGTCGTGCGCCCGGGCCAACTCCAGTACCGACTCCGACGACTTCACGCCCTCGGCCGTGCCGCCGGTCACCTTGATCGCCTCGGCGAGCGTGAGCCCCTCGCCGATGTGCTTGCCGAGCCGGTGGTTACGCGACAGTGGTGAAGCGCAAGTCGCCGTCAGGTCCCCCATGCCGGCCAGCCCCGAGAACGTGGCGGGCTCGGCCCCGAGCGCGAGGCCGAGGCGCGTGATCTCCACGAGGCCGCGCGTGATGAGCGTCGCCAGCGTGTTCCAGCCGAACCCCTGACCCTGGGCCATGCCGGCCGCCAGCGCGATGATGTTCTTGACCGCGCCGCACAGCTCCACGCCGACCACGTCGGTGTTCGTGTAGGGGCGGAAGTACCCGGTCGAGCAGGCGTCCGCCACGAGCTGGGCGGTGGCCTCGCTGCGCGAGGCGACCACGGTCGCCGTCGGCTGCCGCTCGGCGATCTCGGGCGCCAGGTTGGGCCCCGAGACGACGGCGACTCGCTCGTCGGGCAGGTCCAGCACCTCGGCCATCACCTGGCTCATGCGCCTGTCCGTGCCGAGCTCGACGCCCTTCATCAGGGAGACGACGACGGCGTCCGGCTCGACCAGGTCCTTCATCGACGACAGGGTGGCGCGGGCGACCTGGGACGGCACCGACACCACCACTATCGACGCGCCCTTGAGGGCGACCGCCGGGTCGGTCGTGCCGTGCATCGCGGGCAGCTGCACGCCGGGCAGGTACTTCTCGTTGCGGTGCGTCTGGTCCACGGCGTCGAGCACCACGGCGTCGCGACCCCAAAGGGTGACGTCGCACCCGGCGTCGGCCAGGACCATGGCGAAGGTCGTGCCCATCGAGCCGGCGCCGAGCACGGCGACCTTGGTCGGTTCGGGCAGGCTGACGGGCGGGGTGGCGCTCACGGGCGCTCCACCGGGGGGTAGGTAGTCATCTTGGCCTCGTAGTCGGGGTGCTTGCGCAGGTCGAACCTCGGCTTGGGCGCCACCTCGCCGCGGACCTGCTCCAGCTCGGCGGTGATGGCGTCCATGATGCGGCTGGTGGCCTCGCGCAGCGTGGCGGTGTCCTGCGGACGGTCGTACAGGTCGCTCAGGTCGACGGGCGGGCCGGTCTGGATGGTCACCTTCTTGCGCGGCCACGGCCAGCGCAGCATGCCGTAGCGCGGCATGATCTCCGTGACGCCCCACTGCGCCACCGGGAGCACCGGCAGGCGGGTCGTCAGGGCGATCCGGGCCACACCGGTCTTGCCCTCCATGGGCCAGTAGTCGGGGTCCCGCGTCAGCGTCCCCTCGGGCAGGATCGCCACGCAGGCGCCGTCGCCGAGCTGGTTCGCCGCGTCCTTCAGGGACTCGGTCGCCTTGGCCGACTCGCGGTCGACGGGGATCATCTTCGTGCCCCGCAGGGCCCACCCCGTCAGCGGCGAGGTGAACAGGCCGCGCTTGGCCAGGATGCGCGGCTCGCGGCCCATGTCGAAGAGGTAGTGCGCCAGCGTCAGTGCGTCGAGCTCGGTGACGTGGTTGGCCGCGGCGATGAATCCGCCCTTGGCCGGGAAGTTCTCCCCACCCTTCCACTCGTACTTGCACAGCGCGAACATGAGGTTCCGCACGATGAACGCGATGAAGCGGTACATGCGTGACTCAGGGCGTGGGATGGACACGGTCCGAAAGGATACTCGGCCCTGCTGCGCCGGGTGGCCGTGAGAGGTCCGGCGAAGTAGAGCGCTTGTCCGAGTCTTCCTGGGCTACCCCGGGGAGACTCGGACAAGCGCTCTACTTCGGCAGACCTCTCACCGGTTGGGAGTCAGCCGCGGGTTACGTCGGCGCCGAGGGCGAGCAGCTTGTCCTGGAAGTTCTCGTAGCCGCGGTCGATCAGACCGATGCCGCGCACCGTGGACTGCCCCTTGGCAGCCAGGGCCGCGATGAGGTGGCTGAACCCGCCGCGCAGGTCCGGCACCACGATGTCGGCCGCGGAGAGCGGCGTCGGACCGGAGATGACGGCGGAGTGGTGGAAGTTGCGCTGGCCGAACCGGCAGTCGCGCCCGCCCAGGCACTCCTTGTAGACCTGGATGGTCGCGCCCATCTTGCGCAGCGCGTCCGTGAAGCCGAAGCGGTTCTCGTAAACGGTCTCGTGCACGATCGACAGGCCGGTGGCCTGCGTGAGCGCGACGACGAGCGGCTGCTGCCAGTCGGTCATGAAGCCGGGGTGCACGTCGGTCTCGAGCACGATCGACTTCAGGTCGCCGCCGGCGTGCCAGAAGCGGATGCCGTCGTCCTGCACCTCGAACCGGCCGCCGACCTTCCGGAACGTGTTGAGGAACGTCATCATCTCGGGCTGCGTGGCGCCCTTGACGGTGATGTCGCCGCCCGTGGCGAGGGCCGCCGCGGCCCAGGACGCGGTCTCGATCCGGTCGTTCAGGGCGGTGTGGCTGTAGCCCTCGAGTCGGTCGACGCCCTCGATGCGGATCACGCGGTCGGTGTCGACCGAGATGATGGCGCCCATCTTCTGCAGCACCGCGATGAGATCCATGATCTCCGGCTCGATCGCCGCGCCCGAGAGCTCGGTGATGCCGTCGGCGCGGACGGCCGTGAGCAGCGTCTGCTCGGTGGCGCCCACGGACGGGTACGGCAGGGAGATCTTGGTGCCCTGGAGACGGCGCGGCGCCCGCAGGTGGATGCCGTTGGGCCGCTTGTCGACGACGGCGCCGAACTGGCGCAGGATGTCGAGGTGGTAGTCGATCGGCCGGTCGCCGATGCGGCAGCCGCCCAGGTCGGGGATGAATGCCTCGCCGAGCCGGTGCAGCAGCGGCCCGCAGAACAGGATCGGGATGCGGCTGGAACCCGCGTGGGCGTCGATGTCGGCCACGTGCGCCGACTCCACGTTGGACGGGTCGAGGTCGAGGATGCCCGCGTCGGTGTCGTACTTGACATTCACACCGTGCAGGTCCAGGAGCCCCGAGACGACCTTGACGTCGCGGATCTGCGGTACGTTCCGCAGCACGCTGGGGGTCTCCCCCAGCAGGGAAGCCACCATGGACTTCGACACGAAGTTCTTTGCGCCTCGAACGGTGATGGTCCCGTTCAACGGGGTGCCGCCGTTCACATACAGCAGATCGTTCATATCCTCGTCGTCATCTCGTTGTACCGATGATGGATTTCCGATGGCGGGGTCGGGCTCTCAGTGGCTGAGGGCGCCCGGTCGGTCCTGATCCTTGTCCCCCACCGCCGGTCGTGCCAACACGGGCACGGGCGGGAGTATTCACCGTTCACTACACCTTCACTCGCGACGCACGCTGCCGCATCACGACACGCCAGGTGCGCACCCACGCGTGAGGTCGCGCTCGGCAGCCTACGTCAAGGGGCCATCCACACAATGAGACGGCCTTTCCGGATCGCGGACCTCCTCCTAATGTCCCAGGCATGAGCACCTCCGCAGCATCGACCGCCGGGACCGCCTCCGGCGGGCAGGGCGAGCCGCCGGCCGGCAACCCCAGGGGCCGTGTCGTCGTCGCGTCCCTCATCGGCACCTCCATCGAGTTCTACGACTTCTACATCTACGCGACCGCGGCATCGCTGGTGTTCCCGGCGCTGTTCTTCCCGAACGCCGAGGACCCGACGACGCAGCTCCTGTCGTCCTTCGCCGTGTTCGGCGTCGCGTTCGTCGCGCGGCCGCTCGGCTCGGTGCTGTTCGGCCACTTCGGTGACCGGATCGGCCGCAAGACGACGCTCGTGGCGTCGCTGCTCACGATGGGTATCGCGACGATCCTGATCGGCCTCATCCCTGCGGCGTCGACGCCCGGCTGGGCCTTCGCCGCGCCGGCCGTGCTCGTGCTCTGCCGCTTCGCCCAGGGCCTCGGCCTCGGTGGCGAGTGGAGCGGTGCCGCACTGCTCGCCACGGAGAACGCCCCGCAGGGCAAGCGCGCCATCTACGGCACGTTCCCGCAGCTGGGCGCCCCCATCGGCTTCATCCTGGCCAACACGGTGTTCATCGCCCTGTCGACCGCCCTCACGCCGGAGCAGTTCGCCGACTGGGGCTGGCGCATCCCGTTCCTCGCGTCCGCGATCCTGGTGATCGTCGGCCTGTGGGTGCGGCTCTCGCTGCTGGAGACGCCGGCGTTCCGCAAGGTGCTGGAGGCCGAGGCCGTCACCAAGGTGCCCGTGGCTCGCGTGTTCCGCACGTCCTGGAAGCAGATCGTGTCCGGCACCTTCATCATGCTGGCCACCTACGTGCTGTTCTACCTGATGACGACGTTCACGCTGAACTACGGCGTCGCCCCGACCGCGCCCACCGACGGCGCCCCGGCCGGCCTGGGCTACGAGAAGATCGACTTCCTCTGGATGCTGATCATCGGCGTCGTGTTCTTCGGCGTCTTCACGCTGGTGTCCGGTCCGCTGGCGGAGCGGTTCGGCCGCCGCAAGCACCTGATCTGGGTCACCGTGGCGATCATCCTGTTCGGCGGGTCGTTCGTGCCGCTGTTCGCGGCGGGCGACCTCGGCGTGCAGACGCTGCTGATCCTCGGCTTCACGCTCATGGGCCTCACGTTCGGCCCCATGGCCGCCGTCCTGCCGGAGCTGTTCCCGTCCAACGTCAGGTACACGGGCTCCGGCGTCGCGTACAACCTGTCGTCGGTGCTCGGCGCGGCAGTGGCCCCGTTCATCGCGGTGTGGCTCTGGGCCCAGGCCGGCTCCCCCGTCCTGGTGGGCGTCTACCTGTCCGCGATGGCGGTCATCACGCTGGTCGCCCTGCTCATGACGCGCGAGACGCGCGACGTCGAGTACGACACCAACGTGAGCGCCTGACCCCACACGGCGCCATCCACCGACGCCGAACGTAGGTCTGGTCGAACGTAGACCCGGTCGCGCTATGAGTGCACAGAGCGCGACCGGGCCTACGTTCGGCTTATCCGCCTACGTCCGGCGGCGGGATAGCGTGGCCGGGTGGAGACGACGGCCCTGATCGCAGCCTGCGTCGCCGTCGTACTCGGGGCCGGCCTGCAGCGGGTCGCCGGGATGGGCCTCGGCATGGTGGCCGCCCCGGTGCTCACCGTGTTCCTCGGGGCGTCGGTGGGCGTCCTGGTCAGCAACGTCGCTGCCATCGTGACGGCGCTGCTCATCCTGCGGGCGCTGCGCGACCGGGTCGAGTGGCGGCGCGTCGTGACGATCCTGCCGCTGATGCTCGTGGGTTCGGTGCTCGGCGCCCTCACCGTGCGCGAGGCCGACGCCGCGTGGCTCGACGTCATCGTCGGCGGGTCCGTGCTGCTCGCCCTGGCGGCGTCGGCGGTCCTCCGCCGGCGGGTCCGGATCAAGGGCCGGTCCGTGGCCGTCGCGACCGGCCTGGCGGCGGGCTTCATGAACACGACGTCTGGTGTGGCCGCACCCGCGTGGACGGCCTACGCGCTGGCCACCCGCTGGGACCACCGGTCGTTCGCCGCGACCCTGCAGCCGCTGCTCGTCGTCATGAACACCATGTCGGTGGCCACCAAGCTGACCTTCGGCGCGATCCCGGCCGGCCACCTCCCGGCGTGGTGGGTCTGGCCGCTGCTGCTGGCCGGCGTTCTCGCGGGCGTGGGCCTCGGGGCCCTTCTGGCCCGCCGGATCCCCACCCGGGCCGCGTCGGCCATCGCGCTGATGATAGCCGTGGCGGGCGCGGTCACAGCCCTGGCGAGGGGCCTGCTCACGATCTGAGCTTCCCCACGTGTCAGACGCTCCCGGACGTGTCAGACGTACAGGTCACTCGGGTGACTTGAGCGTCTGACACGTGCGGGGGTGTCTGACAGGTCACTCGTCCTCGGCGAAGACCACGTCCCGCTTGCGCCGGATCATCGGCAGCACCGTGACCACCAGCACGACCGCCGCGAGCGCCAGCAGGACCCCGGAGATGGGCCGTGTGACGAAGACGGTGGGGTCGCCGCGGGAGAGGAGCAGCGCCCTGCGCAGGTTGTCCTCCAGCAGGGGTCCGAGCACGAACCCGAGCAGCAGCGGTGCCGGCTCGCACCCGGCCCGGATCAGCACGAAGCCCAGCACGCCGAAGACGGCGACCGCGAGCACGTCGTACGGGTTCTGGCTCAGCGAGTAGGTCCCGATGCAGGCGAACACCACGATGGCCGGGAACAGCACGGAGTACGGCACCGAGAGCATGCGCACCCACAGCCCGACGAGCGGCAGGTTGAGCAGCACCAGCAGCACGTTGCCGATCCACATCGACGCGATCAGGCCCCAGACGAGGGCGGGCTGCTCGGTCATCACGTCGGGCCCCGGCGTGATGCCCTGGATGATGAACGCCCCGGCCATGAGTGCCATCACGGGGTTGGCGGGCAGGCCGAGCGTCAGCAGCGGGATGAACGACGTCTGCGCCGCCGCGTTGTTCGCCGACTCCGGCCCGGCCACGCCCGCTATCGCACCGTGCCCGAACTCTCCCGGGTTCCGCGACACCCGCTTCTCCACGGCGTAGGAGGCGTACGAGGCGAGGATGTGCCCGCCGCCCGGCAGCACACCGAGCAGGGAGCCGAGCCCGGTCGCACGGAGCACCGGTCCGACGATCTGCCGCAGCTCCGTCCGGCTGGGCCACAGGTTCGCCACACGGCTCACCACGCGGGTCCTGGTGCGCGGGTCGTGCAGGTTGCGCAGGATCTCCGCGATGCCGAACACGCCGACGGCGACCGCGACGAAGTTCAGGCCCTGGTACAGCTCGCGCACGCCGAACGTGAACCGCGGCGTGCCGGTGTACGTGTCCTGTCCCAGCGTGCCGAGCAGGATGCCGAACACGATCATCGCGAGCGCCTTGAGCGTGGACCCGCTCGCCAGCGCGATCGACGCGATGAGGCCGAGGACCACCAGCGAGAAGTACTCGGCGGAGCCGAACGACAGCGCGGCGCGGGCCAGCACCGGAGCGGCGACGGCGAGCACCACGGTCGCGACGGTCCCGGCCACGAACGACCCGATCGCCGCGACGGCGAGCGCCACGCCGGCCCGCCCGGCGCGCGCCATCTCGTGCCCGTCGATCGCCGTCACCGCCGCCGACGACTCCCCCGGCAGGTTGAGCAGGATCGCCGTCGTCGACCCGCCGTACTGGGCGCCGTAGTAGATGCCCGCGAGCATGATGAGGGCCGACGTCGGGTCGTCGAACCCGAACGTGATCGGGAGCAGCAGCGCGATGGTCGCCGTCGGCCCGATGCCGGGCAGCACGCCGACGGCGGTGCCCAGCGCGACGCCGAGCAGGCAGAACAGGACGTTCTGCCACTGCAGTGCCTCGGAGAACCCGAGCGTGAGGTTGTCGACCAGGTCCATCGGGGCCTCCTACCCGCCGAGCCAGTCGCCGAACAGCGCGAGCCGCAGCTGCAGGAGGACCACGAAGATGATCCAGCTCGCCAGCGTCAGGCCGACGGCGATGACGAGGGCCCGCAGCGGCCTGGTGCCGGACCGCGCCATGGCCGCGAGCAGGCCGGTGCCGAAGGTCGCGGGCAGCAGGCCGAGACCGTCGACGGTGAGCGCGAAGAAGCCCACGGCGGCGAAGATCGCCACCGTCGGGCGCCACTGGATCCCGGCGAGCGGCCGGGGGTCGGGTGCGTCCGGGTCGGGTTTCGCACGGTCGGACGGCGGTGTGGCGGACGGCGGTGTGGCGGACGGCGGGGCGTCGGACGCCGCGTCGTCCGACACCGCGCCCGGCGCGAGGTCCGGGGCGACGTACGCCTTGGCGACGATGACCGCGCCGAGCGCGGCGAGCACCAGGCCCAGGGCGAGCGGCACGTACCCCGGCCCCATCTCGAGGAGGGAGCCGAGGTCGTACCCGAGCGCCCCGACGGCGAAGGCCGCACCGAGCCCGACGAAGATCAGGCCCGAGACGAGGTCGCTCGTCGAGCGGGGCCGGAGGGCACGGATGTCAGCCTCCCTGTCCGGCGCCGATGATCTCGCCCCAGGTCGCGATCTGCTCCTCGAGCAGTGCCGCGTGCGCCTCCGGGGTGGCCTGGTCCTCGCTCACGGGCGCCGTGCCGAGGTCTGCCATCTGGTCGATCACCGTCTGGTCGGCCAGAGCGACCTGGAGCGAGTCGGTGAGCTTGGTGACGATCTCGTCGGGCGTCTCGGCCGGGACGTACAGCCCGTGCCACACGCTGACCTCGATGCCGGGCTGGCCACCCTCGGCCGTCGTGGGCAGGTCCGGGAGCGCCTCGATGCGCTCCGGCGTCGTCACCGCGTACGCCTTCACCTTGCCCCCGGTGATCTGGCCGGTCGTGTTCGTGGTCTGGTCGCACATGAAGTCGACCTGGCCGCCGACGAGCTCGGTCATCGCGGGACTCGTGCCGTCGTACGGCACCGCCGTCACCTCGACGCCGAGGGCGTCCGTCAGGAGCAGGCCGCACAGGTTGGACGCCGAGCCCTCGCCGGCATGCGCCATCGTCACCGTGTCGGCATTGTCCTGGACGTAGGTCACGAACTCCTCGAACGTCTCCGGCTCGAAGTCGGAGCGCGCGATGATCGTCATGGGTACCTCGGTGACGAGGCCCACGGGCTTGAAGTCGGCCACCGGGTCGTAGGCGAGGTCCTCGTAGAGCGCGGGCGCCGTGGACATGCCGATGTGGTGCATGAGCACCGTGTAGCCGTCCGGGTCGGCCGTGGCGGCCTGGCCCGCACCGACGGTGCCGCCCGCGCCGTCGACGTTCTGCACCACGAGCTGCACGCCGAGGTCCTCCGACATGGGCTCGGCGACCATGCGCGTCACGGTGTCGGTGGGGCCGCCGGCGGAGAATGGCACGATCACCTCGATGTCGTCCTCGGGGTAGGCGGCGGGGTCGCCGCCACCACCAGAGGAACAGGCGGCCAGGACGAGACCGAGGCCGGTCAGCGCACCGATGCGCGCGGCCACCTTCCGGGGTCCAGCGGGATTCATGTCCGTCTCCGATCATCGTTGATCCGGCAGAGGTTGATCCGTGTACTGATCCGCGACAGTACCTCCGGGTATGTGACGGCCGCCACAAAGTGGACGCGGTTTTGACCGAACGGTGACCTCAGCGGACGGCGTCCGACGCCGTCCGCAGCGACCCGGCGGACCGGGCCGGCCCGGATCGGCGCACCGCTCCGGGCGACGTGCCGTGGTGCCGCTTGAAGGCTCTGCCGAACGCCGCCTCGGAGCCGTAGCCGACCTGGCGGGAGATCGCGGCGACCGAGTCGGTGGTGGTGGTCAGCGCGGTGTACGCCTGCTCGAGGCGCCAGCCGGCCAGGTAGCGCATCGGGGGCTCACCCAGCAGCGCCGTGAACCGCTCGGCGAACGCGGACCGCGACATGCCCGCCTGCCGGGCGAGCTCCACGAGGCTCCAGTCGTGCTCGGGGCGGGCGTGCAGCCCGGCGAGCGCGCGGCCGACATGCGGGTCCCGCAGGGCGGCGAGCCAGCCGGTGCTCGCATCGGAGGAGGTGCGCAGCCACTGCCGCAGCACGTGGATGACCAGCACGTCCGCGAGCCTCGTCATCACCGCCTCGCCTCCCGGCTCCAGCGTCCGCGCCTCGTCGGCCAGCAGGCGCAGCACGGTCCCGAACGCGCCGGACCGGCCGCCGTCCCAGGCGTCCACGCGGATCAGCTCGGGCAGCTCGGCGACCAGTCGCGCGGTCAGCGGCTCGTCGACGGTCATCGCGGCATAGGCGATCTGCGTGCGCTCCCCGCCGCCACCGAACCGCATGCGCTCGTAGGTCTCCCCCACCCGCTCGACCGGTATGTCGAGGAGCCCGGTGCTCGGCGCGCCGGGCTCGCTCAGCAGCCGGTGCGGGACGCCGCGCGTGATCAGCGCGGCGCTCCCCGCCTCCAGGGTGTGTACGTCGCCGCCGATCTCCAGGACGCACCGACCCGAGAGCACCACCGGCAGCATCATGCACGGCTCGATGGCGGGGAACGCCACGCCCCAGGGCGCCGTGAGGTCGGCCTGGCAGTACAGCGCCCCGGTGAAGCGCAGCAGATGGAGACCGTCGCCGATCGGCGACGCGTCGTCCTGCGGTCCGGTCAGGAGCATCTTCGGCACGGGCAGACCGGTGTCCGGGGCAGGGCGCGAGTTGATCATGCGTCCAGCCTGACATGCCGATCTACCGTACGTCCGGAATACATCCGAGACTCTGGACGAACGGCACAGACCTCAGGACGTGAGGGGATGTTGCGTCCGGCATACCAGACCCACGATGGACGCATGGCTACCAACACACACCCCACGCAGCAGCCCACCTTCGCCGTGATCGGCGCCACCGGCAAGACCGGACGGCGCGTGTCGGCCCTTCTCGAGACTCGCGGCCACACCGTCCGCCGGCTCGCACGCGGCACCAGCCCGCGGTTCGACTGGGAGCAGCCCGACGGCTGGGCCCAGGCCCTGGACGGCGTCGACCGCCTCTACGTCACCTACGTCCCAGACCTCGCGGCACCCGGCGCGGACGTCGTGATCACCCGCCTCACCGAGGTCGCCAGGGAGGCCGGCGTGCAGCGCATCGTGCTGCTCTCCGGGCGCGGCGAGCTCGGCGCCCGCCGCTGCGAGGACATCGTGCTCGGCTCGGGCATCCCCTCGACGGTGGTGAGCGCGGGCTGGTTCACCCAGAACTTCACCGAGGGAATGCTGGCCGGAGCCCTGGAGACCGGGGTGCTCGCGCTGGCCGCCGGAGACGTGCGGGAGCCGTTCATCTCCGTCGACGACGTCGCCGCCGTGGTCGCCGAGGCCCTCACAGGCGACGGGCACGCGGGCCGCCGGTACGAGGTGACCGGTCCCGAGTCGCTCACGCTGGCCGAGGTCGCCGCCCTGCTCACCGAGCTGAGCGGTCGTGACGTCCGGTACCTGCCGATGACCTTCGACGAGTTCCACGCCGCGGTCGCCGCCGAGGCGGGGCCCGAGACCGCGACCCTGCTCACCGAGCTCTGCCGCGAGGTGTTCGACGGCCGCAACGAGTCGCCGACCGACGGCGTTCGCCAGGTCCTCGGGCGCGCGCCTCGCGACATGCGGGCGGTGCTCGCGGAGGCGCTGACCGCGGGGCAGAGCGCGTAGTCGCTGACTTCCGACATGCCCCAGGCCGGGCCGACAGACACCCTGTCGGCCCGGCCTCAGGCGCGCCCAAGCATGGGTGAATTACCGGGATATGCCCTAGAAAGCGCCAGATCCTGACCTACGATCGCTGCTGTGGTCGTCAATCGTGAGCAAGATGTGGCAGGGAGCTCCGAGGACACGACGACGATCGGCGAGCTGCTCAGCACCCACCGACGTCGGATCGGGCTGACCCAGCGGGAGCTTGCCGAACGGGCCGAGCTCAGCGTCGGTGCGGTACGGGACATCGAGCAGGGCAGGAGCGGCCATCCCCGGCAGAGCTCCGTCCAGGCGATGGCCACGGCCCTCGACCTCGACCCGGCGGCACTGGCGGCCCTCCGGGCGATGCTCGCCGACGCCGCACCCGAGCAGCGACCGAACCGGAACCCCGTGGCGAGCGAGCCGGTCCAGATCAAGGTCCTCGGATCGGTGGAGCTGTGGCACGGTGACACCCGCACGGCCCTCGGTTCCACGATGCAGCATCTCCTCCTGGCCCGGCTGGCGATCAGCACCGGCCAGCCCGTCGGCAGGGACGAGCTGGTGGACCTGCTCTGGAAGCAGGAGCCGCCCGACGAGGCGACCAAGCTCCTCCGGACGCACATCGCCCGCCTCCGCCGCCTGCTGGGTCCCTCCGGCACGAAGCTGATCGCCGCGACACACACCGGATACCGGCTCGAGGTCACGCCCGACCAGCTCGACCTGCTGCAGTTCCAGGCGCTCGCCCGGCAGGCCGAGAGCGTCCCGCCCGAGGCGGCCTTCGCCCTGCTCCTGGAGGCCGTCGGCCTGTGGCGGGGCGATCCTGATCTCGACGAGCTGCAGGAGACGCCGTCGGCAGCCGCGATCACCGACGAGTACGTGGCGGTCCTGCGCCAGTTCGCGGCCGTCGCACGCGACGTCGGGCGGCCGGAACGCGCGCTCGGGCCGCTCCGCCGGCTTGCCGCGCGGCTGGAGCTGAACGAGCCCCTGCACGCCGAGCTCATCATCACGCTCGCCGCGAGCGGCCGGCAGGCCGAGGCGCTGGCGGCCTACGAACGGATCCGGGCCCACCTGGCCGACCAGCTCGGCCTCGACCCCGGGCAGGAGCTCCGCGAGACCCATCTCGGCGTCCTGCGTCAGGGATGGCACCTGTCCGAGGCCCGTGCCCGCCCGGTGATCCAGCAGGTGCCTGCGGCGCCGTCCGGGTTCGTCGGACGGAGCGACGAGTTCTCCCGCATCGCCGCGAGCCTCGCCCGGCCGGAGTCCGACGCCCACGAGTCCTCGTCCCGGCTCGTCCTGGTGCACGGCCCGGCAGGCATCGGCAAGACGGCGTTCGCGCACGCGGCGTCGACCCGGCTCCGGCCGCAGTACCCGGACGGTCAGCTCTACGCCGACCTCGGCGGTTCGTCCGGCGCGACGGTCGAGGCGATGACGGTGCTCGACCGCTTCCTCCGCACGCTGGGCGTCCCCGGGCACCAGGTGGGCCGCGACCTCGACGAGGCGGCGTCCCACTTCCGCAGCGAGCTGGCCGACCGCCGGATGCTCGTGGTGCTCGACAACGCGCGGGACGCGGACCAGGTGCGCCACCTGCTTCCCGGGACCGGCCGGAGCGACGTCCTGGTGACCAGCCGTCACCTGATCCGGGGGCTGGACGCCGCTGCGGTGATCGGGCTCGGTGCGCTGTCCCCCGCGGAGTCGGTGGACCTCATCGCCTTCGTGACCGGCAGGGACCGGACCGGCGTCGACGGCTCTGCCGCGAGCGAGCTCGGCGCGGCCTGCGGGCACCTCCCGCTCGCGCTGCGCATCGCGGCAGGGCGGCTCGCCAGCAGGCCGTCGTGGGCCGTCAGCGACCTGGCACACCGGCTGCGCGACGAGAACGGGCGGCTCGCCCAGCTCGACGACGGGACGTCGAGCGTGCTCGTGAGCTTCCAGCTCAGCTACGACCGGCTGGACGACTCCGCGCGACGGGCCTTCCGGCTCGCCTCCGTGCACCCCGGCGAGGACTTCGGGGTCCCGGCGACCGCCGCTCTCCTCGACGTCGACCTGGCCGCCGCGGAACGTCTGCTCGACGAGCTGCTCGACGCGAACGTGCTCCTGCAGTACTCCCCCGACCGGTTCCGTTTTCACGACCTGCTCCGGCTGTACTCCCGCAGGCTGGCCGGCGGCGGTGACGAGCGGAACGAGGCGGAGGAAGCGCTGGACCGCCTCATGGAGTGGTACGCGGAGCTGGTCACCGCGGCGATGGAATGGGTGTACCCGCAGCTGGTCCGGCTCGGCGGCCACCCCGAACGCGAGCGGTGGTTCGACAACGAGCCACAGGCGCTCGACTGGCTCGACATGGAGTCCGGCACCCTGATCCGCCTGGTCGAGCAGGCGGCGGACGACGACCGCCGGGCGTCCTTCGCCTGGACGGTGTCCGACCAGCTGCGGGGCTATTTCCTCATCCGGCGCCACCTCGACGGCTGGACCCGCGTCGCGGAGGCCGGGTGGCGAGCCGCCGCCGGATCGCCCGACCTACGGGTACGCGTCGCCGCCCTGCTCGGCCGGGGACAGGCCCTCAGCGCGGTCGGCCGCGACGCCGAGGCGCTCGACGTCATGCTCGAGGCCCAGAGCATGGCCGAACGCTGCGCCTGGGGTGCCGCTGCGGCCTACCTCGCCCACAACGTCGGCTGGCAGTACTTCGAGTTCGGTATGCCGGCTGAGGCCGACACCTGGTTCGGCAAGGCCTTCGAGCTGACCATGGACGATCCGCAGGGGCACGTGCGCGCGGCGTCGCTCAACGGGTCGGGCATGGTGCAGCTCGACAGGGGATCTCTCGACAAGGCCGCCGAGCAGCTCGGCGCAGCCCTGGCGATCAACGAGGCCGCGGGCAGGGAGTCCTCCGCCCTCGCCAACCGCGGCAACCTCGCGAGCGCGCTGCGCCGGCGCGGTGACCTGGACGAGGCGGCGCGGCACCTCGACGTCGCGCTGCAGGGCTACCGCCGTCGTGGCGACGTCCGGGGTGAGCTCTCGACGCTCGACGAGCTGAGCCTGCTCGCGACGGACCACGAGGACCACCCGCAGGCGCTGAGCCTGGCCAGGCAGGCCTACGAGCTCGCGCTTCGCGTGAACGACAACCGTGCCCGCGTCATGACCGCTTGCACGCTCGGGGACGCGCTCCGGAACTGCGGCGACATCGCCGGTTCGGTCGACCACCTGCGGACCAGCGCCGACATCGCGGTGGAGCACTCCTTCACCTACTTCGAGGCGAGAGCCCAGCTCGGGCTGGCCCGCTCGCTCCACCTGAGGGGCGACGACGAGCCGGCACGGCTCGCGGCCGAGCGCGCCCGCACCATCGCGCACGAGCGCGGGTACACGCTGCTCGCGAAGGCCGCTGAGGCAGCCGGCGAGGCGGCCGCGGCCCGCTGAGGGCAGCGCCCGACGGATGCTCAGCGCGCGCCGTCGGACCGGGACGCGGACGGCGCCGCGTAGCGGGCGGCCAGCGCGGCGGCGCGGTCCCGGAGGGCGGTGCGCAACGACGGCGGGGCCAGCGCCTCCGCGTCCGTGCCGAGCTGCCAGAGCGCCCACACGGCGTGCCGGAGGTCCTGAAAGGTCACCTCGAGCCGTAGCCGGCCGTCGTCGTCCGCCGCCTCCATGAGGACGGCGAGCGCCGTGCCCACGAGCTCCTCGCGCCGGGCCGGGTCCATCCGGAGGAGCACGGCGACCTGGTCCCCGCCCGTGCGGAACCGGGTGCTGCGTTCCTGCCAGATCCGGTCCAGGTCTACCTGGTCGGGGCGCTCGGCGGGTTCGGCGAGCTCCTCGGCGGCGATGATCCGCGACAGCCGGTAGGTGCGGTCCGCGCCGGACGTCGTGGCCAGCAGGTAGCCCTTGTCGCGCACCGTGACCAGGCCGATCGGGTCCACGGTGCGCCAGCTCGCCGGCCGGTCCACCGGTGCGTAGTGGATGCGCAGCTTGTGTCCGGCCAGCACCGCCCGCCGGACCTCGGCCATCGCGGTGCCGGGCACCTCGTCGGCGGGCGCCCTGCGGGAGAGCAGGTCCGTCTCCGGGTCGACGAGGAACCGCTGCGCCGCGTCGCTCGTGGTGGCCCGGTGGCCCTCCGGCAGCGCGTCGACGACCTTGCGCATGGCCGACGCGAGCGCCGAGCCGAGACCGAACACCTGCTCGCCCCTGCCCGAGCCGGCGGTCAGCAGGGCGAGGGCCTCCTCGTGGTTGAGCCCGGTGAGCTCGGTCCGGAACCCGGGCAGCAGGGCGAACCCGCCGTGGCGGCCGCGTTCGGCGTAGACCGGGACGCCTGCGGCCGAGAGCGCCTCGATGTCCCGCAGCACGGTGCGGGTCGAGACCTCGAGCTCCCGGGCCAGCGTCTCCGCGGACAGCCGGCCGCGCTGGCGCAGCAGCAGCACCAGGGAGACCAGGCGATCCGCTCGCATCCGAAGATCTTACGGAATACCTGACACAGGGTGTCGTGATTTGTGGAGAGGCTCGTGCTCCCAGGGATCTCCCCAGAAATCAAGATGGAGCTGATGTGGCGATGGAACGAACTGCGATCAACCCGGTGACGTGGTCGGTGGCGATGGGCTTCAACCAGGGCGAGCTGGTCGCCGGGCACACCCGGACCCTGTACTGCTCGGGGCAGACGGCGATGACCGCCGACGGCAAGCCTGAGCACGACGGGGACATGGCGGCGCAGCTGGCGCTGAGCCTCGCCAACCTGGAGGCGGTGCTCGGTGACGCCGAAATGTCCCTGGCGAACCTCGTCCGGCTCAACGTCTACACCACCGACGTCGACCTGCTCTTCCAGCACTACGGGGTGCTGGCGTCGCGCCTGGGCGCTGCCCAGGTGTCGCCGTCGACCACGATGCTCGGGGTGACCCGGCTGGCGATCCCCGGGCAGCTGGTCGAGCTGGAAGGGACCGCCGTGGGGTGATGCGGCCGCGCCGAGAGTGCGGCGCCGATGAATAAGTGACCGGTCGGTCGTCGGTAGGTACGGGGCGCCACGCGCGCCGCACCCGACACGTTGGAGGACACCGTGACCGAGATATCCACGACGACCGACCGGCCCGCTCGCCCGCCCGTCGTCGACTGGGAGAGCTGGCAGTCGGCGCGCGACGAGCTCCTGGCCAGGGAGAAGGAGCACACCCGCGCCGGTGACGCCCTCGCCGCTGCCCGGCGCCGGCTGCCGATGGTCGAGATCGACCCGGGCCTGCAGGTCACGGGGGCCGACGGTCCCGTGCCGCTGATAGACCTGTTCCAGGGCCGCGACGAGCTGGTCGTCTACCAGCACATGTGGCACGACGGCGAGCCGTTCGAGCGCCAGTGCCCCGGCTGCACCATCAACACGTGGCACATCCAGCAGTCCGCCCCGTATCTCGCGGCGCGCGGGGTCTCGTTCGCGATGCTCACCGAGGGTCCCTGGGACGAGGTCGCTCCCTACCTGGAGTTCATGGGCTACACCGAGCCCTGGTACTCGGTGCGTGGCCTCGACGCGCCGGTCGGCGTCGACATGGGCCACATCGTCTGCTTCCTGCGCGACGGCGACCGCGTGTTCCTCACCTACCGGACGACCGGCCGTGGCAACGAGCCGGCCTCCGGGATCTTCGGGCTGCTCGACATGACGCCCTACGGCCGCGGTGAGGCCTGGGAGGACATGCCGGAGGGCTGGCCCGCGGGCAAGGACTCCTGCTGGTACTGGGCTACGGACGCCGACGGCAACGCCACCTGGGGAAAGACGCGCCGGGCGGTGCCGCAGTGGACGCGGCCGGGGGCCACTCGGGTGGTCCCAGGCCGCGGCCACGAGCACGACCACTAGACAGGCGTCTCCTCCCACGCGGTTGCGGGCACCGAGTGAGAACTAGCTCGCGGCCCGCTCGGCCGGCTGCCTCCGACGCGGCGCCGGGTCAGCCAGCAGCGGGGCGTCGAAGGCCCCGTTCGGCTCGTAGACGTTGGTCCCGGGCGGGACGATCTCGTCGACGCGGTCCAGGACGGCGTCGTCGAGCCGCAGCCCGGCCCCGGCGACCGTCGCCTCGAGCTGCGGGAGCGTACGGGGCCCGATGATCACCGACGTCACCGCCGGATGGACCAGCGGGAAGGCGGTGGCCAGCTCCGGCAGCGAGCAGCCCGCCTCCTCGGCGATCCGCACGAGCTCCTCGACGACGTCGAGCTTGCGGGCGGTCACCGGGTCTGCCGGGTCGAACCAGGCGGGCCGGAGCACCGCCCGGCCCTCCGGGAGCGCCGTCCCGCTCTTGCGGTACCGCCCGGTCAGGAAGCCGAACGCGAGCGGGCTCCAGGTCAGCACCGCCGTCCCCCAGCGCTGGGCGACGGTCAGGACGTCCCGTTCGACGCCTCGGGCGAGGAGGTTGTACGGCGGCTGTTCGGTGCGAGGTCGCATCAGGCCGCGCGACTCGGCGACGCGGTGTGCGTCGACGAGCTCGTGTGCCGGAAAGGTCGACGTACCGAACGTCCGGATCTTTCCCTCGCGAACGAGGTCCGTGAGCACGCCGAGCGTCTCCTCCAGGTCGGTCTCGCGGTCGGGCCGGTGGACCTGGTAGAGGTCGATGTAGTCGGTGTCCAGGCGGCGAAGGCTGGCTTCCACCGCTCGGCTGAGATAGCGACGCGAGTTGCCGCTGCGGTTCGGCCCCTCCTCGAGCGCGAAATGCCCCTTGGTGGCCAGGATGACGTCGTCGCGCCTACCACGCAGCGCCTTGCCCACGATCTCCTCGGACTCGCCCCCGGAGTACATGTCCGCCGTGTCGATGAAGTTGATGCCGTGATCCAGGGCTGCGTGGACGATGCGCGCGCACTCGTCATGGTCCGGGTTGCCGGCCGCGCCGAACATCATCGTGCCGAGGGCATACGAGGACACGGTCATACCGGTCCGTCCGAGTGGTCTGAGCTGCATCGGGGTACCGTCGCCCGGGGACTCCCGGCCGGTCGAGAGTCGAAAGCCTGGCCTTATCGCCCGGGGAATCGTGGACTCGCCTGGACCGTTCCTGTTTCGGGCTTTCCCACCGAAGCGCGGACCCGAGGACACGTCGATCGATGATCAGCTTTCACCTGACCCCTGCCGACCTCACGAAGGTCAGGTTCGTCCCGACGATCGGGCCGCTGGCCGAGGCGTGGGAGAGCATCACGGTCCTGCGCGAACCACACCCCGGACGGCGCTGGCTGGCGTGGAGGGACCGGATGCGCCGGTCGCTCGCGGCGCCCGACGAGCTGGAGATCAACAGCTTCGCGTCACGTACCGGTTGCATGTTCGACCTCGTGGGCGTCACGGGCCCGACGCCGACGGCGGCCGGCACGGCCGCCGCGTTCCTCGATGCCCCCGCGGAGCGGCTGAGAGCCGAGGTGGACCACCTCAGCCGCTTCGGTGATCCGTCATTGACGCGGCTCGGGCACATGCTCACCAGCGACGCCGAACGCCGCGCCTTCCTCCGCGCGCTCCACCGTTATGCCCATGGTCTGATCGGCGACGAGTGGACGAGGATCGAGAACCACCTCTCCGCCGACCTGCGGTCTCGGACCGCCGAGCTGGCCACGGACGGGCTCGGCCAGGTCCTCCGGCGTCTTCACGGAACGGTGGGGTGGGACCAGGACACCTCGACGCTGACCGTTGACCAGCGCGCCAACTATGCAGTGGACCTGAGCGGCAGAGGTCTCGTCGTGGCCCCGAGCTACTTCGCCACTCGAGTCACCGTGCACATCCCGCTCGAGCCGGACGCGCCGTTGGTCCTGACTTACCCCCTGGCGCGCGACGTCGATGTCGCCGGGAACCCTCCATCGCCCCGGGTCGCCGACCTCGCGGGCGTGCTGGGCGGAACCAGAGCGACCATGCTCGCCGCGATGGCGCGGGGGCAGCGCACCCAGCGCGACCTCGCCTCCGCCGCGGGCACGACGACGGTAGCGATCAGTCAGCACGCCGCGAAGCTGCGCGCCGCGGGTCTGATCACCACCGTCCGGCGGGACGGTCGAGCGCACCACTTCCTGACCGACGTCGGAGAGGCCCTCATGGTCTCGGGAGGTGCAGGACACCCTGGGTGATGAAGCGGTGCCTCAGGAGGCCCCGGCGTCGGCGAGCAACGCGTCACGGTTGGTCCGGATGAAGGCCTTCAGCGCGGCGGGGACCAGGTCGATGCCGGCCAGCGCCGCGTTGTCGCGCAGGTCGACGTGCTCGACGTCGTAGGTGCCGCGCACCGGTTCCTGGAACTCGGGACCGGACCGCAGCGCCAGGTCCATCGAGACGACCCGCGCGAGGAAGTAGTGCTGCACGCTGATCCCGGTGTCCTTGGGCTGGGACGTCAGGAACACCTGCCGGACGATGCGCGCCGTCGCGCCGAGCTCCTCGTACAGCTCGCGGTGCAGCGCGTCCTCGACCGAGGCGTCCTCGGGCTCGACCCCGCCACCAGGGGTGACCCAGTACGGGGCGCGCCCCCGGACCGTCCGCTTGATCACGACGAGACGGCCCTCGTCGTCCAGCAGGATCGCGCGCGCCGCGCGGCGCACCACCTCCGACGGTGGGGTGGAGGTCGCGGAGAGCTCGTCGACGACGGGCGCCTGCCGCAGGTACCCCTCGAACAACGGCCCGCCCGCCGCGTCGAGCGTCGCCCGTGCCACGGCGACCATCGTCTGGTCGTCGTGCCGGGCGGCCACCCACCGGGCGGCGTACCCGAGATCCCAGGCACGCAGCTCGCGCAGCAGCCACTTGCCGCCGCCGTCCCACCTCCCGGCCGCCGCGAGCGCCAGGTGCCCGACCCGCTCCCACAGCACCGACCGCACCACGTCGGCCTCGCCGCCGTCGCGCGCGTACGCGAGGTCGTCCAACAGGTCGGTCACGCCGTACCTGGCGTCCTCCAGCGCGGTGTCCGACGCCGGTCCGGGGCCGGCCTCCAGCACCGCCTGGCACTCGGCCTTCAGCCCGAGGACGTGGGCCTCCCCCACGATCGGCACGCCCGTGGCGATCATCCGGGCCAGCGTCGGCTTCCGCCGCGCCGTCTCCTGCGCGACGAACCAGCGGTGCCCGGCCTCAGTGTTCACGAAAAGCTCGGCCGGCCAGCCTCGCCACCGCGTGGCGTCGCGGTGCCCGACGGCGTCGTCGGGCACGCACACCACGATGTCGAGGTCCGAACCCGCCGTCCGGGACCCCGGGTCGAGCACGCTGCCGGCCAGGAGCGCCCAGCGCGCGTCCGGGTAGCGGTCGGCGACCAGGGCGGCGGCGTCAGCTCGTGGGTCCACGTTCGTCATCCTTGCGCACGCCACCTGGTCGACCCACCCGTTTTCGTGAAGCGGGCCGACCCGTGGCTCGTCGTGGGTCAGCCGATCGTCGCGCCACCCGCCCTGGCCGCCGCGGCGATGGTCCTGCGGTGCCGCATCGGGACGAGGAACTGTGCGCTCTTGCCGCGCGGGCCGATCAGGAGCAGGTCCTCCCTGACCTCGCGCTGGTCCGAGCCGACGGTGGAGGTGACGGTCGTCTCGTGCAGGTCCACGTCCTGCCACGCGTACGGATCCAGGAACCCTTCGACGGCGAAGACGACGCCGTCCTTGAACACGAACAGCTGCGGAGCCGCCTGCCGCACCCGGCGCAGGGGCACGAGGCCCCAGAGGAGCGCCGCGACCGCCGCGACGAGCAGGGCTGTCCCGCCGACTATCGGGAGCGTCTCCCCGTCCGCCTGGGTCAAGAGCAGGTACGCGAAGACAGCAGGCACGAAGGCCAGGAGCAGGGTGAAACCGATCGTCCTCGACGAGGCGTCGAACGTGACCGTCTCCACGAGCTCGCCGTACCCGTACCGCGCGGCGACGGCGGACGCCTCAGCCGGACTGATCCCCGAAGAGCTCTCCGGCGCGCCGCTCCCTTCGGCAAGCCGCCGCTCCGCCTCGGCGTAGAGCTGCTCGACCAGCTGACGTTCGCCGTCGTCCCCGGTGCGCTCGGCATAGCCCGTCAGGAACGCGTCCACCATCTCCCGAGGCGGCAGCCCGACACCATCCCGTGGTTCCCAGAGCCGCATCGCGGCCACGTGGTCGACCTCCCACGCGCCTTCGGCCCTGTTCCAGCGCGTTCCGGGCGGGGGCTTCGTTCCCGAGGACCGGGCACCGTTGGGCAGGAGGCGTAGCGCGGCCTGGTAGGCCGCGATGCCGGGGATCCCGCCCTCGAGGAGGCTCAGACGGTCCATCAGGGCGGCGCGTGGCGAGTGCGCCCGCAGGGCGGCCAGGCGTTCCTCGTCGGACGGCGAGTGCGGGCTGTGGTCGGCGTTCGGGTCTCCGGTCATGGCGCTCTCCCCCGTTGGTCGAGAAGCAAACTCTACTGGCGGCTCTCGTCAGGGCCGTGTGGCGTGCTCTACCCGTCGGCGGATGCGCGTCACGATGCTCCGGGTCGCGAGCTTGTGGAAGCGCGAGTCGATCACCAGCAGCCGGTAGACGGCACCTAGGAAGCCCGGGAAGGTCGCGTCGGTGTGCGCTTCCAGACGCGTGCCCGCATCTGTCGCGACGGCGCGGAAGGTGAGCGTGTAGACCGAGAACCGGTGGACGCCGTCGAGCACGAGCTGGGTGGGCGGATCCGCCGTCGTCACCTTGAATCCCGGGACCACCGAACCTGCCGCGAGTGGTCGCGGGCCTGAGGCCTGCCTGTCGCGGCAGCCGATCATGCGCACGTACCAGGACGGTTGCCCGAGCACCTCGACCTGATCGAGGACGGCGCGCCACACGACCTCCGGCGAAGCTGCGAGCGTGGCTGCGCGGACGTCACGGTAGCGGCGGGGGCCGGTCATGCTGCGACTCTATCGGCGCCGCCGATGCCTGTGAAACAGCCAGAAAGGCCACCCGACCTGCCAGTACGTCGCACAAGTTTCAGATCAGGCACAACCATCCTGTCGGCCGGCGCGTCTTAGAAGTCATGCGAAACACACAGGCAAAGATAGGTTCGATGGTTCTGCTGGCCGGCCTCCTCGTGGGCCTGACGGCGGGCACGGCGACGACCGCCACTGCCGGCACGGCGTCGGTGTCCTGCTCGGTCGCCGCCGACTGCCCCAAGGTCGGGACCGAGGTCAAGCTCGGTGCCCCCACCCCGGGCGCGACCGACAAGTGGCAGAAGACCAAGACCAACGGCGTCCACTACAAGGTCCCGGCCAAGTGGACCGGCGAGAAGATCGTGGGCGACGGCGGCAAGGGCCACGAGTGGACCTCCCCCCAGGCCACCTCCGAGGGGTCCGACCAGCACTGGCGGATCCTCGTCCAGTCGCCCTTCGTGGACCAGACGATGCCGAAGCCGAAGGAGCTGAACAAGCTCGGCTACTACGCCTCGTACGTCAAGGTCGAGGGCGCAACGAAGGCTGTGCTCGTGGCCGCGCAGACCGACCACTGGGGCGACCCTTCGGTCAAGACGATCGACTTCCAGCTGTGGGTCAAGTCGGAGCGCACGGGCGTCGTCACTCGGTTCATGGGTGAGCTGCCGCCGGGGAAGAAGGGCAAGTTCCTGCTGAACAACTTCGTTCCTACGATCCAGCCCTGATCCTGGGGTAGGTCTGGTGGAGGCGGGTCCTGGCGTTGGTCAGGGCCCGCCTTCGTTCTTCGCGGTCCGAACGGTACTCAAGGACAGCCAGGTCATTCGTCATGCTGCCCGCTCGAACCAGTCGAGCGTGACGTCGGCGACGGCGGCCGGGGCGTCGTCGGTGATGAAGTGCGCTGCGTCGTCCACATAGGCGAGCTCGAAGCGATCGGCGTATCGCTCCGGATCCCGGCAGGCGCGCCCCATGTTCTCCTCGGTCCAGGGGCGGTCGCGGCGGCCGAACACGGCGAGGGTGGGCACGGTTAGCCGCCTACGGCGATAGATGCCGCGCATGATGCGCAGGGCTTCTGGCAGGATCATGCGGCGGCAGAGTGGCCGCACCGCGCTGTCGATCTCGGGCAGACGCATCGGGGCAAGGTGCGCGTCGACGGTTGCCTCCGACATCGGGCGGGCGGCGTACCGCTCAGAGAACGTTCCGCGCACCGAGGCACCCGGGCGGTGCCAGATGAACGCGGGCAGATGCTCGAAGCCGGGGAGGAGCTTCGGGCTGAAACTCATGAAGCCCGGCGGCACCGAGAGTTGCACCGCCGCGCGAACGCGCTCGGGGTGCTCGTAGGTCAGCTGCATCGCGGTGATCGTGCCCATGTCGTGGGAGACGACGTGGGCACGCTCGATGTCGAGGACGTCGAGGAGCGCGAGCAGGTCGCGGAGCCGGGTCTTACGTTCGATGTGCGGGTCGTCGGCCACGGTCCAGCCGGCCCCGCGCAGGTCAGGGCAGATGACGCGGTATCCAGCCGCAGTAATCACCGGAGCTATGGCGTGCCACTGCCACCAGTGCTCGGGAAATCCGTGCAGCAGGACGACCGGATCGCCCTTTCCGACGACGGCGACATGGGTGTGCAGGCCGGGCGTCTCGACGACGAGATGGTCGAAGCCGGGGGCCTCCGGCAGCGGCGGGGACCAGACCGCGGCATCGGCGCAACGTGTGCTGCGGGGCTCAGGCGCGGGCATGGCGACCCTCTTTGCTGGGGTGGAAATACTATGTTCATAGTAGATCTCTCGGAAAGGGGTGTCCATGCCTGCGGCTACCCGCGAACGCGGACTCGAGGCGGCCGTGGAGCTGCTCGGCGCGGAGGGCGTGCGCGCGTTGACCCATGCGCGGGTCGATGAACGGGCGGGCCTGCCGCCCGGGTCGACGTCGAACTGGTTCCGCACCCGGCGGGCGCTGCTCGGCGGCGTGGTCGACTGGATCGCCGAGCGCGAGCGCGCCGACTTCGACCCGGCCGCGATGCCGGTGATCACGGGGCTCGACGGGCTGATCGAGGGCCTGTGTGTCATGGCCGAGGTGCAGACCGGGCCGTTCGCCGCGCGTACCCGCGCGCGCTACGCCCTCTTCCTCGAGCTCGCGGGCGACACCGAGCTCGGCGAGCCACTGCGGCGACAGCGCCGCGAGTTCGAGCGGTGGACCGAGCGGATAGTGGCTGCCGTCGGCATCACCGACCCTGCGCCGGCGGCCCGGGCCATCATGGCGCTCTGCGACGGACTGCTCCTGCACCGGCTCACGGTCGACCCCGGTCTTGACCTGCGGCCGGCGATCGAGCGTGCGGTCCGCGCCCTCGCTGTGTCGTGATCTGGGCCTGGTACGCGAAGAGGCCGGCCGCGCCCAGGCGGCCGAGCGACCAACTAGAAAGCGTAGGGGCCGTGCGCCAGCGAGGGGCGCGTGCGCGCCGTGCGCGTTGGACCACTGCGGCGCACACTTCATCGAACGAGCCGGTCGCGAGTTCCGTGTCCCGCAGCCGCCTCGGCGGCTACTGGGACAAGCAGTCGATCAGTAGCAGGCCACAGACGTAGCCGCTACTGATCAGACGGCCGGGCGCACCAATTCCTGGCCGCTTCACATACAGCGGCCATCCCCGGGGGTGTGCCGTCCGACCGCCAAGCATGCGCCGCTTTGGGGGCGTGCCGCTCGACGCAATACCGCCGACGCGCGGCATCGACGGCCTGGATGGGCCTGCAGCAGACTCCGCTCCGAAATCAACGGTTGGCTCTTGCCCTCCACTGGAAGATAGCTTCCTCAGGATTAGAGAGTGCAGATCGGATGTTGTCCGCGATCTTATCGATCAGTTTTTGACCCCAGAACGGGTCGTTCTTGTCGTACAGGATCGTTCGAATATGCCGGAGGTCGAAGGGGACATCCTCTTCGTTGGAGGAAACAAGGATCACCGGCTTCTCCAATGCGTGCGCGAGCCCGAGTTCATAGAGAACGTTCGGATTTTTCGACGTCAGTTCGGCCACAAGGACTTTGGCATGCAAGATCCCACGCCAGACCTGATCCATTATGTTGCCCGTTGCGAAGATGTCATCGTCAGCCCGCACTGCGGTTAACTCGGCCTGCTCGATCGCAGGCTTGAATATGGCTTCGTAGTAGGTGCCAAGATGCCCGCCGAAGGGTTGCATCACGAAGCAGGTTGTTCCACTGGCCACGGAGACCTTCGGTGGAGCGGCTGCTACCGCACCTGGAACACGCTCGTCCCTTCCAACATCGATCAACCGTTGACGTTCACCGCTCGCATCGACTAACTGGGCTGATCTCATCGACTCGTCGAAGACGGCGAGAAATTCCTGAATCTTCTCCGCCGGAATCTTGAAATTATCCCGCAGCGCGTTCGTGAAAAACTCCCGGTCCGGGAGATTCTCGCCTCGATAGTGGGAGTACACTTCCGCAATGTTCGGGGCATCCAGAACAGCCTCGCGGAGTCCATTTATCCGATCGTTCTCAGATTGCGGATAGAGAATCCTGCGCGCTCGGTCCTGTGGCGTGAGGACACCATTGTCACTCTTGAGGAATCCGTATTTTTTTGCCGATGACACCTCGGTACGGAAGGCGCCATTCGCTGATCCGCCCGTCGCATACTTCGCCGCATCCGCGACCGACGTTGGCCTGCCTGCATTCTGATCGATAATTGCCTTCGGAATGCGTAAAGCCCGTTCGACGGCATGCCTCGGGAATATTGCCTGCTTCGCGGTAGCCGTCGATCTGCGTACGGCCGCCTTGCGCGCCGGTGCCTTTCGGCCGCGGCCCTTCGCGGGCTTACGGGCAGCTCTCCTGGCGGGCTTAGCAACTGGTGGTTCCGCTTCCGCGACATGATCCAAAGGTCCGGATTCGGAAGACTGATCCAGCGACATGCCGCCGTTGACCTCGTCCGCTGTGCCCAGAAGCGTCACGGGCTGCGCATCTCCATCGGTGCCCGATGTATCGGTCATGTACGGCTCCTTTCACCGGGCTTGAGGCTACGAAGCGCCTCGAGTACAGGCGAGCGCCAGGTGCAATTTGTGCTGCGGCGGCACAGTGTGGTGGGGACCGGACATCTTGGGCCTTTCATCGACGCAATGCGGGCTACACCAGGTGCTATGCCTGCTAGACATCGCCGCCGCGCAGGCTGACTGGGAGCGTCCGGGGAGTCCGGAACATCCGGGGCATCCGGGTCGGCAGGTCCTCCTCGAGCAATGATGGACGCAGATCCGGGCACAGGCCGTCCAAGCACACTCGTACGACGAGCGCGCGCGCCTGCCTTCCAGACCCGGCGGGAAGGCGCACGATGCGCAAGGACGCATACAGCCCAGGAGAATGTGGCAGCCACGAGGCGAAGCTCAAGGGGCTGCGTCTGCGAAGCGGGCTCCGCGACGATGGACATGTGTGCGCTCCCGACCAGAACGTACGCGCCGCACACCAGAAGGTGCAGCAGTCCCGGGTGATTCCCCGATCCCCGAACCCACCTGACGGCCACAACGAGTCCGCTCGTGCAAAGCTGTGCGCATGGACGCTCCTGGGCCCCGACGCGCCTGGTTGCTGATGACCACCGACGGCGGGTCGCGCTATGACGACCAGCTCGGCATCGAGTATCTGTACGACAGCAAGGTCCAGAACCACAAGCGTCTGCAGGTGGGCGACCCGATCGCCCTGTGGGACGGTGAAAGGCTCCTCGGGATCTCGGTGATCGAGCAGATCAAGGAAATTCCTGGCACCAAGACGATGCAGCGGTGTCCCAGGTGCGGGAAGACCCGCCCGAATCCGCCGTCGAAGGCTAAACCACGGTTCCGGTGCTCGAACACCGCATGCAGGTCGGAGTTCGACACGCCGCACCTTGAGAAGGTCGACGTGACGATGTACACGGCTCGCTACGACGCTGCTTGGACTGCGCTGGACGGGCTCCTCGACGAGGGCGAGATCCGGCCGTTCATCCTCAAGAGCGGCAGCTTCAACTCCATCCGGGAGATCGAGTGGCCCGCCTTTCAACAGGCTCTGGCGAACAAGAACGCCCACCGGGCACTCGACCGAGTGCTCGCGCGCGTGCCAGACCTGTCGTGGCCGACGACGACCGAACCGCACATCGAACTCGTCCACGGCTTCAAGCACTCGATCGTTCGTGTCCGCCGGGGACAACGGAAGTTCCGGGAACACATCCTCGCCAGCCAGGGGAGCAACTGCGCCTTTACCGGCTCCGCTCCCCCGCGCGTTCTTGAAGCGGGACACCTGTACAGCTACGCCCAGCTCGGGGAGCACTTCGAGCACGGTGGGTTGATGCTACGCAGGGACATCCATCGGCTCTTCGACGACGGCCTGCTCTCGGTAGACCCCACGAGGCTCCGGATCGACGTCGCCTCCGACCTGGCCGAGTACCCCCAGTACGCCGGACTTCACGACCAACCTCTCGCGACCCAGCTCCGAACCGAGCAGGTCGAGTGGCTCGACAACCACTGGCGCGAACACCGCGAGCTGTCCCCGCTCGATCGCTCCTGACCTCATCAGCGCCGGGGCGAGAGACCTTCGACCAGTGTCGACAACCCCGCCCTGGTGAGCGCGCCGGCGCCTGGGCCCGCGTCACTTTGTAGTTGTCGAGCGTCGGTGCCGCAGAACCGTTGGCGCTTGAGCGGCGCCCCTGACGGCGCATCACATCACACCGGGCCGGAGAATAGACACGGCGATACATTCCGGACATGTCGATTCTGATCAAATACGTCGAACGATGGCACGACGCATGGGAGGTTGTCGCTGCAGTCGCATCCATTGTCGGATCGGGAGCAACTGTCGGCGCTGTCGTGGTCGCGCTCATGTTGGGACGGCGGGAGGCACGAGATCGTGCTGAAGCGCAGCGCGCCGAACTCGAACGGCTTCGTCAAGAACGCGATGAGGCTCGGCAGGAGCGCGACAAGGCTGAACAGACAGCGATCACTAGGCAGCGCGAGGCGCAGGCGCGACGCATCGTACTCCAGGACGTCATGACCGTTGTGGAAGGCCGCTTCGGCACGAACGAGGTTGAGGTAACCGTCAGCAACTACTCCGACATGCCGGTGTTTGACCTGACCCTGTTCTGCCCGCACCGATCATCCCAACCGAACCGCGGACCGCAGGTCCACATCCTGAATCCCAACGAATCGGTGACTCACCTTTTTCGTCATGTCGGGTCGAGCAGCGTGTCACATGCAACGTTCCGCGACGCTCACGGATTCGGCTGGGAACGACGTGCGGATGGCAGTCTCCACGAATCGGGCGTAGCTCCGCGAGCACGCCAAATCGTCTGGCCGGAGGAACCAGGCCGATCGACCTGAACGTGGTCACGACACCTGATATGCGTAGAGGCCCGAACCCGCGGAATTCCGCGGATCCGGGCTGTCTCGCCCCGGGTTTAGTGGAGGCTCGGTTCTGACGCTCCGACGGTAGTCGGGGCGCTGTTGTTTCGGTAATAAGCCTCTTCGGACTCGGCCGGTGGGACCAGGCCGATCTCGCCGTGCAGGCGATGGTGGTTGAACCAGTCGATGTATTCGGCGGTTGCGAGCTCAAGGTCGTCGATGTTCTTCCACGGTCCCTTGTTGCGCACGAGCTCGGCCTTGAACAAAGAGTTGAACGCCTCGGCCAGGGCGTTGTCGTAGGAGTCGCCGGTCGAGCCGACCGAGGCGACCGCGCCGGCCTCGGCCAGCCACTGGGTATAGCGAACAGCGACGTATTGCACGCCCTTGTCGCTGTGGTGCGTCAGCCCGGTCACGTCCTGACCGGCCCGGGTGCGGTTCCACAGCCCCATCTCCAACGCGTCCAACGCGAGGTCGGTGCGCAGCGACCTCGAGACCTGCCAGCCGACCACCCGGCGGGAGAACACGTCGATCACGAACGAGGCATACGCCCAGCCGGAGAACGTCCGGCAGTAGGTGATGTCCGCGACCCACAACCGGTTCGGGCCAGTGGCGGTGAAGTCACGCTCGACCAGATCCGGGCGTGTCTCCGGGCCTGTGCCGGCCACCGTGGTGCGAGGCCCTTTGGCCCGGGTGATGCCCCGCAACCCCGCGGATCGCATCAGCCGTTCGACGGTGCAGCGCGCGATCTGGTGGCCTTGCCGGCGCAGTTCGGCGTGCACCTTGCGGGCGCCGTAAACACCGTAGTTGGCGCCGTGGATCTGCTCGATCACCGCGGTCCTGGCCGCGTCGGTGACCGATCGGGCCGAGGGCGGGCGGGAGATGGCCGCGTAGTACGTCGACGGGGCGACCTGCAACACCGCGCAGATCGGCTCGACCCCGAACTCCTGCCGGTGGGCCCGGATGTAGTCGACGATCATCTTTGTGGGCGGTCGAGCTCCGCCGCGAAGAAAGCCGACGCGCTACGCAGGATCGCGTTCGCCCGCCGCAGCTCGCGCACCTCGCGTTCCAGCTCCGCCAGGCGCTGAGCATCGTCGCTGCTCGTGCCCGGCCGGTCACCAGCATCGATCTCGGCCTGGTTGACCCAGTTCCGCAGCGTCTCCGGGTGGATCCCGAGCTGCTCACCCACCCGACGTAGCGCACCAGGCTTCGTGGCCGGGTCCTTCCGCAGATCCACCGCCATCCGGATCGCTCGCTCCCGAAGCTCCTCGGGGTACTTCCTCGGTGCAGCCATAGCTCTCATCCTTCCCTGGAATGAGGGCCTCCATCAGACCCGGGGCGAGACACCCGAACGGCGAGACATCGTCGTGCTCATCAGACTGGCCGGCGTACCCCGTTCGTTCCTTCTGTTCTTCATCGCACTCTGGGCGATCGGGATAGTGCTGTCGATCGGCTGGCGGAACGACCCCGTGGGAAGGTCTTTCTCCTTCACGCTTGTGTTGGCATCGACGGCGGTACTGCTCTGGGCCACCTTGCTTGCCCCCATCTTTGTCCCGCGGCTGATCTGGCGCGCTAACAGCGCAGCCCGGCGTCCCACGAGCGTCCGGATCGCCGTCGACGGCATCACGGTCGAACAGGCTGTCGCATCGTCCATGTTCACGTGGGCTTCGGTGGTCCTAGCGATCGAGGGCAAGCGCGCTTTCGTGTTTCACGTATCGCCCGCTGTCCTGTCGACACCGATCCTGGTGCCCAAACGCGCTCTGCAACCCGAGGACATCGGTCCAGCAGGCGACCTCATCCGGGCGCACGCACCGCAGTACAGCAAGCGCTGAGATGTGGTTCCTTCGCATGAGCTGATAGCGATTGCCTCACCTCTCGCCGTATTTCCCGTCGTGTGGGGTCCTGTCGAGCCGGCACGACATGCGGATCGCCCACCATCAGGGACGAGCTCACTGCGCCCACTGGAGAGCGCCCGTCTCGATCCACGAGGCCAGATCCGGCGCACCGTCGAACGTATACAGGGAGTACTCGGGGCAACCCGGCAACACTGTGACACCTGACGCCGCGTGGTCCGGCGCGAACCAGACGACCTGCCCTGTACGCCGGTGCGTGAGGGTGAGGTTGCCGTTTGCCTCTCGGGCGACCGGCACATAGTCCGCGGCCGCTATCGGCATGCGGAGCCCTTCGTCGGTCCATATCCACTCGTAGGCGCCGAGCATCTGTTCCACCGGCCATCCTGCCGCCTCGCGAGTCAGGACGTCGGTGCAGTTGAGCCACCACCAGGAGTCGGAGACACCCCCGAAGTGCTCGACGATCCCGCCAGTGGCGGCCAAGACGGTCCGCAGCACCTTCGGAATCGCTCCGTCGTCGTCACGAGGCTCCGGAAGGCGGCACAACCATCCGCGGCGGTCCGTGGCCTGTCCCCACGCGAGCAGCTCATGATCGACGCCGTTGATCCGGACCGGCGTGACGGTCGCTGAGGTAAGTAGCCGTGACATGACAGGCATACCCGTGAGTTCAACAAGTTGATGGGGCTCGGGTGAGCCCGCATAGACACTGTCTTGTGCGAGCCAACGACGCTGCGCCAGCAGCAGGTCGACGTCGCTCACTGCCGGTCGCTCGCGGAACGTCCGTCACTGGTCGAGTACCGACGGTGAACCAGGGGTGCTTGGCTTCCCTCAGGCCGACGGTCGACGGCGACCCAAGTCCCGTCGCCGAGCGCGACCGGCCCCTGCCTCTGCGCCGGCCCAGGGGCCGCCACAGCCCCCGCTGTACTGGACGCCAGGTCGATCACCACCGGCACCGCCCATTCGACAAAGTTCTCCTCCGACTCGACCTCGCCCTTGACCGTCACGAGTACCCGACCATCGTCGAGGAACCCGGCTCCGTACTCCAGGACTGGCATCTCACCGTCGAGCGACTCGGGCACCAGATCTTCGGCCGTGAACGTCGCCAGGACCGCACCGTCCGGCCAGGAGTGCACCGCGACGTCGTCAGGCCCGTCGTAGTCGCACGTCAGCAGACGCGTGCCGTCGGGTGAGAACGCGCACGGCACCCGGTCACCGTCCAGCGCGCCGTCCAGCTCCTGCACCGTGAGTTCGCCGTCGTCGAAGCCCGCGAGGTAGAGGATCCCGCCGTCCTGCCCCTGTGCGACGCCGACGAGCAGGCTCCCGTCGGCGTGCGCCAGCAGCTCGGCGCCGTGCCCCACCGAGTCCAGAGCCGCTGAGGCGAGCAGTTCCCCCGTGCCCGCGTCCAGGACGAGCAGGCGATCGTCGTCGCCGCGGTCGGCCATGGCGTCGGCCGCGTACACCCACACGATGGCGTCATCGCGGCTGACGACAATGCCCGAGTGGGACAGTCCGCGCTGGGGTCCACTGGGCCCGAGATCATGGGACCACGCCACCGCACCTCCGGCGCCCATACGGACTACCACATCCTGCGCCGTGAACACTGGGTCACCGTCACCAATGGTCACGAGCTCATCCACCAGCGACGCCCCACGATGCTCTGCCGGCAGCGGGATGGTCACGTGCCCGACGAGCGGGCTCCCATCGGCTGGGCTCCGGGCAAGATCTGCGATGAAGATCTGCTGGTCATCGCTCCACGAGTACCAAGACACCAGCGCACGGTAGCGGACCTCCCGCTGCGCTATCCGTGGTCAGCGCTCAACGACAGAGCTCATCGACCCAGACACGCAGGTCGGGCACGTCAACCGCTGCCTCGGCGACGATCTGCTCCATGGGCCGACGGCGTCCCGGTGCGAGCCGGACTGCGGACGAAGTGAGCTCGGCGTGCGGCTGCACGACCCGATCCGGTTCAGGTGTGAAGCAACGCTCCCCCGGCTCGAGCTCAGTCGGAACATCGTGCGGCCCGAACCCGTGGGCGAAGAACCACAGCGCGTCCCAGGCGTCAGCAGCCAGGACCGCCACGTCGCCGTCCGATCCGAGATACACCACGGGCTGATCCACCAGGCCCGCATCCTCGCGAATCATCCACGAGCACACATACCCGCCCCCGCCGTCAGTCCCGAACGGACGGAACTCCTCCCCGGTCATGTGCGGATTCCCCGTCCAGTGCCGTAACCACCAGCCGGTCTCAGGGACCGGTTCTAGCTCCTGATAGGGCTCGAAGGCGACGCCTCTGCCGTCGTGGTAGTCATACCGGGCGTCCATGATCGCCCGCAGGTGCGGCGGCACGACGTCGGGAAGGGGCGGGCCTGCAGTCTCCTGCACCCAGGCCTTGACCACGGCGAGGTCGTCCTCGGTCAGGCCGGATGTCGGGCTCACCCTGTGCAGAAGCGCCGGACCTGGGTGCGCCACTTCGACCCACTGCCGGTCGAGGTCGCGGATCTCGTCGTCGAGCCAGACAAAGGGGCGGCCTGCCGCGTATCGGACCAGCGATGCTGTCTTCCAGTGGAGCCCGCCCGGAACCGCGAGCCCGTCGTCCGCGTCGAAGTCGACGACCGGCAGGCGCCCCAGCGCCAGGATCGGCGCGACGACGTCGTTCGCGTCCTGCCCCCATGCCGTGGCCCACACCAATTCGGCCCCGAGCCGGAGCAACCCAATGCTGGGCGCCCTGTGCAGCTTGCCCAGCAATGGGTTGGACTGTGCCCGCCACGCGCGAGGGTCGTCGACAGCGTGCGACCGGTCACCAGGGCCGAGGGGCAGGAGTGTCCCGTCGATGTCCAGAAACACCATCGGTCGCTGCGTCACGGAGCGTGACCCTACCGGTCGGTGCCCATGTTCCTGCAGTCGCCGTAGTGCCGGAAGTGCTGAGCAGCATCGCTGTCAGCTGGCGTTCTGCGGGGCTGCACCCGCCACAGGCGAGGACGGCTGCGCCTGTGCCTACAGGCCGAGCCTTGGCCCAGCGTCTCGCACAGGATCACGCCCGCGCATCCCAGATTTGCGAGAGCGCGCCCGACTCGCTGAGCTCGTCCGCGAGCCGTTGCGCCCCGGCCCTGACCGTGCTGTTCGGGTTGTAGGCATACCAGACCAGCACGTCGAAGACTCGCAGAGGGGTGACGAGCGGGGCGAGTCCGGTATCGACCGCCATCGTGCCGAGTCGTTGGTGGAGAGGCACTCCGTCGACGCTGGTCAGCATCAGCTGGCGCATCGTCTCCCAGTGGCCCTCAGCGCTCGTCAGGCCCAGGGCCGATCCGATGACGCGGTCGTAGACCGGGATCAGGTCGGCTCGCTTGCGGGCCATGAGCTTGCTCGCTGTCACCCTGCCGATGCCATCCCGTCCCCCGCGCAGCAACCACCAGAGCTCGGCAGCGGCAGAATCCCCGCCGATCTCTGAGTCGGAGGCCTCCCAGAGGGGAACGCCGAGCCGAGGCATCGCGGCAAGCCGCTCACCCATGGGGCCGGTCTGTGTCTCCAGGATCCGAATGGCAGCGGCGCCAGGCAGATCGATCGACAGGCATGACACTGCCAGGAGGTCCCCCGCAGTGAACCGGCCCGCGTTCGCCGGGTCGTTCCACGGCCCGCCCAAGGACTCGAACCGTGCCCCGGTGAACAAGGGCTGGCCGTTGCTCTTGGTACCGGTGTAGTAGTCGCGCAGCAGTTCGGCGGCCAGCGGCGCGAACTCGGGCTCGAGGATCGCCGGCATCGTACGCCCGGCGGAATCTGCCGTCATCAGCACACGGTAGAGCGGACGGCGACCAGTTCACAGGCTGAAAAGCCACACCAAGAGGCTCACACGAACCCCTCCTCCACCAGGTGACAACCGTTGCGGCTGATGACGTGCCGCTGACCGGAGCCGCCCACGACCCGGATCCAGCTTTCCGCCTCCACGCCTTCCGGAATCGCCTTGAACACGAACCCGCCGTACATCCCGGGGACCGGGTACCAGATCGTGCCAGCCTCATGGACGACGGCGGCCTGCGGGTACCGCAACTTGATTCCGAGCGCCGGGCGCACGCGCGCCTCGATCAGACCCATGAGGTGCCCGTCCAGCACGGAGAACCGAAGGTCACTCGCGGGACCTGGTGACTGCAGTTCTGGTACGAGCTCCTCGTGCCCCCGCTCACGCGCGATACCCGCTGCGTCCAGGCCGTCCGCGGCACGAAGCGTCCGCCACGCACCTCGCCGAACGAGCTCCCTGACGACCTCGACCGAAGCCCCGTGCCACGCGGCCTGGTGCAGCGGCGTGAATCCGGAGTCCCCACCGATCCGCCAGACATTCGGATGGAACATGGCTCCGTCCGAGGGCTGCGTATCCAACGCGGCGAACACGTCACGCCACCGCCCGGCGCGCGCAGCGTCGGCGATCGCGTCGACCCTCGCGAGAAACGGGTCTGCGTACGCCTCACGGTCCATCGACGCATGCCAGTGGAGAGAGTCCATCGCACGAGTCTTTCACCGGTTCACGCTGTCAGGCCCGTGCTCGCTGCCAAGTCTCTGCGACGCCGTTGCGGCCGTGGTTGCGCTCGGCGTCATCCTCACGGCCCGCAGCGACTGCCCTGCGCCGCGGCGCGGGGTCATCGCACCATGCGGATCAAGGCGAAGTTGAGGTCATCCGTGAACCGGGCACCGTCCGGCGTGAAGCCGTGTTTCTCGTAGCACCGTCGGGCACGTGGGTTGGCATCGGCGACCCAAAGTTCGGCGGGCACCGTGGGCGGTAGGATGGTCTCGAGCAAGAGCGCGCCGATCCCGGTCCCGTGACGCTCGCCGAGCACGTAGAGCGCCCAAAGCTCCTCGGACCGGACTGGCGGCGGGACGTTCTTCTTCCTCCGCGTGGGGCCAGCCTTGGCGAAGCCCACCACTTGCTCGTCGACCACGGCGACCGCGAGGTTCCCTGGACCGTCGGACAGCCGTTCGTGCCACCGCTGCGCGCGTCGCTCGACCGTGTCGCTCTCCCAGTGCTCGGCCGGGAGCAAATCGGAGTACGTCTGCACCCAGGAGGTGTGGTGCACGGTGGCGATCGCCTCGGCGTCGTCGAGGACCGCGGGTCGCACCTGGGGCTCGCTCATCGGCTCACGATGGCACCCGATTGCCCGTGCCTGCGAGGCTTTTCGGGAGCGTCCGCCTACGAACTGGTGTGCAGCAGCTGACCAGGGCGTATGTGCCGCACACCGGCAGGTGTGCGGCCTGGTGTGCGCTCCAAGGTGTGCGGAAAGCGTGCGGCCGATCGACACAGTCGCCCTTATGAACCAGAAACCGCGCGCTCCCTTAGCGGTCCCGCTCTGCGCTGTAACCCGGGCACTCCGCACGGCCCACGGTCGCCGGCCTCCGCAACCAATTTCCACGAGTTGGGGGACATCAATGACCCGTGCACCGACCTGCGCAAACGTCATCTCCCCCGGTCGTCGGAGCCGCAGAATTCGCGCTCGGGTGGACGTCACGGGGTACCTCGACAGGTACAGGCGCATGTCACGGTGCACGACATGAACGCCACCGATCTCACGACGCCGACGGTCCCACCGGATCGACCAGCCGGGCCACGGGAATTCGCTTCGCCGGAAGGCCTACGTCAGCTCCTGTTCCGGCTGCGTGATGCAGGTCCGGATGCCTGGGCCACCGACCCGGAGGCCGAGGCTTTGCTCGACCACTGCGCCCACCGGTTCGGCGCGCTGGCCCGTCGCTACCGACAGACCTCGCACGACGCAGCCGTGGCTGCGTTCGAGGTGCTGCGCGCTCCCGCGACTGTGCGTGCCGTCGACCCGTGGGCGGTGGTGACCAGAGCGGTGGAGCTGACCGTGCAGGCGAACGAACGCGCAGACGCCCTGCTGTGCTCCACCGGCAAGGCTCGGCGCCTGATGTCCGGCGGGCACCGCGACGTGGTCCGGTTCGGCGAACGTGACGACGGGGACCGCTCATGGACGGACCACCTCGACACGGTCACTGCTGTTGGACGTCGACCGCCCGATGACTCACCCACCCGCGCGAGCTCGGTGAACGGTGTTGCTCCCGGGGAGGTTCCGGTGGCCGTGGCGAACATCGTCGAGCTGCTCGTCACGCTCGGCTGGCCCCGCTCCGTCGCCACCAACGGCCTGGACTACGTCTGCTGCCGCCTGGCCGAGGCCGGCAACCCTGCCACCGCGTTCGAGTACCTGCGCCGCGACCTGACGCCGCTGACCCTGCTCGACATTCCGCACCGCTCGTGGACGGCTCTGTGCCGCTTGGTTCTGGGACCAGACGACGGCCTCGGTCACGTCACCGGTCTCCTTCGCCGCGTCCTGTCCGGCGAACCGATCTCCACTCTGCTGGCGGATCAGCGGCTCGTGAACCAGATCATCCGCTCAGCGCGTCCAGGACACGGGGCTGCGGTCCCTGCAGCAGATCGACCGATCACGACCAGGATGGTGCGTAATGCCTGACGAAGCCAGCACCCCGGCAGGGGCTCTCACTGTGACTGTCGACTCGATCGTCGTCGGTGCCCGGCACCGCAAGGACGCCGGCGATCTGGATGCGTTGGCCGCATCGATCGACCAGCTCGGGCTACTGCAGCCCGTGACCGTCACACCGGACCGCGTGCTGGTTTGCGGGTGGCGTCGTCTGGAAGCCGTCAAGCGCCTGGGCTGGCAGTCGATCAAGGTCTGGGTGCGCTCCGGGATCTCCGACCCGGTCACAGCTCTGCTGGCCGAGCGCGACGAGAACACCCAACGCAAGGACTACACCCCGTTGGAGAGGGAAGCCCTCTACCGCGAGATCAAGGAGCTACTCCGCCAAGACGCCGCACGTCGCCAGGCCGAGACCCGGTTCGGGGGTGCACGGCGCAACGAGGACAAGAAAATCGGCAAGACAGACGCCGCTGGTGGAGTCCACCGGACCTCACCGGTACGACCCGACAACCCGATGGAGGTCACGCAGGATCACGCTGGGCAGGGCAAGGTCCGCGAGCAGGCGGCGCTGATCGTCACCGGCCGCAAGTCGCAGAACACCCTTGAACGCCTCAGCATGCTCGTCGACCTCACCCAAGACGCTACCCAACCGGACCACATCCGTAGCCTCGCCGCCGAGGCCCTGTCACGGATCGAGGACGGGAACGCGGTCTATCCCGAGTACGAGGCCGTACGGTCAGCTCTGGCCGCAAGTGATCCCGACCAGCAGACCATCGAACCCGTGACCGCCTCCGACGTCCAGGAGCTCCTGGGCACAGTCAGGAAGAACGAGAATCGCCCTCACGCCCCGAGCAACGACAGGGTCGGGGATCGTGAGAACAGTCAGGCCGACAGCACGCGACGTGCTGTCTCAGCTTCCAGCCTGCGGCAGTGGGCCACGATCTGGTCCAGCCTCAAAGGCTGGACCACACAGTACGACCCCACGGTCATCGCCACGAGCGCCTCCGAGACCGACTGGACCACCTTCCGCGAGGTGCTCGCGGAATCGAATGCCTTCGCCCGGCGAGCTCAGGCAGCACGGAAGGCGAACCGGCCGGCACGCGATACCGGTAGCGACCAGACCCTCTTCGATGTGGCTGACTCCGTGTCGGACGAAAACGAGTAACCCTTCTTTGCCGCGCGGCCATCGACGGAGACGGCCGCGTCACCACGTCACGCTAGGAGCGCCCGTCCCACCGGCCGTGAACACTGCCCCGCCATACGGTCGGTACGGTGGCCAGGTGAGCGATCACCCCGACACCGCACCGCCCTCCGAAGCGATGCCGCGGCAACCTTCCGACCTTGCTGAGCTTCGGGAGGCGATGGTCGAGCGCCTCGGACTGCTGCGCAAGTACAAGGGAGCGCTGCACCTCACCCGTGCGGGCGCGACCGCCCGCGACGAGCCAGCGGTGCTCTTCGACCATCGCACCGGAGCGACCCCGCCACAAGAGCGCAGGCGGTTCGTCATCGACGCCGACCTGCTCGTTCTTGCGTACGCGGCTGTCACGCCCGCTGGCGAGCTACCCCTGGACCGGATCGCGGCGCACTTGACCGACCTCAGGTACCAGCACGACGACGGCCGGCCAGCCGCTAGACACGTCCTCCATCAGTACGAGGCGAGGCCAACGTCACGACATCCTCGTCAACATTGCCGGACTGCCAACGGGACATCGAGCGCAGAGTCAGATCAGCGTGGTCTCGGCGGCGCTACCTAACGCAGCCCTGCACCGCTGACACCTGTGGGCAGCCCGGCGTCAGCATCACGCCGGCGACGGGCCTTGGGAGAGCAGTGGAGACTATCGCTGAACACAGCGGCCGCTATAGATCTCCGGTCAGCCCCACATCTCCTTGGATCGCTTTCTTTCGAGCTTTTTCAGTTCCTCGCGGGTGCCTTCCCACCGCTCAGGCGAAAAGCGAGATTCGATATCATGCAGATTATCGCCGACAAACGCCGCGTAGGATTCGTCCATTACTCCGGAGGCCTCTCGCTCACCACGGTATAACCGACGAACGATGTCCACTGAATACCAGTCAGTCAGCCTGTTTGTGTGCACCGGTTGGAAGTCCAGAAGAAGTTGACGACGGTCCGTCTCCAGCCTAATGCGGAGCAGCCCAGACTCAATCACGACTGTCGAGTTACCACCGTTGGACATACTGACCTCCGACCCCGTGATTCGAAATCGCGCCTCGCGCCACAAGTACCCCATGTGCGACACGATGAACTAGAGGATCTGCTCCACCACTTACCCCTTCGGCTTGAGGGCCCACTGATTGACACACTGATAACCGTTGTCCAACAGGTACTCGATCTCCTTCTGCAGGTAAGTCCCTTCCCGAATCTTACCCTTGGGGACCGACAGCAGAATTCGATCCCCAGCGGCGACCCGGTCGCGAAGGAATGCTTCGTTCAGCACCCAGGGGTTTCCACCGCGCCCCTCGATGACATACCACTGGTTGCCGATATCGAAGTAGCTGGCGCCACGCGACTGAGCCTTCTCGATGAAAGGAACGTGGCCCAGCACCGTGTCGCCGCCGTTGGCGATGTTCTGAAGTGGAAGGGTCGTGTACTCGTCTGCCACTCGCGCGGCCGCGCTTGCGTCCGCTCCGATCCGGCCGGTCTTCATGATGCTTCCGGCCACAGGGCCCAGCATGCCGAGCGCGCACCCTTGAGCGGCCGCGGCCCCGACCTGTCCCCATTGAACCTTTCGGCCGGACAGTCGCTGGACCGTGTAGTCGATTCCGCCGTCGATCGCCGCACCGGCGAGGCAGCCGATCAGGAGCGGGTTGTTCCCGGTGGGGTCGGTATACGTGGTTGGTGCGTTGGCTCCGTAGGTGTAGAGGTTGGAGCCACCCGCGAAACCGATGGGGTCCTCGGAGATGAATCGCCCCGTTGCCGGCTGGTAGTAGCGAGAGCGGTGGTATGTGAGCCCGGTACCGTCGTCTTGCCGGCCCTCCTGGTCGTTTCGGCGTGCCCCCTGCGTGCCCCTGCGGGGGGCAATTCGGGGCACCTCACGTCCATAGGTGTCCACGACACCCCGGCACGCGAAGAGGCCCGAACCCGCGGAATTCCGCGGATCCGGGCCTCTGACCAGGCCGGCCGCCCCAGGGCGGCCGAGCGACCAACTAGAAGTTGATCATGTGCCCAGCAATACCGTGCACCGTCTCCTGCACCGACTCCGACAGCGTCGGGTGCGTGTGCACGTTCCGCGCCACCTCGTCAGCCGTCAGGTCCCACTTCTGCGCGAGCGTCAGCTCCGGCAGCAGCTCGGACACGTCCGGCCCGATCATGTGCGCGCCGAGCAGCTCGTTGTACTTCGCATCGGCGACGAGCTTGACGAAGCCCGTCGTGTCGCCGAGGCCGTGCGCCTTACCGTTCGCCATCGTCGGGAACGACGACACCTTGACGTCGTAGCCCTCGTCGCGAGCCTGCTGCTCGGTGAGGCCGAAGGACGCGACCTGCGGGGAGCAGAACGTGGCACGCGGCATCATCCGGTAGTCGCCGAGGGTCTGGGTCTCGGCCCCGGCGATGGTCTCCGACGCGACGACGCCCTGCGCCTCGGCGACGTGCGCCAGCATGAGCTTGGCGGTGACGTCACCGATGGCGTAGATGTGCGGCACGTTGGTGCGCATGTGGTCGTCGATCGCGATGGCGCCGCGCTCGGTGAGCTGCACACCCGTGTTCTCGAGGCCGAACCCGCTGACGTTGGGCGCGAAGCCGACCGCCATGAGGACCTTGTCGACGACGAGCTCGCCGGGCTTGTCGTCCTTGACGCCCTTGTAGGTGACGGTGACCGACGAGCCGTCGTCCTTGACGGTCTGGACGGCGGTCGAGGTCAGCAGGTTGACGCCCAGCTTCTTGTACTGCTTGGCGATCTCCTTGGAGACGTCGGCGTCCTCGTTCGGCAGCGCACGGTCGAGGAACTCGATGATCGTGACGTCCACGCCGTAGTTCTTCAGGACGTAGCCGAACTCCATGCCGATGGCGCCGGCGCCGACGATCGCGATCGACTTGGGCAGCTCGCGCGTGAGGATCTGCTCCTCGTAGGTCACGACGTTCGAGGACAGCTCGACGCCCGGCAGCAGGCGCACCTCGGAGCCGGTCGCGATGATCGCGTTGTCGAAGGTCACGGTCTCGGTGCCGCCCTTGTTCAGGGCCACCTCGATGGTGTTCGCGTCGCGGAACGTGCCGCGGCCGTCGAGCTCCGCGATCTTGTTCTTCTTCATCAGGAAGTGCACGCCCTTGACGCGGCCGCCGGCCACGTCGCGCGAGCGGTCGAACGCCTTGCCGAAGTCGAAGGTGACGTCCCCGGTCATGCCGAAGAGGTCCTTCTGGTGGTTGAAGATGTGGGCCAGCTCGGCGTTGCGGAGCAGAGCCTTGGAAGGGATGCAGCCCACGTTGAGGCAGACACCACCCCAATACTTCTCCTCGATGATCGCAACGGACTTACCGAGCTGGGCAGCGCGGATCGCGGCGACGTAGCCGCCGGGGCCCGCACCGAGGAGTACGACGTCGTAGTGGGAAGCCATGGGACAAGGGTATTAGGGTGCGCGAATCGTGGTGACGTGACATCGGTCTCGTTACCGCTACGGCTTCCGACAGGCCGTCGGCGCAAGCCCTCAGCGCACGCTGTCGACGCCCTTGTTCGCCAGCGCGTCCGCCGCCTCGTTGCCCGGGTCGCCGGCATGGCCCTTGACCCAGACCCAGCGCACCGTGTGCTTGGCGACCTCGGCGTCGAGCTCCTGCCACAGGTCGACGTTCTTCACCGGCTGCTTGCTCGCGGTCTTCCACCCGTTGCGCTTCCAGCCCACGATCCAGGTCTTCATACCGTTCATCACGTACGACGAGTCCACGTGGATGGTGACGTCGCTCGGCTGCTTGAGCGCCCGCAGCGCCTCGACCACGGCTTTGAGCTCCATACGGTTGTTCGTGGTGAGCTTCTCCCCGCCGAACAGCTCCTTGGAGTGCTCCCCCGCCTTCAGGAGCGCACCCCAGCCGCCCAGCCCGGGGTTGCCCTTGCAGGCGCCATCGGTCCACATCTCCACCACGGGTCGCGTCTGCATCACGGCGCAACCCTAGCTTCGCCGGTGGTCAGCGGGGGTACGCGGCACCGTTGAAGGTGACCCGCAGCGAGTACAGCGAGGTGCCCGCCGTGATGTAGAGGTGGTTCCGCTTGTGCCCGCCGAAGGTGAGGTTCGCGGCCGACTCGGGCAGGAGCAGCTTGCCGATCAGGTCGCCGTCGGGAGCGAAGCAGTGCACGCCGTCCCAGGCCGCGGCCCAGATGCGACCCTCGGTGTCGAGGCGCAGCCCGTCGAAGCGGCCGGCGTCGCACGTGGCGTGGATCGTGCCGCCGGTCAGGCGCCCGTCGTCCGTGACGTCGAAGACGCGGATGTGGCTCGGGTCCTGACGGGTGTCGACGACGAACAGCCGCTGCTCGTCCGACGAGAACGCCAGCCCGTTGGGGCGGACGAAGTCGTCCGCGACGACGGTGACCTCCCCGTCGGCAGGGTCGATGCGGAACACGTAGCAGGCGCCGCCGAAGTCGGAGTCGCCCTTGTTGCCCTCGTAGTCCCCAGTGATGCCGTACGTGGGGTCCGTGAACCACACCGAACCGTCCGCGCGCACCACTACGTCGTTCGGGCTGTTCAGGCGCTTGCCGCGATAGCTGTCCGCGAGGACCGTCACCGAGCCGTCGTGCTCGGTGCGCGTCACGCGCCGGCCGCCCTGCTCGCAGGTGACGAGGCGTCCCTGGCGGTCCACGGTGTTCCCGTTGGCGTATCCGGAGCCGTGCCGCAGGACGCCGACAGCGCCCGTCGTCTCGTCGTAGCGCAGCAGCCGGTCGTTCGGGATGTCGCTGAAGACGAGGTACTGCCCGCCCGCGAAGTACGCGGGGCCCTCGGTCTTTCTCGCATCGGAGAAGTGGCGCTTGACGACGTAGTCGCCATCGCATCCGGCGAACCGCTCGTCCAGCGCGACGAACTCGGCAGGAATCGTCTCAGAAGTAGACACGATTCGGAGATTAGTCCGAATGACCGATTCCTGTACAGCCAGTACCGTCGGTATAGTCCCTGCCATGGATGACGTCGACCGGGAGCTCCTGAAGCTGCTGCAGCAGGACGCGGGTATGCCGTACACAGCGCTGGGCAAGGCCGTAGGGCTCTCCGCCGGGGCGGCTCACGACCGGGTGCGCAAGCTCCGGGAACGCGGAGTGATCCGGCGGACGACCATCGAGATCGACCCCAGAGCCGTCGGCCGCGGCGTGCTCGCCTTTGTCATGGTCGACGCGAACGCCTGGATGGGCGACCCGTCCACCCGCGAGGCGCTGGCCCGGATCGCGGAGATCGAGGAGGCGCACATCGTCGCCGGAGCGGCCTCGGTCCTCGTCAAGGTGCGCACCGCGTCCACCGAGGAGCTGCAGCAGGCACTGCGCCAGATCTTCGGCGTCGACGGCGTCACCGGGACCGACGCGATAGTGGTCCTGGAGACGTTCTTCGAGCGCCCCACTCACATCTGAGGGAGTGTCAGAGGCTCGGCGTAGCGTGCTGGGTGACGTCGGACAACCACCTGGGCCACCCGGAGGAACGGTATGAAGTTCGGATTCATCAGCAGCTTCGGCACGATCGACCAGCACATCGCTCTGGCGCGCGAGAGCGAGGAGCACGGTTGGGACGGCTTCTTCACCTGGGACGCGATCAGCCTCGACGGCGAGTGGGCAATGCCGGTCTACGACCCGTTCGCCGTCCTCGCCGCCGCTGCCACGGTGACGGAGCGCATCACGCTCGGCGCGATGGTGTTCGCCGTACCGCGACACCGCCCGTGGGAGCTCGCGCAGCGCGCACTCACCGTGGACCGTCTGTCCGGCGGCCGGCTGGTCCTGCCCGTGGGCGTCGGGGTGGGTGACGACCGCGGCTTCACCTCTGCACCGGGTCAGGCGACGGGCCTGAAGGAGCGGGCAGCGCTGCTGGACGAGACGCTGGCCTGGCTCGAGCAGTCCTGGTCCGGAGAGGGCTTCGAGTTCCACGGGGAACACATCAGCACCGGCCCGTTCCGCTTCCCCGAGCAGCCGGTCAACGGCCGGATCCCGGTGTGGCCGGTCGGCGTCTGGGACGCCGAGCGACCGCCCGCCAAGAACCTGAGGCGCACGCTGCGCTGGGACGGGATCGTCCCGCAGCTGCGCGGCACGGCGGACGATCTGACGACGGAGCACATCACCGGACTGGTCGACTGGCTCACGGCGCACCGGTCGGACGCGACCGAGGGGAATGGCACGGGCGGCGCCCGGAGTGACCGGCCGTTCGAGGTCATCCTGCAGGGCAAGCTCTCGCCCGATCCTGCCGAGGCTGCCGAGCAGGCCCGCGTCATGGCCGACGCGGGCGTCACCTGGTGGATCGACTCGTGGTGGGACCCGGCCACGGTCACGCCGGAGCTGCTCCTGGAGAAGGTGCGCCAGGGCCCGCCGACCATCTAGAACGGCCGTTGGCGAAACGACGTTGGTCGAGCTTGTCGAGACCCGGGTCTCGACGAGCTCGACCAACGGAGCCCGGTCAGACCGGGCGGGCCGCCTCGATCTCGACGGACGGCAGGTGCCGCGCAGGCAGCGTCTTCGGGCGCCACGACGCCCGGGTCGCCTCGAACGCGGTGATCTTGTCCTCCTGCTGCAGGGTGAGCCCGATGTCGTCGAGCCCCTCCATCAGCCGCCACCGCGTGTAGTCGTCGATCTGGAACGGCACGGTGACGTCGTCGGCCGTCGCGGTCTTGGCCTCGAGGTCCACGGTCACCTCGGTGCCCGGCTTGGTCTCGAGGATCTTCCAGAGGATCTCGATGTCCTCGGGCGAGACGACGCCCGCGACGAGGCCCTGCTTGCCCGAGTTGCCGCGGAAGATGTCGGCGAACCGGGAGGACAGCACTACCCGGAAGCCGTAGTCCTTGAGCGCCCAGACGGCGTGCTCACGCGAGGAGCCGGTGCCGAAGTCGGGCCCGGCCACGAGCACGGAGCCCGCCGAGTACGCCTCCTGGTTCAGCACGAACGAGGGGTCGCCCCGCCATGCGGCGAACAGCGCGTCCTCGAACCCGGTGCGCGTGACCCGCTTGAGGTACACGGCGGGGATGATCTGGTCGGTGTCGACATTGCTGCGTCGCAGCGGGACGCCGACGCCGGTGTGGGTGTGGATCTTCTCCATGGTCTGTGCTCCTCTCAGCGCAGCGCGGGCTGGCCGGCAGCGGACCCGCTCGGAGCGGCCCCGATCGCCACGGGAATGGGCAGGTCGACGACGGACTCGCCCAGCGGGGACGCGCCCACGCCGTCGAGCGGCGTGCCGTCGAAAGTGGTGATGTCGACGTCGTACGGCAGGTCGAGGTCACCGACGCTCGACAGGGTGCCCCGGATCGCCGTCGCGGCGGCGACCAGCGGTGAGACCAGGTGGGTGCGCCCGCCCTTGCCCTGCCGCCCCTCGAAGTTGCGGTTCGACGTGGACGCCGACCGCTCCCCCGGTGCGAGCTGGTCCGGGTTCATACCCAGACACATCGAGCAGCCGGCGTTGCGCCACTCGGCGCCGAACTCCTTGAAGATCACGTCGAGGCCCTCGGCCTCGGCCTGCAGCCGCACGCGCGCAGAGGCCGGGACCACCAGGACACGCAGGGAGTCGGCCTTCGTGCGGCCCTTGATGACCTTCGCGACGGACCGCAGGTCCTCGATGCGGCCGTTGGTGCAGGAACCGATGAACACCGTGTCGACAGGGATGTCGCGCAGCGGCGTGCCGCCGGTGAGACCCATGTACTCCAGGGCCTTGGCGGCGGTCTCGCGCTCGCCCTCGTCGGCGATCTCCGCCGGGACGGGTACGGTCGCCGAGAGCGGCAGGCCCTGCCCCGGGTTGGTGCCCCAGGTGACGAACGGCTCGAGGTCGGCCGCTTCGAGCACGACCTCGACGTCGAACTCCGCGTCATCGTCGGACCGCAGGGTCTTCCAGTACTCGACGGCGGCGTCCCAGTCCTCGCCCTCCGGCGCGTGGGGACGGCCCTTGAGGTACTCGAAGGTGGTCTCGTCCGGCGCGATCATGCCGGCGCGGGCACCCGCCTCGATCGACATGTTGCAGACGGTCATGCGAGCTTCCATGGACAGCGCCCGGATGGCCTCGCCGCGGTACTCGAGCACGTAGCCCTGCCCGCCGCCGGTGCCGATCTTGGCGATGATCGCCAGGATGATGTCCTTGGACGTCGTGCCGGCGGGCAGCGTCCCGTTCACCGTGATCGCCATCGTCTTGAACGGCGCCAGCGGGAGCGTCTGCGTGGCGAGCACGTGCTCCACCTCGGACGTGCCGATGCCGAACGCGAGCGCGCCGAACGCGCCGTGCGTCGAGGTGTGCGAGTCGCCGCACACGACGGTGAGGCCGGGCATCGTCAGCCCGAGCTGCGGGCCGACCTGGTGCACGATGCCCTGGTCCGCGTCGCCGAGGCTGTGCAGCCGGACGCCGAACTCCTTGGCGTTGGCGCGCAGCGTGTCGATCTGCGTGCGGCTCGTCAGGTCGGCGATGGGCCGATCGATGTCGAGCGTGGGGGTGTTGTGGTCCTCGGTAGCGATGGTGAGGTCAGGGCGCCTCACCTGCCGTCCGGCGAGCCGCAGCCCCTCGAACGCCTGCGGGCTCGTGACCTCGTGCACCAGGTGCAGGTCGATGTAGAGAAGATCGGGTGAGCCGTCCTCGCCTCGACGCACGAGGTGCGCTTCCCAAACCTTCTCCGCCAGCGTGCCGGCCATTGCGGTTCGCCTCCCTGTAACTACCTCTGTCAGAAACAACTTTGGGCCTCGACTTGCAATCTCACGTTCCGAGACGGCAATATCGCGGTATGGACGATACTAGCGGAGTCGGCGTCTTGGACAAGGCGGCGTCCGTCCTCGGGGCACTCGAGGCCGGACCGGCCACCCTGGCGCAGCTCGTCTCCTCGACCGGTCTGGCCCGCCCGACGGCGCACCGCCTGGCCGTTGCACTCGAGCACCACCGCCTCGTGGCCCGCGACATGCAGGGCCGTTTTGTGCTGGGTCCGCGCCTCAACGAGCTGGCCACGGCCGCCGGCGAGGACCGCCTCCTGGCGGCTGCGAACCCCGTGCTCATCGCGCTGCGGGACCACACAGGCGAAAGTGCCCAACTCTACCGCAGGCAGGGCGATCACCGCGTGTGCGTCGCCGCCGCCGAACGCCCGGTAGGCCTGCGCGACTCCATCCCCGTGGGTGCGACGCTCAGCATGAGCGCCGGCTCCGCGGCGCACGTCCTGCTCGCGTGGGAGGAGCCTGATCGCCTCCACCGCGGCCTGCGTGACGCGACCTTCACGGCAACCATCCTCTCCGGCGTCCGACGCCGCGGGTGGGCACAGTCCGTCTCAGAACGTGAGCTGGGCGTGGCGTCCGTCTCGGCCCCCGTGCGCGGTCCGTCCGGTCGCGTGGTGGCCGCCGTGAGCGTGTCCGGACCCGTGGAGCGCCTCTCCCGGCAGCCCGGCCGGCTGCACTCCGCTGCGGTCGTCGCCGCGGCGAACAAGCTCACCGAGGTGCTGCACCGGTCGGGCGAGTAACCCTCGTTCGCGGAGCCGTCCCCCGCGGAGCCCAGCACTCGCAGGGCTCCGCGGTGCGCACGGCGTGTGCGGCAGGTGAGCGGTCGGTGAGTGTTGGCCCGCCACGCCGAGCCAGGTGATTCCCCAGGTCCCGGTCGTGTCAGTACCCTCTTGAGGGACGTGTGCACACCAGGGCACACACCCCTACGTCGTGAGGAATCTGATGCCACCTAAGGTGAGGCTCATCATCATCTGGGTCGTGGTGATCTTCTTGCTGTACTCGGTCGTCAACGATCCCGAGCGCTCCGCCGACGTCGTGCTTGCCCTCTGGGACGTCATCTGGGGTGCCATCGCGAACATCGGCAGGTTCTTCGAGGAGCTCTTCACCGGGTCGATCGGCCGCTGACCACGTAGGGTCAGCGGCGAGACCCGACCACCGGACCGGGCCGTCGGATCGAACCTGTCGGATCGATCCACCGGCCGTCCGCGTCCCGGCTCGCGCACCGCATCCGACCGCACCCCCGGGGAGACCCGCATGAGCGCAACAGCGGACTTCGTCGTCCCCAACCGCGCCCTGCAGCGGTACATCCTGGCGGACGAGAAGATCATCATCGCCACACACCGGCACTGGTCGATGCTCTGGGAGCCGCTCCTCACGACGGCCGGAGCGTTCGTGCTGGCGCTGACCCTGCTCGTCGCTGTGGACCCCGACGTCCGGAACGACATGGGCTGGGTATGGCTGCCGTTCGTCGTCCTCGGCGGGCGCCTGCTGTACAAGTGGCTGGAGTGGCGGGCCCGCTGGTTCGTCCTGACCGACCGCCGGCTGCTCGTTCTCGACGGCTTCCTCATCCACCGGGTGGCGATGATGCCGACCGAGAAGGTGACCGACCTCGGGTACGAGCGCACCCCGATGGGTCAGCTGCTCGGCTACGGCACCTTCATCTTCGAGACCGCGGGGCAGGACCAGTCCCTCGACCGGGTCACCTGGATACCCCAGCCCGACTCCCGGTACCGGCTCATCATCGCGTCGCTCTTCCACCCGGACGCCGCCGACGCCGAGGCGGCCGCGCAGGCCAACCCGGACATCCGGCCGCAGGCCCCGCCGTCGGCCGAATCGCCGTCCGGCCCGCCGCCGCCCGCACTCATGCCCCGGATCGGACGGCGCATCAACCCGCCGACGCAGCGCATCGAGCTTCCGATCGCCCGGAGCGACGCCGGCCAGGCCGGCGCCGTCCCGGGCAGCACGATCCCGGCCGGTGCTGCCGACGAGGGCGCCACCAAGGACGGCACGCCCCCCGCGAGCGGAGAGCCGATCCGCCCCAGCTGGTCGTCGACGGGCGGCGCGACGGCGCCCGCGACGTCGGGCGGCAGCGCTACCGGCAGCGGCGGCGCGCACCACGGTGGCCACGTGCCCGGTGGGGCCACCGCCGACCCGGACTCCGAGGTGCGGCCCGAGCCGTTCATCGAGGGTGGCAAGGACCCGAAGATCCGCTGAAGGCCCCCAGCCCGATTCGGTAGGGGAACGCTCCCCGCAGACGGCGAAAGGCCCGGTCCGCATGGACCGGGCCTTTCTGCTGTACCCCCAGTGGGATTTGAACCCGCGCTACCGCCGTGAGAGGGCGGCGTCCTAGGCCGCTAGACGATGGGGGCCTGAACGGATCCACCGGCCGAAGCCGACGGACCTGCGTACCCCCAGCGGGATTTGAACCCGCGTTACCGCCGTGAGAGGGCGGCGTCCTAGGCCGCTAGACGATGGGGGCCTGAACTACCGGATACGGACCGGTTTGCCGGTGAGAACCGTAGCGCACCATGAGGCCGACTCGCATCGGCTACGTGTGCGCTGCGCTCTGCGCTGGGGTACCAGGACTCGAACCTAGACTAAGTGAACCAGAATCACTCGTGCTGCCAATTACACCATACCCCATGGGGGTAATGACCTTCTGGATACACCTGTTTCCGACAGGCTTTCCGTGTGGGCCCTACCGCTGGAGAACACTACCTGACCTCGGACGGTGGTCAAAACGGAAAGGGCGTGCTGTCCGTCACGCGTACCGATCCAGGTCCGGCTCAGGGCTGTTCCGGGCCTGTTCGGCGCCGTTCGGGGCCGTAGCCGAGGGCGGCCGGCAGCTCCGCGAGCGTCTCGATCACCAGGACACCCGCCGCGCGCAGGGCGTCCGGGTCCTGCACGTCGCGGAAGCCGCCGTCGGGCGCGGGAGAGCCTCCGTAGCCCGGGCCGCGCCGGTGTCCCACCCGGTCCAGCCAGACGCCCGTCAGGCGCGCCTGGTGGGCCGCCAGCGCGTCCACCGTGGGCTCGTCGCCCACGTACGCCGTCCGGGCCGGGTCGGTGCCCAGCAGCCGCGCCCCCTCGAGGAAGACGCGGGGGTCGGGCTTGCCGAAGCCGAGGGTGTCGACCCCGACCAGCACGGGCAGGTCCGCCAGACCGGCCATCCGCAGCTTGTGCTCCTGCAGCTCGGTGGCGGCGTTCGTCACCACGCCCACCCGGATCCCCGCGGCGACCACCGCGTCCACGGCGGCTCGGGCGTCCTCGTGTGCCGACCACGACTTCTCGAAGGTGCCCCAGAACAGCGCGTCCCAGGCGGGGAAGGAAGCCTCCGTGACGGGCGCGCCGCCGTACGTCTCGTGCAGCAGCGCCGCGCGGAGCCGGCGCTGCGTCACGTGGTCCGTCTCGCCGCGCGTGTAGCTGCTGTAGTAGCCGCCGGGGTCGGTGCGCCAGTGCGCCAGGATCTCCGGCTCCCGCTCGGGCGGGACGTGCGGCAGGTACTCGGCCCGCACGGCCGCGAGCGCCGCCGCGAAGGCCCCCTTGGTGTCGACGAGGGTGTCGTCGACGTCGAACAGGATGCCGTCGATCGTCATGTGGTCTCTCCGTTCGCCGGGCCGGCTTCCGCTGTCCCGGGCGCGGTCTGATGGGGTGCGACGAGATCGGATGCCACAGGGCCGGGCACAACAGGACCAGACGCCGCGTAGGCGAGGGCCCCGGGCCTGGGCAGCATCGGCTCAGGCGGCGCGGGGTCGGTCACCACCAGGTCCGGATCGTGTCGCCGGGCCCACCACAGCAGCACCGCTCCGGTGAGGAGCGTGATGGCGAGGCTCACCGCTCCGTCGAGGGGCGGCACCTCGGTGATCAAGAGCGATTCCTCCAGCCTGTCGTAGGCGATGGCGAGGCCGAACGCCAGCAGGTTGTTCGCCGCGTGCATCGCGACGGCGATCTCCAGGCCGCCGGTACGCCAGACGAGCAGGCTCGCGAGCAGGCCGAACACCAGCCGGTCGGCGAACAGCCACGGGCTCTGCGCGCCGTGCGCCAGCGCGAACAGGAGTGCCGTCACGACGGCGGGTACGACGACGGCGAGCCACCGCCACCGCAGCCAGCTGCCGATCCACTGCGACAGCCAGCCGCGGAAGAAGTACTCCTCGCCCGCGGACTGCAGCGGCGTGGTCAGCAGGATCACTATCGAGAGCGCGATCCAGCCGGATGCCGGGGTGAGCGGCCACGGACCGGTCTCGTCGGTGCTCGAACCGGCGCCGGCGTCCTCGCCGCCGGCGGGAAAGCCGAGCTGCGTCAGGAGGAGGTCAGCGCCCACGCTGAGCGGCACCAGGAGCAGCAGCGCGAGGCCCAGCCCGCCGAGCAGAAGGCGCCAGCGCACGCGTCCCAGCACCGACGACACCAGGCCCGGGCGGCCGGCCTGCGCCCAGGTCGCCGCCAGCGCGAGCGGGATGCCGAGGGCGAGGCCGAGGTTGGTGACGAGCATGCCCGTCGGCGAGACGAGGAAGGCGTCCGACGCCGGGTCCGGCAGCTCCGCGCCCATCGACTCGGCGATGACGAAGGCGAGCACGAAGAGCAGCAGCGCCCCGGTCACCACGGCGAGGCCGGCAATGATGACCCCCAGCCCGATCAGGGGCCGCCACCACCGGTGCTTCGGCCCGCGCAGGGCCTGCGGGTACTCACGCGGCGCGGGAGTCATCTCCGTCGAGCTGGTCGGCGTCGGCGGCACCGGCTCAGCCGGGGTCGTCCCCGGCGAGGTCGGCGCTGTCGAGTTCTGTACGGCGGCAGGCGGCATGGCGTCGGTCACGCCCGCCACCGTACAGAACTCGTTCGGCACTCACCCCGCGACCTCACTCCGCGGCGGCGGGCACCTCTCCCGGAGCCTGGGCCGCGAGCTCGGCCAGGCGGGCCTGCGCCGCGTCGATCCGGGTGAGCGTCCGCTCCCGGCCGAGCACCTCGAGCGACTCGAACAGCGGCAGACCGATCCGGCGGCCCGTCACCGCCACGCGCACCGGGGCCTGCGCCTTGCCGAGCTTCATGCCGTGCGCCTCCCCCGCCGTCGTGACGGTGTCCTTGAGCACCTCGGCCTCCCAGGCCACGTCCGCGAACGCGACGCGGACGTCGGCGAGCAGCTCGGCGGCGCCCGCCTTCATCGCCTTGTTCCACGAGTCCTCGTCGATGACCGGCTCGTCGAGGAACAGGAAGTCGACGTTGTTCGTGATCTCGGACAGCAGGGCCACCCGGGAGTGGGCGAGCGGCGCGACGGCGTCGAACACCTTGCTGTCGAACTGCTCCTCGCTCCACGGGGCGCGGGGTGCGTGCAGCCAGGGGCCGCAGGCCTCGGTGAACTCGGGCACGCTCAGGGCGCGGATGTACTCGCCGTTGAACGCCGTGAGCTTCTTGATGTCGAAGAACGCCGACGAGGAGTTGATGTCCTCGACGCGGAACCGGCGCACGAGCTCCTCGAACGGGAGGATCTCCTCGTCGTTGCCCGGCGCCCAGCCGAGCAGCATCAGGTAGTTGACCATCGCGTCGGGCAGGACGCCCTCGGCGAGGTAGTCCTCGAGCGCCACCTTGTCGCGGCGCTTGGAGAGCTTCTGCCGCTTCTCGTTGACGATCACGGGCATGTGCGCCCACTGCGGCGGGGTCTGGCCCAGGGCCTCCCACAGCAGCTGCTGCTTGGGCGTGTTGGGCAGGTGCTCCTCGGCGCGCATGACGAGGGTGATGTTCTCGTCGATGTCGTCCACGACGTTGGCCAGCAGGAAGACCGGCGAGCCGTTGCCCCGCGCGATGACGAAGTCCTCGAGGTTCTTGTTCGGGAACGTCGGGGTGCCGCGGATGAGGTCGACGACCTTCGTCTCGCCGTCGGCGGGCGTGCGGAAGCGCAGCGCGCGGCCCTCGGCGTACTCCAGGCCGCGGGCGCTGCAGAAGCCGTCGTAGCCGGTCTGCTGGTTGCCGGTGCGCGCCATGACGGCGTCGCGCGTGCAGTCGCAGTAGTACGCCTTGCCCTCGGCGAAGAGCCGCTGGGCGGCGTCCTTCTGGATGCCGGCGTTCGCCGACTGGAAGTACGGACCCTCGAACGCCGGGTCCTCCTTGCGGATGCCCAGGGCCTCCATGGCCGACAGGATGCCGTCCACCCACTCGGGCTGGTTCCGCGAGGCGTCCGTGTCCTCGATGCGCAGCACGAACGTGCCGCCCTGCTGCTTCGCCACTGCCCAGTTGAACAGCGCGGAGCGGGCGCCGCCCACGTGGAACATGCCGGTCGGGGAGGGCGCGAAGCGGACGCGGACGGGCGCGTTCGCCGCCGGGTCGGTCGAGGTGTCGGTTACTGAAGTCACGGGCCCCAGCCTACGGCGCCGCGTCCCCGGGCAGCGTCCCCTGGGAGTGGCCGAGGTCGTCCGGCGCGGCGACGGGGTGTCCAGGGACTCCGGCACCTTTCGGTTGTGGCCGAAATTCATCCACGGACGACGGCGCCCATGCCAAATTTCATCCCGGCGCCGGCCCACCGGCCGGCTGCCGAGACGACGAGAAGGAGACCATCATGTCTGGATCGACGGCCTCATCGCGGGTATCCCGGCTCCGGCCGGTGGTGGCCGCGGCCGCTGCGCTGCTGATGACCCTCACCGGGGCGACCGCCGCAACGACGTCCGCCGCTGCCTCGTCAGAGGGAGCCACGAAGACGGTGATCCACACGGCGCCCGCGGCGCCGGCTTCGGTCACCGGCGCAACGGGTGGCGCGGAGTTCGGCGTCACCGCGGTGCCCTCGATCTCGCCGTCCACGCGGGTCACCTACGTCCCGGCCGGAAGCGACTACCCGTGCAACACCGGCGAGCTCTGCGCCCTGGCCTGGGACTCCAGCCGCAACGCGTTCGCGGTGTTCCATCTGTACAACTGCGCCCGGTACAGCCTGTCCGGATGGACCGGGCAGGGCTTCTACGCCAACCAGCAGACGAGGGGGACGGTCGCCCGGTTCTACGACCAGGCCGGTGGGACGCTCTGGACCTCGACCGCGCCGGCGGGGAACCAGGGCGCCAGCTGGGACCCGGTGTGGTCCATCCGCAACTGCTGACGTACCGCTGACCGGAACGTACCGCGGACCGCGACGTGCGGTGGCCGAGGACCCGGCCACCGCATGTCACGGGTCAGCGGCTCACAAGAGGAACCTGCCGGGCACGGAGCGAAGCAGACCCTAGGCGGCGGGAGTGAGGGTGCTGTCCCCCGCCGTCCGGCTGCGCCGACCGGTGATCAGGAGGCCGACGGCGAACGTCAGCCAGGTGGGGATCTGCACGCCGGCGGCCGTCAGGAGCGCCGACATGTTGAACCCCGGGTCGCCGGGCTGCATGGACGCGGCGATGCCCGCGTAGATGATCAGCACGACGGCGAGGGCCAGGCCGAACGCCAGGCCGAGGGCGGCCCAGGCGCTCCGCACCCTTACGAGGCGGACCAGACCGATCGCGACGAGGATCACCGCGAGCACCGTCGCGGTCGCCAGGAGCGCGATCAGGAGGCCGAGGCCGATCTCCAGCAGGCCGAACTGACCGCTGCCCGCGAAGACGTAGAGAACCAGGAACACCACGGCGCCGACGACGACCGCCACCGGGGACAGCAGGAGGAACCGCCGCATGATCGCCATGGCTCATGGTGACGGAAGCGCGCCGGAAGATCCACGATTTCCGCCGCCTCGTACCGACGCTTCACCCCACCGCGCCCGCGACAGGACCACCAGCTCGGCCAGCTCGGGGTCGGGCAGCGCGTCGACGTCCCACCAGCGCACGTCCAGCGACTCGTCCGAGACGACGGGCTCCGCGCCCGGCTCGGCCACCGCGAGGAACCGCACGTCCAGGTGATGTACCGGACGTGCGGCGTCCCCGGTGCCGGGGCGGCAGAACGGCACCACGTGCTCGTCCAGGTGCACCGGCACCGGATCCAGCGACAGCGCCATCAGCCCCGACTCCTCGCGCGCCTCCCGTTCGGCGGCTCCGGCCAGCGTCCGGTCCGCGGCCTCCAGGTGCCCGCCGAACTGGAACCACCGTTTCGCCTTGCCGTGCAGGGTCAGCAGCACGCGCGCGCCGTCGTGCGAGAGCACGAGCGTGGAGGCCGTGAGGTGGTCGGGCACGCAGCCACGGAACACGCCGGATTCCATGCCCGCCGAAGGACCGTGCACGTCGAGGTGCCGCACATACCGCGCCCTGAGCCGCTCCTGCTCCGCCGTCGGCCCGGTCCAGGCACGCAGCACCCGGGACGCGTCGTCGTGCAGCGACGCGCCGTGGTCCGACGTCACGTCAGCGACGCCGCATCACCGGGTTGGCCAGGACGCCCAGGCCCTCGACCTCGCACTCGACGCGGTCGCCGTGGTCGATCCGCCCGACACCCGCGGGTGTCCCGGTCAGGATGACGTCGCCGGGCAGCAGGGTCATGGCCTCGGAGATGTACGACACGAGGAACGGCACGTCGAACACCATGTCCCGGGTGCGGCCGTCCTGGCGCGGCTCGCCGTTGACGCGCGAGCGCACGCCGACGTCCTCCGGGTTCAGGTCGGTGTCGATCCACGGGCCCAGCGGGCACGAGGTGTCGAAGCCCTTGGCGCGCGCCCACTGCCCGTCGGTGCGCTGCGCGTCACGTGCGGTGACGTCGTTCGCGACCGTGTAGCCGAGGATGTACGACGACGCCCTCTCCGGCGTGACGTCCTTGCAGACCTTGGAGATGACGACGGCCAGCTCGGCCTCGTACGAGACCTCCTGCGTGAAGTCCGGCAGCACGATCGGGTCGTCCGGACCGACCACCGACGTGTTCGGCTTGAAGAACAGCAGCGGGCTGGACGGGACCTCGCCGCCCATCTCCTTGGCGTGGTCGACGTAGTTCTTGCCCACGGCCACCACCTTGGAGCGCGGGATCACCGGGGCGAGCAGCCGGACGCCGTCGCCCAGCTCGACGCGCTCGCCGGTCGGCATCGCCGGCATGTACAGGGGGTCGCCACCCAGGACGGCGAGGAAGGTCTTGTCGCCCTCCTGCTGCACGAGGGCGAAGCGGGGGTCGTCTCCGTTGGTGAATCTAGCTATACGCACGGGGCCAGCGTAAGCCTGCCCCGCGGACCCGGGCGCTCGGGGTCCGTTCAGGGTCGGCCAAGGGCTCCGACCCAGGTCATCCCCGATGCCGCGGGCCCTGGCCGGTCCATAGCGTGTCGGACGGACGGTCCGGCAGGTCGAGACACCGGGCCCTGACGAGGAGCGAGCATGAGGAACTATCGGGCCGGGGTGCGGCGGCGCACAGCTCTGCGGGCGGCCTGGGCGGTGGCGGCGATGACGGCCCTCGTGGCGACGGCGCCGGCGGCAGGAGCGGCACCCGCCGCGAGTGCCGCCGCGGGCACCGCCGTCGCGAACGACGCCGCCGACGACGTCGCGGCCCAGGTCGACGGCTACCTGGCCGAGTACATACGCGTCCACCGCGCGCCGGGCGTGGCCCTCGTGACGCTCGCCGACGGCGACGTGCGCGTACGGGTGCACGGCGTGACCGGCGACGGCGACCCGGTCGGCGAGGACACCCCGATGCGGATCGGCTCGATGAGCAAGGCGTTCACCGCGCTGGCCGTGCTGCAGCAGGCGGACGCCGGGCGGTTCGACCTCGACGACCCGGTCGCGGAGGTGCTCCCGGAGTTCCGCATGGCCGACGACCGCTACCGGCAGATCACGGTGGAGGACCTCCTGGACCACCGCTCGGGCCTGGCCGTGACGGCGCTGGAGTACTCGTCCGACCCGGCCTCCGCGCCCGCGACGACCGTCGTACGCCTGGCCGACGAGGACCTGGCCGCCGACCCGGGCACCACCGCGATGTACAGCAACGCGGGCTACACGGTGCTGGCCCGGCTCGTCGAGCACACCTCGGGCATGGGCTTCGGCGAGTACCTGGAGCAGCGGGTCTTCGCGCCGCTCGGCATGGACTCCAGCACGGCGACCGAGCTGTGCGACGCGCCCTCGCCCGGCCTCGCCCGGGGGTTCTCAGGGCTCGGCCCGCTGCTGGTGGCGGTACCGGAGCTGCCCCAGGGCTGCGCCGGGAACGGCGGCATCGTCTCCACGGCTCGGGACATGACGTCCTGGCTGCGGTTCCAGGTAGGGGACGGCGCGTCGCCGTCGGGCGAGCGCCTGCTGGACGCCGAGACCTTCCGCGCCTTCCACGACGTGCCGGCCGACGCCGCGGAGTACGGCTACGGCTGGCACCGGACCACCACGGAGGACGAGACCGCGCCGCTGATCGGGCACGGCGGCACGCTCGCGACCTTCGCCTCCGGGATCGAGTTCTCCCCGGTCACGGGGACGGGCGCCGTGGTGCTCAGCAACGCCGCCGGGGAACCCATGGCGCTGACGCACAACGCCGTCGTGGCGGTGGACGGCGGTACGCCGCGGTCGACGTCCAACCCGTTCGACCCGTTCAACGCCGTCGTCCTCGGGATCGCGGCGCTCGTGCTGCTGGCCGGGGTGGTCGTCGTCGTGCGATCGAGGACGTGGGCGGTGCGCCGCGCCGCCGGTGCACCGCGCTGGCGCGTGCTGCGACTGGTCCCGCTCGCGGTGCTCACCGTGCTCGGCGCCTTGCTGCCCTGGCTCGGCGCCCAGCTCATGGGCCTGGCCGAACCCGTGGCGGCCTACCGCGTGGTGCTCTGGCTGTACCCGGCGGTGGTGCTGCTCGGCCTGGCGATCTTCCTGGCCGCCGGCGGTGGGCTCACCGCGCGGCTGGTCCGGCTCCGGACCGCGACAGCCCAGAAGGCGACGGTCAGGCGCGCGCCAGCACCTCACCGTTGAGCACCGCGAACCAGCCGTCCGGGGCCGCGGCCCACTCCCGCCAGCCCTGGGCGAGCTGCTCCAGCGCGACGTCGTCCGCGAGCGCCGAGTCCTTGGCCTGCACCGCGAAGTTCGACTGGGTGCAGCGTTCGGCCCACAGGCCGCCCCACCAGGTGCGGTCGTCGGGGGTGGCGTAGCACCAGACGCTGGCGCCGGGTTCGATGGTGGCGGGGTCGAATCCGGCGTCGCGCACCCAGGAGGCGAGGCGGCGTCCGGCGTCCGGCTCGAACCCGTAGGTGTGGGTGACCTCGTGGTAGAGCATGTTCCACTCGGTGAGCTCGGGGGACTCCGGGAACCAGGTCATGGCCTCGTAGTCGGCGTCGCGTACCGCGACGAACCCGCCGGGCTTGGCGACGCGCTTCATCTCGCGCAGCGCGGCGACCGGGTCGGACAGGTGCTGCAGGAGCTGGTGCGCGAAGACGACGTCGAACGAGCCGTCCTCGAACGGCAGCTCGTACGCGTTGGCGTGCTCGAAGCTGATGTTCTTGGTGCCGTGCGCGTCGGCGAGGCCGCGGGCGGACTCGAGCACGTCGTCGGAGGCGTCCACGCCGACGACGCTGCCCTGCGTCAGCCGCTCGGCCAGGTCGACCGTGACCGTGCCGGGGCCGCAGCCGACGTCGAGCAGCGTCATGTCGGAGAGCAGGTGCGGGAGCAGGAACGCGGCGGAGTTCGCCGCCGTCCGGCGCCGGTGGGAGCGCAGCACGGACTCGTGGTGCCCGTGCGTGTACGACTCGGACTCCTTGGTCAGGTCCGTGCCGGCGACCGGGCTGTCCTGGCCGCCGGCCAGCCGCGACAGGCTGCTGGGGGCGTCGACCGCGTCGATGGGGTCGGTTCCCGCGGGCTGAGTCCGGTGTCGGGACGTGTCGCTGTGGGAGGTATCGCTGCGAGCGATGTCGTGCTCGTTGGCGCTGCCAGTCATGGCCGCACTGTATGTGCGCCGGGCGGTGGGGCACATCTGCGTTCTCATCCCTCGGACGGCCCGTCCCGAGGCCCCGCGGCTTTTCGACGGTATTCGGCCCGACGGCGTGGCCCGCGCGCGTCAGCGCCTCCGTCACGCAAGGATGCCCGCATGCCGACGTCTGACCAGCCCTCCGCCACGCGGTCCGCGGTGTCCCGCGGACCGTTCCGGGGCGCCCTCGACCGGATGAGCCGCAACCTGCTCGGCGGTCCCGGCCGGGTGCCCGGGGCCGACATCGCCCGCGGGATCGCCGTGCTCGGGATGTTCACGGCGCACATGGGCGTCACCTCCGACGACATCAGCACGCTGGAGGGCTGGCTGAGCCTGGCGCACGGCCGCTCGTCGATCCTGTTCGCCACCGTGGCCGGGCTGTCCCTGGCGCTGTTCACGGGCGGCGACAAGCCGTTCACGGGCGAGCTGATGCGCACCGCGCGGGCCCGGATCCTGGTGCGGGCCGTGCTGCTGCTGGCGCTGGTCGCGGCGCTCGACCTGCTCGGCCCGCACGTGCTGCTCATCCTCGGTTTCTACGCCGCCTACTTCGTGCTGGCGCTGCCGTTCCTGCGCATGTCGCCGGCACGGCTCGCCACGATGGCGGTGATCATCGCGGTGGTCGGGCCGTTCCTCGCGTACTACGGGCCGGAGGCCCTGGCGCGGGCGGGCCTGCGCGCGCCGCACGACGGTTCGGGCGCCGCCACCGACTTCCTCCTCACCGGCCACTACCCGGCGGTGGTCTGGATGGCGTACGTGTTCGCCGGCCTCGCGGTGGGGCGCTGCGACCTGCGGTCGCCGGCGCTGCGCCTGGGTCTGGTCGCCGGCGGGTTCGGGCTCGCCGCCGTCAGCTCGCTCGTCTCGTCCACCCTGGTGGCCGGTGCGGGAGGCGCCGATGCCATCGAGCAGGAGTTCATGAGGACCGCGTTCGAGTACGCGTCGTCGACGCCGCCCACGTTGTCCGACCCCTGGCCGCCCCTGGCGGGCCTGTACCTGGAAGGGCCGCACGACGACACGATGTTCGAGGCCCTGGGCTCCGGGGGCTTCGCGCTCGGCGTGCTCGGCCTGTGCCTGCTCGTCGGAGCGCAGGCCCGCACAGGCGCCGACGGCGATCGGGTGCGGCAGGTCGGGCGACGGGTGGCGCTCGTGGTGACCGCCCCGCTGGCCGCCGTCGGCGCCATGGCGCTGACGGTCTACTCCGCGCAGGTCGTCGTCATCTGGTGGTGGGGCCTCACCGGCGTGGACCTGCTCGTCTACCCGGACAACGGGCCGCTCGGCGTGATGGTGCTCTGCGCGCTGGCCGGGGCGACACTGTGGCGGGCGCTGTTCGGGCGCGGCCCGCTGGAGCGGGTGTTCACGGGGATCGCACGGAAGACGTTCCCGACGCCGGTCCGTGCGCCGGACACCACGCCGGACACCGCGCCCGACGCAGCGCCGGACGCACCGACGTCAGCCCCCGCTCAGAACGCCACCTGACCGACGATCGTCGTGACGGTGTCGCCGCCGACCCACACCTCGCCGTCCGGCAGCTTGTCGACGTGGACGCGGCCCTCGCGGCCCAGCGCCGTCCCCTGCGACGCGATGTAGGACGTCGGCAGCACGTCACCGGCGAGCCACTGCCCCAGGCCGGCGTTGAGGCTGCCGGTCACCGGGTCCTCCGCCACGCCGATCCCCGGCACGAACGCGCGCACCTCGACGGCGGGCTCACCGGTCGCGTACTCCCCCACCACTCCGATGCCGAGCTCGCCGACGACGCCGACCTTCAGGTCCCCCATCACCGCGAGGTCGGGCTCCAGCGCGAGCACGGCGTCCGCGTCCTGCAGCTGGACCGCCACCCAGCCGGGCCCGTTGTCGACCCAGGCCGAGCGGACGACGTCGGACACGTCGATGCGCAGCGACCGGGCGATCTGCGCGAGGTCGGCGTCGTCGACCGCGCCCGAGCGGATCAGGGGCGGGGCCGCGAACGCCAGGCGGTGCCCGTCGCCGACGGGGTCGCGCCGCAGCCGCACCAGGCCGACGCCGCACTCCTGGACCACGCCCTCACCGGAGGGCTCGCCGCCGGCCTCCAGCCAGGCGTGCGCCGTGCCGAGCGTCGGGTGCCCGGCGAAGGGCAGCTCGCCGCCCGGGGTCCAGATCCGCACGCGGTAGTCGGCCCCGCCGTCGCGCCCGGCGCCGGTCGGCGTGAGCAGGAACGTGGTCTCCGACAGGTTGGTCCAGCGGGCGAAGGCGGCCATCTGGTCGTCGGTGAGCCCGTCGGCGTCGTGCACGACGGCGACGGGGTTGCCGCCGGTCGCGGTCGGGGAGAACACATTGACCTGCCGAAACGAGAGCCTCATGGAGCCCACGCTACCCACCGGCACGTGTCAGACGTACAGGTCAGCGGAGTGACCTGTACGTCTGACACGTGCGCCGGGGTCTGACAGGTGCTCAGGCCGGGAAGATCGCGTCCAGCTCCGCCAGGTCCTCTGGCGTCGGCGTCCACGACCAGGCCTCGGCGTTGCGGCGGACCTGCTCGGGCCGCGTGGCCCCGGCGATCACCGACGTCACCTCCGGCCGCGACAGCAGCCACGAGAACGCGACGTCGATCTCGGCCACGCCCCGCTCGCGGCAGAACGCGCCGAACCGGTCCAGCGCCTCCCACGGCGCGGACTCCAGCAGGTGGGGCTTCGCGACGACGAGGCGCGAGCCGTCCGGCCGGACCCCACCCGAGTACTTGCCCGTGAGCAGGCCGTTCGCCAGCGGGAAGTACGGCAGGACGCCGACGCCGAACGCCTCCGCGGCGGGCAGCACCTCGCGCTCGACGCCGCGGGACAGCAGCGAGTACTCGTTCTGCGCGGACACGAACCGGGTGCCGCCGAGCGACCGGGCCACGTGCTCGGCGTCGGCCACCTGCCAGCCCTTGAAGTTCGAGTGGCCCACGTACCGCACCTTGCCGGAGCTGACCAGGTCGTCGAGCGCGGCCAGCGTCTCGTCGATCGGGGTCGCCGGGTCGGGCGTGTGCAGCTGGTAGAGGTCGATCCAGTCGGTGCCGAGCCGGCGCAGCGACGCCTCCGCGGCGCGCACGATGTACCGGCGCGAGCCGCGAGCGCCGAAGTCGTTCCCGTTGGCGCCCTGCATGTCGAGGCCGAACTTCGTGGCGACGAGCACGTCGTCGCGGCGGCCCTTCAGCGCGGCGCCGAGCAGCTCCTCGGACAGGCCGCGGCGGGCGCCGTACGCGTCGGCAGTGTCGAAGAAGGTCACGCCTACGTCGATCGCGGCGTCGATCAGGGCGGTCGCACCCTCCGCGGTCTCGGTGACGGTGCCGGTGCGGCCGAGGTTGTTGCACCCCAGGCCGACGACGGGAACGGACAGGCCGGAGCGCCCGAGGCGGCGCAGAGGAAGATCGGACATGTTGGCACCCTACGACGGCGGCGGGGGCCGTTCAGCCGCACTCGTAGGGTGCCGCGCCGGACTTACCCTGGACCGGTGAGCACAGTCCTCGGCGCGCCGATCGCGCCCGGTGCGCCCGACGCCGTCGGGCACCGGACCGTCGTGCGCGGCGCCGGAGCGGGTCCGGCCCGGGTGCTGCTCCCCGAGGAGTGGCTGCCGCTCGCGGCCGCGCATGCCGCACGGGCGGACGCCCTCACCGCCGTCTGGCGCGCGGCCCGCGACGCGGGACGCAAGCACGCGATCGAGGACTTCCTCTTCACGTACTACCCCACCCGCCTCACGCACCTGCGGCGCTGGCACCCGGGTGCGGGTGTCGCCCTCGTGCTGCCCGACGGCGGGGCGGGCTCCCCCGAACCGGACGCCGGTGACGCCGCGCCCGACCCCGAGGACCGCAGCACGTGGCGGTGGCACACGACGGTCCCGGGCGACGCGACGACGGACGGTCGCGCGGCGCCCCGGATCGTCACGCTCGACCGCGACGCCTTCCTCGCCGACCGCGGCGACACCGTGCGGTACGTGCGCAAGCTGCTGTCGGCGACGGCGTCGCGCCCCGGGACGTTCGGCTGTTTCGGGCTGCACGAGTGGGCGATGGTCTACCGCGACCGGGAGGCGGGCCGCGACCAGCGCCATCCGCTGCCGCTGCGGCTCGGGCATGCCGGGACGGACGCCGTCGTCGAGGCGAACCCCGTGCGCTGCTCCCACTTCGACGCGTACCGGTTCTTCACGCCGGAGGCGACAGGGCGCAACCAGCTCCGGCCTACGCGTGCCACGCAGGTCGGCCTGGAGCAGCCGGGCTGCCTGCACGCCAACATGGACCTCTACAAATGGTGCCTGAAGCTCGGCCCGGCCGTGCCCGGTGACCTGCTGCTCGACGCGTTCGAGCTGGCCCGCGACATCCGCTGGACCGACATGGCCGCCTCCCCGTACGACGTGTCGGAGTACGGCGTCGCCGCGGTCGAGATCGAGACGCCGCACGGCAAGGCGGAGTACATCCGCCGGCAGCGCGAGTACACCCAGCGGTCGAACGCCCTCCGCCTCCGCCTGCTCGAGGTCTGCGACGCGTACTGACGCGTACTGACGCGTACTGAGGTCAGGTGAGAACGGGGTTGTGTTCGGTCCGACGCCGGATCCGCCATAACCCCGTTCTCGCCTGACCGGTACGGGTCGTCTACGTAGTAGCCCTACTTGTTCCTGGGCTGCCCGCTTTCTAGCGTCGTGGTGTCGCACCCCAGCACACAGGAGTACTTCAGGAGATTTCCAACTTCACACACCACGAGGTGAGCCCGATGAGAGTCACCGCACTGAGAACGCCCGCCGCCAGAGTCCTGCTCGGCGTCTTGGCCGTCCTGGCCCTGACCCTGACGGCGCTGGTCGCCGCACCGAGCTCCATGTTGCCCCGGGCCGAGGCCCACGGCTGGGTCGTGTCGCCGCCCAGCCGCCAGGACCACTGCGCCAAGCGGACCGTGAGCTGGTCCTGCAACGGCGTCGAGTGGGAGCCGCAGAGCGTCGAGGCCCCGAAGGGTTCGATGCTCTGCTCGGGAGGCAGCCGCTTCACCACTCTCGACAACGGATCGCTCGCCTGGCCGCGCACGGGCATCAGCAGCACCCACACGTTCCAGTGGACGCTGACGGCCTTCCACCGCACGGCCACCTGGGAGTACTTCGTGGACGGGCGGCTGTTCAAGACGGTGAACGACGGCGGCGCCACCCCGGCACCCACCGTCAGGCACACGCTGTCCGGCCTGCCGAGCGGCAACCACACGATCCTCGCCCGGTGGAACGTCTACGACACCGCGATGGCGTTCTACGCCTGCATGGACGTGAACGTCCGCAGCGGCAGCGCGCCGGCGGGCACCAGCAGCGAGCTCCTGGACGGGAACGGGCGCCTGCTGGCGACGCGCCTGTAGGACCCCGTGGATGGGCCGAACGGCTGGTGTCCAGCGTCGGACACCAGCCGTTCGCGCGTCTCCGGACAAGAAATACGGGGATCCGCGTAGGGATTCACCCTCATGGCCGACGAAGGCCCCTTGCCGAGGCCCGCCACCCGGGCGACCGTGTTGCCCAGTGCCCGCGGCCGCTCCGAATCAGGAGCACTTTTTCACCCGCTTCATGGGACCATCGTGGTGTGTCGAACGCGCTCGTCGGCATCGGTCCGACGCCCGTCGAAGTGCCGTCCGTCGTACATGACCTGGCCGATCGGCTGCGGTCCGGGGCGACGGTCGTACCGGTGTGGCGCAACGAGTACGGCGGCCTCACGGTCCGGCTCGAGACGGAGTGCGGCAGCCAGCGGTCGTACCTCAAGTGGGTGCCCGACGGGGCCCCGTGCCCGGACCCGCTCGCCGAGGCCGACCGCCTGCTCTGGGCGGCGTCGTTCACCCCGGTCCCCCGGGTGCTGGACGCCGGGCGGGACGCCCAGGGCTCGTGGCTGCTGACCGCGGCCGTCGAGGTCCGCGGCGAGATCGCGTCGTCGGCCATCGAGCCCCGGTGGCACGACCGGGCCGAGCGCTCCGCGATAGCGATAGGCATCGGCCTGCGCCGCTTCCACGACGCACTGCCCACCGACACCTGCCCCTTCGTCCGCACAGCCGAGACCCGCGTCGCCGCGCTGACGGCCGAGCTGGGTACTGCGGAGCGTGCGACGACCGCTGCCGCGCTCGGGACCCCGCCGCCGGTCGACCGGCCGGTCGTCTGCCACGGGGACGCCACCGTGCCGAACACGCTCCTCGACCGGGACGGCCGGTTCGTGGCCCACGTCGACGTCGGCGACCTGGGCGTCGCGGACCGCTGGTCCGACATCGCGGTGACCACGCGCAGCGTCACGCGTCGCTACGGACCCGGGCTCGAACCCCTGGTGCTCACCGCCTACGGCGTGGCACCCGACCGCGAGCGCACCGCCTACTACCGGGCCCTGTGGGACGCCGAGGAGAGCGTGCGCGTCCGGCAGGGGGTGCCCGACGTTGGAGGCGCCCGGGCAGCGGCGCTCCGTCAGCGGCGCCGCGCGTCGTAGACGCGGTGCATCAGGAGCTCGATGGGCCCGCGCGGCCACCGCCGCAGCCAGAGCGGCGCCAGGATCATCAGCGCCAGCGAGATGCCGGCCCACATCGCCACGACCTGCCAGGGTCCGCCGCCGGCGAGCCCGAACCCCCAGTCGTAGCAGAGCACCGACGCGAGCACGTTCTGCAGCACGTAGCACGACAGCGCCGTCCGCCCGACGCCCTCGACCCCACGGCGGAGCAGGCCGGGACGGGTCTTCGCCCGCGCGACGAGCGTGGTGCCCAGCGCCAGGATGCCCACGGCCACCAACGGCGGGACGAGGTACCGGTCGACGAGGAACCAGTCCGGCCCGGCCCAGGCCGTCAGCGCGTTGAGCGGGATGCCGACGCCCAGTCCCACCCAGGCGAGCCGACGGCGCAGCCGCGCCCCGTCCTCGGTGGTGGTGAACAGGCCCGCGCGCACGAGCCGCGAGCCGACCAGGAACAGCACCGTCGCCGACGGCACGATCAGGATCAGCTCGATCCGGAACACCGCCATGTACTCGAGACGCAGCAGCACCTGGTCGAACCAGCTGGCCGTCGACAGGGCCGCGGCGTCGGCGGTCCGCGCCCCACCGGCTCCGGCCGAGGCCGGCTCCGACCCGCTCGTCGCGACCGTCAGCGCGGTGGCGCCCGCGATCGCCACCACGAAGAGCCCTGCCAGCACGCCGCCCCAGGCGCGCACTACCCGGTCGCTCCGCCCGATGAGGTACGCGGCCACGAGCGACGCGATGGCGTAGCCCATCAGGACGTCGAACTCGAAGACGAGGACGTAGTGCACCAGACCCTCGACGAACAGGATCCCGGCGCGCAGCGCGTACCGGCCCGGCCACGGCATGCCGCGGCGGACCATCGACCGGTACTGCAGCTCGAGCCCCACCCCGAACAGCAGGGTGAGCAGCCCGAGGAACTTGCCGTTGGACAGCGCCTGCAGCACCCGCTGCACCGGTTCCGCACCGGCGAAACCGCCGGAGATCCACTCGGCGGGCCCGCCGGGCGCGTTGAAGATCCAGATGTTGCTGGCGAGCGTGCCGATGATCGCCAGCCCGCGCAGCACGTCGAGCGCGGCGATCCGGCCGCCGCTGCTCGGCGTGACGCTCGCCGGCGTGGTTGCGGACGCCGGCGTCCGTTCCGGCGTCCGCGAGGGTGACGTGCTTGGTGGTGTGTTGGCAGGCATGCCCCGACCCTGTCGCGGGCGGGCCCCCGCGTCGTCGGCCGGACGGACGATCTCCTGCCGCCCTCGTACATCGTTCGGAGGACCCCCGGCCGACCTTCTTCGCCCCACCCGGCGTGGCGTGAAGGAAAACACGTCGTGGCGGCGCGGCGGCGTCTGGCACGCTGGGCCGCATGACGATCCCCACCGGCGAGATCACCGTGCCCGACGTCGTGCGGGAGCTTGCCGGCGAAGCGCTCGTCACGCCGGCCTGGAGCAACGAGCTCGGCGGCCTCACGTTCCGCGTCGACCCGGTGCCGGCGTCTGTGCAGCGGCCCGCCTACTTCGTGAAGTGGGCGCCCCGCTCGGACCGGGCCGCCATCGAGGGCGTCGATCTCGCCGGCGAGGCGGAACGGATGCGGTGGGCGGCTCGCTGGACACCGGTGCCGGAGGTGCTCGAGGCCGGCGCCGACGAGGACGCCGAGTGGCTCGCGACGGTGGCGATCGACGCGCGCTCCGCCGTCGACCCCCGGTGGCTCGCCGAGCCCGAGACCGCCGCCCGGGCGATCGGCGCCGGGCTGCGCGCGCTCCACGACGCCCTTCCCGTCGACGAGTGCCCGTGGACCTGGAGCATCGACGACCGGATCGCCGTCGCCGAGGCGCTGGCGGCCGGCGGCCAGGCGTCCGACGGCTGGTCGGCGGAGGCGCGCGCACGCGCCGCCGACGCACCGGACCACGACCGGCTGGTCGTCTGCCACGGTGACGCCTGCGCACCCAACACCCTGCTCGACGACGACGGCCGCTGGGCCGGCCACGTAGACCTCGGAGCGCTCGGCGTCGCCGACCGCTGGGCCGACCTGTCCATCGCTACCTACAGCCTGGGCTGGAACTACGGGCCCGGCTACGAGCACCTCGTCTACGACGCGTACGGGATCGACGAGGACCCGGACCGCGTCGCCTACTACCGGCTCCTGTGGGACCTGGGATGAGCACGCCGGAGAGCGGCCCCGCGCCGCGGCTGCTGGTCGTGACCGGGCCGCCGGGCTCGGGCAAGTCGACGGTGTGCGAGGCGCTCGCCGACCGGTGGGAGCCGAGCGTGCTCGTGGAGGGCGACGCGTTCTTCGCCTTCCTGCGCCGCGGCTCGATCGCGCCCTGGTTGCCGGGGGCGCACGCGCAGAACGACACGACTGTCCGCGCCGCAGCGGCAGCGACCGGCAGGTTCGCCGACGGAGGCATGACAGTGGTGTACGACGGCGTGATCGGGCAGTGGTTCCTGCCCACCTTCGCCGCCCTGACCGGGATCGACGCGATCGACTACGTCGTGCTGCTGCCGCCGGTCGAGACCTGCCTGGAGCGGGTGTCCACACGTACGGGCCACGGGTTCACCGACCTGGACGCGGCACGCCACATGCACGAGGACTTCGTCCGGGCGACGTCGGAGCAGGGCTCGTCGGCCCCGGGAGTCGTGCTGACCGACCTGCCAGACGGCGTCACCGGGGTCGCGGACGCGATTGTCGCCGCGGTGCGGTCGGGACGAACCCGCTACGCGGTCACCGTCTGATCCGCCCGGCGTGCCCGGTGGGCCGCCTGGGCGTTGCGGTTGCTGCACGTCGTGGAGCAGTAGCGGCGTGAGCGGTTGCGGGAGAGGTCGAGGACTATCCCCTGGCAGTCGCTGTCCGCGCAGATCGTGAGGCGGGACAGCTCGTCGTCCCGGATCACGTCGATCATCGCCATCGCCGTCTCCACGAGGATGCGGGTGGCGAGCGGGGCGTCCGAGGGCACCGCGTGGATGTGCCAGTCGAGGGGCGGGTGGCGAACGAGCTGAGGCATCGCGCCCGCGTCCGCCAGCATCTCGTTGACCAGGCGCGCCGCCGAGTCCCGGTCCGCCGTGAGCAGCTCGCGCAGGGGGGCCTGGAGCTCCAGCACCTCGTCGAGCTCGGCCCGGGTGCTGTCGTGCCGCCCCGTGTAGCCGTGCCGGACGAAGAACGCGTCCAGCTCCGCGACGGTCGTCAGGGTGACCGGCGGCTCGGCAGCGTTCACCAGCGCGACGGTGGCCTGGAGCGATTCCTCGGTGTCATGAGTGAAAACCACGTTGACACCTTATCGCGACGCCCCCTACTGTCAGGACCTATGAGCGCTGTGACACCTGACACGAGCGGGGCGGGCACCATCGCCACCGGAGCCGACGCCGTCCGGACGCCACCCACGCGGCGGCTGGCCACCGGCCTCGTGTTCGCGGGTCTCTCCGCCGCGGCGTTCAGCCTGTCGGGGGTGTTCGCCAGCGGGCTGCTCGACACCGGCTGGAGCCCGGGCGCCATGGTCCTGGCCCGTGTCGTGCTGGCGGCGGTGGTGGTGCTCCCGCTCGGCATCGTGTCGCTGCGCGGGGACTGGCGCCCGGTGCGGCGCAACCTCGGGCTCATCGCGGTCTACGGCGCGGTCTCGGTGGCCGGCTGCCAGTTCGCCTACTTCTCCGCCGTGCAGTACATGGCCATCGGCCCGGCCCTCCTCATCGAGTACACGGCGCCGGCGGCCGTGGTGCTCTGGTTCTGGCTGCGGCACGGCCAGCGGCCGACCAGGGCCACCGTCATGGGTACGCTGCTCGCCGCCGTCGGGCTCGTCCTGGTGCTGAACCTGGTCTCCGGCGACCCGGGCGCCACCGCCGTCGATCCCGCGGGCGTCGCCTGGGCCCTCGTCGCGATGCTCGGCGTCTCCACCTACTTCGTCATCAACGCGAACCCCGACACCGGCCTGCCACCGCTCGCCCTGGCCGCCGGCGGCCTGACCACCGCCTCCCTCGCCCTGGGCCTGCTCGGCGCGACGGGGATCATGCCCCTGACCTACAGCACCGCATCGCCCGTCTACGCGGGCACGGAGGTGCCGTGGTGGCTGCCGGTGCTCGGCCTCGGCATCGTGACGGCCGGGTTCGCCTACGTCGCGGGGATCGCCGCCGGCCGCCTCCTCGGTCCGCGCCTGTCCTCCTTCGTCGGGCTGTTCGAGGTCGTCGCGGCCATCGGGTTCGCCTGGCTGCTGCTGGGCGAGCTGCCCCGGCCGGTCCAGCTGGTGGGCGGCGTCCTGATCCTCGCCGGCGTCGTCGCGGTCCAGGCCGGCGAGAAGCGGTCGGGGGCCGCGCCGGCGCGCGAGCCGTAGGCGTGTCCGACAGCACGCTTCACCCGCCTGCAAGAATGGGCAGCACCATGACGGCGCCCTCCTCGACAACCTCGACCTCCGTGACAGACTTCTCCGCCACCAGCGATCCCAGACCGGCGTCGGCCACCCCGAAGCCTGCCGGGACCCTCATCCCGTACCTGCCCGCGCCCACGGGCAAGGATCCCGATCCGGACGTCCTGTTCGAGAGCTTCAGCGAGTGGGCCGCCGGGGGCGGGCGCGCGCTCTACCCGCACCAGGAGGAAGCCCTCCTGGAGGTCATGACGGGTTCCCACGTCGTCCTCGCGACGCCGACGGGTTCCGGCAAGTCGATGGTCGCCATGGGTGCGCAGTTCGCCGCCCTGGCCGCCCACCGGTCGGGGCGCGGCGGGCGCACGTACTACACGGCGCCGCTGAAGGCGCTGGTCAGCGAGAAGTTCTTCGACCTGGTGGCGGCGTTCGGCTCGAAGAACGTCGGCATGATGACGGGCGACTCCGCCGTCAACCCGGACGCCCCCATCATCTGCTGCACCGCAGAGATCCTCGCGAACGTCGCGCTCCGTCGCGGTGACAGCAGCAGCGGCAGCGGCGTGGACGCCGACGACGACGCCATCTCGCAGGTCGTCATGGACGAGTTCCACTACTACGGCGACCCCCAGCGCGGCTGGGCCTGGCAGGTCCCGCTGCTGGAGCTCACGGACACCCAGTTCATCCTCATGAGCGCCACCCTCGGCGACACGTCCCGCCTGCGCGAGGACATCGAGGAGCGCACCGGCCGGCCCGTCGCCGAGGTCGCGGGCGCCGAGCGCCCCGTGCCGCTCACGTTCTCCTACGTCGTCGAGCCGCTCACCGACGTCATCCAGGAACTCGTCACGACCCACCGCGCCCCGGTGTACGTGGTCCACTTCACGCAGAAGGACGCCGTCGACCGGGCGCAGTCCATGCTGTCCATGAACGTCTCCACCAAGTCGGAGAAGGAGGCGATCATCGCGGAGATGGGCGCCTTCCGGTTCGGCACCGGGTTCGGCAAGACGCTCAGCAAGTTCCTGCGGCACGGCGTCGGCGTGCACCACGCGGGCATGCTGCCGAAGTACCGCCGCCTCGTGGAGCGTCTCACGCAGAAGGGCCTGCTCAAGGTCGTCTGCGGCACGGACACCCTGGGCGTCGGCATCAACGTCCCGATCCGCACGGTGCTGCTGACCAGCCTCGTAAAGTACGACGGCGAGCGCATGCGCCACCTGAGCGCCCGCGAGTTCCACCAGATCGCGGGCCGCGCGGGCCGCGCCGGGTTCGACACGGTGGGCGAGGTGCTCGTCATGGCGCCCGACCACGTCATCGAGAACCGGAAGGTCCTGGCCAAGGCCGGCGACGACCCGAAGAAGCTGAAGAAGATCGTGCGCAAGAAGGCGCCGTCGGGCAGCGTGAACTGGACCGACGCGACCTTCGAGCGCCTGCGCGACGCCGATCCGGAGCCGCTCGTCTCCCAGTTCCGCGTGAACCACGCGATGGTGCTGAACGTGCTGGCCCGTGCGTCGGCCCGGTCGGCCGGGCATGGCGTCGCGGGCGCGGCAGGCGATCCCGTGGACGCCATGCGCCACCTCCTGACGGCCAACCACGACACCGAGACGCAGCAGGCCGAGCACGTGCGGCAGGCGTTCCGGATCTACCGCTCGCTGCGGATCGCGGGCGTCGTGGAAAAGGTCCGGGTGCCGGACGCCGAGGGCCGGCTCCGGCCGTCCGCCCGCCTCATGGTGGACCTCCCCCGGGACTTCGCGCTGAACCAGCCGCTGTCGCCGTTCGCCCTGGCCGCCATGGACCTGCTCGACGTCGAGAGCCCGACGCACGCGCTCGACGTCGTCTCCATCATCGAGGCCACCCTCGACGACCCGCGCCAGGTGCTCATGGGCCAGCAGAACCGGGCCCGCGGCGAGGCGGTCGCGGCGATGAAGGCCGAGGGGCTGGAGTACGAGGAGCGCATGGAGCTCCTGGAGGAGGTCACGTGGCCCAAGCCGCTGGCCGACCTCCTGGAGCCCGCGTTCCAGGCTTACCGCCGCACCAACCCGTGGGTCGCGGACGCCGAGCTCTCCCCCAAGTCCGTGGTGCGCGACATGGTCGAGAAGGCCATGACGTTCGCCGAGATCGTGAGCGTGTACGGGCTGGAGCGCACCGAGGGCGTGGTCCTGCGCTACCTCGCCGACGCCTTCCGTGCGGTCCGCCAGGTGGTCCCCGACGAGCACCGCACCGAAGAGGTGCAGGAGATCATCGAGTGGCTCGGCGAGCTCGTGCGCGGCGTCGACTCGTCGTTGCTCGACGAGTGGGAGCGCTTGGCGAACCCCGTGGACGACGATGCCGATCTCGTGACGGACGGCGAGCTGGCCGACGCCGGGGCCGAGGCCCCCGCGCGACCGGTCACCGGCAACCCGCGCGCGTTCCGCCGGCTGGTCCGCAACGCGATGTTCCGCCGCGTCGAGCTGATCGCGCGCGAGTCCTACGGGGCGCTGGCCGCGCTGGGCGGCGGCTGGGACGCCGACGCGTGGGCGGACGCCCTGGACCCGCTGTTCGAGGAACAGGGCGACGACGCCGTCGGCTTCGGCCCGGAGGCCCGGTCGGGCGCGCTGCTGACGATCCTCGAGCCCGGTGCCGAGCTGCCAGGAAGCGCCGACGGCGACGCCGTCCGCGTCGAGGCCGGGACCTGGTGGGTCCGGCAGGTGCTCGACGACGCCGACAGCAACCGCGACTGGGCCTTCACCGCCCTGGTCGACCTCGCGGCGAGCGACGAGGCGGGCGAGGTAGTGCTCACGGTGCTGGGCGTCGGGCAGATCTGACCCCTGCCGACCCGACAGGCGCGCAGGTCACCCCGTGACCTGCGCGCCTGTCGCGTTCTCGCGCGCCCGTCGCGGTTTGCCGTTCATTTACCTTTAGACCGGCTTGGCGTAAACTTCCCTTATTAGAGTTCCGGTCAGCAGTGCCGCTCGGGCACCGCTGTGGACACAGGAGTGCCAATGTCGACGCACCTGCGAAACCCCGACCGTCACCTCCGCCACCTCAACCGTCCGCTCGCCGCAGGCCTCGGCCTGCTCGGCCTGCTCCTCGGCCTCGTGAGCACTGCTCCTTCCGCGTCCGCAGCACCGTTGGCCGCCGACGGCCCCGGTGTCGGGACACCGTGGGTCGTCACCCTCGGCGACTCCTACATCTCCGGGGAGGCCGGCCGCTGGGCCGGCGCCTCCAACGACGACTACCGGCGCGCCGACGCGCTCGGCCCGAACGCGTACCACGACAACGCCGACGGCACCGGCGAGACCATCGCCCGCTGCCATCGCGCGTCGACCGCCGAGGCCCACATCGGCGGCGGCGTCAACGGACTCAACCTCGCCTGCAGCGGGGCCCGGACCGCCACCGCAGCAGGCACGAACTTCAAGCCCGGCATCGACTTCTTCAACAGCTCGGCGGGCAAGGGCCAGGCGCTCATGCTCCAGGAGGCAGCCGCCAGCAGGAACGTGCGCATGGTCGTCGTCTCGATCGGCGGGAACGACTTCGAGTTCGCGAGCGCCGTCCAGACCTGCGTGGTCAACTTCCTCACGTCGCCGTCCTGGTGGAAGAACTACTGCCACGACGACAGCTCCGTCGCGGAGAACTTCACCGCCGCGAACGTGGCCGCCATCCGGTCCCGGGTGGCCGGAGCCCTCGGCAACGTCGCGACCGCGATGAGCAACGCCGGGTACAGCACCTCCCAGTGGACCCTGGTGGTCCAGACCTATCCGTCACCCATGCCGAGCGGCTCCGGCTTCCGGTACTCCGAGTCCGGCTACACGCGCCAGTCCGTCGGCGGGTGCGGCGTCTGGAACCAGGACGCCGACTGGGCAAACGCCACGGCGCTGCCCACCATCAACGGTGCGCTGCTGGGTGCCGCGTCCGACGTCGGGCTATCGAACGTTCGCACACTTGACATGACGCACGCGTTCGACGGCAAGCGGCTGTGCGAGAAGGGCGTCGGCCTGTACGAGGAGCTGGGCCTGCCGAGCTGGCAGTCGCCCGGCGCCGCCGACCGGACCGAGTGGGTCAACCAGGTCCGCACGGTCACCACCATCGGTGACTCGCCGTACTTCGTCCAGGAGTCGCTGCACCCGAGCTACTGGGGACAGCTCGCGATGCGCAACTGCCTGCGGCAGGTGTGGAACGGCGGGGCCCCGCGCAGCGGCAGCTGCACCGTCGGGAACCTCGGGACAGCCAGGCTCACGCCGTCGGGCGAACCGTCGATGGTCCTGGGGCCGCTCGCCAAGGGCTGACCGATGTGGTGGTGATCGCGTCAGAGGGAGAGGAGGCCGCGCGTCAGCGTCGCGAGCCCTCCGACGTAGGCGAGCGTCACGAGCACCTTGCGCGTGGCGCTCGCCGAGATCCGTCCCACGAGCAGCTCACCCAGCCCGACGGAGGCCAGGAGGGCGACCAGGACCACCGCCCACTCCCAGATGGCCAGGTCCGGGAACGTGGCGTCGGCGACCAGGAGCTTCGCTGTCATCGCCGCCAACGCGTTGGTCAGGAAGATCGGCTGGACCGTCGCCGCGAACGCGCGCGGGTCCCACCGGTCGAGCACGGAGTAGACGGCGATGGGCGGGCCGCTGATCCCTGCCGCGACGCTGCCGAACCCGGCCGCCGCGCCTGTGATCAGCAGCGGCAGACGCGCCTCCGGTGCGAACGCGCGCTCCGCCCCGCGCAGGCGCGAGGTGACCTGGGCGAGCGCCATCGCGCCGACCACGATGGCGCCCATGCCGATCTCCAGGACGGACGTGCTCGCGTCGCGGATGAGCAGGGCGGCCGGCACGGTGACGAGGACCGACGCCGTCACCAGCCAGCGGTAGCGGCGCCAGTCGACGCCGCGGATCGTGCGCCCGAGCACCAGCAGCGCCATCATCGCGCCGGCGAGGTTGACGAAGAGCACGCCCTCGAGGGGGCCGAGGAGGAGCACGATGAACGGGCCGGCGACGAGCCCGAAGCCCATCCCCGCGACGCGTTGCAGGGAGCCCCCGACGAGGATGGCGACGACCAGGAGGGCTAACACGTTACCCACGCTAACTGATTGCTTCCCGACCGAGTCGCCCGGGAATGCCCGGCGGGGGCACAATCACGTGGTGGTCAAGAAGACAGCGCGCGCCAGCCATGGGACACCGGCCGTCGTGGCCCTCGAGAAGGCCGGCGTGCAGCACACCCTGCACCCGTACGAGCACGACCCGTCGAGCGACCTGAGCTACGGCATGGAGGCGGCGGAGGCGATAGGCGTCGACGCCCCGCAGGTGTTCAAGACGCTGCTCGCCGACGTCGACGGGAAGCTCGTCGTCGGCATCGTGCCGGTGGACCGCAAGCTGGACCTCAAGGCCCTCGCCCGGGCCGCCGGCGGCAAGAAGGCCGCGATGGCCGAGCCCGCGGCGGCGGAGCGGGCGACCGGGTACGTGGTCGGCGGCATCTCGCCGCTGGGCCAGAAGACGCGGCACCTCACCGTGCTCGACGAGTCCGCTGAGGCGTACGACGTCGTCTACGTCTCCGGCGGCCGGCGCGGCCTGGACATCGGCCTGGCGCCGTCGGCCCTGCTGACCCTGACCGCCGGACGAACGGCCCCGATAGCCCGCGACTAACCGGGGCCGGGCCCGGCGAGAACGGGGTTGTGTTCCTCACCGCGCTTGGTGAGGAACACAACCCCGTTGTCGGCGGCCGTGCTCGATCAGGCCGCAGTGACCTGCTTGCGGTAGGTCGGGAGGAGGGCGTCGCTGGAGACGATCTGCTTGCCGAGCGGCATGAGCGAGACCGGGATGAGCTTGAGGTTCGCCCAGGCCATCGGGATGCCGATGATCGAGATGGCGAGCGGGATCGCGGTGACGATGTGCCCCAGCGCGAGCCACCAGCCGGCCACGATCACCCAGATGACGTTCCCGATCAGGGCGAACGCACCGGAGCGTGGGCTCTCGACGACCTCACGGCCGAACGGCCACAGGGCGTACCCCGCGATGCGGAAGGACGCGATGCCGAACGGGATGGTGACGATGAGCAGGCAGCAGATGATCCCCGCGAGCATGTATCCGAGCCACAGCCCGAACCCCGCGAAGATGACCCAGATGATGTTCAGCAGCGTCTTCATGGGTCCCATCCTTCCGTAGTGAACAGGTCCTCGGAACCGGGAAACCCCCTGATCCCACCCTGAACCGGCAGCGGACGGCCGTGCAACCGCACGGCCCTGCCGAAATAGACTCGCCGCGTGCCCGACCAGTCCCAGCCCTCCGCAACAGAGCCCGGCGCCTCCGGGTCGGTAGCCGCCCGGCTCGCCGTCGTCCGCGACCGCATCGCCGCGGCCGCCGTCGCCGCCGGACGTGACCCGGCCGAGGTGCGCCTCCTCGTCGCGACCAAGACGCAGACGCCGGAGGCCGTGCTCGAGGCGCTGGCGGCGGGCGTCGACCTGATCGGCGAGAACCGGGTGCAGGAGCTGGTCGCGAAGGCGCCCGCCGTCGCGGACCGGGTGGCGGCCGGCGCGCTGCAGGTGCACATGATCGGCCACCTGCAGCGCAACAAGATCAACCAGGTGCTGGCGACCGCCACGGGCCTGGAGACGCTCGACTCGCTGGAGCTCGCCCAGGCCGTCTCGGACCGCTGCGTGCGCAACGGCCGCACCGGCGACCACGCCCTGGACGTGATGGTCCAGGTCAACGTCACGGGCGAGGAGAGCAAGTACGGCGTCCGGCCCGACGACGCCGTACCGCTCGCGATCGCGGCCGCCGCTCTGCCGGGCCTGCGGCTGACCGGGTTCATGACCATCGGCGCGCGCCTCCCCGATCCGACGGGAGACGGCGCGGCGGACGACGGCTCGGCGGAGGACGCGGTCCGTGCGGGGTTCGCGCGGCTGCGGGCAGTCCGTGACGAGGTCCGCGCGTCGGGCGCCCCGGGGACGAGCGCCGCCGTCAACCTCTCGATGGGCATGACCGGCGACCTGGAGCTGGCGATCGCCGAGGGCGCGACCATCGTGCGCGTGGGCACCGCGGTGTTCGGTCCACGAGTGACCGCCACCACTCTTTGACCCAGGTCACAGACCCGCGCGGGCGAAACGGCTAACGTCGGGGGCTCCCCCTCGACCTCCTTGGAGTGATCGCGCCATGCCCATGGCCACCCTGCTGCGCCCCGCCACTGACGCCGACGTCTCTCGCCTGGTCACGCTCAACAACGCATCGATCCCCGCCGTCCCGGACACTCCTGCCGACGACATGGTCGAGCTGCTCGACGCCTCGTCGCTCGCCCTGGTCGCCGTCGACCCCGAGACGCCCGCGGACCCGCTCGGCTTCGTCGTCGCGCTCGAGGGCGGCGAGGACTGGGCCGGCGAGAACTACGCCTGGTTCGAGGAGCGGGGCCTGGACCACCTGTACGTGGACCGCATAGTGGTGGGCGAGGGCGCCCGGGGCCGGGGCATCGGCAAGCTCTTCTACGACGCGGTGTTCGACGCCGCCCGCACGGCCGGACACGACGTCGTCACCTGCGAGGTCAACCTGGACCCGCCGAACCCCGGTTCGCTGCGCTTCCACGGCCGCCTCGGGTTCGAGGAGCGCGGGCAGCAGCTCACCAAGGGCGGCGACATCCTGGTCGCGAAGCTGGCCGCCGCCGTCTGACGCCGGCGAGGTGGGTTCCGCGAAGTAGAGCGCCTGTCCGGGTCTCCCCGGTGTCGCCAGGGAGACCCGGACAGGCGCTCTACTTCGCGGAACCCACCTCGCGGACCCCCTCGCGTCACGCCGGGGCGATGCCCAGGGTTGCCAGCGCCTCACGCACGGACGGGCCACCGATCCTGCCCGGGGTGATGGCCAGCGCACGCGTCGCCACCGACCGGTCGACGCCCGCCACGAGCATCACGAGCGCGGCCCGCAGGTCGCCGTCGGTCGCGGCCAGCGCGTTCTCGCACACGTCCGGCTCCAGGTCCGTCGCCTGCGTGAGCAGCCGGATCAGCCGCATGCGCAGCTTGGCGTTGGTCGCGAGCACCTCGACCATGAGGTTCGAGTAGGTCTTCCCGAGCCGCACCATGACCGCCGTCGAGAAGGTGTTGAGCACCATCTTCTGGGCGGTGCCGGCCTTCATGCGCGTGGACCCCGTGATGGCCTCGGGCCCGGTGTTCACCAGGATCGGGATGTCCGCCTTGGGCGCCAGCGACGCGAAGGGGTTCGACGCGAGCAGCACGGTGCGCGCCCCGCGGGCACGGCCCATGTCGAGCGCTCCCCCGACGTACGGGGTGCCGCCGCTGGCGGCGATCCCGAACACGATGTCGGCCGGCCCGACGTCGGCGACCAGCGCGCCACCCGCCGCGATGTCGTCCTCCGCGCCCTCAGCCGCCTTCTTGAAGGCGTTCAGCCCGCCCGCGAGGTGCGGCACGAACATCTCCTCGCCCACGCCGAAGGTCGGCAGGAGCTCCGCGGCGTCGAGCAGACCCATGCGACCCGACGTGCCAGAGCCCACGTAGTGCACCCGCCCGCCGGCGCGGATCCCGTCCACCGCGATGTCGATCGCCTCGACGATGCGCGGGTGCGCGGCGCGTACGGCGGCGATCACCGCGGCGTCCTCGTCGGTGATCATGCGCACCATCTCGGCCGTGGAGACCACGTCGATGTCGCGGGTCCGCGGGTTGCGCTCCTCGGTGGGTGAGACCGGGCGCGGCAACGACTGTGCGTGCCGTTCGAATCCAGCCTCCGCGATCATCGGCGGGCCCCTCTCTCATTACCTGCTCTGTGCTGTCGGTCTCTGTCCTGCTGTCGGTCTCTGTCCTGCTGTTGATCTCGGTCCCTCTTCTGGAACCCGTACTGCTCATCGCTCATGGCTGCTCTCACTGCTCGCTGCTGCGCTGTTCTTCGCTGTCCCGCCGGTCCACAGGGCCGCGGAGACGCTCGACGGCGGCCGCCGCGTTCGCTCGTCCGGTCCCGCACGCCACCACGACAGCCGGGCCACCACCACTCAGCGTCCCGAACCAGTCGTCCACCGGTCCGGGAAGCCCCGTGTGGACCACTACGAGATCCGGCCGGACCGCCCAGAGCCGTTCCAGGCAGGCACGTTCAGCCGAACCCGGGACGGGTTCACGGGTGATCACGACGAGTGGTCCGGAGCGGGGCACACCCCGGGGAACGCCCCCAGGAAATTCTGCGCCACGTTTGACACCAGTTCTGTCGAGATCCGCCGATACACCGTACCGGGAGATTCGGGCAATAAGCACCGCAAGTCCAGATTCGTCGAGAAGAAGTTCCGCAGCCCTCTCCCCGGCCGCCTCCTCACCAGGCGTTTTCCCGGCCTCGTCCGGTGAGGGACTCCGCGACAGCCTGGCGCCCGGCCATACCGCCGCGATCGCGGACTGCACGTGGCGGGCCGTGCGTCCGGCGGCATGGTCCAGCCGGGTGCGCAGGTCGACGACGTCGGGTTCGGCCTCCGGCGCGAGCGGCACCAGCCGGCCGCCCCGCACGTGCACGACGGCGTCCGCGATGTGCGCCCCGAGCGCCGACAGGTCCGCGAGCGCCTCCCGCGCGGCATGGTCGCCGGTCGCCGCACCGGCTGCGGCCCGCCGGTCCCCGAGCGCTGCCACGAGCTCCTGCGTGCGCTCCCCCGACTCCTCGAGCCGCTCGACGGTCAGGCGGCCGGCGGCGACGGCTCGGCTCAGCGCGTCGTACGACTCCGGGTACAGGGCCGGGTCGAGTCCCAGGCAGAGCAGGTCGGCTCCGGCCTCGACGGCGCGGACGGCGGCCTCCCCCACCGAGCCCGTGAGCTGGCGGAGGGCGCCCATGTCGAGCGCATCGGTGATGATCGGGCCGGTGTGGCCGAGCTCGCGGAGCAGCCGGGTGGCGGCCGGCTCGACGGAGGCGGGCGCCGGGCCGAGCGCGGGGAAGAGCACGTGGGCGGTCATGACCGCGTCGAGGGCCGACTGGCCGGTGTCCCGGCCGTCGGGCCGCAGGGCGCGCGCGAAGGGGAGCAGGTCGCGCGCCCGGACGACGTCGAGCGGCTCGTCGACGACCGGCAGCCCCACGTGGGAGTCGACGGTGGTGGCGCCGTGGCCGGGGAAGTGCTTGCCGCAGACGCCCACACCCGCACTGCGCACGCCGCGGGCGAACGCGATGCCGTGCCGGGCTACGGCGTCGGGCGTGGTTCCGAAGGCGCGGACGCCGATCACCGGGTTGTCCGGCTCGGAGACGACGTCGAGCACCGGGCCGAGGAGCAGGTCGATGCCGGTCGCGGCCAGCAGCCGGCCCAGTGCCCGGCCGGCGTCCAGGGAGACGGTGCCGCCGCCGGGGTAGGCGCCGAGCGCCGCCGCACCGGGCAGGGACGACCCGGTCGACGCCTCGAGCCGCGAGACGTCGCCGCCCTCCTCGTCGACCGTGATCAGCAGGTCGGGCGAGATCGAGTGCAGGGCGGCGGACAGCGCGGCGGTGGTGGCGACGTCCGGCGTGTTCCGCGCGAAGTAGACGACGCCGGCCAGGCCGGCGCGCGCGGCGTCGGCCAGCCAGTCCGGTACCTGCACGCCCTCGAAGCCCGGCAGGAGCACGCCGTTGACCGCGCGCTCGGTGCGGGAGGCGGTGCGGGAGATGGTGCGGGAGGCGGTGCGCGCAGGCCCGGCGGGCTCCGCCGTCATGCCTTGACGGCCCCCGCGGTCAGACCCGAGGCGAGCCGGCGCTGGACCAGGATGAAGAAGATCATGACCGGCACGGTGATGATCGTCGAGGCCGCCATGATGGCGCCCCAGTCGTTGGAGTGGACGCCGAAGAACGAGCGCAGGCCGATCGCCACCGTGTAGTTCTCCGTCGCGCCGCCGAGCATCGTCATCGCGAAGATGAACTCGTTCCACGCGGTGATGAAGCTGAAGATGCTCGTCGCGACCAGGCCCGGCGCCACCAGCGGCAGCAGGACCGACCAGAACATCCGGCCCCAGCTCGCGCCGTCGAGATAGGCGGCCTCCTCCAGCTCGACCGGGACCGCCGCGACGAAGCCGCGCAGCATCCAGATCCCGAACGGCAGCGCGAGCGCCACGTAGACCACCACGAGGCCGGCCAGGGTCTCCAGCAGCTGCAGGTCACGGACCTGGACGAACAGCGGGATGACGAGCGCCTCGAGCGGCACCATCTGGACGATCAGCACCAGCATGAGGATCTGCGTGCGCATCCGGAACCGGAACCGCGCCACGGCGACCGACGCGAGCAGGGCCAGCACCGAGGAGACCAGCACGGTGCCGAGTGCCACGAGCAGGGAGTTGCGCAGGAACGTGCCGAACCCGCCCTCGGTGAGCACGAACACGTAGTGGTCGAGGGTCGGCTCGGCCGGCCAGAAGCTGCTGGTGTGCCCGGCCCGCGCGTCGAGCGAGCTGTTCAGCATCCAGTAGACGGGGAACAGGGTGAACACGAGCAGGAGCGCGACGAGCACGCCCTTGCCGAGCTGCCGCAGCGGTGAGCGCCGTGAGCTCATCGTTCCTCCTCCGCCAGCACGGTACGCACGTAGACCGCGGTGATCGCGAGCAGCAGCAGGGTCAGCAGGACGGCGATCGCCGAGCCGAAGCCGTACCTGTTCTGCCCGAACGACTCGACGTACGACCACACCCCGAGGTTGAGCACCGATCGATTCGAGCCGGCGCCGCCGGGCATGAGGTACACCTGCGCGAACACCTTGAAGTCCCAGATCGTCGACAGGATGATCACGACGGCGAACACCTGCCGCAGCTGCGGAACGATGATCGAGAAGAACCTGCGGAACGATCCGGCGCCGTCCATCTCGGCGGCCTCCAGCATCTCCTTCGGCACCCCGAGCAGCCCCGCGAGCACCGTGATCGCGACGAACGGGAAGCCGTGGTGGATCACGTTCAGGAGCACGATGGCGTAGAACGACCACCGGTCGGTGAACCAGTTGGTGGGGTCGTCCAACAGGCCCAGACCCATGAGGACGTCGTTGAAGACCCCGCGGTCGGCGTCGAAGATCCAGACCCACACGTACGTGCCGGTGACCGCCGGCATGGCCCAGGCCGCCATGATCGCGCTGGACGTGACGGTGCGCCAGAAGGTCCCGAGCGACGCGAGCAGGACAGCGACGCCGGTGCCGAACGCGACGGTCCCCGCCACGGACAGCACGGCGAACCCGACGGTGTTGGGCAGCACCACCGTCCACAGCTCGGGGGACGTGAGGATCTCGGCGTAGTTCGCCGTGCCGATCCAGTTCGGCTCGCCGGTGGTGATCTCGCGCAGGCCGTAGTCCTGCAGGGAGAAGAGGAACACCCGCACGAGCGGCCACAGCAGCAGCACCGCGAGCACGATCAGCGCGGGGGCGAGCAGCAGCCAGGGCCGCACGACGGCGGCCCTGGCCCGGCTGAGCCGCGGCAGCCTCTCTCGCGGACGGGTCTCCGCCAGCGGCTGAGTCGCTTGCTGGGTCACTCAGACCCGTTCAGCACGCTCGTCATCTCCTCGGCGGCGGCCTTGCTCGCTTCCGCGACGTCCGCGTCCCCGGAGAGGATCGACTGCATCATCGTGCTCGTGGTGAGCTTCGCCTGCACCGCGCCGTAGGTGGGCGCGACCGGCACGGAGGCGCCGCCCTCGACGAACTGCTGCGCGAACGGCGCCACGAGCGGGTCGGTGCTCGCCAGGGTCTCGTCCAGCAGGGAGACCTGGCCGGGGAAGTACCCGGACTGCTCGCCCCACTGCTGCGCGAACTCACCGGTGGTCATCATCTCGATGAACGCGAAGGCCAGCTCCTTGTCCTCGGCCGTCTCGAACATGCTCAGGTGCGAGCCGCCGAGGACCGAGGGGGCGATGCCGCCCTCCTTGCCCGGGATCGGCACGGCGGCGAACTTGCCCTCCATGTCCGCGTTCGCCTCGACGATCGCGGCCGGCGTCCAGGAGCCCATGACCGCCATGCCGACGTCGCCCGCTGCGAACGCGTCGAGCACGTCGGTCTCCCGCCACGTGGTGGCGCCTTCCGAGGAGTAGTCACCCTCGGTGGCCAGCCCGGTCCAGAACTCGATGCCCTCCTGCGACTCGGGGCTGTCGAGACCCGACGTCCACGTGTCGCCCTCGAGCGTGGCTACCTCGCCGCCCGCACCCCACACCCACGGGTAGACCGTGAACTCGGCGTCGCCCGGGACGGCGACGGCGATCTTGTCGGGGTACTCCTCCTTGAGCCCCGCCGCGGCCTCCTCGAGCTCGGCCCACGTGGTGGGCGGCTCGACGCCGGCCTGCTCGAACATCTCCGTGTTGTAGACCAGCGAGCGCACGCCGGCGTACCAGGGCATGCCGTAGAGCTGCTCGTCGTAGGTCCCGGCCTCCACGAGGCCCTCGACCAGGTCGTCGCCGATCCCGGCGCCGTCCACGTACTCGTCGAGCGGCGCGAGCGCGCCGGCGTCGGCGAACTCGGGCGTCCAGGTGGTGCCGGTCTCCGCGACGTCGGGGGTGGTACCGCCGGCGATGGAGGTGACAAACCGGTCGTGCGCGTCGCCCCACTCGACGAACTCAACGTCGAGCGTCGCGCCGGTCTGCTCCTCGAACGCGGTGGAGACGTCTGCGAAGAAGTCCTCGGCGTCCGGGTTCGTGCCCTGCATGATCCACACGCTGAGGGAGCCGTCTCCCTCGCCGTCGCCGCTCCCGCTACCGCCGGCGCACGCCGCCGTCGTGGCCGCGATCAGCAGTGCACCGGTGGCCGCCGCTATGGGCCGCCGCATCGCTCGAGTCATCGTTCGGCTTCCTTCCGCTGGTCCTGCGCTGAGCGCCGCGAGAGTAGCCAGGTGAAATTGCTGAGAAATGAAATTCCCAATACGCGGCATTGCGTGGAGATTACTGTCGTGATGAATGATCTGCTAGGGGTGTTACCAAACTGTGATTGCTCATCATCGCCTGAGGCCTATGGCACGCGGGCGGTCCATTTCTGCGTGCCGAACTTCGACTCGACCAGGCCCTCGGCGAGCGCCCACTCGGCGGCGGTGATCTCGCCGGTCACGGTCCGGTACCGCGCACGGAACGACGCCTCCAGCGCGTCGATCACCGCGGTCCGGCCGAGCCCGGTCTGGGAGCGCAGCGGGTCCACGCGCTTGTTGGCGCTGCGGGTGCCCTTGTCGCTGAGCTTCTCGCGCCCGATCCGCAGCACGTCCGTCATCTTGTCGGCATCCATGTCGTAGGCCATGGTCGCGTGGTGCAGGACGGCGCCCCCGGCGAGCCGCTTCTGGGCGGCGCCGGCGATCTTGCCGGCCGGCGAGGCGATGTCGTTGAGCGGCACGTACGCGGCGTCGATGCCGAGCCCGTGCAGGGCGCCGATCACCCAGTCGTCCAGGAACGCGTAGGACCGTTCGAAGCTCAGCCCGTCCACGAGCGAGCCCGGCACGTACAGGGAGTACGAGATGGTGTTGCCGGGCTCCATGAACATGGCGCCACCCCCGGAGATCCGCCGGATCACGCGGGCCCCGTGCCGTGCGGCGCCCTCGACGTCCACCTCGTTGCGCAGCGACTGGAACGATCCGATGATCACCGCGGACTCGTCCCACTCCCAGAACCTGAGGGTCGGCCCACGCCGTCCGGCACCCAGCTCCTCGGTCAGCACCTGGTCGAGCGCGACGTTGAGCAGGGGCGACACCGCGGGGGTGCGGATCACCTGGAACTCGTGGTCCTCCCAGGCGGTCGCGTGGCCCAGCGCCCGCCGGGCGGCGACGGCCACGGCGTCGGCGTCGAACCCTACGGCGGTGGCACCCCGCAGCGCCCCCCGCACCGCCTCGGCCAGCTGGGCCTTGGAGGCGTCGGCGGGCAGTCCGTCGAGGGCCTCGCCCATGGCCTCCAGGGCCTCGTCGGGTTCGAGGAAGAAGTCCCCGCTCACCCTCGTGTCGGCCAGCCGGCCGGCCGGCCCCTCGGTGTCGACCACCTCGGTCTCGACACGAACCAGCTTTCCGTGTGGAACCTTGAACTCTCCGCGCACGTGTTCACAGTAGGCGACGGTGCCTGCGGTGTCCGGCGCCGGATCCGCCCTTGGTACGGAAGGTGCGACTCCGGCGTCGGGCACACCGGTCGGACACAAGCGACATTTGGCAAGATGGCGCGGCAGAACAGACCAGAATTTCCTCCTTTCTTTAGACATCCTTGCCCCGGTTCCGTGTCAGAATGACCTGGTGTCCGAACTCGCACTGGATATCGATGAAGTGGCGATCGACGCCTGGGTCGTCGCTCTCGACGTAGGCGGTAGTGGCTCGCGCCTGGTCGCAGAGTTCGGCAACTCCACGCACCCCGAGCGCATCAGCCTGACCGGCCGCGCCGTGAAGGTGAACCACCACGGCAGCGATGCCGCGGCGGTCGTCGCCTCCCTGTGCCAGTCCTTCAACGCGTGGGCCGCTCGCATGGGCCACGACGGCATGAGCGACGGCAGCACCGCTCCCGTCTCGTCCGCCGCCGTCGGCATCACCGGGCTGACCTCCCTGGTCGAGAAGCCCATGGAGATCCACGACATCCTGGCCCGCGAGCTGCGGACCAACCGGACCGCCGTCGCGGGTGACGCGCTCACCGCACACATCGGAGCCCTCCGCGGGCGCGCTGGTGCCGTGCTCTCCGTCGGCACGGGTGCTGTCGCGTTCGGGTTCGACGGTGTGAACCGCTGGCGTCGCGCCGACGGCTGGGGCCACCTGCTCGGTGACCTCGGAGCCGGTGTCTGGGTCGGTGGCGAGGCACTGCGTGCCGCCGGTCGGTACCACGACGGCGCGAGCCGCGGCGCCTCGAAGCGCCTGCTGGAAGCAGCCGTAGCCAAGTTCGGCCTCATCGAGAGCTGGCCCAACCAGTTCTACAAGAACGCTGAGCGCGCCAAGCAGCTCGCCTCGATGGCCCCTGAGGTCATCATCGCCGCTGCCGAGGGCGACCCGACGTCGATCCGCATCCTCGAAGAGGCCGGGCGGCACCTCGCCGACACGCTCTCGAGCGCGCTCGGCCGCGGGATCCCGCCACTCGCCTCGACGACCGGCCGCCTGGTGCAGGAGGAGTCACCGCTCACGGTGTCGCTGACCAAGCACCTCTCCGAGGACCGGCCCGACGTCTCCCTCGTACCCAGCGGCGGCACGCCGCTGGACGGTGCGCTCACCCTGGCCCGGCGCCTGACCAACGCGCCGCAGTCGGTCGGTGGCTTCCGCCCGTGGCTGACCGTCCGTGTCGACGGCCACCACACCCTGCACGAGACTCCGGAAGACACCGGCGCCAAGGAGATCCTCGCCGCAGAGCTCTCGGCCACCGAACTGCCTGGTGACGAGCTTCAGTGACCGGCTGTTGCTCTGGCCAGGTCCTTTACTACTGCGTTATGCCCGAATCCCCGGTACGGGTGTATGTTCACGAGCCCCAGACCCCCACCACCCCATCCCGGGAGATGCGACATGACAGGTGACGTCCTCGTCCGACTCAGGCGCGCACTACCGACGCTGCGACCAGCAGAAGCCAGAGTGGCTCAGACGGTCCTCGACGACCCCAACACCGTCGTCCAGTCGACCATCACGGAGCTCGCCGGTCACGCGGACACGTCACAGGCCACGGTGGTGCGGTTCTGCCGCGCCGTCGGCTATGCGGGTTACCCCGAGTTCCGGATCGACCTGGCCCAGGCGACCAGCCGGCGCGAGGTCGAGATGGAGCGGTCCGGCATCGCCGAAGGCGAGATCAACCAGACCGACGACATCGAGGCCGTCGTCTCGAAGATCGCGTTCCACGAGGCGCGGACCATCGAAGAGACCGCCCGCATGATCGACACCGACGCGATCGAGCGGGTGGCCACGGCCATCGCCGAGGCCAAGCGGGTAGACGTCTACGGCGTCGGCTCGTCCAACCTCGCCGCCGCCGACCTCGCGATGAAGCTGCAGCGCATCGGCGTCTTCGTGTTCACCTCGCCCGACCCGCACCAGCAGCTCGCCTCGTCGGCGCTGCTCGAGCCGGGCAACGTCGCGATCGCCGTGTCGCACTCGGGTCAGACCCGGGAGACCAACCAGGCGCTCGAGATCGCACGCAAGCGCGGCGCCCTCACCGCGGCGATCACGAACTTCCCGGACGCGCCGATCGGCCTCGTGTCCGATGTCGTCCTGGCCACCACGGCCCGCGAGACCCAGTTCCGGGTCGGGGCCATGTCGAGCCGCATCGCGCAGCTCACTGTCGTGGACTACCTGTTCGTCCGCGTCGCGCAGCGCACGTACGACCGCTCGTCGATCGCCATCAAGGCGACGTCGAAGCGGTGCGCGACCAGCGTCTCGACCTGGGCAGGGCCAAGACGGAGCACCCGGCGGCCCCGGTCGCCTGACCCCCAAGCAGGGTCCGCGAAGTAGAGCGCCTGTCCGAGTCTCCCTGGGTGTCGCCAGGGAGACTCGGACAGGCGCTCTACTTCGCGGACCTTGCTACAGGCGGGGCTCCACGCCCGACTTCAGGAGGCCGTACACGTACGCCTCGGTGACCGCCTCCCACGCCGCCTCGACCACGTTGGGCCCGACGCCGACCGTGGACCACGAGTGCTCGCCGTCGGTCGTCTCGATCAGCACGCGCGTGATCGCGTCGGTGCCGAGCTCCTGGTCGAGGATGCGTACCTTGAAGTCGATGAGCTCGAACCGGCTGAGCTCCGGGTAGACGCGGGACAGCCCGGTCCGCAGCGCGTGGTCCAGCGCGTTGACCGGACCGTTGCCCTCCCCCGTCGTCACGATGCGCTCGCCGCCGGCCCGGATCTTCACGGTCGCCTCGGCCACGGCGACGGCGTCGGGCGCGTGGACCGACGGCGGGGCGGCACCCGCGGGGACGGTCTCGATGATGGTCCGCCACGACTCGACCGTGTAGAACTCCGGGCGGCCGCCCAGCTCCGACCGCAGCAGCAGCTCGAACGACGCGTCGGCGGCCTCGTAGGTGTAGCCGGCCGCCTCGTCCTCCTTCACGCGGTTCGTGACCCGGGACAGCAGCTCGCCCTGGCCCGCGAGGTCGAAGCCGAGCTCGCGCCCCTTGAGCTCGATCGAGGCCCGGCCGGCCATGTCGGAGACGAGCATGCGCATGTCGTTGCCGACCAGGGTGGGGTCGGTGTGCTGGTACATGTCCGGGTCCACGCGGATGGCGCTGGCGTGCAGCCCGCCCTTGTGCGCGAACGCGCTCGCCCCGACGTACGGCTGGCGCGCGAAGGGCGAGATGTTCGTGATCTCGCTGATGGCGTGCGAGATCCGGGCGGCCTCCCGCAGGCCGCCGTCGGCCAGGAGCGACATGCCGGCCTTCAGCTCCAGGTTGGCGACGACGGTGACGAGGTCGGCGTTGCCCGTGCGCTCGCCGTACCCGTTGACCGTGCCCTGCACGTGCGTCGCGCCGGCCTCGACCGCGGCGAGCGAGTTCGCGACGGCGCACCCGCTGTCGTTGTGCGCGTGCACGCCGAGCCTCTGCTCCGGGCCGACGCCGGTCCGGGCGCGCAGCTCGCGCACCACCTCGCCGACCCAGGTCGGCAGCATCCCGCCGTTGGTGTCGCAGAGCGTGACGACCTCCGCCCCCGCCTCGAACGCGGTGGTGACGGCGCTCGTCGCGTAGTCGGCGTCGTGCCGGTAGCCGTCGAAGAAGTGCTCGGCGTCGAGGACCACACGGCGGCCCTCCGCGACGAGGAAGCTCACGGTGTCGGCGATCATCGCGAGGTTCTCGGCGCGGGTCGTCTTCAGCGCCCGCTCCACGTGCCGCACGTCCGACTTGGCGACGAGCGTCACGACGGGGGTCGCCGCGTCGAGCAGGGCGCGTACCTGCGGGTCGTCGCCCGCCCGGACCCCGGCGCGACGCGTCGCACCGAACGCGGCGAGCACCGCGTTCTTCAGGGTGAGCTCCGAGGCTGCCCGCGCGAAGAAGTCGGTGTCCTTGGGGACCGCGCCCGGCCAGCCGCCCTCGATGTAACCGACGCCCAGCTCGTCGAGGAGTACCGCGATAGCGAGCTTGTCGGAGACGGAGAGGCTCATCCCCTCCTGCTGCGCGCCGTCGCGCAACGTCGTGTCGTACACCTGGAACGAGGCGGTGGTCATCGATGCTCCCAACGATGTGGCTGACGAGATGGCTGACGCGCCCGCTGGAGCGGGGCTGACGGGCCAACAAAAAAAGACCCTCCGAGTGTGGAAGGTCTGCGCGTCCGGTGGGGTGTCTCCGGACGCGCTAAGAAATGATGATCACCAGTCGCAGGGTGGAGCGCGGGGTCGTCATGCGGGTCATCGTGCCATAGCGCGGCGGACGACGGAAGTGGTGACCAGCAGGCGGACCAGCGGGCCGCCCGAGCTTCTCCGGGCCGCGTCCGTCAGCGGCGGAGAAGTTCCGGTCCATGTCGGGCATCTCGCTTCTTACGCGGATGTTTGAACTTTTGTTTGCTAATCGCCATAAGTCCGGGATAGGTTGCTCGGGACGACGACGTCGAACCGGGGAGCGATGATGCACGACGCCTCTGCACGCCACGATGCAGCAGAACGCACGGGGATCTGGTTCGTCGGAGCCAGGGGCTCCGTGGCCAGTACCGCAACAGCAGGCCTCGCGGCCATCGCCGACGGGCAGTCCCCGCCGACGGGCTGCGTCACGGCACGTGAACCCTTCGCCTCAGCGGGGCTGCCCGGGTTCGCCGACCTCGTGGTGGGCGGGCACGACATCTCCTCCGTCACCATGGCGAAGCGGGCGGAAGCCCTCGTCGAGACGGGGATGATCCCGCCGCGGCTGCTCGCCGCGACCCACGACGCGCTCGAACGGGCCGACGCTGAGGTGCGTCCCGGGTACGACCCGCACGCGGGCAAGGAGAACGCCTCTCAGCAGGCGGTCGCCGAACGCCTCGCGGCCGACATCACCTCCTTCCGCGAGCGGCACGACCTGGCCCGGGTAGTGCTGGTGGACCTCTCCTCGACCGAGCCACCGGTCGTCCACGTGCCCGAGCACGACGACACCGACGCCCTGCTCACCGCCCTGGCGGACCCGACCCGCGCGGTGCTCCCGCCGTCCTCCGTCTCGGCGTACGCGGCGATCCTTGCCGGAGCCGCGTACGCCGCCTTCACGCCGTCGGCCGGCATGGGCATCCCCGCCCTGGCCCGGCTCGCACGCGAGCGCGGCATCCCCGTCGCGGGACAGGACGGCAAGACCGGCCAGACCTGGCTGCGCACCGTCCTGGCCCCGGCGTTCGCCGCGCGCAACCTGAAGGTGCTGTCGTGGTCCGGCACCAACCTGCTGGGCGGCGGCGACGGCGCCACGCTCGCCGACCCGGACGCCGTCCGCAGCAAGCTCGCCACGAAGGCCCGCGGCCTGACAGCGCTGACGGGCAGCGAGACGACGCCCCTGCACATCGACAACGTGCCCGACCTCGGGGACATCAAGGTCGCCTGGGACCACGTGCACGTCGAGGGTTTCCTCGGCTCGCGGCTCACGCTCCAGACCACCTGGAGCGCCCACGACTCGATGCTCGCCGCGCCGCTCGTGCTGGACCTGGCCCGCCTGCTCGCGCTCGCGCACGCCGCCGGGATCAGCGGGACCATCGAGGAGCTGGGATTCTTCTTCAAGGATCCGTGGGGCTCCGACGTGCACGACGCCGCCGATCAGGCCCGCGCCCTCGAGGAATGGGTCCGTCGTACGTCGGCGCAGGTTCAACGATGAACCCGGTGCCGCAACCCCGGTTCACCCCCCGCTTCGACCCTCCACTCCGCGACTCGTCGGACGAACCCGCCCGGTACACGGCCCCACGCCTGCCTGATGTGCGGCCGAGCCTCCGGGACATCGGCGAGCTGGTCCGGGCGCCCGCCGCGCTGAGCGTGGTCGGCGACTCGCTCGCCGGGCTGGCCGCCGCCCGCGCGGGGACGCCGACGGCGCTCCGGGGCCGCCACGCCCTGCTCCCCGTCGCGTCGGCCTGCCTCTACCTGGGCGGTATGGCGCTGAACGACTACGCCGACCGGCACCTGGACGCCGTCGAACGGCCCGAACGGCCGATCCCCTCCGGCCGGGTCACGCCGCGCGGCGCGCTGGGCGTGGGCACGGCGCTCACCGCGGCCGGCGTGGCGGCGGCAGGCCTCGCGGGCGGACGCCGGGCCCTTGCGGTCGCCGTGCCGCTCGCCGCCTGCGTCTGGACCTACGACCTGGTCGCCAAGGACCACCCCACGGGGCCGTTCGTCATGGCTGCCTGCCGCGGGCTGGACGTGCTGCTCGGCGCGACGCCGGGGCACCTGCGGTCCGCGCTCCCGGCCGCCGCGGGCCTCGCCGCCCACACGCTCGGCGTCACGGTGCTCTCGCGCGGCGAGGTGCACGGCACGACGACGCGGGTCGCGGGCGGCGTCGCCGTCGGCACCCTCGCGGGGGCTGCCGCTGCCGCTGCCACCGCGCCCGCCGCGGGCTCCACCGGCCGGCGCACGGCCGTCCGCTGGACCACCGTCGCGGCCGCGGGCGCCTACGCGGCGGCCTGCCTGCCCGCGCAGGTCCGCACGGCGGTCACGCCGACCGCGGGCAACGCCAAGGCCGCCACCCGGTCCGGGATCCAGGCGATGGTGCCGCTCCAGGCCACCTGGGCCGCCCGCTCGGGGGGCCTCGGCACGACGGCGCTCCTGGCCGGCGTCGCCGCCGTCGGGTACGGGCTGCGGTTCCTGGGCCGTGCTCGCGGCAAGGCAGGGGTGAGCATCACATGAAGCCCCCGTTCCTGCTGGGCTACGGCACCAACGGCTTCGGCGACCACCCGCTGCACAGCGCGCTCGACGTGCTCGACGACGTCGGGTACGACGCGGTGGCGCTCACCCTGGGCTTTCCGCACCTCGACCCGTTCGCGCCGCTGGCCGGCGACGACGTCACCGCGCTCCGCGCCCATCTCGCGCGGATGCGCGGCGGCACGGGTGCGGCGGTGGTCGTGGAGACCGGCACCCGGTACCTGCTCGACCCGCTGCACAAGCACCGGCCCACGCTCGTCGACCGGGACGCCACGCTGCGCATGCGCTACCTCGAACGAGCCGTCGAGATCGCCGCGGACCTCGACGCCCGGTGCGTCTCGTTCTTCTCGGGGATCCTGCCGGACGACGCCGCCCCGGCGGACGGCTGGGCGAGGCTCCGGGACCGGATCCCGGCGCTGGTGGAGTACGCCGGGGAGCGCGGGGTGCGGCTCGCGGTCGAGCCCGAACCGGGCATGCTCGTGGAGACCGTGGACGACGCCCTGCGGCTCCTGGCCGACGTCGGCCTGCCGCCCGAGCTGGGGATCACCGTCGACGTCGGGCACTGCCTCGTCGTGGAGCCCGGCGGCGTGGAGGGCGCGCTCCGCGCCGCCGCGCCGTACCTGAGCAACGTGCAGCTCGACGACATGCCGCGCACGCACCACGAGCACAGGCCGTTCGGCGAGGGCGCCATCGACCTGCCGATGGTGCTCGCCACCCTGGCCGACATCGGCTACACGGGGGTCGCCGCCGTCGAGCTGCCCCGCCACTCGCACGACGCCCCCCGGCTCGCCCTCGACAGCCGCGCGGCCCTGATGCGGGCGTGGGGCGCCGTCATCGGCACGCCCACCGGAGAAAGGACCGGGCAATGAACGCCGACCTCCCCATCGACCGGGCCGGTTCGGACTGGCTGACCACTGCCCTTGCCGAGGTCGCCCGCGACCCCGACAGCATCACCCGCGCGTTCGCGTTCGCCGCCCGCCGGGTGGGTCGCGCGCCGCGGCAGCCCGACGCCGACCCGTCCGGCGTCGTGCACGGCACAGTCGACGACGCCGCCCGGGCGGCCCTCGTCGTCGCGCTGGCAGATGCGGTCGGCACCGGTCCCGACTGCGCGGACCGCCTGGTCTCCCTCTACCGCCAGGGCGACGCCGCCGAGCGGCGCGGGGTGCTGCGCGGGCTCGACGCGCTCACGGAACAGGGCGGCCTCGGTGGCGGTGACGCCGGGGCGCTCGTCGCGGCAGGCCTCGACCTCGCCGCGGACGCCCTGCGCGCCAACGACCCGAGCCTCGTCGCGGCCGCCGTCGGCCCGTTCGGGGCCCGGTACCTCGACCAGCACACGTGGCGGCACGCGGTCCTCAAGCTCGTCTTCCAGGGCGTGAGCCTCGGCGCCGTCAGCGACCTGGACACCCGGGCCGACGACGAGCTGGACCGCATGGCCCGCGACTTCGCGGCCGAACGCCGGGCGGCCGGCCGTCCAGTACCTACAGATCTCGACCGGCTCACGAAGGAGTGACGTTGCGCATCCTCGACCCCCACATCCACATGACGAGCCGCACCACCGACGACTACGAGGCCATGTACGCCGCGGGCGTGCGCGCCGTCGTCGAGCCCGCGTTCTGGCTGGGGCAGCCGCGCACCAGCGTGGGCTCGTTCACCGACTACTTCGACTCCCTGCTCGGCTGGGAGAGGTTCCGGGCCGCGCAGTTCGGCATCCGGCACCACGCGACCATCGCGCTCAACCCCAAGGAGGCGAACGACCCGCGCCTGCGCGAGGTGCTCGCCGAGGTGCCCCGCTACCTGCTCAAGGACGGCGTCGTGGCCGTAGGCGAGGTCGGCTACGACTCGATGACGCCCGAGGAGGACGAGGTGTTCGCCGCCCAGCTCCAGATGGCGCACGACGCCGAGCTTCCCGTCCTGGTGCACACCCCGCACCGCGACAAGCTCGCCGGCACGCGCCGCACCCTCGACGTGGTGCGGGAGTCGGGCCTGCCGCCCGAGCGGGTGCTCGTGGACCACCTCAACGAGACCAACGTAGAGCTGGTGCGCGACGCCGGGGCGTGGGCCGGGTTCTCCATCTACCCCGACACCAAGATGGACGAGGACCGCATGGTCGCGCTGCTCAAGGAGTACGGGACGGAGCGCATGATCGTGAACTCCGCCGCCGACTGGGGCCGCTCGGACCCGCTCAAGACCGCGAAGACCGGCCGGGCGATGCTCGCCGCCGGGTTCACCGACGACGACGTCGACCAGGTGCTGTGGCGCAACCCCGTCGCGTTCTACGGGCAGTCCGGCAACCTCGTGCTCGATCCCGTCCCCGGGTTCACCGAGGGGGCGCCACCAACCCCCGGCGTCGAGTTCGAGGGCTCGTCCGTGCTCCGCGGCGCGCGGGCCTGAAGGGACCACGATGCTGCTCTCCTACTGCACCAACGTCCACCCCTCCGAGGACCTCGACGGGGTCATCGACCAGCTCGCCCGCTACGCCGGCCCGGTGCGCGAGGCCGCGGGCCTCGACACCCTCGGCGTCGGCCTGTGGCTGCCCGCCGAGCTGGCACACCGCCTCGACTCGTCCGCCGAGGACCGGGAACGGCTACGCGCGGCGCTCGCCGAGCACCGCCTGCAGGTGCACACCCTGAACGCCTTCCCGTACGGCGGGTTCCACCGCGAGGTGGTCAAGCTCGCCGTCTACTCCCCCACCTGGGCCGAGCGCGCCCGCCTCGACTACGTGCTCGCGTGCGCGCGGGTGCTGGCCGACCTGCTGCCCGACGGCGTCCCCGGGTCGATCTCCACCCTGCCCCTGGCGTGGCGCGCGCCCTGGACCCGCGCCGACGACGACGAGGCGACCAAGGCGTTCGCCACGCTCTCGGCAGAGCTGCGCGAGCTGGAACGGCGTACGGGCAGGACCGTGCGGATCGCCGTCGAGCCGGAGCCGGGCTGCGTGCTCGACACGGTGGAGGACGTCGTGGCGTGGCTCGCCGCCCGGACAGGGCCGGAGTGGCCCGAGGACCGGCGGATCGACCCCGAGTACGTCGGCGTCTGCCTGGACACGTGCCACCTGGCGGTGTCGTTCGCCGACCCCGCGGGCGCCGTACGCCGCATCACCGACGCGGGCCTGCGCGTGGTGAAGGTGCAGGCGTCCGCGGCCCTGGAGGTCGCGGACGTGTCCGCGCCGGGCGCGCGGGACGCCGTCGGACGGTTCGTCGAGAAGCGGTACCTGCACCAGGTACGCGAGCTGACGGCGACCGGCGACGTGCTGGCCTCGGACGACCTGCCCGTGGCGCTCGGGGACACCGAGCGCCGGCCTGGCCTGCCAGGTGAGGGCCCGTGGCGCGTGCACTTCCACGTGCCGCTGCACCACGAGCCCGCGCCTCCGCTCACGGCGACGACCCAGGTGCTGCGCGACGCCGTCGCCGCCGTCCGGGCCGCGCCGCACGGCGCCGAGGCGCACCTCGACGTCGAGACGTACACGTGGTCCGTCCTGCCGCCCGACGTGCTTCCCGACGGCGCCGACGAGCTCGTCACCGGGATCGCCGCGGAGCTGCGCTGGGCCCGGGAGAACCTGCTGATCCGCGCCGACGCCACCGGCACCGCCGCCGCCACCTCTCCGGAAGGAACCTACGCATGAGGCCCGTCCTGCTGCTCGACGTCGTCGGGCTCACCGCCCGGGCGCTGGCCCACATGCCGCGGCTGCGGCGGCTGTCCGCAGCCGGCTGGCAGTCCGAGCTCGCCACCGTGCTGCCCGCGGTGACGTGCAGCGTGCAGTCGACGATGCTCACCGGCCTGATGCCGGCCGAGCACGGGATAGTCGGCAACGGCTGGTACTTCCGTGAGCTCGGCGACGTGTACCTCTGGCGGCAGCACAACAAGCTGGTCGGGGGCGAGAAGATCTGGGAGGCGGGCCGTCGGCACGACGCGATGTACACCGCCGACAACGTCTGCTGGTGGTACGCGATGGGCATGACCACTGACGTCACGATCACGCCCCGCCCGATCTACCACGCCGACGGGCGCAAGTCGCCCGACGCGTACGTCCGGCCGGCGGCGCTGCACGACGACCTGGTCGGCAGGTTCGGCGACTTCCCGCTGTTCACCTACTGGGGCCCGACGGCATCCATCGCCTCGTCGCGGTGGATAGTCGACGTGACCCGGCACCTGCTGCGGACCCGGAAGTCCCAGCTCACCACCGCGTACGTGCCGCACCTCGACTACGACCTGCAGCGGTTCGGTCCGGAGTCGCCCGAGGCGGACCGGGCGGCGGCCGAGCTCGACGTCGTGCTGACCCCGCTCCTGGACGACGCCGAGGCGGCGGGCGTCACCGTCGTCGTCGTGTCGGAGTACGGCATCGGGCCTGCGAACCAGCCGGTGGACATCAACCGGATCCTGCGGCGCGAGGGCTTCCTGGAGGTCTACACCCAGGACGGCCGCGAACAGCTCGACCCGTGGACCTCACGCGCCTTCGCCGTCGCCGACCACCAGGTGGCGCACGTGTACGTCGACGACGCCTCGGACGTGAACCGGGTCGCGGACCTGCTGCGGGGCGTACCCGGCGTCGACGAGGTCCTGGACCGCGAGGCGCAGGCGAAGTACGGGCTGGACCACGAGCGCGCGGGCGAGCTGGTCGTCGTTGCCGAGCCGCGCGCGTGGTTCACGTACTACTACTGGCTCGACGACGACCGGGCGCCCGAGTTCGCGCGCGGTGTCGACATCCACCGCAAGCCCGGCTACGACCCCGCCGAGCTGTTCTTCAACCCCGCCGATCCCCTGGCCAAGGCGAAGGCGGGCCTGAACCTGGTGCGCAAGAAGCTCGGCCTGCGGTACGCCATGAGCACGACGCCGCTCGACGCGTCCTACGTGCGCGGGACGCACGGGCGCCTGCCGGACTCGTCGGCGGACACGCCGCTCGTGCTGTGCTCGGACGCGGACGTCCCGGCGTCGGTGGCCCGCTGGGTCGACGACGACGCCGGTCAGGTCCCGGCGTCCGCCGTCAAGGAGCTGGTCCTGGACCTCCAGGGCCTCCGCTAGGACTCTGTTCGGGGCCGGTGGGGTCCGGGCCCGTGGGGGACGTGCCGGACCAGGACGGCGCTCTTCTCCTTCGGGTCGCGGCCGCCCTCGACGCCGACGAGCTCGAGCTCGCCCTCGTCGAACAGGTCCACCCGCTGACCGACCTCGACGTCGGTCTGGGCGCGGCGGCCGTCGTCGGCGCGCACGAGCAGGCGCGCCGTCGGCACGCCCTCGCGCGGGCCGGCGACCATCACGGCGACCCGAGCCGTCCCGATCCGCAGCTGAGCACTCTGCTTCACGCGGACCGGTGATTCCGCGGGCACGGACTCCGTGGGCACGGTGGGGCGTCCTTCGTCAGGCACGGCAGGTCCTTCCGCCAGGGCTTCGAGGTCGGTCACTTGGTCGACTCACCGTAGGTCACCGAGTCGAAGTTCTCGTAGAACTCGTCCGCCGACATCGTGATCGTGCCGGGCTTCGTGTTGCCGTCCGACCCGGTGCCGCCGTCGGGTCCCCACGGATTGACCAGGGTGATGGTCTTCCCGTCCTCCGACACGCCCTGCACGGTGTACACGTGGTTGTTCACGACCTCCTTGTCGGGTGGCGGGTCGCCGAACCAGCCGCCGCCGTCCGGGCTGGCGGCCACGACGGGCTCGCCGTTCTTCACCCGCTCGCCGATGGACTGCAGGCTGGGCGGGTCCTCCCACGGCAGGGCGGGGTCGAGCGACTCGCTCGAGGTGTCCTTACCGGTGATCATCTCCATCGCCTTCGAGGCGCTGTCGTACTCGATGTCCCCGTACTCGCCGCCCATGTACACCACGGCAGCCTTCTCGTAGACCGTGATCCACGACGGGTCGCCGCTCGGGTCACCCGCGGCATTCTGGTACGCGGTGTCCTCGACGGTGATCTCCACAGGCTCGCCGTCCCGGTAGAACGTCACCGTGTAGGTGCCGTCCTGGGCGTTGTACTTGATGTGCTCCTGGATCCACTCCGGGTCGCTCTCGGCAACCGCACCCGCGGACGCGAGGAACCAGCAGTCGGCGAGCGATCCCTGCTCGATCTTGCTCGCGTCGATCGCCGCGGTGTCGAGCGGCACCGCGCCGATGTCCTCGACCTTGCCCAGGCCGCTCGGCGCGCCCTCCGGCTCTTTCCGCTTGTTCCCCTGCCCCTCCGACGAGCTCCCGTCGGTCCCCTCCGGGATCCCCGACGGGCCCCCGCCGCCGTCGTAGGACTCGCTCGTCTGCTCCTGCGCGTCCGCGTTGGCTACCGCCTTCGCCCCCGCGGCCGCGATCGCCTGCGCCACGGCCAGGAGCGCCACGGCATGGCCCACCTGCCACTCGTTGACGAACTCCTCGTGGTCCTGTCCGGACCACTGGACCGACGTCACGGCATCGGTGAGCTGCCCGACCGCAAGCTCGAGGGTCTCGCCGTGTTCTTTCATGGCATGACCCAGCGCTCGCAGCGCCTCGACGTCTGCGCCGTACATTTCGCTCATACCCACACCTCCACGTGCAGACAATAGGGCTTGCGGACCATAGCGATCGCACGACGCGGACACCATGGGCATCACTACCCGCGTTCGTCCTGTTGCGACCGCGCACTCCTTTCGGTTCCATGGTGGAGTGGGACATAGGGCTCACAACCGGGAGGTACACCATGAGTGACCCGAACCGCCCCTACGGGCAGGAGTATGGGGAGCAGCCACCGCCGGTCCATCCGCCGCCTGCTCAGGCGCCGGGAATGCCCACCCAGGCGGTGGGACAGACGCCCGACGAAGCACACGTGCAGCCGGTCACGTCCGGTACCGAGGACCCGCGGCTCGGCCTCGAGGTCGGCCGGTTCTGGGCAGGTGCGCTGGCGACGATGGCCGTGGCGGCCCTGATCGGGCTGGCCGCCGACTTCATCCTCGAGGAGGTCCTCAACCTCGAGGTCCGGGCGCAGGCCGACCTGTTCGCCACCGGGTCCGACATGATGGCCTGGGTGGTGGCAGGCGCGCTGTTCGCCCTCGTGGCGGCGATAGTGCTCTACCTGCTCGTCATGAGCACGCCACGGCCGAGGTCGTTCTTCGGCTGGGTCGTCGCGCTGGCCACGGTGATCCTCGCGATGGTGCCCTTCGCGGGCGAGTTCGAGATCGTTCCGGCCATCCTCGCGGCGATCGTGTGGATAGTCATCGGCTGTGCGGTCTGGTCCCTGCTCACGGGAACGCTGAGCCGCACGGTGGTCCGTCGCACGACCGCCTGACAACCAGCCCTTCGATGCCTCGGGCCCACAGGCCGCCTCGTGCGACCTGTGGGCCCGAGGCGTTCTTGTTGACATCCACGATAGTTACCGGGTAAGCATGCCTCCGACAGATACTTACCCGGTAACTACTGGAGGCCATCGTGTCCGTCCGACAGGGCTTCCTCGCCCTGCTCAGCGAACAACCGATGCACGGCTACCAGCTCCGTCAGGAGTTCGAACGTCGCACCGGTAGCTCCTGGCCCCTCAACATCGGCCAGGCGTACACCACCCTCAACCGGCTGTCCCGTGACGGGCTCGTCGAGGCAACCACCGGCGAGACGACCGACGTCGACCCGCCGACCGCCTCCACGACCGGCCGGACCGCCGAGCGCTACCACCTCACGGAGCAGGGCCGGCGAGCGGCCGTCAGCTGGTGGGAGACGCCGGTCCCCCGCGGCAAGGCCGAGCGCGACGAGCTCGCGATCAAGATCGCCCTGGCCGTCACCGTCCCGGGGGTCGACGTGGCCGCCGTCGTGCGCCACCAGCGGGCCGAGACCATGCGCGCGCTGCGCGCGCTGACCCGGGCCAAACGCCAGGTAGACCCCGCGGCCGACCGGGCCCGCTCCCTGGTGCTGGACGCACAGGTCTTCGCCATCGAGGCGGAGGCCCGTTGGCTGGATCACGTCGAGGCGACGGTGGCCGGCGAACCCCAGACCGAACGACCACCGAAGAGGAGCACACGATGAGCGTCGTGCTGGAGCTGGCAGACGTATCTCGCATCCACGGACAAGGACCGACGCAGGTCCGCGCTCTCGACTGCGTCGACCTCACGGTCCGGGAGGGCGAGCTCGTCGCCGTGATGGGCCCGTCAGGATCGGGCAAGTCGACCCTGCTGAACGTGGCAGGCGGCCTGGACTCGGTGACGTCGGGCACCGTGCTCGTCGGTGGGCGCGACGTCACCGCGATGGACGCGCGGCGTCGCGCGGAGGTGAGGCGGCGCGACGTCGGCTACGTGTTCCAGGACCTGAACCTGATCCCGGCGCTGACCGCGCTGGAGAACGTGGCGCTCCCGCTGGAGCTCGACGGCATGGGCGTCAGCGCGGCGCGGGAACAGGCCGTCGACGCGCTGGATGCCGTCGGGCTGGCCTCGGCGCACCGACGGTTCCCGGAGGACCTGTCCGGCGGGCAGCAGCAGCGGGTCGCGATCGCGCGAGCCCTGGTGGGACCGCGCCGGCTGGTCCTCGCGGACGAACCCACCGGCGCGCTCGACTCGGTGACCGGCGAGGCAGTGATGCGTCTGCTCCGCGACCGGGTCGACGCCGGCGCGGCGGGCCTCCTCGTCACCCACGACGCGCGGTACGCGGCGTGGGCGGACCGCACGATCCACCTTCGCGACGGCGAGATCGTCGGCACGGATGCCGGCGGCTACCCCGTCGGCCCGATGGGCGAGCCCGCCGACCTGATGGAGGCCGACACATGAGCGGGACGCGTGGCGCCCTCCTCGCCCGCTGGCGGCTCGGGCTGCGGCTCGCCCGGCGGGACGCGCGGCGGCACGTCGGCCGGACCGTACTGGTCGCCGTGATGGTGGCGCTGCCGGTGCTGGCGGGGACCACGGCGCTCATCGCGCTGGAGTCGAGCAAGGACAGCCCTGAGCGTGTCCGCGTCGAGTCGCTCGGGCCCGACCTGCAGGCCTCGCTCATCTATCAGGGCGGGCACGTGCGGCAGACGTTCGACGCGACGAACACCACCTGGGACGGAGGTACAGAGCCCGGAGAGCTGCCGACCCGGGCCGAGTACGAGGCGGAGCTCTCCGACGTGCTGCCACCGGGTGACCGGCTCGTGCCGGTCGAGGCGGTCGAGGTGGTGCTGCACGGGCCGGAGCTGCACCTCACCAGCAGGATGGCGCGGACAGACCTGCGCGACGCGGACGTCACGGCCGCCTTCAAGCTGCGGGACGGAGCCGCCCCCGGACCCGGCGAGATCGCCCTCTCACGCGGCGTGGCCGAGCAGATAGGCGTCGAGATCGGCGACAGCGTCGAGGTCCAGGTCCGGGGCGGCGGCACCGAGACCCGCACGGTCTCGGGGCTGCTCGCCAGACACCTCCCCAAGGAGGCGGGCGCGGTGGTGCACACCGATCCCGAAGACGTGTCACCGGCTATCGGGCACGGCCCCACCCCGGAGGTCGGGTGGTTCGTCTCCGGGCCCACCCCGGTGACGTGGGACGACGCGCTGCGCCTCAACGAGCACGGCGTCGCCGTCATCAGCCAGGAGGTGCTGACGAACCTTCCGCCGATAGAGGAGGAGACCCTCTTCCGTCCCGGAGGGGGCCGGACCACGGACGAGATCGCGCTCGGCGGCGCCATCACGATCATCGCCCTGCTCGAGGGGATTCTCGTCGTCGGTCCGGCCTTCGCCGTCAGCGCGCGGAGGCAGGAGCGTTCGCTCGCGATCGCTGCCGCCCAGGGCGCCTCCCCGAGAGCCCTCCGCGCGCTGGCCATGGCTCCCGCCGTCGTGATCGGGCTCTGCGCGTCGGTGGTCGCGGCCCTCGCCGGGATCGCCGTGGCCGCTGTTCCTGTGGCGTACTACGAGCTGCCCGCCGTCGTCGTGCCGTGGTCCCGGGTCGGCGGCATGGTGCTCGTCGGGCTGGTCGTGGCGGTCGCCGCGGCGTGGTTGCCGGCCCGGACCGCGGCCCGGCTGGACATCGTCGCCACGCTCACCGGGCGCCGCGGGAACCGCCGGGCCACTGGATGGGTCGCCGCGTTCGGCGTCCTCCTCGCGGGCGCCGGGCTGGCCGGCACCTTCGCGGCCACGGCCGCCAACGGAAACGCCAACGTGCTCGCCTGGTGCATCGTCGTTGCCGAGATCGGGCTCGTCATGACGACCGGCGGCATCGTGGCCGGGCTCGCCAGGATCTCCGGGAGGCTCCCGCTGCCCGCCCGCTTCGCTCTGCGGGACGCCGCCAGGCACCGTTCACGGACGTCGCCGGCCATCGCCGCGGTGCTCGTCGCCGTCGCCGGCGCGACCGCGGGCCTCATCTACCTGACGTCCGGTGCCCAGTTCCGGGAGCACGTCCACATGCCGATCTCGGCGCCCGGCACCACGGTCGTCCACTCCACAGACACGGCGCTGCCTCTCGACGGGCCGCGTCCGGAGATAGAGGCCACGATCCGGGACGTCCTCCCGGGGGTCACCGCGATCACTCCCGTCCCCGTCTTCGCGGACGCGACGGACGGCACCAACACGATGGTCATGACCGTCGACCCGTCCGGTGCCGGGCGCGGTCGCGGTCCCGGTGGCCTCGGAACGCCGGTGGTCGACGACGGCGATCTGGTTCCGGTGCTCGGTCTGACCGGCAAGACGGCGGACGCCGCGGTCGCGGCCCTCCGTGCGGGCCGAGTGGTCGTCCCGCACGGCACGGCTGCCGCTGACGGCACGGTCCGGCTGGATATCCAGACCTACTCCACCGTCGGCGCGGACGAGATGGGCGAGACGTTGGATGTCCGGACCGTCCGGGTCCCCGCCACGGAGGTAGGCGACGGCGTGGAAGCGGTGCCGAATCTTCCGATCGTCCCGCCCGCGCTGCTCGATGAGCTGGGCGGCGAGGAACGACTCGAGCGCTTCGTGGTCGAGACCGGCACGGTCCCGACGACAGCTCAGACAGAGACCCTCGCGGACCGGCTCGGCGACCTCACGTTCCCCCCGGGGCTCGACCCGGGCGTGGCCGGGTCGGCTTCGGCCGGGGGCGGCACGGCGTTCGTGACCGCCAGCACCGAGCGGGGCCCCGAACCCACTGGCGAGGCCTTCACAGCCCTGCTCATCGCGCTGATCGCGGCGGCCGTCGCACTGGGGGTCACCTGGCTCGCGGCCGGGCTGGCCGCAGCGGAGTCCCGGCCGGACCTGGCAACGCTCGAAGCAGTCGGCGCCACACCCTGGACCCGCCGGACGGTCGTCGCCGCGCAGGCGGGAGCGATCTCGGTAGTCGGAACGGTCCTGGGGCTCGGCACCGGCGGAGTCCTCGGCGCCGCCCTCGTCCGCCTCCTGCGTTCCTGGGAGGCGGCGTCGACCGCCGCAGCCTGGACCGTCGAGGTTCCCTGGCTGTGGCTCATCGGCCTGGCGGTGGTTCTTCCGGTCCTTGCGATCGGCGCGGCCTGGCTGGTAACCCGTCCGCGGCTGACGCTGACCCGGCGGTTGGCGTAGCTCCTCCAGCCCGTGGGCCGAGGTAGCGGCCTTGCCACCTTCCTCGGCCCACGGACACTGCCCGGAGGCGCTACGGCGCCCCCACCACTGTCGATCCGTTCTTCGTCAGGGTGTAGGTCACCGTGTCACCGCTCCAGAAGTGGAAGGTCAGGTTGACCGTCCCGTCGTTGACCTCGGCGAAGAACGCCGGGGTGAGCTTGATCGTCCCGGCGGCGTAGTCCGGCGCGAACGCCACGTCGAACTCCTTGTACGACGTCCAGTTCTGCGGCCCGGCGTTGGTCCCGTCGGCGTACTTCGCCTCCATCGTCGCGAGCTGGTCGCCCGTGAACGACGTCGGGATCGCGAACGATCCGGTGGTTCCCGACGCGCCCTGCAGGACGGGCGTCTCCTGGTTGAGGATCCGCACCGTCCACGGCACGCCGCTCGAGTAGCGGACCACCAGCTCGTCGGCCGGACCTGGTGTGCGGTCCCCCGCGAGCTGTTCCAGCAGCGCCGCGGACAGCGTGAGCTCGTCGCCCGTGAGCGTGTAGTCGGTCCCGGCCGTCAGCTCCGCGCCGTCGTGCAGGAGCGCGTCGAAGGTGGTCCCGTTCGGGTTGAGCGTCAGGCTCTGGGCGGCGACGTCGCCCGAGGCGGGCACGAACACCAGGTCCGACGACGCCGTCCCGGACCGCTCCGTCCAGCTCGACGAGATCTGGTCGAACAGCGCCTGGTCCCGCCACCTGTACGCGGTGCGGTCGAAGTGCTGGCCGTTGTCCCACAGCATGGTGGTGAAGCCGCGCTGCCGGGCCGCGTGGCCGAAGAACTCGAAGAACTTCAGCTTCTCGCCCTGCTCGACGGTCCCGGTGTGCCGGTCGAACCCGAGCAGCCCGTACTCCCCGATGACCACCGGTATGCCACGGGCGGTGAACGCGGCGTGCACCAGGTCGAGCTGGTCCGTCAGGTTCTGCTGCACCTCGGCGTTGAACCGGGTGTACCCGGCGATGTTCACGCTGAACGGCCAGAACCCGTAGTTGTGCACGGTGGCGATGAGGTTCGGGTCGTCCAGAGCGGCGATCTCCGCGGCCAGCGCGTCGAGCAGGGCCGGATCGGACCCGGTGTGCAGCGTCGGCAGCACCAGCGGCCGGACGGCGTTCCGGCCGCCGGAGCCGCGCACGATCTCGTGGAACACACTGTTGAGCTCGGCCAGGAGCTCGAGCTCGGCGGCCTCGCCAGAGCTGTTCGCGAACTGCGGCTCGTTGACGCTCTCGAACTGCAGGCGGGTGTCGGCGTCACGGAACCGGTCGGCGACCTGGGTCCAGGTGTCGCTGTAGCGGTCGAGCACGGCGTCGTGGTTCGTGGGCATCGTGTTCACCCACTGCCAGGAGTCGTGATGGATGTTGATCATCACGTGGAAGCCGTCGTCGAGCGCCCAGCTCACGACCTCTTCGACGCGGTCGAGATATGCCGGGTCGATGGTGTGGTCCGGGGCGCCGCCCTGGTGCTGGCCCCACGTGACGGGGATGCGGATGCTCTTGAAGCCCTGGGCGCGAATCTGGTCCAGGAACTCCTCGGTGACGCGCGGATTGCCCCAAGACGTCTCGTCGCTGCCGGTCGAGTCGAAGGTGTTGCCCAGGTTCCAGCCCGGCTGCATGTCGGCGGCGATGTCCGCGATGGTGTGCTTGCACTTGCGGCTGTGCTTGTGCTTGCCCTTGTGCTTGTCCGTGGCTTGTGTCTGGCCGGCTACGCTGCCGGGCTCGGGGGCGGTGGTCGTCGCGGCTCCAGCCGCCGGGGCGACCGAAGCGAAGGTCAGTGCGAGGCCGGCGACTATGCCGGCCAGGGTGCGCGCAGTTCTCTGCATGACGAGGCCTTTCTCGTGTGCACCTGTGGGAACGCTCCCATGCTGGGGGTGCCCCGAGAGTGAAGTCAATAGCTGGACGCAAGCGCTTCGATGATCTACGCGAGACCCGCGTCGCGGGCCGCGATCGCGGCCTGGACCCGGGACGTGACGCCGAGCTTGGCGAGCACCCGCGACACATGGGTCTTCGCGGTGGCCTCGCTGATCACCAGCTCGGCGGCGAGCTCAGCGTTCGACAGGCCGCTCCCGAGACCGGCCAGCACGTCGCGTTCCCGCGGCGTCAGGTCCGCGGGCAGGGACCGCACGGGACCGCCCCGGCCGGCCGCGCCGTTCCCGCCCTGCGGTTCCGCCAGCTTCGCGATGAGCCGACGGGTCACCTCCGGCGCCACCACGCCGTCGCCTGCCGCGACGTGCCGTACCGCGTCGACCAGCGCCGTCGCCTCCGCGGTCTTCAGGAGGAAGCCCGCGGCCCCGGCCCGCAGCGCGCCGAACACGTACTCGTCCAGGTCGAACGTCGTGAGCACCAGGACCTCCGCCAGGCCCTCCTCGACGATCTGCCGGGTCGCGGTCACGCCGTCGGTCCCCGGCATCCGGACGTCCATGAGGACGACGTCGGGCCGCAGCGCCCGCGCGTTCGACACGGCGACCGCGCCGTCACCGGCCTCGCCGATCACCTCGATGTCGCCGGCGGTCGCGAGCAGCATGCGCAGGCCCGCGCGGATGGCCGCGTGGTCGTCGGCGAGCAGGACGCGGATCATGCGTGGAGCCCCGGGATCGCCCGGTCGGACGGCGCGGAGTCCGCAGCCACTCTGTCCGGCGCTCTGTCCGGCACTCTGTCCGGCAGCGGCAGGACCGCGCGGACCCGCCATCCGGCGCTGTCGGTTCCGCCGCCCGACGGGTCCTCCGCCGGTCCAGCGGCGAACGAGCCGCCCAGCGACTCGACCCGTTCCCGCATCGACACCAGTCCCAGGCCGGTCCCCTCGCCGACGTCGGCCGGGTCGCGGGTAGCACTCCCGGGACGGACGCCGTCGTCGGACACCTCGAGCTCCAGCGTGTCGGCCGCGGCGACCCGCACCTCCACACGGGCCCCGCCGTGCTTGAGCACGTTCGTCAGCGACTCCCGCACGACGCGGTACACCGCATGGTCCACGGCCGCCGGCAGGACCGCGTCGCCGCTGAGCACGCCACCGGGATCGGCCACCGCGAGGTCCAGTCCCGCGAGCCGCACCTGCTCCAGCACGGGCGGCAGCTGCGCGACGCGCGGCGCGGCCAGCAGGTCGGAGCTGTGGGCTGTGACCCCGGTGTCGCCCGCGGAGAGCACCCGGATCATGGCCTGCATGTCCTGCAGCGAGGCGAGGCTCTCGGCACGGATGCTGCGCAGCGCCGCACGGTCCCGCTCGGGCTCCGGCGCCCCCGCCAGCGCCGCGCCGGACGTGATGGTGATCGCGGAGAGGTGCGAGGCGACGACGTCGTGCAGGTCGCGGGCGACGGAGGTGCGCTCGGCGCGGACGGCGTCGTGCCGGGCGGCCTCGGAGAGGCTGAGGAGCGCGGTGCCCCGCTCGCGCTCGAGCCGCGCCAGCTCGTGCGCGGACGCGGTGAGCTCCCTGCCCTGCCGGACGTTCGCACCCCACCACATCGGCATGACCAGGAGGGTGACCGCCTGGAGCCCGGCGAGGATCGCGAACCTCGCCTCACCGGTGGCCTCGCCGACCACGATCATCGAGGCGAGCGATGCCGCGCCGACGCCGATCGCGGTGACCCGGCGCGCCGCCGGGCGGCCGTGGAGGTGCACTGCGTACAGCGCCTCCCACAGCACCACGAGCAGGCCGACGCTACCGCCGAGCGCCACGTCGGCGGCGAACGCGACGGTGACGACGCCCAGCGCACCGAGCGGGTAGAACCGGCGCCACACCAGCGCGGTACAGCCGACGACGGCGGGGGCGACGAACCACCACGACGACACACCGGCCAGGCCGCTCCACGACGTCCGGACCAGGCCGAGCGCGTCGAGCGCGAGCGCGATGGCCAGGAGGCCGACCGCCGTGATGACGTCGCCGCGCCGGTCCTCGGCCAAGACCACCTTGGTGATCGGCGCGAGCAGCTCGGCAGTGCGGGACATGCCACCATCTCAGCACGCGGGGGCGCGGCGTGTGTCATCCGAAGGATGTATCGCCTTCTCGGCGCTTCGGCCGATGTGCCCGGACAGGGCCTGCACCAGGCTGAGCCGCATGGACTTCTTCTCCGCCGAGCTCACGGGGGCCGCGCTGATCGGTGCCCTGGCCGTGCTCGCACTCATCGACTCGACGAGCTTCGGGACCCTGCTCATCCCCGTATGGCTCCTCATGTCGCCCGGGCGGGTGCGCGTGGGACGGATGCTTCTCTACCTCGGGTCGATCGCCGGGTTCTACGCGCTGGTCGGGCTGGCGATCCTGCTCGGCGCCGGCGCCCTGAGCGACACGCTGAGCACCCTGTCCGAGACCCGCCCGTTCCTCATCGCGCAGCTCGTGCTCGGTGCAGCGCTCTTCGCGTGGAGCTTCAAGCTCGACCCGGTCGGCGGCAAGAAGCCGACGGAGCCTGCTGCGGGGACGCCGGTGACGGGCACCACGGCGGACGGCGCCGTGACGGCCGGTGCGGCGAACAGCCAGGTGGCCGCCCTGCCCGCCACCGAGCCAGGCCGGGCCGGGCGGCTGAGCCGCTGGCGCGAACGGGTGCTCAGCAGCGAGTCCGGCAGCGGGCGGGCGCTCGCGGCCCTCGCCATCGGGGCCGGGCTCGTCGAGGTCGCGACGATGCTCCCCTACCTCGCGGCGCTGGGCCTGATCGGGACGCAGGGGCCGGGCTGGCCGGTGTCGGGCCTGTGGATCCTCGGGTACTGCCTGGTCATGATCGCGCCGGCCCTCGTACTGACCGCGGCTCGGGTGTTCGCGTCGCGCCTCGTGGAACGACCGCTCGGACGGCTGGACGGCTGGCTGACGAAGAACGCGGCGAGCACCACCGCGTGGGTGGTGGGGATCGTGGGGTTCCTCGTGGCGCGCGACGCGATAGGCCGCCTCTGGACCTGACCAGCCCG
>NZ_JBHSFI010000012.1:155585-188872 GCF_042654905.1 Promicromonospora alba
TCTCAGGCCAGGCGGCGCATCCAGCCGTGCCGGTCCTCGGCGCGGCCGTACTGGATGTCGGTGAGCTCCTGGCGGATCGCCATCGTCAGCTCGCCCGGCTCACCGCCGTTGATCTCGTGGTCGAACGAGCTCCCCGCGAGGCGCCCCACGGGCGTCACGACGGCGGCGGTGCCGCACGCGAAGAACTCCTTGACCTTCCCGGACCCGAGCCCGGCCACGACCTCCGCGAGCGGGATGCGCCGTTCGACCACCTGGTACCCGCGGTCGCCGGCGAGCTGCAGGACCGAGGCCCTGGTGATCCCCTCGAGGATCGAGCCGAGCTCGGGCGTGTGGACCGTCCCGTCGTCCATCACGAGGAACACGTTCATGCCGCCGAGCTCTTCGAGGTACGTGCTGCTCCCGGCGTCGAGGAAGCACACCTGGTCGAAGCCCTGCTTCTGCGCCTCGCGCTGCGGCAGCAGGCTCGCCGCGTAGTTGCCGCCGAACTTCGCGTCGCCAGTGCCTCCGGGCGGCCCCGCCCGGTGGTACTGCTCGGACACGTAGATCGAGACGGGCTTGACGCCGCCCGCGAAGTACGGGCCGACCGGCGAGGCGATCACCAGGTACTCGGCCTCGAGCGAGGGCCGCACACCGAGGAACGCCTCCGACGCGAACATGAAGGGCCGCAGGTACAGCGACGAGTCCTCGCCGCCGGGCACCCAGTCGATGTCCGTGCGGACCAGGGCCGCCAGGGACCCGATGAAGTCGTCCACGCTGAGCGCGGGCAGCGCCAGCCGGTGCGCCGAGCGTGCGAACCGCGCGGCGTTCTGGTCCGGACGGAACGTCCAGACCGAGCCGTCGGCGTGCTTGTAGGCCTTGAGGCCCTCGAAGATCTCCTGCGCGTAGTGCAGCACTGCCGTCGCCGGGTCGAGCTGCAGCGGACCGTACTTCTCGATCCGCCGGTCCTTCCAGCCGTCGGCGCTGGTCCAGGAGACCCGCGCCATATGGTCCGTGAACACCGTCCCGAACTTCGGCGCGCTGAGCGCCGCGGCGCGCTCGGCGTCCGGCGTCGGCACGTCGGTGGGCCGCACGTCGAAGAGCGCCACCAGGTCTTCGAGTCGCGTCGGGAGGATGGGAGCCGTCGTTGTTGTCATGTCGATGCCTTTCACCGGAATGCTGTTGTCAGTCTTCCACGCCCGGCAAGGCAGGAGGAGCATTCCGAGCCGGGCGCCTGCCCGGACGGCCTTCGACGTACGAAAGCGGCGCCCGGTTCGGTCTGCGTGACCCGGGCGCCGCCGTCGTGCAGCGTGCTTACCCGGTCACGCGGGCCGCGATGTCGCGGCCTACCTGGTCGGTCGTGCGTACGGCGTCGCCGCGGGCCGCGAGGTCCGCCGCGACGGCGTCGTGTACCAGCGCGGACTCCGCGGCGAAGCCGAGGTGGTCCAGCAGGAGGGACACCGAGAGGATCGTCGCCGTGGGGTCGGCCTTGCCCTGGCCCGCGATGTCGGGGGCCGAACCGTGCACCGGCTCGAACATGGAGGGCGCGGTGCGGTCGGGGTTGATGTTGGCCGACGCCGCGAGCCCGATGCCGCCGCTGATCGCAGCGGCCTGGTCGGTGAGGATGTCACCGAAGAGGTTGTCCGTGACGATCACGTCGAACCGGCTCGGGTTGGTCGTCAGGTAGATCGTCGCGGCGTCGACGTGCGCGTAGTCGGTGGTGACGTCGGGGAACTCCGCGTTCACGGCCTCGACCGTGCGGCGCCACAGGTGGCCGGCGTGCACCAGCACGTTGTGCTTGTGCACCAGCGTGAGGTGCTTGCGCGGACGGGCCGCGGCACGGGCGAACGCGTCCCGGACCACACGCTCGACGCCGAACGCCGTGTTGACGCTGACCTCGGTGGCGATCTCCGCGGGCGTGCCGACACGCAGCGCGCCGCCGTTGCCGACGTACGGGCCCTCGGTGCCCTCGCGGACCACCACGAAGTCGATCTCGCCCGGGTTGGCCAGCGGGCTCGTGACGCCCTGGTAGAGCTTGGTCGGGCGCAGGTTCACGTAGTGGTCGAGCGCGAAGCGCAGCTTGAGCAGCAGCCCGCGCTCCAGCACGCCGCTCGGGACCGACGGGTCGCCGATGGCGCCCAGCAGGATCGCGTCGTGGCTCTTGATCTTCTCGAGGTCCTCGTCGGTGAGGGTCTCGCCGGTCGCGTGCCACCGCTGCGCACCGAGGTCGAACTCGGTGGTGGAGAGCTTGGTGCCCGACGGCGCGAGCGCCGCCTCGAGCACCGCGAGGCCCTGCTCCACGACCTCGGTACCGATGCCGTCACCTGCGACCACTGCGAGGTCGATAGCGTCTGTCCTGCCCACCTGTGCCATGTCCGGAGCCTACGCGCGCGAGCGGGTGAATGAGACGCCGGTCTCACGGAATGGACGCACGAATGTCCCGGTCGGACGGCCGTCGAGCGGGTACTGCACGCGGATCACTCGAACGTCCAGGACGTCGCACCGCCCGGGTCCCGCACGAACAGGGCGTTGGCCTTCGTGGGGGTCACGCGGTACACGTGCCACGGAGCCGGTCCCGCCGACGGGGCGCTGTACGGGGCAGTGAGCGCGGTCCCGGACTCGTCCACCTCTGCCGGCCAGCCGCCCGCGGCCGCCACCTCCGCGATGTGCGCGACGGTGGCGCGGTCGGTCACCAGCTCGGCCACACCCTCGACGACGACGTCGTAGTCGTCCGCCGCCACAGCGATGGTGCACCGCGGCTCGCGCTCCATGTTCCGCCCCTTGCGGACGCCACGGCCGGACACCACGTAGAACCGGCCGTCGTCCCAGAACGCCCCGACGCCAGTCGTGTGCGGGCTGCCGTCGGCGTTGATCGTCGTGAGCCAGTGCGAGTGGCGATCCGGACCCCGGCCGCCGGGCGCCTGGTCCCCGATGTCCGCGAGCGCCGCCGCGACGGGTTCCCACTGGAGCGGCGACAGCTCGTAGAGGCCGCCGAGGTTCTTGGTCTTGATGTGTGTGCTCATGCACTACCGACGATCACGGACATCAGAACTCATCGACCGCCGCCGCTACTGGTCCCGCGCGGAGAGCACGCAGAACTCGTTGCCGTCCGGGTCGGTCAGGACGGTCCAGGTGGCGTCGGCCGGCTGCCCGACGTCGATCACCGTCGCGCCCAGCTCGACCAGCCGGGCGATCTCGGCGTCCCGGTCGTCGCTCGTATGCGGCGCGAAGTCCCAGTGCAGCCGGTTCTTGCCTACCTTCTCGTGCTCCACGGGCACGAACACCATGCCCGGTGGCACCTGGTGGAAGTCCAGCTTGCCGGAGAGCTCGAGCGCCCACGGCGGCACCAGCACGGACTCCTCGTCCGTCTCGAAGATGACCTGCCAGCCAAGGGCCTCGGCCCACCAGCGGGCCAGCTTCTTGTGGTCGGTCGACTCGACGACGGTCGAGTACCAGCGCAGCGTCATTGCCATCACCTCGCGTGAGAACGGCGGCCCGTCGGTCCGGGCCGATGCTCACACGGTAGGACGAGTCACTGACACTCCCGGCGCGAGATCAGGGCCGCGGGTAGAGCAGCTCGAACCGCTCGCAGACGACCGGCATGTCCAGCGAGAACTCGCGGTCCTCCGGGAGGTTCCGGCGGAAGTAGGCCTCGTGCCCCTTGCGCCACGACTCCAGCGTCCGGTCGTCCTCGCCCTCCGCGGCCGCGAAGTCCTCGTCGACCTGCTCGAAGGTGGTGGTCTCGACGCTCGTCGTGCGGATCAGCGCGCGCGGGTGGTTCTCGCCGTCCAGCAGGATCGACAGCTCACCGGCGACGGGCAGCGGCGCGCCCTCGGCGTCGTAGTCCCACAGGGCCGACGACGTCGCCGTCTTCTCCCCCGCGAGCACCGCGCCGAGCAGCTCCTCGGCGAGCTCCGGCTCGTCGCCGAACGACCAGGCCTGCGGCGGCACGGTCTCGCCGACGGTCTGGCCCACCACGATGCTCGCCTTGGCCAGGCCCGCGTACTGGCGCGTGGCGGCCCAGAAGTCGAGGACCTCTCCGGCGAGCGCGGAGTCCTCCGCGGACACGGCCTCGGGGTCGAAGGTCGCGGGGTCGAACGCCTCGACCCCCGGCTCGGCGTCGGTCGGCTCGTTGTCGTCCGCTGCCTGCGGGTTCACGTCGTGGGTCACGGGGACATCCTGCCCTAACCGCCGGTCCGGAACGAGGGCACGCCTGACAGGAAGAGCACTGAACGATCCGGTAACGAACGCTTACTCAGTTTGCATGTGCGAGTCGGACCATGATCTGGTAAACGGCGGTCCACGTCCCCAACAACATGCTTCACGATTGTTCCCCAGCCCACAATTTCCTGCCAAGAAGAGGGGGCTCCGTGCCAGCTATCGAGGCACACAACCTGTACAAGGTGTTCGGCCGCAAAGGCCGCGAGGGGGTCAGACGCCTCAAGGCCGGCGCCGACACCGACGAGCTGAAGCGTGCGGGCCTGACGCCCGCAGTGATCGACGCGTCGTTCACCGTGGAAGAGGGCGAGATCTTCGTCGTCATGGGCCTCTCGGGGTCCGGCAAGTCGACACTGATCCGCATGATCAACGGGCTCCACCCCCCGACAGCCGGCCACGTGGAGCTCTACGGCGAGAACATCACCGCCGCCACAGGCAAGAATCTGCGGCGCCTGCGCCGTGAGCGGATCAGCATGGTGTTCCAGCACTTCGCGCTGTTCCCGCACCGCTCGGTCATCGACAACGCCGCCTACGGGCTCGAGACCCAGGGCGTCGCCAAGGAAGAGCGCCGCAGGCGCGCCCACGAGGCGCTGGAGCTGTGCGGCCTCACCGGCTGGGACGACCATCTGCCCAGCGAGCTCTCCGGCGGTATGCAGCAGCGCGTCGGACTGGCCCGCGCGCTCGCCGCCGACACCGACATCCTGCTGATGGACGAGGCGTTCAGCGCCCTCGACCCGCTGATCCGGCGTGACATGCAGGACCAGCTCATCGAGCTGCAGCAGAAGCTCGGCAAGACGATCCTGTTCATCACCCACGACCTCAACGAGGCCATGCGTATCGGCGACCGGATCGCCATGATGCGCAACGGACGGATCGTCCAGATCGGCACGGCCGAGGAGATCCTCACCGACCCCGCCAACGACTACGTCGCCCAGTTCGTCGCCGACGTCGACCGCACTCGTGTGCTCACCGCGTCGTCCGTCATGGAACCACCGGCCGCGGTCCTGGGGTCCGAGCAAGGGCCGCGCGCCGCACACAAGCTGATGCGCGAGCACCAGCTGCCCGCGATGTTCGTCACCGGGCGCGACCGCACCCTGAAGGGGTACGTCACCGAGGACGAGGTGGGCAAGCACCTCGACCACAAGGACATCACAGGCCTCATGAGGCCCGTGCCCGACGTCGCCCGTGTCACCCCCGACACGTCGCTCGCCGACCTCTTCGGCCCGGCCGCCGAGACCCCCGCCATCGCGGTGGTCGACGACGCAGGCCGGCTCAGCGGCGTCGTCCCGCGCATCACGCTGTTGTCGGCGCTCGCCGCCTACTCGGAGGCGGAGACCGTGCCGGAGACCGAGAGCATGCCGGAACCCGCGACCGACCAGACGAAGGAGGCCGTCCGTGGTTGAGCGCACCGCTCCCCTGACGATCGTGCCGCCGCTGCCGATCGGAGACGTGCTCGAGGCGGGCTTCGAGTGGTTCAAGGACACCTTCGACGCGTTCTTCGACGTCGTCGACGATGTCACCACCGGCGCCATCGACGGGATCGCCGCGCTGCTCCTGGCTCCCGAGCCGTTGCTCGTCGCGGTCGTCTTCGCGCTGCTCGCCTGGCTCCTGCGCAGCTGGAAGCTCGCGGCCGGGTCCCTGGTGGGCATGATCGTGATCATCGGCGTGGGCATGTGGGAGCCGGCCATGGAGACCCTGGCCCTCGTGGTGGTGGCTACCCTGGTCGCGCTGCTGTTCGGAATCCCGCTGGGCATCCTCGCGGCGCGTTCGCCGGTCGTCAGCCGCATCCTGAAGCCCGTCATGGACTTCATGCAGACCATGCCCGGCATGGTCTGGCTGCTGCCGGTGCTCAAGCTGTTCAGCATCGGAGTGGCCGGCGCCCTGGTCGCCACGGTGATCTTCGCGCTCCCCCCGGCCGTCCGGCTCACCGAACTGGGAATCCGTCAGGTAGACGGCGAAGTCGTCGAGGCCGGGCAGGCCTTTGGCGCCGGACCTCGGCAGATCCTCAAGGACATCCAGCTTCCGCTGGCGCTGCCGACCGTGATGGCAGGCGTCAACCAGGTGATCATGCTCGCGCTGTCGATGGCCGTGATCGCCGGTCTCGTCGGTGGCGGCGGCCTCGGCGACGAGGTGGTCGGTGCCGTGTCGACACTCAACCTCGCGCTCGGGTTCGACGCCGGCATCTCCGTGGTGATCCTGGCGATCTTCCTGGACCGGCTCACCGCCTCCATCGGCTCACGCAGGCCGGGCCACGGCAGGCTCCGCGAGCTACGTGGCCGGTTCACCCGCACCCCGGCCGGCAGCCCCGCCTGACCAGTTCTTCTCCCCGAACCAAGAATCTCCCTACCCAACTCATCACATACATCACGATGCATATATACGAAACGGAAGGCTCGAAGATGATCGGCACGACCGGCAAGCGGATCGGAGTCGCCACGGCGGCTCTCACCCTGACCCTCGGTCTCACCGCCTGTGGCTCTGGCGAACAGAGCGGCAACGGCGGAGACGGCGGCGACAAGACCATCACGCTGGGCATCATCCCCTCGTGGACGGACGGTCTGAGCACCGCCTACCTGTGGAAGAACGTCCTCGAGGCGGACGGCTACACGGTGGAGATCGAGGAGATCAACGACGCCGCACCCCTGTACACGGGGCTCGCCGAGGGCGACATCGACGTGTACCCGTCCGCATGGCCCGAGGTCACGCACAAGTCCTACATGGACGAGTACGGCGACGACATCGAGGACCTCGGCGCCTACTACGACGACGCCAAGCTGACCATGGCCGTCCCAGAGGACTCGGACCTGACCTCGATCGAGGACCTCGTCGGCAAGTCAGCCGACTACGACGGCAAGATCGTCGGCATCGAGGCGGGCGCGGGCCTCACCAAGGCCGTCCAGGAGCAGGTCATCCCGCAGTACGGCCTGGAGGAGGACGGCTGGGAGCTCCAGACGTCCTCGACGCCGGCCATGCTGAACGCTCTGGAGGAGGCGGTCGACGCCAAGGAGGACATCGTCGTCACGCTGTGGCGTCCCTTCTGGGCGAACAACTCGTTCCCGGTCCGCGACCTGGAGGACCCGAAGGGTGCCCTCGGGGAGGCGGAGGGTCTCCACGAGCTCGCGACCATCGGGTTCAGCGAGGAGTTCCCCGAGGTCGCCGAGATGATGGCGAACGCGAAGCTGGACGACGAGCAGTACGGCACCCTGGAGGACCAGGTCGTCAACCAGAATCCGGACGACCCGGCCGCGGGCGTCGAAGCCTGGCTCGCGGACAACCCGGACTGGGTCGACTCCCTGAAGTCCTGACGGCAGCCCGGATGGTCGGCGGTACGTCACAAGATCGGCACCTCGGAATGCCGACTACGTGACCAACTGCCGACCACTGCAGCTCACGCCGATCAGAGCAGCGCCCCCGGACTCCGCGAGGAGTCCGGGGGCGCTGCTTCGTCAGCGGCCGGGTCAGCGGGCCGCGGAACCCTCGACGTAGTCCGAGTCGGACGGCTTGATCCACGAGAACATCTTGCGCAGCTCGCGGCCCGTCGCCTCGATCGGGTGCTGCTCGCCCTTGGCGCGCAGCTCCTTGAACTCGGGGGCGCCGGCGTCCTGGTCGGCGATGAACCGCTCCGCGAAGGCGCCGTTCTGGATGTCGGCCAGCACGGCCTTCATGTTCTCCTTGACGCTCGGGTCGATGACCCGCGGGCCGGAGACGTAGTCGCCGTACTCGGCCGTGTCGGAGACGGACCAGCGCTGCTTGGCGATGCCGCCCTCGACCATGAGGTCGACGATCAGCTTGAGCTCGTGCAGCACCTCGAAGTACGCGACCTCCGGCTGGTAGCCGGCCTCCGTCAGCGTCTCGAAGCCGTACTGCACCAGCTGCGAGGCGCCGCCGCAGAGCACCGCCTGCTCACCGAACAGGTCGGTCTCGGTCTCCTCGGTGAACGTCGTCTTGATACCGCCGGCGCGCAGGCCGCCGATGCCCTTGGCGTACGAGAGCGCCAGGTCCCAGGCGGAGCCGGAGGCGTCCTGCTCCACCGCGACGATCACGGGCACGCCGCGGCCGTCCGCGAACTCGCGGCGCACGATGTGGCCCGGGCCCTTGGGGGCGACCATGAGCACGTCGTGGCCGGCCTCGGGCTTGATGTAGCCGTAACGGATGTTGAAGCCGTGCCCGAAGACGAGCGCCGCGCCCTCCTTGAGGTTCGGCGCGATGTCCTCGGCGTACACGTGCCGCTGCACCTGGTCGGGCGCGAGGATGACGACGACGTCGGCATCCCGGACGGCGTCCGGCACCGTCGCGACCGCGAGGCCCTCGTTCTCGGCCTTCTCACGGGACGCGGAGCCCTCGCGCAGACCGACGGTCACCTGTGCACCGGAGTCGCGCAGGTTCAGCGAGTGCGCGTGACCCTGGCTGCCGTAGCCGATCACGGCAACCTTCTTCTGCTGGATGATCGACAGGTCGGCGTCATCGTCGTAGAACAGCTCAGCCACGGTTCTTGCTCCTTCAATGTGATTTCTGGGATGGAGAGTAAGTCGGTAGGTCAGGCGGTCACGCGGACCGGACCGCGCGCTCGAACGCGCGGTCGGTGATGCTGCGGGCGCCCCGGCCGATGGCCAGGGTCCCGGACTTGACGATCTCACGGACGCCGTACGGTTCCAGCGCCGCGAGGAGGGAGTCGAGCTTCGCGGCGGGTCCCGTGGCCTCGATGACCACGGACTCCGGCACGACGTCGACGACGCGCGCCCGGAACATCTCGACGACCTCGAGCACCCCGGTACGGGTGGCGGCGTCGGCCCGCACCTTGACGAGCAGCAGCTCGCGGTGCACCGACGACTCGGGTTCGAGCTCGACGATCTTGATCACGTGGATCAGCTTGTTGAGCTGCTTCGTGACCTGTTCCAGGGGGTGCTCCTCGACGTCGACCACCACGGTGATGCGCGAGATCTCCTCGTGCTCCGTGGGGCCCACCGCCAGGGAGTGGATGTTGAACGCGCGCCGGGCGAACAGCCCGGCGACGCGCGTGAGCACGCCGGGCTTGTTCTCCACGAGCACGGACAGGGTGTGCCTCGACATGGGATTCAGTCCTCGCTCAGTCTTCTCGGTCCCACGCCGGCGAGATGCCGCGTGCGTACTGGATGTCGTCGTTGCTCACACCGGCGGCGACCATGGGCCACACCATCGCGTCCCGCGAGACGGTGAAGTCCACGACCACCGGGCGGTCGTCGATCTCGTTGGCCCGCTTGATCGCGGCGTCGACGTCGGAGGCGTGCTCCACGCGGATGCCCTCGCAGCCGTACGCGTCGGCGAGCTTCACGAAGTCCGGCACGCGCATGGTGCCGTGGCCGGTGTGCAGGTCGGTGTTGGAGTAGCGCGACTCGTAGAAGAGCGTCTGCCACTGCCGCACCATGCCCAGCGAGCTGTTGTTGATCACCGCCACCTTGATCGGGATGTCGTTGATCGTGCAGGTGGCGAGCTCCTGGTTGGTCATCTGGAAGCAGCCGTCGCCGTCGATCGCCCAGACCGTCCGGTCCGGCTGGCCGACCTTCGCGCCCATCGCCGCAGGCACCGAGTAGCCCATCGTGCCGAGCCCGCCGGAGTTGATCCAGGTGTTGGGCCGCTCGTAGCTGATGAACTGGGCCGCCCACATCTGGTGCTGCCCCACGCCCGCGACGTAGATGCCGTCCGGCCCGGTCAGCTCACCGAGACGCTGGATCACGTGCTGCGGCGACAGGTTGCCGTCCTCCGGCTGGGTGTAGCCGCGGGGGTAGGTCCGGCGCCACTCGTCGAGCTGGTGCCACCAGCCCTCGATGTCGGGCTTGCCGTGCGCCTCGTGCTCCTTGGCCAGCTCGGGCAGCAGGTCGCCGATCACCTCGCGGAGGTCACCGACGATCGGGACGTCCGCCTCGCGGTTCTTGCCGATCTCCGCCGGGTCGATGTCCGCGTGGATGATCGCGGCCAGCGGTGCGAAGCTGGAGAGCTTGCCCGTCACGCGGTCGTCGAACCGGGCGCCGAGCGCGAAGACCAGGTCCGCCTTCTGCAGCGCCGCCACCGCGGGCACCGTGCCGTGCATGCCGGGCATGCCGAGGTGCTGCGGGTGGCTGTCCGGCACCGCGCCGCGGGCCATCAGGGTCGTCACGACGGGCGCCCCGGACAGGTCCACGAGCTTGCGCAGCAGGTCCGCCGCGCCGGACCGGATCACGCCGCCGCCCACGTACAGCACCGGGCGCTTGGCGGTGGCCAGCAGCTTCGCGGCCTCCCGGATCTGCTTCGAGTGCGGCTTCGTCACCGGGTGGTAGCCGGGCAGCTGCAGCTCCTGCGGCCACGAGAACGTGGTGCGCGACTGCATCGCCGACTTCGAGATGTCCACGAGCACCGGTCCCGGCCGCCCCGTCGAGGCGATGTGGAACGCCTCGGCGATGGTGCGCGGGATCTCGGCGGGGTCGGTGACCAGGAAGTTGTGCTTGGTGATCGGCAGCGTGATGCCGACGATGTCGGCCTCCTGGAACGCGTCCGTCCCGATCGCCGCGGAGGCGACCTGGCCGGTGATCGCGACGAGCGGGATCGAGTCCATGTGCGCGTCCGCGATCGGCGTCACCAGGTTGGTCGCACCGGGGCCCGACGTCGCCATGGTCACCCCGACCCGGCCGGTCGCGTGGGCGTAGCCCGAGGCCGCGTGGCCGCCGCCCTGCTCGTGCCGCACGAGGATGTGGCGGAGCTTGGCGGAGTCCATCAGCGGGTCGTAGAGAGGCAGGATCGCACCGCCCGGGATGCCGAAGACGGTGTCGACACCGACCTCCTCGAGCGAGCGGACGATGGACTGCGCGCCCGTGACTTCCTCCGGACCGACGCGAGGCGTCGCGGCCTCGGGCTCGGCCTTGCCGCTAACCACGCGGGACCGAAGCTCGGTGCGCACCTGGTCACGCGCCTCGGCGCGCGCAGCGATCTGTGCGGGTGTCGGTGTGCCGGTCATACGGATCTCCTGCCGTCGCGCCCCGTCCTGGGGCGAAAGCGAGCGTTCGTGACAACAAAAAAACCCCGGGTCCTTGGGGAGCAAGGACTGCCAGGGTGAGCGCGCGGACGATGCCTGTGCTGGGCTTAGGCCGCGCGCTCAGGAAGTACTACAAGAATGATCGTCTGCACGTGACGCACGCTACGCCGAATCTGCGCCGATGTCACTCAGCGGGCCGATGGTCCCACGATCCGAGACGCGGGAGGGTTTCCGGCCCTCCGTCCGGGACCGCTACCAGCTCATCGCGCCGTGCAGCGACGTGGGCGCCGGGTCGACGCCGAGCCGCTCGCGCAGCACCGTGAGGTCGTAGGTGCGCTCCATCGCGAGGTGGCTGATCGCGTACCGCGACAGGCGTGGCTCGCGTCCCGTCCAGCGGGACACCCGCTCGCCCGCCCAGGCCAGGGCGTTGGCGAGCCGGACCGGGATGCCGACGACCTGTACCGGCCGGAACCTGGCGAACATCAGCAGCTCGAGCGTCTCGTGCAGATCGACGGGCCGGGCGTCCGCCACGTTGGCCACGAGCGGCCGGCCGGCGGCCGCCTCGGGTTCGACGTCGGCGACCAGCGCCGCGCGGATCGCCAGCACCAGGGTGTCGACGTGCGTGAGGTGCTGACGCACCTTGCCGCCACCAGGGATCGGCAGCCACGCGCCGACCGCCGCCGACTCGAGGCGCGGCAGCAGCGTCGTGTCGCCGGGGCCGTAGACCGCGTGCGGCCGCAGGACGATGACCGGACCCCGGTCCCCGCGTGCGGCGTCGGCGGTCAGGTACCGCTCCGCGGCCGCCTTGGTGGAGCCGTAGGCGTTGACGTATCCGTGCGCCGGAGCCTCCGCCTCGGTCACCGCGACGCTCGGCGTGCGGGGGTCGTACACGCTGCCCGACGACACGTGCACGAACCGCGCCTCGGGGAACGACTCGCGCACCGCACGGGTGCCCTCGACGTTGACCACCCAGGCGCGGGCGTGGCTGCCGCCGTCCCGCACCGCGGCACCGCAGTGCACGACGGCGTCGACGTGCTCCGGCCGGTCCTCCTTGGCCAGCGGCCCGTCCCGGAGGTCCCAGATCTGGTGCAGGACCTGATGCGGCGAGCCGACGGGCAGGCCCGGAACCCGGCGCGAGAAGGCGATCACCTCGTGTCCACGCGCCGCCAGATCGCGGACCACAGCACCACCAACAAAACCAGACGAACCGGTCACCGCCACCCTCATGCGCGCACTGTACCCGTCAACGATGAAACCAAGCTGACCAGTGCACGACGATCAGGTTTCCGCGACCGGCCGGCGACCGGCACGTGCGTCGCCTCGACGACCAGGTCGGGCAGGGCGCCGTGGTCCAGGACCTGCGCCACCTGGCCGGCGACCGCCCGGGCCAGCTCCGTACCGGCCCGGACCACCGGGGCGGCGTCCGCGTCCCGGGTGCCGCCCGCGGCTGTCGCTCCCGCGGCCGTCACTCCCTCGGCCGTCACGACAAGAACCACCCGCTCGTCGCCGTCGGGCACCGGAACGCCGACCAGCACGGCGTTGGCGACGCCCGGCAGCTCCCGCAGCCGGGGCTCGAAAAGGCCTGGGTAGATGTTCACCGTCCCGCGGATGATCATGTCCCGGTTGCGACCGACGAGCACGATCCGCCCCTCGGCGTCCTGATAGGCGAGGTCGCCGGTGCGGTGCTCGACGGCCCGGGGCCCGCCCGCGTCGAGGTCGGCGAGATACCCGGCCATCAGGGACGGCCCCGTCAGCACGAGCTCGCCCACCTCGCGCTCGTCGCCCGGGTCGCCGGAGTCCGTCGTGTCTGCCGGGTCCCCCGCGTCCCGCGCCGCCGCCGTGTCGATCCGCACGCCGATGCCACCGAGCGGACGGCCGACGAGATCTCCGGCCGCGGCGGCCGCGATCTTCTCGTCCGCGTCGGTCACCGCCGCCGGCAGGATCTCCGTAGCGCCGTACACGGCGAGCCAGCGCGTGCCCGGCAGGACACGACGGCCGCGTTCGAGCAGTGCGACCGTGACCGGCGCCGCGCCGACCGCGAGCACGGCCGGACCCGCTGCGCTCGCGGCAGACCCCGTGCCGCTCCCGGCCTCCAGGACGTCGAGCAGCGCGGTCACGTCGGCGGGCACGAGGAACGAGGAGTCCGCCCCCGCGACCCCGCGTGCGAACGCCTGCGGCGCATCCTTGGGCGCCTTCGCGGGGATCTCCCACGTACCGCCCGCGATGATCGCCGGCAGCCCGAGGAACATCTGGTCCGTATGCGCCCGCTGCGCCGGCTTCAGATCCCCGACCTGCGCGAACAGGTCGAGCATCCCGCCGAGCGTGCGCGCGGTGTGCACCACCGCCTTCGGGTCCGACGTCGTCCCGGACGTGAAGACGACCAGCGCCTCCCGGTCCGCCTCCGCCGCCCCCGCCGAAGCCCGGGCCGTCCCGGGAACCGCCCGCCCCAGCCGCACCACCCGGTGCGCGCCCCGCGGCACACCGGGGAGCCACCGGCCCGTGTACAGGTGCCGCACCGGCAGCCGCCCGTAGTCCGGGAGCAGCAGGCCGCGAGACCGTGCGATCCCCCGCAGCGGACCCGAAGACGCCGCGTACAGCAGCGCCTCCGTCGCGGCCCAGCGCGGCGCCGCCGCCGCGATCCGCGCCGCGAACAGCTCCGGCGTCGAACCCGGATCCACGAACACCACCGCGCCACCCGCCCGCAGGACGGCGAGGCACAGGACCACACCCTCCGGGCGAGGCCGGATGCTGAACAGCACACGGTCGCCGGGCTCCATGCCCTGCGCTCGCAGCCCGGCCGCCGTCCGCTCCACCCGTTCGGCAAGGGCGCCGAAGGTCACCTCCTCGCGGACGCGCCCGCCGTCGCGGCCACCGAACCAGCGGAGCGCGACGACGTCGGGCGTGCTCCGCGCGACGTCCAGCAGCTCGTCGACGAGGTGCTTCATGACGCCTCCCGCGTCCGGTGCGACGCCGGGACCGGGTTCGCGGCGCCGTCCGCGCCCCGCAGGCCGATCTCCAGCGAGCTGTACGCGGGGACCAGCACGCCGCGTGCCGCGCGGCGTCGTCCCACCACCGGCACCCGCCCGTCCGCCGCTACCGCCGCCGCGAGCGCGTCGAGCACCGCGTCGACCTGCGCCATCGCGAGGGGCATGCCGAGGCAGAAGTGCGGGCCGGCTCCGAACCAGAGGTGCCGCACCGCGGGTTCGACCGGCCGGTCGGGGTCGAACCCGCCGCCCGCCCTGCAGCAGTTCACGGTGGCGATCACCACGCGGTCTCCTGCCCTGACCGGAACGCCGCCCACCGACGTGTCGGCCCGCACCGAACGCAGCATCGCGGGGGTCGGCACGGTGACGCGCAGCCCCTCCTCGACGGCGCGCCTGCGCAGCTGCGCGTCGTCGGCCAGCAGGCGCGCCGTCCACCCGGTGTCGTGCGCGATGCCCACGAGCCGCGGCACGAACGACTGGATCGTCTCCGTCCCCGTGAGCACGAACGCCCCGACGGCCCCCATCGCCTCCCGTTCGGACAGCCCCAGGTCGCGCATCCGCCCGGGGACCGTCGCGGGGTCGCCGGCGCGGTAGGCCGCTCGCGCGGGCGCGGTGAGCCGCTCCAGCACGGTGCGCGCCTGCACCACCTGGGAACGGGTGAGCCCGTGCCTGTGCAGCCGCACCATCCCGGTGATCGTCTGGGCGGCGGCCATCGACGAGCGCACCGCCTCGTCGGTCGGCGGCAGCCCCACCATCCCGCAGATCACCGCGCCGGCCTGGGCGCCGACCGCCGCCGCCAGGTCGATGGTCTCCCCCGCGGCGAGCCGCCGCGTCAGCTCCGGCAGCACGCCCGCGCCACGGCCGCCGTCCGCGGCCACGAGCTCGCGGACCGCCCGGGGCGAGAACATCGGCCCGAGCGCGCGCCGCAGCGCGGCGTGCTCCGCACCCTCCATGTTGAGCAGCACCGACGGCCCGAGCACCGGCGTCCACAGGTCCGACGGCGCCCCCGGGCCCACCTTCGAGAAGTGCTCCAGGTCGAGCAGCACCTCGCGGGCGAGCTCCGCGTCGCTCACCACCACCCCGATGCGGGGCACGCGCACCACCGGCTGGTTCCGCACGGACCGTAGCGCCGGGTACGCGAGAGGATGCGCGGCGCGCTGCACCCGCTCCTCCCAGAAGGCCTCGGGCGAGGCCCAGCCGTGGCCCTGTGCGGTGACGACCGGTGGACGGCGATCGACCACAGCAGCGGCTGCCAAGGCGGGCGTCATCGGATGTCCACGATCTCGGGGCGGTAGCGGTGGTCGGCGTACCAGCCGAGCGTCCGCACCAGCCCCCAGGCGTGCACGCGGCGCGTCGAGGCGCGCACCCACACCGTGCGGTGCTCGGCGTACCGCGTCGTCAGCCGCCGTACCGCGTTGACCAGCGCGCGGTCCTCGTGCAGGTCCTCGATCCGGGTGCGCGGGAACCCGCCCGCCCGCTCGTACAGGGACGCGGTGATCGCCATGTTGCAGCCGGGCGTCATGACGTACGGACCGAGGTACCCCTCGTCCTGGTTTCCCGGCCGGACCTTGCCGAACGTGCTCGACGCCCACAGCGCGAACGACAGCACGCCCTGCTGGAACCGCGACACGGGCAGGTCGTCGTCGCGCGGGACGAGCCGGCCGGCGACGAGCTCGTCGCCCGTCGCGAACGCCTCCCGCACCGCTCTGGTCCACCCCGGCGGCGGCAGGCAGTCGGCGTCCGTCCGGGCCAGCAGCTCGGCGCCGAGCGCGATCGCCGCGCGCATCCCGGTGTCCGCGGCGGCGCCGGTCCCCTTCTGGTCCTCGGTCACGACCTGCCAGCGCAGCCGTCCCCAGTCGGCGATCGCCTTGCGCACGACGTCGGGCGTGCCGTCGGTGGACCCGTTGTCCACGACGACCAGGTCGAAGTCGTCGTCCTCCTGCGTGTGCAGCGCCTCGAGGGTGCGCAGGATCCCGTGCTCGTGCGCCTCGTTCAGGGCGGGTACGACGACGGCGAGCCGCGGGCGTCCCGCCACCGGGCCGAGCCGTCCGTCGCTCACCACCGGACCACCATCGCGCCCATGCTGATCCCGCCGGCCAGGCCGAGCAGCAGCACGACGTCGCCGCGCCGCAGGCGGCCGGACTCCAGCGCCGTGGCCAGCTGCAGGGGCAGCGTCGCCGAGGCGATGTTGCCGTGGTCGGCGACCGTGAGGATCGTGCGGTCGGCCGGTACGCCGAGCGCCCGGTGCACGTCCGCCAGGTAGGCGACCGCCACCTGGTGCACGGCGATGAGGGCGACGTCGTCGATGGTCACGCCCGCGGTGGCCAGCGCCTGCTCCACGGGGCCCGGACCGAAGGCGACGAAGGCCTCGCGCAGCCGCGAGCCGTCTATCTCGAAGTAGCTGCGCTCGGGGTCGCGCGGGTTCACCGTGCCGCCACCCGGGAGCATGCCGACGTCCCAGTGCTGCGACTCGGCGGCGAACACCGAGGCGAGGATCCCCGACGGCCTGTCCACGGGCTCGACGAGCCCCGCGAGCTCGGCCGCCAGGTCGTCCTCGAACCGGTCCTCGAAGCCGTCCGCCAAGTCAGCGGAGTGTCCGAGCGCGGCGCCTGCCCCGAAGCCCGGCACGCTTCCGGTCGCCTCGACGAGCACCGCGGCCCCGGCGTCGGACATCGTGTAGCCGGCCGCGGACATCGCGTACGTGCTGCGGTCGGGCACGTCCCAGCGCACCCCGCGCGTCGGCATCTCGCCGCACGCCACGAGCACGCGGCGGTACCGGCCGGTGCCGATGAGCGCCTCGGCCACCTCGATGCCGTTGAGCACCGAGTTGCAGGCGTTCTTGACGTCCATCACCGGTGCGCGGACGCCGAGCTTGGCGGCCACGATGTGGCTGGTCGCGGGCTCGATCATGTCCTGTGTGGCAGACGCGAAGAGCAGGAGGTCGACGTCGTCCGGTTGAAGGCCCGCGCGGTCCAGGACCGTTCGGGAGGCGGCGACGGCGAGGTCGGAGGCCTGCTGGTCGTCGTCCGCCACATGGATGCGACGCACTCCCGTCAGGCGCGAGACCATCGGGATGCGGGGCGCGACCTTCGGGTTCCTGCGGTGCAGCTCACGCTCGGCCTCGGCCACGTCGCGCGTGCGCTCGGGCAGGTGCACCGCGACGCCGGCGATGCGGGCGACGGGGTGTGGGGACAGCCTGGGTGAAGCGGCGGGTTCAGCAGGTCGAGTAGGTGCCGGGTTCAGCACGGCGGCCGGTTCGGGAAGCACCCGCGACAGAGTAGGGCACGCCCATAACGCACTGATGACGGCTAGACGTATTAACGTCTAGGTATGCGACGACAGCGGCAGCGGCGAGTCATGACACGACAGTTGCGCGTTGCTACCGTGGTGCCATGGCCGAGCTCCCCGAATGGATGCGCCCTCCGCGCCCGGAGGGCTGGCTCGCCGAGGACCTGGACAATCTGCCGGACGCTCCACGCCACACCGAGCTGATCGACGGAGCCCTTGTCTTCATGATGTCCCCGCAACGCAACTGGCATCGACGTGTCATCAACGCCCTCGACCGTACCCTCCACGCCCAGGCGCCTGAGGGCATCGAGGTCAACAGTGAGATGACCGTCAGGCTGGACAAGTACAACCGGCCGGAGCCGGATGTGATCGCCTCGACCGTGTCGATCCCGCCCGACGCCACCCAGTACGAGGCCAAGGACATCGTCCTGGCAGTCGAGGTGGTCTCGCCCGAGTCCGCTCATCGCGACAAGGCGGTCAAGCCGCACAAGTACGCGGAGGCAGGCATCCGCCACTTCTGGCGAGTCGAGGACGAGGACGGCAATGCGTCGACAGCGATCCATGTCTACGAGCTCGACGACATGACCCGGACCTACGTCCCGATCGGCATCTTCCGCGACACCCTCAAGGTCGACCTACCGTTCCCGATCGAGCTGGACGTCCAGGGCCTCTACGGCTGATCGCCCTGCCGCTGTACCGCGGTGGGCGCGGCCGCCCATAGGGTGACGGCCGTGACCCACATCCTCCCCACCACCCGGCACGAGCTGGGCCTCCTCCACCGCGCCCGGCCCGCGATGGCCGGACTGCTCCTGGCAGGTATAGCCGCCCAGGGGTCACCCCTCGGTGGTTCACCGGTGCGCAAGGTGCCCGGCATCGGGTGGGTCACGGCGGACCCGGTGGTGGCCCGCACGGTCCTCCGCGACCACCGTTCGTTCACGATCCTCGGCGAGGGCGGCGTCGGGAACCTGTGGGCCCAGATCCTCGGCGACTGGGTGCTCGACCTGTTCGACGGCGCGGGGCACCACGACCTGCGTACCCGCACCCGCGAGCTGTTCACGGAGGCCGTCTCGCGTGATCTCGTGAGCGCCGCCTGGGACGACCGGATCGCCGTCGCGGGCGAGGTGCTGCGCTCGGGCGGCACGCTGGACGTCGCGCGCCTCTCCCGCATCCTGGTGGGCCGCATGGTGATCTGCCTGCTGGGCATCCCTCGACCCGCCGGGCACGGCGGGTCCTGGCCCGACGACGAGGGCGCGGCGCGGATCTTCGAGACCGGTGAGCGGCTGGCCTCCGTGGCGCTCGGCACCGCTGGATCGACGATCCTGACGCCGGCCCAGGTGGCTACCGCGCAGGGCATCGTCGCCGAGCTGAACGCGGGGATCCCCGACGGCTGGCGGGACGCACCGCCGGACACCTTGCTCGGCCGCTGCCGGGAGCTCGGCCTCGGGCTGACCGAGACGTCCGGCCTGGCGTCGCTCCTCATGGTCGCGGGTACCGAGACCGCCGCGAGCGCCATGGGCCGGATCACCGCCCTGCTGATCGACACCGGTGAGCAGCACCGGATGCTCGCGGCGATCCGTGCGGGTGCCGCGCCGGGTGCGGCGGCACCGATTCCCGTGCGGGACGGGGACGACGGGCGTGCGGCGGGGCTGCTGAACCCCGGGGAGGCGGACCCGGTCGAGAACGTGGTGCGCGAGGGGCTGCGGGTGACGAGCCCGGCGTCGGTGATCGGCAGAGGGGTGGCAGCCGACGTCGAGGTGGGCGGCGCACAGCTGCGGGCCGGCGAGCGGATCATGCTGCTGGTCTGGTCGGCGAACGCCACCGCCGGGCCGTTCCGCGCCGACCGCCAGTACGTGCGCGAGTCTCGCCAGCTCTGGTTCGGCGCCGGCCGGCACCTGTGTCTGGGCGCTGCGCTGGCCCGGGCCGAGATCGGCACCCTGCTGCGGATGCTGTGGTCGGAGGACCGGCCGCTGCGCGTCGTCCGCCGTCGGGCGGCCCGGGGCGTGCTGATCCCCGCGTGGTCGGAGCTGCTCGTCACCCGCGCCTGACCAGCCCTTGTCGCGGGCAGGTGGGTCAGTGACGGGTGGCGCGGTAGATCTCGCGGACCACGTCCTCGATGTCGGGCTCGGCGATCGACAGGTCCAGCACCTCCGCCCGCTCGGAGACCGCGGCGAGCACGCGGGCCGCCGTCGTGCGCTGGGGGTCGAAGGCGAGGCGCTGCCGCAGGCCGCCGGACTCGCTGCGGACGTGCTCCGCGCCGTCCAGGTCGACCAGGTCATCGGTCGGGGTGGCGAGGTCGACGACGAGCTCGCGTCGCGCTCCGACGGTCCGGGCCAGCCCGGCGAGGGTGCCATCGAACGCGAGCTTGCCGTGGTCCACGACGAGGATCCGGTCACAGAGCCGCTCGACGTCGCCCATGTCGTGCGTGGTGAGCAGCAGCGTCGTGCCGTGCTCGCGCCGCTGCGCCACGAGGAACTCGCGCAGGCGCTGCTTGGACAGCACGTCCAGGCCGATGGTCGGCTCGTCGAGGATCAGCAGCTCGGGCCGGTGCAGCAGCGCAGCCGCGACCTCGGCGCGCATGCGCTGGCCCAGCGAGAGCTGGCGCACCGGCGTGCTCAGGAACTCCCCCATCTCCAGCATGTCGACCAGCTCGGCGGTCCTGGTGTGTTCGTCGGCCGCGGACAGGGAGTGGATGGCCGAGAGGATGGAGAACGACTCCCGTACCGGCAGGTCCCACCAGAGCTGGGACCGCTGCCCGAAGACCACGCCGATCCGGCGGGCCAGCGCGCGGCGCTGCTTCAGGGGGTGCAGCCCGGCAGTGGTCACCGTGCCGCTCGTGGGCACCAGGATGCCGACGAGCATCTTGATCGTCGTCGACTTCCCGGCGCCGTTGGCCCCGATGTAGCCGACCGCCTCGCCCGCCTCGACGGTCAGGTCGAGGTCGTCGACGGCGACGTGCCTGATGCGGCGGAACCCGTTCTTCCGGTCGGGCCGCCCGGTGAACACCCGGGTCAGTCCGTCGGTCTCGATGATGTTCATCCACCCGCTCCTCGGTAGTGACGAAGGCCCCAGCGCCAGCACAGTCCCGCGACGGCGACCGCCCAGAGGGCGGCGACCGGCGCGAACCAGCCCAGCCAGGTCGGCAGCCCGACGGGGCCTGGCATGCCGAGCAGCGTGGCCACCGGCAGGTAGGCCGCGAAGGCCACGGGAAAGATGCCGCCGAAGACGACGAGCAGGGCGCGCGGCCACACACCGGCCGGCTGGGTGGCCGCGTACCGGCCGCCGTAGACGAACGCATTGGTCATCTCGGAGCCGTTGATCAGGAAGAACTGCAGCCCGGCGGCGGTGACGAACTGCGCGGTGAAGATGGCGAACCCGGAGGCCAGGGCGAGTACCAGCAGGCTGACGGTGCCGACGCCCCAGTCGATGTCGTTGAGCACCAGCCCTACGGTGAGCGCCGCCGCGCCCACGAGGCACCGCCCGATCCGGCGCAGGCTGAGGTCGCTGGTCATCAGCTGTGCCAGCAGCGGCTGCGGCCGCAGGAAGAAGACGTCGAGCGTGCCCGCGCGGACATATACCGGAAGGTTGTCGCAGTGCCCCGCGACGAGGTCGGCCAGGGAGAACGCGAGGTCGGACAGGCCGAACACCAGCAGGATCTGGGCGAGCGTGAACCCGCCGATCTCGTCCGTCGCCGAGTACAGCACCCAGATCTCGGTGAACTCGATGAGCCCGACGAGCGTCGCCCCCACCAGGTCCATCCGGAAGCTGGCCCGGTGGCTCGCCTGCGAGCGGGCACGGCTCGCGAGCACCGCCCGGTAGGCGCGGAACGCCCGCGCCCTGCGCGGTGGTTCAGCCACCCTGCACCTCCAGCCTGCGGCGCCCGGCCCGCGTGGTCAGGTGCCCGACGGCGAGCACCACCGCCAGCCACACCAGCTGCACCCCGAGGCGCTGCCACGCCGCCGCCCCGGTGACCTGCCCGGAGAGCACGTCGATGGGGAACTGCATCATCGACGGGAAGGGCGTGAGCAGCGTGAGGGTCAGCAGCCAGTCCGGGAACAGGTAGATCGGCGTGAACAGGCCGGCGAAGAACCCCGAGACCGCCATGTAGAGCACGCTGACGCCGCGGGTCTCCACCAGCCAGAACCCGGCGGTGGCCACGACGTACACGGTGGCGTGCGAGACCGCGATGCCGATCAGCAGGCTGGTCAGCCCCAGCGCGTACGCGGCGGCACCGGGCGGCAGGGCCATGCTGGAGACGAGCACCCCGATGACGACGCTCGGCAGCCCGCGGGGCAGCAGGGCGAACAGTCCCTTGCCGATGTCCGTCAGCACGTTGGCCGCCTGCACGCTCACGGGCCGCAGGAAGTCGACGGCGACGTCGCCGGACTTGATCCTGGTCTGGAGGTCGCTGCCGCCCCAGAAGTTCACCGAGCCGAGCATGCCCTGGCCCAGCCAGACGAACGCCGCCATGGTCGCCGCGGAGTAGCCGGCGAGCTCGCCGCCTGAGCTCTCGACCGCCGCGCCCATGATCCCGCCCTTGAGCAGGCCGAAGGTCGCGTTCGCCACCAGACCCGCGAGCGTGGCCAGCGGGTAGGCGGACTGCCCGCGGAATCCCGCTACCAGGAACCGCCAGTAGGGGTTCCGGGCGGGGGAAGGGAGCGGGCGCACAAGCGCGAGACCTTACCCGCCCCTCGGCCGGATCTCACGCTGTTTTCCACGTCGACACGCAGGCCTCGTTGCCCTCGACGTCGGCGACCACCCACCACGCCGGGGCGAACTCGTCGGTGACCAGCCGGCCGCCCGCCGCGAGCGCCGCCGCGACCCGTTGCTCTGCCTGGTCGTACGGCACCCACACGTCCACGTGGATGCGGTTGCGCTGCTCCCGCCGCTCGTCGGACTGCTGGAACCAGACCGACGGCAGCCGCCCGTCCGGGTCACTCAGCCGCGCTGCGGCCGCGTCGTCCGCGTGGTCCGGGTGCGCGTCGTGGCCCAGCAGCGCCTGCCAGAACGCCTGCACCTGGGGGCCTGCCGTCGCGTCGATGCACAGGGCGACCTCGCTGACCCGCGCGGGTTCCGCCGCGACGTCCAGCTCGCGGGCGGCCATCGAGATCTCCCGGGCGAGCGCGACGTCCCGCGCGGACAGGCCGCCGACGTCGTGCGACCAGGTCCGCACCGTGACGGACCCGTAGCGCAGGTCGACGTCCGGATGGTGGTTCGCGGCGTCCGCGAGGGCCCCGATGCGGGTGACCAGCCGCACTCCCCGGGTGAACGAGCCGGTGGCGAAGCGCGCGAGGGCGGACCTTCGCAGCACACGCCAGTCACCCGTCCCCTCGGCCGCGGTGAACTCGGCGGCGGTGATCGAGTCGGTCATGGGTCACTCCTGGGTGTGTGTCGTCGGGGCCCCACCACCATGGCACGAGTCACCGACACTCGAACGTCGTCGTCCGCCGCCGTCGGAGCCGGGCCCGGCCGAGCCAGGCCCGGGCGCGGCACCCCGGAGTGCCGCGCCCGCCCTGGTCAGCGGCGCTGGAGCCGTGCCACGTCCCGCACGGCGCCCTTGTCGGCAGACGTCGCGAGGGCCGCGTAGGCCTGCAGCGCCGGCGACACGTACCGGTCGCGGTCCACGGGCTGCCACGGCCGCTCCGAGGACTCCATCTTGGCGCGGCGCTCGGCGAGTACGTCGGAGGGCACGTTGACTCGAATGAGGCGCGTGTCGACGTCGATCTCGATCTCGTCGCCGTCCTCGATCAGGCCGATGGTGCCGCCCGCGGCCGCCTCCGGGGAGACGTGCCCCACGGAGATGCCGCTGGAACCGCCCGAGAACCGGCCGTCGGTGATGAGGGCGACGACCTTCCCCAGGCCGCGGCCCTTGATGTAGGAGGTCGGGTAGAGCATCTCCTGCATGCCCGGCCCGCCGGCGGGGCCCTCGTAGCGCACGACCACGACGTGTCCCGGCTCGACCTGCTTGGTCAGGATCTTCTCGACTGCCTCGTCCTGCGACTCGCAGACCAGCGCCTTGCCGACGAAGTGGAACACGTCCGGGTCGACGCCCGCCGTCTTGAACACGGCGCCGTCCTCCGCGAGGTTGCCGCGCAGCACGGCGAGCCCGCCCTCGACGGTGTACGCGTGCTCGACCGAGCGGATGCAGCCGCCGGCACCGTCGGTGTCGAGGGTCTCCCACTGGTTGTTCGTCGAGAACGCCTTGGTGGTGCGCACCCCGCCCGGGGCCGCGTGGAACAGACCGAGCGCCCGCTCGGTGGCCTTGCCGCCGCGGATGTCCCAGTCGTCGAGCCACGCGCGCAGCGTCGGCGTGTGCACCGAGGTGACGTCGTGGTCCAGCAGGCCGCCCCGGTCGAGCTCGCCCAGCAGCGCGGGGATACCGCCCGCGCGGTGGACGTCCTCCATGTGGTAGTCCGGGTGGTTCGGCGCGACCTTCGACAGGCACGGCACCCGGCGGCTGATCTCCTCGATGTCGGAGAGCGTGAAGTCGACCTCGGCCTCCTGCGCCGCGGCGAGGATGTGCAGCACCGTGTTGGTGGAGCCGCCCATCGCGACGTCGAGCGTCATCGCGTTGGCGAACGCCGCCTTGGTGGCGATCCCGCGCGGGGCGGCGGTGTCGTCCTCGTCCTCGTAGTACCGGCGGGCCAGGTCGACGATGGTGCGGCCGGCCTCGAGGAACAGCTCCTTGCGGGCTGCGTGCGTCGCGAGCGTCGAGCCGTTGCCCGGCAGCGACAGGCCCAGCGCCTCGGTGAGGCAGTTCATCGAGTTCGCCGTGAACATCCCCGAGCACGAGCCGCACGTGGGGCAGGCGTTCTCCTCGACCAGGCCGAGCGCCGCGTCGTCGACGTTCTCGTCGGCCGAGTAGTTGATGGCGTTGATGAGGTTCAGCGGCGTCTTGGCGACGCCGTTCGCCACGACCGCCTTGCCCGCTTCCATGGGCCCGCCGGACACGAAGATCACCGGGATGTTCAGCCGCAGCGCCGCGTTGAGCATGCCTGGCGTGATCTTGTCGCAGTTAGAGATGCACACGATGGCGTCAGCGGTGTGCGCCTGCACCATGTACTCGACCGAGTCGGCGATGAGGTCGCGGCTGGGCAGGGAGTAGAGCATCCCGGCATGTCCCATGGCGATGCCGTCGTCGACGGCGATCGTGTTGAACTCCTTCGCGACGCCGCCCGCCTCGCGGATCGCCGACGCCACGAGGTCACCCATGTCCTTGAGGTGTACGTGCCCCGGCACGAACTGCGTGTACGAGTTCGCGATCGCGATGATCGGCTTCCCGAAGTCCTCGGCACCCATGCCCGTGGCGCGCCACAGGGCGCGGGCTCCGGCCATGTTGCGGCCGTGGGTGGACGTCCGGGAGCGCAGGGGACGACTCATGACTGTTCAGCTCCTTCGATGCTGGATGGCCGCACGCCATACGGGGGTGGGCGGCTCCTGCACGCTACCTCCGGTCCGCGGCGTCGGACACCGGCGTCCACAGGGTGACCCGCAAACCCTTGACCGGGCTGTGCGCCGTGGGCACACTGTCTAGCGGCGGGCCGTCGACCTCAAGATCACTGGCCCCGCCTGCAAGGATGCCGGCCACCTGGACGCCGCTGTTCGGGACCCGTGCGCGTCACGCATGTATCTGCTCACTGCTACGTACAACGAGGTGCGACATGGCGAAAACGTTTACTACCGAACCTTCCACCCGATCGAAATCGTTTGCTACGCGCTCCGGAACCCGGCGCGGCCGCCTGCTGCGCAAGCTGGCGAGCATCGGCGCCACTGCAGCCCTGCTCGGGGCCGGCATGGTGGCCAGCTCCGTGCCCGCGGCGGCGGTCGACCGCAACGAGACCGGCAACCACGGCGGGTACTTCTACTCGTTCTGGACCGATGCCCCCGGGACCGTCTCGATGAACCTCGGTTCGGGCGGCAACTACTCCACCCAGTGGAGCAACACCGGCAACTTCGTCGCAGGCAAGGGCTGGGCCACCGGCGCCCGGCGCAACGTGAGCTACTCGGGCACGTTCAACCCCTCCGGCAACGCCTACCTCACGCTCTACGGGTGGACCCGCAACCCGCTCGTCGAGTACTACGTGGTCGACAACTGGGGCACCTACCGGCCCACCGGCGAGTACCAGGGCACCGTGACCACCGACGGCGGCACCTACGACATCTACAAGACGATGCGTTACAACCAGCCGTCGATCGAGGGCACCAGGACGTTCCCGCAGTACTGGAGCGTCCGCCAGGGGAAGCGCACGGGCGGCACCATCTCCGCCGGCGCGCACTTCGACGCCTGGGCCGCACGCGGCATGAACCTCGGCAGCCACGACTACCAGATCATGGCGACGGAGGGCTTCCAGAGCAGCGGCAACTCCAACATCACCGTCGGTACCGGCGGCGGGGGCGGCGGAGGCACGTCCTGCACCGTCAACGTGACCCGGGGCCAGGAGTGGGGCGACCGGTTCAACGTGAACCTCTCGGTCAGCGGCACCAACAGCTGGACCACGAGGATCAGCCTCGCCGGCGGCCAGTCCTTGCAGAGCAGCTGGAACGCCAACGTCACCGGGAACACCGGCACGCTGACCGCGACGCCGAACGGGTCGGGCAACAACTTCGGGATCACCGTCTACAAGAACGGCAACAACACGTTGCCGACGGCCACGTGCTCGTGACGCGCGTACCCCGCTAGCCGGGACGGGATGCGTCAGCGGCGGCGCATCCCGTCCCCCCACGGCCCGAGCGATCGGGTCGAGCGATCGGGCTTCACCCCTTACCTGAACGTTGCCGCGTGCCGTACGGTCGTACCAGGGGCCCGCAATGACGCGGATTCCGGCGTGCACGCGACGGGGGTACTCGAATGCGGGTAACAGAGGCTTTGCGGCGCAAGGGCGGCTCGGTCGTCACCATCTCTCGCGACCGGAGCGTACGCGACCTGCTCGCCCTCCTCGCCCAGCACGGCATAGGCGCGGTAGTGGTCTCCGACGACGGCGCGAGTGTCGACGGGATCGTGAGCGAGCGCGACGTCGTCCGCCGCCTGCACTCGGACGGCGACGGCATCCTGGACGGCCCGGTGGACGCGATCATGACCGCCGCGGTGCACACCTGCGGGCCCGAGGCGACGCTCGACGAGCTCATGCCCCTGATGACGGAGCACCGGGTCCGGCACGTCCCCGTGCTCGTCGACACCCGGCTGACCGGGATCGTGAGCATCGGCGACGTCGTCAAGCACCGGATCGCCGAGGTGCAGGCCGAGCGCGATCAGCTGACGGCCTACATCGCCGGCGGGCCGTAGGGCCTTCCCGGTGTCGTAGCCGCGGAGTCGTCGAGGGGCGCCGGAGTGCGACGCCGGACGTGCCGCGCATCGATCCCCCGCCCTCGGCGGAGCAAGAAGAAGAGGAGCGCGCCAAGTCCGAGCGTGGCGACCGTGACGAGGGCGACCGGGACAGCCGGAAAGGCGCTCTGTGGCTCCGGCCTGCGGGCGCTCCCGCCCGCCGCGGCCTCCACGGTCGGGCGTGCGACGGCCGCCGGGGTGGAGAGCACGACCCTGCCGTTCCCGTAGCTGATCTCGTAGGTCTTGCCGCCGACGTCGACCCGGGCACCCTCGTCGAGGCCCTTGAACGTTCCGCTGATCTCGCCGCCCGCGGTGATGACGGAGAGCTCCCGGGGAAGCGGGGCGCCGTCCTCATGGCGAACCTTGAGCGTGGCGCCGCCCAGGTCGGCATCGCCGCCGACCTTCAGCCCTGCGGCCGTGTCCGGCTGGAAGGTGGACCTTCCCCCGAGCGTCAGGTCGCCGCCGACGACGGCCGTCCCGGTGACCCCGAGCGAGCTGTCGACGACCAGGTCCGCGGCGATCTCGGCGCCCGCGAGCGAGAGCGTCCCGCCGGTGACCACCCAAGGACCCTCGGCGGTGCTCTTCCCGGAGTAGGTGAGCGTCCTCGGCCCGGACTTCACGAGGCCGCCGGTCCCCTCGACGCGCCCGGCGTACTTCGTGCTCTTGCTGCTCACGACGGTCATGGTGGCACCGCCGAGACGGAGCGCGGTGCGGCCGACACCGCTCAAGTTGCGCACGGTCTGGTCCCCCGCGGCGGTCACGTCGAGCGTCGCGCCGGGCTTCGAGAGCCCCACGCTCGCCGACGACGCGAGGGTCCCGCCAGCGAGGACGAGCGCGCCGCCCGACACCGTCGTCGGCCCCGTGTAGGCGGTGTCACCGGTGAGCGTCACGGTCGCGGGGCCGGCCTGCTCGAAGGAACCCTTGCCGGAGATCCGGGACAGCTCGATCTCCTTCTCCGCATTGCTGACGACGAGGGCGCCGTCGTCGATGATCTTCGCGCCTTCGGTCCCGGTGATCAGCCAGGAGTCCTGGCCCGGGCTGCCCGTGCCCAGCCGGAGGACCGCCCCGCTCTCGATGGTGGTCGTGCCGTCGTAGTTCTGCTGGTCCGCGAAGGTGACGTCGTTGCCCGGCGTGCCTGCGACGGTGACGTCGCCGACCGCCACGGCGTCCATCGTGTCGTGGTACACCCCGCCGGAGATCGGCGCCCCCAGCGTGACGGGCCCGTTGTAGTCGAAGATCAGGTGCCCGCGGGCGCGGCGCGTGTACAGGTTGATGTAGATCGTCTCGCGGGTGCCGGGCAGGAAGAACCGGTTGTGCGTCCCGTCGCCCCACTGGACGATCGCGCCCTGGATGTTCACGCCGCGCTTGTTGATGTTCTTCGGGACCGCCACGTAGTTCAGGTCGGGGTCCGAGAGCGAGGGGGCGGTCTCCGAGCCCTGGTCGCTCCAGGAGTAGACGCCGGACATGATCACGCGGCTGCCGTCGGGGGCGCCGTAGAAGTTGACGTCGTTCCCCCACTCACGGGAGAAGATGTCGAACCCGAGGACCGTGTCGTAGGCGTGGGGCGTGTCGATCATGAACGAGCCGTAGTTGACCACCTCGGACAGGTTCGGCAGGGACGTCCGGAACTTGTCCCGCTTGCTGGCATGGACCCCGGTGCCGTTGACGACGGTGCCAGAGAACGGATGGTCGCCGGCCAGCTCGACGCCTTCCCAGATGAAGCGGGGCTGGTTCAGGACGCCGCCGCCGGAGAGGATGCCCGGGTGGTACAGCGCACCGCCGACGGCGACGATCAGGGTGCCGTCGACGTGGTGGTTGAGGGCGTTCCAGGCGAAGTTCGGGCAGTCGTACGGATAGTGGCCGACCCGCCCGGTCGTGCCGCCGGTCCCGTCGCCGTACTGGAGCGTCGCACCGGCCTCGACCGTCACGGCGGGCGGATCGGCGTCGCGCATCCGGGCATAGGGGTGGTTTGTGATGCCCAGGATCTCGATGCGCTGCCGCCGGCGGTCCTCGGGGATCTGGAAGTCGCTGTCCGCGGTGAGCACGAGCTTGCCGCGCCCGCTGACCGTCAGGGTGCCCACACCGGAGAGGACGCCGCCGTAGACCACCTCTTCGCCGTCGCCGAGGGTGACGGTGGCGTCGCCCGCGAGCTCGATGTTCTCGCCTCGCCGAACCCGTTCGGTGAGGTCCGTCGCCGCCTGGGTCGGGACGCAGGCCGACGAGGCGGTGACGGACGTCAGCACGACCACGGCGAGCACCCGCAGCAGCAGACGGCGCAGAGGCGACATGGAGGGATGTTAGCGCTCACTTCGCCCGTAGTCGGACAACCGTCCAGGACCACGGCCTCCTCGGCGCGACGGCCGCGGCGCCTCCTACGACCGCGACATCGCCCGGTACTCGTCCTCGAGGATGCTCATCACCACTGCGTCGGCCCAGGTGTCGCCGTCGCGGTAGATGTCCCGCAGACGGCCCTCCTCACGGAACCCGAGCGACTCGTACAGCGCCTGCGCGCGGGGGTTGATGCTGAGCACGTCCAGGCTCACCCGGTGCAGGCCGAGCCCCGGTTCGCCTTCGACACCGTCGAAGGCGAACCGGAGCACCTCGAGGATGGCCTCCCTGCCGTAACCGCGGCCCCTGTAGTTCGGGAGGAGCTGGAGCCGGAGGTTCGCCGAGCGGACGTCCTCGTCGAGGTCGTTGAGCACGATCTCGCCGATCATCTCGTCGCTGACCGGCTTGCCGTCCCGCATCGCGGCCGGGCAGATCGCCCAGTCGTAGCGGCCCGGCCGGTCGCTGACCGTGCTCGCCCACTCGTTGATCTGCTCGCGCGTGAACGTGGCGGTGGTCCCCGTCAGCCGGGTTCCCTCCGGATCCTGCACCGCCTCCCACAGGCGTTCAGCGTCGCGACCCTCGATGGGGCGCAGACGCATCATCTCGCCGCGCAGGAGCGGCCCGCGGGTCACCTGCCCGCCCTCGAACCCAGACTCACGAGCCAATCCGATCCAGCACCAGCTCGCGGACCCGCTTCGCGTCCGCCTGGCCCTTCGTCGTCTTCATGACCGCGCCGATGATCGCGCCGATCGGTCCCTGGTTGCCACCGCGGACCTTCTCCACGATGTCGGGCTGGGCGGCCAGCGCCTCGTCGATGGCGGCGAGCAGCGGTCCGTCGTCCGACACGATCTCCAGGCCGCGAGCCACGACGACCGCCTCCGGGTCGCCCTCTCCGGCGAGCACGCCGTCGAGCACCTGGCGGGCGAGCTTGTCGTTGAGCCGGCCGGAGTCGACGAGCCCCTGCAGCTGCGCGATCTGCGCCGGGGTCACCGCGAGGTCCTCGAGCGTGACCTCGTCCTGGTTGGCCCGCCGGGCCAGCTCGCCCATCCACCACTTGCGTGCGCCGGCGGCGCTGGTGCCCGCGGCGACGGTGGCCTCGATGAGGTCCATGGCGCCCGCGTTGACGACGTCGCGCATCTCGGCGTCGGCGTAGCCCCACTCGGTCTGGAGCCGACGGCGGCGGGCCACCGGCATCTCCGGGAGCGTCGCCCGGATCTCCTCGACCCACTCGCGGCTCGGTGCCACGGGCACCAGGTCCGGCTCGGGGAAGTACCGGTAGTCCTCGGCGTCCGACTTCACGCGGCCCGACGACGTGGTGCCGTCCTCCTCGTGGAAGTGGCGCGTCTCCTGGATGACCGTCAGCCCGGCGTCGAGCACGCCCGCCTGGCGGGACACCTCGTAGCGGACCGCGCGCTCGATCGAGCGGAACGAGTTGACGTTCTTGGTCTCGGTACGGGTGCCCAGGGGCGACCCCGGCGTCGGACGCAGCGACAGGTTCACGTCCGCGCGGACGTTACCGCGCTCCATCCGCGCCTCGGAGACGTCGAGCGAACGGAAGATGTCGCGCAGCGTCTGCACGTAGGCGCGCGCCACCTCGGGTGCGCGCTCACCCGCGCCCTCGATGGGCCGCGTGACGATCTCCACGAGCGGGATGCCCGCGCGGTTGTAGTCGACGAGCGAGTACTCGGCGCCCTGGATGCGGCCGGTCGCGCCACCCACGTGGGTGTTCTTGCCGGCGTCCTCCTCCATGTGCGCACGCTCGATCTCGACGCGGAACACCTCGCCGTCGTCCAGCTCGATGTCGATCCAGCCGTCGAAGGCGATCGGCTCGTCGTACTGCGACGTCTGGAAGTTCTTCGGCACGTCCGGGTAGAAGTAGTTCTTCCGGGCGAAGCGGCAGTTCTCGGAGATGGTGCAGTTCAGCGCCAGACCGATCCGGATCGCGTACTCGACGGCCTTGCCGTTGACCACCGGCAGCGCACCCGGCAGCCCGAGGCTCACCGGGGTCACCTGCGTGTTGGGCTCGCCGCCGTAGGCGACCTCGGCCGCGCAGAACATCTTGGTGAGCGTGCCGAGCTCGACGTGGACCTCGATGCCCAGCACCGGGTCGTAGCGGCGGACAGCATCCTCGTAGGCGACCAGTCCGGTCGTCGTTGCGGCGGTCATCGGGCGAGCTCCGTCGTCTTGAGTTCGGGGGCCTTGTTCAGGAGAGGTCCGCCCCAGCGCGACTCGAGGGCCGCCTCGAGGGCCGCGCCCACGCGGTACAGCCGGTCGTCCGCCTTCGCGGGCGCCAGGATCTGGAACCCGACGGGCAGGCCGTCGTCGGACAGGCCGTTCGGCAGGGACATACCGGGGACGCCGGCAAGGTTGGCCGGGATCGTCGCGATGTCGTTGAGGTACATCGCGAGCGGGTCGTCGAGCTTCTCGCCGAACTTGAACGCGGTGGTCGGCGCCGTCGGCGAGACCAGCACGTCGGCCTGCTCGAACGCCGCGGCGAAGTCGCGCTGGATCAGCGTGCGGACCTTCTGCGCGCTGCCGTAGTAGGCGTCGTAGTAGCCGGCGGAGAGGGCGTAGGTGCCGAGGATGATGCGGCGCTTGACCTCGTCGCCGAAGCCGGCCCCGCGCGTCGCGCCCATGACGCGTTCCGCGGTGACCGGGCCCTCGGCGGGCTCGACGCGCAGGCCGAACCGCATGCCGTCGAACTTGGCCAGGTTGCTGGAGGCCTCGGCGGGCATGATCAGGTAGTAGGCGTCCAGCGCGTAGCCGAAGCTGGGGCAGGAGACCTCGACGATCTCGGCGCCCAGCGCGCGCAGCTGGTCGAGCGACTCGTCGAACCGAGCGGACACGCCGGCCTGGTAGCCCTCGCCCGACAGCTCCTTGACGACGCCGACCCGCAGACCCTTCAGGTCACCCTTCGCACCCTGCTGAGCAGCGGCGACGACGTCGGGTACCGGCTCGTTGATCGACGTCGAGTCGTGCGGGTCGTGACCGCCGATCAACTCGTGCAGCAGCGCGGCGTCGAGCACGGTACGGGTCACGGGGCCCGCCTGGTCGAGCGACGACGCCATGGCGATCAGGCCGTAGCGCGACACACCACCGTAGGTGGGCTTCACGCCGACGGTGCCGGTGACCGCACCGGGCTGACGGATCGAGCCGCCGGTGTCGGTCCCGATGGCCAGCGGCGCCTCGAAGCCCGCGACGGCAGCGGCCGAGCCACCGCCGGACCCTCCGGGGATACGGTCCAGGTCCCAGGGGTTCTTGGTGTTGCCGTACGCCGAGTGCTCGGTCGAGGAGCCCATGGCGAACTCGTCCATGTTGGTCTTGCCGAGGATCGGCAGGCCCGCGGCCTTGATGCGCTCGACGAGCGTCGCGTCGTACGGCGGGATCCAGCCCTTGAGGATCTTGGACCCGGCGGTCGTCGGCAGACCCTTGGTCACCACGACGTCCTTGACGGCGATGGGCACGCCCGCGAGAGCGTGGAGCTCCTCGCCGGCGGCACGCTTCGCGTCGATCTCCGCGGCGGTGGCCAACGCCTTCTCCGAGGAGACGTGCAGGAACGCGTGCAGGTCCCCGTCGACGGCGGCGATCCGGTCCAGGTGTGCCTGCGTCGCCTCGACGCTGGTGACGTCCTTGTTCTTCAGCGCGGACGCGAGGTCAGACGCGCTGAGGCGGGTGATGTCCTGTGTCATGTCGTTGGTTCCCATCACTCTTCGCCGAGGATCTGCGGGACGGCGAACCGTCCGTCCTCCTGCCGCGGGGCGCCGGCCAGTACGTCCTGTATCGGCAGGGCAGGCTCCGGTACGTCGTCTCGGAACACGTTCGTCAGCGGGAGGGGGTGGCTCGTTGCCGGCACGTCTGCGGTAGCGACCTCGCTCACGCGAGCGATGGACTCGACGATCACGTCGAGCTCACCGGCCAGGCGCGAGACCTCGTCCGGTCGCAGGTCGATCCGTGCCAGCGCAGCCACGCGCGCAACCTCGTCACGGGAGATGGTGGACATGGCCCCAAGTCTAGTCGCCGGACGGCGTTCGATCTCCCGGATAGCCGCGCGTTCGCTGTGAGATCTCGGCTGAAACACTGCCCAGAAATGCAGGAAGGGGGTGGAGCGGCACGACCCCGAAGGTTTCGTGCTGCTCCACCCCCTTGCTGGGAATGGTTGTCCGGCGGCGTCCTACTCTCCCACCCCGTC
>NZ_JBHSFI010000013.1:0-2114 GCF_042654905.1 Promicromonospora alba
CCGTCGACACCATCAGCAGACTCTCCCTCGATCAGTGTTGTTGCACTGACCGTATGAATCCGCCGCCCAGATCTGGCAGCAGGTGCATGGTCAAATCGGAGCCATAAGCAGGGTTATGGCGACGCCCGGCTGACTCGGCATTCGGTGATGGATCCTGGCGTTCTCCGCACAGAACATCCCTCGCAGAGCATCCCCTCACAGAGAAGGTCGGAACCACCCATGCCGAAGATCCTGATGGTCCTCTCCGCCGCGAACAGCCTGCGCCTGGCTGACGGGACCGCCCACCCCACCGGCTACTGGGCCGAGGAGGTCGCCGCGTCGCACCGCACGCTGACCGCCGCCGGCGCCACGGTCGACCTCGCGACACCCGGCGGCGTGCGGCCCACCGTCGACGAGATCAGCCTGGACGAACGGGGCGGCGTGGCCGCTGCCGACGCCGCGGAGCACCGGGCCTACCTGGACTCCATCGCGGGCCGGCTCGCCCAGCCGCTCGCGCTGTCCGACGTCCGCGCCGACGACTACGACGCGATCTACATCCCTGGCGGCCACGCCCCCATGGCCGACCTCGTGTCCGACGCCGACCTCGGCCGGCTGCTGGTCGCCGCCAACACGCGGCAGACGACGGTGGCCGCGCTCTGCCACGGCGCCGCCGCGCTGCTGAGCGCCGAGACCCCGGACGGCGCCTTCGCCTACGCGGGCCGCGCGCTCACCTCCTTCACGGACGAGGAGGAGCGCCAGGGCGGCCTCGGGGATGGCACGCCGTTCCTCGTGGAGACCGCGCTGCGCGAACGCGGCGCCGTCATCAGGACCGGCGTGCCCTGGAGCAGCACCGTGGTCCAGGACGGCAACCTCATCACCGGGCAGAACCCCCAGTCCAGCACCGCGACCGCCGAGGCGGTGCTCAAGGCGCTCGCCGCCCGCTGACCGCCCGCCGTCGTGCCGACCTGGTTAGCCTGAGCACCAGGCAAGGCTGGGCCACAGCCTCAGGGGACGGATGGTGACGCGCGTGCCGGGACTCGACCTCCTCGCGACGTTCCTTGAGGTCTACCGCACCGGCTCGCTGTCCGCCGCGGCGGAGCGCCTGGGCGTGAGCCAGCCCGCCGTCACGGGCCAGCTCGCGCGGCTCGAGGAGCAGCTCGGGGCGCGGCTGTTCGTGCGGTCGCGCCGGGGTGCCGAACCCACCGAACGTGCCGTGGCGCTGGCCACCCAGGTGGGCCTGCACGTGGACGAGCTCCGGGCCGCGCTCGGTCCCGCGGACGAGGCCCCGGCGGTCAGGGGGCTCGTCCGGCTCGGCGGCGCGGCAGAGCTGATGACCGTCCGGGTGCTGCCCGCCCTCGCGCCCCTGCTCGCCCAGGGTCTGCAGGTCCGGGTCACGCTCGGGCTCGGGGGCGACCTGCTGGCCGCGCTGGCCGCCGGCCACCTCGACCTGGTCGTGTCCTCGGTACGCCCCCGGCAGGACGCCGTCGTGGCGACGCCGCTGGTCGACGAGGAGTTCCTGCTCGTGGGCCCGGCGGCGCTGGCCCATACGGTCGACCCGGTGCGGCTCGCCGCCGACCCGGTCGCCGCGCTGTCGCACCTGCCGCTGGTCGCATACGCGGAGGAGCTCCCGATCGTGCGCCGCTACTGGCGCAGCGAGTTCGGACGTCGGCCGCCGAACGTCACGTCGCTCGTGGTCCCGGACCTGCGCGCGGTGCTCGCCGCCGTGATCGCGGGGGCGGGCGTCTCCGTGCTCCCGCGGTACCTGGTCGCGTCGGCGCTGGAGAGCGGGCAGGTCGTCCAGCTCCACCAGCCCGAGGCGCCGCCGCTGAACACGCTCTACCTGGCGATGGGCCGGGTTGCGCCCCAGGGCCCGGCCCTCACCGCCGTCCGTGACCGGCTCACCCAGGCCGCCGCCGAGTGGGGAAGCCTCTGACGGCTGGGCGCGGACCCGGGTGTTGACCACAGCAGTTCCTGCCAGACCAGGCCCCGGCTCGGCAGGAACTGCTGTGGTCAACACCCGGCGCGGCAACGGTCGGCCGGATGACCATGCACCTGCTGCCAGATGACGCGGGCGGATTCATACGGTCAGTGCAACAACACTGATCGAGGGAGAGTCTGCTGATGGTGTCGACGGG
>NZ_JBHSFI010000014.1:0-1848 GCF_042654905.1 Promicromonospora alba
ACAGGGCGACTCTTCGTCAATGTTCCACCCATGAGCAACCATCCCAGACGCGTACGGCCTGAGCATGGCCTCTGCCACCAGCACCAACCCGAAGGCCGGCAACCCCCACTATGTGGGGCCTGGTGGAGATGAGCTCCTTAGAAAGGAGGTGATCCAGCCGCACCTTCCGGTACGGCTACCTTGTTACGACTTAGTCCCAATCGCCAGTCCCACCTTCGACCACTCCCTCCCTTGCGGGTTGGGCCGTGAGCTTCGGGTGTTACCAACTTTCGTGACTTGACGGGCGGTGTGTACAAGGCCCGGGAACGTATTCACCGCAGCGTTGCTGATCTGCGATTACTAGCGACTCCGACTTCACGGGGTCGAGTTGCAGACCCCGATCCGAACTGAGACCGGCTTTTTGGGATTCGCTCCACCTCACGGTATCGCAGCCCTCTGTACCGGCCATTGTAGCATGCGTGAAGCCCAAGACATAAGGGGCATGATGATTTGACGTCATCCCCACCTTCCTCCGAGTTGACCCCGGCAGTCTCCCATGAGTCCCCGGCATGACCCGCTGGCAACATAGGATAAGGGTTGCGCTCGTTGCGGGACTTAACCCAACATCTCACGACACGAGCTGACGACAACCATGCACCACCTGTGTACGAGTGTCCAAAGAGTTCGTCATCTCTGACGCGTTCTCGTACATGTCAAGCCTTGGTAAGGTTCTTCGCGTTGCATCGAATTAATCCGCATGCTCCGCCGCTTGTGCGGGCCCCCGTCAATTCCTTTGAGTTTTAGCCTTGCGGCCGTACTCCCCAGGCGGGGCACTTAATGCGTTAGCTGCGGCACAGAACGAGTGGAACCCGCCCCACACCTAGTGCCCAACGTTTACGGCATGGACTACCAGGGTATCTAATCCTGTTCGCTCCCCATGCTTTCGCTCCTCAGCGTCAGTAACTGCCCAGAGACCTGCCTTCGCCATCGGTGTTCCTCCTGATATCTGCGCATTCCACCGCTACACCAGGAATTCCAGTCTCCCCTACAGCACTCTAGTCTGCCCGTACCCGATGCAAGCCCACAGTTGAGCCATGGGATTTCACACCAGACGCGACAGACCGCCTACGAGCTCTTTACGCCCAATAATTCCGGACAACGCTTGCGCCCTACGTATTACCGCGGCTGCTGGCACGTAGTTAGCCGGCGCTTCTTCTGCAGGTACCGTCACTTTCGCTTCTTCCCTGCTGAAAGAGGTTTACAACCCGAAGGCCGTCATCCCTCACGTGGCGTCGCTGCATCAGGCTTTCGCCCATTGTGCAATATTCCCCACTGCTGCCTCCCGTAGGAGTCTGGGCCGTGTCTCAGTCCCAGTGTGGCCGGTCGCCCTCTCAGGCCGGCTACCCGTCGACGCCTTGGTAGGCCATTACCCCACCAACAAGCTGATAGGCCGCGAGCCCATCCCCCACCGAAAAACTTTCCAACACCCACCATGCGGTAAGTGCTCATATCCGGTATTAGACCTCGTTTCCAAGGCTTATCCCGAAGTAGGGGGCAGGTTGCTCACGTGTTACTCACCCGTTCGCCACTGATCCACCCAGCAAGCTGGGCTTCACCGTTCGACTTGCATGTGTTAAGCACGCCACCAGCGTTCGTCCTGAGCCAGGATCAAACTCTCCGTAAAAGAGAAACATCCACACCCACCCGAGGGCGAGCGTGAACAATGATACCGGCCAGACCAATCTGATGATTAAGATCTGTCCAAAACAACCCCCACGATAATGCGGCCCGTCCAACCGGATGGTCAGCAAGGCCACACCCGCCAAGGGGTTAAAACATTGGCATTGACTATCAAGCACACTGTTGAGT
>NZ_JBHSFI010000015.1:0-1154 GCF_042654905.1 Promicromonospora alba
GTGTGCGGTGGCCGGTTGCAGCTCGACGTCGGGTTGTCGGGTTGATCGCGTCGGGGTGGTCGCAGCAGCAGGCCGCGGCGTGTGAGGGTGTGTCGCGCCTGGCTGCTGCTCGGTGGTGGTCTCAGGCTGGCGGGATGAAGCTGGTGATGGGGCGTGGTGGCGGTCCGGCGCGTCCGGCTCGTGGTGGGCGTGCTCGTGGGCCGGGGCACCGGCTGACGTTGGAGGACCGCGACGAGATCCAGCGGGGCCTGGACGCCGGGCTCGAGCAGGTCGAGATCGCCCGGCGGATCGGCCGGTCGCCGTCCACGGTCTCCCGGGAGATCGGGCGGCACCGCAGTCCTGGCGGGGACTACAGCGCGCTGGTCGCGGACAGTCGGGCGCTGCAGCAGGCGATGCGTCCCAAGAAGTTCAAGCTCGCTGATCCGGGTCTGTCCGACCGGGTGACCGAGTGGATGGACCAGGGCTGGTCCCCGGGGTTGATCGCGTCGATACTGCGCAGGGACAACCCCGAGGATCGGAGCCAGTGGGTGAGCCACGAGACGATCTACAAGTCGCTGTATGTCCAGGCTCGCGGGCGGCTACGCGCGGACCTGCACCAGCAGCTGTCTACCCACCGGAGCACACGTAAGTCCCGTGAGCGGGTCGGTGCGGGCAAGGGCGGGTGGGCGTTCAAGGACGCATTGAAGATCTCCCAGCGCCCGCCCGAGGTCGCCGACCGGGCCGTGCCCGGGCACTGGGAAGGCGACCTGATCCTCGGCACCGGCGGCACGTCCGCGATCGGCACGCTCGTGGAACGCACCACGAGGTACACGATCCTGCTGCACCTGCCCGGCGACCACACCGCCGCGACCGTGGCCGGCGCGATGATCACCGCGATGAGTGACCTGCCCGCGCATCTGCGCCGGTCGTTGACCTGGGACCGTGGCTCGGAGCTGGCCGACTACGTCGATATCCAGCTCGACCTGCGCATGCCGGTCTACTTCGCCGACCCGCACTCACCCTGGCAACGCGGCTCGAACGAGAACACCAACCGGCTGCTACGGCACTGGTTCGAAAAGGGCACCGACCTGTCCGGCTGGACACCCGACGATCTCCGGCGGGTCGCGGTCATGCTCAACGCACGACCACGACCCACCCTCGACCTCGACACCCCA
>NZ_JBHSFI010000016.1:0-613 GCF_042654905.1 Promicromonospora alba
TCGTAGACGATGACCTCGACGCCCTTGGCCTTGATGCGCTTCATGATGCCCTGGATGCTGGAGGCGCGGAAGTTGTCCGATCCGGACTTCATCACGAGGCGGTAGACGCCGACGGTCTTGGGTTCGCGGCGCAGGATGTCGGCGGCGACGAAGTCCTTGCGGGTGGTGTTGGCGTCCACGACGGCGTTGATCAGGTTCTGTGGGACGTCGGCGTAGTTCGCGAGGAGCTGTTTGGTGTCCTTGGGCAGGCAGTAGCCGCCGTAGCCGAAGGACGGGTTGTTGTAGTGCGAGCCGATGCGGGGGTCCAGGCCGACGCCCTCGATGATCTGTGCGGTGTCCAGGCCGTGGGTCGCGGCGTAGGTGTCCAGCTCGTTGAAGTACGCGACGCGCAGGGCGAGGTAGGTGTTGGCGAACAGCTTGATGGCCTCGGCCTCGGTGGCGTCGGTCAGCAGGATGGGGACGTCTTTGGTGACGGCGCCTTCCAGGAGCAGGTCGGCGAACTGCTTGCCGCGTTCGGTGCGGTCGCCGACCACGATGCGGGAGGGGTGCAGGTTGTCGTACAGGGCGCGGCCCTCGCGCAGGAACTCGGGGGAGAACACGATGCCCGCGCCGG
>NZ_JBHSFI010000017.1:0-3112 GCF_042654905.1 Promicromonospora alba
TAACAGTGTTGATGTGTTGTGAAGTTATCGGCAGTTAGTACCGGTCAGCTCCGACAGTCTTTAGTCCTGTCTTCCACATCCGGCCTATCAACCCAGTGGTCTGCTGGGTGCCTCTCACACCACAAGGGTGTATGGAAACCTCATCTCGAAGCAGGCTTCCCGCTTAGATGCTTTCAGCGGTTATCCCTTCCGAACGTAGCCAACCAGCCATGCTCCTGGCGGAACAACTGGCACACCAGAGGTTCGTCCGTCCCGGTCCTCTCGTACTAGGGACAGCCCTTCTCAAGTTTCCTGCGCGCGCAGCGGATAGGGACCGAACTGTCTCACGACGTTCTAAACCCAGCTCGCGTACCGCTTTAATGGGCGAACAGCCCAACCCTTGGGACCTACTCCAGCCCCAGGATGCGACGAGCCGACATCGAGGTGCCAAACCATGCCGTCGATATGGACTCTTGGGCAAGATCAGCCTGTTATCCCCGGGGTACCTTTTATCCGTTGAGCGACGGCGCTTCCACAAGCCACCGCCGGATCACTAGTTCCGACTTTCGTCCCTGCTCGACCTGTCGGTCTCACAGTCAAGCTCCCTTGTGCACTTGCACTCGATACCTGATTGCCAACCAGGCTGAGGGAACCTTTGAGCGCCTCCGTTACATTTTAGGAGGCAACCGCCCCAGTTAAACTACCCACCAGGCACTGTCCCTGATCCGGATTACGGACCGAGGTTAGACATCCGAAGCGATCAGAGTGGTATTTCAACAATGACTCCACCCGAGCTGGCGCCCTGGCTTCACAGTCTCCCACCTATCCTACACAAACCGCACCGAACACCAATACCAAGCTATAGTAAAGGTCCCGGGGTCTTTCCGTCCTGCTGCGCGTAACGAGCATCTTTACTCGTAGTGCAATTTCGCCGAGTTCGCGGTTGAGACAGCGGAGAAGTCGTTACGCCATTCGTGCAGGTCGGAACTTACCCGACAAGGAATTTCGCTACCTTAGGATGGTTATAGTTACCACCGCCGTTTACTGGGGCTTAAATTCTGAGCTTCGCCCGAAGGCTGACTCGTCCTCTTAACCTTCCAGCACCGGGCAGGCGTCAGTCCGTATACATCGTCTTGCGACTTCGCACGGACCTGTGTTTTTAGTAAACAGTCGCTTCTCCCTGGTCTCTGCGGCCCTCCCCGCGTCCCCCAGCAAGTGGGTTAACGGTTCAGGCCCCCCTTCTCCCGAAGTTACGGGGGCATTTTGCCGAGTTCCTTAACCACGATTCTCTCGATCGCCTTAGTATTCTCTACCTGACCACCTGAGTCGGTTTAGGGTACGGGCGGCTAGTCCCTCGCGTCGAGGCTTTTCTAGGCAGCATAGGATCACCAGATTCCCGCATACACGGTCTCTATCAGCTCTCACCCTTATATGCCCCACGGATTTGCCTATGGGACGGGCTACGACCTTGGACATGGACAACCATCGCCACGCCTGGCTACCTTCCTGCGTCACCCCTGTTAACACGCTTACCTACTACCGGATCAGGTCCCACGCCTCGCCCACGATGACACCCGAAGGTGTCGGTGCAGGTCCGGGGTGGTTAGTATCACCGGGCTCGGTATGGGCGGTACTTCGCCGGTAGGAGAATATCAACTCCTTGTCCATCGACTACGCCTGTCGGCCTCGCCTTAGGTCCCGACTTACCCAGGGCGGATGAACCTGGCCCTGGAACCCTTGGTCATTCGGCGGACGGGATTCACACCCGTCATTCGCTACTCATGCCTGCATTCTCACTCGTGTAGGCTCCACCGCTGGATCACTCCGCGACTTCACTGCCCACACGACGCTCCCCTACCCACCCACACACCTGAACACACAGAACAAGTCTGGTGCTGGGCTAACGTGTGAGTGCCACGGCTTCGGTGGTGTGCTTGAGCCCCGCTACATTGTCGGCGCGGAATCACTTGACCAGTGAGCTATTACGCACTCTTTCAAGGGTGGCTGCTTCTAAGCCAACCTCCTGGTTGTCTGTGCAACTCCACATCCTTTCCCACTGAGCACACGCTTTGGGACCTTAGCCGATGATCTGGGCTGTTTCCCTCTCGACCACGGAGCTTATCCCCCGCAGTCTCACTGCCGCGCTTACGACTTACCGGCATTCGGAGTTTGGCTGACGTCAGTAACCTGGTGAGGCCCATTAGCCATCCAGTAGCTCTACCTCCGGTAAGAAACACGCGACGCTGCACCTAAATGCATTTCGGGGAGAACCAGCTATCACGAAGTTTGATTGGCCTTTCACCCCTAACCACAGGTCATCCCCCAGGTTTTCAACCCTGGTGGGTTCGGTCCTCCACGCCGTCTTACCGGCGCTTCAACCTGCCCATGGCTAGATCACTTCGCTTCGGGTCTAGACCCGGCGACTCAATCGCCCTATTCGGACTCGCTTTCGCTACGGATACCCCACACGGGTTAACCTCGCCACCGAGCACTAACTCGCAGGCTCATTCTTCAAAAGGCACGCCGTCACCCCTACCAAGGAGGCTCCGACGGATTGTAGGCACATGGTTTCAGGTACTATTTCACTCCCCTCCCGGGGTACTTTTCACCTTTCCCTCACGGTACTTGTCCGCTATCGGTCACTAGGTAGTATTTAGGCTTAGCAAGTGGTCTTGCCAGATTCACACGAGATTTCACGGGCCCCGTGCTACTTGGGATCCCCTCAACCAGGCCGCACCATTTCGTCTACGGGACTCCCACCCACTACGGTCCGGTATTCAACCCGGTTCGACTATGACACGGCTTTCTTACTGGCTGAAGAACTGTCAGATTCTTCCAGAAGGTCCCACAACCCCGCACACGCAACGCCTGACAGCTTGACACGCATACGGTTTGGCCTCATCCGCTTTCGCTCGCCACTACTCACGGAATATCTCTTCCTGTCGGTACTGAGATGTTTCACTTCCCGACGTTCCCTCCACACGCCCTATACATTCAGGCGCGGGTAACCGAACATGACTTCGGCTGGGTTCCCCCATTCGGAGACCCTCGGATCACAGCTCGTCTGCCAACTCCCCGAGGATTATCGCAGGCTACAACGTCCTTCTTCGGCTCCTAGTGCCAAGGCATCCAC